>NZ_JAEBEP010000001.1:0-1141784 GCF_046548915.1 Streptomyces sp. cmx-18-6 | reverse complement strand
TGATTGGTTAAGGCTCCCAGTAGACGACTGGGTTGATAGGCCAGATGTGGAAGCCCGGTAACGGGTGGAGCTGACTGGTACTAATAGGCCGAGGGCTTGTCCTCAGTTGCTCGCGTCCACTGTGTTGGTTCTGAAATAATGAACGGCTGTGTTCACACCGGTTGTTTGTAGTTTCATAGTGTTTCGGTGGTCATTGCGTTAGGGAAACGCCCGGTTACATTCCGAACCCGGAAGCTAAGCCTTTCAGCGCCGATGGTACTGCAGGGGGGACCCTGTGGGAGAGTAGGACGCCGCCGAACAATTTTTCCGGGAAAGCCCCGCACCGTATGGTGCGGGGCTTTTCTGCGTTTACTGGCCCATGATGTTCACGGACACATGATTCAGTTGCTTGGGGACAGCGATAGCGGTGGGCAATGTGCGGGTGCGGCAAGGTTCATCGCTCACCGCGACTCATGGAAACCGTGAAGGTCTGTCCACGGGAAGTGTCGTCCACGGGCAAGAGCACCGCCCTCAGACCTCAGAGGCGGCCGCCGGCCTTGAGCGCCAAGTAGGCATCCGCGAGTGCGGGGGCCAGATGGTCCGGGGCGGCGTCCACGACGACGACACCGTGGCGTCGGAGTTTCTCCGCCGTGTCGCGTCGTTCAGCCTGAGCTTGAGTGCCGGCGGCAGCGTCGTACACCGCGTCCACCGACCCACGGCCCTTCGCCATGTCCTCGATCCGAGGGTCGGAGACCGCTGCCAGCAGCACCGTATGGCGTTGGGTGAGCTGGGGGAGGAGAGGGAGGAGCCCTTCCTCGATGGGAGCGGCCTCCAGGGTCGTCAGGAGAACGATCAGCGAGCCGCGGGGGGCGTCGGACAGGGCTGCGGTGCTGAGCCCTCGTGCGTCCGTCTCGACGAGCTCCGGTTCCAGAGACGCCAGGGTGTTGACGACCGTCGCCAGGACGTCGCCTGCCGCGGTCCGGCCTTGAACCCGGGCTCGAACGCGGCGATCGTACGCGAGGAGGTTCACGCGGTCGCCTGCTCGCGTTGCGAGTGCGGTGAGCAGAAGAGTGGCGTCCATGGCCGCGTCCAGGCGCGGGACGTCGCCCACCCGGCCCGCAGACGTGCGGCCGGTGTCGAGAACGATCAGGATGTGCCGGTCGCGCTCGGGACGCCACGTCCGGACGGCTACGGCCGACTGGCGTGCCGTTGCCCGCCAGTCGATGGAGCGGGTGTCGTCCCCCGGTACGTACGCCCGCAGGCTGTCGAACTCCGTTCCCTCACCACGTGTCAGAACGCTGGTGCGGCCGTCGAGTTCCCTCAGCCGGGCGAGCCGGGACGGCAGGTGCTTCCGGCTGGTGAACGGAGGGAGGACCCGCACGGTCCAGGGAACGAGGTGATGGCCCTGCCGCGCGGCGAGACCGAGCGGACCGTATGAGCGGACCGTGACGCGCTCGGCCTGGCGGTCGCCGCGGCGGGTCGGACGCAGCAGGGTGGTGAGGCGTCGCCGTTCGCCGGGCGGAATCGTCAGCGTGTGGCGCGACGCGGCCTGTTCGGTGCCTGTGGCCCAACTGCTGGGTGGCCAGGCGTCGCGCAGCTGGGCGCGGAGGCGCCGTCGCGAGCTGTTGGTCACGGTCAGTTGCACCTCTGCCGCGTCACCAAGTCGAACAGATGTGTCGCCGGATCGAGTGAATCGGAGCGTTCGCACTGGCGCTGCCAGGGCGTAGTCGCACAGAATCGCTAGTGAGAGCGGGGCGTTGACCGCGAGCATCCCGGTCCAGCTCGGGGCGAGGATGCCTACGGGGAGTGATCCCAGCGCGGCCAGCAGTGCGGTACGTCCGGTGAGGGCCATGGTCACCGCCTCATCGGGGTACGGGGACGTGGGCGAGCACCGAGGTGATGACGGAGTCGGGGGTGACACCCTCCATTTCCGCCTCGGGCCGCAGGTGAATGCGATGACGGAGCGTGGGGAGGGCCAAGGCTTTCACGTCGTCCGGGATGACGTAGTCCCGGCCGGTGAGCCAGGCCCAGGCGCGAGCGGTGGCGAGCAGTGCGGTGGCGCCTCGGGGGGAGACGCCAAGGGCGAGCGAGGGGGATTCGCGCGTGGCACGACAGATATCCACGACATAGCCTGCTATCTCGGGGGAGACGGTCGTCTTGGCGACGGCTGAGCGTGCCGCCTCCAGGTCTGCCGGTCCCGCGACGGGCCGGATGCCGACGGCCTTGAGGTCACGGGGGTTGAAGCCGTCGGCGTGACGGGTCAGGACGTTGATCTCGTCCTGCCGGGAGGGGAGAGGGACCGTCAGTTTGAGCAGGAAGCGGTCAAGTTGGGCTTCCGGGAGCGGGTAGGTGCCCTCGTACTCGACGGGGTTCTGGGTGGCGGCGACGAGGAACGGGTCGGGCAGCGGGCGGGGCGTGCCGTCGACGGTGACCTGACGCTCCTCCATGGCTTCCAGGAGGGATGCCTGCGTCTTGGGAGGGGTGCGGTTGATCTCGTCGGCGAGCAGCAGATTGGTGAAGACCGGGCCGGGCTGGAAGGAGAACTCTGCGGTCCGGGCGTCGTAGACGAGTGAGCCCGTCACGTCGCTCGGCATCAGGTCGGGGGTGAACTGGACGCGCTTGGTGTCCAGTTCGAGAGAGGCGGCGAGGGCTCGGACCAAGAGGGTCTTGGCGACGCCGGGAACGCCCTCGAGGAGCACGTGGCCTCGGCAGAGCAGCGCGACGACGAGTCCGGTGACGGCCGGGTCCTGGCCGACGACGGCCTTGGCGATCTCGGAGCGCAGTGCCTCCAGGGACGCGCGGGCGCGGTCGGTGGGCTCCTCGGCTGCGGGAGCCACAGGGGCCACGGGGGCCGCTGTCGGCTCGGCCGGCTCGGGGGTCGGGGCGCTCATGAAGTGCGTACCTCTCTTTCGAGGGCGTCGAGTTGCTCGGCCAGGAGGACAAGGGCCGCGTCATTGGCGGGGGCCGGGCCGAAGAGCAGGGTGCTCAGGTCGTTGCCTGTGGTGGTGATGCGGGCGGACACAGCAGGAAGGAGAACACCGGAGACATGCGCTTCGCGGGCGGGTACGTCGGTGAGGCGGGCGATGCGGGTCCGGGCGGCTGTTCGGAGCGAGTCCGCTGCCCGGTCGCGGGCGTTGGCCTTGCGGTAGAGCCCGGCGCGGCCTTCGGCGGTTTCGGATGCGCGGATGGACACGGGCAGCCGTTCCGTGACCAGGGGGCCCAGTCGGCGGGCGCGCCAGATCGCGGCGAGGGCTGCGGCGAGGGTGAGTTGCAGCGTTCCCCAGAGCCAGCCGGAGGGGACCAGGTCGAGGAAGGTGCTCTCCTGGCCGGGGCCTTCCTCGTCGCTGCCTCCGCCGTGGTCATCACCGTCGGAAATGCCGTCATCGCTGGTGGCGGATGGATCAGCCAGAGAGGGGAGGTACCAGACGAGATGTGGGCGCGAACCGAGGAGTTGCAGGGCGAGCGAGGCGTTTCCCTGCTTGTCGAGGCGTTCGTTGTGGAGGAAGTCGGGCGAGCCGAGGAGGACGGTGTCGCCGTTCTGCCGGGTATCGAGGACCAACAGGCTGGAGAGGCCGTCGCTCGGGTAGCAGGCGGTGGCGGTGGTGCCTGGTGCCGTGTAGCGGATGCCGCCCATGTCCGCTGTTCCGGCGTTGCGGGCGGCGGCCAGCTCGCACGACGGGGAGAGCGCGCGTACCGGGCGGTGGGGTTTGGCGCGTACGCCGGGGGCCAGTCTGGTGACGACCACGGGGCCCGGCGCTATCAGGAGGGTCCGGCCGCCGGAGTCCGCGGTCGCCCGGTGGAGCCGGCGCTGTTGCGGTGCGCTGAGGAGATTGGGGCCGGCGACCAGGAGCGTGGTGTCGGGTCCCGCCGCGGTGGTGGCTTCGTCCAGGGTCGTGGCGACGGTGACGGATATCCCGCGCGCCTTGAGGAGCTCGGCCGTGGCGCGGCTGCCCTTCGGGTCGGCGGAGCGGGGGTCGAGCTGGCCGTAGTCGGCTCCGGAGCGGACGGCGGCGAAGGCGACGCCCCCGATCACGAGGATGAGCAGGGCGATCAGGAGCCCTCGGGACCGGGCCCAGACCTGGCGCGGGGTGCGGGCCGTCGAGGTGGGGGAGGGGGCGGTGGCCGTGATCATCCGGCGGCTCCTCGGGAGGCGCCGGGCAGCACGGGCTTCGCGTCGTCGAGCTCGTCGTCCAGGGCGCGCAGGGCCAGATATGTGGGTTGGCCCGCGGTGCGGCCGCCGTATGTGACGTCGTCGAAGTCCCGGGCTGCGGAGCGCAGCCGGGTGGCCTGGTTGGGCAGGGTGCGGCCCGCTTCCGCTGCGGCTTCGTCGGCGGTCCGGCCGGGGCGGGGGTCGAGCAAGGCGCGTTCCTCCAGTGAGCGGACGATGGCGCGCATGCGTTCCTGGACGGCTTCGGTCCAGCGGAGAGCGGCGGCGTGCGCGTCGGCCGCGGCGCGGTGCTGGGCGGCGCTGCGGGGACCGTCGCTCTCGAAGAGGGCGTCCGCGGGACGGGAGGAGCGTTGCGGGGTGCCGAGCCGCCACCAGAGGGCGACGGCGAGCCCGATGACGACGAGCCCGAGGACGACCAGTCCGATAGGACCGCCGGGGGCGGCCCCCGCGGCGGCGTCGAACACGCCGGCGACCCAGTCCCAGAACTGGTTCAGGCCGCGTTCGAGGAAGTTCGGATCGTTCTCGTGGTACATCGGCTTGGACAGCTCGCTCTCGGCCGCTTCCCGGGCGGGGACGCGTGGAGTGTCCACGGGTGTGTCGCCCGCGCCGATGACGTGCCGTGCCGCTGTGGCGCCCCCCGCCCCCGACACCCCATCAGCTCCTGGGGGTGTCGTGGCCGGGCAGGCCCGCGGCCCGTGCGAGGTCGAGGTCGAGGGCCTCGCGACGGATGCGCTGGTCCACGTAGAGCAGGGCCATCACGCCTGCGAGGAAGGGGTAGACCAGCGTCGAGACGATCACATCGCCGATGCCCGTGACGATCAGGAAGGGCCAGCCGGGCGAAGGCGGGCTGCTGCTGAGGAAGTCGCTCACGGCGACTCCGTCGACGGCGATCGCGATGACCGTGAAGGGAATGGCGATGAGGAGGACCAGCAGCAGGACGAGCAGGTAGGTCAGTGCCAGGATCCCGAAGGTGCGCCACCAGGCGCCGCGGACCAGCTTCGCCGACCGGCGCAGCGCGGCGATCACGCCCTGCCGTTCCAGCATCAGGGCGGGGGCGGCGAGGACGAAGCTGACCTGCAGCCAGAGGACCACGACGCAGGCGGCGGCGAAGCCGACGAAGGCGAGCGCCGCCCCGGCCGTGGAGCCCAGGAGCACTCCGGGCAGGATGCCGACGATCATGATGGCCGTGAGGGCCAGGGCCAGCAGCAGGGTGAGCCCGATCAGCGGGAGAACGCGCGGGCGGGCTTCGGCCCAGGCTGCGGAGAGTGTGACGGGGCGGCCCAGTACGGAGCGGCTGATCACCACGGTGACGATCGACGCGGTGAACAGTGTGGCGATCATCGTGAGGAGAGAGGTCGGAGCGAGCGAGAGCAGCGTCGTCCGGGCGGATTCGGAGGTCTGGCGAAGGGCCTCGGTTCCGGTGGCGTTCGGGTCGACGGTGGTCGGCTTCGGCAGGAGGTAGTGCTGCAGGAGCGTGACGGCGACCTGGACGATCACGGAGACCGCGAGGCTGAAGCCGAGTGCGGTGCGCCAGTGCGCGCGCAGGGCCGAGACGGAGCCGTCGAGGATTTCGCCGAGGCCCAGGGGCCGCAGCGGGATGATGCCGGGCTTGGCCGCCGGTGGGGGGCCGCCCCAGCCCGGTCGCTGCGGGCTGCCGCCCCAGCCCGGGGCGGGCGGGGGTGTTCCGGGGCCGTTCGTGGGGTGGCTCGGCGGGGACCACTGCCCGGGAGGCGGCTGCGCGGGAGCCCACTGCCCCGTCGCCCCGCTTCCGTCCTGGGGCTCGGAGGGGCGGGGTATGGCCGCCTCCTGGCCGTTGGAGGGGGCAGATCCGGGCGACGCCCAGCCCGGAGAGTCGTTCATTCTCGCTCCTTCACCGTCCTGACCGCTCATCGGGGCGGCAGGTTGGCAGCCATCGTGCCACGCGCCGGTGCGGGGTGGACCAGGAGCTCTCTGTCCTTTGCGCCTTCAGTTGCGGGCGGACCACCGGGCAGACTGGGCAGATGGCTGATCAGGACGCGCAATCGCCGGTGGGCAGCGAGCCCCCCGCCCTCTCCGTACTCCGTTGGGACGAGCTTCCGGAAGGTCCCGTGCTGGTGCTCCTCGACCAGACGCGGCTGCCCGCGGAGGAGGTCGAGCTGGTGTGCACGGATGTGCCCGCGCTGGTGCGGGCGATCCGGACGCTGGCGGTACGAGGGGCTCCGCTGCTCGGCATCGCCGGGGGGTACGGGGTGGCGCTCGCGGCGGCACGGGGCTACGACGTGGCGGAGGCCACGGGCCTGCTGGAGCGGGCGCGGCCCACCGCCGTGAACCTCGGTTACGGAGTACGACGGGTGGCGGCGGCCTACGGGGCGGCCGCCGGGAAGGGCGCGGGGGGCGAGGCGGCCGCTGCGGCGGCGCTGGCCGAGGCGCGGGCCCTGCACGAGGAGGACGCCCGGGCCAGCAGGCGCATGGCGGAGCACGGGGTGAGGCTGCTGGAGGAGCTGACGCCGGGCGGCGGCTATCAGCTGCTGACCCACTGCAACACGGGGGCGCTGGTCTCCGGCGGGGAGGGGACGGCGTTCGCGGTGGCTCTGCGGGCGCACCGGCAGGGGCGGCTGCGGCGGCTGTGGGTGGACGAGACCCGGCCGCTGCTCCAGGGGGCGAGGCTGACGGCGTTCGAGGCGGCGCGCGGCGGGATGGCGTACAGCGTGCTCACGGACGGTGCGGCGGGCTCGCTGTTCGCCGCGGGTGAGGTGGATGCCGTACTCATTGGGGCGGACCGCATTGCCGCAGACGGCTCGGTGGCCAACAAAGTGGGGAGTTATCCGTTGGCTGTGCTCGCGAAGTACCACCATGTGCCCTTCATCGTCGTGGCGCCGACGACGACCGTGGACATGGCGACCGCGGAAGGCACATCGATCATCGTCGAGCAGCGTTCCGGGCGAGAAGTGACGGAGATCACATCTCCGCAGCTCGTGTCGGACGGCGAGAGGGGCGGGATGGTCGTCGCACCCCTCGGGGCCCCGGCGTACAACCCGGCCTTCGACATCACGCCGCCCGAGTTGATCACGGCGATCGTCACCGAGGAGGGTGTGATTTCCCCGGTCACGGGGGTCGGACTGGCGGAGCTGTGTGCCAGGTCATCGCAGGTAACGATTAGCTAATGGGATGATGTCGATTATGAAGGGACGCGTCCTTGTCGTCGACGACGACACCGCACTGGCCGAGATGCTCGGGATTGTGCTGCGTGGAGAAGGTTTCGAGCCGTCGTTCGTAGCGGACGGCGACAAGGCACTGGCCGCATTTCGTGAGGCCAAGCCGGACCTGGTGCTGCTCGACCTCATGCTGCCCGGAAGGGACGGCATCGAGGTGTGCAGGCTGATCAGGGCCGAGTCCGGGGTGCCGATCGTCATGCTCACTGCCAAGAGCGACACCGTCGATGTCGTGGTCGGCCTGGAATCAGGTGCCGACGACTACATCGTCAAGCCGTTCAAACCTAAGGAGTTGGTCGCCCGGATCAGGGCACGCCTGCGGCGGTCCGAAGAGCCCGCGCCGGAGCAGTTGACCATCGGTGACCTGGTCATCGACGTGGCCGGTCACTCCGTGAAGCGGGAGGGGCAGTCCATCGCCCTGACTCCGCTGGAGTTCGACCTGCTGGTCGCGCTCGCCCGTAAGCCGTGGCAGGTCTTCACCCGTGAGGTCCTGCTGGAGCAGGTCTGGGGTTACCGCCACGCGGCCGACACCCGACTGGTGAACGTGCACGTCCAGCGGCTGCGTTCCAAGGTCGAGAAGGACCCCGAGCGCCCGGAGATCGTCGTGACCGTCCGAGGGGTCGGTTACAAGGCCGGACCGAGCTGACATGGCCGAAGGCAGCGCTGCTCCGAAGCCCGGGGAGCCGGGAGTCCGTGCGGGGCGGGCTGCCGGTCCGGGACGGAAGGCTTCGCGCATGAGCCGTTTCCTGCGGGGCGGCCGGTTGTTCCAGGGCCGGACGCCCGGCGGGCCCGTACCGCGTCTGCTGATGCGGTGGGTGCGCCGTCCGCTGCTGCCCGCCGTGCGGTTGTGGCGGCGCAACCTGCAGCTCCGCGTCGTCGCGGGCACCCTGCTCATGTCGATGGCCGTGGTGCTGCTGCTCGGCTTCGTCGTGATCGGGCAGGTCCGCAACGGGCTGCTCGACGCGAAGAGCAAGGCCGCCCAGACCCAGGCCGCCGGCGGGTTCGCCGCCGCCCAGGAGAAGGCGAACGCCTCACTGGCCCCGGGCGGGCAGGGCAGCGACGGCTCCGACGGCCTGACCGCCAACACCTCCTGGCGCACCGAGCTCGTCGACCAGCTCGCCAGCGGCGGCAAGAACGCCTTCAACGTGGTCGCGCTCAGCGCGGACTCGGTGAACGACGGCGCGAGCAGCCGTGCGCCGCGCGGCTCCGGCAGCGTCGAGGCGTCCAGCGTGCCCGAGCGCCTGCGCCAGGACGTGGGCAAGGGGCAGGGGGCGTTCCAGACGTACTCCTTGATCCGGTACTCGTACGGCAAGGAGTCGCAGCCCGGCCTCGTCGTCGGCAAGCGGCTCTACGACGTCGATCAGCACCCCTACGAGCTGTATTACCTCTTCCCGCTCACGCAGGAGGAGAAGTCCCTGACCCTGGTCAGAACGACCCTGGCGACCGCCGGGCTGTTCGTCGTCGTGCTGCTCGGAGCCATCGCCTGGTTCGTGGTGCGGCAGGTCGTCACACCGGTGCGGATGGCGGCCGGCATCGCTGAGCGGCTCTCCGCCGGCAAGCTCCAGGAACGCATGAAGGTCACCGGCGAGGACGACATCGCCCGGCTCGGTGAAGCCTTCAACAAGATGGCGCAGAACCTTCAGCTGAAGATCCAGCAGTTGGAGGAGCTCTCCCGGATGCAGCGGCGCTTCGTCTCCGACGTCTCGCACGAGCTGAGGACCCCGCTCACGACCGTACGGATGGCCGCCGACGTCATCCATGAAGCGCGCGCCGACTTCGATCCCATCACCGCGCGCTCGGCCGAACTGCTCGGCGACCAGCTCGACCGCTTCGAGTCGCTGCTCTCGGACCTGCTGGAGATCAGCCGGTTCGACGCGGGGGCCGCGGCGCTGGAGGCCGAGCCGATAGACCTGCGGACCGTGGTGCACCGGGTGATCGGCGGCGCCGAACCGCTCGCGGAGCGCAAGGGCAGCCGGATCCTGGTCGTCGGCGACGACCAGCCGGTGATAGCCGAGGCCGATGCCCGGCGCGTCGAGCGAGTGCTGCGCAACCTCGTGGTCAACGCCGTCGAGCACGGTGAGGGCCGGGACGTGATCGTGCGGATGGGCGTGGCCCAGGGGGCTGTGGCCGTGGCCGTACGGGATTACGGGGTCGGGCTCAAGCCCGGCGAGGCGACCCGGGTCTTCAACCGGTTCTGGCGTGCCGACCCGGCGCGCGCCCGGACGACCGGCGGCACCGGGCTCGGGCTCTCCATCGCCGTCGAGGACGCCCGGCTGCACGGCGGCTGGCTCCAGGCGTGGGGCGAGCCGGGCGGCGGGTCCCAGTTCCGGCTGACCCTGCCGCGTACGGCGGACGAGCCGCTGCGCGGGTCGCCCATACCGCTGGAGCCCGAGGACTCGCGGCGCAACCGGGAGGACCGGGAGCGTGAGGAGGCCGCGCCGGCGGACGAGCACCGGCTGAGGTCCGTACCGACCCAGTCGGGGGCGGCGCAGCGCCCGGCGCTGCCCGTGCCGGGCCGAGGGTCCACCGTTCCGCACCCGGCTCCCGCCTCGGTGCACCCGGCGGCGCTGCCCGGCAACGGCGCCCGCGTCGTGGCACGTCCGGCCCCGGAGCGCTCCGGCGGCGGCACAGGTTCGCAAGCGCGGAATTCCGACCAGGAGGACACCACTCGTGGGTACTGACCGCCGTCGTGGCGGCCACCGGCGCGGCGTGCGGACGACCGCGCTGCTCGGCTGCTGCGTCATCGTGCTCGCCGGGTGCGGATCGATGCCGGTGACCGGGGATGTGAAGGCGGTCGACGCCTCGCAGCCGGGAGATTCCCAGGTGCAGGTGTACGCCGTCGCGCCCCGTGAGGGCGCGGCGCCCAGCGAGATCGTCGACGGCTTCCTGGAGTCGATGACCAGTGACGATCCCGGTTTCCGGACCACGCGGAAGTATCTGAGCGCGGACGCCGCGCAGACGTGGCAGCCGAGCGAGGGCACCACGGTCCTCACCCAGGCGCCCAACCGCAGCGGGCCCCTGCTCCAGGACGAGGAGAACCAGGAAACCGAGACCGCCTACACGCTGACCGGCGAGAAGGTGGCGGCGGTCGACGCCCAGAGCTCCTACCAGCCGCTCGCGCCCACCGACTACTCCCAGATCCTGCACCTGGTGCGGGAGAAGGGGGCGGACGGCAAGCAGGAGTGGCGCATCGACATCGTGCCCGACGGCCTGGTGCTGGGACAGTCCGACTTCAAGCGGCTCTACCGCTCCGTGAACAAGTACTACTACGCCTCCGGGCAGGCGAACGGGCAGTCCACCCTTGTCGCCGACCCCGTCTACGTACGCAACCGCACCGATCCGGTCTCGCGCATGGACACGGCCACGCAGACGGTCCGGACGCTGCTGGAGGGGCCGACGAACTGGCTGCGGCCCGTCGTCGACTCCCGGTTCCCCACCGGGACGGCCCTGCGCAAGGGCGTCGTCGCGCTGGCGCCCGACGACCAGAACGTGCTGAAAGTGCCGCTCAACCGGAAGGCCGACAAGGCGAGCCGGGCAGCCTGCCGGATGATGGCCGCCCAGGTGCTCTTCACCCTCCGCGACCTGACCTCGGCGCGGGTCGAGCAGGTGGAGCTGGAGGGCGGGCGGGGCCGGCTGTGCGCGCTGGACGCGGACGAGGCGGCGGAGTTCTCCTCCGACAGCGGATCCGGCGGGCCGGACAGCCAGTACTTCATCGACGCCAAGGGCAAGGTGCAGCGGATTTCCGGCACCACCGAGGACAACGGCACCCCCGAGGTGGTGCTCGGCCCCCTCGGCACGGGCGCGGTGGCGATGGGCTCCCTCGGCGTGGCCCGGGACGAACTGCGGGCCGCCGCGGTCTCGGCGGACGGCCAGAACCTCTACGTGGCTCCCTTGAACGCGGACGGCGAGCTGGCCGCTCCCGTCGTGACCAGCAAGGCGAAGAAGACCGCCGACCGGCTGTCGCCGCCGAGCTGGGACGACCGCGGGGACCTGTGGATCGCCGACCGCGACCCGGCCGGACCGCGGTTGCTGCGCCTGGTCAAGGGCGAGGGCGAGCCGCAGGAGGTGCGTGTCCCGGGTCTGAACGGCGGGCACGTCAAGGAGCTGCGGATGTCGGCGGACGGGGTGCGGATCGCCCTGCTGGTGACGGAGGACGGGCATACGACGCTGAAGATCGGCCGGGTCGAACGACGGGGGTCCCAGGCGGCCCCCGAGATCTCGGTCGAGGACCTGCGCCAGGCCGCGCCGCAGCTCACGGACGTGACCGCCATCTCCTGGTCCGGCCGCAGCCGCCTCGTGGTGGTCGGCAAGGAGGCGGGGGGCGTCCAGCAGGTGCGGTACGTGCAGGCGGACGGTTCCACGCCGTCCTCCGGGGCCTCCGGGGTGCTGCCCGGGGTGAACCAGGTCCAGGCGGTCGCCGCCGCGGACGACGAACTGCTTCCGCTGATGGCGGAGACCGAGAGCGACGGCATCGTGAGGCTCTCGCCCGGGGACAACTGGCAGACGGTCCTGGAGGAAGGC
The DNA here is from genome assembly GCF_046548915.1 of Streptomyces sp. cmx-18-6. Lineage (NCBI taxonomy): Bacteria > Bacillati > Actinomycetota > Actinomycetes > Kitasatosporales > Streptomycetaceae > Streptomyces > Streptomyces sp. cmx-18-6. The sequence goes on along the minus strand of NZ_JAEBEP010000001.1, from coordinate 1,129,925 downwards.
ACCTCGCTGGTCTACCCGGGCTGATCCGGGGCCTGTCCCGTCCGGGGGTTCCTCGTCGCCCCGTCCGGGCGCCCCCGTCCCGCAGGGTTTTCCACAGGGGTGGTCCTGCCCTCGGCGGCCGGGCACAGTGGATCCGTGCGGGATTGGTGGCGTGAGGTCTCCGGGCTGGTCCTGCCGGTGGCCTGTGCGGGCTGCGGCAGGCCGCGTACGGAGCTGTGCGCGCGGTGCGGGACCGCGCTGCACGGTGCGCCGCCCCGCCGTGTGCGGCCCTCTCCCCGGCCCCCGGGGCTTCCGGCGGTCCATGCGGCGGCGCCCTACGAGAACGCCGTACGTGCGGTACTGCTGGCCCACAAGGAGCGCGGGGTGCTCGGGCTCGCCGCGCCCCTCGGAAGGGCCCTGGCGGCCTCCGTACGGGCCGGGACGGGGCAGCCGGGAGCCGCGGGTCCCCTGTTGCTGGTGCCCGTCCCCTCCGCGCGGTCCGCGACCGCGGCGCGCGGCCATGACCCGGTGCGCCGGATCGCCCGGGCGGCGGCGGGGGAGCTGCGGCGCACCGGGACGCCGGCCCGGGTGCTCCCGGTGCTGCGGCAGACCCGCGCGGTCGCCGATCAATCGGGCCTCGGAGCGCGTCGGCGGCGGGCCAATCTCGACGGGGCCCTGGCGGCGGCCCGAGGAGGAGAACGGCTGCTCGCCCACGGGAGGGTGGTCCTGGTGGACGATCTGTTGACGACGGGATCGACGCTGGCCGAAGCGGCACGGGCCGTGGCCGAGGCGCTCGGAGCCGGCCGGGAATCCGCCGGGCGCGGAGTGTGCGCGGCGGCGGTCGTATCCGCTTCTCCATCCGCCTTCGAAATAAACCGGAACTGACCGATGACTCGCATCGTTGCAGGTAAGAAGAGGGCGTTGCCCCCTGAACGGAGGTACGTGCCAGTAGCGGGTGCCGACACCGTGGTGCGCAGGCTATGTTCAGTTGTGGGGAACGGTGAATGCCGGACCTCGATGAATGCACCATCAGCTTTCGGGCAGGTAACCCACCAGAGAGATCGTAAGCACTCGAGTCGGTGGGGTAGTGACCTCTCCGACGGGGGAGGAGGAGGCGAAAGTCACCGAGTCCGAGGCCCTGGTGATCGCCGGGGCCGGGTGCAAAAGGGAGATGCTCCGCCATCGAAGCGGGGCGATCCGGGAACGGAGTTCTGCGTGGACATCGTCGTCAAGGGCCGCAAGACCGAGGTGCCCGAGCGGTTCCGCAAGCACGTGGCCGAGAAGCTGAAGCTGGACAAGATCCAGAAGTTCGACGGCAAGGTGATCAGCCTCGACGTCGAGGTGTCCAAGGAGCCGAATCCCCGTCAGGCCGACCGTTCCGACCGGGTGGAGATCACACTCCGCTCGCGGGGTCCGGTCATCCGGGCGGAGGCGGCGGCGGGCGACCCTTACGCAGCGCTCGACCTGGCCACCGGAAAGCTGGAGGCCCGGCTGCGCAAGCAGCACGACAAGCGTTTCAGCCGCCGCGGCAACGGCCGTCTGTCTGCTGCCGAGGTCGGGGACGTGGTGCCGGGCGTCGCCTCGTTCGACGAGGACGGCGAGCTGGTCGGGGAGCAGCCGTCCGAGCCCGTGCCGACCACGAAGATCGGTTCGCTCGAGGTGCAGGGCGAAGGGCCGCTCGTGATGCGCGAGAAGACCCACACCGCCGCGCCCATGGCGCTCGACCAGGCGCTCTATGAGATGGAACTGGTCGGGCACGACTTCTACTTGTTCGTCGACGCCGAGACGAAGGAGCCCAGTGTCGTCTACCGGCGACACGCGTACGACTACGGCGTCATCCACCTGAGGACCGACCCGCTCGCCGCTGACGAGGCAGGCGGCGCGGGCGGCGCGCTCGGCGGCTGACACCACACCGTCCCGGTGCCCCTGGAGCGTTTTCACGCCACCGGGGGCACCTGTGTGCGAGCCGACGATCACCGCATGGACGCTCCGGCATGGAATCATGGCGGCCCAAGCCAATCGGCGGTCGGTGCAGTGCCGTTGGCGGACGACTGATGACTCAGGCCGTGGCCTTCAGGGGGAGGAACGATGGCGGACACCTTCGGGCCCGTGCGCGACGTGAATGATTCCGGTGACGACGGCGATCGCGCCGGCGGCGACACCGGCGGTGCGTCGCGCAAGGAGCCGATCCGGGTCCTCGTGGTCGACGACCACGCGCTGTTCCGCAGGGGCCTGGAGATCGTCCTCGCGCACGAGGAGGACATCCAGGTCGTCGGTGAGGCCGCAGACGGTTCGGAGGCGGTCGACAAGGCGGCCGACCTGCTGCCCGACATCATTCTGATGGATGTGCGGATGCCCAAACGCGGCGGCATCGAAGCCTGCACCGCCATCAAGGAAGTGGCCCCCAGCGCCAAGATCATCATGCTGACGATCAGCGACGAGGAAGCCGACCTCTACGACGCGATCAAGGCGGGCGCCACCGGATACCTCCTCAAGGAGATCTCCACCGACGAGGTGGCGACGGCCATTCGCGCCGTCGCTGACGGGCAGTCCCAGATCAGCCCTTCCATGGCCTCCAAGCTGCTCACCGAGTTCAAATCGATGATCCAGCGCACCGACGAGCGCCGGCTCGTCCCCGCGCCCCGGCTGACCGAACGGGAACTGGAAGTCCTCAAACTCGTGGCGACCGGTATGAACAACCGGGATATCGCCAAGGAGTTGTTCATTTCCGAGAACACGGTGAAGAACCACGTCCGCAATATCCTGGAGAAACTGCAGCTGCACTCCCGCATGGAGGCCGTGGTCTACGCGATGCGCGAGAAGATCCTCGAGATCAGGTAGGGGCCACGGCCCGTCGCCTCAGCGGCCGGCCCGTCGCAGCGCCCGGCCGATCTCGTCCCTGAGCGGGTCGCGCAGCTCCGGGGCGTCGATCCGCTCCAGCCGGACGTCCGTGCAGCCCACCCAGGACGCCGCCTCCACCAGGGCCTCGGCCATCGGGACCACCGCTTTCGGGCCGATCAGGGACGCCTGCCGGACGACCAGCGTGGCGCCCTCGCGCGCCGGGTCGACGCGGCCCTGGAGCTTCCCGCCCGCCAGCAGCGGCATCGCGAAATAGCCGTGGATCCGCTTCGGCTTGGGGACGTACGCCTCCAGCCGGTGCGTGAAGCCGAAGATCCGCTCCGTACGCGCCCGTTCCCAGACCAGGGAGTCGAACGGGGACAGCAGCGTCGTACGGTGGCGTCCGCGCGGCTCGGTGGCCAGAGCCTCCGGGTCCGCCCAGGCGGGCTTGGCCCAGCCCTCCACCGCGACCGGCACCAGACCCGAGTCCGCGACCACCGCGTCGAACTCCTCGCCCCGCAGCCGGTGGTAGTCCGCGATGTCGCTGCGGGTGCCGACCCCCAGCGACTTGCCGGCCAGCGCGACCAGCCGCCGCCGGCACTCGGCGTCGCTCAGGTCGTCGTGGAGCACGGCGTCCGGGACGGCCCGCTCGGCGAGGTCGTAGATCCGCTTCCAGCCGCGCCGCTCGGTGCACACCACCTCGCCGTACATCAGGGCCCGCTCGACGGCGACCTTGGAGGCCGACCAGTCCCACCACTCCCCGCCGTTCTTCGCGCCGCCGAGCTCCGTCGCGGTCAACGGGCCCTCGTCGCGCAACTGCTTGATCACCGTGTCGTACACGCCGTCCGGCAGATCGTGGTGCCAGTTGGGACGGGCCCGGTAGGCGCGGCGGCGGAACGCGAAGTGCGGCCACTCCTCGACGGGCAGGATGCACGCGGCGTGCGACCAGTACTCGAAGGAGCGGCCGCCCGACCAGTACGCCTCCTCCACCGTGCGCCGGCCCACCGCGCCGAGCCGGGCGTACGGGATCAGCTCGTGCGAGCGGGCCAGCACCGAGATGGTGTCCAGCTGGACGGCCCCGAGGTGGCGCAGCACCCCGGGCACCCCCGCCCGGCGGTCCGGGGCCCCCAGGAAGCCCTGGGCGCGCAGCGCTATGCGTCGGGCCTGGTCGGCGGAGAGTTCGACTGCGGGAGGAGGCACAGGCGTCATACGTCGAACCCTAGACCGCGCCACTGACAGCGGGGGGCCCGATCCTGCTCCCGCACCCCCTGACCGGTCGAGCCCGGTCCGGCCGCCGCCTCAGCGCGCGGAATCCGGGGCGTCTGCGGGCCGTCCGGCGTGCTCCCCGGGAAGAGCGGCGCTCCCGGGGAGGTACGGGTGGGCGCCGGGGAGCCCCAGGTCGGACGGGAGCAGGGCCGCCGTCCAGGCGTCGCGCCGCACGCCCTTGTTGAGCAGCCCGGACCGCTGCTCCCCCTCCAGCCGGAACCCCGCCCGCAGTGCGACGGCGCGGGAGGCCAGGTTGCCGGTCTCGGCCCGCCACTCCAGCCGGTCCGCCCCGAGTGAGGTGAAGGCCCAGCGGGCGGAGCCGAGCACCGCCTCGGTGACGTATCCGCGACCGCGGTGCTCCTTGGCGCCCCAGTAGCCGACCTCGTACGTCCCCGGCCGGCTGCGGCGGTCGATGCCGAGCGCCCCGACGAGCGTCCCGGTCTCCGGCAGCACCAGGGCGAAGCTGTAGGAGGAGTCGTCCCGCCAGCCCGCCGGGGCGAGCTTCGCGGTGAACAGCTCGGCGTCGGTGAGCCGGTACGGGGAGGGGATCACCGTCCAGCGCTGGATGTCCGGGTCCTGACAGGCCGCGTGCACCCGATAGGTGTCCTGCGGTGCGAACGGCCTCAGAAGAAGGCGTCGCGTGGCGAGAGTGATCGGCTCCATAGAGTGATTCTCGTGAGCGGGGACCCGCGATGCGAGCACTTTTCGGGCTTCCCGGCACCTTCCGCGCCTCTGGTCCGTTGTCCGTTGAGGGTGCGGCGAGGTCCACGCGGCGGCAGCCCTCCCGACGCGGTGGTGTCCTCGCTTACGATGGCCGTTGCGGTGGGGCCCACCTGCCGTGCCCGCGCCAGAGTCCATCAAACGACCCAGTGCCAGGCCCGACCGGCAAGGAGACCAGCCTCAGTGTCCGTCTTCAACAAGCTCATGCGTGCAGGCGAAGGCAAGATCCTGCGCAAACTGCACCGCATCGCGGACCAGGTCAGCTCCATCGAAGAGGACTTCGTCAACCTCTCCGACGCCGAGCTGCGGGCGCTCACCGACGAGTACAAGGAACGGTACGCGGACGGCGAGAGCCTGGACGACCTGCTTCCCGAAGCGTTCGCCACGGTCCGTGAGGCCGCCAAGCGCGTCCTCGGACAGCGTCACTACGACGTACAGATGATGGGCGGAGCCGCCCTGCACCTCGGCTATGTGGCCGAGATGAAGACCGGTGAGGGCAAGACCCTCGTCGGCACCCTGCCCTCGTATCTCAACGCCCTCTCGGGCAAGGGCGTGCACCTGATCACGGTCAACGACTACCTCGCCGAGCGTGACTCCGAGCTGACGGGACGCGTCCACAAGTTCCTGGGCCTGACCATCGGCTGCATCGTCTCCAACATGACCCCGGCCCAGCGCCGGGAGCAGTACGCCTGCGACATCACGTACGGCACGAACAACGAGTTCGGTTTCGACTACCTCCGCGACAACATGGCGTGGTCCAAGGACGAGCTCGTCCAGCGCGGCCACAACTTCGCCGTGGTCGACGAGGTCGACTCGATCCTGGTCGACGAGGCCCGTACGCCGTTGATCATCTCCGGCCCGGCCGACCAGGCCACCAAGTGGTACGGCGACTTCGCCAAGCTGGTCACGCGTCTCACCAAGGGTGAGCCGGGCAACCAGCTCAAGGGCATCGAGGAGACCGGCGACTACGAGGTCGACGAGAAGAAGCGGACCGTGGCCATCCACGAGACCGGTGTCGCCAAGGTCGAGGACTGGCTCGGCATCGACAACCTCTACGAGTCGGTCAACACCCCGCTCGTCGGCTACCTGAACAACGCCATCAAGGCCAAGGAACTGTTCAAGAAGGACAAGGACTACGTCGTCATCGACGGCGAAGTCATGATCGTCGACGAGCACACCGGCCGTATCCTCGCCGGCCGCCGCTACAACGAGGGCATGCACCAGGCGATCGAGGCGAAGGAAGGGGTGGACATCAAGGACGAGAACCAGACCCTCGCCACGATCACCCTGCAGAACTTCTTCCGCCTCTACGACAAGCTCTCCGGCATGACCGGTACGGCGATGACCGAGGCCGCCGAGTTCCACCAGATCTACAAGCTCGGCGTGGTGCCGATCCCGACGAACCGGCCGATGGTCCGGGCCGACCAGTCGGACCTGATCTACCGCACCGAGGTCGCCAAGTTCGCGGCCGTCGTCGACGACATCGCCGAGAAGCACGAGAAGGGCCAGCCGATCCTGGTCGGCACCACCTCGGTCGAGAAGTCCGAGTACCTCTCGCAGCAGCTCTCCAAGCGCGGTGTCCAGCACGAGGTCCTCAACGCCAAGCAGCACGACCGGGAGGCGACGATCGTCGCCCAGGCCGGTCGCAAGGGCGCGGTCACGGTCGCCACGAACATGGCCGGCCGAGGCACTGACATCAAGCTCGGCGGCAACCCCGACGACCTCGCCGAGGCGGAGCTGCGTCAGCGCGGCCTCGACCCGGTGGAGAACGTCGAGGAGTGGGCGGCCGCGCTGCCCGCCGCGCTGGAGGCGGCCGAGCTGGCCGTGAAGGCGGAGTTCGAAGAGGTCAAGGAGCTCGGCGGGCTGTACGTGCTGGGCACGGAGCGGCACGAGTCGCGCCGTATCGACAACCAGCTGCGCGGTCGTTCCGGCCGTCAGGGCGACCCGGGCGAGTCCCGCTTCTACCTGTCGCTGGGCGACGACCTGATGCGTCTGTTCAAGGCCCAGATGGTCGAGCGCGTCATGTCGATGGCGAACGTCCCGGACGACGTGCCGATCGAGAACAAGATGGTCACCCGTGCCATCGCCTCCGCCCAGTCGCAGGTCGAGCAGCAGAACTTCGAGACGCGTAAGAACGTCCTGAAGTACGACGAGGTGCTCAACCGGCAGCGCGAGGTCATCTACGGCGAGCGCCGTCGTGTCCTGGAGGGCGAGGACCTCCAGGACCAGATCCGGCACTTCATGGACGACACGATCGACGACTACATCCGGCAGGAGACCTCCGAGGGCTTCGCCGAGGAGTGGGACCTCGACCGGCTGTGGGGCGCCTTCAAGCAGCTCTACCCGGTGAAGGTCACCGTCGACGAGCTGGAGGACGCGGCCGGGGACCTGGCGGGCGTCACCGCCGAGTTCATCGCCGAGTCGGTCAAGACCGACATCCACGAGCAGTACGAGGAGCGTGAGAAGACGCTCGGCCCCGACATCATGCGTGAGCTGGAGCGGCGCGTGGTGCTCTCCGTGCTGGACCGCAAGTGGCGTGAGCACCTCTACGAGATGGACTATCTCCAGGAGGGCATCGGCCTGCGGGCCATGGCGCAGAAGGACCCGCTGGTCGAGTACCAGCGCGAGGGCTTCGACATGTTCAACGCCATGATGGAGGGCATCAAGGAGGAGTCCGTCGGCTACCTGTTCAACCTGGAGGTCCAGGTCGAGCAGCAGGTCGAGGAGGTTCCCGTGCAGGACGCGGCCGAGCGCACCTCCCTCTCCAAGGAGGACGCGCCCGCCACCGCGCGTCCGGAGATCCGGGCCAAGGGCCTGGAGGCCCCGCAGCGCCCCGACCGGCTGCACTTCTCCGCCCCCACGGTGGACGGGGAGGGCGGTGTCGTCGAGGGCGACTTCGCCAACGACCCTGACGGCGCGCGGGCCGGTTCCTCGGACGGCATGACGCGTGCGGAGCGCCGCAAGGCGCAGAAGAGCGGTGGCGGCGGCGGTCGCCGTCGTAAGAAGTAGCGTCGTAAGGAGTAGCACCGGGGCGGGGGGTCTCCTTCCCGCGGGAGCTTCTCCGTCGAGCGGTACGGCCGGGGCCGGACACCACCAGGTGTCCGGCCCCGGCCGCGTCGCGGGGGTCACCGGGGGCCTGGACGCCCGGCGGTGAGGCGTTCGCCGCCCAGCTCCACGGCCGCGCAGCGCCAGCGCTGGTCGGCGCCCTGTTCCAGGCGGAAGGCCATGGCCTGCACCCGGTCGCCCGCCGTGATGCTGGCGAACGCCTCGACCACGCCGGTGGCGGGCTGGGCGCCGTGGCAGTGGCGCAGGACGGGGCGGTGGCCCCGGGCGGCTCCGAGCGGGGTGCTGGGGGCCAGTTCGGCGAGCTGGTCGTAGGCGTCGCCGATGGTGTGGCCGAGCATCCAGTGGACCGGGCGCTGGCCGCTGAGGACCGCGAGCAGCCGTTCGGCGAACCACTGGTGGGGCCGCGGCGGGAGCCGCCGGGACCGCTGGTGAGGTACGGCCCCGGGCCTGCGCTGGTCGCGTCGGCCGGCGGGCCTCGTGCTGTCCGTGCTCATGTTCATCGCCCCCGTGAACCGGGCCCGGTGAATACCGGGCGGTAACTTTTGCTGGGGACCTTCTACGGGGACGGCCGACAACATCGCAAGGGCCTCCCGTACCCGGTCAGGGGCACGGGCGGATTCACCTATCCGGGTCATGGGCCTTGTGCCGCAAGGGCTGCCGCCGGGGTGACGGGGCGCTGCGGGTGGACGGAGGCCCCCGGTTGCCGAAACCCGAAAGGGGACGGCCCCCACGTATCCTGAAGACGTCTCCGACTACGAAAGCGGCCTGCCATGCGCGTGTACGTCCCCCTGACCCTCTCCGGTCTCGCAGCGGCACACGCGGCCGGCGAGGTCGGCCCGGGACCGCTGACGGCCTACGCGGTCACCCCCGGGCTGCGCGAGTGGTACGTCTCCGACGACATCGAGGAGCTGGAGTACGCGGCGCTCAGCCGGGCCGCCGCCGCCTCGCTCCGCCTGATCGCCGGCGACCCCGGCGAGGCCCGTCGCCGGATCGTCGTCGCCGTCGACGTGCCGGACGGGGCCGCCGTCGCCGACCCCGACCAGGCGCTGAGCGCCGCCTCGCTGGGCGAGGTGCGCATCGCCGCCGCGCTGCCGCTGGCCAAGGCCGCCGCGGTGCACGTGGACGCCGACGAGGCCGAGAAGGACGTGGCGGCCGCCGCGGCGGCCCTGGGGGCGGCGGACCTCGGGGACGACGACGCGCGGTTCACGGTGGACGGTGCGGAGGACCACGAGCTGCTCTGGTTCGGCGTGCAGGAGATTCCGCAGCTCATCGGCTAGCCCGGCCGGCTTCACCGGCCTGCGCTTCTGCGTTGTCATACCCGGCGGGTACGTTTTCTTCATGACATCCGGTAAGACACGCACGCATCTGGTCTGGGACTGGAACGGCACGCTGCTCGACGACATCCACGCCGTCATCCACGCGACGAACGCCGCGTTCGCCGAGGTCGAGCTCGCGCCGCTCACGCTGGAGCAGTACCGCGAGATGTACTGCGTGCCGATACCCCGCTTCTACGAGCGGCTCCTGGGCCGGCTGCCCACCGAGGCCGAGTGGGAGCGGATGGACGACATCTTCCACCGGTATTACGCGGAGCACCGGGTGGTCTGCGGACTCACCACCGGAGTGGAGGAGCTGCTGACCCGATGGCAGCAGGCCGGACACAGCCAGTCCCTGCTGAGCATGTACGGGCACGAGCACCTCGTGCCCGTGGTGCGGGGGTACGGGATCGAGCCCCGGTTCGTCCGCGTCGACGGGCGTACGGGCCCTTCGGGCGGCAGCAAGGCGCTCCACATGGAGCGGCATTTCGAGGCGCTGGCGGGCCTGGGCGGGATATCCCCGGAGAACTCGGTGGTCATCGGGGACGCGGTGGACGACGCGGTGGCCGCGGCGCATGTGGGGGCGCGGGCGGTGCTGTACACCGGGGGGTCGCACAGCCGGAGCAGCCTGGAGGCCGCGGGGGTGCCGGTGGTGGACAGCCTGGGGGAGGCGGTCGCGCTCGCGGAGACGTTCTCGGGGTGACGGGAGTGACGGGGGTTACAGCGTTCTCGCGGCGGCACTCCAAGCGCGGCTCCTTGCTGTCCGAAGTGGCCAAGTTCAGTTTCTTCTTTTGGACAAATGCGGCTCATGACGGGGTGGGGTGAAGGGGCGATAGCCTGGTCCCGTGATCAGCGCGATACGCCTCGGGGGCAGCGAAGCCCCCGGCCGCCGCCCGGAGTGCCACCGCACCCGGGCGATCCGCGATCTTCCGAACCCGGACCGGCCGTCACAAACGGCCCATGTGGTCCCGGGTGACTCTCGAAGCGGCATAGCGTCGTCCCAGACCGGAAACCCCGCGTCATGGCGGTACGTCGTTTTTCTCACCTACGTCACGCAACGGCGCGCGACAGGAGCCAGAGGACATGCAGACCAAGCTGGACGAAGCCAAGGCCGAGCAGCTCGCACGGGCGGCCCAGGTAGCTGACCACAGCCCGGGCGGTGGTGTCGGCGGCCCGGGCGGTACCCCCCGGGTGCGGGTCGCCGCCTCCGGGGCCGACGAGGACGCCCGTCCGGGTCAGGACGCGGTGCTCGCCTACCTTCAGCGCTACTACCTGCATACGGCTCCCGAGGACCTCGGCGGCCGGGACCCGGTCGATGTCTACGGCGCCGCCGCCTCGCACTACCGGCTGGCCGAGAACCGCCCGCAGGGCACCGCCAACGTCCGCGTGCACAGCCCGACCGTCGAGGAGAACGGCTGGACCTGCCGCCACTCGGTCGTCGAGGTCGTCACCGACGACATGCCCTTCCTGGTGGACTCCGTCACCAACGAGCTCTCCCGGCAGGGGAGCGGCATCCACGTCGTGATCCACCCGCAGGTCACCGTCCGCCGCGATGTCACGGGCAAGCTCATCGAGGTCCTCTCCGGCGGTCCCGGCACCCCGAACACCTCCCGGGGCCGCAAGAACGGCCAGGCCGAGCTGCCGCACGACGCGCTCGTCGAGTCCTGGATCCACGTCGAGATCGACCGCGAGACCGACCGCGCCGACCTCCAGCAGATCACCACCGACCTGCGACGCGTCCTGTCCGACGTACGGGAGGCCGTCGAGGACTGGGGGAAGATGCGCGACGCCGCCCTGAGGATCGCCGACGACCTGCCGGGCGAACCGCTGGACGACCTCGCCGACGAGGAGGTCGAGGAGGCCCGCGAGCTGCTGCGCTGGCTGGCCGCCGACCACTTCACCTTCCTCGGCTACCGGGAGTACGAGCTCCGGGACAGCGACGCGCTCGCCGCCGTGCCGGGCACCGGGCTCGGCATCCTGCGCTCCGACCCGCACCACAGCGAGGACGAGGACCACCCCGTCAGCCCGTCCTTCGACCGGCTGCCCGCCGACGCCCGCGCCAAGGCCCGCGAGCACAAGCTCCTCGTCCTGACGAAGGCCAACAGCCGGGCCACCGTGCACCGCCCCAGCTACCTCGACTACGTCGGCGTGAAGAAGTTCGACGCCAAGGGCAACGTCGTCGGCGAGCGCCGTTTCCTCGGCCTCTTCTCCTCCGCCGCCTACACCGAGTCCGTGCGCCGGGTGCCCGTCATCCGCCGCAAGGTCGCCGAAGTGGTGGAGGGCGCGGGCTTCTCGTACAACAGCCACGACGGCCGCGACCTGCTCCAGATCCTGGAGACCTACCCGCGCGACGAGCTGTTCCAGACCCCCGTCGACCAGCTCCGCTCCATCGTCACCTCCGTCCTCTACCTCCAGGAGCGCCGCCGGCTGCGGCTCTACCTGCGCCAGGACGAGTACGGGCGCTACTACTCCGCGATCGTCTACCTGCCGCGCGACCGCTACACCACCGGCGTGCGTCTGCGGCTGATCGACATCCTCAAGGAGGAGCTCGGCGGCACCAACGTCGACTTCACCGCCTGGAACACCGAATCGATTCTCTCCAGGCTGCACTTCGTCGTCCGCGTCCCGGCCGGCACCGAGCTGGCGCACCTCACCGACGCCGACGCCGACCGCATCGAGGCCCGCCTCGTCGAGGCCGCCCGCTCCTGGGCGGACGGCTTCTCCGAGGCGCTCAACGCCGAACTGGGCGAGGAGCGCGCCGCCGAACTCCAGCGCCAGTACGGCCACTCCTTCCCCGAGGGCTACAAGGCCGACCACTCGCCGCGCGCCGCCGTGGCCGACCTGGTCCACCTCGAAACCCTCAGGGAGGGCGAGAAGGACTTCGCCCTCAGCCTGTACGAGCCGGTCGGCGCGGCCCCCGGCGAGCGCCGCTTCAAGATCTACCGGACCGGCGAGCAGGTCTCCCTCTCCGCCGTCCTCCCCGCGCTCCAGCAGCTCGGCGTCGAGGTCGTCGACGAGCGACCGTACGAGCTGCGCTGCGCCGACCGCACGCACGCCTGGATCTACGACTTCGGGCTGCGGATGCCGCAGACCAACGGCCACACCGGCCACCTCGCCGACGACGCCCGCGCCCGCTTCCAGGAGGCGTTCGCCGCCGTCTGGAAGGGCGAGGCGGAGAACGACGGCTTCAACGCGCTGGTCCTCGGCGCGGGGCTGAACTGGCGTCAGTCCATGGTGCTGCGCGCCTACGCGAAGTACCTGCGGCAGGCCGGCGCGATGTTCAGCCAGGACTACATGGAGACCACGCTCCGCAACAACGTCCACACCACCCGGCTGCTCGTCTCGCTCTTCGAGGCCCGGATGTCGCCGGGCCGCCAGAGCGCGGGCACCGAGCTGACGGACGGACTCCTGGAGGAGCTGGACGGGGCCCTGGACCAGGTCGCCTCGCTGGACGAGGACCGGATCCTGCGGTCCTTCCTCACCGTCATCAAGGCGACCCTGCGCACCAACTTCTTCCAGAACGCGGACGACGGCGCCCCGCACGCGTACGTCTCGATGAAGTTCGACCCGCAGGCCATCCCGGACCTGCCCGCGCCCCGCCCGGCGTACGAGATCTGGGTCTACTCGCCGCGCGTCGAGGGCGTCCACCTGCGCTTCGGCAAGGTCGCCCGGGGCGGGCTGCGCTGGTCGGACCGGCGTGAGGACTTCCGTACCGAAGTGCTCGGCCTGGTCAAGGCGCAGATGGTGAAGAACACCGTCATCGTGCCCGTGGGCGCCAAGGGCGGCTTCGTCGCCAAGCAGCTCCCGGACCCGTCCGTGGACCGGGACGCCTGGTTCGCCGAGGGCATCGCCGCCTACCGCACGTTCATCTCGGCGCTGCTCGACATCACCGACAACATGGTCGCCGGCGAGGTCGTGCCGCCCGCCGACGTCGTCCGCCACGACGAGGACGACACCTACCTCGTCGTCGCCGCCGACAAGGGCACCGCGAGCTTCTCCGACATCGCCAACGAGGTCGCCGTCGCGTACGGCTTCTGGCTCGGCGACGCGTTCGCCTCCGGCGGCTCGGCCGGCTACGACCACAAGGGGATGGGCATCACCGCCCGGGGCGCGTGGGAGTCCGTCAAGCGGCACTTCCGGGAGCTGGGCCACGACACCCAGACCGAGGACTTCACCGTCGTCGGCGTCGGGGACATGTCCGGTGACGTGTTCGGCAACGGGATGCTGCTCTCCGAGCACATCCGCCTGGTCGCCGCCTTCGACCACCGGCACATCTTCATCGACCCGAAGCCGGAGGCCGCGACCTCCTACGCCGAGCGCCGCCGCCTCTTCGACCTGCCCCGCAGCTCCTGGGCCGACTACGACACGGGCCTGCTCTCCCCGGGGGGCGGCGTCCACCCCCGCAGCGCCAAGTCGATCCCGCTGAACAACCACATCCGCGAAGCCCTCGGCATCGACGCGTCGGTGAGCAAGATGACGCCCGCCGACCTGATGCAGACCATCCTCAAGGCTCCCGTCGACCTCCTGTGGAACGGCGGCATCGGCACGTACATCAAGGCCGTCCCCGAGTCGAACGCCGACGTCGGCGACAAGGCCAACGACGCCATCCGCGTCAACGGCGAGGACTTGCGGGCCAAGGTCGTCGGCGAGGGCGGCAACCTCGGCGCGACCCAGCTCGGCCGCATCGAGTTCGCCCGCAACGGCGGCCGGATCAACACCGACGCGATCGACAACAGCGCCGGTGTGGACACCTCCGACCACGAGGTGAACATCAAGATCCTGCTCAACGGCCTGGTCCGGGACGGCGACATGACCGTCAAGCAGCGCAACCAGCTGCTCGCCGAGATGACGGAGGAGGTCGGCTCGCTCGTCCTGCGCAACAACTACGCGCAGAACGTCGCCCTCTCCAACGCCTGCGCGCAGGCCCCCTCCCTGCTCCACGCCCAGCAGCGCTTCATGCGACGCCTGGAGCGCGACGGCGCGCTCGACCGGGCGCTGGAGTTCCTGCCCGCCGACCGGCAGATCCGCGAGCTGCTCGGCAACGGCAAGGGGCTCAGCCAGCCCGAGCTGGCGGTGCTGATCGCCTACACCAAGATCACGGCGGCCGACGAGCTCATCTCCACCGTCCTGCCCGACGACCCGCACCTCCAGAAGCTCGTGCACGCCTACTTCCCGACCCAGCTGCGCGAGCGGTTCCCCGAGGCGGTGGACGGGCACGCGCTGCGCCGCGAGATCATCACGACGGTGCTGGTCAACGACACGGTGAACTCCGCCGGTTCGACCTTCCTGCACCGGCTCCGGGAGGAGACCGGGGCGTCGCTGGAGGAGGTCGTGCGGGCCCAGTTCACGGCACGCGAGATCTTCGGCCTGTCGTCGGTGTGGGACGCGGTCGAGGCCCTCGACAACGAGGTCGCCGCCGACGTCCAGACCCGGATCCGGCTGCACTCGCGCCGGCTGGTGGAGCGCGGTTCGCGCTGGCTGCTGGGCAACCGGCCGCAGCCCGTCGCCATCGCGGAGACCATCGAAGGGTTCCGGGACGGGGTCGAGCAGGTCTGGAACGAGCTGCCCAAGCTGCTCAAGGGCGCGGACCTGGACTGGTACCACTCGATCCTGGACGAGCTGACCTCGGCGGGCGTCCCGAGCGAGCTGGCGGTCCGGGTGGCCGGGTTCTCCTCCGCCTTCCCGGCGCTGGACATCGTCGCCATCGCGGACCGGACGGGCAAGGACCCGCTGGAGGTCGCCGAGGTGTACTACGACCTCGCGGACCGGCTGCGGATCACCCAGCTGATGGACCGGATCATCGAGCTGCCGCGGGCCGACCGCTGGCAGTCCATGGCCCGCGCCTCCATCCGCGAGGACCTGTACGCGGCCCACGCGGCGCTCACCTCGGACGTGCTGAGCGTGGGCGACGAGTCCGCCACGCCGGAGGAGCGGTTCCGGGCGTGGGAGGAGAAGAACGCGGCGATCCTGGCCCGGTCGCGGTCGACGCTGGAGGAGATCCAGGGGTCGGACGCGTTCGATCTGGCGAATCTGTCGGTGGCCATGCGGACTATGCGGACGTTGTTGCGCACGCACGCGTAGGGGGTGCCGTACGGGGGTGGGGGCCGGGGTCTGTTCGGACGCCGGCCCCCTCGGCGTGGGGTCCGTCCTCGAACGCCGGACGGGCCGGGGTTGGTGCGGGCGGGCCGAGAAGCGCCGGGCGCCCCTCGGCCGGGGCTTCGTCCTCGAACGCCGGACGGGCTGGATGTGGCCGGACGGCGGGGAAGCGCGTGGGTGGTGGTGGGCTACTTGCGCTTCGTGAATGCCTCGTACGCTGCCACTACTTCCTTCGCCGGGCCGTCCATCCGTAGCGTGCCCGCCTCCAGCCACAGTGCCCGGTCACAGGTTTCGGTGATCGACTTGTTGCTGTGGCTGACCAGGAACACCGTGCCCGCCTCGGCGCGCAGTTCCTGGATGCGCTCCTTGCTGCGGCGCTGGAACTTCGCGTCGCCCGTGGACAGCGCCTCGTCGATCAGCAGGACGTCGTGGCTCTTGGCGGCGGCGATGGAGAAGCGGAGCCTGGCCCCCATGCCGGAGGAGTACGTGCGCATCGGCAGCGTGATGAAGTCGCCCTTCTCGTTGATGCCGGAGAAGTCGACGATGTCGTCGTAGCGTTCGCGGATCTGCCGGCGCGTCATGCCCATCGCGAGTCCGCCCAGCACCACGTTCCGTTCGCCGGTCAGATCGCCCATCAGGGCCGCGTTCACCCCGAGCAGCGACGGCTGGCCCTGCGTGTGGACCTTGCCCCGGCTCGGCGGGAGCAGGCCCGCGATGGCCTTGAGCAGGGTGGACTTCCCCGAGCCGTTGGAGCCGATCAGGCCGATCGCCTCGCCCTTGTACGCGGCGAAGCTCACCCCCTTCACGGCGTGCACCTGGCGTGCGCCGGGGGTACGGCGGCGCGTGGTGATCCGGCTGAGCGCGGAGGTCGCGCTGCCCCGACCGGTCCGCGCGCCGTTGACGGTGTACGTGATGTGGACGTCGTCCACGACGACGGTCGGAACGCGGTCGTCCGCGAGGGAACTCTTGAGGTCAGCCACGTCCGTACGTCTCCTCCGCCTTCCAGAAGTACACGAAACCGGCCACTCCGCAGAGCAGCGCCCAGCCCGTCGCGACCGCCCACACATGCGGCGGCAACTGCGCCCCCGTGTAGCTGTCGATGAGGGCGAACCGCATGAGGTTGATGAAGATCGCCGCCGGGTTGTACTCCAGCGCCACCATGACCGCCTGCGGCACCCGCTCCCCCTGGAGGAGGTGGTCCAGGCTCCACATCACACCGGACGAGTACATCCAGGTCCGCAGCACGAACGGCATCAGCTGCGCGATGTCCGGGGTCTTCGCCGTCAGCCGGGCCACCGCCATCGACACCCCGGTGTTGAACACCGCCTGGAGCGCGAGCGCCGGAACGGCCAGCAGCCAGGACGGCCGCGGGTACTGGCCGAACACCAGCAGGATCAGGGTCAGCGCCCCCAGCGAGAACAGCAGCTGCTGCAACTGCTGGAGCGCCAGCGCCACCGGCAGCGAGGCCCGGGGGAAGTGCAGGGCCCGCACCAGTCCGATGTTGCCGCTGATCGCCCGGGTGCCCGCGGTGATCGAGCTGCTGGTGAAGGTCCAGATGAAGACCCCGGTGACCAGGAACGGAACGAAGTCCTCCACCCCGCGCCTGGTGTCCATCAGGACGCCGAAGATGAAGTAGTAGACCGTCGCGTTCAGCAGCGGCGTCATGATCTGCCAGACCTGGCCCAGCTTCGCCCGGCTGTACTGGGCCGTCAGCTTGGCCGTCGCGAACGCCGTGATGAAGTGCCGCCGCCCCCACAACTGCCGGACATACGCGGGCAGGGACGGCCGGGCCCCGCTGACCGTCAGGCCGTGCCGGGCGGCCAGGGCGGCCAGCTCACCGGGCGCGTAGGCCGGGGCCGCATGGGCCGGGACGTCCGGAGCGGGGGCGGGAGAGGACGCCGGGGGCGGCGGGGCTGCTGTCTGGCTCACCACGATCGATCACTTTCGACGCAGAGGGAGGGGGGAGGGCGCGGGAGAAGGAGAGGAAAGGAGGAGGGGACGGTACGGTCCCGTGGGGACGCCCTCGTTGGGACGGGACCGTATCGTCGTAACGCTGAGAGTAGGACGCTTGTACGTCGCAACGCAACCGTTCCGTCGCGGCGGACTATCATGCGGGCCATGACCACCGAACGGGGAACTCGCCGCCGCGCCCCCGCGGGCGCGGCCGTCCTGCGCGAGGACGTCACGGACGCCATCCGCGCCGCCGTCTTCGAGGAACTGGCGGCGGTGGGGTTCGCCCGGATGTCCATCGAGGGCATCGCGCGGCGCGCCGGGGTCGGCAAGACCGCCGTCTACCGCCGCTGGAAATCCAAGCTCGCCCTCGTCCTCGACCTGGTCGCGGCCGTCGCCGCGCAGGGGATGCCCGCGCCGGCCACCGGTTCGCTGTACGGGGATGTGCGCGCCGTCCTCGAACTCGCCGCCTACGCCCTGCGCCACCCGGTCGCCTCGCAGGTCATCCCGGACCTGCTGGTGGAGGCGGCCCGCAATCCGGAGATCTCCGAGGCGATCAAGGCCGCCCTGCTCGACCAGCAGCAGGGCGTCGCCGCCGTCGTCGTCCGGGAGGCGGTGGCGCGGGGCGAACTGCCCGAGGACAGCGACCCGGACCGGGCCCTCGACCTCATCGTGGGCCCGCTGTACTGGCGTCTGGTCGTGGTGCGGGGCGAACTGCCCGAGGGGTATCTCGACGACCTGGCCGCATCGGCGGTCGCCGCGCTGCGCGACACCGGCTGAGACGGCCCCTCTCCCAGGAGTCTCACCGCTCCGGCGCGCCCAGCCGTTCTCACCCCGCCGACACGCGTGCCAGCACCTCTCCCGTACGCGGGCTGAACGTCAGCACCGTCGCGTTCCCGGGCAACTGCTGGAAGCGGGTCAGCAGCAGCCACCGCACCCCGTAGCGGGCGGTGATCCCGTCCCGTCGCTCCTGCGGCGTCGACGCGTCCAGGTAGGCGGCGACGGCCCGGCTCCGCTCGCGCCGCTCCGACGCCGCGAGCCCCGCGTCCGGCAGCCCGTCCGCGAGCACGTACGCCCCGTGCCCGGCCAGCGCGTACATCGCCTGGCGGCTGTCCGTGAGCACCACCTCGCCCGGCGGTACGTGTGAGGTCGCCCAGGTGTACGGCTCCCCGGCCGCCGGGACCCCGCCGGTCTGCGGGCGGTTCTCGGCCCCGGAGGAGAGCGGGGCGGGCTGGACGGTGAGCCCGTTGTAGTACGGCCACAGCGCCGCCACGGCCACCGTGCACAGGCAGGCGAACGCCCACCGCGGCACGGTCGGCCGGATCCGGGTCCGCTGCCGCACCGCGATCAGGGCGAGCACGCCCAGCGCCGCGCCGAACGCGGTCGGGGGGTGGACCAGCAGGACGACACCGAGCAGGACGCCGATCCCGGCCGCCTCCGCCCACCGGGGCGTCCTGCCCGGCGGCTGCCCGGAGCCGGTCCCGGGGTCGCGGCTGACGGCGCGACCGGTCCAGGCCCACAGGTGCAGGGCGACCGCGACGGCGAACGTGCTCGGCGCGCTCCACCGGCCCGGGTCCGCCCAGTGGATCAGGGCGAGCGGGACCAGCGTGAGGACCGGCGCCCAGCGGTTCGGGGTCAGCAGCCGGGTGAGGCGGCCGATCCCGGTCAGCAGGAGCGCCAGGTTCACGGCGGCGGACAGGGCGAGCACGGTCTGTCCGGAGAGGCCCCCGACCCGGGCGCCCAGGCCCTGGAGAACGGTGTACGGGGAGTAGTGCGCGCTGGCCACGGCGGGCAGGTCGGTGATCGGGAACGTCGGGTGCAGCAGATCGGCCCGCAGGCGTTCGACGACCGCCGCGTTCAGCCCGGCCTCGCAGCACATCGGCACCTGCCAGGCCGCCGCCGACAGCACCGCCCACAGCAGACCGCCCAGCAGCACGTAGGGCGAGGGCAGCCGGCGGGGCGGCGCCGGCGCCCGCCCGTCGTCGAGGGCCGCCGTGGGCGTGGGTGACGGCGGGAGTGGGGGAGGGGTGTCGGACGGGGCGGGTGTGGCGGAGGAGAGGGGCACGGGTGATGGGTTCCGTGCGCGGGGCCTTCCCTCCCGCCCGCCACTCTTCCGAGGGACAGGCCCTGCCTACTTTTCGCCCGGAGCCGGTCCGTCCGCCAGGAGCCCTTCGCCCGGAGCCGGTCCGTCCGCCAGGAGCCGTTCGCCCGGGGCCGGTCCGTCCGCCAGGAGCCGTTCGCCCGGGGCCGGTCCGTCCGCCAGGAGCCGGTCGACGACCCGGGCCGCCGCCCGGCCGTCGTCCAGGTCGCAGAAGTCGCGCCGGAAGCTCTCGTACGCGTCCGCGTGCCGGGCCGCCAGCGCCCCGATGCCGCGCAGCGCCTGCGCCACCTCGTCCGTCGTGACCAGCAGCGGACCGGGGGCCCGGGTCTCGAAGTCCAGGCAGAAGCCGCGCACGGTGTCGCGGTAGTGCTCCAGGTCGTACGTGTGGAAGAGCATCGGGCGGCCCGTCAGCGCGAAGTCGAACATCAGCCCCGCGTAGTCGGTGACCAGGACGTCCGCGATCAGGAGCAGTCCGGCCGCGCCCGGGTGGCGCGAGACGTCGAGCACGCCGGGTCCGGCCGGGACGCTGCCGGTGACCCGGGGGTGCCGGCGGACCAGCACCGTGTGGCCGGGGCCCAGCGAGCGAGCGAGGGCGTGCGGGTCGAGCGCCGGGTCCCAGCGGTACGGGCCGGGGGCCGTGCGGTCGGGGGAGGCCGCCGGGGGGTGGGCCAGGTGGTCGCGGTAGGTCGGCGCGTACAGGACGACGCGGTGGTCCTCCGGGATGCCGAGCGCGCGCCGGACCTCCTCGGCCGCCTTGTCCCGGTCCGGCGGGAACAGCACGTCGTTGGCCGGCGATCCGGCTTCCAGGACCTCACCCTCGTACGCCAGTGACCTGCGCAGCAACGGGGTGGCGAAGCGGCTCGGGGAGATCAGTGCCGACCACTGGGCCGATCGGTGGGCCAGGGTGGCGAGATGCTGGTGGTCGGCGTAGAGGGTGTCCGTCAGGGCCGCGCCGAAGCGGCCGAGCGGGGCGCCGTGCCAGGTCTGGACGACCGTCTGCCCCGGGCGGCGCTCGAACCAGGCGGGCAGGTGGTCGTCCGTGACGATCCGGCGGGACCGGGCCAGCGCCTCGTACCAGGCGGGGCTGTGCACGGGGACGGCTCGCGCCCCGGGCGGTACGTGGGTGGTGCGTCCTGGCGCGGCACCGGTGACCCACAGGTGCTCGACCTCCGCACCCCGGCGCACGAGCTCGGCGTGCACGGCGCGCGGGGAGTCGCCCCCGCCCGCGTAGAGCACGGTGTCCAGGAGCGGATGAGCCGGGGTGCGCCGGTCGCGGTAGTGCGAGCCGCGCAGGAGCCGTCTGCTGTACGCGCTCCGCTCGGCGACCGGGAGCGCCGGGCCCGCCACCACGGTCAGCCGGTCGCCGTGCCGCCGCTCCAGGGCGAGGGCGGAGTCGCCGCAGGGGAGGCGGGCGGCGAGAGAGGTGAGGACGAGCACGGGGAGGCCGCCCAGGCGGAGGCTCCAGCGGCCTTCGGGGAGGGGCGGGGCGATCCGCGCGGAGAAGCGGGCGGCGGGGTGGCCCTCGACGGTGACCTCGGTGACCGGGACCGTCTCGTGCAGGCTCTCGTGGCGGAGGACGAGCCCGGCCCCGGCCTCGCCGGCGTTGAGCCCGTCCCTGCGGGGCAGGGTCCCCGAGAGCCGCAGCGATCCGTCCGCCAGCCGCTCCGCCCGGTCCGCCACCGGCAGCCCCGCCAGGTCCAGCACCAGGTTCCCCGCCGCGTCCGCGCACGCGGGCGGCGGCAGGTCCGGGGCGGCGGGCAGCGCGAGGCGCGTCCCGTCCGCGAGCAGCAGCCGGGCCTGCCACCGGGCCCCGCTCTCCGCCTCGACCTCGCGGGGGGCCCGGTGCGGGGCGGGCGGCACGGCGGCGAGCTCGTCGAGCGGGATGCGCACCGCGAACGATGTGCCGCTGGGACGAACGCTCCCCTCCGCCGCGCACTCCACCGGCCAGGAGCGCTCATCGGCCCCCTCGCGCGTGAGCAGCAGGGCGGTGGGCCGGGCCTCCCCGCCGAAGAGCCGTCCCGTCAGCTCCAGCGGCTCCCCCGCCGCCCATGCGCTCCCCTCGACCAGCGCCCGCAGCCGGGACACCGTCACCCGGAGCCGGCCGCCCCGGAAGTCGAGCACCGCCCGCCGCCCGTCGCCCAGGTCGTGCACCAGCGGCTGGTCCGCGCCCGCGTCCACCGCGCGTACCGCCACCCGCCGCACCGCCCCGCGCGCCGCCACGACCAGCCCGACCAGCCCCCCGCTGCCGCCGTCCGCCGCACCGGGCAGCCGGTCCGGGTCGAGGACCATCTCGAAGCCCGCCCGGTCGTAGCCGTGCAGCTCCTGCCCGGAGTACACCGTCGCCTCGGGCGCCGGCACCGCCCGCACCGGCACGGCCCGCACGGGAATCACCCCCCGCCCCCCGGCCTCCGCCCGGACCAGCCCCACCCTGAGCTGCCGCCGCGCCGACCCGGCCGGGAGGTTGCGCAGGTAGGCGTACCCGCGCAGCCGGAGTTTCCCGTCCGCGCCCCAGCGCGCTTCCACGAGCCGTGCGACCGCCGGTACGTCGGTGCGCGCGAGCCGGGCGCTCGCGCCGCGCACGCCCGGGTACACCGCCCGCCGCCGCCCCGGCAGTCCCTCCACGGCGAACGTGCCGGTCCCGTTGGCCCGTTCGAAGGCGAGCACGGCCAGCAGCTCGTCCATCCGCCGCTCCCGCACCAGCCGCCACTTGATGCGCAGCTCCACCGGCAGCCCCGCCAGCACCCCGTCCCCCGCCCGGTCGACGAAGGCCCCGGCTCCCTCCAGGAAGGCCGCGCGATACGCCTCGCCGCCCATCGGGAGGCCGTTCATGAAGTAGCCGAAGTCGTCGCGCAGGCAGGACGCGTCGTACGCCCGCCGCTGCGCCGCGTCCCGGCGCCCGCCCAGGAACGCGCTGACCTGCTCGCACGCGGCGATCCGGTCCCGTACGCCCGTGACGTCCGTACGCCGCCGGGTGATCGAGCCCTCCCGCACCCGCCAGTAGTAGACGTGCTCGTGCAGGACGTCGACGGCCCCGGCGAGATAGTGCGCGGGGATCATCACCGGGGTGTCCTCGTACAGCTTCCCCTCGGGGAAGGCGAAGGCGTGCGCGTCCCAGAAGGAGCGCCGGAACACCTTGTTCCACGCCACCCGGTCGGCGAGCAGGCGCGGATCGCGGGTGATGTGGGTGCGGGCCCCGGTGGCGGTCAGCCAGCGGTACTGCCACGCCTGCTGCCGCCCCTGCTCCGTCAGCCGCCACACATTGCCGGTCACCAGATCGGAACCGCTCGACTCCAGCGAGGCGACCATCCGCTCGTACGCGTCGTGGACGACGACGTCGTCGCTGTCCGCGAACGCCAGATAGGGCACGGCGGGAGTGGTGTGCCGGACGCCGGTGTTGCGGGCCGCGCTCAGGCCGGCGTTCCGCTGCCGGACCAGGCGGAAGCGGCTGTCCCGGGCCGCGAACTCCGCCGCGATCGTGCCGCTGGCGTCGGTCGAGCCGTCGTCCACGAGGACCACCTCGATGGCGTCGAGACTCTGCTCCGCCACCGAACGCAGGCAGTCCTCAAGGTAGTCCTCGACGTTGTGGACGGGGACGACAACGCTGAGGAGTGGCTGCATGCCCTGGTCAACAGGGGGCGGGTCCCGGGGTCACGGCACCGACCCGAACGGGTGAATGCGACCCGAGGGCCGGGCGGCGGCGCGATTACCCTCGCGTCCCATGCCCACCAGGTCCATCAGGCCGACCCATTCCACCAGGTCCATCAGGTCCACCAAGGCGTCCGTGAAGCGGTTCGTCCGCCGGCAGGCCATGCGGGCTCTCTACCGCGCCGACCTCCGCCGCCCGCTCGACCCGCACCTCGCCGTCTACGGGGCGTACTGGAACCGGGGCGTCGCCTGCAATCCGGCCGCCGTCCATGCCAAGGCCCGCGAACTCGTCCCGCACATCAAGGGCGTGTGGGTCGTCTCCTCCCGGCACCGTGACCGCGTCCCGCCTGGCGTGCCGTACGTCATCGAGGGCTCGCGGCCCTACTGGCGGGCGATGGCCACCGCCACGTACCTGGTCAACAACTCCAGCTTCCCCGGCGGCTTCACCAAACGCCCCGGCCAGCACTACCTCCAGACCCACCACGGCACCCCGCTCAAGACGATGGGCCTGGACCAGCGCGGCTACCCGGAGTTGGCCCGGAAGGCGGACTTCGCCAAGATCCTGGCCCACGTGGGCCAGTGGGACTTCAGCCTCTCCGCCAACCCGCACAGCACCGAGGTCTGGGACCGCGTCTACCCGGGCTCGTACGCACACCTCGACCTCGGCTACCCCCGTAACGACGCCTACTTCACCGCCACCGCCGAGGACATCGCGAAGATCCGCGCCGAACTCGGCATCGCGACAGACCAGTTCGCGCTGCTCCACGCCCCCACCCACCGCGACTACCGCGAGGGGTTCGTGCCCGATCTCGACCCGGAACACCTCGCCCGTGAACTCGGCCCGCGCTACGTGGTGTTGGTGCGCGCCCACTACTTCTACGGGCGGCCCGCCGGAATCCGGGGCGCGTCGACCGGCCGGG
Organism: Streptomyces sp. cmx-18-6; assembly: GCF_046548915.1. Classification (NCBI taxonomy): domain Bacteria; kingdom Bacillati; phylum Actinomycetota; class Actinomycetes; order Kitasatosporales; family Streptomycetaceae; genus Streptomyces; species Streptomyces sp. cmx-18-6. Next base: position 1,106,031 of record NZ_JAEBEP010000001.1, on the reverse strand, counting down.
TCCTGGACGTGACCGAGCACCCCCGTGTCGAGGAACTCTGCCTGGCCGCCGACGCGTTGATCACCGACTACTCGTCCCTCGCGTTCGACTACGCCTGCCTGGACCGCCCGATCGTCGTCCACGCCCCCGACTGGGACGCCTACCGCACCGCGCGCGGCACGTACTTCGACCTGCTCTCCGGCCGGCCCGGCGACACCCCCGGCCCCGTCACCACCACCCCCGACGAGCTGGTCGAGGCGTTCCGGTCGGGACGGTGGCGCTCACCCGCCTCGGCCGCGCTGCGCGCCGCGTTCCGGGAGCGGTTCTGCCCGTACGACGACGGGCGCGCGGCGGAACGGGTCGTCCGGCGGTTCTTCGACTGCCCGGAATGACGGGGTTCGGGCCACTCGAACGGCTCACGACCGGCTGCCCGGGCGACTCCTCGGGGCCGTACGGTCGTTGATCCCCGACAGCGACAGCCCGCGCACACCCGCCATGTCCCGCGCACACCGCCATGTCAGGAGACGTCCATGCACCGGTCCGCCTACGAGCAGATGGAACTCTGCGTCAGGGAGTACCTGCCCGCCGAGGGGCCCGCGTCCGGCGGCCGGTACCGCGTGGTCGACCTCGGGTCCCGTATCTCCGGCAAGCAGACCCGCACCCACCGGGCGCTGCTCGCCGGGCACCCCATCGACTACTTCGGCGTCGATGTGCAGGACGGGCCCAACGTGGACGCGGTGATGAAGAGGCCGTACCGCATCCCCGCCCGCTCCAACAGTGCCGATGTGGTGCTGTCCGGGCAGGCGTTCGAGCACATCCCGTTCTTCTGGGCGTCCATGCTGGAGATCGCCCGGGTCCTGAAGCCGGGCGGCCACGCCTTCATCACCGCGCCCTCGCGCGGCCATGTCCACGATGCCCAGGACTGCTGGCGCTACTACCCGGACGGGTTCCGCGCGCTGGCCGCGCACTCCCGGCTCGAACTCCGGGAGGCGTACACCGACTTCCCGCCGCAGGCGGGCATCTGGCACGACTACCGGGCCATCGACAAGAAGGCCGCCTACTGGGGCGACTCGGTCGGGGTCTTCCGCAAGCCGCAGGGCTACCCCCGGCTGACGATGTTCGCCGTACGGGGGCTGGCGGTCTGGTGGGCCAACCGGGTCGGCGGCGTGGACGGCGTCCCGGTGCCCCGGCCGGTCGAGGGCCGCGAGCGGTGCGGACGCCCGAAGGCCGTGCCCACGCAGGCGCCCTCGCTCGAACAGGACACCCCCCGATCAATGACAGGTTGACGAAAAGTGACATGCGCCACAATCCGCGCGTACTGTCCCGGGGCATGGCTTGGCGCAACGCCGTCAACGGCGTCCTTCAGCAGCTCACCGGATACCAGCTCAGGCGCGTGACGGTGCCCGCCGCTCGCACGGCCCCGGCCGATCCCCCTCCCGCCCCCGCGTCCACCCCCGTGGTCACGGAGGCGCCGGACCCGAAGCCGCAGCCCACGGCGAAGAAGCCCCCGGCGAAGAAGTCCCCGGCGTTCCCCGAGGACTACGACGACGAGGCGAAGGACATCATCCGGGCGGTCAAGCCGTACTCGATGACCTCGCCCGAGCGGCTCAACGCCTTCATCCTCGCCACCCGGTACATCGCCCGGCACGACATCCCCGGCGACATCGTCGAGTGCGGGGTCTGGCGCGGCGGCTCCATGCAGGCTTGCGCCAAGACCCTGCTCTCCGTGGGGGAGACCGAGCGCGAGCTCTATCTCTTCGACACGTACGAGGGCATGACCCCGCCCACCGCCGAGGACCTGCGCCGCGACGGCCGCCCGGCGCAGGAGCTGCTGGACGCCCAGGGCAGGGACCGGCCGATCTGGGCGGTCGCCTCGCTGGAGGACGTACAGGCGGGCTTCGAGAACGTGCCGTACCCGAAGGAACGCGTCCACTACGTGCAGGGGCGGGTCGAGGACACGGTCCCCGCGCGGGCCCCCGAGCAGATCGCGATCCTGCGGCTGGACACCGACTGGTACGCCTCCACCAAGCACGAGCTGGAGCACCTGTACTCCCGGCTGGTGAGCGGCGGCGTTCTGCTGATCGACGACTACGGCTACTGGCAGGGCTCGCGGCAGGCCGTCGACGAGTTCCTCGACAAGACCGGCGAGCGGCTGTTGCTGCTGCGCATGGACGAGGGCCGGATCGCCGTCAAGCCCTGACGTAGGCCCCACGGCAGCAGCGAGCCCCGTGCCCCTCCGGTACGGGGCTCGTTCGCGTCACGGGCGCGCCCCCTGACGCCTCACTCCGCCCCCCGTGTCACTCGAATGGCTGTCCTCGGGTGACCGGGCCCTGTGGCGCGGGTTGTTAACCCGTAGTCCTTTACGTCAAGTGACGTCCTTCGACGTTCCTTGACGTCCCTTGGCCCCCCGGCCCCGGCTCCCCGGCCCCCGAGGGGCGTCCCCCGATGTCGTCCGCCCGGAAGGATCGTGCGCTGCGATGGCACCCCGTCTCACCGTCGTCGTCCCCCTCTACAACGTCGAGGAGTACCTCGGTGCCTGCTTGACCTCGCTCGCCGAGCAGACCATGCCCGACCTGGAGGTCGTCCTCGTCGACGACGGCTCCACGGACGACGGGCCCGCCCTGGCCCAGGAGTTCGCGGACACAGACCCCCGCTTCCGGCTGATCCGGCAGGACAACGCCGGGCTCGGCGCGGCCCGCAACGCCGGGGTCCGCGAGGCCCACCCGGAGGCGGAGTTCCTCACGTTCGTCGACAGCGACGACGTCGTGCCGCCCGGCGCGTACGCCCGCATGCTCGCCGAACTCGACGCCTCCGGCTCGGACTTCGCGACCGGCAATGTGCTGCGGCTGCGGGCGAACGGGGCGCTGGAGCAGTCCCCGATGTTCCGCAAGCCGATGGAGAAGGCCCGCCCGGCCACCCACGTCACCCGGGACTGGCTCCTGCTCGGCGACCGCATCGCCTGCAACAAGGTGTTCCGCCGCACCTTCTGGGACGAGCACGCCTTCGCCTTTCCGACCGGCGTGCTGTACGAGGACATCGCCGTCGTCCTGCCCGCCCACTTCCTGGCCCGCTCGGTCGACGTCGTCGAGGAGCCCGTCTACCACTGGCGCGACCGGGACGGCTCGATCACCACCCGGCGGGCCGTGCCCCGGGGCATCCGCGACCGGGTCGCCGCCGTCACCGCCGTCAGCCGCTTCCTCGCGGCCCGGGAGGGGATGGCCGAGGCCAAGCGGCGTTACGACGCGCACGCGCTCTCCGGCGACCTGTGGCTGTTCATCGAGGCCCTGCCGGGCGGCGACGAGGAGTTCCACGAAGCCTTCCTCGACCACGCGGGAGCCTTCGCCGCCACCGTCGAACCCGCCGTCCTCGCCGGTCTGCCCCTGGACCTGCGGGTCAAGTGGCAGCTCATCCGGGAGCGCCGGATCGCCGAACTCCTCGACCTGCTCGCCGAGGAGAAGGGCGCGCGGAACGGCCGGGACGCCTTCCACGTACGCGGGTTGGTCCGTCCTCGCGCCCAGCACCCCGCCGTACAGGGCCCGTTGCCGTCCGCCACCACCGCGCTCACCCCCGAGGACCTCCCCGTGCACGCCCACCTCACCGAGGCCGTGTGGCGGGACGGGCTGCTGCGGCTGACCGGGTACGCGTATGTGCGCAACGCCCCGGGCGGGCCGCCCCGGTTCGGCTGGCTGCGGTCCGGGAAGCGGCTGGTCCCGCTGCGCCTGCGCCCCACCGGGGGCGACGAGGCCACCGCCCGCTCCGGCCGTTCCCTGCACCGTTACGCCCGCGCCGGGTTCGAGGCCGTCGTGGACCCGCGCACCCTCGCCGGCAGAAGCGCGGGCAAGGGCGCGCGTACGACCTGGAAGCTGGAGGCCGTCCTGTTCGGCGCGGGGCGGCTGCGGCGGGGCCCGATGCGGCTGACCGGCACCCCGGCCCCGCCCGTCGTGACGTACACCGACGAGCGGACCCGGGTCGTCCCCGTCCTGGCCGGCAACAAGCTGGAGCTGCGCGCCGAACGCGTCGCCGCCGTCCTCACCGGCCAGTCGGCCGTCTCCGCGACCCCCGAGGCCGGTGCGTCCCTGCGCCTGGAGGTGAAGGTCCTCGACGGCGACGGGCCCGTCGCGCTGCGGCTGACCGAGTGGCGCAGCAAAGAGACCCGGGAGTTCGCCCTGCGCGGCTCGGCCGGGTCCCGGGCCGCCGACATCCCGCTCAGCTCGTTCCGGGGAGAGGACGATGTCTGGGGCGTCCAACTGGTGGGCGGCAGAGGGCGGGTGACCGTCGCCGCCCGGCCCGACGCCCCGGACGGGCGCTATCCGCTGCCCGGCGGCCGTGAGCTGTTCGCGGCCCCCAACCCGTCCGGCGACCTCGTCCTCACCGACCGGCCCGTGCAGCCCGTCGTCACCACCGCGGAGTGGGCCGAGGGCGGGGGACTCGTCCTCGAAGGGGCCTTCCCGGAGCCCTCCGGGACCCTCGGCGAACTCGTGCTGCGGCACAGCGGCCACCATGAAGAGGCCGTCATCGGCGTCGAGTCGGAGCAGGACGGCAGCTTCCGGGCCGCCTTCCGGCCCGCCGCCGTCGACGGGCCGGGCGGGCCGCTGCCGCTCGCCGAGGGGCGCTGGTACCTCTTCTTCCGCGAGCCGGGGGAGCGCGACCCCGACGCGTACCGGCCCCTGCGGACGGCCACCCCGCTCCACGCCGGCCTGCCCCGTCAACAGGGCGCGGACGGGCGGCCCTTCACCCTCCAGCGGCGTCACCACGACCGGCTCGTCCTGGAGTCGGGCAGCGCCCTGCCGGTCACCGAGCAGGGCCCGTACGGGCAGCGGATCCAGCGCGAACGGTACGCCGGACTGCGCACCGCCCCCCGTGACCACCTGCGCCCGGCCGCCCTCTACTCCAGCTTCGACGGCCGCCAGTACTCCGACTCGCCCCGCGCGATCCACGGCGAACTGGCTTCCCGAGCACCGGACATCGAGCATCTGTGGGTGGTCCGCGACCAGCAGGCGGCCGTGCCCGAAGGGGCCCGCGCCATCGCCCTGCACAGCGCCGAGTGGCACGAGGCGCTGGCCCGCAGCCGCTGGGTCGTCACCAACACCCACCTGCCCGACTGGTTCGAGCGCGCCGAGGGCCAGTGCGTCGTCCAGACCTGGCACGGCACCCCGCTCAAGCGCATCGGCCGCGACCTCGCGGGCACCCCGCACGCGGACGCCGCGTACATGGCCTCCATGGAGCGCAGGTCCGCGCAGTGGAGCCTGCTCGTCTCCCCGAACAGCTTCTCCACCCCCGTCCTGCGCCGCGCCTTCGGCTATGTGGGCGAGGTCCTGGAGAGCGGCTACCCGCGCAACGACCTGCTGTACGCGCCCGACCGGGCGAAGGTCGCCGCCGCCGTACGGGAGCGGCTCGCGATCCCCGAGGGGCGGCGCGTCATCCTGTACGCCCCCACCTGGCGCGAGGACCAGCCCCGGCGGAGCGGACGGTACGGGCTCGACCTCCACCTCGACCTGGACCGGGCCCGCGAGGCCCTCGGCGACGACCATGTGCTCCTGGTGCGCCGCCACTACCTCGTCGGCGGCAGCGTCCCCGACACCGACTTCGTACGGGACGTCTCGCGCCACCCGGACGTCGCTGAACTGCTGCTGATCAGCGACTGCCTGGTCACCGACTACTCCTCGATCATGTTCGACTTCGCGCAGACCGGCCGCCCGATGCTCTTCCACACCTACGACCTGGCGCACTACCGCGACACCCTGCGCGGCTTCTGCTTCGACTTCGAGCACCGCGCCCCCGGCCCCCTGATCCCCGCATCGGCGGGGATCGTGGCCGCCCTGCGCGACCCGGAGGCGGCCGTGGCCGGGCACCGGGAGGCGTACGAGCGGTTCCGGGAGGCGTTCTGCGATCTCGACGACGGGAGCGCGGCCGCGCACGTCGTCGACCGGATGCTGGCCGACCGGACGCCGGGGGACGGCTCCGGGCCGGAGGGGGAGCGGGCATGAGCGACTTCAGCTGTGTGATCACCCGGGGCGGGGAGGGCGAGGGCACGGGCGGGCCCGACGCCCTGCGCGCCTCCGTCGAGTCCGTCCTCGGCCAGTCGCTGCGCGCCGCCGAGGCCGTCGTCGTCCTGGCCGCCGACGCCGACACGGCCACCCGCACCGCCGCCCGCGCCCTGGCCGAGCGCGCCCCGGACCGGGTCCGCGTCGTCCACGCCGACCCGGCCGCCCGCACCACCGGAGCCCTGCGCAACGCGGGCCTCGACGCGGCGAGGGGCCGGTACGTCCTGGTGCTCACCGCCGGCGAACGCCTCCAGCGCCACGCGTGCCGCAACCTGTGGCAGGCGGGCGAGCGCAGCCGCGCCGATCTGGTCGCCGGGCGGTGGAGCCGGGTCGTGGGCGAGGGCGGCAAGGAGCAGGAGCCGCCGTGGCAGGAGGAGCTGTACGCCCGCTCCCGCACCGTCTCCGATCTCGCCGAGGCCCCCCGACTCCTCGTCCACGACGCGCTGGTGACCGGCTTCTGCCTGCGCCGGGAGGCCGTACTGCGGCACGGGCTGCGGTACGAGGAGGGCCTCGCCCACAGCGAGATCGCGTTCGGGCCGCTCGCCGCCGACGCGGTGGGCCGGATCGCCCTGGTGCGCCGGCTGATCGTGACCGGCCGGGCCGTACCCGACCGGGCCCGCGACCTCACCGCCCTGGCCGAGGCCCATCGCCGGGTCGCCGGCCTCGCCGCCGCGCACGGGCTGGCCGAGGAGCGGGAGCGGGCGTTCGTCCGCGACCACCTGGTGCCGCTCGCCCGCTCCTTCCCCCGGCTGCCCGCCGCCCGCCGGGCCCGGGTCGCCGCAGCCGCCGCCCGCGCGCTGACCGCCCCCGCACCGGCGTCCGCACCCGTGTCCACCCCGGCACCGGCGTCCACCCCCACACCGGCGTCCGCACCCGTGTCCGTACCGGCGGCCCCCGTGCCGGAGCTGTCGCCGCTGGAGCGGGTCGCGGCCACTGTCCTGGCCCGGGGCGACGCGGAGGACGTCCTGACGGCGGCGTACGCGCTGAGCCGGCCCGCCACCGTCTGCGCCCCGCTCGTCACGGGCGAGGACGGGCGGGTGCGCTGGGGCGGCGGGGGCGACGCGGCGGTCGACGTCACCGAACTCGGCCACCAGTACCGCGTGTTCGGTGAGGCCCGGCTCATGAACCGGCTCACCCGCTGCACCGCCGAGGACGGCCGGCTGCTCCTGGAGGGCCGCCTCGTGCTGCCCCCGCACAGCGGCCCCGACGCCGGCACGCCCCTCACCGCCACCCTGGAGTTCCGGGCCCGGGAGGGGGCGCGCGCCGTCGTGTTCCCGGTGGCGGAAGTCCGGCACGACGGGACCGGGATCACGTGGGGGGCGCGCGCCGACGTCGCACGCCTCCTGCGCCCCCTCGGCGTCCGCGACACGGCGTGGGACGCGCGGCTGATCGTGGAGGCGGGCGGAGTGCGGTCCGTCAGCGACCTGTTCGGCCCGCAGGACCTGGTGGAGGGGGCGGTCCGGTTCGCCGCCCGGCCCCGGCTCGGGCGGCTCGCCGGGGACGCCTGGGAGCCCTACATCACCCTCAAGGACCACCTGGCCCTCCGTCTCACCGCCCGCCGCCGCCCGGCCCGGGCTGCCCGCCGCCTGGTGCGGTACGCCACCCGCTTCCGCCCCGCCCGCAAGGTGAAGCGCCTCGTCCGCACCCTGCGCAAGCGCCTGGACCGCTACCGCTCCCGGGGCTTCAAGGCGTCGACGTACAACACCTGGCTCACCCGGCTCCCCGTGCGCCGCGGCTCCGTCGTCTTCGAGAGCCACATGGGCCGCTGCTACGGCGACAGCCCGCGCGCCCTCCACGAGGAGATCCGCCGCCAGGGGCTGGGGCTCCGCTCCACCTGGTCCTACGAGACCTCGCCCAAGGGCTTCCCGGCCGACGCCCGCCTCGTACGCCGCTGGTCCTGGCGGTACCTGTGGGCGCTGGCCCGCGCCGAGTACTGGGTCGACAACCAGGGCTTCCCGCAGCACCTGCGCAAGCCCGCCCGCACCACCTACCTCCAGACCTGGCACGGTTCCGCGTACAAGCGCATGGGCTTCGACGAGATCCGCGTACGGATGCAGAACGCGCCGCAGCGCGAACGCCTCGAGCAGGCGGTGCGGCGCTTCGACCACTTCCTCGTCCGCTCCGAGCACGACGTGGCCACCCTCGCCCGGGCCTACCGGCTGCCCGAGGAGCGGCTGCTGCGCACCGGCTATCCGCGCAACGACGCCCTGATCGCCGCGCGCGCCCGCAGCGAGAGCGATGGCCGGCTGCCGCGTCCTTCGCCGGCCGGGGAACTGGGGCTGAGCGACCACAAGAAGGTGGTCCTGTACGCGCCGACGTTCCGGGGCGGCCTGGCGGGCGGGAAGCAGACGCGACGCCGACTGCTGCTGGACGTACGGGAGTTCGCGGAGCGGTTCGGCGACACGCACACCCTGCTCGTCCGGGCGCACTACCTGGAGGCCGCCCGGCTCCCCGTGTGTCCGCCCGGCACGGTGATCGACGTGTCACGCCACCACGACGTCAGCGAACTCCTGGCTCTCACGGATGTGTTGGTGACCGACTACTCCTCCATCATGTTCGACTTCGCACTGCTCGACCGGCCCGTCATCCTGTTCGCGCCCGACCTCGACACGTACACGGCCGAGCGCGGCAGCTACTTCGACCTGCGCGAGAAGGCTCCGGGTCCGGTGACCGCCACGCAGGAGGAACTCTTTGCGGAACTGGCCGAGTTGAAGGAGTCCGACGGCCGCCATGCCCCCGAACGGGCGGCCTTCGCGGCGGAGTTCGGCTCCTACGACCGGGGGGACGCGGCCCGGCAGACCGTTGCCGCGGTGTTCTCCGCCCATGAAGCCGGGCGACCCGGCGCCCGGCCCGGCGCCCGCCGCACCACCGACCAGCGACGGGGGGCCGGCCGATGAGCCGTGACATCTTCATCGTCTCCAACAGCACCGACGAACTCGGCGGCGTCACCGGCTGGATGCACCAGACCGCGCGCCTCTTCACCGAGCAGGGCCACCGGGTCCACGCCATCGGCATCCACGCCTCCGACCGGAAGATGGCCCTGCCCGCGGACCCCGGATACCCCGTCACCGCCCTCTACCCGGCCCACCCGCCGACCCCCTGGACGCCCCACGGCATCCGGGACCGCTTCCGCGTCCCGACCCGGCGGCGGGAGGCGGCCCGGGTCGCGGAGAAGCGGCGGGCCGTCGCGCGGCTCACGGAACTGTTCGCCGCCGCCCGCCCCGGCGCGATCGTCGTCGTCACCCAGGTCTGGGCGATGGAGTGGGTCGGGGAGGCCGACACAGACGGCCTGCGGGTCATCGGGATGAGCCACGAGTCCTACGACTACTCCCGCGCGAGCCACCGCTACCGCTGGATCAAGAACCACTACCAGGACATCGACCACTGGCTCGTCCTCACCGAGGAGGACGCCGACCGGTGGGCGGGCGACGGCATGAACAACGTCGGCTTCCTGCCCAACGCCCTCGCCCGCCTGCCCCACGTGCCCTCCCCGCGCACCGCCCGGACCGTGGCGAGCATCGGCCGCCTCACCGACCAGAAGGGCGTCGACCTGCTTCTCGACGCCTGGGCCCTTCTCGCCCCCCGACGCCCCGACTGGCGACTGCGCGTGTACGGGGCGGGCGAGGACGAAGCCGCGCTCAGGGTGCGGTGCACCGGGCTCGGGCTCGACGGGTCCGTGGAGTGGATGGGCCGCACGGACGACGTGGAGGCGGCCCTCGCGGACGCCTCCGTCTTCGTCCAGTCGTCCCGGGGCGAGGGCTTCCCGCTGGCGCTCCTGGAGGCGATGGCGAGCGGGTTGCCGTGCGCCGCCTTCGACTGCGCGCCCGGCGTCCGCGAGATCGTCCGGGACGGCGAGGACGGGCTCCTCGCCCCCGCCGGGGACGTCGCCGCCCTCGCGGACCGGCTGCTGCGGCTGACCGGCAACCCCCGGCTGCGCGACGCGCTGGGCGACCGGGCGCGCTCCGGCGTCCAGCGGTTCTCCGAGCCGGAGACCCTGCGGCGCTGGGAGGAGCTGTTCGCGTTCCTGGAGAGGTGAGGCGGGCCGGGCTCTCCCGGGGTGGGCCCGGCCTTCCCCGGGCGGGCCCGCCTCAGCCGCCCGCCCGGGCCCCCGCCGGGTTCTGCCGTACGGGCGCGGGCATCGCGAGGGAGGAGGCCGGCAGCACGTCCGTCTCCCCGAGGAAGACCCGCCGCACCACGCGCTCGGCGGCGTGCCCGTCGTCGTACGGGCAGAACCGCGCCCGGAACGCGGCGCGCAGCTCCGCCGAACGGGAGCCGCGCCAGTGGTCCGTGGCGAAGATGTCGAACAGCTCGTCCTGGCCGCGGGCGACGACGCCGGGCGGGAAGGCCGTGATGTCGAAGTAGGTGCCCCGGGCCGCTTCGTACGCCTCGATGTCGCCGAGGTGCAGCACCACCGGGCGGTCCAGGTTGACGTAGTCGAACATCAGCGACGAGTAGTCCGTGATCAACGCGTCCGAGGCGAGCGCCAGCGCCTCCGGAGAGGGATGGCCGGTGACGTCGATGATGCCGGGGTGCGCCCCCGTACGCGCACGTCCGCCGCTCCGGGCGACGGCGCGGTCCAGGATCACGAAGTGCGGCCCCAGGACCCGGATCAGCCGCTCCAGGTCCAGGGCGGGCCGCTGGACGCGCCGGTAGTCGCGGTGCGTGGGTGCGTGGAGCAGGGCCGTGCTGCCCGCCGGGATGCCGAGGGTCTCGCGGAGCCGGGCCACGTCGGCGGAGGTGGCGCGGTGGTAGACGTCGGTGCGCGGGGAGCCGTACTCCAGGGTCGTGTACGCGGACGGGTAGGCCCGCTCCCGTACGAGGGTGGAGTGCGGGTTGGCGGAGAGGGAGAAGTCCCACGTGTCGACGGTGCGGAGCAGCTGCTCGAAGTCGGTGTCGCGGGCCGCGGCCGGCCGGTCCAGGAGGTCGGCGCCCTCGGTCCTGAGCGGGGTGCCCCGGTGGGTCTGGACCAGGATCTGGCCGCGCCGCTTCACCAGCCGCCGGTCGAAGTCGGCGTTGTTCACGAGGTACGTGGAGCGGGCGAGGGCGCTCCAGTACGCGAAGGTGCCGGGTGCGAGGGGCCGGGTGCCGGTCGGCACGGTGTGGGCGTCGACCGGACGGCAGATCCACCCGGTCCGCAGCCCCGGGACCAGCTCGCGGGCCTTCGCCTCGATCGCGGCCGGGCTGCACGCGTACCCCCCGCCGCCGTGGGCCGCGAACACGGCGTGCGCCGGGCGCAGCGGCAGCCGCAGCTGGAGGCGGTAGTGCGCGTGGAGCGCGGCCCCCCGCACCGCCCGGCGCAGGGCCGCCGTGCCCCGGCGCAGCCCCTTGCCCAGGCGTCGGCTCGCGGCCAGGGCCCGGTAGGTGCGCCGCGCGCCCACCCGCATCAGGCCGTGCCGGAGCCGCGCGGAGCGGGGGGCCGGGGCTCCGGGGGTGCGGTAGCGGCGGCAGGCGGCGGTGGCCCGGCGGAAGAACGCGGGGCGGCTGGGGAGCGGCAGCCGGTCGGGGGAGGCGTAGACGGCCGAGAAGTGGTCCAGCATCCGGCGGAACAACACCGGCCGCCACGCCGCGAGTTCGGGGCGGGCGTCGACGAACGCGAAGACCCGGTCGTACTGGTCGAAGATGTCGAAGTGCTTCTCGCTGGTGGTGGAGAGGATGTTGCCGCGCCGCCGCTGCCGGTAGGAGACGCAGACCGCGTCCAGGACCGCGATCGACCCGGCGGACATCAGCACCGGGTAGGTCCAGGGGGTGTCCTCGTAGTAGCCGGGCGGGAAGGCGAACCCCTCGGCCTCGACGAACGCGCGGCGGTAGGTCTTGTTCCAGACGACCATGAGGAGTTCGAGCAGTTCGGGGCGGTCGGCCAGCCGGAAGGCGGCGGGGCCCCGCTCGTTCAGCCGGTCCGCCAGGACGTTGCGCACGCTCCGGCCCGTCAGATAGGTCCGGGCGTAGTCGTACATCAGGACGTCGGGGTCGCCGGTCGCCCCGAGCCGGTCCGCGATGGTCTGGAGTGCTTCGGGGAGGAGGGTGTCGTCGCCGTCCAGGAAGATCAGGTAGTCGCCGGACGCCCGTTCCATCCCGGCGTTGCGGGCCGGGCCGAGGCCCGCGTTGCGGGGCAGGTGGAGGGCGGTGACGCGGGGGTCCCGGCGGGCGTACTCGTCGGCGATCGGGCCGCAGGCGTCCGGGGAGCAGTCGTCGACCACGATGATCTCGCAGTCCTTGAACGACTGGCTCAGCACGGAGTCCAGACACGCGTGCAGATACGCCTGGACCCGGAATGCGGGCACGATGACACTGAACCGGGGCACTACACATCCATGGGTCGTTCGCGGGGACGCAGGTGGCCCGCAAACGTCGGATGGAATGACAGGGTTACGCCGGGCGCGGCATTCGGGTGAGATACACGGCGAAGCGACCCCGTTCCAGGGAGCGGGGCCGCCTCTCGTTGACGTACGAGTGTGAGTGCCGTCGTACGTGTGTGCGCGTTGTCGTGCGTGAGGGTGGGGCGGGGGCTACTTCACCGCCCCCGCCATGACCCCGGAGACGAACTGCCGCTGGAAGGCGAAGAACACCGCCAGCGGGATCACCATCGACACGAACGCGCCGGGCGCGAGGACGTCGATGTTGTTGCCGAACTGGCGCACCTGCTGCTGGAGCGCCACGGTGATCGGCGGCGAGTCGGAACCCGCGAAGATCAGCGCCACCAGCATGTCGTTCCACACCCACAGGAACTGGAAGATCCCCAGCGAGGCGATCGCCGGACCGCCCAGCGGCATCACGACCCGGGTGAAGAGGCGGATCTCGCCCGCCCCGTCGAGCCGGGCCGCCTCCAGTAGTTCGCGCGGGATCTCCGCGAAGAAGTTCCGCAGCAGGAAGATCGCGAACGGCAGCCCGAAGGCCGTGTGGAACAGGACCACCCCGAGCGTCGTCTCGAAGATCCCGATGGTGCCGAAGAGTTCGGAGACCGGGATCAGGGCGACCTGCACGGGGACCACCAACAGCCCGACGACCAGCAGGAACCACCAGTCGCGGCCGGGGAAGTCCATCCAGGCGAAGGCGTATCCGGCGAGCGAGCCGATCACCACCACCAGCACGGTGGACGGAACGGTGATCATGATGGTGCTGACGAGCGACCCGGTGATCGTCGAATTGTCCAGCAGCCGCTGGTAGTTGTCGAAGGTCAGCTCGGATGGGGCGGTGAAGATCTTCCACCAGCCGGTCGCGGCGATGTCCTCGGGCCCGCGCAGCGAGGAGAGGAACAGGCCGATCGTCGGCATGATCCAGAACAGGGCGACCAGGATCAGGAAGACCCGCATCACCCCGCCGCCGAGGCGCGCCGCGATCCGGGCGCCGAGGGACTGCTCGGGCTTGAGTCGCGTGGGCGTGCTCATCGTCGTCCCTCCTTCCGCATCCGGCGAATATTGAAGAGCATCACCGGCAACACCAGCAGCAGCAGGAGCACCGCGATGGCGCTGCCGATGCCCAGGTCGGCGTCCGTGCCGAACGAGGACCGGTACAGCTGGAGGGCCAGGACGTTGGCGTCGTCCTGGCTGGAGCCCGGCGCGATGATGAAGACCAGGTCGAAGACCTTCAGTACGTTGATCATCAGCGTGACCAGCACCACCGCGAGGACCGGAGCCAGCATCGGCACGGTGATCCGGCGGAACACCTGCCACTCGTTCGCGCCGTCCACCCGGGCGGCCTCCAGGAGTTCACGCGGCAGCCCGGCCAGCCCGGCCGCGATCAGCACCATCGCGAACCCGGCCCACATCCACACGTAACTCCCGATGATCCCGGGCGTCACGAGGGACGGGCCGAGCCAGTCGACGCCGTTGTAGGGCTCGCGGAAGTTGTCGGCGGGCAGGCGCAGTTGGGCCCCGTCCGCCGAAGCGGGCAGGGTGAACACCCCGTCGGCCCCGGCCGTCGCCGCGGCGACGACCTTCCCGTCCTTGACCGCCTCCACCTTGAGGCCCTTCAGGCCCAGCTCCTCGGGGTCGACGACATTGGGTTTCCCGCCGCCGCCCCGGGTGAAGTCCAGCCAGGCCGTGCCGGTGATCCCGTCCCCGGACGCCGGCGGGGCCGCCTTCGCGGGGCGGGCGTCGCCGGGCATCTTGGCCGGGGCCACGCCGACCAGCGGCGCCCGCACGGATTCCCCGGCCCGTAGCGGCTCCTTGGAGACGTACGAACCGCCCTCGCCCTTCTCCAGCGGATGCACGGGCAGCGGGCGCGCCTTGGGGAAGCCGGACGACTCGCTGAACGTGTCGTGCACGCCCACCGCGACGGCGTTGGCCACCCCGCGCTCCGGAGCCTGGTCGTAGACCAGCCGGAAGATGATGCCCGCCGCCAGCATCGAGATCGCCATCGGCATGAAGACGATCAGCTTGAACGCCGTGCCCCAGCGGATCCGCTCGGTCAGCACCGCGAAGATCAGGCCCAGCGCGGTGGCGACGGTCGGGGCGAACACCACCCAGATCGCGTTGTTCTTCACCGCGGTGAGGATCGTGTCGTCGGTGAACAGCGCCTTGTAGTTGTCGATCCCGGCGAAGCCCGTACCGGCCTGGTCGAAGAACGACCGGTAGAGGGAGTAGCCGATCGGGTAGAGCACCAGCGCGCCGAGCAGCACCAGCGCGGGCAGCAGGAACGCCGCCGCGATGACCCTGCGGGTGCCGGTCACGCTCTTGGCGGTCCTTTGCGGCGCCGGGTCCGGGGCCGCTGCGGGCGGATTCGGGTCGGCGGGAGGCGCCGCACCGGCGCCTCCCGCGTTCGTGGTCGCCACCGCGTCAGCCCTTGTACGCCTTGGCGGCTTCGGACTCCAGCTTCCGCTGGGCCCCCGCGATGTCCTTCGGGTTCTTCAGGAAGTCCTGGAGGATCTTCCACTCACCCTTCCCGGGCGTCCCGCCGAACGACTGCGGGGCCTGGTCCGACATGTCGAAGCGGACGTCGTCACCGGCGGCGATCAGCGCCTCGGCCATCGTGCGCTGCACGTCATTGGGGTACGCGGCCGTGTCCAGGTTCTTGTTCGGCGAGATGAACCCGCCGGCCTCGGCCCAGATCTTCGCCGCGTCCGCCGAGGCCAGCCAGGTCAGCAGCGCCTGCGCGCCCTTGCTGTCCTTCAGCGCCACGGCGGCGTCGCCGCCCGTCACCACGGGGGAGTCCGCGCCGACCGCCGGGAACGGGAAGACCTTGGCGTCCGTACCGATCTTCGCCTTGGTCTGCGCGATGTTGATGGAGACGAAGTCGCCCTCGAAGACCATCGCGCCCTTGGGCTGGTCGCCGCCCGTGAACGTCTGGGTCACCGACGTCGGGAACTCCGTCTGGAGCGCCCCGTCCGCGCCGCCCGCGATCAGCTCCGGCTTGCCGAACAGCTCGGCCAGCGTGGTCAGCGCGTCCTTGACGGACGGGTCGGTCCACGGGATCTCATGCTTGGCCAGCTGGTCGTACTTCTCCGGGCCCGCCTGGGAGAGGTAGACGTTCTCGAACCAGTCGGTGAGCGTCCAGCCGTCCGCGCCCGCCACCGAGACCGGGGTGACGCCGGAGGCGGAGATGGTCTCGGCGGTGGAGATGAAGTCCTTCCAGGTCTTCGGCTCGGCCGCGCCCGCGTTGTCGAAGGCCGCCGCGTTGTACCAGATCAGGGACTTGTTGGCGGCCTTGAAGTACACGCCGTACTGGGTGCCGTCCACCGCCCCGAGGTCCTGCCAGACCTTGGCGTAGTTCTTGGTCAGCTGGGCCTTCGCCGCGTCGCCGACCGGCTTGGCCCACTTCTTGGCGACCGCCTGCTGGATCGCGCCGACCTGCGGGATCATCGCGACGTCCGGGGGCTCGCCGCCCGCGATCTTCGTACCGAGGAAGTTGACGATCGGGTCCTGGGCCGGGACGAAGGTGACCTTCGCGCCCGTACGTTTCTCGAACTCGCCCAGCACCTTGGTGAAGTTGGCCTGCTCGGGTCCTGTCCAGACCGCGGCTACGGAGACCTTCTCCCCGTCCAGCTTCGGCAGGGTGACGCCGGAGGCGCTGTCCGTGCCCGTGCCCTTGCCCGAACCGTCGCCCGGCTTCTTCGAACCGCCGCCGTCCCCGCAGCCGGTCAGCGCCAGAGCGCCGACCGCCGTGAAGACGAGTGCGGCCCTGCGTATGGAAAGGGTTGTGCGCATTCTTCCTGCCCCGTTTCTTCCGTACGCGCCCCCCGGTCACGTCCTCGTAACCCGGGCTGCGTCGTCCGTTCGCACAGTCCTACGCCCGGTATCCGGACACCGCAATACCATCGTCGGTCCCAACAGGGTGATTGTGATGGGCTCGTGACGTCGCGTCAGTCGATACGGAGGGATGTGGCGGCATGAGGTGAGGGACGGCCGGGCAGGGGCAGGAGTGTCAGCTCGGGAACGGGATCAGCGGGGGCAGGCGTTCGGCGTTCACCGAGCGGGCCGCGCGCTCCAGGGCGCTGGCGAGCAGTGCCAGGTCGGTCGGCCCGTTGCCCAGCTCGCGGACCGGACGCCGGGTCGGCGGATCGCCCATCCGCTCCCACTCCAGCGGTACGACGGTGGGCCGCAGCGTCGCCGTACGCGGAATGCGGCCCGTGACCCGGCCGCCCTGGAACGGGGTCACCCGGCCGTCCGGGTGGCCCAACCGGCCCCGGCCCGGGGCCGGTTCGTCCGGGGAGGGCGGCAGGACCGGGGCGTCGAGGACGATCCGCAGCCTCGCCCCCCGGGCCAGGTCGGTGTCCTCGGTGCGGTCGGGGCGGGCCGAGGTGGCGACCAGATGGATGCCGAGCCGTCCGCCGTCCCGGGCCACGGCCTCCAGCGCCCGCACCACGGAACCGGCGGCGGGGCGGCCGGGGCTGCCGAGTCCCGGGGCGACCAGCGCGTCGAAGTCGTCGGCGAGCACGACGAGGCGGGGCAGCGGGGACGGGCCCGGGTCCGTGGCCCGCGCGGTGACCGGGCGCAGCCGCAGGGTGCCGCTGGCCGGGGAGTCCAGGTCGCCCCGGTGCTCGGCGCCGCTCGGTGGGCGCTGGCCCACGATGCGCCGGGACTCCTCCTGCTGGGCGTGTTCCTCGGGCTGGGCGTGCCGGGCGTGCCAGGCGGTGAAGTCCAGCGGGCCGAGGAGCTCGGCGCGGCGCTTCAGCTCACCGCCCAGGGCCTGCGCGAACTCCCGCATGCGGACCGGGTCGGAGGCCACGAGGTGCGTGAAGACGTGCGGCAGCTCCGTACAGGGGAGCAGTCCTGGTGCTGAGCTGTCGCGCTCCTCGGGCTTCCCGCCGTGGCCGTCGACCAGCAGGATGCCGAGCCGGTCGGGCCGGGCGGCGGAGGCCAGCGAGGCGGCGATGGCCCGTAGCAGCTCGGTGCGCCCGCTGCCCGCGGGCCCTTCGATGAGCAGGTGGGGCCCCTCGTCGGCGAGATCGACGCTGAGCGCGCCCCGGGGCCCGGCCCCGAGGACGAGCACCGGCCGCCCGGCGTGCACGCCCTGCGGCACGGGCCCCGCCGCCCGGGCCTCCCCGCCCTGCGGGCCGATCCGGGGGGCGGTGCGGGCGGGGTACGGGGTGCGGTCGGGGTCCCGGGCGTCCGTCCCGGGGGGCGGCGTGCGGTCTCCCATGGCGGGGTACGGGGTGCGGTCTCCCGTGCCGGGGTACGGGGTGCGGTCCGAGTCCCGGCCTCCCATGGCCGGGTACGGGGTGCGGTCGGGGTCCCGGGCGTCCGTCCCCGGGTACGGCGTGCGGTCTCCCGTGCCGGGGTACGGCGTGCGGTCGGAGTCCCGGCCTCCCATGGCCGGGTACGGGGTGCGGTCAGGGTCCCGGGCGTCCGTCCCCGGATACGGCGTGCGGTCCGCGTGCGCGGGGTCCTGGTTGTGGTGGCGCTGGGGGCCGACGCGTGGGCCCGTGCTGAGGGTGCGGCCCGAGCCGGGGGCGTCCAGGTCCGCCCGGGGCGGGGGAGCGGCGGCGGGGCGGGGCGTCGAAGCGCCCGGCTGCTCCTCCGCCGTGGAGGCCCAGCGGGCCATCAGCGACGCCGGGGTCGCGCGGGCCAGGCCCAGCTCGTCCAGCAGCCGGGCGGAGGGCGGCAGCGCGGCCGTCGTGGGGCGGCCCGCCAACGCGGCCGACCCCTCGTCCCGCAGCGGTGCCAGCGCCCGCCCGAACCGCTCGGCCCAGGCCGCCGACACCGCGTCCACCGCGGCCACCGTGCCGTGGCCCGCCGCCTGGCCGCCCGCCGTACGCAGCAGCCGCAACGCCGTCGCCACATCGCCGCTGAGCATCGCGACCGCCCCGCACTCGCGGAAGGCGATGGAGGCCCGGCAGGCGGCGTCGTACGTCGCGGCGACCGGGGAGGTGGGAGAGGCGGCCGGGGTCTCGGCCAGGCAGATCAGATGGATTCCGGCGGCCGCGCCCGCACCGGCCAGCCGGGCCGTCGTCTCGCGCAGCGCCGCCGTGCCCGGGTCGCCGTCCAGGACGACCACCGTGTGCGGGCCCGTGTGCGCGCGGGACGCCTCGGCCACCTCGGTCCGGTCCAGGTTCGGCCAGCCGGGACCGAGCGGCCCCTCGTCGAGGCGGCGGACCAGCTCGGCCGTCCGGGCGGCCGCCTGCTCACGGTCGTACGCCAGGAGGAGCCGGCAGTCCTGCCCGTGCATCGGGCGCAGATGCGGCAGCCACCCCAGCCAGGACCACTCGCGCCGCCGCTCATCCAGCGAGCGGGAGCGGTCCGTGCTGATGAGCACGATCTCCAGGTCGAACGGGGAATGCAGCGCGGCGAGCTGCGCCACCGTCGCACGGGCCACCCCCGCCAGCCGGGCGCGCGGCCCGGCGAGCCCCAGCGAACCGGCCTCCCGCAGCCCCACCGTCACCGGCACCGAGGGCACATCGGCCCGGTCGGTCGTCCCGAGCCGCACCACCAGCGCCTCCGGGTGCCCGTCGTGGCGCTCCCACAGCCGGGGCCCCGGCCCCAGCGCGGTCAGCAGCACCGCCGCCGGGTCCGGCCAGGTGCCCTCGGGCGCGGACGGCACGGCGGAGAAGGGGGAGAGGGGCGACGCGGGCGACGCGAGGTGTCCGGACTCGCCGGACTCGCCGGAGGTCTCGTACGGATCCGAGGAGGTGTACGTATCGGATGAGGTGTACGAGCTCGATGAGGCGTACGCACCGGATGAGGCGTACGGGCCGGAGGGCGAGCCGTACGTGCCCGGCGCGGCGGGGGAGCGACCGGAGGGGGTGGCCCCCGGCTCCTCCCACCGTTCGTCCTGCCACCGGCCGTCCTCCCACCCTTCGTCCTGCCCCCGGCCGTCCCCCCACCGTTCGCCCTGCCTCCGGTCGGCCTGCCCCTGGGCCTGCCCCGGCCGCTCCGCTCCCCGTGCCTGGTCGTTCCTGCTGCCGCTGCCGCTGCCGCTGCCGCTGCCGCTGCCGCTGCCACCGCTGCCGCCCTTGAGCCGCCGGGCCCACGCGCCTATGCCTCCGCGCCGGGGCGTCCCGCCCGCGCCGGACGGCTCGCGGCTGTCCGGATCCGCCGCGCCGGACGACTCCCCGCCGCCGTGGGTCCGGTGGTGGTGCGCGGGCGCGTCCGGAGCGCCGTGGGCGGGATCCGGCCTGCCGCTTTCGTGGCCGATGGGCCCGGTGGGACCCGAGCGGGAGACGTAGGGCGGGTAGCCGTACCCCTGACCTGGGCCGGAACCGGAACTGGAGCCGGAACCGGAGTCGTACCCGGACCTGGAGTCGGAGCCGTACCCGGAACCGGAGTCATACCCGGAGCCGGAACCGGAGCCGTCGCCGTGCCGGCCGGAATGCTCGGCCCGGTGGGCGGGAGCGGCGGCCGGGGCGGGGAAGGGCGTGCCGGTGCGGTGGTCGGCGGGGTGGTGACCCGGGGCGTGCGCGTCCGGGTCGACGCGGCTCACCCGGAGGTGGCCCTCGCCGTCCGGGGCCGTGGGCAGCGTCGCCGTACGCGAGCCGGCCGTGAGCCGGAGGGCCGATTCGCCGAGCCGCAGCAGCGCGCCGGGAGGGAAGCGGACCGGCCGGTCGCGGACCTCCGTACCGTCCAGGGACGTGCCGTTCGTCGAGCCGAGGTCCGCGACCGAGACCCGGCCGTCATCGGTGACCGTCACCGCGCAGTGCAGCCGCGACACGTCCGGGTCGTCCAGCGGGACGTCCGCCTCGGCGGAGCGGCCGATCCGGACCTGTCCGCCGTGCAGCAGATGGACCCCGCCCGCGTCCGGCCCGGAGACCACGTGCAGCTGCGCCGGAACGACGTCGTCCGTCGCCTCGTCGTCGCCGGGGACCTGGAGCGAGAGCACCGCCCCGTCCACCAGTGGCGGCTCACCGAGGGCTGTGCGCTGGGCGTCCAGCCGCTCCCGCCCGGCGAAGAGCACCACCGCCCCGCCGCCCTGGGAGCCCTCCGGCCCCGAGACGGCCTGGGCCAGACCGGAGGCGACGGCGGCCAGCGCCGTGCCCGCGGGAGCGGTGACGAGCACATCGCAGGCGCGCGCCGGGGTCTGGCCGCTGCGCGGCGCGAGGACGGTCAGCCGGATCTGCATCGCCGTCGGCGGTCCCTTCTGCGCGGGGTGCCCGGCAGGGGAAACGCCCTGTGATTCCCCCCACCCGGCACGGACAGGTCGTCCGTACAGGTCGTCACGGACCCCGGGCTCCCGACCCGTCAGATCCGTCCTTGGAGGCATCCTCGCACCTGCCACTGACAACACGCCCGGCGGTCACCTTTAAATGATCTTGAATGGTCGGCTGTGGGCGCAAAAGTGCCTGCTTGCGTCCGGTTCCCGCCGTTCAGGGGCCCACGGCGAGGGTTGCCGGCCGCATTCTCGACGGGCATACGGCACTTCTGTTCGAGTCTCGGATTCCCTGGCTACGGTCGGGTGCGGCAACCATCTGTCCGATGTGCGCGTCTTCCCCCGGAACGCGACCCCCGGAACCCTTCTCCGACGACACCCCGGCCCCTTGTCCAGCGGCATTAGAGTGGGCCGGAACATGGGCCCGGAGTATCGGCGACATGGGCCGGAGTGCCGGCCCGGGACAGCCGGGCGGGCCCGGGGACCGCAAGCACCACGATCAGCAGGGAGCGCATGACGTGCGGCCGGTAGGCAGCAAGTACCTGCTCGAGGAGCCGCTCGGACGCGGCGCCACGGGCACCGTCTGGCGAGCCCGCCAGCGGGAGACCGCGGGCGCCGAGGCGGCCGTCGCCGGGCAGCCCGGCGAGACCGTGGCGATCAAGGTCCTCAAGGAGGAGCTGGCCAACGACGCCGATGTGGTGATGCGGTTCCTGCGGGAGCGCTCGGTCCTGTTGCGGCTCACACACCCGAACATCGTGCGCACCCGCGACCTGGTCGTCGAGGGCGATCTCCTCGCCCTGGTGATGGACCTGATCGACGGCCCCGACCTCCACCGCTATCTGCGGGAGAACGGTCCGCTCACCCCGGTCGCCGCTTCCCTGCTCACCGCGCAGATCGCGGACGCGCTCGCCGCCAGCCACGCGGACGGCGTCGTCCACCGCGACCTCAAGCCCGCCAACGTGCTGCTCGACGAGCGCGACGGCGGCATGACCCCGATGCTCACCGACTTCGGCATCGCGCGGCTCGCGGACTCCCCGGGGCTCACCCGGACGCACGAGTTCGTCGGCACCCCCGCCTATGTGGCGCCGGAGTCCGCCGAGGGCCGTCCGCAGACCTCCGCCGTGGACATCTACGGCGCGGGCATCCTGCTGTACGAACTCGTCACCGGCCGCCCGCCGTTCGCCGGGGGCACCGCCCTCGAAGTCCTGCACCGGCACCTCAGCGAGGAGCCGCGCCGCCCCTCCACCGTCCCCGAACCGCTCTGGACGGTCATAGAGCGCTGCCTGCGCAAGGACCCCGACCAGCGGCCCAGCGCCGAGAACCTGGCCCGCGCGCTGCGTACGGTCGCCTCGGGCATCGGCGTCCACGCGAACTCCGCCCAGATCGCCGCCGCCGATGGGGTGGGCGCCCTGCTCGCCCCCGACCCGGCGCCCGCCGCCGTCCCGGAGACCCCGGGCGCGGCCGACCTCACGCAGGTGCTGCCGAGCAACGCGGGCTCGTACGACCCCGCCGCCGCCACCAGCGTGCTCCCGCAGACCGGGAACCCGAGCGGCCCCGGCGGCCAGGGCTACGGCAACCAGGGCCCCGGCGGCCACGCCGACCCGACCGCCGTCCTGCCGCCCGTGCCGCACCCGGACGGGCCGCCGCAGCCGGACGGCCCGCACCCCTGGCAGTCGCAGCTCCAGGCGGCCCGCGACCGCAACGATCAGACCCAGGTGCAGTACCTGGACCCGAGCCAGGACCCGCTGCGCCGCCGCCCCCAGCGCCAGGCGCCCCAGCAGCCTCCCCAGCGGCAGCAGCCCCCGCAGCGCCAGCAGTACCCGCCGCAGCACCAGCAGCAACAGCGCCAGCAGCAACCCCAGCGCTACCAGCAGCCGCAGCAACGGCACCAGCCGCAGCGGCAGCAGTACGCGCCCCCGCAGCCGCAGCAGCCCCAGCAGCCCGCCCCGCGCCCGTCGCGGGAGCCGCGTCCGCCGAGGCAGCGCAGCGCCAACCCGATGCGCATCCCCGGCCTCGGCTGCCTCAAGGGCTGCCTGTTCACCCTGGTCCTGCTGATCGTGGCCGGCTGGCTCATCTGGGAGCTGACCCCGCTCCAGGACTGGGTCGCCCAGGGCAAGGGGTACTGGGAAGCGATCGGTGACGCGATCGGCACGGTCACCGACTGGATCTCCGAGATCGGTAAGGCCACCGGAGACGGCGGGGGTTCGGGCGGGGCCTGACGCCCGCACCGGGCCATGGGCGGGCGCCGGACGGCCGTACCGCCCCGACCCTGTCCCTTTGTCGACTTCTCCGGGCCGATTTGGCCCGGAGAAGTGCAGGTTGGCGCCATCCCGGGCACGCGGCACCTCGAACGCCGCGTAACTTTGTCGACCGGGGGTCCACCGCCAGCCGCTGAGGGAGCAGTCTTGGCACGGAATATCGGCAGCCGGTACACGGCCCACCAGATCCTGGGGCGCGGCAGCGCCGGCACGGTGTGGCTCGGCGAAGGGCCCGAGGGCCCGGTCGCCATCAAGCTGCTCCGTGAGGACCTCGCGTCCGACCAGGAGCTCGTGGGCCGCTTCGTACAGGAGCGCACCGCTCTGCTCGGGCTCGACCACCCCAACGTGGTCGCCGTCCGGGACCTCGTGGTGGACGGCAACGACCTCGCCCTCGTCATGACCCTCGTACGCGGCACCGACCTGCGCACCCGCCTGGACCGCGAACGCCGCCTCGCCCCCGAGGCCGCCGTCGCGATCATCGCGGACGTCGCCGACGGGCTCGCCGCCGCCCACAAGGCCCAGGTGGTCCACCGGGACGTCAAGCCGGAGAACATCCTGCTCGACATGGAGGGCCCCCTCGGCCCCGGCGGCGCGCACCCGGCCCTGCTCACCGACTTCGGCGTCGCCAAGCTCATCGACACCCCGCGCCGCGCCAAGGCCACCAAGATCATCGGTACGCCGGACTACCTGGCCCCCGAGATCGTCGAGGGCCTCCCGCCGCGCGCCGCCGTCGACATCTACGCCCTGGCGACCGTCCTGTACGAACTCCTCGCCGGCTTCACCCCCTTCGGCGGCGGCCACCCCGGCGCGGTGCTGCGCCGCCACGTCACCGAAACCGTCGTCCCGCTCCCCGGCATCCCCGAGGAGCTCTGGCAGCTCCTGGTGCAGTGCCTGGCCAAGGCCCCGGCCTCCCGGCTGCGCGCCTCGGAGCTCGCCGTACGCCTGCGGGACCTGCTCCCGCTCCTCGCCGGCATCCCGCCCCTGGACGTGGACGAGCCCGGCGGCGACGAGGGGGAGCAGCAGGCCCCGGCGTACGACGAGCAGCAGTACACCCCGTCCGCCGAGGAGCCGCGCCGGCGCGGGGCGGTCCCCCTGGTGCCCGGGTCCTCCCCGGACTCCAACCGGGACACCCACACGAGCATGCGCGTCCCCGCCCCCGACGAACTGGCCGGCGGCCCCCTCGGCACGGCCCGGGCCCCGCGCGCGCCCGGGAAACCGCGCCCCGGCTCCGCCCGTAACAAGGCGGCGGCCGTCCGCAAGCGGCGCATCACCCTGGGGGCGGCCGCCGTCCTGCTCTGCGCCGCCGTCGTGGTGGGCGGCCGGCTGGCCACGGGCGGCGGCGACGGCGATCCGGCGCCCCAGGACAGCGAGAACTCGGCTCCGGCGATCCCGTAGGCAGCCCCTGGGGCCGCCCTTTCCCCGGCCCTTCCCCGGCCCGTTCCCCCGGGGGAGGGCAAGCTTTATCCGCCATGCCGTTACGCTGGACCCGTGGCAGTCGTCGATATTTCCGAAGAGCTGAAGTCCCTCTCCTCGACCATGGGGTCGATCGAGGCCGTCCTGGACCTGGATGCGCTGAGGGCGGACATCGCCGCGCTCGAGGAGCAGGCAGCGGCGCCGTCCCTGTGGGACGACCCGGAGGCGGCCCAGAAAATCACCAGCAAGCTTTCGCACCTCCAGGCCGAGGTCCGCAAGACCGAGACCCTGCGCGGCCGCATCGACGACCTCGCGGTCCTCTTCGAGCTCGCCGAGGACGAGGGCGACGCCGACGCCCTGGCCGAGGCGGAGACCGAGCTGGAGTCGGTGCGCAAGGCGCTCGACGAGATGGAGGTCCGCACCCTCCTGTCCGGCGAGTACGACGCCCGCGAGGCCCTGGTGACCGTCCGGGCCGAGGCCGGTGGCGTCGACGCCGCCGACTTCGCGGAGAAGCTCCAGCGCATGTACCTCCGCTGGGCGGAGCGGCACAACTACAAGACCGAGGTCTACGAGACCGCGTACGCGGAAGAGGCCGGCATCAAGTCGACCACCTTCGCCGTCCAGGTCCCGTACGCCTACGGCACGCTCTCCGTCGAGCAGGGCACCCACCGCCTGGTCCGGATCTCGCCCTTCGACAACCAGGGCCGCCGCCAGACGTCCTTCGCGGGCGTCGAGGTCCTCCCGGTCGTCGAGCAGACCGACCACATCGAGATCGACGAGTCCGAGCTGCGCATCGACGTCTACCGCTCGTCGGGTCCCGGCGGACAGGGCGTCAACACGACGGACTCCGCGGTCCGGCTGACCCACCTGGCGACCGGCATCGTCGTCTCCTGCCAGAACGAGCGCTCGCAGATCCAGAACAAGGCGTCCGCGATGAACGTCCTCCAGGCCAAGCTCCTCGAGCGCCGCCGCCAGGAGGAGCAGGCGAAGATGAACGCGCTCAAGGGCGACGGCGGCAACTCCTGGGGCAACCAGATGCGTTCGTACGTCCTGCACCCGTACCAGATGGTCAAGGACCTGCGTACGGAGTTCGAGATGGGCAACCCCGAAGCGGTCTTCAACGGCGAGATCGACGGCTTCGTCGAGGCGGGCATCCGCTGGCGCAAGCAGCGCGAGAAGTAGCCTCCGCCGTACGACGGTTGGGCCCGGACAGTCACCTGTCCGGGCCTTCCGCGTTCCGGGAGCGCTGCGGTGAGTTGGGGGGAAACTGTGCCTGATGCGTCACAGTCGTGGTTCCGAACAGCCGTCAAGTCCCCTCATACGGGGGCGTAGTGCGCGGAACGGCCTTGACGGAATCCTTAACCCTGGCCAGGGTGCTGGAGCAGCATGCGTATGTCCGGGACGGGTGTGAACCCGGGGGCCGGCGGGGTGACCACGACACGACGTGGCCCCGCCGGGGACGATTCCCCGCAGGGCCGCCGTGGCCTGCATATGGCTGCTCCACTGACGAGATCGGCTACTGGGGGTAGCAACAGATGACGAAGAAGACGCGCGTTCGTTTCGCGCGGATAGCCGCGGGCGCGGTTATCGCCGCGGGCGCCTCGCTGACCGCCGCGGGTGCGGCGCAGGCGGTCGGCATCGGTATCGGCGTGGACTCCGGCGTCGACGACGTCCAGGTCCAGGCGGGCCTGGGCGGCGACAGCACCGGTGCCGCCGAGGGCGCCGCCGGCGCTGTCGACCAGGGCGGCACCACGGGCGAGGCCACCACCGGTGAGGCGACGACCGGTGAGGCCACGACCGGTGAGGCCACCACGGGTGAGGCCACCACGGGTGAAGCCACGACCGGTGAAGCCACCACTGGCGAGGCCACCACGGGTGAGGCGACGACCGGTGAGGCCACCACGGGTGAAGCCACGACCGGTGAAGCCACCACCGGCGAGGCCACCACCGGCGAAGCGACGACGGGCGAGGCCACCACCGGTGAAGCCACCACGGGTGAGGCCACGACGGGCGAGGCCACGACCGGTGAGGCCACCACGGGCGAGGCGACGACCGGCGAAGCCACCACGGGCAACAACGGCGGCAACGGCAACACCGGCGGCAACGGCGGCAACGGTACGTCCGGCACCACCGGCGGCAACAATGGCGGTTCCGGCAACACCGGCGGTTCCGGCGGCGAGGACGGCGGCACCACCGGCTCCGCCACCGCGGGCTCCGCCACCTCCGGTTCCGCGACCGGCGGCGGCGACGACGGCGCCTGCACCGTCGACGCGGACGGCGTCGCGTGCGAGGACGGCACGGACACCGACAGCGTCGGCAACCAGCCGGTCGAGCAGAGCAAGGGCAAGGAGGAGCTCGCCGAGACCGGTGCGTCCGAGACCGCCTTCCTGGTCGTCGGTGCCGCGACGATGATCGCCGGCGGCATCGGCTTCCGTATCCTGCCGCGTCTGGTCGGCGGCCGTACGGTCGTCTAGGACTCGCTGAAGACCGCGTACGGGGGTTCATCGAGCCCCGTACACGGTCGGCACGGCACAGAGAAGGGCCCGGGGAAGCTGTCCATGGCCTTCCCGGGCCCTTCTGCGCGTGTGAGCCGCCCCAGCGGCCGTACAAGGACGTGTCGGACGGGTCAGGCCGTCCGGTGGGCCACAGGTGGGCCGACGGACGGATCAGGCCGTCTGGTGGGCCAGCAGCGCGAGCGCCGTCAGCAGCACGACCATCAGCGCGATCAGCATGGCGGGACTCATCCCGGCCAGCGGGCCCTGTCCCTGCTCCTCCAGCATCTGCTGCCGCACGGCACGGCAGACGCGGCACCGCCCCTCGCTCACGGGGGCCGCGCAGTTCGCGCACACCAGTCGGTCATAGGTCATGCGCATTCCTCCTCCCGCGCGGCGGAGCCGCTGACTGCTTCTCTCTCCGCACAACGCTCCGGGAAACGCAACCGTTCCCCCCACCACTGTGCCAGCTCCCGCCGGTTTCGGCGCGGCCCGCCGGACAAGGTAGGGCCCGACCCGATACGTACCGGACGGCGATCCACCATAAATCGCCCATTGCCGGACGGCGACTGCACGCGTGAGCCCGGTTCGCGTATGGTCACGCTCACCTACTCCCGGCCGACCGTGGTGCATCCGTGATCCGATTCGACAACGTCTCCAAGACCTACCCGAAGCAGACCCGACCGGCTCTGCGCGATGTCTCGCTGGACATCGAGAAGGGTGAGTTCGTCTTCCTGGTGGGCTCCTCCGGCTCCGGCAAGTCGACCTTCATGCGGCTGATCCTGCGCGAGGAGCGCGCCAGCACGGGCATGGTCCATGTGCTCGGCAAGGACCTCGCGCGGCTGTCCAACTGGAAGGTGCCGCAGATGCGCCGCCAGCTGGGCACGGTCTTCCAGGACTTCCGCCTGCTGCCCAACAAGACCGTCGCGCAGAACGTGGCCTTCGCCCAGGAGGTCATCGGCAAGCCCCCCGGCGAGATCCGCAAGGCCGTGCCCCAGGTCCTCGACCTCGTCGGCCTCGGCGGCAAGGAGGAGCGGATGCCCGGCGAGCTCTCCGGCGGTGAGCAGCAGCGTGTGGCGATCGCCCGTGCCTTCGTCAACCGCCCGATGCTGCTGATCGCGGACGAGCCGACCGGCAACCTCGACCCGCAGACCTCCGTGGGCATCATGAAGCTGCTGGACCGGATCAACCGGACCGGCACCACCGTGATCATGGCGACCCACGACCAGAACATCGTCGACCAGATGCGCAAGCGCGTCATCGAGCTCGAGCAGGGCCGTCTCGTACGCGACCAGGCACGCGGCGTCTACGGCTACCAGCACTGACCGGGGGGCCCGCGGGCCCCCCGTGCGTTTCGAGCATCGAGTACTGAAAGGACGCCATGCGCGCCCAGTTCGTCCTGTCGGAGATCGGCGTCGGTCTCCGTCGCAACCTCACGATGACCTTCGCCGTCGTGGTCTCCGTCGCCCTCTCGCTCGCCCTGTTCGGGGGCGCACTGCTGATGCGCGAGCAGGTCAGCACGATGAAGGACTACTGGTACGACAAGGTCAACGTCTCGATCTTCCTCTGCAACAAGAACGACGCCAAGGACATGCCCAAGTGTGCCAAGGGCGCTGTCACGGCCGAGCAGAAGAAGCAGATCAAGGCCGACCTGGAGAAGATGGAGGCCGTCCAGAAGCCGGTCCACTTCGAGACGGTCGACGAGGCGTACAAGCACTACCAGGAGCAGTTCGGGGACTCCCCGATGGCGGGCAACATCACGCCCGACCAGATGCAGGAGTCGTTCCGGGTCAAGCTGAAGGACCCGCAGAAGTACAAGGTCGTCGCGACGGCCTTCGCGGGCCGGGACGGGGTGCAGTCCGTCCAGGACCAGCGGTCCATCCTGGACAACCTCTTCGAGCTGATGAACGGCATGAACGTCGTCGCGATCTACGTGATGATCCTGATGCTGGTCATCGCGTTGATCCTGATCGTCAACACCGTGCGCGTCTCCGCCTTCAGCCGGAGACGTGAGACGGGCATCATGCGCCTGGTGGGAGCCTCCGGCTTCTACATCCAGGCCCCCTTCATCATGGAGGCGGCCGTCGCCGGCCTGATCGGCGGCCTGCTGGCCTGCGCGATGCTGCTCGGCGGCCGGTACTTCCTGATCGACGGCGGCCTCGCCCTCCAGGAGAAGCTGAACCTGATCAACTTCATCGGCTGGGACGCGGTCCTCACGAAGCTCCCGCTGGTGCTCGCGATCGGCCTCCTGCTGCCCGCCGTCGCCGCTCTGTTCGCGCTGCGCAAGTATCTGAAGGTATGACTTATGCCTCCTGGGGCGCGCGGGCAACTACCCGTGCGCCCCAGGAGGCTTGTCCTAGACTCGGCGTCATGTCGGGTTGTACGCACCGCTTCCGGCCCCGCCGCATCGGCCGCGGGGTGGCCCTGACCTTGCTCTTCGGATGCGTCCTCGCCACCGGCGCGGCGACCGGTTCGCTGCCGCAGGACCCCGACCCCGAGCTTCCGGCGCGCGCCGTCTCCTCCACCGTCGCCCCGGTCGACCGCGAGGAGATCGAGGGCGCGGCGGCGAGGGCCGAGGCGGACGGGAAGTCCGTGAAGGACGCGGCCGAGGAGGTCGTCAGCCGCAGCGGGGACCGCTGGGGGGCGGTCTACGACGAGCGGGAGTACGAGGAGTTCGAGCAGTCCCTCGACGGCTCGTACCTGGGCGTCGGCCTGACCGCCCGCCGCACCGCGCGCGGCGGCGTCGCCGTCTCCCGGGTCCAGCCCGGCGGCCCCGCCGACCGGGCCGGCGTCCGCGAGGGCGACCTCCTCCGCACCATCGACGGCCGCCGGGTCGAGACGCGCCCCGTCCCCGAGGTGGTCGCCCTGCTGCGCGGCGACGGTACGGGAGCGGGGGAGGGCTCGCGCGTCGCCCTCGGTCTCGTACGGAAGGGCCGGGCCGCGACGAAGACGCTGGAGCGCGTCCGTCTGACCACCGACCCCGTCACCGTGAGCCGGCTGGGCTCCGGCCCCTCCTCCGCGGTCCTCGTCAAGGTCGCCGCCTTCACCAAGGGGGCGGGCGAGGAGGTACGGGACGCGGTCCGCGCCGCCCCGCCGCACGCCGGGATACTGCTCGACCTGCGCGCCAACTCCGGCGGCCTGGTCGCCGAGGCCGTCACCGCCGCCTCCGCCTTCCTGGACGGCGGCCTGGTCGCCACGTACGACGTACGGGGGGAGCAGCTCGCCCTGCACGCCGACCCGGGCGGCGACACGGAGCGGCCCGTGGTGGTCCTGGTCGACGGCGGCACGATGAGCGCGGCCGAACTGCTGACCGGGGCCCTCCAGGACCGGGGCCGCGCGGTCACGGTCGGCTCGCGCACCTTCGGCAAGGGCTCGGTGCAGATGCCCAGCGAGCTCCCGGGCGGCTCGGTGGCCGAGCTGACCGTGGGCCACTACCGCACCCCGGCCGGCCGCACCATCGACGGCCGGGGCATCACACCCGACCTGGTGGCGCGGGAGAGGGCCCAGCAGCGGGCCGAGACGGTATTGAGTGGCCTCGGGGGTGGGTCGTAGTGCGAAAATGACCGCACTATGGCAAAGGAAAAAGACACCGGGCGCAAGATGATCGCGCAGAACAAGAAGGCGCGGCACGACTACACGATCCTCGACACCTACGAGTGCGGCCTCGTGCTCATGGGCACGGAGGTCAAGTCCCTGCGCATGGGCCGGGCCTCCCTGGTCGACGGGTTCATCCAGATCGACGACCACGAGGCGTGGCTGCACAACATCCACGTACCGGAGTACGTCCAGGGCACCTGGACCAACCACGCGGCCAAGCGCAAGCGCAAGCTGCTCCTGCACCGGGCCGAGATCGACAAGCTGGCCTCGAAGTCCCAGGAGAGCGGCCACACGATCGTGCCGCTCGCCCTGTACTTCAAGGACGGCCGGGTGAAGGTGGAGATCGCGCTCGCGAAGGGCAAGAAGGAGTACGACAAGCGCCAGACGCTCCGCGAGAAGCAGGACACGCGGGAGACGAACCGCGCCATCTCGGCGGCCCGCCGGCGTCAGCGCAGCGCCTGAGAAGCCCCGTCCGGGCCGGCCCGGGCCCGCCCGGGAGGAATACGCTGGCATCGTCCCGCGTTGGTCACGTACGATGGGCCGTGCACCTCACCGAAGGCGCACGTTTTGAAAAATCAACATGGGGATGATCGGTTTCGACAGCGGATGTCGAAGCAGGGGAAGCGAGTCGAGGAAGCGGCAATGATCTCGTAAACCATATGTCGCAAACAATAATCGCCAATTCCAAGCGCGATTCCTCCGCCTTCGCCCTCGCTGCCTAATTAGCAGCTAAGCGAAGACTCTGCGGAGTGTCAGCCCGGGGGTGATCCCGACCCGGATCCTGGCATCAACTAGGGATCTAAACTTCTCGGCCCGGCCACGGGGCCGAGAAGGAAATCAAACAGTGGCTGGGCCTGTCGGAGGCTTGTTCGCGTGACCTCCGGGGCCGAGAAAAGCGCAGCGAACTGCACTCGGAGAAGCCCTGGTTCCGCACCGTTGGACGCGGGTTCGATTCCCGCCATCTCCACCACCCCATGTAAACCTCTGCCCCGCGAGTTCGCTCGCGGGGCAGAGGTTTTTTCGCGCCCGTGCGGCTCGTCGAGCTGTTCACGGCTCGCTCCCCGGCAGGCCGAACCTATCGGGCGCGACTTTCGCGGAGGAAGCGGGTGATGAGGATGGCCCATTGCTCGGGCCGCTCGACGAAGGGAAGGTGCCCGGTGGCGATCTCGGCGTACTCCGCC
This sequence comes from Streptomyces sp. cmx-18-6, assembly GCF_046548915.1. Lineage (NCBI taxonomy): Bacteria > Bacillati > Actinomycetota > Actinomycetes > Kitasatosporales > Streptomycetaceae > Streptomyces > Streptomyces sp. cmx-18-6. The sequence goes on along the minus strand of NZ_JAEBEP010000001.1, from coordinate 1,074,550 downwards.
CCGGGGATCGCCTCGGCGAGTTGCCGGTGGTGGTACGGAGTGACGAGCTGATCGAGCGTGGTGGAGGCGACGAGGGTCGGCACGGTGATCGTGGCGAGGTCTCCCCGGACGTCGACACCGTCGATCAGCAGGTCGAGGTGGTCCGGTGTGCCGGGCGGGACGGTGGCCGAGGTGGTCTTGACGGCGGTGTCGAGGTCGTCCTGGGCGATGGCGTCCAGGACCGGGGCGCTGAGTCCGATCAGGGACACGAAGGCGGCCAGCCGTTCGAGGTCGCCCGCACGGAGCAGGTCGCGCCAGAGCCGGGCCGCCAGCAGGAGCCGCGGATTGGGGTGGGCGAAGCCCGCGGTGAGGACCAGGGCGGTCACCCGCTCGGGGTGGCGGGCGGCGGCCCGGACGGCGACCGCGCTGCCCAGCGAGTACCCGGCGACGGCGAAGGCATCCAGGCCCTCCTCGACGGCGGCGGCGACCAGTTCGTCGGCCAGGCCGTCCAACGTGAGTGGCGCATCGGCGCGCCGGGTGCGGCCGGTGCCGGGGTAGTCGGGGCCGACGACCGTGTGCTGCGCGGCCAACGTATCCATGATGGGGCCGTAGTTGGCGTCGATGCCGCCGCCGGCGCCATGGGCGAGCAGCAGGCCGGGGCCGCTGCCGCGCACGGTGCGGCCGAGGCTTGGGGCGGGCAGAGCAGGGGACATGGTTCTCGGTCGGTGCGTGGGCACTGGGCTGGTGGTCATGACCGGGACGCTAAAGTCTCACATCAATGTGAGAGTCAATGGGGTGAGGTGGAGGTCACATGCGCATCGGGGAGATGGTCCGCCGCACCGGAGTGAGCGAGCGACTGCTGCGCTACTACGAGGAACAGTCCCTGCTGGCTCCGGCGAGGCTGCCGAGCGGCTACCGGGTCTACAGCGACGCGGACGTGGACACGGTCCGGCGCATCCGCGCCCTGCTCTCAGCCGGCCTGCCGACCGCCACCATCGCCCAGGTCCTGCCGTGCGTCCGCTACGACGGTCCGACCCTCGCACCGGTGTGCTCCGACCTGGTGGCGGAACTGCGCCGGGAGCGGGGCCGCATCACCGAAGCGATCAAGGATCTGCAGGCGTCGCAGGAGATGCTCGACACGGTCATCGCCGCAGGCCCGACCGACGCCGACGCCGACGCCGACGCAGCGAGCCGGGGGCCGTTGCCGGGGCGATGAGCCCCTGCGGTGGCCGCGATGAACGCGATGCCCAAGTACGTGGCCTCCCGCACACTCAGGGACCCCGGCTGGGCGAACACAACCGTGCTCAACGCGGATCTCACGGCGGAGATCAGACGCATCAAGGCCGCGTCCGAAGAGGAGACGGTGGTGCTGGGCAGCGGAGGGTTGCTCGGAACCCTGATGGAGGCCGGTCTCGTCGACGAGTACCGGCTGCTGGTCTTCCCTCTGATCCTGGGGAGGGGGAAGCGGCTCTTCACCGACGGCATGGGGCCGCGCGACCTGACGCTCACCGCCACGGAGCCGACACCGTCCGGCGTTTTGATCAACACCTACCGGTGCCGTGCCGAAGGCTGAGGTCTCCGGTCACCTCGCTGACCAGATGAAGATGGCGGCGAGGTGGAGTCCGGCCAGGTAAATAGTGGCCGTCTTGTTTTGACGGGCGCCCGGAAGCCGCCGAGCTTCTGGTGAGCGAACTCGTCACCAACGCCATCCTGCACGCCACGGGCAGCCGCACCTGTCGTGTGTCCTGCGCGCCGTCCGCAAGCGCCGTCACCGTGACGGTCGTTGATCACGGAAGCGGCCTGCCGGTCGTCCGGCACGGTGACTTGGGCGCCACGTCCGGCAGAGGGCTGCTCCTGGTGGAGAGCCCGGCCGACGACTGGGGTGTACGGGCTCTGCCCCAGGGCAAGGCCATCTATGTCGTCCTCGCCGTCCCGCAGCCGCAGGCCGGTGACACCTCGGCCGGCCCTCGCGCTCTGGAGGAGCCCCGTATCGGACACGCCCGAACCGCCTACGGGGACCACCCCGGGGCTCCGCGTGCCGCTGGTCCGGGCGGAGGCGACCGCGTACGTCCTGCTCTTCGGCCCGCACGGAGAGCGTCGCGAGGCGCTCGCCACCGCTCAGCTCATGTCGCTCGTCGTGGACATCGCCGGGGAGCTGGGGTTCGTGCTGTCCGTACCTCCGCGCGACTCGTGACATGCGCCATCCCCGTGCCGCCCCAACCCCCCGTTCCCGTAATCCGCTTACCGTCGAAAGGCTGACCCGCCATGAACCGACCGATGCACGCCGAAGCGCTCGTCCACCTCGGCGGCGCATCCGCCCACGTCGTGCGGGAGTTGGCCGCCTGGATCCGCGAACGCGCCTGAAGAACCGCCGCCGTACGAAGCGCGAGCCGGTAAATCGGTCGCTTCCGGTGGCGTGCGGTGGCTAGGTTCCCCCGGGCGTCCGGGCTTGCCGGGCACCAGCGGTGAGGGAGTCAGGCGTGGAGAACCAGGGTGTGCGGACCGACCGGCTCGGGATGCTGTTGCAGCAGTTCGACCAGGCCCGGGAGATGGCCCAGGTCCGGCTGACCGGGCTCACCGACGAGGAGTACCTCTGGGAGCCCGTGGACGGATGCTGGTCGATCCGGCGTCGGGTGGAGGCCGTGACGGCCCGCGCGTACGGGCCGGGGGAGTGGGTGATCGACAAGGGGGCCCCGGAGATCCCGGCGAGCGAGTACGCGGAGGTCGCCCGGCAGGCCGCCGGCGGCATGTCCGTGGCGAAGATCGCCGAGGACTGGAGCGTGAGCGTCGAGCGGGTCGAGGAGGTCCTCGCCCACACCGGCGAACCGGAGCCCGACGTCGTACCGGTCACCACTATCGCGTGGCGGCTGGGACACCTGCACTCCGGCTTCGCGGGCCAGTGGGAGTGGAGCTTCGGCGAGCGGCGGCAGGAGCCGAGGCTCATGGTCGACTTCACCCCCTCCGCCGATCGGGCGCTGGAGCGGTTCTGGGCGGCGGTCGACCGCTGGCGCGAGAGCGTCGGGGCCGTCACCGAGGAACAGCTCGACACGGTCGGCTTCTCGCAGTACCCCTACGGCTCCGACGCCGACGACCCGTTCATCAGCGTGCTCTTCGGGGCGAACCTCGAACTCATCCACCACATGGCCGAGATCGCGATCCTCCGCGACCTGTGGCGGGCCCGTTTCACTCCCTCGTCCGTCGAGGGCTCCCGCCGCCAGGGCGTGTCCGGTGAGACGCGCTGAGCGCGCTCCCTCTCCGGCTCCGCGGCTGACGCACGGTCGTCAGAGCCGCGGCAGCCGGTCCGCGCGTGTGGGAGTGCGTCGCTCCTCGAGCTTGAGCCACTTCCGATCCGACCACTGTCCCGAGAACGCCTCGCGCGCCGCGTCGTCGAGCACAGGCGTCGGATCGAAGGAGAGGTCCACGGCGCAAGGTTAGCCATGTGCCGGACGCTTGACCGGACACCCCCTGATCGCCTGGCCCGGACCCCCCGCGACGAGCAGCGCGAGGGCGGCGGCGGTCGTCGGGGCCGCGTAGCCCCAGACCGTGCCCGCGTGCTCCACCAGCCAGCCGCCCGTCGCCGCGCCGGCCGCGACCCCGCCCAGCAGCGCGGTGACCGAGAGCGTCATGCCCTCGTTCAACTGGCCCGGCGGTGTGGCGCGTTGGATCAGCGTCATGCCCGTGACCATGGTGGGCGCGGTCGCCGCGCCCGCCAGCAGCAGGCAGAGCGCCAGGACCGGCAGCGAGGCCGTCGAGCTCGCGGCGAGGAGCGGCAGGGCCATCAGGGCCGTCATCCCCGTCAGGCAGAGCAGCAGCCTGCGGTGGACGTTCCGGGCCGGGCGCAGGGAGCCGTAGACCAGGCCCGCCGCGCAGGAGCCCGCCGCCTGGAGCGCCAGGATCGCGCCCCCGGCGTGGGCGATGGAGACGACCTCCAGCGCCCCGAACACCGCCCCGGTGGCGAGGAACACCGCCAGCAGCGCGGGCATGCCGGGCGTGCGGAGCGGGGAGACGGCTGTGCGTGTACGGGGAGTGGGCGGCGGTTCCGTCGCGCGCTGGGCGGCGAAGATCAGGACCCCGGTCAGCAGCAGGGTCGCGCCCACCAGTGTGCCCGCCTCCGGGAACAGCGCCCCGCACAGCGTCGCGGCGAGGACCGGGCCCAGCATGAAGCAGAGCTCGTCGGCGGCCTGCTCGAAGGAGTTCGCGGTGTGCAGGGCCGCAGCGTCGCCCCGGTGCAGGTGCGCCCAGCGGGCCCGGGACATCCCGCCGGTGTTCGGGGTCGTCGCGGTGGCCGCGTACGCGACGAAGAGCGTCCAGGCCGGGGCGTCGTGGTGCACGCAGAGCACCAGCGCGAGGGAGCCGAGCACGGCGAGCACCGTCGCGGGCACCGCGATCCGGGCCTGCCCGAAGCGGTCCACCAGCCGGGCGGTGAAGGGCGCGACCACGGCCGTCGCGACGAGCCCGGTCGCGGTGACGGCTCCGGCGAGGGCGTACGAGCCCCGGGACCCGGCGATCATGATGACCGCGCTGACGCTGAGCATCCCCATCGGGAGCCGGGCGATCAGGTTGCCCGCGGTGAAGGCGCGCGCCCCGGGGGTGGCGAGCAGCCGTAGGTAGGGGTTGGCGGGGGCCCGGCGTCGTACGTCCTCGGGCGCCGCCCGCTCCCGTGCCCGCTCCGGTGCGGCGCGCGGGGCCGCCACCAGGTGGCCCCCGGCGACCGTGAGCAGCGGGGTGGAGGGGGGCGCGGAGGGAGCGGGGCGGGCGGGGCGGATCGGGCGGGCGGCAGGGGGGGTCGGCATGTGACCAGGCTCGCCGCGCTCCTCCTCCCCGGTCCAACACCTTCTCCCCGCCCATTCACGCACCGCTGTTGTCAATGGCCCCGCCCGGTGTGGACCCGTCGTCGGCCCGTTGTAGATTCGCCGCGTGCCCGCCCCCGACACCGACCCCCGGCTCCTGCGCGCCTTCCTCGCCGTCGCCGAGGACCTGCACTTCACCCGGGCCGCCGCCAGGCTCTACGTCGCCCAGCAGGCGCTGAGCCGGGACATCCGCCGGCTGGAGCGCGAGCTGGGGGCGGAGCTGTTCGTCCGCACCACCCGTCAGGTCTCCCTCACTCCGGAGGGCGAGCGCCTCCTCCCGTACGCCCGCCGGGTCCTCGACGCCCACGCCGAACTCGCCGCGGCCTTCGGCGAAGACCCCGCCCGGCCGTTGCTCGTCGACCTGAACAGCGACGGGATGACCGCCTCCCGGGTGCTGGAGCGGGCCCGGGAGCTCGTCCCGGAGTGCGAGCTGATGGCGCGGTTCGAGTCCGGGCTGACCTGGGCCGCCGCCGAGATCCTGGCCGGGCGGCTGGACGTCTCCTTCGGGCGGGCCGCGGGGCTGGCCCCGGAGGTGCGCGCCCGGCTCTCCGTACAGCCGGTGCGGTACGAGCCGATGGCCCTGATGCTGCCCGCCTCTCATCCCCTCGCCGGACGCGGGGCCATCACCCTGTCCGAGCTGTCCGGGACGACCGTCTACGCGGGGGCCGGCAACGAGCGGACGCGTGAGTGGACGGCGCTCGCCGCCCTGCTGTTCGCCGAGTGGGGCATCGAACTGGCCCCGCCCGTCCCGCTCGCCGTGGGCGTGGCCGAATTTCAGCGGGTTACGGCGAAGGGCATGCATCCCATGCTGGCCGTGGTGGACTTCCCGCCGATGCCCGGAACCGTGCTCCGGCCGCTCGTCGATCCGATTCCGCTTTCGCCGCTGGCCCTGGTCTGGCGCAAAGGGATGAATCACCCGGGACTGGACGCACTGCGCACCGCGGCGGCCGAGTTGGCGGCTGCGGAGGGGTGGATGACACCCCCGTGCGACGCCTGGCTCCCGGAGAGTGATCTGTCACTGATGCGCAACCGTTCCTGATCAACTCCGTTCAGGGACACTTGGGCGTCAATCCAGTGCGCTACATTCGTCATCCGGGTGCATGAATGCCGGTTCGCGTTGACGGGGTGGGGCCCGTCCAACAGTAAAGAACCAGTCAAATTCCAGCGCCTGTCCGTTGAGTGGGGGATGGGCTACACCTGTGGAAAATTGGCGCGAAGGCACACGAACCGGGCACACGCATGAGCCCAACGACGCGACGATCCAGCTCGACGGGCTGGGCCGTCAACTCGCCGAACTGCCCGGCGAACCCTCCCCGCCGGACCACTCGGACGGCCCGGTCTTCGTCGACGAGAGCGGCCGCCGCAGCAAGACCTACCGCCGGCTCGGCTGGGTGGTGGCCTCGCTCTGTGCCGCGTACGCCGTGACCCTGGTCTTCGCCGTGCTCGGCGGCAACTCCACCGCCCCCTGGCTGCCCCTCTCCGGGCCCCGGGAGGAGGCGAAGGCGGAGGAGGCCGAAGTCCGGCCCGCCCCCAGCGACGTACTCGAACCGGTCGCCGCCCCCGGTGAGAGCGCCGACCCCTCGGGCTCCGCCCTCCCGGACCCGGAGGCATCCGCCGGAGCCACCCCCTCCGCCGGTGCCGTACTCGTCCCCGCCGGGGCCACCGGCCGCCCCACGGCGTCCGCCTCGCTCGCGCCCTCCGCGAGCACCGGCACCGGCACCGGCACCGGCGCCGGCGGCATCGGGGGCGGCGGCGATGGCGCCACCGAGCCCACCCCGTCGACCTCGGCCGTCAAGCCGCCGCCCAAGCCCAAGCCCACGCAGCCGACCGTCGCGCCCGAGCCGTCCACCGAGCCCGAGCCTCCCGTCGAATCCCCCGAACCGCCGGTGCAAGAAGAAGGCACTTCGTAAATGACACACCCCGCCCCGCGGGGCAGGCACGACCGGTCGAAGCGGACCGCAGGCAGGCACACCGGACCTCAGGCGCCCATCAGGCCCCGCACCGCACGGAAGCAGAACGTGCGCAGGCGGAACCGCCGGCGCAAGCTCCCCATGCGCTATCTCCTGCCCTCCACGCTGCTGGTCGCCCTGCTCGCCATGCTGATGCTGCGCGGTTACGTGCACAGCGAGATCCTCGCCGACCACCGGGTCCAGCCGCCCGCGTCCACCAGCAGGGTGCCGGAGAAGGTCCTCGACGGCGGGCCCGTCATCGACGCCCGCTCCGCCGACGTGAAGACCCTGAGCATCCCCGACCGCCGGCTCGTGCTCACCTTCGACGACGGGCCCGACCCCATCTGGACCCCGAAGGTGCTGGACAAGCTGAAGGAGTACGACGCCCACGGCGTCTTCTTCGTCACCGGCACCATGGCCGCCCGCCACCCGGACCTGGTCCGGCGGATGGTGGAGGAGGGCCACGAGATCGGCCTGCACACCTTCAACCACCCGGACCTCTCCTACCAGTCCCACGACCGCATCGACTGGGAGCTCTCCCAGAACCAGCTGGCGCTGGCGGGCGCGGCCGGGGTGCGCACCTCGCTGTTCCGGCCGCCGTACTCCTCCTTCTCGGCCGCCATGGACGACAAGTCGTGGCCGGTCACCCGGTACATAGGCAGCCGCGGCTACCTCACCGTCGTCAACAACACCGACAGCGAGGACTGGAAGCGCCCCGGCGTCGCCGCCATCGTCGAACGCGCCACCCCCGAGGGCCACAAGGGCGCCATCGTCCTGATGCACGACTCCGGCGGCGACCGCTCGCAGACCGTGGCCGCGCTGGACACCCTGCTGCCGGACCTCCAGGGCAAGGGCTACACCTTCACCCGGCTCACCACCGCGCTCGACGCCCCCAGCGCCCACACCCCGGTCACCGGCTTCGCGCTCTGGAAGGGCAAGGCGTTCGTCTCCGCCGTCAGCGTCTCCGAGCGGGTCACCAGCGTCCTGGTGGTCGGCCTCGCCGCCATCGGCGTCCTGGTCCTGGCCCGGTTCGGCCTGATGCTGCTGCTCTCCTTCCTGCACGCCCGCAAGGTCCGGCGCAGGGACTTCAGCTGGGGCGAAACCCTCACCCGCCCGGTCTCCGTCCTCGTGCCCGCGTACAACGAACGCGAGTGCATCGAGGCGACCGTCCGCTCGCTGGCCGTCAGCGAGCACCCCATCGAGATCATCGTCATCGACGACGGCTCGACGGACGGCACCGCCGACCTCGTGGAGGCGATGCGGCTGCCGGGCGTACGCGTGGTGCGCCAGCGGAACGCGGGCAAGCCGGCCGCCCTCAACAACGGCATCCGGCACGCCCGTTACGACATCGTCGTGATGATGGACGGCGACACCGTGTTCGAACCGGCCACCGTCCGCGAACTGGTGCAGCCCTTCGCCGACCCCCGGGTCGGGGCCGTCGCGGGCAACGCCAAGGTCGGCAACCGCGACTCGCTCATCGGCGCCTGGCAGCACATCGAGTACGTGATGGGCTTCAACCTGGACCGCCGGATGTACGACGTCCTCGGCTGCATGCCCACCATCCCCGGCGCGGTCGGGGCGTTCCGCCGCGAGGCCCTGGAGCGGGTCGGCGGCATGAGCGAGGACACCCTCGCCGAGGACACCGACGTCACGATGGCCCTGCACCGGGACGGCTGGCGCGTGGTCTACGCGGAGAACGCCCGCGCCTGGACCGAGGCCCCGGAGTCCGTGCAGCAGCTCTGGTCGCAGCGCTACCGGTGGTCGTACGGCACCATGCAGGCCATCTGGAAGCACCGCCGCTCGGTCATCGAGCGCGGGCCCTCGGGCCGCTTCGGGCGGGTCGGGCTGCCGTTCGTCTCCCTCTTCATGGTCGTCGCCCCGCTGCTGGCCCCCCTGATCGACGTGTTCCTGCTGTACGGGCTGGTCTTCGGCCCGACCGGCAAGACCGTCGCCGCGTGGTTCGGGGTGCTGGTGGTGCAGGCGGTCTGCGCCGCGTACGCCTTCCGGCTGGACAAGGAGCGGATGGTCCACCTGATCTCGCTGCCGCTCCAGCAGATCCTGTACCGGCAGCTCATGTACGTCGTGCTGCTCCAGTCCTGGATCACCGCCCTCACCGGCGGCCGGCTGCGCTGGCAGAAGCTGCGCCGCACCGGCGTCGTGGAGGCCCCCGGCGGCGTGTCCGCGCCGCGCCGGGCCGCCGATGCCGCACCCGAGAGGAGGCCCGTCGGATGAGCGCCGCCACCGTGCCCGCCGGAACGCCGTCCGGAACGCCCGCGACCGGCCCCTTCGGGGCCCCTGCCGCGGCGGGGAAGCCCGGCCGGGACCGCTATCTCGACCTGCTCCGGGCCGTCGCCCTGGTCCGCGTGGTGATCTACCACATCTTCGGCTGGGCCTGGCTGACCATCCTCTTCCCCTCCATGGGCGTGATGTTCGCCCTGGCCGGTTCGCTGATGGCCCGCTCGCTGACCCGCCCCGCCTGGGGCGTCATCCGCGGCCGCATCCGCCGTCTGCTGCCGCCCATGTGGGCGTTCGCGCTGGCCATCGTGCCGGTGATGTTCGCGCTGGGCTGGCAGCCGGTGAAGGAGGAGGGCCTGTGGTGGTTCGTCAAGCTGGCCTGGTACGTCTTCCCGGTCGGCGCGCCCCCCTACCCCTGGTCCAGCGGTGACCAGGCAGGTCTGCTGGAGGACACCTGGGCCGTGCAGGCGGCGGGCCCGCTCTGGTACATCCGCGCCTACCTCTGGTTCGTCCTCGCCTCGCCCCTGCTGCTGCGGGCCTTCCGCAAGCTGCCCTGGGCGACGCTGCTCGCCCCGCTCGGCCTGACCGCCGTGATCGGCAGCGGCCTGGTGACGATCCCCGGGGAGACCGGCAACGCGCTGAGCGACTTCGCGGTGTTCGGCTCCTGCTGGGTCCTCGGCTTCGCCCACCACGACGGCCTGTTCAAGGAGGTCCCGCGCTACCTCACCGTCTCGCTGGCCTCCATCGTCATGGGCTTCGGGCTCTGGTGGGCCTCGGGCCACCTCACCGCGGACGGCTGGGACCTCAACGACATCCCGCCGGCCCAGGCGGCCTGGTCCCTCGGCTTCTGCGTGATCCTGCTCCAGTACGCCCCGTCCTGGCAGGAACTGCCCGGCAGGCTGGCCCGGTTCGACCGCCTGGTCACGCTGGCCAACAACCGGGCCGTGACGATCTACCTCTGGCACAACCTGGTGATCCTCGGGACGATCCCCGTCATCGACCTGCTCTGGAAGATCCCGTTCGTGGACGCGCACCTGGGATCGGCCCTGGAGGCCACGTACACCCTGCTCATGACCCTGGTCGTCTGGCCGCTGATCGGGCTGGTCATCGTGTGCGTGGGCTGGGTGGAGGACGTCGCCGCCAAACGCCGGCCGAGGCTGTGGCCGAACGGCGCGCCCCAGGGCCGCCGCCCGCGCTGAGCCGCATCTCACCGGGCCGGGAGGGGCCCGGTGAGAGCAAGGTTCCCCAGCGGTCACCTCACGGCACCGCACCGAAACGCGCGCTCCCTAGCGTCGGCGGACAGGACCCCGGCCATGGCGTCGGGCACCCACCCGGACCCTGTGGAGGCGCGTCGTGGCAGGCCGTTGGATCGAAACGTGGGACCCCGAGGACGAGACCTTCTGGCGGGAGCGGGGCGAGCGCGTCGCCCGCCGCAACCTGTGGTTCTCCGTGCTCTGTGAGCACATCGGGTTCTCGATCTGGACCCTGTGGTCGGTGATGGTCCTGTTCATGGGACCGGAGTACGGCGTCGACCCGGCCGGGAAGTTCTTCCTGATCTCCACCGCCACCCTGGTCGGCGCGCTGGTGCGGGTGCCGTACACGTTCGCCGTCGCCCGGTTCGGCGGACGCAACTGGACGATCTTCAGCGCGGTGAGCCTGCTGGCCCCGACGCTGGCCGCGTTCTGGGTGATGCAGCCGGGGACCTCGTACGGCACGTTCGTGGCGGTCGCCGCGCTCACCGGGATCGGCGGCGGCAACTTCGCCTCCTCGATGACCAACATCAACGCCTTCTTCCCGCTCCGCGAGAAAGGGTGGGCGCTCGGCCTCAACGCGGGCGGCGGCAACATCGGCGTCCCCGTCGTCCAACTCGTCGGCCTCCTGGTCATCGGCACGCTGGGCGCGGCCCACCCCCGGCTCGTGCTCGGCGTCTACATCCCGCTGATCGTGGTGGCCGCCGTCTGCGCCGCCCTGTACATGGACAACCTGCGGCCCGTGCGCAACGACACCGGGGCCGCGCTGGAGGCCGCCCGCGACCGGCACACCTGGATCATGGCGGTGCTCTACATCGGCACCTTCGGCTCGTTCATCGGCTACAGCTTCGCCTTCGGCCTGGTGCTCCAGACCCAGTTCGGCCGCACCCCGCTCCAGGCCGCCTCGCTCACCTTCGTCGGCCCGCTGCTGGGCTCCCTGATCCGCCCGCTCGGAGGCCGGCTCGCCGACCGGCACGGCGGCGCGCGGATCACGCTGGCCGCCTTCGCCGCGATGGCCGCCGCCACCGGGGTCGTCATCCACGCCTCCGCCACCGCGTCCCTGCCCGTCTTCCTCGCCGGCTTCACGGCCCTGTTCGTCCTGACCGGGCTCGGCAACGGATCGACGTACAAGATGATCCCCGGCATCTTCCACGCCCAGGCGCTGGAGAAGGGCCTCGACGGCGAAGCGGCGGCCGCCCACGGCCGGCGGCTCTCCGGGGCCGCCATGGGGTTCATCGGGGCGGTCGGCGCGCTCGGCGGCCTCGCGATCAACCTCGCCTTCCGCCAGTCCTTCCAGACCTCCGGCACCGGGACCGCCGCCTTCTGGTCCTTCCTCGCCTTCTACGGGGTGTGCTCCGCGCTCACCTGGGCGGTATACCTTCGCCGCCCCGCGGCCGTGCCCGCGAAGGCGCAGATCGGTTACGCAGAGGTGTGAGGGAGAGGCCCCCCGGGCCACGGGCGACGTAACGGCCGGGAAATACGGGGGAACCGAGCCTGTCACGCGCCGTTGGCAGTCTCGGGCCTCCGCACATCGCGCACCGGGGGACCGCGCACCATCGCGTACCAGCGGGACCATCGGGACCACGGGAGCCGGGGAACACGCCATGCAGGACGACGACACGACGCACGGCCCCCTCGCGGGCTTCACGGTCGGGGTGACCGCCGCCCGCCGCGCCGACGAACTCGCCACCCTCCTCAAGCGGCGCGGCGCGGCCGTCCAGCACGCCCCCGCCCTGCGGATCGTGCCGCTCGCCGACGACAGCGAACTCCTCGCCGCGACCAAGGAGTTGATCGACCACGCCCCCGACGTGGCGGTCGCCACCACCGCGATCGGCTTCCGGGGCTGGGTGGAGGCGGCGGACGGCTGGGGCATCGGCGACGCGCTCCTGGAGCGGCTGCGCGGCGTCGAACTCCTCGCCCGGGGGCCCAAGGTGAAGGGCGCGGTCCGGGCCGCCGGGCTCACCGAGACCTGGTCGCCCGGGTCCGAATCGATGGCCGAGGTCCTCGAACGGCTCCTGGGCGAAGGCGTCGAGGGCCGCCGCATCGCCCTCCAGCTCCACGGCGAACCGCTCCCCGGCTTCATCGAGTCCCTCCAGGCGGCGGGCGCCGAGGTCGTCGGGGTGCCCGTCTACCGCTGGATGCCCCCGCAGGACATCGCCCCGCTCGACCGGATGCTCGACGCCACCGCCGCCCGGGCCCTGGACGCCGTCACCTTCACCAGCGCCCCCGCCGCCGCCTCGTTCCTGGGCCGCGCCGAGACCCGCGGGCTCCTCCCGGAGATCCTGGGCGCACTGCGCGACGACGTCCTGGCCGCCTGCGTCGGACCGGTCACCGCCCTCCCGCTCCAGGCCCGGTCCATCCCCACCGTCCAGCCCGAACGCTTCCGCCTCGGCCCCCTCGTCCAGCTCGTCTGCGCCCAACTCCCCACCACCGCGCGGGTGCTGCCCATCGCCGGTCACCGCGTCGAGATCCGGGGCCACGCCGTGCTCGTGGACGCCGAGCTGCGCGCGGTGCCGCCCGCGGGCATGGCCCTCCTGCACACCCTGGCCCGCCGCCCCGGCTGGGTGGTGGCCCGCGCCGACCTGCTGCGGGCCCTGCCCGGCAGCGGCAGCGACGAGCACGCGGTGGAGACGGCGATGGCCCGGCTGCGCGCCGCGCTGGGCGCGCCCCGGCTGATCCAGACCGTCGTCAAGCGCGGCTACCGGCTGTCGCTGGACCCGGCGGGGGACACTCCGTACGGGCGGTGAGCCGTTCGGCGAGCGGCAGGGGTTACGGGCGGGCCCGGGCGCGGGCACTCTGGGGGTGGCGAATCCGGTCGGCGACCCCGAGGCGGTGGCAGGCGCATGGCGGCGGGCAGGCACGCGTACGTGTGGCGGTTCGACTCCGGCCGGATCTGCCTGGACCTGGTGGCCACCGGGCCCGCGGGCGGGACGCCCCGCGCCCGGGAACAGCTCGACGGCCCCCGGCGGCTCGCCGACTGGCTGACCGCCGCCCGGCTCGTCCCGCCGGGCACGGTGCTGAGCGCGCTGGACGCCGGCTGGCTGACCCGGTTCCGGGAACTGCGGGCGGACGTCGACCGGCTGATGTCGGCTCAACTCGCCTTGTGCGCGAAAGTGGTTGAGGTGACATGCCCCCAACTCGGGCTCCCCGATGACGGAAGTGCCCTGGACCGGGTCAACTCCCTTGCCGCGGCGGCCCCGCCCGGCCCCCGCGCGGTGCGGGGCGAGGGCGGTGCGCTGGTACGGACCCTGAGCGCCGAACCCGACTGCGCGGGGCTCCTCGCCGTCGTGGCGCGGGACGCGGTGGACCTGCTCACCGACCCGGCGGCGCGGGCCGCGCTGCGCCGCTGCGAGGGCGGGGCGTGCCACCGGCTGTACCTGGACACCTCGCGCGGCGGGCGGCGGCGGTGGTGCTCCGGCGAGGTCTGCGGCAACCGCGAACGGGTCGCCCGGCACCGGCGGCGGGCGGCCGGAGCGGGGCCGGGAGCGGCGGCCGGGACGGGGCCCGTGGCCGGGCGCGCGGCGGCCGTCGCCGGACCTGGAGCGGCGGCCGGAGGAGCCCCGACGGAAGAAATTCCGCCCGGCGTTGAATGATCGGGGGCCCGCCCCCGTACCCATGGTCCAAGAGCTCCATTCAGAGGTCTCGACCAGGAGGTTCGGGTGCGCAAGGATGCGGCCGTGGCCGATGACCGTCCGCACAGGGCTCGACATCGCAGTGAGCCGCCCACGCCCCCGGCCGGGATACCCGACGAGGAGCTGATGCGGGCGCTCTACCGCGAACACGCCGGGCCGCTGCTCGCGTACGTGCTCCGGCTCGTGGCGGGCGACCGCCAGCGGGCCGAGGACGTGGTGCAGGAGACGCTCATCCGTGCCTGGAAGAACGCCGGCCGGCTCAACCGGGCCACCGGCTCCGTCCGCCCCTGGCTGGTGACGGTCGCCCGGCGCATCGTCATCGACGGCCACCGCAGCCGGCAGGCCCGGCCGCGCGAGGTCGATCCGTCGCCGCTGGAGGTCATTCCCGCGGAGGACGAGATCGACAAGGCGCTGTGGCTGATGACGCTCTCGGACGCGCTCGACGATTTGACCCCCGCGCACCGGGAAGCATTGGTCGAGACCTACTTCAAAGGACGTACGGTCAATGAGGCGGCCGAAGCGCTCGGCATCCCCAGCGGGACCGTGCGGTCCCGGGTCTTCTACGCACTCCGTTCGATGAAGCTCGCACTGGAAGAGAGGGGGATCACGGCATGAGCGACCAGCAGTGGCAGCCGTTCGGGCCCCGGCCGCCCGGACCCCGTATGCCCACCGGTCCCTCAGACCCCTCGTACCCGAGCGGTCCCGCCCACCCCTCGGGCCCGGGCCGACCCCCGTACGCCTCGGGCCCCTTGCACCCCTCGTACCCCGTGCCTCCCTCGTACCTCGCATCCCCCTCCGGCCCCACCGGGCCCGAGCCGGTGTTCGGCGGGGAGCCCGAAGGGTCCGAGCACGACGCGGCCGCCGCCTACGTGCTGGGCGTCCTGGATGACGCGCAGGCGAGCGCCTTCGAGGCCCATCTCGCGGGCTGCGCCCGGTGCGCCGCGCATCTCGACGAGTTCGCCGGGATGGAGCCCATGCTCGCGATGCTGGCCGAGGCGCCGGCCGACGCGCCCGCGGCCCGTCCCGTACCGCACGTTCCCGAGCGGCCCGCGCCCCGGGTGCTCGGCGGGCTGATGGACGAGGTCGCGCACCGGCGGCACCGGCGCAGCAGGCGCAGCCGGTATCTGATCGCCGCGGCCGCCGCCCTGATCGTCGGCGGCCCGGTCGCCGCCGTCGCGGTCACGGCGGGCGACGGCGGCGGCCGGTCCGTCGCGGTCGGCGACCCGCATCCCACCAGCCCCGCCGAGGACGCCTTCTTCCAGCACATGACGGAGAAGGTGACGGCGACCGACCCGACCACCCGGGTCGGCGCGACGGTCGGCATGGAGGAGAAAGCCTGGGGCACCCACACGGTCCTGGAGCTGAAGAACGTCAAGGGACCG
Organism: Streptomyces sp. cmx-18-6; assembly: GCF_046548915.1. Lineage (NCBI taxonomy): Bacteria > Bacillati > Actinomycetota > Actinomycetes > Kitasatosporales > Streptomycetaceae > Streptomyces > Streptomyces sp. cmx-18-6. Next base: position 1,059,273 of record NZ_JAEBEP010000001.1, on the reverse strand, counting down.
CAGAAGTGCACCCTGATCGCGGTGTCCAAGACCGGCGATGAGGAGGTCGTCACCTCCTGGTCGGTCCCGAAGTGGGGGTACGGCGTCGAGGACTCGACGCACGCCTCCGCGAAGAACCCGCTGTACGTGCACGGGGGCGCGGCGATGGCCCGCGAGGACATCGACCGCTTCGAGGTGCGGACCTTCGACGGGGAGCGGCTGGTGGAGATCGGCGCCTGAGCGGACCCGGCCGCTCGGGCCCGTGGCCCCCGTACGCGTTCCGACGCGCAATCGCAACACTCGCGACGCGGACGGCAGGTGCGCGCGGGCCCCCCTTCGCATAGGGTTGACGGCTGCCCGATGCACGTCAGAAGGGGGCCTCGGTGGCCGCGCAGGATGCCGCTGTCGATTCGCTGCGGGACCGGGAAATCGGTGTCGAACAGGATCATCTGGACCGCGTTTACCACCGTCTCGAAGAGAAGATCGACGAGGCGGAATTTCTCATGCACGACGCCGTCAAACGCGGGCAGGTCGGCACGCCCGGCGCCCTCGCCGAACGGGACGCCCAGGTCTTCCGGGCGGGCGTCCACCTCAACCGGCTGAACAGCGAGTTCGAGGACTTCCTCTTCGGGCGGATCGATCTGCTGCTCGGCAAGGACGGGGAGCGCGGCCCGGACGGCGCGTTCACCTCCGTCGAGCCGGCCGACGACGCCGTACGGGAGGACGCCACCGCCGACATCGCGGAGACGCTGCACATCGGCCGGATCGGGGTCCTGGACTCCGACTACGCGCCGCTGGTGATCGACTGGCGGGCCCCGGCCGCCGCCCCGTTCTACCGCTCGACCCCCAAGGAGCCGGGCCGCGTCGTGCGCCGCCGGGTCATCCGCTCCAAGGGCCGCAAGGTCCTCGGGGTGGAGGACGACCTCATGCGCCCGGAGCTGACGGCGCGTCTGGACGGCGAGAAGCTGCCGGTGATCGGCGACGGGGCCCTGATGGCGGCGCTCGGCCAGGCCCGCAGCCACACCATGCGGGACATCGTGGCTTCCATCCAGGCCGAACAGGACCTGGTGATCCGGGCCCCCGCCGCCTCCGTCACCGAGGTCACCGGCGGCCCCGGCACCGGAAAGACGGCGGTGGCCCTGCACCGGGCCGCGTACCTCCTCTACCAGGACCGGCGGCGGTACGCGGGCGGCATCCTCGTCGTCTCCCCGACCCCGCTCCTGGTCGCGTACACCGAAGGGGTGCTGCCCTCGCTCGGCGAGGAGGGCCAGGTCGCGATCCGCGCGGTCGGCTCGCTGTCCGAGGAGGCGGCGGGCGTCGCGGGGGCCACTGCCTACGACGAACCGGCCGTGGCCCGGATCAAGGGCTCCTCCCGGATGCTCCACGTGCTGCGCAAGGCGGCCCGGGGAGCCCTGGAGACGCCGAGGAGCGGGGAGGGCCAGCTCTCCTTCGGCGAGGAGCCGGCGGACGGCACGACGGCCACGACCCCGACCCGGCTGCGGGTCGTCGCCTTCGGAGCCCGCGTCGAGCTGGAGGCCGACGAGCTCCAGCGCATCCGGAACAACGTCCTCAGCGGCACCGCCCCTGTCAACCTGCTGCGCCCGCGCGCCCGCAAGCTGCTGCTGGACGCCCTGTGGAGCAAGTCCTCGGGGCGCGGCCGGTACACCGACCCGCAGCTGGCGGCGGAGCTGCGCTCGTCCTTCGACGAGGACGTCTCCACCGAGACGCCGTTCCTGGAGTTCCTGAACGCCTGGTGGCCCGAGCTCACCCCGCGCCGGGTGCTGGCCGCGATGGCCGACGACAGACGGCTGGCCCGCTGGTCCCGGCGCATCCTCAACCAGGGCGAGGCGCGCCGCCTGGCCCGTTCCCTGAAGCGGCTGGACGCGGACGGCGGCGGTCCGCTCTCCGTCCACGACGTGGCGCTCCTGGACGAGCTCCAGGCGCTGCTGGGCACGGTGGTGCGGCCGAAGCGCAAGCGCGAGATGGACCCGCTGGACCAGCTCTCCGGCCTGGAGGAGCTGATGCCGCAGCGCGAGGAGACCCAGTGGGAGCGGGCCGAGCGGCTCGCGGCCGAGCGCACGGAGTACGCGCACGTCATCGTCGACGAGGCGCAGGACCTGACGCCCATGCAGTGGCGGATGGTGGGCCGCCGGGGCCGCCACGCGACCTGGACGATCGTGGGCGACCCGGCGCAGTCCTCCTGGTCCGACCCGGACGAGGCGGCGGCCGCGCGGGACGAGGCGCTCGGCTCCCGGCCGCGCCGCCGCTTCACCCTCACCGTGAACTACCGCAACCCGGCCGAGATCGCGGAGCTGGCCGCCAAGGTGCTGGCGCTCGCCATGCCCGGCATGGAGTCCCCGTCCGCGGTGCGCTCGACCGGGGTGGTGCCGCGCTTCGTGCCGGTGGCGGGCACCGACCTGGCCGGCACGGTCCGCGAGGAGGCGCGGCGGCTGCTGGCGGAGGTGGACGGCACGGTCGGCGTGGTCGTGGCGATGAACCGGCGCGCCCAGGCCCGCGAGTGGCTCGCGGAGCTGGGGGAGCGGGTGGTGGCGCTGGGCAGCCTGGAGGCGAAGGGCCTGGAGTACGACGCCACGGTGGTCGTCTCGCCCGCGGAGATCGCGGACGAGTCCCCGGCGGGGCTGCGGGTGCTGTACGTGGCGCTGACCCGGGCCACGCAGCAGCTCACGGTGGTGTCGGGGGAGCGGGACGTGCCGGACGCGGACGGGGTGCCGGACCTGCTGAGGGACTGACCGCGGGCCCCGGAACAGGTGCCGATCGGGTGGTCGGAACAGGTTTTCCGAGTCAACCCGTCGCACGGGAATCACTTCTCCGGGGTCTTTGTTACCGTGGTACTGGCACCGGCTCGATCCAAGCCCCCGGGCCCAACCTTCGTCGCTTCGAGCGACCACTTGCCGCGAGGCGAGCATGGCGGGTCGGTGCCATCCAAGTGAAGAAGACAGACCCGTGTCACCTGATGGTGGCGCGGGTCTGTTTTCGTTCGCGGGGGGCCGTCTTTCGTTCGTGGGGCCCGTTGGGGGTTCCGCCGAACGGGTGACTTCTCGTATGGTGGAAACTACTTTCCGAAAGACGGCACTCATTACCGGCTACCAGCCGGTAGGTGCGACGATCGGAAAGCGTGTCCGGTACGAAGGTTTCCGGCCGCGCGGCAATGAAGCTTAAGGAAAGCGAAGGACTCGGCCATGGCAACGGCGCCCAGCGTCTCGTACTCGATGACGGTCAGGCTGGAGGTGCCCGCGAGCGGCACCGCGGTCTCCCAGCTCACCACGGCCGTCGAGTCCTCCGGGGGTTCGGTCACCGGCCTCGACGTCACCGCGTCCGGCCACGAGAAGCTGCGGATCGACGTCACGATCGCGGCCTCCTCCACCTCGCACGCGGACGAGATCGTCGAGGGTCTGCGCGACATCGACGGCGTCGTGCTGGGCAAGGTCTCCGACCGTACGTTCCTGATGCACCTCGGCGGCAAGATCGAGATGGCGTCCAAGCACCCCATCCGCAACCGCGATGACCTCTCGATGATCTACACCCCCGGCGTCGCCCGGGTCTGCATGGCGATCGCCGAGAACCCCGAGGACGCGCGCCGCCTCACCATCAAGCGCAACTCCGTCGCAGTCGTGACGGACGGCTCCGCGGTGCTCGGCCTCGGCAACATCGGCCCGATGGCCGCGCTGCCCGTCATGGAGGGCAAGGCGGCCCTCTTCAAGCGCTTCGCGGGCATCGACGCCTGGCCGATCTGCCTGGACACCCAGGACACCGACGCCATCGTCGAGATCGTCAAGGCGATCGCCCCCGGCTTCGCGGGCATCAACCTGGAGGACATCTCCGCCCCCCGCTGCTTCGAGATCGAGGCCCGGCTCCGCGAGGCCCTCGACATCCCCGTCTTCCACGACGACCAGCACGGCACCGCCATCGTCGTCCTGGCCTCGCTGACCAACGCCCTGCGCGTGGTGGGCAAAAACATCGGCGACGTACGGGTCGTCATGTCCGGCGCCGGAGCCGCCGGCACGGCCATCCTGAAGCTCCTGATCGCCGCCGGCGTCAAGCACGCCGTCGTCGCCGACATCCACGGAGTGGTGCACAGCGGGCGCGAGGACCTGGTCGCCGCCGCCCCCGACTCCCCGCTCTGCTGGATCGCCGACAACACCAACCCCGAGAACATCACCGGCACCCTCAAGGAGGCCGTCGTCGGCGCGGACGTCTTCATCGGCGTCTCCGCCCCGAACGTGCTGAACGGCGACGACGTCGCGGCGATGGCGGACGGCGCGATCGTGTTCGCGCTCGCGAACCCGGACCCCGAGGTCGACCCGGCGATCGCCCGCGAGACCGCGGCGGTCGTGGCCACCGGCCGCTCCGACTTCCCCAACCAGATCAACAACGTGCTGGTCTTCCCGGGCGTCTTCCGCGGTCTGCTGGACGCCCAGTCCCGCACCGTCAACACGGAGATGATGCTCGCCGCCGCCGGGGCGCTGGCCGACGTGGTCGCCGAGGACGAGGTCAACGCGAACTACATCATCCCCTCGGTCTTCAACGACAAGGTCGCCGGAGCCGTCGCCGGAGCCGTCCGCGCCGCCGCCAAGGCCGCCGCGGGCACCGGGGCGGCCCCCTCCGCCACCGTCTGACCCCACGGGGCCCACGCCCCCGTTTCGCGCCGCCCTCAAGGGGTACGCGCGAAACACCCCGGGCCGCACCCGCCGTGCCGTACGGCGCGTCGCGGGTCGCGGCGCCCCAAACGCCCCTTTAGGGTGGGCGGGCAGTGGGCCCCACGGGCCCGGCATCCGCTGCGGACCGCTAAGGGAAGCCGACGGAACGTCACCACGAGCAGACAGTGGCGCTTTTCGTTGACCCTGAAGGGTTCCGGATTGGCTTTCCCGCCGCAGGTGGGGGCAGGATGCGTAATCGGGCGCGAGGGTCTGACATCAGACCCGGGTCCGGGGACTGTCAGAGGGCCCTGGCAGCATCGGCTTCGATCTCACGCCTCACAGGCAAGAAGAACACGGGAGTAACAACATGAACCGCAGTGAGCTGGTGGCCGCCCTGGCCGACCGCGCCGAGGTGACTCGCAAGGACGCCGACGCCGTGCTGGCCGCGCTCGCCGAGACCGTCGGTGAGATCGTCGCCAAGGGTGACGAGAAGGTCACCATCCCCGGCTTCCTGACCTTCGAGCGCACCCACCGTGCCGCTCGCACCGCTCGCAACCCGCAGACCGGCGACCCGATCAACATCCCCGCCGGCTACAGCGTGAAGGTCTCCGCGGGCTCGAAGCTCAAGGAAGCCGCCAAGGGCAAGTAAGGCCCCAGGGGCTGTCCAGCCCCTCAAGGCGCAAATGAGGGCGGCCACTCCCGACCGGGAGTGGCCGCCCTCGCGCATGCCAGGGGCACATGCGCCCCGCAAGGGGGGCGGGGCGGTCCCGGAACCGTTCCGTCCGCCCGGCCGGCCGATGGCTTCCGCCGGGCATCCCCTACTCTGCCCCCATGGTCTCGGACGCCGTACCAACCACCGAAGCGGACGCGGGCCCGGCGGGCTCCGGCCGGCGACGCACGGCTGTGCGTCTGTCGGTGTCGCTCTACCTGCTGGCAGCCGCGGCGATGCTGGTGACCGCCCTTCTCGGCGCGTACGCGTGGTACGCGGCACTGGCGTGCTGGTTGCTCGGCTGCGTGGCGGTTCCGCTCCGCCACGGCGTGAGCGGGGGCCTGGAGATGGTCCGGGAGGCGTGGCGGCTCCGCACCCGCGGCGTCCTCGTCGAGGGGCGCAGGCTGTACGCCGGAACCTACGAGTACACCGACCTCGACGGGCGGACCCACCGTCTGACGGACGTCTACGAGACCGCGCGGCGGGTGGAGGTCCTCTACGATCCGGCGGATGCCGGGCAGACGGCCCAGGCCGGCCGCCGGACCGCCGGAACGCTGGCCTTCGGCGTCCTCGTATGCCTGCTGTCCCTCGCCATGGCCACGGCGCTGGCGGCCGTCGGGCTGGCGGGGCCGCTCGCAGCGCTGGGCGTCATCCCCGCCGGCGGCCTCTTCGGCCCGTACTGAGCCCGGCGGCGACTCCGCCCCGGCCCGGGGCCCAGGGATGCGTCCGCGCGCCCTTGAGGACCCTGTCCAGGGCGTTGCGGGGCCCGTACACGGCCCAGCAGCCCCACCCGATCGAGCGCGCCGCGCCCCACGGCCCGGGCAGGCGGCCTCTCCGAAGCCGGAAAAGCCGGTGCCCCGGCCCCCTGAGAGGGGACCGGGGCACCGGGCGCGCAGTGCTGTGTGCGGCAGCACTGTGCGGTCAGACGAGTGAACCGCCCGGCAGCTCCACCTTCGCGCCGAGCTTCTCCAGCTTCTCCATGAAGTTCTCGTAACCCCGGTTGATCAGGTCGATGCCGTGCACCCGGGAGGTCCCCTGGGCCGCCAGCGCCGCGATCAGGTACGAGAAACCGCCGCGCAGGTCCGGAATGACCAGATCCGCGCCCTGGAGCTTCGTCGGTCCCGAGACGACCGCCGAGTGCAGGAAGTTGCGCTGGCCGAAACGGCAGTCGGAGCCGCCCAGGCACTCGCGGTACAGCTGGATGTGCGCACCCATCTGGTTGAGCGCGGAGGTGAAGCCGAGCCGCGACTCGTACACCGTCTCGTGGACGATGGACAGCCCCGACGCCTGCGTCAGCGCCACCACCAGCGGCTGCTGCCAGTCGGTCTGGAAGCCGGGGTGCACGTCCGTCTCCAGCGCGATGGCGTTGAGCGCGCCGCCCGGGTGCCAGAAGCGGATGCCCTCGTCGTCGATCTCGAAGGCCCCGCCGACCCGGCGGAAGGTGTTCAGGAAGGTCATCATGGAGCGCTGCTGCGCGCCGCGCACGTAGATGTTGCCCTCGGTCGCCAGCGCCGCCGACGCCCAGGAGGCCGCCTCCAGGCGGTCCGGGATCGCCCGGTGGGTGTATCCGTCGAGCTTGTCGACACCGGTGATCCGGATGGTCCGGTCGGTGTCCATGGAGATGATCGCGCCCATCTTCTGCAGTACGCAGATGAGGTCCTCGATCTCCGGCTCGACGGCCGCGTTGGACAGCTCGGTGACGCCCTCGGCGAGGACGGCGGTGAGGAGCACCTGTTCGGTGGAGCCCACCGAGGGGTACGGCAGCCGGATCTTGGTGCCGCGCAGTCGCTGCGGGGCCTCCAGGTACTGGCCGTCCGCCCGCTTCTCGATGGTCGCGCCGAACTGGCGCAGCACCTCGAAGTGGAAGTCGATCGGCCGGCCGCCGATGTCGCAGCCGCCCAGGCCCGGGATGAAGGCGTGGCCGAGGCGGTGCAGCAGCGGGCCGCAGAACAGGATCGGGATCCGCGACGACCCCGCGTGGGCATCGATGTCAGCGACGTTCGCCGACTCGACGTGCGAGGGGTCGAGGATCAGTTCGCCCGGCTCGTCGCCGGGGCGGACGGTGACGCCGTGCAGCTGGAGGAGCCCCCGGACCACCCGTACGTCACGGATGTCGGGAACATTGCGGAGTCGGCTGGGCCCGCTGCCGAGCAGGGCTGCGACCATTGCCTTCGGCACCAGGTTCTTGGCGCCTCGGACGCGGATCTCGCCCTCCAGCGGGGTGCCGCCGTGGACAAGCAGGACATCGTCTGTGCCGGTCATGTATCTCGCGTTCCGGAGTGGTCGGGCAGGGGGCCAACGAAAAGGGTAATGGCCTCCTACCCCCCTTCCGTAAGGCGAAGGGGGGTGTACGAACGTCATGAATCCGCTGCAACACCCTCCGCGCACCCGATCTTGCGGAGGGTCACCGTCCGGATGGCCCACCGGACCCCGCCGCGCGGTGCGCTCCCCGTGCCTCCGTGCGCCCTGAGCTGCGCTCGCTCCCGTGAGGCGGCCGTCACGGCCACTCGGCCCCCGCGGAGGGCGAAGATGCGGGATCATTTCCGCCATGACGGAGGTGTCCTCGCTCACAGGGCGACTGCTCGTGGCCGCACCCGCCCTCGCGGACCCGAATTTCGACCGCGCGGTGGTGCTCCTCCTCGACCACGACGAGGAGGGCTCCCTCGGCGTGGTCCTCAACCGGCCGACCCCGGTGGGCGTCGCCGACATCCTCGGGTCCTGGGCCGGCCTCACGGGCGAACCGGACGTCGTCTTCCAGGGCGGCCCGGTCTCGCTCGACTCGGCGCTCGGGGTCGCGGTGATCCCCGGCGACCACGGCCCCCTCGGCTGGCGGCGGGTCCACGGGGCGATCGGCCTGGTCGATCTGGAGACCCCGCCGGAGCTGCTCGGCCCGGCCCTGGGATCGCTGCGGATCTTCGCCGGGTACGCGGGCTGGGGCCCGGGTCAACTGGAGGGCGAACTCGGCGAGGGGGCCTGGTACGTGGTCGAGTCCGAGCCCGGAGACGTCTCGTCCCCGCGCCCCGAGCACCTCTGGCGTGCGGTGCTGCGCCGCCAGCGCAGCGAGCTGGCGATGATCGCCACGTACCCGGACGACCCCTCGCTCAACTGAAGGCCCGCACCCTGTCCCGGACGCTCTGTACCCTTGGCGGTTATGAGCACTCTTGAGCCCGATCGCGGGGCAGGTACGGGGACCCTCGTAGAGCCGACGCCGCAGGTGTCGAGGGGCGACGGCGACCACGAGCGCTACGCCCATTACGTCCAGAAGGACAAGATCATGGCGAGCGCCCTGGAGGGCACTCCCGTGGTCGCGCTGTGCGGCAAGGTCTGGGTGCCGGGGCGCGACCCCAAGAAGTACCCGGTCTGTCCCATGTGCAAGGAGATCTACGAGTCCATGGGCGCCGGCGGCGACAAGGACAAGGGCAAGGGCGGCGGCAAGGACAAGGGCAAGAAGTAGGGCCCGCGCCCCACCCGGCCCCCGGGCCCCCTCTCCTGCCGTCCCCCTGGGCCGAAGGCCCCCGGCACGCGCGCATCACCGCGCGTGCCGGGGGCCTTCGCGTTTCCCCGGCGGCGGCCTTCCGCTCGGTCTTCCGCGCGTCCCCTGTCCGGCCCTCCGCGCCCTGGGCGATGCCGGTCACGGAGGGTGGCCGGGTGCGCGCGTTGCACGGGCTGCGTCACCGGGTCACGGAGTGGTGGAGACCACTTGTCGGCACCGGAACCGGGGCTTACTCTCCTGCCAGTTGTGCAGAACGAAACGCACGTTGCACATGATGCAACGATTGACCGGTAGGGGTTCCCGGATGAAGCTTTCTGCCCGAATTGCCGCCCCCGTCGCGGCACTTGTGCTGGCGGGCCTCACCGCCACCGCCTGTGCGCCGCAGACCTCCGACACCAGTGCGAAGGGTGACGAGAAGAGCGGGACTCTCCGTGTCTGGCTCTTCCAGGAGGTCGGCAACAAGCCCAAGGAGAAGGTCGTCGACGAGGCCGTCGCCGCGTTCGAGAAGAGCCATGAGGGCGCGAAGGTCGAGGTCGAGTACATACCCGTCGACACCCGCGCCCAGCGCATCAAGGCCGCGTTCAACGACCCCAAGAGCGCCCCCGACCTCATCGAGTACGGCAACAGCGACACCGCCGGATACGTCAAGGACGGTGGACTCGCGGACGTGACCGGGGAGTTCGGCGACTGGGACGAGGCCCGGGACACCGACCCGATCGCCAAGCAGTCCGTCACCGTGGGCGACAAGGTCTACGGCGCGCCCTTCTTCGTCGGCGTCCGGGCCCTCTACTACCGCACCGACGTCTTCAAGGACCTCGGCATCGAGCCCCCCGCGTCCCAGGCCGAGCTGATCTCCACCGCCAAGAAGATCCACAAGGCGAAGCCGGATCTGTACGGCCTCGCGGTCGGCGGCGCGTACACCTACGGGGCGATGCCCTTCATCTGGTCCCACGGCGGCGAGATCGCGGGCGAGAGCGGCGGTGCGTACAAGTCGGCCATCAACAGCGAGAAGTCCCGCAAGGGCATCGAGGCGTACACCTCCCTCTTCGGCGACGACAACTGTCCGGCCGCCAAGTGCGCCTCCATGGGCGGCAACGCCACCGTGACCGCCTTCGCCTCCGGCAAGGCCGCCATGGCCATCGGCGGCGACTTCAGCCACGCGGCCGTCGAGGCGGGCTCGGTCAAGGGCAAGTACGCGGTCGTCCCGCTGCCCGGCGTCGCCAAGAACTCCATCGCCCCCGCCTTCGCGGGCGGCAACAACATCGGCGTGCTCAAGAGCAGTTCGCACCGCACCCTCGCCGTCGACCTGATGAAGTCGCTCACCGGCAAGCAGACCCAGGCCAAGATGTTCGACGCGATGGGCTTCCTGCCCACCTACACCGACGTCCTGGACAACGCCGCCAAGAAGCAGCCCTTCGTCGCCCCGTTCGTCCAGACCCTCGGCGCGGGCGCCAAGTTCGTCCCCGCGTCGCCCGCCTGGGGCCAGATCGACGCCTCCCTCGTCCTGCCGACGATGCTCCAGGAGATCGTCTCCGGCCGTAAGGACGTGGCGAAGGCATCGGACGACGCCGCGAAGAAGATGGACGCGGCGTTCGCCGACGCGGGCTGACCATGACCACGCACACCACCCCGCTCAAGGCCCCGGCCGCGGGCGCGTCCGCGGCGGGCGCCGGCGCCCCCGCCGGCCGCCCGCCCCGGCGCGGCCGCTCCGTGTCCCCCAGGGGCCACTCCGGCTGGACCCCCTGGCTCTACCTCCTGCCCGCCCTCGTCCTGCTCGCCGGGCTGCTCGTCTACCCGATCTACCAGCTCGGCCTGATCTCGTTCCTGGAGTACACCCAGGCCCAGGTCAGCGGCGGCGAACCCACCACCTTCAAGGGCTTCGACAACTACGCCGCCCTCTTCAACGACAGCCAGTTCTGGCAGGTCCTCCTCGCCACCGTCCTGTTCGCCGCGGCCTGCGTCGTCTCCACCCTGTTCGTCGGCTGCGCGCTGGCCGTCCTGCTCACCCGCATCCGCGCCCTGCCCCGGCTCGCGCTGATGATGGCCGCGCTCGGCGCGTGGGCCACCCCCGCGATCACCGGCTCCACGGTCTGGGTCTTCCTCTTCGACCCCGACTTCGGACCGGTCAACAAGGTGCTGGGGCTCGGCGACTTCTCCTGGACGTACGGCCGCTACAGCGCCTTCGCGCTCGTACTCCTCGAAGTGCTGTGGTGCTCGTTCCCGTTCGTCATGGTCACCGTGTACGCGGGCATCCGGGCCATCCCCACCGAAGTGCTGGAGGCCGCCTCGCTGGACGGCGCGTCCCAGTGGCGGATCTGGCGGACCATCATGGCGCCGATGCTCAAGCCCATCCTGATCGTCGTCACCATCCAGTCGATCATCTGGGACTTCAAGGTCTTCACCCAGATCTACGTCATGACCAACGGCGGCGGCATCGCCGGGCAGAACCTGGTGCTCAACGTGTACGCGTACCAGAAGGCGTTCGCGTCCTCGCAGTACAGCCTCGGCTCCGCGATCGGCGTCGTGATGCTGGTGATCCTGCTGGCCGTCACCCTGGTCTATCTGCGCCTGGTACGCCGCCAGGGGGAGGAACTGTGAGCGTGATCAAGCTGCCCCGGGTCAAGCGGCCCGGCAGGCTGGCCGCCGAGGCCGCCGCCCTGCTGATCGCCGTGGCGGTCGCCTTCCCCCTCTACTGGATGGTGCTCTCCGCCTTCAAACCGGCCGGCGAGATCCAGTCCACCACCCCCCGACCCTGGACGCTCGCCCCCTCGCTCGACTCGTTCCGCCGGGTCTTCGAACAGCAGGACTTCGGCCGCTACTTCCTCAACAGCCTGCTGGTGGCGGGCACGGTCGTCATCGCCTCCGCGCTGATCGCCTTCCTGGCCGCCACCGCCGTGACCCGCTTCCGCTTCAGGTTCCGCACCACCCTGCTGATCATGTTCCTGGTCGCGCAGATGGTGCCGGTGGAGGCGCTGACCATCCCGCTGTTCTTCCTGATGCGGGACTTCGGCCAGCTCAACACGCTCGGCTCGCTGATCCTGCCGCACCTCGCCTTCTCGCTGCCGTTCGCCATCTGGATGCTGCGCGGCTTCGTCAGGGCCGTCCCCGAAGCCCTGGAGGAGGCCGCCTACATCGACGGGGCCAGCCGCACCCGCTTCCTGTGGCAGATCCTCTTCCCGCTGGTCTTCCCGGGGCTCGTGGCGACCAGCGTCTTCTCCTTCATCACCACCTGGAACGACTTCCTGTTCGCGAAGTCCTTCATCATCAGCGACACCTCCCAGTCGACGCTGCCGATGGCGCTGCTGGTCTTCTTCAAGCCGGACGAGAACGACTGGGGCGGGATCATGGCAGCCTCGACGGTGATGACCATTCCCGTCCTCGTCTTCTTCGTACTCGTACAGCGACGCCTGGTCTCCGGACTGGGCGGAGCGGTAAAGGACTGACGTCAATGACATCCAAGGACGCCGACCCGGACACCTCCCGCGGCGAGACGGCCCCCGGCCTGGTCCCCGCGCCCCGCGCCCTGGCCTGGGGGCCGCCGGGAGCGGAGCCGTTCCGGCTGGACGGGGCGACCGTGCTCAGCGCCGCGCCGGGCGCCGAGGGCGTCGCCCGCCGGCTGCGCGCCACGGTCGGCGCGGCCACCGGGCTGCCGCTCCCGGACGGCACGGCCGGCTCCCGCGTGGAGCTGTCGCTCGACGCGGCCCTGGCCCCCGAGGCGTACCGCCTGGTCGTCGAAGCCGAGGCCGTGCGCATCGTCGGGGGCAGCGCCGCCGGCCTGTTCTGGGGGACGCAGACCTTCCGTCAGCTCCTGGGCCCGGACGCCTTCCGGCGCGCGCCCGTCGCACCGGAGCGCACCTGGGACGTCCCGGCGGTCGCCGTCGAGGACGAACCCCGCTTCTCCTGGCGCGGCCTGATGCTCGACGTCTCCCGGCACTTCCTGCCCAAGGACGACGTCCTGCGCTACCTGGACCTCCTCGCCGCCCACAAACTGAACGTCTTCCACTTCCACCTGACCGACGACCAGGGCTGGCGCGTCGAGATCAAGCGCCACCCGCGCCTGACCGAGGCCGGGGCCTGGCGCTCCCGTACGAAATACGGGCACCGGGCGTCCGAACTCTGGGACGAGACCCCGCACGGCGGCTTCTACACCCAGGACGACATCCGCGAGATCGTCGCCTACGCCGCCGAACGGCATATCCGCGTGGTCCCCGAGATCGACATCCCGGGCCACTCGCAGGCCGCCATCAGCGCCTACCCCGAACTGGGCAACACCGACGTCATCGACACCACCACCCTCTCCGTCTGGGACACCTGGGGCATCAACCCGAACGTACTCGCCCCCACTGACGACACCCTGCGCTTCTTCGAGGGCGTCTTCGAAGAACTGCTGGACCTCTTCCCCGCCGCGACCTCGCCGTTCATCCACGTGGGCGGCGACGAGTGCCTCAAGGACCAGTGGAAGGAGTCCCCGGCCGCCCAGGCCCGGATCGCCGAACTCGGCCTGAAGGACGAGGACGAGCTCCAGTCCTGGTTCATCCGGCACTTCGACACCTGGCTCACCGCACGCGGCCGCCGCCTCATCGGCTGGGACGAGATCCTGGAGGGCGGCCTCCCCGAAGGCGCGGCGGTCTCCTCCTGGCGTGGTTACGCGGGCGGCATCGCGGCCGCCGAGGCCGGGCACGACGTGGTGATGTGCCCCGAGCAGCAGGTGTATCTGGACCACCGTCAGGACGGCGGCCCCGACGAGCCGATGCCCATCGGGTACGTCCGCACCCTGGAGGACGTCTACCGCTTCGAACCCGTGCCGCCGGGCCTGTCCGCCGAGGCCGCCCGGCACGTCCTCGGCACCCAGGGCAACGTGTGGACCGAGGTCATGCAGAACCGGGCCCGCGTCGACTACCAGGTCTTCCCGCGCCTCGCCGCCCTCGCGGAGGTCGCCTGGACGCCCCTGCCGGCCCCGGCCGACCGGGACTTCGCCGGTTTCGAGGAGCGCATGACGGACCATTACGCCCGCCTCGACGCCCTCGGCGTCGACTACCGCCGGCCGGGCGGCCCGCAGCCGTGGCAGCGGCGGCCCGGCGTCCTCGGCCGCCCGCTCGAAGGAGCGCCGCCGGTGGTGTGAACCCCCGGAACCCGGTGTGCGGGGGCGGGCGCCCGCCCCCGCACACCGGGAGAGCCCGGCCGGCCGCGGCGCCGACGCAACAGGCCGCGGAACGAACGTAATAAGTCGTACAAGCATCGCTGAAGAGTGCCAATTCACCCTCTCTGCGGAAGAGGTGTGAAATCGGATCTTCCCCCAGGTCAGGGACGGATCCATCCTTCGCGGACCCTCGCGCCGGTCCGATCGGAAGATGTGCCAGAGTTGCCACGTCCGGGCTGTGAGCACGTACCGTACGGCGGAACAGGCGGACCAGCCGGGAGACCGGGAAGGGGCAGCTGGGTTGACCACGCACGCACCGCAGGCGATGCAGTCGGTGACGCTGCCGGCCTCGCTCGACGAGGCCGTGGCGGCGCTGGAAGCCATGCCCGCCGCCGTCCCCGTGGCGGGGGGAACGGACCTGATGGCGGCCGTGAACAAGGGCCTCCTGCGCCCCTCGGGACTGGTCGGCCTCGGCCGGATCAGCGAGCTGCGCGGCTGGCACTACCAGGACGGCCACGCCCTGCTCGGGGCCGGACTCACCCACGCCCGCACGGGGCGGCCCGACTTCGCCGCCCTCATCCCCGCCCTCGCCGCGTCCGCACGCGCCGCGGGCCCGCCCCAGATCCGCAACGCCGGGACCCTCGGCGGCAACATCGCCACCTCCGCGCCCACCGGCGACGCCCTGCCGGTGCTGGCCGCGCTGGAGGCCGACCTCGTCATCGCGGGACCCGGCGGCGCGCGCCGCGAGATCCCCGTGTCGCATCTGCTGGCCGGGCGCGAGCTGCTGGGCCCCGCCGAGCTGATCGGCTTCGTCCGCGTACCGCTGCTGCACGCCCCGCAGGTGTTCCTGAAGGCCACCGGACGCACCGGCCCCGGCCGGGCCACCGCGTCGGTCGCCATCGTGCTGGACCCGGCCCGGCGCGGGGTGCGCTGCGCGGTCGGCGCGATCGCCCCGATGCCGCTGCGCCCGCTGGAGGCGGAGCGCTGGATCGCCTCGCTGATCGACTGGGACGGCGCGCGGGGCCTGGCCCCGGACGCGCTGGCCGCCTTCGGCGAGTACGTCGCCGCCGCCTGCATCCCGGACCACGCACCGCCGGCCGACGGATCGCAGGCCCCGCCGCTGTCCCCGGCCGTTCTCCACCTGCGGCGCACCGTCGCCGCGCTCGCCCGACGCGCACTGGGGAGGGCACTGTCGTGAGCAATGAGGAAACGCCCGACCAGCAGGGGCGGCACGACCAGCAGGGGCACTCCGGCGGCCCCGACCCGCAGTACGGGGCCTGGCAGCCGACGCCGCAGAGCGGTGAGTACGACGCGGACGCCACCGCGTTCGTCCAGCTCCCGCCCGAGGACCTGGCGGGCGACCCGCTGGCCGCCCCCGGCCAGGGCTACGTACCCCCGATGATCCTGCCGCTGACCCCGGCGGCCGGTCTGGACCCGGCGGCGACGGGCAGCTGGGTGGTGCAGACGCAGAGCCAGCAGGCGCGGGCCGAGCGGCGCGAGGAGGAGGCGGCCCCGGGCGCGGTGCACTGGCCGGACCCGAACCAGCAGGGCGGGTACGCCCAGCCGTATCAGGACGCCTCGTACGCCCAGCCGTACCAGGACGTTCCGGCCACCTCGCCGTACGAGGACCACACACGGACCACGCACACCACGGCCCAGTGGAACTTCGCCGAGGCCATCGGCGGCGACACGGCGACCCCCGAAGCCGCGGACCCCGCGCAGCACGCGGACCCCGCGCAGGGCCCGGCCGACCTCTCGCAGGGGTCGCAGGCGTGGTACGCGGACGACACGCGCCCGGCGACGCTGCCGGGCGGGGCCCCCGCGCCCTGGGCCACGCAGCCGCGGCCCGAGGAGTCCCCGGCGCACGTGCTTCCCGGGCCGGACGAGGAGCACGCGGCGGACGTCTCGGCGCACCCGGAGGCGTATCCCGAAGCGCACCCGGAGGCGTATCCCGGGGCCCGCCCCGAAGCGCACCCGGAGGCGTATCCCGGGGCCCGTCCCGAAGCGCACCCCCAGGCCCACCCCGTCGCCGACGAGCCCGAGGCCGCCCACCCGGCCCCCGGAGACGGACCGGAAGCGGCGGAGCAGCCCCGGCCGGAACCGGAAGCGGAAGCCCCGGCCGACCCGGAGCAGGACCCGGCCCACGCCTCCGCGACGGAGCACGCGGCCGAGCCCCGGCACGAGGACACCCCGGAAACGGCCCCCGGAGCCGCCCCGGAACCGCCCCTCGCCTCCGGACCCGCGCCCGAATCCGCCCCCGGCTCCGAGACCGGCCCCGCCCCCGAAGCGGAACCCGAACCGGACCCGGCCCACGACCCCGCTCACGATCCCGCGCACGACCCGGCAGCCGCCCCCGCCGACGTACCCAGCGAACACCCCTCCGCCTCCTACCTCCTGCACGTCAACGGCGTGGACCGCCCGGTCTCCGACGCCTGGATCGGGGAGTCCCTGCTCTACGTGCTCCGCGAGCGCCTCGGCCTCGCCGGGGCCAAGGACGGCTGCTCGCAGGGCGAGTGCGGGGCGTGCAACGTCCAGGTCGACGGCCGTCTGGTCGCCTCCTGCCTGGTGCCCGCAGCCACCGCCGCCGGCAGCGAGGTCCGTACGGTCGAGGGGCTGGCCGTCGACGGCGAACCCTCCGACGTCCAGCGCGCCCTGTCCGCCTGCGGGGCCGTCCAGTGCGGCTTCTGCATCCCCGGCATGGCGATGACCGTCCACGACCTGCTGGAGGGCAACCACGCCCCCAGCGAGCTGGAGACCCGCCAGGCCCTCTGCGGCAACCTCTGCCGCTGCTCCGGCTACCGGGGCGTCCTCGACGCGGTCGCGGACGTCGTGGCGGCCCGCGAGGCGAGCGCGGAGGCGGCGACCGCCACCCAGGCCGCCACCCAGGCGGCGTCCCAGGCCGCCTCCCGGGCGACCGCCGCCCAGGACGAGCCGCGCATCCCGCACCAGGCCGAGCCCGGAGCCGGCGGCGTACAGCGGCAGCCCCACCCGCACGAGGGAGGCGCGCAGTGATCCACGCGCGCAGACCGTCACCAGGACAGCACCACGCGACACCACAGGTCACCCCCCGCCGCCGGCGCGGCCGGGCGAGAGACAAGGAGGCGGCGTGAGCGGCGACGCAGCCACCGCGGCCAACGCGACCAGCACCAGCCTGCCCAGGATCGACGCCTCCGCCGGCCCCGGCGACGGCCCCGACCGGGAACCGCCCCTGATGGGCCTGGGCGCTTCGCTGCCGCCCGCCGACACCCGCGCGAAGACCGAGGGCACCTTCCCGTACGCCGCCGACCTCTGGGCCGAGGGGCTGCTCTGGGCCTCCGTCCTCCGCTCGCCGCACCCGCACGCCCGCATCCTGTCCATCGACACCTCGGCCGCCGTCGCGATGCCCGGGGTGCGCGCGGTCGTCACCCACGAGGACGTGCCGGGCGACAGCAACTACGGGCGGCGCGTGGTGGACCGCCCCGTCTTCGCCTCCGACCTGGTCCGCCACCACGGCGAGCCGATCGCCGCCGTCGCCGCCGACCACCCGGACACCGCACGGCTGGCCGCTGCCGCCATCGCGGTGGAGTACGAGGTGCTGGAGCCGGTCACGGACCCGGAGAAGGCGTTCGCGGCGGAGCCCCTGCACCCGGACGGCAACCTGATCCGGCACATCCCCCTGCGGTACGGCGACGACGGCGTGAGCGGCGAGGTCGTCGTCGAGGGCCTCTACCGCATCGGCCGTCAGGACCCCGCCCCCATCGGCGCGGAGGCCGGCCTCGCCGTGCCCCGCCCGGACGGCGGCGTCGAGATCTACACCGCCTCCACCGACCCGCACACCGACCGCGACCTGGCCGCCGCCTGCTTCGGCCTGGAGCCGGACCGGGTCAAGGTCGTCGTGACCGGCGTCCCCGGCGCGACCGGCGACCGCGAGGACCCCGGCTTCCAGATCCCGCTGGGCCTGCTCGCCCTGCGCACCGGCTGCCCGGTGAAGCTGGCCGCCACCCGCGAGGAGTCCTTCCTCGGCCACGCCCACCGCCACCCGACCCTGCTGCGCTACCGCCACCACGCGGACGCGGAGGGCCGGCTGGTCAAGGTGGAGGCCCAGATCCTGCTGGACGCGGGCGCGTACGCGGACGCCTCGTCCGAGTCGCTGGCCGCCGCCGTGGCGTTCGCGTGCGGCCCGTACGTCGTGCCGCACGCCTTCATCGAGGGCTGGGCGGTCCGGACGAACAACCCGCCCTCCGGTCACGTACGCGGCGAGGGCGCGATGCAGGTGTGCGCGGCGTACGAGGGCCAGATGGACAAGCTGGCCGCCAAGCTCGGCATCGACCCGGCCGAACTCCGCCTCCGCAACGTCCTGTCCACCGGCGACATCCTGCCCACCGGCCAGACGGTGACCTGCCCGGCCCCGGTGGCCGAACTGCTCCGCGCCGTACGGGACTTCCCGCTGCCCGCCCTCCCCAAGGACAGCCCCGAGGACGACTGGCTGCTGCCCGGCGGCCCCGAGGGCGCTGGCGAGCCCGGGGCGGTGCGCCGGGGCGTGGGCTACGGCGTCGGCATGGTCCACATGCTCGGCGCGGAGGGCGCGGACGAGGTCTCCACGGCCACGGTCCGGGTCCACGACGGCGTCGCCACCGTCATCTGCGCGGCGGTCGAGACCGGCCAGGGCTTCACCACGCTGGCCCGCCAGGTCGTCCAGGAGATCCTGGGCATCGACGAGGTCCACGTGGCCGCCGTCGACACCGACCAGCCCCCGGCCGGCCCGGCGACGCACGGCCGGCACACCTGGGTCTCCGGCGGGGCGGTGGAGCGGGCGGCGAAGATGGTCCGCACCCAGCTCCTCCAGCCGCTGGCCCACAAGTTCGGCATGTCCACCGAGCTGCTCCAGATCGCGGACGGCAAGATCACCTCGTACGACGGCGTGCTGTCCACCACCGTCATGGAGGCGATGGACGGCAAGGAGCTCTGGGCCACCGCCCAGTGCCGCCCCCACCCCACCGAGCCGCTGGACGACTCCGGCCAGGGCGACGCGTTCGTCGGCCTCGCGTTCTGCGCGGTACGGGCGGTCGTCGACGTCGACATCGAGCTCGGCTCGATCCGCGTGGTCGAGATGGCGGTGGCCCAGGACGTCGGCCGCGTCCTCAACCCGGCGCAGCTCGCGACCCGTATCGAGGCGGGCATCACCCAGGGCATCGGCGCGGCCCTCACCGAGAACCTGCGCACCGCCCGCGGCCTGATCCGCCACCCCGACCTGACCGGCTACGCGCTCCCCACCTCGCTGGACGCGCCGGACATCCGCATCGTCAAGCTCGTCGAGGAGCGCGACGTGGTGGCCCCCTTCGGCGCGAAGCCCGCCTCCGCCGTCCCCGTCGTGACGGCCCCGGCCGCCGTCGCCTCGGCGGTCCGCTCGGCCACCGGCCGCCCGGTGAACCGCCTGCCGGTGCGGCCGCAGGCGGCGGTGGTGACCCCCAAGAACTGACGGAACCAACCGACCTCCTGGGACCACCGGCCGGCCGGGCGGTGGTCGCGTATCGTCGGCGCGAAAGTGCGGACGAGTTGCCGACCGGGGGGGGGCCGGGCGTGATTTCTGAGCTGGAGCTGACAGAGGAGTTCGGACCGGGCCACGGCCCGGAGGAGGCGGGCGGATTCGACCGCCCGCGCGCCGTGGGGCGACGGCGCGGGCGGGGCCTGCTGTGGGGCGTGACCGGGGCGCTGGCGGCCTCCGCCGTGTGGGTGACGGCCGTCTTCGCGTACGGGGTGGGCGTCGACCCGAAGCCGGACGCACACGGCTACCGGGTGGGGGAGAAGTCCTGCGCCGGCATGAAACTGAAGGCGCTGACCGGGTCCCTGGGCAAGCTGGAGACCGCTCCGACTCCCGAGCCGGGACGAATCAAGCATCCCGCCCTCGACCGCTTCGGTTGCACCGCCACCTTCCCCGCCACCGAGATCCCCGGGAAGAGGGCGAGGAACGAGTCGATCCAGGTCGTCGTGTCGGTGACGGCCGAGCTGCACAAGGAGACCGATCCGCGCCCCGAGTTCGAGGCGCTCAGCACGGCGAAGTACATCGAAGGCGTCGAGGTGGCGGAGGTGGAATCGGTCCCTCACCTCGGGGACCGGGCCTATCTGTGGGTCATGGACGGGGGCGTCGCGTATCTGCGGGTGGTGGAGGGCGGCGCGGTCGTCAGCCTCGCGCTCTCCTTCACGGTGGCCTACGACGACTACGACGCGGACGGCGACGATCCGGGCCCGGAGGAGAGGACGGAGGCCCCCGATCCGGTGTCGTACCGGGCGGACATGATCAGTGGCATGCGCGATGTGATGGAGGGCCTGAAGGCGGACTGAGGGCCGCCGGGCGAGCCCGCCCCCTCGCGGGGGCGGGCACACGAGAATGCCCGCCCCTGGCGCCAGGGGCGGGCATTCTCGCCGTTGGAGGCCGTGACCGGAATCGAACCGGTGTAACTCGAGTTGCAGTCGAGCCCCTGAGCCTCTCGGGCACACGGCCATGCGTTCACTGTTGTGTCCCCGACGTTAGGGGGCGCGGGCAGCGGGCCACAAGGGAGGCGGCCGGTACGCAATACGACTGCCATACGCCGTTCACGCCGGGGGCTTTCGGCCTACGACCAAGGGACGAGCCCGGACGGGCACGGGGACAGGGTTCAAACCGCCCCATGCCCCTTACCCTGGGGCAATGACCGCCCCCGAACAGCGTGACGGCGCCGATGCCGCGCGCCCCGCGCCGACCGATCCGCCGCACGACCTCCACCAGGGCGGCCTGCCGCACGGTCCCCACCGCGGCGGCTCGCCCCGCCACCCCCACCGCGGCGGTCTTCCGGGCGGTCCCACCGACCCGGCCACCGGGCTGCCCGCCGACCTCCCCACCGACCTGAAGACCGGCATACCCGGCGACGTACGGCCCGGCATGCCGGACGCGCTGCCCGGCGATCTGACCGGGGCGGTCACGGAGGCGGCGGCCGAGGGCGTGCTCGGGCGCACCTACCGGGCGCTCAGCATCGGCGTCGTCTCCGTGGTGTTCCTCATCGCGTTCGAGGCGACGGCGGTCGGCACCGCGATGCCCGTCGCCGCCCGCGAGCTGCACGGCATCCCGCTGTACGCGTTCGCCTTCTCCGCGTACTTCACCACCAGCCTCTTCGCCATGGTCCTCTCCGGCCAGTGGGCCGACCGGCGCGGACCGCTCCAGCCGCTCGCCGCCGGCATCACCGCCTTCGGGGTGGGGCTGCTGCTCTCCGGGGCGGCCGGTTCCATGTGGGTCTTCATCGCGGGCCGGGCGGTCCAGGGGCTCGGCGGCGGGCTGGTGATCGTCGCCCTGTACGTGGTCATCGGGCGGGCCTACCCCGAACGCATCCGGCCCGCCATCATGGCCGCCTTCGCCGCGAGCTGGGTGATCCCGTCCGTGGTCGGGCCGCTGGCCGCCGGCACGGTCACCGAGCACCTCGGCTGGCGCTGGGTCTTCATCGGCATCCCCGCCCTCATCGTGGTCCCGCTGGCGCTGGCCCTGCCCGCGATCCGCCGGATGGCCTCGGGCCCGGCGGACCCGGACGCGCCGCCGCAGCCGTACGACCGCCGCCGCATCCGCCTCGCGCTGGGGATCTCGGCGGGGGCCGGGCTGCTCCAGTACGCGGGCCAGGAGCTGGACTGGCTCGCCGTGCTGCCCGCCGCCGTCGGGGTGGCGCTGCTGGTGCCCGCCGTACGGGGCCTGCTGCCCACCGGGACCGTACGGGCGGCGCGCGGGCTGCCCTCGGTGATCCTGCTGCGCGGGGTGGCGGCCGGTTCGTTCATCGCCGCCGAGTCCTTCGTACCGCTGATGCTGGTGACCCAGCGCGGCCTGACCCCGACGATGGCGGGGCTGTCCCTGGCGGTGGGCGGGGCGACCTGGGCGCTCGGCTCGTTCGTCCAGTCCCGGCCGCGCCTGGAACCGTACCGGGAGCGGCTGATGGTGAGCGGGATGGTGCTGGTGGCGGCCTCGATCGCGGTGGCCCCCACCGTGCTGGTCCCGGCGGTGCCGGTCTGGATCGTCGCCGTGGCCTGGGCGTTCGGCTGCTTCGGGATGGGCATGGTGATCGCCTCCACCAGCGTGCTGCTGCTGAAGCTGTCGGCCCCCCAGGAGGCGGGCTCCAACTCCGCCGCCCTCCAGATCTCGGACGGCCTCTCCAACGTGCTGCTGCTGTCCCTGGGCGGCGCGGCCTTCGCGGCCCTGGGCGGCGAGGCCCTGGGCGCGGCGGCGCACGGCACGGTGGGCGGCGCGGCCGAGGGCTCGCACCCGGCGGCGTTCGCGGCGGTGTTCGTGCCGATGGCGGTGGTGGCTGTGGTGGGGGCCTGGGTGGCTACGCGGGTGCGGGAGAAGAGCTAGCGGTATCACTCTGACCCCACCTGATGGTACCGTTCTGGTATGGCTATGAACCTGCGTCTCCGTGACGACCAGACAGAGGCCCTCAAGCAGCGCGCCGAGCAGGAGGGCACCAGCATGCACGCCATACTGCTCCAGGCGGTGGACGACTACCTCGCCAGAACGGCGCAGCAGGCCATCGTCCGCAAGACGGCGAAGGAGCAGGCGGCCAAGTGGAGCGAGCTGATGGAGCGGCTGAAGTGAGCTGTGTCTATCTGAGCTCCGAGGACGTGCTCGTGATCGCCGAGCACGCCTGCGACGACATGCAGATCGTCATCCGGGACGCCGGTCTCCTGGAGTCGGCGGTCCACCGCCCCTCGGCCGCCATGTTCGGCGAGGAGGCATATCCCGACCTGATCGACAAGGCGGCGGCACTCCTCCAGTCCCTGGCGGTCAACCATCCCCTGTTCGACGGCAACAAGCGGACGGCCTGGCTCTCCTGCGTCACGTTCCTGGCCATGAACGGCGTCGACCTGCGCCCGGACATCGACGCGGCGGAACGGCTGGTCATCGACGTCGCCACGGGGGAGACGGACGAGATCAAGGTGATCTCCCAGGGACTGCGGGCCCTGGTCGTCGACGCGATGTGAGCACGGTCTCGTCGGCGTCGGCGCGACTCGTTCGTACGGGTTCTCCACCGGGCCCCCGGTAGGGTGGCCCGGTTGTCGTATCGCGGGCCGGGTCCTTCGGGCCGGGTGCGGTAGCGGCAGCGACCCACGTACCCGAGCGCCCCGAACCGGAGACCGTGACTACTACCACCGCCTCCCACCACCTCTCACCCGCCTTTCCCGGCCGCGCCCCCTGGGGCACCGCCGGCAAGCTGCGAGCCTGGCAGCAGGGGGCCATGGAGAGGTACGTCCAGGAGCAGCCGCGCGACTTCCTCGCCGTCGCCACGCCCGGCGCGGGCAAGACCACGTTCGCGCTGACCCTCGCGTCGTGGCTGCTGCACCACCACGTCGTCCAGCAGATCACCGTGGTCGCCCCGACCGAGCACCTCAAGAAGCAGTGGGCGGAGGCCGCCGCCCGGATAGGGATCAAGCTCGACCCGGAGTACAGCGCCGGTCCGCTGAGCAAGGAGTACCACGGCGTCGCCGTCACCTACGCGGGTGTCGGCGTCCGCCCGATGCTGCACCGCAACCGCTGCGAGCAGCGCAAGACCCTGGTCATCCTCGACGAGATCCACCACGCCGGCGACTCCAAGTCCTGGGGCGAGGCGTGCCAGGAGGCGTTCGACCCGGCGACCCGGCGGCTCGCGCTGACCGGCACGCCGTTCCGGTCGGACACCAACCCGATCCCCTTCGTCGCGTACGAGGAGGGCAACGACGGCATCCGCCGCTCCTCCGCCGACTACACCTACGGTTACGGGAACGCGCTCGCGGACGGCGTCGTGCGCCCGGTCATCTTCCTCAGCTACAGCGGCAACATGCGCTGGCGCACCAAGGCCGGGGACGAGATCGCGGCCCGGCTCGGCGAGCCGATGACCAAGGACGCCATCGGGCAGGCGTGGCGCACCGCGCTCGCCCCCACCGGCGAGTGGATCCCCAATGTGCTGGCCGCCGCCGACAAGCGGCTCACCGAGGTCCGCAAGGGCATCCCCGACGCGGGCGGGCTCGTCATCGCGACGGACCAGGAATCGGCGCGCGCGTACGCCAAGATCCTGAAGAAGGTCACCGGCGAGACGCCGACCGTCGTCCTCTCCGACGAGAAGGCGGCCTCGAAGAAGATCGACAAGTTCAGCGCGGACGAGTCGCGCTGGATGGTCGCGGTGCGGATGGTGTCCGAGGGCGTCGACGTGCCGCGCCTGGCGGTCGGCGTGTACGCGACCACCATCTCGACGCCCCTCTTCTTCGCCCAGGCGGTCGGCCGCTTCGTGCGCTCCCGCAGGCGCGGTGAGACGGCCTCCGTCTTCGTGCCGACGATCCCCATGCTCCTCGACTTCGCCAACGAGATGGAGGTCGAGCGGGACCACGTCCTCGACAAGCCGAAGAAGGGCGGCGACGAGGAGAACCCGTTCTCCGAGGAGGACAAGCTCCTCGCCGACGCCGAGAAGCTGGAGGACGAGGAGACCGAGGACCAACTCCCCTTCGAGGCGCTGGAGTCCGACGCGGTCTTCGACCGGGTGCTGTACGACGGGGCCGAGTTCGGCATGCAGGCGCACCCCGGCAGCGAGGAGGAGCAGGACTACCTGGGCATCCCGGGCCTCCTGGAGCCGGACCAGGTGCAGCTCCTCCTCCAGAAGCGGCAGAGCCGGCAGATCGCGCACAGCCGCCAGAAGCCGGCCGAGGAGGCCGACCTGCTGGAGAAGCCCGCCGAGGCGCGGCCCGTCGTCACCCACAAGCAGTTGCTGAGCCTGCGCAAGCAGCTCAACACGATGGTCTCCGCCTACACCCACCAGAGCGGCAAGCCCCACGGCGTGCTCCACAACGAGCTGCGCCGGGTCTGCGGCGGCCCCCCGACCGCCGAGGCCACCGCCCACCAGATCCAGCAGCGGATCGCCAAGGTCCAGGAGTGGGCGACCCGGATGTCGTGACGGGCGCGCCCCTCGTCCCTCCGGTCCTCTCTGTGCGGCTCGTTCCGGTCCATCCGGGGCGGGCCGCACAGAAATTTGTGCGGGCGTGAATTCACGGCGGGTTAACGGCAGTTCACATGAGGTACACGAACCGTCGCCATCACGTCTGCCGACCTGGACGCGCGTAGATGTCCGCGTTCCGGACGCCACCGCGCTGACCGGCGGTTATGCCGGACGGCCGGGGGCGCGCCCGGACGCGCGCCCGGATTCTGGACGAGGGCTTCCGCTGAGCGGACCGGATCGCTACTGTCCCCGCCATATGAACGCCCCGTGGCAGAGCCGCCGCGGAGCGCAGCCGGTGTCTTGGCCAGACCGGCGGCCTCTCCGTGCGTCGCCGCTGGGACCGGTGCCGCAACCCCGGAAGAAGGCCGTCGTCGCTCACCCGAAGAGGAGAGGGCGTCGTGACCGCGGAGACTTCCCAGACGCTCGACCGAGGACTGCGCGTCCTCAAACTGCTCGCCGATACCGACCACGGTCTGACCGTCACCGAGTTGTCCAACAAACTCGGCGTCAACCGGACCGTCGTCTACCGGCTGCTCGCCACCCTGGAACAGCACGCCCTGGTCCGCCGTGATCTGGGCGGCCGCGCCCGGGTCGGACTGGGCGTGCTGCGGCTGGGCCGCCAGGTGCACCCGCTCGTCCGGGAGGCCGCGCTGCCCGCGCTGCGCTCCCTGGCCGAGGACATAGGAGCCACCGCCCACCTCACGCTCGTCGACGGCAGCGACGCCCTCGCGGTCGCCGTCGTCGAGCCCACCTGGACCGACTACCACGTGGCCTACCGGGCGGGCTTCCGGCACGCGCTGGACCGGGGGGCCGCCGGCCGGGCGATCCTCTCCGCCCGCCAGCAGACGACGGCCGGGCACCCCGGCTACACCCTCACCCACGGCGAGCTGGAGGCCGGGGCCAGCGGGGCCGCCGCGCCGCTGGTCGGGGTCTCGGGCGTGGAGGGGAGCGTCGGCGTGGTCATGCTCGCCGACGCCGTACCGGAGCGGGTCGGCCCCCGGGTGCTCGACGCCGCCCGGGAAGTGGCGGACGCGCTGCGGTAGGGCCCGGCGGCAGAGGGAGGGGCGGGGCGGAAGCGGGGGCGTACGCCTGGCGCGTTTCCGCTTGTGCGCGGCGGTTAGATTGGACGGGTGCTCACTCGTCTCTCGCGCCCCCGCGCGCTCGCCCTCTGCGCGCTGCCCGTCCTCGCCCTGTTCGGTACGGCGGCCCTCGCGCCGCTCCCGTACACCCTGGCGCAGCCCGGGGTGACCGCCGACGTGCTCGGCAAGGACCGCGGCAGGCCGGTGCTCACCATCACCGGCGCGGACACCCGGCCCACCCAGGGGCAGCTGCGGATGACGACCATCGTCGCCACCGGGCCCAAGGCGGACGTCCGGGTGGGCGACCTGCTGGACGGCTGGTTCCGTACGGACCGGGCGGTCATGCCCCGGGACTCCGTCTACCCGACCGGCGGCTCCGAGAAGGAGATCGAGCAGCACCACCTGAACGACATGAAGGACTCCCAGAACGTCGCCGTCGACGCGGCCCTCAACCACCTGGACCGCAAGCAGGGCGCGATGCGGGTGAGCGTGGACCTCGGCGACATCGGCGGGCCCAGCGCCGGGCTCTTCCTCGCCCTCGGCATCATCGACAAGCTCGACGGCGACGGCAGGGGCGGCGATCTCACCGGGGGCCGCACCATCGCCGGTACGGGGACGATCACCGCGGACGGCAAGGTCGGCGCGGTCGGCGGGGTCGCCATGAAGACCCAGGCCGCCCACCGGGACGGGGCCACCGTCTTCCTCGTCCCGAAGGCCGAGTGCCCGCAGGCGGAGGCCGAACGCCCGGACGGTCTGCGCCTGATCCCCGTCACGACGCTGGGCGGCGCGGTGGACGCGCTCACGGCGCTGGAACACGGCGGGAAGGCGCCGAGCTGCTGACCTCCGCCGGTGTGGACGGCTTCCCGTCCACGGAGTCCTCCCGGCCCGCCGCCTCCTCCGGCCCCTTCCCCGAACTCTCCGCCGCCGCCTCCATCGGCCCCTTCCCCGAACCATTTGCCGCCGCCTCCTCCGGCCGCTCCATCGTCCGCCACGACGGGAACACCAGCGGGCTCAGCGTCGCCAGGAAGTACACCCCGCCCATCGCCAGCAGCGCCCCCCTCGCGCCCACGCCCTCCACCAGCAGCCCGGCCGCCAGCCCGCCCAGCGGCATCGCGAACTCGCACCCGGCGGTCAGCGCCCCCGCGACCCGGCTCCGCAGCCGGTCCGGCACGCGCTCGTAGATCACCGTCGTCAGGATCGGGTTGAGCATCCCGCCCGCGACCCCGCCCAGCAGCATGGTCACCGCGAGCGGCAGCGTCGTCCCGGTCATCGCCGCGACCAGGTAGCGCGGTGCGCCGCACAGCATCACGGACACCGTGAACACCGTCCGCCGCGAGAAGCGGTGCCCCACCGCCCCGTACAGCAGCGCCCCCGTCAGACCGCCCGCCCCGTACAGCGCGGTGAGCAGCCCGATGTCCCGCGCCCCGGCCAACTCGGCCTCGGCGTGCACCGGGAGCAGGACCGCGTTCCAGCCCTGGTCGGTGCCGTTCATGAACATCACCATGACCACGACGGCCAGCAGCAGCCGGTTGCCCAGCAAGTGGGCGTATCCCTCGCGGAGTTCGGCTCCGTAGGTGCGCAGGGAGACGGGGGCCTCGGCCTTGCGCGGTTCGGCCGCGCCCACCCCCCGTACCCCGATGGCGATCAGCAGCGCGGAGAGCCCGAACGTCGCGGCGTCCAGCAGCAGTACGGTCTCCGAGCCGGCGAAGGCGATCAGGACCCCGGCC
This sequence comes from Streptomyces sp. cmx-18-6, assembly GCF_046548915.1. Taxonomy (NCBI): domain Bacteria; kingdom Bacillati; phylum Actinomycetota; class Actinomycetes; order Kitasatosporales; family Streptomycetaceae; genus Streptomyces; species Streptomyces sp. cmx-18-6. The sequence goes on along the minus strand of NZ_JAEBEP010000001.1, from coordinate 1,031,533 downwards.
AGCGCCGCGCCGGCCATCCGGGCCCCGCGCGAGACGGCGTCGAACAGGCTGGCGGCGCGGGGGAGCGTGGTGCCCGCGCGCTCCGCGAGGTCGGGGATGAGCACGTAACGGGCGGTGTTGCCCGGGGTGTGGGCGAAGCCGTTCAGCGCCATCAGCGCGCAGAGCATCCAGAATTCGAGGGCGTCCGCGCGGTGCAGCAGCGGGATCGCGGCGATGGCGAGACCGCAGACCGCGTCGGAGGCGACGGCGACCCGGCGGCGGCCGAGCCGGTCGATGAAGGGCCCGCCGATCAGTGCGGCGAACACGACCGGCAGCGTGGCGCAGAAGGCGACGACACCGGCTCGCCCCGCGCTGCCGGTGGTCTCCAGGACGAACCAGGGCACCCCGATCAACGTCAGTGAAGTCCCGGCCGTGGATATGGAGTTGGCCGCGAGCGTGGCGGCCAGCGGGGTGCGGTGACGCATCGTCGGCACCTCACTCGGAGGGGCGCGGGAAGGCGTGCAGCTGGGTCTGCACGACTGCCGAGCCCTCGGTGTCGTCCGGGACGCGGCCCCGGTAACTCTCCACGACGGCATGGAGCTTCTCGGTCAGCTCCCGCGCGAGCTCCGGGGTGAGGCGGATCGTGAAGTCGCTCATGTCCCAGCTCTGCCGCCACTCCGGCGGCCATTCGCTCAGCGTGCCGAGCCAGGTGTTCAGGTGCTGGGTGTGGGCCGTGGCTACCTCGTGCAGGACGACCCCGATGGCCCCGCGCACCTCCGGGTCGGCGTGCACCAGGAAGTCCGAGGTCTCGAAGGTCGAGCCGTCGTGCACCGACCGCCACCAGCGCTCCCGGCCCTTGCCCAGCTCCGGGGCGTCCTCGACCAGTCCGGCTTCCGCCAGTTGGCGCAGGTGGTAGCTGGTCGCGCCGCTGGACTCGGCCAGCCGCTCGCCCAGCCGGGAGGCGGTGGCGGGGCCGAACTCCCGCAGGGCGTTGAGCAGTCGGATGCGCAGCGGGTGCGCCAGTGCGCGCAGGGTGCGGACGTCGGCGTTGTGGGTCTTCCGGTCGCGGGCGGGGCGGTGGGCGCGCCCGGCGGGGTCGTCGTCGGTCATGCCTCGACCGTAGAGTTGCAAAGAGAGCTTTGCAAGGGATTTTTTGCAACTGGGGCGGCGGCAACCGGAGCGGCAACCGGAGCGGCGGCAACCGGAGCGGCGGGAACCAGGTTCACGGCAACCGGGCTCACGGCCGACGAAGGCGCCCCGCTCACTCCTCCTTGATGAACCCCTCCGCCACCAGCCACTCCTTCGCCACCTCGTGCGGGTCCTCGCCCTCCACGTCCACCCGGGCGTTCAGCGTCTGCGCGACCTCGGTCGTCAGCTTCTTGGCGAGCGGGTCCAACAGCCCCGCGATCTGCGGGTACTTCTCGAAGGTGGCCAGGTGGATCACCGGGGACGCGTTGTAGTTGGGGAAGAAGCTCTTGTCGTCCTCCAGCACGTCCAGGTCCATCGCCTTGATCCGGCCGTCCGTGGTGAACACCTCGCCCAGCAGGCAGGAGCTGGACTCGGAGACCTGGGTGTAGATGATCCCGGCGTCCATCTTCTGGATGTTGGCGGCCGGGATCCTCATCCCGTACCGCTTCTCCATGCCGGGCAGCCCGTCGTCCCGCGAGGCGAACTCGTTCTCCACGCAGATCGTCACCGCGCCCGGGTCCTTCTTCGCCAGGGCGGCCACGTCCGAGAGGGTCTTCAGCCGGTAGCGGGCGTTGTTCTTCTTGCTGATGGCCAGCGCGTACGTGTTGTCGAGCGGGGCCGGCGGCAGCCAGACGACCCCGTTGCCCTTGTCCTCGTCGCGTACCGCCTCGTACTGCTTCTTCGGGTCGACGATCGGGTCCGCGTGGCCGAGGAAGGTGATCCAGCCGGTGCCGGTGTAGTCCCACTGGGCGTCGGCGTCGCCGTTGATGATGGCCTCGCGGGCGCTGATCGAGCCCGGCAGGTTCGTCCGGTCCAGGACCTCGGCCCCGGCCGCCTTGAAGACCAGGCCGGTCATCTGGCCCAGGATGATGTTCTCGCTGAAGTTCTTCGACGTCACGGTCAGCGTCGCGCCCTTGAGCGGTTCGCCCTGCCCGACCGAGCCGGGCGACACGTCGTCCACCATCGGGGAGCCGCTCTTCAGCCCGCAGCCGCTCAGCACCAGCACGAGGGACAGGGCGATGCCGCCGCCCGTGAGAGCCCGCCGCCCCAAACCGTACGCACTACCGCCCATCACCGCTCCTCCAACCCGCGCGGCGTCAACGTCAGTTCGGCCAGCGAGGCCAGCCAGTCCACCAGCAGCGCCAGCACCACCGTCAGCACCGACCCGATGATCAGCACCGGCATCCGCTGCGTCTGGATCCCCGAGGTGATCAGGTCGCCGAGGCCGCCGCCGCCGCCGAACGTGGCCAGCGTCGCCGTGCCGACGTTCAGGACCAGCGCCGTACGCACGCCCGCCAGGATCAGCGGCACCGCGAGCGGCAGCTCCACCTTCGTCAGGACGCCCCGCCCGGACATCCCCATCCCGCGCGCCGCCTCGATCATGTTCGGCTCGATCGCCCGGAGACCGGCCACCGTGTTGGAGAGCACCGGCAGCACCGCGTAGATCACGATCCCGATGATCGCGGTGCGGGGCCCGATGCCCAGCCAGATCACCAGCAGGGCCAGCAGACCGATCGCCGGGGTCGCCTGCCCGATGTTGGCCAGCGCCGTGAACGCGGGGGCGGCCTTGTGCAGCCGCCGCCGGGTCAGGGCGATGCCGAGCGGGATGGCGATGATCAGGACCCAGAACGTGGAGATCGCGGTCAGCTGCACGTGCTGCCACAGCCGCAGTTGCACGTTGCCGCCGGACAGCGAGTTCTCCGCGATGGAGTCCAGATGGATGTTGGTGATCCACACGTAGGTGACGACCAGGATGGCCGCCAGCACCGCCGGCAGGACCACCAGCTTCCGCCAGGTGATCCGGCGCGCCGGGGCGGCCGGGGCGGGGGAGGGGTCGCTCTCCTCGTCGTGGAACGCGTGGCCCTTGACGTCGTGCTCGCCGGGCGGCCGGGTGGGCGCGGCCGGGCCCTTGCCGGGACCGGCCGGGTGGCTGGGGCTCATACTCCGCCGCCACCCCCCTCCAGCTCCTGTTCCGTCTGGTGGAAGCGCTGCTCCTCCAGCTCGTGGCTGTGCTCCATCGCGGTCAGCCGGTCGGCCTCCAGCAGCTCCTGCACGCTGTCCATCAGCGTCTTCATGTCGACGACCCCGATGAACTCGCCGCGCCGCCCGGTCACCGCGACCCGCCCCCCGCTGTCGGTCAGCACCGCCTCCAGCGCGTCGTGCAGCGTGGCGTCCCGGGTCACCGTGTCGTGCACCAGCTGCCCGGCCCGCGCCAGCGAACCGCGCGCCCGCATCAGGTCGCCGCGCCGCAGCCACTTGTACGGGCGGTTGCGGCGGTCCAGCATCAGCAGCTCGTTGTGCGGGCCGTTGCGCAGCTTGTTGAAGATCGTCTGGAGCGGGTCCTCGACCGTCACCGTGGGGAAGTCCGCGATGCCCACATCCCGTACGCGGGTCAGGTTCAGCCGCTTCAGGGCCGCGCCCGCGCCGACGAACCCGGAGACGAAGTCGTCCGTGGGGTTGGTGAGGATCGCCTCGGGGGTGTCGAACTGCGCGATGTGCGACCGCTCCCGCAGCACCGCGATCCGGTCGCCCAGCTTGATCGCCTCGTCGAAGTCGTGGGTGACGAACACGATCGTCTTGTGCAGCTCGTGCTGGAGCCGGATCAGCTCGTCCTGGAGGTGGTCGCGGGTGATCGGGTCGACCGCCCCGAACGGCTCGTCCATCAGCAGCACCGGCGGATCGGCGGCCAGCGCCCGCGCCACGCCCACCCGCTGCTGCTGCCCGCCGGAGAGCTGGCGCGGATAGCGGCCGTGGAACTCGCGCGGGTCCAGGCCCACCAGGTCGAGCATCTCCTCCACCCGGTCCTTCACCCGGGACGTGGACCAGCCGACCATCTTCGGGACCAGCGCGATGTTGTCGGCCACCGTCATGTGCGGGAAGAGGCCGGAGGACTGGATGGCGTACCCGATCTTGCGGCGCAGCTTCACCGGGTCGATGTCGGTGACGTCCTCGTCGCCGATCCTGATCCGGCCCGAGGTGGGCTCGATCAGCCGGTTGATCATCTTCAGCGTCGTGGACTTCCCGCAGCCGGAAGGACCCACGAAGATCACGGTCTCGCCGGCCCTGATCTCCATCGACACGTTCTCGACGGCCGGATTCGGGTTGCCCGGATACTTCTTGGTGAGGTTCTCCAGCTGGATGGTGGCCCCGGAGGTGGCCGCGGTGCCGCCCTCCGTGACGGCGCCAGCCTCGGTCTCGGTCTCAGGCACGGATCCCCCTCGGGATGGTCAGCCGCCCCAGCAGGACGTACGCGGCGTCGAAGAGCAGGGCGAGCACGACGATGCCGAGCGTGCCCGCGAGGACCTGGTTGATGGCGTTGGCGCTGCCCAGCGAGGCGATGCCCCGGAAGATCTCGTTGCCGAGGCCGGGCCCGGAGGCGTACGCGGCGATGGCGGCGATCCCCATCAGCATCTGGGTGGAGACCCGGATGCCGGTCAGGATCGGCGGCCAGGCGAGCGGCAGCTCCACCCGGCACAGCCGCGCCGCCCGCGACATCCCGATGCCCGTCGCCGCGTCGACCAGCGCCGGATCGACGCCCCGCAGCCCCACGATGGAGTTCCGGACGATGGGCAGCAGCCCGTACAGCGTCAGGGTGATCACGGTCGGCGCGACGCCGAGCCCGACCAGCGGGATCAGCAGACCGATCGCGGCGAGCGAGGGGATCGTGAGGATCGTCGAGGTGGAGGTGACGGCGAGCGAGCCGCCCCAGCCGCTGCGGTAGCTCACGACCCCGATCACCACCCCCAGCAGGGTGGCGATGACCATGCACTGGAAGACCGCGCTGACGTGCTGGAACGCGTCCGTCAGGAGCTGCTGGTGGCGGGTGTTCAGATACTCCCAGAAGCTCACACGGCACTCCCTCGGCTCAGCGGTCCGTGACCGGGCCGGGCCCTCGGCTCAGTCGGTGTCCTGGGCCGCCTGTTCCACCAGGGGGATGATCCGCAGCGGAACCGGGTTCTCCATGACGATCGCCGTGGAGGCCCGGACAATGCCATCAAATCCGACAACCCGGTCGATCACCCGCTGGAGATCGGCGTTCGAGCGGGCGACGAGCCGGCACAGCATGTCGCCGGTGCCGGTCGTGGTGTGCAGCTCCAGCACTTCCGGTACGCCGCCCAAATGGGCCCGTACGTCGGCTCCTTGGCCCTGCTTGATCTCCAGCGTCGCGAACGCGGTGACGGGATAGCCGAGCGCCGCCGGATCGACGTCCGGGCCGAACCCCCGGATGACGCCATTCGACTGAAGGCGGTCCAGCCGCGCCTGCACGGTCCCCCGCGCCACCCCGAGCCGCCGGGACGCTTCGAGGACGCCGATGCGCGGCTCACGCGCGAGCAGCACGATGAGCCGGCCGTCCAGATGATCGATCGCCATAACGCCGCCTTTGGTGGTCACCCTGTACAGATAGTCCGGCCATCATGGCAATCGGCTGAACATCTTGACCAGCGAATGCGCGAACTATTGCGCACCTTGCGATGCGGGGAGACTCTTCGAACATGACTGAGACTCTGCACACCAGCCCTGACACCGCCGCGCAGGCCGACCGCTTCCCGGTCAAGGGAATGGACGCGGTCGTCTTCGCCGTGGGCAACGCCAAGCAGGCCGCGCACTACTACTCGACCGCCTTCGGCATGAAACTCGTGGCCTACTCCGGACCGGAGAACGGCAGCCGCGAGACCGCGAGTTACGTCCTCACCAACGGCGCGGCCCGCTTCGTCTTCACCTCCGTGATCAAGGTGTCCACCGAGTGGGGCACGTTCCTCTCCGACCACGTCGCCGAGCACGGCGACGGCGTCGTCGACCTCGCCATCGAGGTCCCGGACGCCCGCGCCGCCTACGCGTACGCCGTCGAGCACGGCGCACGCGGCATCACCGAGCCGCACGAGGTCAAGGACGAGCACGGCACCGTCGTCCTCGCCGCCATCGCCACGTACGGCAAGACCCGCCACACCCTGGTGGAGCGCTCCGGCTACGACGGCCCCTACCTCCCCGGGTTCGCCGCCGCCAAGCCGATCGTCGAGCCGCCGGCCAAGCGCACCTTCCAGGCCATCGACCACTGCGTCGGCAACGTCGAGCTGGGCCGGATGAACGAGTGGGTCGGCTTCTACAACGAGGTCATGGGCTTCACCAACATGAAGGAGTTCGTGGGCGACGACATCGCCACCGAGTACTCCGCCCTGATGTCGAAGGTCGTCGCGGACGGCACGCTGAAGGTCAAGTTCCCGATCAACGAGCCGGCGATCGCGAAGAAGAAGTCGCAGATCGACGAGTACCTGGAGTTCTACGGCGGCGCGGGCGTCCAGCACATCGCGCTCGCCACCAACGACATCGTCTCCACGGTCCGCTCGATGCGCGCGGCCGGTGTGCAGTTCCTGGACACCCCCGACTCGTACTACGACACCCTCGGCGAGTGGGCCGGTGAGACCCGGGTGCCGGTCGAGACCCTGCGCGAGCTGAAGATCCTGGTCGACCGCGACGAGGACGGCTACCTGCTCCAGATCTTCACCAAGCCGGTCCAGGACCGCCCGACCGTCTTCTTCGAGATGATCGAGCGCCACGGCTCCATGGGCTTCGGCAAGGGCAACTTCAAGGCCCTGTTCGAGGCGATCGAGCGCGAGCAGGAGAAGCGCGGCAACCTCTGATCCCTCCCCGGCGGCCCTGAATCTCCCCGGCGCCCCCGAACCTCCCGCATACGCCACCGCGGCCCGGGGCAGCACCCCGGACCGCGGTGGCGTATGCCGTTTCCAGCCGTCCGTCACGGAGCCTTCGACGCGTCGGCCTCGACCGCCGCCGGGCTGCTCGGGGCCGCCCGCGACGGGGCAGGGGCCGTCTTCGAGGGGGCCGGCGCCGGAGCCTGCGGCTCGGGGGACTCCCGCTGCGGCTCCGGCCTCGCCTCCCGCTTCGGCTCAGGGGCCGCAGGCGGCGGAGGCCGCATGTCCCGCGGCCCCCCGGACGGCGGCTCGCCCAGCGCCTCCAGCGCCTGGCGGGCCTTCGGCGCGTCCAGCGGCGAGAAGGCCGGGTTGGTGCGCACCGCCTCCCCCAGATGGCGGCGGGCCGAACCGTACTGCGCGAGCTCCCGTTCGATCACGCCCAGGTGGTACGCGTACGAGGCGTTCCGCACACCCGTGTCCAGGGCCCGCTGCGCGTACTCCAGCCCCTCCTTCGACTCGCCCGCCCGGTGCAGCGCCCAGCCCAGCGCGTCCGCCACCGCCGCGCCGCGGTGCTGCTTGCGCCACTGCGCGCGCATCAGCTCCACCGCCACCGCCGGGTCGCCGTGGTCGCTCTCGTACCGGGCCCGGATCAAGGACTCGTCGACCCCGGCCGCCTTCGACCGCTCCAGCAGCTCGGCCAGCTTCGCGTACTGGGTCCGCGCGTCGCCGTCGAGGCCCAACGACTCGTACAGCTCGCCCAGTTCGAGGACGTAGGCCGGGCGCGGGAGCTTGGCGACGGCGCTCTGGTACGCGGTCAGCGCCTCGTCCGTGCGGTCCAGCGCGGCCAGCGCCCGGGCCCTGCCCGCCAGCGAGGCGTGGTGGCCGGAGTCCGTGCGCAGCGCCGCGTCGTACTGGGCCGCCGCCTCCTCCGGCTCGCCCCGCTCCCAGGCGAGCTCGCCGAGACGGTGCAGCGCCTCGGTCTTCTCGGCGGGGGTCGTCGCCCGGTCGGCGGCCTCGCGGGCGGTGGCGAGGGCGTCCTCGCGCCAGCCCTGGTCGCGGTAGAGGTCGGCGGTGCGGGCCAGGGCGGGGAAGCCCTTGCGCAGCTCGGCGAACTTCTCCGTCGCGGCGGTCGCCGCCTTCTGGTCGCCGAGACCGGTGTACGCCTCGATGAGGACCGGGTACACGCTCCAGGTCTTCGGCTGCTGCTTCCTGACCGTCTCGCCCCACCGCTTCGCCGCGAGGAAGTCGTGCCGCGCGTTGGCCAGCGCCGCCATCCCCACCCACGCCTCCCCGTTGCCGCGCTCACCCGGCTGGGCGTCCAGCGACCGCTTGAGCGCCTCCTCGGCGCGCCCGTAGTACGCCGCGTCCGCCGAGCGCCGCCCCCACTCCACGTACGCCGAACCGAGCTGTGCCAGCGACGGTGCGTCGGCCGGGTGGGACTCCACCCACTTCTGCCGGTCCCCGATCAGCGCGGTCAGGTCCGAGAGGGAGGCGGGGGACCCCGCGGTCGCCGCCGCCTCGGCCCGCTCCACCGGCCCCGGCTCCTTCGCCGCGTCGTCCTTCCGGTCCGGAACGGCCACCAGCGCCCCGGCCAGCAGCACGCCCGCCGCCACCGCCCCGAACGCGGCCCGGCGCAGCGTGGTCCGCAGGGTGGGAGGAGGCGGCGGTACGGCGGTGGCGCCTTCGGCGGGCAGCACGTAGGGGTCGGGATCGGGCGTCGCGCGGCGGTCGGGCGTCGCGTGGGGGTCGGGCGTGGCGTGGCGGTCGGGCGTCGCGCCGGGGTCGTGCGGGGACGGCTCGGGCGGCCGGCGGGACTCGGGATCCTGCTGGGGCATGACATCCATGGCCATCACTGTGCGTCAGTCATACGAGCACACCGCGTCTTGGGATCGCCGCCGTCCACGGGTTCACACCATTGGCCCCGGGTGTCACGCTTGGATCATGAGCGATCTTCTCGAACGCCTGCGCACGGGCCTTCCCGCCGAGGCCCTGATCACCGACCCGGACGTCACCGCGACCTACGCCCACGACATGGCGAGCTTCTGCGAGGCGGGCGCCCCGGCCGTCGTCGTGCTCCCGCGCACGGTCGAGCAGGTCCAGCACGTCATGCGCACCGCCACCGCGCTGCGCGTCCCGGTCGTCCCGCAGGGCGCCCGTACCGGCCTGTCCGGCGCGGCCAACGCCTCGGACGGCTGCGTCGTGCTGTCCCTGGTGAAGATGGACCGGATCCTGGAGATCAGCCCGGTCGACCGGATCGCCGTCGTCGAACCGGGCGTCGTCAACGCGGTGCTGTCACGCGCGGTGAACGAACACGGCCTGTGCTACCCGCCCGATCCCTCCAGTTGGGAGACGTGCACCATCGGCGGCAACATCGGCACCGCGTCCGGCGGCCTGTGCTGCGTGAAGTACGGGGTCACCGCCGAATACGTCCTCGGCCTGGACGTGGTCCTCGCGGACGGGCGGCTGCTGACCACCGGCCGCCGCACGGCGAAGGGCGTCGCGGGCTACGACCTCACCCGCCTCTTCGTCGGCTCCGAGGGCAGCCTCGGCATCGTCGTCAAGGCCGTCCTCGCGCTCAAGCCGCAGCCGCCGCGGCAACTCGTCCTCGCCGCCGAGTTCCCCTCGGCCACCGCCGCCTGTGACGCTGTGTGCCGGATCATGGAGGGCGGTCACACGCCGTCACTCCTCGAACTGATGGACCGGACGACCGTGCGTGCCGTGAACCAACTGGCCTCCATGGGACTGCCCGAGACCACCGAGGCGCTCCTCCTCTGCGCCTTCGACACCCCGGACCCGACCGCCGACCTCGCCGCGGTCGGAGCGCTCTGCACCGCCGCCGGGGCCACCGAAGTGGTCCCCGCCGACAACCCCGCCGAGTCCGAACTCCTCCTCCAGGCACGCCGCATGTCGCTCACCGCGCTGGAGACCGTCAAGCCGGCCACGATGATCGACGACGTCTGCGTACCGCGCTCGCAGCTCGGCGCGATGCTCGCGGGCACGGCCGCCATCGCCGAGGAGTACGACCTCACCATCGGCGTCTGCGCCCACGCGGGCGACGGCAACACCCACCCCGTCGTCTGCTTCGACCACACCGACCCCGACGAGTCCCGCCGGGCCCGCGAGTCCTTCGACGCGATCATGGCGCTCGGCCTGGAACTGGGCGGAACCATCACCGGCGAACACGGCGTCGGCGTCCTCAAGAAGGAGTGGCTGGCCCGCGAACTGGGCGAGACCGGCGTTGAGTTGCAGCGCTCCATCAAGGCCGCCTTCGACCCGCTCGGCCTCCTCAACCCGGGCAAGCTCTTCTGACCCCCGCTTCTTACGGGGGCCCTCACGCCTCACCGTCCTGGGACGGCGACTCGTCCGCCGACCACGGGTCGCTCAGCCACAGGTCGTCCGCCGGCAGCGGGGCCAGCAGCTTCGCCAGCGCCTCGTCGATCCCGAGCCGCTCGCTCTCCGTGCCCGGCGGCACCACCCGCAGCGTCCGCTCCACCCACGCGGCCACGGCGGTTGACGGCACCTCCAGAAGGGCGTTGCCGTCCGGCGAGGTGAGGGCCACGCAGATCACGCTGCGGCTGTCGACCTTCGTCGGCCAGATCCGTACGTCCCCGTGCCCGCACGGCCGGAACACCCCCTCCACCAGCAGCTCCCGGGCGAACGTCCAGTGCACGGGCGACTCGGAGCCGATGTGGAAGGCGATGTGCACGGCGAACGGGTCGTCCGTGCGATACGTCAGCCGGGCGGGTACCGGGATGGACCGCTCGGGGGACAGCACGAGCTTCAGCTCCAGCTCACGTTCCACGATGTTCATCATGAGAATGCACGACCTTCCGGTGCTCATGGGCCGGTCCCCGTGACCGTCCCGCACAAGGAGAGAGCGCCCTCCCCGCCACCTATTACGCGACTTCTCAAAAAAACTTCGATCCGCTTCGAAAGTGGTCCCAAACAGGCGGACCGGCCCGGGGACGCACGGCGGTCTGGTAGATGTGGACCCTTGTATGGAGGCCGTCCGCCCTCCCGGCGCCGCACGGCCTGAGGCTTCGAAGAGATACGGGACCCGCTGATGAGCGCGCCAACTCCGGCACCCGGTGACGACAGCCCCCGTGAGGGCTACTACCCCGATCCCTCCATCCCCGGTTACGTCCGGTACTGGAACGGCGCGTCCTGGGTCCCCGGTACGAGCCGTCCCGCACCCCAGCAGGCCGCTCCCGCTCCTCCCGCTCCTCCCGCTCCCGCTCCTGCTCCCGACTCCGCCGCTGCCGCCGCCCCGCAGGCCGGTGCGCAGGCCGCGCCGGTGGAGGAGACGGGGCCGATCTTCTTCGACGAGGAGGAGGACCGGGACGGCCTCACGGCGGGGCCGGCCGGTTCCGAGGACTCCGCCGGCTCCGTCTGGCAGGCGGACACCGCGCGCCAGAGCGGCTTCGGCGGGGAGCGGGACCGCCGGATCTCCTGGGGCGGCCCGACGCCGGAAGCCGCCGACCCGAGGGTGTCCCTCGCGCAGGACCCGACCGGCGGCGCGCTGCCGGGGATGCGGGAGGCCGGCGACGGCGGAGGCCGGGGGACGGCATCGGCGTCGGAGGAGGCGGGGGCGCGCCCGCCGACCGAGGGCACGGTCACGATCCGCGCGGTGGGACCGCAGCCGAACGCGAACGCCGTACGGGCGAACGCCCCGCAGCCCTCGACCCCCCGGGCCCTCCCGGCGGCGCAGCCTCTGCCGGCACAGGCGCAGGCCCAGGCGCAGGCGCAGGCCCAGGCCCAGGCCCAGCAGCCTGCGGCCCAACGGCCACAGGCCCAGGCACCGGCTCCGGCACTGACTCCAGCCCGGACCCCGGCCCCGATTCCTGCCGCCGCCCCGGCTCCGGCCCCCGCCCCCATCCCCGTCCCGCAGGAGAACCGCCAGGGACCGGTCCAGGCCCCCGCCACCCCCGTACCGTCCCCGGCTCCCGCCCCCGCTCCCGCCGCGCCCACCCCCGTACCTCCGGCAGGTCTGCGCACCCCCATCACGCCGGGACCCGGCGGCGGTTCGGCGTCCTGGGCGCAGCAGCCCCGCCAGCACCAGCCGCCACAGTTCCCACAAGCGCAAGGGCAAGGGCAAGGGCAAGCGGGGGCAGGACCGGGGGCCGGAGCGGACCAGCCCGTCGTGCCCTGGAAGCCCCCGGCGGCCGACGACCCCTTCCAGCAGCTCGCACGCGCGCAGACCTCGGCCAGGCCCGCCGGGCTCGGCAAGCGGTTCGCCGCCCGGCTGGTCGACACCGTGGTGCTCGGCGCGGCCGTGGGAGCGGTGGCCGTCCCCCTCGCCACCCGGGCGCTGGACCACATCGACCGGAAGATCACCGCCGCGAAGCAGACCGGCGAGACGGTCACCGTCTGGCTGCTGGACTCCACGACCGGGACGCTGCTCGGGGCCCTGCTCGGAGCCTTCCTCGTCCTCGGCGTCCTTTTGGAGGCGCTGCCCACCGCCAAGTGGGGCCGCACGCTCGGCAAGAAGCTCTGCGGGCTCGACGTACGGGACATCGAGTCCCACGACACGCCCTCGCTCGGGGCGGCCCTGCGCCGCTGGCTCGTCTACGGGGTGCTGGGGCTCCTCGTCATCGGCGTGGCCAACGTGCTCTGGTGCCTGGTCGACCGCCCCTGGCGGCAGTGCTGGCACGACAAGGCGGCCCGCACCTTCGTCGCCGGCCGGACGGGCTGACGCCGGCCGACACCGGCCGACCAGGCTGACCCGACGTCATACGGCTGACCCGTGGCCATATGGCTGACCCGTGGCCATACGGCTGACCCGTGGTCATACGGCGGGCCCGTCGTCATACGGCTGGGCCCCTCGTCCTGCGACTGACCCGACGTCATACGGCCGACCAGGCGGGGTGCATACGGCTGAACGAGCGCGGTCGGCGGCCCCGATCTAGACTCGTATGCCGCCCCGCGTCCCCCATACGCACCTGAGCCGTTGCGGGCCCCCGTGGCACGGGGTGCACTGCCCCCATGAGCAACGACCAGCCGACGCCCGGCCAGCCGCCCGAGGACGACGATCCGTTCCTCAAGAAGCCGCAGGAGCCCCCGCCGCCGCCGTCAGCGGGTCAGCCGTACGGCAGCGCGCCGCCCCCTCCGCCGCCCCCGCCGAACGACCCGTACGGCGGCGGTGGCTTCGGTGCGCCCGATCCGCTGGCCGGAATGCCGCCGCTCGCCGAGCCGGGCAAGCGGATCCTGGCGCGGCTGATCGACTTCCTCATCATCTCGATCCCGCTGTACCTGATCTCGCTGCCCTGGGGCGGCGCGGTCGACGTGACCTCCGACGACGGCGACTCCGGGTTCGGCGACGCGATCAGCAACTCCTACAGCGGCCACCAGTTCCTGTGGTCGCTGATCGGCCTGGTCGTCTACGTCGCGTACGACACGTACTTCACGCACAAGGACGGCCGGACCCTGGGCAAGCGGCTGCTGAAGCTGCGCGTGGCCATGCTCAACGACGGCCGCGTGCCCGACGTCGGCGCGTCGCTGATGCGCGCGGTCGTGCTGTGGCTCCCGGCGCTGCTGTGCTGCCCGTGCCTGTGGTGGCTGATCAACATCGTGCTGATGTTCACCGACAAGCCCTACCGGCAGGCGCTCCAGGACAAGGCGGCCAAGACCGTGGTGGTCACGGTCCGCTAGGCCGACCAGGCACGGAGGGGAACGGCACGACGCTCACCGGCGCAGCGAGTGCTCCCGCGCCCGGACGGGCTGCGTACGGGCGGCGGCCGCCGCCCGTACCGCTGTCGTCCTGGACGCCGGCCGGGCCGGTGCGGGGGCGGGCTGGGGCAGGCGCACGGCCACCAGCAGGCCGAGCGCGAGTGCCGTGGCGGCGCTGAGCGCCACGCCGAGGCCCGATTCCGTACCGGAGAGCAGCAGCAGGGCGAGGGTCGTCACGACGACGGTGGCCGAACCGTAGACGAGCTGTGCGGCAGTCGGACGCGGCATGGCGGTGTTCCGTCCTCGGGACGTCGGATGGGCGGTCGGTCGGCGCATGCACAGACGCCTTTCCGACCCTACGACGGTGGATGCCCGACCGGGACCCGTAGTAAGCGTGACCTAACCCACGGTGCCGTTGCACAGGGGGCGCACGGAGTCACGCCTCTCACCAAGTGGACGGTGTGACGCGCCTGTTGGCGGCGATCTCGTCCGCATACCGGTAGCGCGGTCCTGCATAGTGCACTTGGTCTGTTCAAGTCAAGGTCTGTCTTTTCTCTCGCAACTCCGATCGAATGTCGTCACTTGTGACGCGTTTACGCGCACGGCCCTCTCCATACCCCCCTGGCCGCTGCGCGGACGCCCGGGGAGGACTGCATCAAGTGACCAATCAGAGACGGGCGCTTCGCGCCGCTGCTGTTGTCGTGGCCATGGCCGCCACCGCAGCGACGGCGTCGACCTTCGCCACCGCCCAGGCGCATGACACCGCATCAGGTTCCACGGCCTCCGCCGCCCCCGCCGACCGCCGCGACCCGGCGCCGGCCAAGGGGCATGTGGAGCACAACCTCGAAGGCCCCTTCAGCGAGCAGCAGGCAGCGCAGCGGGAGGCCGCGCTGGAGCAGGTGCTCGCCGGGGACAAGAAGGTGTCGAACCGCAGCGGTTCCAAGGTCGTCAAGCTCGGCGACAAGAAGTACGTCGAGCTCGGCCGGGAGAAGACCGACAAGATCTTCACCATCCTGCTGGAGTTCGGCGACAAGGTCGACGACACCACGCTGTTCGACCCGGACGGCGACGGCCCCAAGCCGCCGGTCAAGAAGTACGGCGGCACCCCGGGACCGGCGCACAACAAGATCGCCAAGCCGGACCCGAAGAAGGACAACAGCACCGCCTGGAAGGCCGATTACAACCGGGCGCACTTCGAGAAGCTGTACTTCGGCGAGGGCAAGGGCGTCCACTCGCTCAAGACCTACTACGAGAAGACCTCCTCGGGCCGCTACTCGGTCGACGGCGCGGTCTCCGACTGGGTGAAGGTCGACTACAACGAGGCCCGTTACGGCTCCAACTACTGCGGCTCCAGCAACTGCGCCAACGTCTGGGACGCGGTCCGCGACGGCGTCAACGCCTGGGTCGCGGACCAGAAGGCCAAGGGCCGCACCACCGCGCAGATCAAGGCGGACCTGGCCGAGTACGACCAGTGGGACCGCTACGACTACGACGGCGACGGCGACTTCAACGAGCCGGACGGCTACATCGACCACTTCCAGCTGGTCCACGCCGGCGAGGACGAGTCGGCCGGCGGCGGCGCGCAGGGCGGCGACGCCATCTGGGCGCACCGCTGGTACGCGTACGGCACCAACGCGGGTGCGACCGGCCCGGGCGACAACAAGGCCGGCGGCGCGCAGATCGGTGACACGGGCGTCTGGGTCGGCGACTACACCGTGCAGCCCGAGAACGGCGGCCTGGGCGTCTTCGCCCACGAGTACGCCCATGACCTCGGCCTCCCGGACCTGTACGACACCTCCGGCGGCGGCGAGAACTCGGTCGGCTTCTGGTCCCTGATGTCGGCGGGCTCCTGGCTCGGCACCGGCAAGGGCGAGATCGGCGACCTGCCGGGCGACATGACCTCCTGGGACAAGCTCCAGCTGGGCTGGCTCGACTACGACACGGCCAAGGCGGGCAAGACCTCGCTGCACAAGCTGGGCGTCTCGGAGTACAACACCAAGGACCCGCAGGCGCTCGTCGTCGAGCTGCCGAAGAAGTCCGTCACCACCACGGTCGTCAAGCCCGCCGAGGGCACGAAGCAGTGGTGGAGCGACCGGGGCGACAACCTGTCGAACACGCTGACCCGTTCGGTCGACCTGACCGGCAAGTCCTCGGCGAAGCTCGACCTTTCGGGCTGGTACGACATCGAGGCCGACTACGACTACCTCTACACCGAGGTGTCCGACAACGGCGGCGGCAGCTGGACCGCGCTCGACGGCACGGCCGACGGCCGGGCCATCCCGCGCGACGCCAGTGACAAGCCGGCCCTGACCGACGTCTCGGGCGCGTACAAGAAGCTCTCCTTCCCGCTGGACGCCTACGCGGGCAAGAAGATCGACCTGCGCTTCCGCTACCAGACGGACGGCGGCGCGGGCGGCAACGGCTTCGCGGCCGACGGGATCACCGTCACGGCCGATGGCGCGACGCTCTTCTCGGACGACGCCGAGGGCGACGACAACGGCTGGACCGCCAAGGGCTTCTCGCGGATCGGCGAGTCGTTCACGCAGGACTACCCGCAGTACTACATCGCGGAGAACCGCCAGTACGTGTCGTACGACGAGACCCTCAAGGTCGGCCCGTACAACTTCGGCTTCTCCAAGACCCGCCCGAGCTGGGTCGAGCACTACGCGTACCAGACGGGTCTGCTCGTGTGGCTCTGGGACACCTCCCAGAAGGACAACAACACCTCCGTCCACCCGGGCGAGGGCCTGATCCTGCCGGTCGACTCGCACGCGAAGCCGCTGAAGTGGAAGGACGGCACGATCGTGCGCAACAAGATCCAGCCGTTCGACGCCCCGTTCAGCTGGTACCCGAACAAGGGCTTCACGCTGCACAACGCGGACGTGCCGCTGAAGATCCAGCCCTCGCTGGGCAACCCGGTCTTCGACGACCGCAAGGGCACCTACTGGTACAAGGAGAACCCCACGGGCAGTGTCAAGGTTTCTGACACCAACACCCGCATCTCCATCGTGCACGAGCCGCTCAACGGCTCCACGCTGAGCCTGCTCGTCAGCCCCTCGGGCCGATGATCCGGTAAAACCCCAGGTCAGAGCATGATCGGCCGTCGCCCCCTAGCGGGCGGCGGCCGATCGTGTTTAGGTGCGTCTTGTTCACATCCTTATTGACACGACGTCTCACGGGGGAGTGCGGAGCATGGCAGGCGGAGGTTTCTGCAGATTGCCGAACGGCACGGTGGTGGTGGCCCTCACCCTGACCCGGCCGGCCGGGGACACGGTCTCCCGCGGCGGTACGGGGGCGGGCCCAGGAGCGCCCGTACGGGTCCTGGTCCACGCGGCGAACCGGGCGCGCGCCCTGACCAGGCTGCGCAACCTGGGGCTGCGGGCGGTCTATCTCCGGGGCAACGACCGGCCGCCCACGCCGGACGAGGTCACGGCGGTGCTGCACCACCCGGACGGCCTGCTGTGGCGGGCGGCCCCCGAGCCCGGCCCGTCCGGCCAGGCGGCGGGCCCGCCCGGCCAGCCGCCCCGCTCGCTCCAGACCGCCCAGGAGCTGTGGCACCCGATCCGGGCCCTGCTGGGCCCGGCGGGTTACGCGGGCCCGGCCCGCCCGGCGGCGTAAGGGGACGCCCGGGCGGCTCGCGGGGGCTTCCGGGCGGCCCGCGAGGGGCTCGCTGTAGCCCCGGCGCCGGGGCTACAGCGCCTCGGCCACCACGGGCTTCCCGGAGAGCTTCACGCCCGCCGTCCGGAGCTCGTCGAGGGCCCGCTCGGTGGTCGCCGGCGAGACCCCGGCGGTCAGGTCGAGCAGCACATGGGTGACGAAGCCCTCGCGGGCGGAGTCCAGGGCGGTGGCCCGTACGCAGTGGTCGGTGGCGATGCCGACCACGTCGACCTCGGTCACGGACCTCTCGCGCAGCCACTGAGCGAGACCGGTCCCGTTCTCGTCGGCGCCCTCGAAACCGCTGTACGCGGCCGAGTACGCGCCCTTGTCGAACACGGTGTCGATGGCCCCGGAGGCGACGGCGGGCGCGAAGTTCGGGTGGAACCCGACCCCCTCCGTACCGGCGACGCAGTGCACCGGCCAGGAGTCCACGAAGTCCGGGGTCTCGGAGAAGTGACCGCCGGGGTCGACGTGGTGGTCGCGGGTGGCCACCACGTACCGGTAGCCGGGCTGGGCCTCACCGATCAGGTCGGTGATGGCGGCGGCGACATCGGCGCCACCCGCCACCGCGAGGCTGCCGCCCTCGCAGAAGTCGTTCTGAACGTCCACGACGATCAATGCGCGGTGCATGGCGGGTGTCCTTCGGTGGGGGAGGGGAGGGGGAGGGGGAGGGTGGCGCTTCAACGTTCACAGGGATGACATCGAGCGTAGAGACTAGAGGCCCACAATCAACCCCCACCCCGCCCCAGCTCGCACGGCCCCACTCTCCATTCCGTCCGCCCGCCCAGCTACCCAGCCCGTCCGGCGTTTGAGGACGGAACCCTCGCGGCGGGGCCCCCGCACCTGCCGGGCCCGGCCGCAAGGCCCACCCCGCCCAGCCCGTCCGGCGCTTGAGGACGAAGCGGCCCGCCGGACGCCCCCGGCCCTCACACGTACTCCGTCGAAAGCACCGGCTCCCCCCGGGACAACTGCATCGCCGACATCGGCAACCGCCCCCGAGCCAGAACATGCCGCTCCCGAGCCGCCTCCAACGGCTCCCGGGCCACCACGACCCCACCCCGCACCAGCTCCACCAGCAGCTCCCGCCCCGCCAGCTCCGCCGGCACCTCCCCCGTGCCGAGCACCTCCGCCTCGGCGACCCCCTGCTCGTCGGCCCGGCGCGCCGCCCACTTGCGACCCCCCACCGACGACTTCGCGCCCATCGACTTCTTCGCCACCGGCACCAGCGGAGCATCCGCGTCCGCACCCGCCGGCCCGGCAGCCCGCGCCACCAGCTTGTAGACCATCGAGCACGTCGGGTGCCCGCTCCCGGTGACCAGCTGCGTGCCGACCCCGTACGCGTCCACCGGCGCGGCAGCCAGCGAGGCGATCGCGTACTCGTCCAGGTCCGAGGTCACCACGATCTTCGTGCCCGTGGCCCCCAGCTCGTCCAACTGCTGCCGCACCCGGTGCGCGACCAGCAGCAGATCCCCGGAGTCGATCCGTACGGCCCCGAGCTCGGGCCCCGCGATCTCCACCGCCGCCCGCACCGCCTCGGTCACGTCGTACGTGTCGACCAGCAGCGTCGTGCCCCGCCCCAGCGAGTCCACCTGCGCCCGGAACGCGTCCCGCTCGGTGTCGTGCAGCAGGGTGAAGGCGTGCGCGCTGGTGCCGACCGTCGGGATCCCGTACCGGAAGCCGGCCGCCAGATCCGAGGTGGCGTCGAACCCGCCGACGTACGCCGCACGCGCCGAGGCCACCGCCGACAGCTCGTGCGTGCGCCGCGCGCCCATCTCGATCAGCCGGCGGCCCCCGGCGGCGGCCGACATCCGCGAGGCGGCGGCCGCGATCGCGGAGTCGTGGTTGAGGATCGAGAGGATCACCGTCTCCAGCAGCACGCACTCGGCGAAGGACCCCTCCACCCGCAGGATCGGCGAGCCCGGGAAGTACACCTCGCCCTCCGGGTAGCCCCAGATGTCGCCGCTGAAGCGGTAGCCGGCCAGCCATTCGAGGGTCGGCTCGTCCACGATGCGCTGCTGCCGCAGGAAGGCGATCATCTCGTCGTCGAAGTGGAAGTTCTCCACCGCGTCCAGCACCCGCCCGGTGCCCGCGACGACCCCGTACCGCCGCCCCTCGGGCAGTCGGCGGGTGAACGCCTCGAAGACCGAGCGCCGGTGGGCGGTGCCGGCCTTGAGGGCCGCCTGCACCATGGTCAGCTCGTACTGGTCGGTGAAGAGCGCGGTCGACGGAACGCCGACCCGTCGCCCGAGGTCCGCTGAGTTCATGGCAGGGATGCTACCCCCTATTCGTCAAAGTGACGAGATGTGGGGTCCGTTTGTGCGCCCGGGCCGCTCGGGTGGCAGCATGGGACAGGTGAGCGTTGCTACCCCCGTAGAGATCGAACGTCCTGATTCGGCCGAGGAGACCTTCGCGGTCCCGGAGCCGGACGTCCCGTGGGTGACGCTCGTCCACAACGACCCGGTCAATCTCATGAGCTATGTGACCTACGTGTTCCAGGCGTACTTCGGGTACTCCAAGGACAAGGCGCACAAGCTCATGCTCGACGTGCACCAGAAGGGCCGCGCCGTCGTCTCCAGCGGGAGCCGCGAGGAGATGGAGCGCGACGTCCAGGCCATGCACGGTTACGGGCTGTGGGCCACCCTCACCCAGGACCGCAACTAGAACCCCTTCAGCGCCCCCCGCCCCGTTCGACCCACCATCGGAGAACCCATGGCCGGCCATTTCGAGGCCACCCCCGGCGGCGGCGCGGCCGTCGCGCTCGACGAGGTCGAGATCTCGATCCTGCGCTCCCTCGCCGTACAGCTGCTCGAACTGATCGGCCCGGGCGACGAGCCCGCCGAGGGCGAGGACCCGCTCGCCGCGCTCTTCACCGAGGGCCCCAGCAAGCCGCCCTCCGACCCGGCCCTGGCCCGGCTCTTCCCGGACGCGTACGGAGGCCCCGACGCGCTCACCCCGCAGGAGGGCGGCACGTCGCCGGAGGGGCTGCGGGAGCTGTCCGCCGAGTTCCGCCGCTTCACCGAGAACGACCTCCGCTCCCGCAAGCGCGACGACGCCCTCGTCGTCGTACGGACGCTCGACGCGCTCTCGCCCGCCGGCGACGGCGGAGCCGTGCTCACCCTCACCGGCGACGAGTGCCGCTCCTGGCTCGGCTCGCTCAACGACCTGCGGCTCACCATCGGCGCCCGGCTGGAGGTCTCCGACGAGGACGAGGGCGAGGACGGGTCCCTCTACCGGCTCCCCGACAGCGACCCGCGCAAGCCCATGGTGATGGCCTATCTGTGGCTCGGCGCGCTCCAGGAAACGCTCGTCGAGACCCTGATGCCGTAATCCACGGAAAAGGCGTTCCGGCCCGCGGGCGGTCACTCCGTTCGCTCAACGGACGCTCAGATCCGGGTAACGATCCCCCCAAGTCATCGACGGCATTCGTGGGGGATGAAGTTTCTTGTCCCCATTTGCCTGTGGGGTGCGCCACAGAATGTCCCATGGTGTCCTGTGACGGCCGTGATAAATCTTCACGATCGCCCGGGGACGCCACCCCTGTTCCCGGGGTCGCCACAAGCCGGCCGAACGCCGGCGGCACTCCATCCATATCCGGGGGGATCAGGACCTGATCCGCAGCCTTGAGGGCGCGGATCGGCGTGGAGAAAGGCGCACCACACATGACATCGGCACAGGTCGACGAGGGACAGGCCGACAACGGAAAGCCAGGCGCGGACGCCGGCGAGGCCGTGACCAGTGGCGAGGGGTACCAGCGCGGTCTGGGAGCCCGTCAGATCCAGATGATCGCCATCGGCGGAGCCATCGGCACCGGGCTCTTCCTCGGCGCGGGCAAAGCGATCGACCGGGCCGGACCCAGCCTCATCCTGGCTTATGTCCTCGCGGGCCTGGTCATCTTCTTCATCATGCGGGCCCTGGGCGAACTCCTCATGTACCGCCCGGTTTCCGGCTCCTTCTCGGAGTACGCCCGCGAATTCATCGGGCCCTTCTTCGGATTCGTGACCGGCTGGACGTACTGGCTTTTCTGGGTCGTCACCGGAATCACCGAAGTCACCGCCGCCGCCACCTATATGACGTACTGGTGGGACATTCCGCAGTGGCTGTCCGCCCTCGTCTTCACCGTCATTCTGTACGGCGCGAACCTGATCTCCGTGAAGCTCTTCGGCGAGCTGGAGTTCTGGTTCTCCATGGTCAAGGTCACCGCGATCGTCGGCATGATCCTCATCTGCGCCGGCGTCCTGACGCTCGGCTTCTCCGACGCCGGTGACACCGCGACCGTCTCCAACCTCTGGAACGACGGCGGCTTCTTCCCCAACGGCATCGGCGGCATGCTGATGACGCTCCAGATCGTCATGTTCGCCTTCCTCGCCGTCGAACTCGTCGGCGTCACCGCCGGCGAGTCCAAGGACCCCAAGACCGTCCTGCCCAAGGCCATCAACACCGTGCCGTGGCGCATCGCCGTCTTCTACGTCGGCGCGCTGATCATGATCCTGTCGGTCGTGCCGTGGTCCACCTTCAAGCCGGGCGTCTCGCCGTTCGTGAAGGCGTTCGAGGAGATGGGGCTCGGCATCGGCGCCGCCATCGTCAACTTCGTCGTCCTGACCGCGGCCCTCTCCTCCTGCAACTCCGGCATGTACTCCACCGGCCGCATGCTCCGCGACCTGGCCATGAACGGACAGGGCCCGCGCGCCTTCACCAAGCTGACGAAGAACGGCCTGCCGCTCGTCGGCACCACCTTCTCCGCCGCCCTGATGCTCGTCGGCGTCTGGATCAACTACCAGTGGCCCGGCGAGGCGTTCAACTACGTCGTCTCCTTCGCGACCATCTCCGGCATGTGGGCCTGGATCATGATCCTCTTCAGCCAGATCCGCTACCGCCGGCTGGCCGACCGGGGGGACCTCCCGCAGTCCTCGTTCAAGGCCCCGGGAGCCCCGTACACCAGCTGGTTCGCGCTCGCCTTCATCGGCATGGTCATCGTGATGATGGCGGTCGACAAGGACGCCAGGATCTCGCTGTACTGCGCCCCGCTCTGGGCGCTCGTCCTCGGCGTCTCCTACCTGGTGCTCAAGTCGCGCAACCCGGAGAACACCGCGTTCGTCAAGCGCTGACCTTCGGGCGGGCCGGTCACTCCCGGCCCGCCCGCCGACCCCGAGGGCGGGCCCCCACCCAGGGCCCACGACCACCCTCCTCCCGGACCGCCCCGGCCTCCCCACGGCCCCGGCGTCCACCATGCGGCCCTCTCCGTACCACCCACCGGTACGCAGAGGACCGCATGCTCAGACCGGCCGGCAATCGGAGGGGCGGCGTCGCCCAACCCCCCGATTGCCGGTCGGTCTTATCCTGACGCCATGCTGACCATCACCCAGGCGCTCCACGACCGGATCGTCGCCCACTCCCGCGCCGACCATCCCGACGAGGCGTGCGGCGTGGTGGCGGGCCCGGCCGGAACGGACCGCCCCGAGCGCTTCATCCCGATGCTCAACGCCGCCCGCTCGCCCACGTTCTACGAGTTCGACTCCGGCGACCTCCTCAAGCTGTACCGCGAGATGGACGACCGCGACGAGGAGCCCGTGATCATCTACCACTCGCACACGGCGACCGAGGCGTACCCCTCCCGCACCGACGTCTCGTACGCGAACGAGCCCGGCGCCCACTACGTCCTGGTCTCCACCGCCGACACCGACGACGCGGGCCCCTTCCAGTTCCGCTCGTACCGCATCGTGGACGGCGAGATCACCGAGGAAGACGTGCAGGTCGTCGAGGCGTACTGAGCGCCCGGCCCCCCGCCCCGCCTCCTTCCGGTTACCGGCCACCGCCGCACGGGGCCGCCGCACGGGTCTGGCACACTGCACCCCAGACCCGAACACAAGGCAGCGGGAACCAGGAAGCCGGTGCGATTCCGGCACGGTCCCGCCACTGTGACCGGGCCCCCTCCCGTACGGAGTCATCCGCACCGGAGGGCGGCCCGGAAGCCAGGAACTGGCCCGCCGCCTTCTCCGCATCGACCAGGGGACGCGGAAATCCCCCGGAGAGGCCCCGCCATGTCCCGGCGCACCCCCGCGCTCATAGCCGCCGCCGTGCTGCTCCCGCTCGCCCTCACCGCCTGCTCCACCTCGGAGAGCACCGGGTCCAGGAGCAAGCCCGCCGCCCCGGCCGAGAACGACGGCTTCCCGTACACCGTCACCAACTGCGGCGTCACCACCACCTACAAGGCCCCGCCGAAGCGCGTGGTCACCATGAACCAGCACGTCACCGAGATCATGCTGGAACTGGGCCTGGCCAAGTCCCTCGTCGGCACCGCCTACCTCGACGACAAGGTCCTCCCGAAGTACGCCGAGGACTACGCGTCCGTCCCGGTCATCGCCAAGGAGTACCCCTCCTACGAGCAGGTCCTCGCCACGAACCCCGACTTCGTCTACGGCGGCTACAGCAGCGCGTTCACGGCCGGCGACGGCCGGAGCCGCGAGGCGTTCAAGAAGTCCGGCATCGAGACCCGGCTCAACACCGAGAGCTGCGCCAAGGCCGACACCCCGATGGAGACCCTCTACGAGGAGATCCGCGAGGTCGGCCGCACCTTCGGCATCACCGACCGCGCCGAGGCGTGGATCAAGCGGGCCAAGGCCGACAACGCCGCCACCGCCGAGAAGCTGGCCGACCTCAAGCCGGTCTCCGTCTTCGTCTACGACAGCGGCGACAAGACCGCGTTCACCGCCGGCGGCAAGGGCATCGGCAACGAGCTGATCAAGCGCGCCGGCGGCGCCAACGTCTTCGCCGACCTGGACAAGTCCTTCGGGGACGCCTCCTGGGAGAACGTCGTCGCCCGCAAGCCCGAGGCGATCGTGATCTACGACTACGGCTCCACCACCGTCGCCCAGAAGAAGAAGCGCCTGCTGACCGACCCGGCCCTCGCCGACGTCCCCGCCATCAAGAACAAGCGCTTCGCGGTCATGCCGCTCTCCGACGCGGTCCTCGGCGTCCGCGTCCCCGCCGCCGTCGACAAGCTCGCGGCCCAGCTCCACCCGGCGGCCACCACCTCGTGACCTGCCGCACCCCCGCACCGCGGCGGCTGCTGCGCTACACCCTGGTCGTCGGCGTCCTCGCCGTACTCCTCGCAGCCGCAGTGGTCGCCGCCCTCGCCCTCGGCTCCGTCCGCATCCCGCCCGGCCAGGTCCTCGACATCCTGACCGGGCGGGCGGAGGCGAGCCCCTTCCGCACGATCGTCCTGGACGTCCGGCTGCCCCGGGTCCTGCTCGGCGTCGTCGTCGGCGCCGGACTCGCCGTCATCGGCACCGTCCTCCAGGCCCTCGTACGCAACCAGCTGGCCGACCCCTTCCTCCTCGGCGTCTCCTCCGGAGCCTCCACCGGCGCGGTCCTGGTCATCGTCCTCGGCATCGGCGCGACCCTCGCCACCACCGTCACCATCCCCGCCGCCGCCTTCGTCGGCGCGCTGCTCTCCCTGCTGCTCGTCTACACCCTGGCGCGCGGCGGAGGCGGCCTCACCACCAACCGGCTCGTCCTCGCCGGAGTCGCCGTCTCCTACATCCTCTCCGCCCTGACCAGCCTGATCCTGGTCACCTCCGCCCGCGCCGACCACCTCCAGGAAGTCCTGTACTGGACCCTCGGCGGCCTCGGCGCGGCCCGCTGGGACATGCTCGCGCTCCCCGCCGTCACCCTCGTCGCCGGTACGGCCCTGCTCCTCACCCTGGCCCGCCCCCTCGACCTGCTCCTGGTGGGGGAGGAGGGCGCGACCGTGCTGGGCCTGGACACCGCCCGCTTCCGGGCCGCCGTCTTCGTCCTCGCCTCACTGATGACCGGGGCGCTCGTCGCGTACAGCGGGGCGATCGGCTTCGTCGGCCTGATGGTCCCGCACATGGCCCGGATGGCGGTGGGCGCGTCGCACCGCGCGCTGCTCCCCGTCGTCGCCCTCGGCGGGGCGGTGTTCCTGGTCCTTGCCGACCTGGCCGCCCGGACGCTCGCGGCCCCGCAGGACATCCCGGTCGGCGTGCTCACCGCCCTGACCGGCGGCCCGTTCTTCCTGTGGATGCTGCGCCGCCGCCCCGAGGCGGCACCCGCATGAGGCCCCTCTCCGCCGGGAGCGCCCGCATGACGACCGTACGCACCGCTGAGGGAGCCCGCCCGTGACCACCCTGCGCACCGAGGCACTCTCGTACGGCGTCGGCGAGGGCCGCCACCTCGTCGACGCCGTCGACCTCACCGCCGCCGGCGGCGAGACGGTCGGCCTGGTCGGCCCCAACGGCAGCGGCAAGACCACCCTCCTGCGCTGCGTCTACGGCACCCTGCGCCCCACCCACGGCCGGGTCCTCCTCGACGGCGACGACCTCGCCACCCTCCCCGTGAAGGCCCGCGCCCGCCGCATCGCCACCGTCCCGCAGGAGAGCCAGGCGGGCTTCGAGCTCACCGTGGGCCAGGTCGTCGCGATGGGCCGCGCCCCGCACAAACGGTTCTGGGAGGCCGACACCGCCGCCGACACCGCGCTCGTCACCGACGCCCTCGCCCGGGTCGGGATCGCCGCACTCGAACCCCGTACGTTCGCCTCCCTCTCCGGCGGGGAACGCCAGCGCGCCCTGGTCGCCCGCGCCCTGGTCCAGCAGCCCTCGCTCATCGTCCTGGACGAGCCGACCAACCACCTGGACATCCGCTACCAGCTGGAGATCCTCTCCCTGGTCCGCGACCTGGGCACCACCAACCTCCTCGCCCTGCACGACCTCAACCTGGCCGCCTACTACTGCGACCGGATCTACGTCCTCAAGGACGGCCGCGTCGTCGCCTCCGGCGCCCCGGAGGAGGTCCTGACCGCCGAACTGCTGGGCGAGGTGTACGGCGTCGCCGCCGAGGTCAGCACCCACCCCAAGACGGGCGCGCCCACGGTGGTCTATCTCCCGGAAGGACCCGGCCGCCCCGCTCTGTCCGCATAGTGGTCGCTCACCATCCATCATGCGAGATCACACTCGGGTTTCCCGACCGGGAATCGATACGATGCCCGCATGGTTCCCCATGACGTGAGCAACAGGACGCCGGGCCCGCCGCTCGTCGCGCGGCTGCACGTCGACCTGTGCAGGCTCGCCAGCGCGATCTGTCCGCCGCCCGCGGCCTGTCCGTGAGCCGCCCGGCCTGAGCCGCGGTCCGCGCGAGCCCCACCCGTACGCACCACGCACCACACCCCCCGCGCGAGGGAAGAAACGCGCGCCCCACGCCACCTCCCCGCTTCCGACAGGAGCCCACGCCATGGCCATCGAGGTCCGCATCCCGACCATCCTCCGCACCTACACCGACGGCGCCAAGGCCGTCGAGGGCAACGGGGACACCCTCGCCGACCTCTTCGCCGACCTGGAGAGCCGCCACACCGGCATCCGTGAGCGCATCGTCGACGGCGCGAACGGCGAACAGCTCCGCCGCTTCGTGAACGTCTACCTCAACGACGAGGACGTCCGCTTCCTCGACGGCATCTCCACCAAGCTCAGCGACGGCGACAACGTCACCATCCTCCCGGCCGTCGCCGGCGGCATGCGCTGATGCGGTACGACTCCCCGCTGGCGGCCGTGGGGAACACCCCCCTCGTCCGCCTCCCGCGGCTGTCCCCGTCCGAGGACGTCCGCATCTGGGCCAAGCTGGAGGACCGCAATCCCACCGGCTCGATCAAGGACCGCCCCGCGCTCCACATGGTCGAACAGGCCGAGAAGGACGGCCGGCTGACCCCCGGCTGCACCATCCTGGAGCCCACCAGCGGCAACACCGGCATCTCGCTCGCCATGGCGGCCAAGCTCAAGGGCTACCGCATCGTCTGCGTCATGCCGGAGAACACCTCGCAGGAACGGCGCGACCTCCTCGCCATGTGGGGCGCCGAGATCATCTCCTCCCCGGCCGCCGGCGGCTCCAACACCGCCGTCCGCGTCGCGAAGGAACTGAGCGCCGAACACCCGGACTGGGTGATGCTCTACCAGTACGGCAACCCGGACAACGCGGGCGCGCACTACGCCACCACCGGCCCGGAGATCCTCACCGACCTCCCGTCCATCACCCACTTCGTGGCGGGCCTCGGCACGACCGGCACCCTCATGGGCGTCGGCCGCTACCTCCGCGAGAACCGCCCGGGCATCCAGATCGTCGCCGCCGAACCGCGATACGACGACCTCGTCTACGGCCTCCGCAACCTCGACGAGGGCTTCGTCCCCGAGCTCTACGACGCCTCGGTCCTCACCACCCGCTTCTCGGTCGGCTCCGCCGACGCGGTCACCCGCACCCGCGAACTCCTCCAGCAGGAGGGCATCTTCGCGGGCGTCTCCACCGGCGCGGCCCTCCACGCGGCGATCGGCGTGGGCAACAAGGCGGTCAAGGCGGGGGAGAGCGCCGACATCGTCTTCGTGGTGGCGGACGGCGGCTGGAAGTACCTGTCGACGGGCGTGTACACGGCCGAGACGACGGAGGCGGCGATCGAAACGCTACAGGGCCAGCTCTGGGCGTAGGCGCCCTTCAGCCCGTTCGGGGGCGCCCTCTCCGGCCCCTTTCGGGGTGCCGTCCCAGCCCGTCCGGCACCACTCCAGCCCGTCCGGCACTGCTCCAGCCCGTCCGGCACCACTCCAGCCCGTCCGGCGTTTGAGGACGTCTTTTCAGCCCCTCCGGCGCTTGAGGAGCGGGACCCGGGGCAGCGCCCCGAAACCCGAGCCCCGCTCCTCACCCCCGCAACCGCAACCGCAACCGCGAACGGTCACCCCGCCCCCAACCCCCGCACCCGCTCCCAGAGCTCCGCGTCCACGGCCCCCACCCGCCGCCGGAACCCGCCGATCCGCACCTCCCGCAGCTCATCCGTCTCCAGGAAGCTCTGCCGCCCCCGCTGATCGCCCACCGCCCCCGCCGGCAGCGCGATCACCCCCGGCCGCTCCTCGTGATGCTTGCTGGTGATCTTGGCGACGAGCGCCGTACGCCCCCGGCCCCGCCCCCGTACGGACAGGACCAGGCACGGCCGGTCCTTGGACCCGGGCCCGTCCTCGTACGGCACATCGGCCCACCACACCTCCCCGGCCCGCGGCGTGCGCCCGTCCCCACGCCCGACCGGGCCCGAAGGCCGTGACGGCCCGGACGGCTTTCGAGGGGGACGCGTCGACCCCACCGGCTGCCGGGGCCGCCGCGACCGGGGTCCCCGGTCCGAGCGCCCCCGCCCGTCCACCACCGCGGCGACGAGCGCCAGCAGAACCACGGCGACCAGCGCCACCCACCAGAACGTGTCCATCCCCCGACCGTACCGGCGGCGGCCGCCACCCGGCCCCGCCCGGCCGCCACGCCCGGGACCCCACCGTGGACGCGCTTCCATCGAACCGGTGACAGAGCAGGTGAGTTCCCCCACAACGGCCGCCGGCAGAGGAGCGACGCGGAGTTTTGCGCCTTACGCTCGACAAACCGCAAAACGTTCCGGCAGGAATTGCACGACCCCTTCCGCACGAACCCTCCCCGTTCCCACGCCTCGGAGGTTCACGCTCCATGAAGCTCACCGTCGTCGGCTGCTCCGGCTCGTTCCCGTCACCGGGTTCGGCATGCTCGAGCTACCTCGTAGAGGCCGACGGCTTCCGGCTGCTCCTCGACATGGGCAACGGCGCCCTGGGCGAGTTGCAGCGCCACGTCGGTCTGTACGACCTCGACGCGATCTTCCTCAGCCATCTCCACTCCGACCACTGCATCGACATGTGCGCGTACTTCGTCGTGCGCTACTACCGCCACGACGGCGCGCGCCCCGTCCCCCTTCCGGTCTACGGACCCGAGGGCACCGAGCAGCGGCTGACCGCCGCCCACGGAGACACCCCCTCCGACCGGGCGATGAGCGAGGTGTTCGACTTCCACACCCTGAAGGCCGGCTCCTTCGAGATCGGCCCCTTCGCGGTCCGCACGGAGAAGCTCCGCCACCCCGTGGACACCTTCGGCATCCGGCTCGAACACGGCGGCTCCACCCTCGCCTACTCCGGCGACACGGGAACCTGCGACGCCCTGGAGGAGCTGGCCCGGGACGCGGACCTGTTCCTGTGCGAGGCGTCGTTCGTCGACGGCAAGGAAGACATCCCCGACCTGCACCTCAACGGCCGCGAGGCCGGCGAGGCCGCCGCCCGCGCCGAAGCACGCCGCCTCGTCCTCACCCACATCCCGCCGTGGACCGACGCGGACCGCAACGTGGCCGACGCCCGTGCGGTCTACCCGGGCCCGGTGGAACTGGCCGCGCCCGGTGCGGTGTACGAGATCTGATCCGGCCCGCCGCCACTCCCGCCGCATCTGCGAAACTGCTCGGATGATCACGATCAGACCCGCTCGGGACGGCGACCTCGACGGCTTCCTGACCCTCGCGTCCCAGGTCGAGCACTGGTTCGGGCCGATGGTGGCGGAGCCGGGCTTCCACCGGGCCGTGGAAGCCTGCATCCGTGACGCGGCGGCCCTGGTCGCCGAGTCCACGACCGCCCCCGGCATCGTCGGCGGCCTCCTGTTCGGCGCGGACCCGCCGACGTACCACGTCCACTGGCTCGTCACCTCCGAGCGCTGCCGGGGCGAGGGCGTGGGCCGCCTGCTGATGGCGGACGCGATGCGCCGGTACGTCACCGGGCCGGGCGTCGTCGAGGTCGTCACCTTCGGGCCCGACCACCCCGGGGCCGTGGAGAGCGGGGCCCGTACGTTCTACGAGAAGCTGGGCTTTTGCCCCGGTGAACCGACCGACCCGGGCCCGGAGGGCGGCTCCCGCCAGATCTACCGCCTGCCGGTTCCGGCGCCCGGGGCCGCAGACGCGCTCGCGGACGCGCCCCGGACGTAGGGCGCGGACGGCACCCCGTACAGACGACGAGACCCCCACCTCCGCAGGGGAGGTGGGGGTCTCGTGTGTACGCGTACGGGTACGCGTACGGGTGCGGGTGCGGCTGAGGGCTACTTCGCCTCGGCCTTCTGGAGCTCGGCGAGCTCCTCGTCCGACTCCCGGCCCGGGGTCGGGATGTTGAACTTGATGATCGCGAACCGGAAGATCACGTAATAGACCACCGCGAAACAGAGGCCGACCAGGACCAGCAGCCAGGGCTTGGTCGCGATGCCCAGGTTCAGCCCGAAGTCGACCAGACCGGCCGAGAAGCCGAAGCCGTCCTTCATGCCGAGCGCCCAGGTCAGGGCCATCGACACACCGGTCAGCACCGCGTGGATCGCGTACAGCACCGGGGCGATGAACATGAACGTGAACTCGATCGGCTCGGTCACACCGGTGACGAACGAGGTCAGCGCGAGGGAGAACATCATGCCGCCGACGACCTTGCGGCGCTCGGGGCGGGCACAGTGGACGATCGCGAGGCAGGCCGCCGGGAGGGCGAACATCATGATCGGGAAGAAGCCGGTCATGAACTGTCCGGCGGTGGGGTCGCCCTCCAGGAAGCGGGCGATGTCGCCGTTCTTGCCGTTGTACTCGCCCGCCTGGAACCACGGGAAGGAGTTCAGCAGGTGGTGCATGCCGACCGGGATCAGCGCACGGTTGGCGACACCGAAGATGCCCGCGCCGACCGCGCCCGAGCCGACGAGCCACTCGCCGAAGTTGTGCAGACCCGCGCCGAGGACCGGCCAGATCAGACCGAAGACGATGCCGATGACCAGACCCGCGAGGGCCGAGAGGATCGGGACCAGACGCCGGCCGCTGAAGAAGCCGGCCCAGTCGGGCAGCTTGGTCCGGTAGAACTTCTGGTAGAGCAGGGCCACGACGATGCCCATCACGACACCGCCGAGGACCTTGGCGTCCACCGGCGCCTCCGTCATCACGATCTTGCCGTCGACGACCTCGGCCACCTTGTCCAGGTTCGGGTCCGTGAACGTGGCCAGCACGTTCTTGAAGACCAGGTAACCGGTGACGGCCGCGAGGGCGGTCGAGCCGTCCGACTTCTTCGCGAAGCCGATCGCGATGCCGACGGCGAACAGCAGCGCCATGTTGTCGAGGAGCGCGCCGCCACCCGCGGCCATGTAGCCGGCGAGCTTCGTGATGAAGGTCGGGAACGACTCGCGGCCCAGCATGTCACTGTCGCCGAGGCGGACCAGGAGCGCGGCGGCCGGCAGCACGGCGACCGGCAGCATGAGGCTGCGGCCGATGCGCTGCATGACCGCCATCACGGCAGCGCCCTTCTTCTTCCCGTCCGCGGGTGCGGTCTCAGCCGTGGTCATCAAATCCTCCATGGGGCACGGTGCCGCCCGGGTCATTGATGCGGGGAGGCGGCGACTCGACAGACGCGGCACGACAGCCGTGGTCTGGACCACTCAGTGGTGTAGACCAGTTTTAGCACGGTGAGGGTTAGATAAGGAACCTGCAATTCCCCTTCAATGTGCAGTAGCAGACCCGGCACGTTCGGTGACATGCGCAAGGCCCCCGGACCGGGCGGTCCGAGGGCCTTGCGCGAGCGGGGTGAAACCCCCTCTGTCCTGCTACTTCGTGAGGTCCCGCGCGATCTCCTTCTCGATCTCCTCCGGTTCGCGCCCGGGCGTCTTGAGGTTGAACTTGGTGATCGCGAAGCGGAAGACGATGTAGTAGACCACCGCGAAGCACGCGCCGATCGGGATGATCAGCCACGGTTTCGTATCCAGATGCCAGTTCACGACGTAGTCGATCAACCCGGCCGAGAAGGTGAACCCGGCATGCACCCCCAGCAGCCAGGTGATGCCCATCGACGCCCCGGTGAGCACCGCGTGCGCCCCGTACAGCAGCGGCGCGACGAACATGAACGAGAACTCCAGCGGCTCGGTCACCCCCGTGACGAACGAGGTCAGCGCCACCGAGAACATCAGGCCGCCCACCTCCTTGCGGCGCTCGGGCCGCGCGGTGTGGGTGATGGCCAGGGCGGCGGCGGGCAGGCCGAACATCATGATCGGGAAGAAGCCCGAGGTGAACTGCCCGGCCGTCGGGTCCTCGGCGAAGAACCGGGAGATGTCGCCCTGGACGGTCGCGCCGTCCGCCCCCGTGAACTCGCCCGCCTGGAACCAGAAGAACGTGTTCAGGAACTGGTGCATGCCGATCGGGATCAGCAGCCGGTTCGCGAAGCCGAAGATCGCCGCACCCCACGAGCCGAGGTCGATCAGCTGCTTGGAGAACCAGGTCAGCCCGTCGCCCACCGGCTGCCACAGCAGCCCGAACAGCACGCCCAGGATCACGCAGAGGAACGCCATCAGGATCGGCACCAGCCGTCGGCCGTTGAAGAAGCCGAGCCAGTCCACCAGCTTGGTGCGGTGGTAGCGCTGCCAGACCACCGCGGTCAGCAGGCCGATCAGGATGCCGCCGAGGACGCCGGGGTTCTGCGGCTCGCCGGCGGGCAGCTCGTCCGTCACCGTGCCGTCCATGGGGAACGCCCCGAGGACGCCCCGGTAGACGAGGAAGCCCACCACGGCCGCGAGCGCGGTGGAGCCGTCCGCCTTCTTCGCGAAGCCGATGGCCACGCCGATGCAGAAGAGCAGCGGCAGGCCGACCTTGCCGTCGAGGATCGCGGTGCCGCCGTTGAGCAGGACCGAGGCGGTCTTCTCCCAGAAAGCGCCGTGGAGGGAGGAGGCGAAGAGGTTGCCGAGGCTGACGAGCAGGCCCGCCGCCGGGAGGACGGCCACCGGGAGCTGGAGGCTGCGGCCGACCTTCTGCAAGCCCTGGACCGGCCCGTTCCACCATTTTGGCTGCGGTGCCGCAGCGGCGCTCGAACTCATCGGCGTCCTTCCCGGAACAAGCCTCGTTTGGCGGTCGTCGCAAACTGGTGTAGACCAGTTGCGTCACGGTCCGGGACCCGCCCCGAAGACAGGGCACCGGTGATCGTTATCTTTGGTGATAGTCCGGTTACCCGCCCGCGAAGTTGGGCCAACCGTGCGTTACCGTGACGAAACGGACCCGCAGCGGGCGGCCCGTCTGCACGCGAAAACCAGGGAGAAGGACATGGCCACCAAGGCTGAGAAGATCGTCGCCGGGCTCGGCGGCATCGAGAACATCGACGAGATCGAAGGCTGCATCACCCGCCTCCGCACCGAGGTCCACGACGCCAGCAAGGTCGACGAAGCCGCCCTGAAGGCCGCCGGCGCCCACGGCGTCGTCAAGATGGGCACCGCGATCCAGGTCGTCATCGGCACCGACGCCGACCCCATCGCCGCCGACATCGAAGACATGATGTGACCGGCTGACACCCCGCCGGACACCGCGGAAGCCGCAAGGCCGTCCGCACCCGCAGGCCCCGCACCCCCACCGTGGACGGGGCCTGTGCCGTACCCGCCCCGCGGACGCTTGCCCCACCCACCCCGCCGGCGTCCCCCACACCCGAACGGACCCACCCCCGCCAACGGATAAAGTCGGCCCCATGTCTCGCATCGACGGCCGCACCCCCGAACAGCTCCGCCCCGTCACCATCGAACGCGGCTGGAGCAAGCACGCCGAAGGATCGGTTCTCATCTCCTTCGGCGACACCAAAGTCTTCTGCACCGCCTCCGTCACCGAAGGCGTCCCGCGCTGGCGCAAGGGCAGCGGCGAAGGCTGGGTCACCGCCGAGTACTCCATGCTGCCCCGCTCCACCAACACCCGCGGCGACCGCGAAGCCGTACGCGGCAAGATCGGCGGACGCACCCACGAGATCAGCCGCCTGATCGGCCGTTCGCTGCGCGCCGTCATCGACTACAAGGCGCTCGGCGAGAACACCATCGTCCTGGACTGCGACGTCCTCCAGGCGGACGGCGGCACCCGCACCGCCGCCATCACCGGCGCGTACGTCGCCCTCGCCGACGCCGTCGCCTGGGCCCAGGGCAGGAAGATCGTCAAGGCCGGCCGCAAGCCCCTCACCGACACCGTCGCCGCCATCAGCGTCGGCATCGTCGACGGCACCCCCCTCCTCGACCTCTGCTACGAGGAGGACGTCCGCGCCGAGACCGACATGAACGTCGTCTGCACCGGCGACGGCCGCTTCGTCGAGGTCCAGGGCACCGCCGAGGGCGCCCCCTTCGACCGCAAGGAGCTCGGCGCACTCCTCGACCTGGCCACCGCGGGCTGCGTCGACCTCGCCACCCTCCAGACCGACGCACTCGCCCGCACCCAGGACGCGTGACGACACACGCTCCCCGGGTAAAGAAGCAACCAAGTACGCACCACACAGCGTCGTTACGAGCACGGGCGCACGGGTCGAACCGTGCGCCCGTCCGCGTACCGATTCCCGGGGAGGGACCGCACCATGGCTTCGCGCCGCCACCAACGCCTCGCACTCGCCACCGCCGCCGCTCTGCTGACGCTCACCACGGCCGCGGGCTGCGCCGGAATCGACAAGGCCCTCGACTGCGTCCGCACCGCCGACGCCATCGCCACCAGCGTCGGCAAGCTCGAACGGGCCGTCTCCAACGCCTCCGAGGACATCACCCAGGCATCGGAGTCCCTGGACGAGATCGACCGCGAGCTCAAGAACCTCGGCGACACCACGGACGACGCCGACCTCTCGAAGGCGATCGACGACCTCCAGGCAGGCGTCACCAACGTCCGCACCGCCATCGAGAAGGGCGACGCGACCCCCGACATCACCCCGGTGACGAGCGCGGCGACGGAGATCGGCAAGGTCTGCACGCCGTAGGTCCGCACGCCGTAGGGGGGAGGCGGGCCGTTACGGGCGCGGGGCGCGACCGGCCGTGGCGCCGGTGTACGGGGGGAGGGGCGCGGCCGGCTGCCGCGTCGGCCCGGCGATAATCGCCGTATGAAGCGCCTGATCCTCGCCACCCGCAACGCCGGGAAAATCACCGAACTCCACGCCATCCTCGCCGACGCGGGACTCGACCACGACCTCGTCGGCGCGGACGCGTACCCGGACATCCCGGACGTCAAGGAGACCGGCGTCACCTTCGCCGAGAACGCGCTCCTCAAGGCCCACGCCCTGGCCCGCGCCACCGGCCTCCCGGCCGTCGCCGACGACTCCGGCCTCTGCGTCGACGTCCTCGGCGGCGCCCCCGGCATCTTCTCGGCCCGCTGGTCCGGCGTCCACGGCGACGACACGGCCAACCTCGACCTGCTCCTGGCCCAGCTCGGCGACATCGCCGACGCCCACCGCGGCGCGTACTTCGCCTGCGCCGCCGCCCTGGCCCTCCCGGACGGCACCGAACGCGTCGTCGAGGGCCGCCTCAACGGCACCCTGCGCCACACCCCGTCCGGCACCCACGGCTTCGGCTACGACCCGATCCTCCAGCCGGAGGGCGAGACCCGCACCTGCGCGGAGCTGACCCCGGCGGAGAAGAACGCGATCAGCCACCGCGGCAAGGCGTTCCGGGCGTTGGTGCCGGTGGTGCGGGAGTTGGTGGGGTAGGGCCGGAACGACAAACGGCCTGCGCATCAGTGCTTCGATTCGCAGGCCGTTCTCGGTGCGGCGGAAGGGATTCGAACCCTCAAGCCGTTTCACGGGCCACAGATCCTAAGTCTGCTGTGTCGCCAGCTGCACCACCGCCGCTAGACGCATGTCATCGTACCGGGCGAATCGGCCGGGGTGGAGTGAGCGTTCCTGGCGTGGGATCGCGCGTGCGCCCCCTCGGCGCCAAGTAGTGCTGACCGTATGGCAGTTGGGGCACAGCAACCGGAGGTTCTCGGCGCGGTCGTCGCTCCGGTCGCCTGCTGATGTTGCTGTGGTGGCCCCCCACAGTCTCCAGACCGAGACGCCGCAGCACCTCATAGACGCTCGTCGACACGGCGACCACAGGCGCAAGGACCTCCTTCGTATCCGGCCGCGCGTTCGCGGCCTCGTACGGATCAACGAACCGCTTATCGGAGAGGCACATCCGCTGTACGACAAGATGCGGAACGGCCCGCACCGCTTCGCGTCGACCGAAGCGGTGCGGGCCGTTCGCCCGGGCGGGAGGGATTAGAACTTGGGTTCGGGAGCCTGTGCCTGGACCAGTTGTGCCGCCTCCTCGTCCGTCTCCACCGAGGGCGGGGAGCCGATCAGGGGCTGTTGGGCGGTCTCCTTCATGCAGGCGACCGCGATCACGCCGACCAGGGCCGCCGCCATCGCGTAGTACGCGGGCATCAGGTTGGAGCCGGTCCAGCTGATCAGGGCCGTGATCACCAGCGGGGTCGTACCGCCGAAGATCGACGCGGAGAGGTTGTAGCCGACCGACAGGGATCCGTAACGGACGTGCGTCGGGAACAGGGCCGGCAGGGCCGCGGACATCGTGCCGAGCATGCAGACCAGGGAGAGGCCCAGCAGCAGCATGCCGACCGTGATCGGGAGGATGCCGTCGATCCGGATGAGGAGGAACGCCGGCAGGGAGAGGAAGAGGAAGCCCAGCATCCCGGTCATGAGCAGAGGTTTGCGGCCGAAGCGGTCGGAGAGCTTGCCGACCTGGCTGATGATCGCCATCAGGAACAGCATCACCGCGAGCAGGATCAGCAGCCCGTGCGTCTCGCTGTAGCCGAGTTCGTCGGAGAGGTACGTCGGCATGTACGACAACAACATGTAGTCGGTGATGTTGTACGCGCCCACCAGGCAGATGCAGAGGATCAGCGTCGGCCAGTACTGCCGGAAGATCTTCGCCAGGTCCCCCTTGGCCGTCGTCTCCACCCCGTCCGCCGCCTCGGTCGCGTGGGCCGTGCCGCCCTCCAGCTTCTGGAAGGCCGGGGTCTCGTCCAGGCGCAGTCGCAGATAGAGGCCGACCAGGCCCAGCGGGCCCGCGACGAGGAAGGGGATGCGCCAGCCCCAGGACTCCATCTGCGCGGTGTCCAGGAGGGCGTACAGGGCCGTCACCAGCCCGGCCGCGCACACGTAGCCCGCCAGGGTGCCGAACTCCAGGAAGCTGCCGAAGAAGCCGCGGCGCTTGTCGGGGGCGTACTCGGCGATGAACGTGGACGCGCCGCCGTACTCGCCGCCCGTGGAGAAGCCCTGGAGCATGCGGAAGAAGATCAGCAGGACGGCGGCCCAGACGCCGATCGTCTGGTGCGAGGGGATCAGGCCGATGGCGAACGTGCCGATCGCCATCAGGATCATCGTCAGCGCGAGGACCTTCTTGCGGCCGATCTTGTCGCCCATCGGGCCGAAGAACATGCCGCCGAGCGGGCGTACGAGGAAGGCCACGGCGAAGGTCGCGAAGGAGGAGAGGAGCTGCGTCGTCTCGTTCCCGGACGGGAAGAACACATGGCCGATGGTCACGGCCAGATAGGAGTAGATGCCGAAGTCGAACCACTCCATGGCGTTGCCCAGCGAGGCCGCTTTCACGGCGCGCTTCACCGCGGCGTCGTCCGTGACGGTGATGTCCGTCCGGCGCAGCCGTGGATTCCTGCGCTTGCGGACCGCCCGGAAGAGCGTGGGATGGCGTTTGACCGCTTGGGGGTCGGCCGCCTGGTGGGGGTCGGGGGCCGCCATGGCCGGGTCCTTTCCTCGGAGGGTGTTCCAGGAAAGGCTTCTGCGCGGTCGTGGCGGTCGCAAACCGACTTCTTGGTCGGATGCGATCTCCCTCACATGTTCCCGGCGTGGTTCCGGGGCAGGAGTGGAAGCTGGGTGTCGGCCAGTATGGCCGGAAACGGTCATAGAGGGGCGTGGGAGCGTTCCGGGGGCGATACCCGCTCCCGTGCCGCCCCGGCCCCGGGGTCGCGGGGGAGGGCGTTCGGTTCGCCCGCCCCGGATGGCCCATCCGGGGCGGTGCGGGGGCGGGGCCAGGGCCGGGACCGGCCAGGGTTGGAGCCGGAGCCGGAGCCGGAGACCGGCCAGGGCTGAGGCGGGCCGGGAGCCCGGGGGTCAGACGCCCAGATCCCTGATGATCTTGGCGACATGGCCGGTCGCCTTGACGTTGTAGAAGGCGTGCTCGACCTTGCCCTCCTCGTCCACGACGACGGTCGAGCGGATGACGCCCGTCACCACTTTGCCGTAGAGCTTCTTCTCGCCGAAGGCGCCGTACGCCTCCAGGGTCTCCTTGGACGGGTCGCCGACCAGGGTGACCTTCAGGTTCTCCTGCTCGCGGAACTTCGCGAGCTTCTCCGGCTTGTCGGGGGAGACGCCGATGACGTCGTATCCGGCGTTCGCCAGGACGTCGAGGTTGTCCGTGAAGTCGCATGCCTGCTTGGTGCAACCGGGGGTAAGAGCCGCCGGGTAGAAGTAGACGATGACCTTGCGGCCCTTGTGGTCCGCGAGCGAGACCTCGTTGCCGTCGGCGTCGGGAAGGGTGAAGGCGGGAGCGGGGTCGCCGGGCTTGAGTCGCTCGCTCATGTGGTTCTCCTCGGGTGGTGCACGGGTCGGACGGGACCGAGCGTAATAGGGGTGCCGCCGGGTGCGCGGGGGGTTGAGCTGACAGACTGTCGACGAAGGTTCAGATGAAGGTTTACCGGACACGACCACGGAGGCGGCGCAGTGTCGGATGCCAGGACCCCTGCGCAGATCGAGGCGGACATCATCAGCAGGCGCGAGCAGCTCGCGGTGGTGCTCGATGAGATCGGGGTGCGCGTACACCCGAAGACGATCATCGGCGACGCGAAGGCGAAAGCGGTCCAGAACGTGGACCGGACGGCCGGGCGGGCGTTCGTCGCGGTGAATCGCTCGGTGTCGAACGTGAAGGCGCAGTTCGTCGCGGAGGACGGTTCGCCGCGGCTGGAGCGGGTGATTCCCGCCGCGCTGCTGGTGGTGGGCGTGGTGGGGCTGCTCACCGTGTCCAAGCGCCGCCGCGCGTGACCGCTCTCCGGCGGGCGGCGGACGGGCCCCTCGGGCATGGGGCCCGGGGCGGTGGCGGTAGGTTGCGGGCGTGAGCGAGAAGACCCACGACGACAAACTGCCCATCCGCATGCTGCACGACCGTGTGCTGGTGCGGAACGACGCCGCCGAGGGCGAGCGGCGTTCCGGCGGCGGCATCCTCATCCCGGCGACCGCCGCGGTGGGCCGGCGGCTGGCCTGGGCGGTGGTGGTCGCGGTCGGTCAGAACGTGCGGACGGTGGAGCCGGGGGACCGGGTGCTGTACGACCCCGAGGACCGTGCCGAGGTCGAGGTGCGGGGCGTGGCCTACGTGTTGATGCGGGAGCGCGATCTGCACGCGGTGGCGGCGGACCGGTTCGAGGGTTCGGTGGATTCGACCGGGCTGTATCTGTAGCGACCTGTGGCGATCCGTGGCGACCTGTAGCTGTATGTAGCCGTCTATAGCTGTCTGTAGCGATACCCGTAGAGGCACCCGCAGCGACATCCGTAGCGGCGGGTGGGGGCGGTGACCGTGGTCACCGCCCCCACCCGCCGTTCCTTGCTACGGTGGAAGCACCCCGACGAGACGCGCCGTACCGGGCAGGAAAAGACGACGCACCCGTGTTGTTCGCGTGTTCGTCGTCGGAGGTTCTGCCGTGGCCTGGGTTCTGTTGATCATCGCCGGTCTGCTCGAAGTGGGCTGGTCGATCGGGATGAAGTACACCGAGGGGTTCACCCGGCTGTGGCCGAGCGTGTTCACCGGCCTCGGGATCGTGGCGAGCATGGTGCTGCTGTCGCACGCCGCGAAGACGCTGCCGATCGGGACGGCGTACGGCGTATGGGTCGGCATCGGCGCGGCCGGTGCGGCGATCCTCGGCATGGTCGTCCTGAACGAGCCGGTGACCGCCGCCCGGATCTTCTTCGTCTGTCTGCTGCTGGTCGCCGTGGTGGGCCTGAAGGCGACGTCCGGGCACTGACACCCCCGGTGCGCCTCCCGGTGCGCCCCTCCCGCTACGCCCACCCGCTCACCCCGGCGCGTCACTCGCCGCCGGAGGGGCGGGTGCCGCGTACGCCTTCGATGAGGCCGCTGATGGTGTTCGGGTCGCCGTTGCCGCCGTCGCCGGTGGTGGCGCCGCTATCGCCTCCCGTTCCGCCGTCGCCTCCGCCGTCCCCGCCGGTCGTGGTTCCTTCCGCGTCCCCCGCGCCGCCGTCCGCCGCGCCTTCGGTCCCGGCGTCGTCGTCGCCGCTGGGCCGGGCGGGGGTCGTCGGCGCCGCGGGGGCGGTGTCGGCCGGTGAGCTGGGGGTGGCGTCGGCGGGGGTGGAGGGGCCGG
Organism: Streptomyces sp. cmx-18-6; assembly: GCF_046548915.1. NCBI lineage: Bacteria > Bacillati > Actinomycetota > Actinomycetes > Kitasatosporales > Streptomycetaceae > Streptomyces > Streptomyces sp. cmx-18-6. The sequence goes on along the minus strand of NZ_JAEBEP010000001.1, from coordinate 991,414 downwards.
TGGTTCCGGTGCTCTCGTCGCCGGGCTCCTGGGGTTCGTCGGAGCCGGGGGCCTGTTCGAGGTCGAACTCCTGGGCCGGGGAGGAGCGCAGGGCCGCTTCCGTGTAGGCGGCCCAGGTCTCGGCCGGAGCGCCGCCGCCGTTGATGCGGGGCATGCCGAGGGCTCCGTACAGCGGGGTCTGCGCGCCGCTGTCGGGGTCCTGGCCCATGACGGCGACGACGGTGGCGAGGTCGGGGGTGTAGCCGGCGAACCAGGCGGCCTTGTCCTCCTCGGCCGTGCCGGTCTTGCCCACGGCGGGGCGGCCGACGGCCTGGGCGGCGGAGCCCGTTCCGCCTTCCACGACGCTGCGCAGGACGGCGGTGGTGGTGTCGGCGGCCTCGCGGGTGACGGCCTGCTTCGCCTTCCGCTCGGGCAGCTCGATCTCCGTACCGTTCTTGCTGATGCTGTCGACGAGCGTGTACGGGCCGTGCCGGCCGTGGTTGGCGAGCGTGGCGTACGCCTCGGTGAGGTCCAGGACGCTGGCGGTGGCGGGGCCGAGCGCGATGGAGGGGGAGGCGGTGAGGTCGGGGGTGGAGGCGGGGATGCCGAGGGCGACGGCGGTCTCCTTGACCTTCTGGGGGCCGACGTCCTGGGCCATCTGCGCGTAGACCGCGTTGACGGACTTGTCGGTGGCGGTGCGGACGGTGATCTGCCCGTAGTCGACGTCGTCCTCGTTGGCGGGGGCGTAGGCGGTGGAGCTCTGGAAGCCCTGGACGGTGCGCTTGTTGGTGCCGTCGTAGTAGGACTCGGGGGTGATGCGGCGGCCGTCCTGGGTGGTGGAGTCGTGGGCGACGGCGGCGGTGAGGACGAACGGCTTGAAGGTGGAGCCGACCTGGTAGTCGCGGCGGGTGGCGTTGTTGACGTACTGCTGGGTGTAGTCGATGCCGCCGTACATCGCGACGACCTCGCCGGTCTGCGGGACGATGGACGCGCCGCCGACGCGGACGTTGCGGTCGGCGTCGCGGTCGTCGCTCCGCTTGGACGTCACGTTGGCGTTGACGGCCTCGACGAAGGCGTCCTGCTTCTTCTTGTCGAGGGTGGTGGTGATGCGGTGGCCGCCCGTGGCGAGGGTCTTCTCGTCGATGATCCCGTTGCCGGTGAGGTAGTCCTCGACGGCCTGCACCAGATAGCCGCGCTGGCCGGAGAGGCTGGTGGGGGGCTTGGCCTCGCCGGGTACGGGGAATTCGGTCGTCCCCCGTTCGGCGGCGTCCAGCCAGCCCTCCTTGACCATGCCGTCCAGGACGTAGTTCCAGCGGTCCAGGGCCGCGGGCTTGCTGTCGGGGTGGGCGACGACGTCGTAGGCGCTGGGGGCGTTCAGCAGGGAGGCGAGGTACGCGCCTTCGGCGGTGGTGAGGTCCTCGACGTTCTTGCCGTAGTACGCCTGGGCGGCGGCCTGGATGCCGTAGGCGTTGCGCCCGAAATAGCTGGTGTTGAGGTAGCCCTCGAAGATCTGGTCCTTGCTCTGCTCGCGGTTGAGTTTGATCGCGATGAAGAACTCCTTGGCCTTGCGGACGACGGTCCGTTCCTGGCCCAGGTAGTAGTTCTTGACGTACTGCTGGGTGATGGTGGAGCCGCCCTGCTTGCCCTTGCCGGTCGCGGTGTTCCAGCCGGCCCGGAACATGGCCCTCACGTCGACGGCGGGCTGGGAGTAGAAGTCGCGGTCCTCGGCGGCGAGTACGGCCTGCTGGACGGTGCGCGGGACCTGGGAGAGCTTGATCTTTTCCCGGTTCACCTTGCCGTCGCGGGCCAGGACGGTGCCGTCCTCGTAGAAGTAGACGTTGGACTCGGCGTCCGCGCCGGCGTTGGCGGCGGGGATGTCGACGAGCTGGTATCCGGCGAAGAACCCGCCGCCGAGCAGGAGGGCGAGGCCGACGACGGCGGCGAGGGTCATCCGCCAGGTGGGGACGAGGCGTCGCCATCCGGTCCTCTTGGGTCGCCCCTTCCTTCCCGCCTTCCCCTTCTTTCCTGGAGTCTCCCCCTCCCGCGCACCGTTCCCGGGGGTCGCGGAGGCGGCTGAGGGGTCCCGAGGGGCCCAGTTCTGTGGCTCGTCGCTCATGTCGGTGCGGGCTCCTCGGGTGCGGTCAGTGTTCCCATAGTGCCCGTTTCGCCGGGAAACCCTCGTATCATCCTTCGATCTCCCCCGTTCTCCCCCGTTCTCCTTCTCTGTCCCCCGTCGTCCCCCCGTCCCCGCCCCCATCCCCGTCCCCCGGAAATCCGGTCGCGGCGGTCTCCGTCCGTGCACTAAGGTCGTGCGCTTTGGTGTCCGGAACCGGAGCGCGGCCTTGCGTCCGTGCGGCCCGGCGGGGGAGAGGGGACGGGCGTGCGGCTGTACGCAGTGGTGGCGGCGGGCGGTTTCCGGCGCTACACCACATATCGGACGGCGACGGCCGCGGGGGTGTTCACCAACACCGTCTTCGGCTTCATCCTGGCGTACACCTACACCGCCCTGTGGGACCAACGCCCGCAGCTCGGCGGGTACGACATGTCCCAGGCGCTGGCGTACGTCTGGATCGGGCAGGCCCTGCTGGCGGCCTGCGCCATGATGGGCGGCGGCTTCGAGGACGAGCTGATGGAGCGGATCCGTACGGGGGACGTCGCCGTGGACCTGTACCGCCCCATCGACCTCCAGCTGTGGTGGCTGGCCGGGGATCTGGGCCGGGCGGCGTTCCAGCTGCTGGGGCGCGGGGTGGTGCCGATGCTCGCGGGGGCGCTCGCCTTCGATATCGCGCTCCCCGGTTCGCCGTGGATCTGGCCCGCGTTCCTCCTCTCCGTGCTGCTGGGCGTCGTCGTGAGCTTCGCCGTGCGCTTCCTGGTCGCGCTGTCGGCGTTCTGGCTGCTGGACGGGGCGGGGGCGACCCAGATGTCCATGCTGCTGGGGCTGTTCTTCTCCGGGATGCTGCTGCCGCTGCCGCTGTTCCCCGGACTCCTGGGCGAGGTCGCCCGGATGCTGCCGTGGTCCTCGCTGCTCCAGATCCCGGCCGATGTGTTCCTCGGCAAGTACACGGGGTGGGGGCTGCTGGAGGCGTACGCGTTCCAGGGCGGCTGGGCGGTGGCGCTCCTGCTGGCGGGGCGGCTGCTCCAGGGCGTCGCGACGAGGAGGGTGGTGGTGCAGGGTGGCTGAGACGGTTGCGGTGCGGCCCGAGGAGGGCGGGGATCCCGGCGGCTTCGCGTACGAGGACCGGCCCCGGCTGCTGGAGGGGCTGCGTGCGTACGGGCTGATCGTGGCGATGTGGGTGCGCTCGACGATGGCGTACCGGGCCTCGTTCGTCATGACGACGTTCGGGAATCTCGCGGCGACCGCCTTCGACTTCCTCACGATCGTCCTGATGTTCACGCACGTCGACGCGCTGGGCGGCTACACGCTCCCGGAGATCGCCCTCCTCTACGGGGTGTCGGCGACGGCCTTCGGGGTGTGCGACCTGCTGCTGGGCTCGATGGAGCGGCTGGGCCGCCGGGTACGGGACGGAACACTCGACACCCTGCTGGTGCGGCCGGTCCCGGTGCTGGCGCAGGTGGCGGCGGACCGGTTCGCGCTGCGCAGGATCGGGCGGATCCTCCAGGGCCTCGCCGTGCTCGGCTATGCGCTGATCACCCTGGACATCGCGTGGACGCCCCTGAAGGTGCTGATGCTGCCGGTGATGCTGGTGAGCGGGGCGGCGGTCTTCGGCGCGGTCTTCGTGGCCGGGGCGGCCTTCCAGTTCGTCGCCCAGGACGCCTCGCAGGTGCAGAGCGCCTTCACGTACGGCGGGGCGACGCTGCTCCAGTACCCGCCGACGATCTTCGCGAAGGACCTGGTGCGCGGGGTGACGTTCGTGGTCCCGCTGGCCTTCGTCAGCTGGCTGCCCGCGCTGTACCTGCTGGACCGGGAGTACCCGCTGGACCTGCCGCAGTGGGTGGCGTTCCTGACGCCGGTGGTGGCCGCGGCGTGCTGCGCGCTGGCGGGGCTCGCGTGGCGGGCGGGGCTGCGGACGTACCGGAGTACGGGGAGTTGAGCGGGGCGAGTGGGATGAGCGGGGCGAGTGGGGCGAGTGGGGCGACGGAGGAGGGTACGGGCATGGGTGACGGTACGGGTATGGGTACGGGTGACGGCGTGGGTACGGGGACGGGAGCGGGGGTGGACGTGGGCACGGGCGTGGGCGTGGGGACGCGTACGGTCTCCGGCACGGCCCGGGGTGACGACGGCTTCATCACCCTCGACGGCGTCGAGAAGGTCTTCCAGGTCAGCCGCCGGACCGGCCTGCTGCGCCGGGAGCGGCGTGAGGTCCGGGCCGTGGACGGCATCAGCTTCCAGGTGGCGCGCGGCGAGATGGTCGGCTACATCGGCCCGAACGGGGCCGGCAAGTCGACCACGATCAAGATGCTGACGGGCATCCTCACCCCGAGCGGCGGCCGGCTGCGCGTGGCGGGCATCGACCCGTCCCGGGAGCGTACGCGCCTGGCTCACCGCATCGGCGTGGTCTTCGGCCAGCGGACGACGCTGTGGTGGGACCTGCCGCTGCGCGACTCGTACCGGCTGATGCACCGCATGTACCGCATCCCGGACCGCCGTTACCGGGAGAACCTGGACCGCTGCGTCGAACTGCTGGACCTGGGAGAGCTGTTGGAGGTTCCCGTACGGCAACTCTCCCTCGGTCAGCGGATGCGGGGCGACATCGCGGCGGCCCTGCTGCACGACCCCGAGGTGCTCTATCTCGACGAGCCGACGATCGGGCTCGATGTGATCTCGAAGGCCAAAGTGCGCCAGTTCCTCCAGGAGTTGAACGCGGAACGGGGAACCACGGTCCTGCTGACGACGCACGACCTGACCGACATCGAGCAGCTCTGCCGGCGGGTGATGGTGATCGACCACGGCCGTCTGATGTACGACGGTTCGCTCGCCGGGCTCCATGAGGCGGGGGAGAGCGAGCGGATGCTCGTGGTGGACCTGGAGCGCGAACTCCCGCCGATCGAGCTGACGTCCGACGGACCGGGGCCGGCCCTGCGGGCGGTCAAGGTGGAGGGCCCGCGCCAGTGGCTGGCCTTCCCCGCCTCCGCGTCGGCCGCCCCGCTGGTGGCGCGGATCGCGGCGGAGTACCCGCTGATGGACCTGTCGGTGCGGGAGCCCGACATCGAGGCCGTGATCGCGAAGATGTACGAGGGCGGGGTCACGCCGTAACCCGGAGGGCGCCGGTCGGGGGCCCGGGGCCGACGCGCGCAGGTCGTGGGCCTGCAGGTCTGTGCCGGGAACGGGTCTGTTCAATAGGCTGCGCAGTATGACAAGTGAACGTCCGGAAATGCGCGCCTCCGATGCTGAGCGTGAGCGGATCGCCGAGTTGCTGCGCGAGGCCGTGGCCGAGGGCCGCCTGGAGATGGACGAGTTCGAGCAGCGCCTCGACACCGCCTACAAGGCGCGTACGCACGGGGAGTTGGAACCGCTCGTCCAGGACCTTCCGGCTCCGGGTTCGGCGGTGGCCCGGGTGGGCTCGTCCGCGCCCGCCCCGGCCCGTGGTTCCGCCGCGAACTGGCCGGCCCGGGTCGGAGGGGCGGCGACGTCGAAGGGGGCGTTCGCCTTCTGGGGCGGCTTCAACCGGAAGGGCCGCTGGACGGTGGCCCGGAAGTTCACCGCGTTCGCGATGTGGGGCGGGGGTGAGATCGACCTGCGCGAGGCGAACTTCGAGGACCGCCAGATCGTCATCCGCTGCGTCACGATCATGGGCGGCGTCCATGTGACGGCCCCGCCCGAGCTGAACGTGGAGGTCCGGGGCATCGGCATCATGGGCGGCTTCGGCGAGGGCTCGAACGAGGAGGGCGAACCCGCCCCGGACGCCCCGCACGTGGTGGTCACCGGGTTCGCGCTGATGGGCGGCGTCGGCGTGGACCGCAAGCGGACGAAGGCGGAGCGCCGCCGTCTGAAGGAGGCCGAGCAGGCCGAGCTGGCGGCCCGCGAGCGCAATCGCCTGGAGGGCCCGGAGGACGGCGGCCGCAAGGAGCTGGGCTGAGGGCCGGGGGGACGGGGGCGGCCGCAAGAAGCTGGGCTGGGTGGCCCGGAGGACGGCGGCGGCGGCCGCAAGGAGCTGGCTGAGGCCCCCGCCGTACGCCAGCACGTCACCGCGTCAGCACATCAGCTCACAGCAGCTCACAGCTCGTCGGACTTCGGCGTGCGGGCCCGCTCCACGGACGCCAGGTCCACCCGCTCGCCGAGCGCCCGGTACCCGGCGTCGTTGAAGTGCAGGTGGTCGCCGGAGTCGTACGCCGGGTGGATCCGGTTCGGCGCGCCGGGGTCGCGTACCGCCTCGTCGAAGTCGACGTACGCGTCGAAGACGCCGCCCGCCCGTATGCGCTCGTTGACCGCCAGCCGTACGGCGTTGCGCTCCGGCGTCCAGCTGGAGAAGCCCTCGAACGGGGTCAGCGTCGCGCCGACCACCGTCAGCCCGCGCGCCCGTGCCCGCTCGGTGAGGGAGCGCAGCCCCTCCACGATGCGCTGCGGGTCGGTCTCCTGGGGTGTCTGCTGTACGTCGTTGATGCCGAGGGCCACGAACACGGTGCGCGCCCCGGCGACCGAGAGCACGTCGCGCTCGAACCGGTCGACGCCGCCCTGGCCGCTGGTGCCCGGCCGCAGGAGCCGGTTGCCGGCTATGCCCGCGTTGGCGACCCCGTACCGGCCGTTCAGCCGGTCGGCGAGGATGTCGGGCCAGCGGGAGTTGGCGTCGGTGGTGGAGCCGCTGCCGGCGGTCAGTGAGTCCCCGATGGCGACGACGGCGCCGGGCGCGGCCTCGTTGAGGACGTCCACGCGGGTGAGGTAGCGCCAGTGGGTGGTGCTCCAGGTGCCGCGGCCGTCGATCAGGTAGGACGTCTGGTGGGTGTTGGGGTGGTAGGTGACCGGGCCGCCCGGGCGCGGGGTGCGGAAGCTGACCTCCAGGTCGGAGTCGGCGGCGACGGGCACGGTCACCGGATCGCTGACGACCTGCCCGCCCGCCGCGACGGTGACGACGGCGGCGCCGCCGAAGGTCACCGGGCGGGTGTTGACCGTGGCCCGGTCGACGACGAGGGGCACGGTCCCGAAGAGGTTGGAGACCGTGATGCGCGCGGCGTCCCCGCCGACGCTTGTGTGCACGATGTTACGGATGGTGTTTCCGGGGAATCCGTTCTCGGTGTTGGGCTCCGCACCGACAGGCGCCATGGTCCAGGTGGCGACCCAGTTCCCGCCGGCGTTGGCGGGGGCGACCGGGTTACGGGCGGCCGCGTGCGTCTCGGCGGGCGGGCGCGGCGTCGGCCGGCGGTCGGTGAACAGCGTCGTGCCGAAGGCGGCAGCGACCGCGAGTACGGCGGTGCCCGCCACGAGGGCGATGAGCAGGGCGTACCCCTGGCGCCTGGGCATGTGCGGTGGTTCTCCTTGTGATGATCGTGCTGATCCCATGATGCGACAGACCGTGGGGAACTCGACGTGCGCCCCGGGAGTAGGTGAGGCAGGGACAATGCGTAACGCACGGGGGCGTGGCGTACGCGGACGGGCGGAGCGGATGGAGCGCATGGAACGGAGCGGTTCCGGAGAGCAGGACGCGGTGCATGGGCCGGGACAGGAGCCGGGCCAGGACCCCGAAGGAACCGGGAGCGGGACGGAGGAGGAGTCCACCCCGGCGACGGGGAGGGAGCCCACCCCGGCGAAGGAGAAGGAGTCCGCCCCCGCGACGGAGAGGGAGGCCGCCCCCGGGACGGGGAAGGAATCCCTTCCCTCGACGGGGAAGGATAACGGCGCTGACGGCCTGTCGGCCAATGACGAGGACGGGGTGCGCGCACTCGCGGCGGGCACGCCGAAGGCGTCGCGGGGGATGTCGCGGGAGGATGCCGGGACGGGTTCCGGACCCGGCTCCACGCCCCCTCCACCCGGCCCCACGCCCCCTGCCGACCCGGAGCACCGGCCGGAATCAGGCGCGGGACCCGGGGCGGGGTCCGGCGCGGGACCCGGGACGGGACCCGGGGAGGGATCCGGGGCGGCCGCCGGAGCCGGGCCGCTCGGCGCGGTGCCGCTCGCCTCGTTCTCGTACACCGCCGCCGACGAGGAGAAGCAGCGCGGCGTACGGCGTATGAAGATCACGGCCACCGGTCTCCTTCTGCTGGTCGCGCTCGTGTACGTCCTGGCCACCTGGGCGGAACACTCAGGTGTGACGGGCTGGCCGGGCTACGTCGCAGCGGCTGCCGAGGCGGGGATGGTGGGCGCTCTGGCGGACTGGTTCGCCGTCACGGCGCTCTTCCGGCGTCCGCTCGGCCTGCCCATCCCCCACACCGCGATCATCCCCACCAAGAAGGATCAGCTGGGGCAGTCACTTGGTTCCTTCGTCGGGGAGAACTTTCTCTCCGGAGACGTCATTCGTGACCGAATTCACGCTCTGGGCGTGGGTCGGAGGGTCGGCGCGTGGCTGGCGGAGCCGGAACACGCCGACCGGGTCACCGCCGAGCTGGCGACGGCGCTGCGCGGCGCGCTGACGGTGCTGCGGGACTCCGACGTCCAGGCGATCGTCGGCGAGGCCATCACCCGCCGGGCGAACGCGGCGGAGGTCGGGCCCGGTCTCGGCAAGATGCTGGAGCGGGTCGTGGCGGACGGCGGCCATCGCAAGGTCGTCGACCTCGTCTGCGTACGGGCGCACGACTGGCTGGTGGAGCACGGCGACTCGGTGATGGACGCGGTGCAGGGCGGCGCTCCGGGGTGGACGCCCCGGTTCGTCGACAAGCGGGTGGGGGAGCGGGTCTACAAGGAGCTGCTGCGGTTCGTCACGGAGATGCGGGACATGCCGGGCCACCCGGCGCGCGGCTCCATCGACACCTTCCTCACCGACTTCGCGGCCGACCTCCAGAGCGACGCCGACACCCGGGCCCGGGTGGACCGGCTGAAGTCGGAGATCCTGGGCCGCGGCGAGGTGCAGGACGTCATCGCGTCGGCCTGGTCCTCCGTCCGTACGATGATCATGGCGACGGCCGAGGACGAGCGCAGCGAACTGCGGCTGCGGGCCCGGGCGTCGCTGATGTCGCTGGGAGCCAAGCTGGCGAGCGACGAGCGTCTCCGGGGCAAGCTGGACGGCTGGCTGGAGGACGCGGCGGTGTACGTGGTCACGACGTACCGGGCCGAGATCACCTCACTGATCAGCGAGACCGTGGCGAGCTGGGACGCGGACCAGACGTCGAAGAAGATCGAGGCGCACATCGGCCGCGACCTCCAGTTCATCCGCATCAACGGCACGGTGGTCGGCGCGCTGGCGGGCCTGGCGATCCACACGGTGTCGCAGGCGCTGGGGGCCTGAGGGCTTGAGGGACTGAGGGGCCTGAGGGCTTGAGGGACTGAGGGGCTGAGGGGCCTGAAGCGCCCTCTGTGACCGGGGTTCCGGGTGCGTACCCGTCCTGTCGTACGGGTACGCACCCGGCTTACGCGGGGGAGGTGCCCGGTAGTACGGGCGCGGCGCGGCGGGTGTTCAACGCCGCGCCGCCTTCTTTTTCGCCGGGCCGCTCGTGCCGGTGTCCGCCGCCGTCAGCCCGCCCACGACCGTCTCGCCGATCTCGGCGAAGGCGTCGATCTGCTCGGGCGTGAGCAGATCGATGAAGTACCGCCGTACGGACTCGACGTGCGGACCCGCCGCGTCCTCGATCGCGCGCAGCCCCTCCTCGGTGAGGACGACGACGGCTCCGCGGCCGTCCGTCGCGCACTCCTCGCGCACGAGCAGACCGCGCTGCTCCATACGGGCCAGGTGGTGGGAGAGGCGGCTGCGGGACCAGAGCATCCGGTCCGCGATCTCGCTGACACGGCCCCGGTGTTCCGGGCGGGACCCGAGGTTGGACAGGACGTCGTAGTCGGCGTCGGACAGCGAGCTGTCCCGGGCGAGATCGCGCGACACCTGGGCGTTGAGCAGCAGGAACATACGGCGGTACGCCTGCCATGCGCGCTGTTCGCGGTCGGAGAGCCAACGAGGTTCGGGGTTCACCGTTCCACGATCCCACAAAGTGATTGACGTGTCATTCATATGCCCTCTACGGTGATGCCCATGCCAGTGAGTGACACGTCAACTAGTTGAGGGGAGGGCCTGTGATCCGGGCGCTGTATCTCTCGTGCGGTCTCGTCCTGTTCGGCGTCAGCGTCGCGCTGATGATCACCGCCGGACTCGGCGTCCCTTCCTGGGACGTGCTGCACCAAGGGCTCGCCCACACCACCGGGCTGCCGTTCGGCCTGGTGGTGAACGGGGTGGGCGTGCTCGTCCTGCTCCTCTGGATACCGCTGAGGGTCCGGCCCGGCGTCGGCACGCTCGCCAACGTGCTCGTGGTCGGCCTGGCCGCCGACGCCGCACTGAGCGTGCTGCCCGAACCGGACGGCCTCGCGGTACGGATTCCCCTGCTCCTCCTGGGGATCGGGCTCAACGCCTTCGCCACGGGCCTCTACATCGGGGCCGGACTCGGACCGGGCCCGCGTGACGGCCTGATGACCGGCCTGGCCGAGCGGGGCGTCTCCCTGCGGCTGGCGCGCACGGTGATCGAGGTGGTGGTCGTCGCGGTCGGCTGGCTGCTCGGCGGCACGGTCGGGATCGGCACGCTGCTGTTCGCGGTGCTGATCGGCCCGCTGGCCCAACCGGCGGTACGGAGGCTGGCGCTGGATGGGGACGGCGGTGGCCCGGGTCGCGGTCGTCCGGGTCGCGGTCGGCCGGGCCGGGCCCGTGCGGACGGTGCTCGTGGGGGCCGGGTGCGTCCGAGCGGTGTTCGTACGGACGGTGCTTGTGCGGGGTGAGCCCCTGCCCTCCTTCTCCTCCCCGCCTCTCCCTTGTCGCCTCCCCTCTCCCCCCGCCTCTCCCTTGTCCTTCCTCTCCTGAACAGGATCGGTACATGTCTCGTCTGCACGTCATCTCCGCCAGCACCCGTCCGACGTCCCTGGGGCGTTCTGTGGCCCGCTGGATCACCGAACTGGCCACCGGCAACGCCTCGTTCGACACCAGGCTCGTCGATCTCGGGGAGGTCGCCCTCCCGTTCCTGGACGAGCCCGAGCATCCCTCCGAGCGCCGCTACATCCACCGGCACACCAAGGAGTGGAGCGTGATGACGGACGCCGCCGACGCGTTCGTGATCGTGATGCCGATGTACAACGGCGGCTTCGGCGCGCCCCTGAAGAACGCGATCGACTTCCTGTACCAGGAGTGGCAGGGCAAGCCGGTGGGCCTCGTCAGCTACAGCGCGGGGGCCTCGGGCGGCGCGCCGGCGGTGGAGATGATCCGGCCCGTCCTGGGCCGCGTCGGACTGCGCCCGGCTGTCACGTCCCTGTCGATCCCGGGGATCGAGGACCGGATCGAGCAGGACGGGCGCTTCGACCCCCTGCCCGAGCACGAGGAGGGGGCCCGGGCCGTACTGGCCGAGGTGGCGGAGCTGCTGACGGCCCCGCAACCTCTTCCGGCGTGACGGCGTGACGGCGTGACGGCGTGATGGGGTGGCTGTACGGCCGCACGGGGGACGGCCGTACAGCCTCACAGGAGGTCCGTCCTAGCGGGTGGCGCGGCGGGTGACGGCCCAGGACGCGGCGGCCACGCCGCCCGCGACGCTGAAGACGGCGGGCCAGGCTCCGACCTTCTTGGCGAGCGGGTGCGAACCGGCGAAGGCGGCGACGTACGCGACGGTCAGCGCGGTGGCCGCGCGGGGACCGGCCTGGCGGTTCCACTCGTACGCGGCCAGGGACCCGGCGGCGGCGAGCGCGACCCCGCCGAGCGGACGCTTTTTGGTCCACCGGGCGACGCCGTAACCCCCGACGAGCCCGCTCGCCGCAACCACCGCTGCCGGAACCTTCGCCATCTCCGCCACCATCGCCTTCATGTCCGTAGCCGTAGCCGTGTGCATAGCCGTGTCCGTGTCCGTGTTCGTGTTCGTGTCCGTACGGTCGGTCCGCATCCGGGGCCGTCTCGCCGGCACGCACCACCGAGGCTAACCTCTGGTCCGGCCGCGTCGACGGGCGGCCGGACGGGCGGGAAGGACAGGGGGCATCGCATGAGGACGATCACGGTGACCGGGGAGGACGAAGACGCCCACCCCGTACGACTGTTCTGCACCGACAGCGGCGGCGACCGCGATACCCACAGCGACACCCACAACGGCGCTGACGGCCCGCCGCTGCTCCTGCTGCACGGCCTGGCCGGCCACTGCGGCGAATGGGAAGCCCTGGCAGGCCGGTTCGCCACCACGCACCGGGTGGCGGCCTTCGACGCCCGGGGCAGCGGGGCGAGCACGCGACGCCCCCGGGACGTCTCCCGCGCCGCCCACGTACGGGACGTGGTGGAGGTCGTCGACCACCTCGGGCTCCCGGCCGGGGAACTGGTCCTGGTGGGCCAGTCCATGGGCGGTCTCACCGCCCTGCTCACCGCCGCGGCCCACCCGGAACTGGTCCGGGCCCTGGTCCTGATCGAGGCGGGTCCCGGCGGCCCCAGCCCCCGCCTGCCGGACATCATCGGAGGCTGGCTGGACTCCTGGCCGGTCCCGTTCCCCGACGCCGAGGCGGCGGCCGCGTTCTTCGGCGGCGGAGCGGCGGGCCGCGCCTGGGCGGCCGGTCTCGCCCCGGGCCCCGGCGGCCTGCACCCACGGGTCGACCGGGACGTCATGGTCGCCACGGTCCGGGAGAACGCCCGGCGTGACTTCTGGGACGCGTGGGACCTGGTGCGCTGCCCGGTCCTGGTGGTGCGGGGCGGCCGGGGGACGATGGAGCGGGAGGAGGCGGACCGGATGGCCGAGCGCCACCCGGAGACGCGGATCCGCGTGGTCCCGGACGCGGGGCACGACGTACACCTGGATGATCCGGCGGCGGTGTACGGGGAGATGGCGGCGTTCCTGGCGGAGCTGCGGGGCTGATCCACCGCGCGGTCAGGGCGGCACCTGCGGAATCGACGTGAACAGGCTTCGCCCTATAGGGTTTTGGCCCGGCGCACGAGGGGGCGCGAGGGAGCCTCACGCCTGCTTGCAGGGGGAACGGCCGTATACCAACTGGGGAGACGAGCAACGTTGAGGAACAGCACGCGGACGCTGCGCATCGGCGGGGGCCCGGAAGTGCACCGGCTCGGATTCGGAGCTATGCAACTGCCCATCGAGCAGGGCCCCGACCGTGAGAGGTCCCTCGCGGTGGCCCGCCGGGCCGTGGAGTTGGGCGTCACCCTGATCGACACGGCCCACATGTACGGCTGGGGAGCCAACGAGGAGCTGCTCGCCGAGGCGCTGCACCCCTACCCGGACGGGCTGTTGATCACCACCAAGGTCGGCGTCGCGCGCTCGGCCGACACCGGGGAATGGGGCTTCGATGCCCGCCCGGCCGCGCTGCGGGACCAAGTCGACGCAGCCCTAAGGCGGTTGCGCGTCGAGCGGATCGAGCTGTTGCAGCTCCATCGCATCGACCCGGAGACCCCGCTCGCCGAACAGCTGGGAACTCTGGGGGAGTTGCAGTCCGAGGGGAAGGTCGGGCATCTCGGCCTCTCCGAGGTGACGGTCGACGAACTCGACGCGGCGCGGGCCGTCATCGACGTGGGGAGCGTGCAGAACCGCTACAACCTCCTGGATCGCGAACACGAACCGGTCCTCGCCGCCTGCGAGTCGGCCGGTATCGCGTTCCTGCCCTGGCGTCCGGTCGCCCACGGGGACGCGGGCGAGAACGCCGAGGTCGCGGCGGTGGCGGCGGAGCTCGGGGCCACCTCCACCCAGGTCTCGCTGGCCTGGCTCCTCGCCCACTCGCCGGTCATGCTCCCCATCCCGGGAACGGCCCGGCTCGCCCACCTCGAAGAGAACATCGCCGCAGCCGGGATCACCCTGACCGAAGCCCAGTACGACCGACTGAACGGGATCGGCGGTCAGGCGTAGCCGTAGCCGAAGCCTGTTCCTCGTCGCCGGCTCCCGGCATTGATCACGCCCCGCCGCCCTCTCGGCCCTGGTGGCCCTGTTGGCCCCTTTGGTCTTCTCGGACGTCTTCGTGTCCCGCCTCCCGCACGTGCTGTTGGTACTCTCGCTCGACGCGACGCCGCACCGCTGCCACGCCCGGCCCCATGAGCCCGTAGAGGACCGAGAACATCACGCAGCGAGGTACCAGCTCAGAGCTCCACGCCCTGTCGGTGATCAGAGTCGTGAGGGCACCCGCCGCGATGCCCAGGACGATCGCAGTGATTACCCACCTCCACCAGCGCTTCATGAAGGGCGGGTACCCCGTTCCGCGGTGATGACGTCGAGGGCGGCCGGTTCAGGCGGGGTTTCCGCCGAAAGGTGACCGCTTCACCCGGCCCCTTGGCCCGGCCACCGGTCCCCGGCCCCGGCACCCGCCCCCCGGCAGGCTTCACCCCTTCCTGAGGGTGATCGCCTGAGTGACGGCGACTCCTGTCGCCAAGAGACCCGCGGCGGCAGCGAGCGATACGCCGGTGGGCATCAGGGCCTCCACGGAATCCGAGGTGCCGTGCAGGTCGGTGAGCATGATGTTGACCGGGGAGAGGCCCTTGCCCAGGAGTACGGCCAGCAGGAGCACCAGGGCGAGGACGAGCGCGTGACCCTGCCGCCGGAACACCAGCCGTGAGCACACCAGCCCGATGGCCATACCCGCGAAGGCGCAGGTGAGTTGGGCTTCGACCCCCAGCACCAGGTCCGCGACGCCGGGTGCGTGGGACCCGAATATCAGCGGCAGCACCAGACCGGCAGCCGTCAGCAGCAGGCACCACACAGCCGCCGCCCCGACCGTTCCGAGCAGGACGCGGAGGTGGCTGCCGGCGCTGACGACGACGATCGAGCGGTGCGCCGGGTCGTCGAGGCCGACCAGCGCCATGGTCAGCCAGACCGAGCACAGCAGCGTGGCTCCGGCCACCGAGGCGTAGGTCGCGGCGAGCGGGCCGGTGTCGCTGCTGGTCAGCACGGCCACCAGGCCGAGGAACAGCAGGAGCGGCGCAAGGTAGCGCTGGGAGAGCAGCAGCACCGTGAACTGGTAGCGGACCAGGGCGATCACGGGGCGGCCCTCCCGGCCTCGGCCCGGGAACCGCGTTCCTCCGTGGCCCCGGTCAGGCCCTCCACCGACCACCGGTGCCGCAACGCCGTCAGCAGCACGGCGTCCGAGTGCTCCCGGGCCACCCGCAGGACGACGGCCCCGTCGCGTCGGGCGCTGCCCACGACACCCGGCAGCGTGGGCCAGTTCACTTCAAGGGGCACGGCACCGGCGGACGGCACGGTCAGGACCAGTTCGACCATCGGGGTACGTTCTTCCGCCGCGTGCGGGTCAGTGTGCACGTCTCCGTGCCGGCCGGCGTGCGGGTCATTGTGCACGTCTCCGTGCCCGCCGGCGTACGGGTCACCGTGCACGTCTCCGTGCCCGCCGGCGTGCGGGCCACCGTGCCGGGCAGCGCGTCGGGTGACCCGGCCGCCCTCGCTGATGGCGTAGATGGCGTCCGCGCGCGTCTCGGTGCTCGCCTCGCCGTGGTCGGTGAAGACCACCGCCCCGCCCTGCATGACCACTTCGTCGATGAACTCGGCGAGGACACCGTGGGCCGAGGCGTCCAGACCCGACCAGGGCTCGTCGAGGACCAGCAGTTCGGGCCGGATGAGCAGGGCCTGGGCGAGCGCCACTTTCTGCGCGTTGCCCTTCGACAGGGTGCGCAGCGGCGAGTTCCGCCCGCCCACCAGCGACAGCCGTTCCAGCAGGTGGTGGCTTCGGGCGCGGGCAGCGGGGACCGACAGGCCACGGATGCGTCCCATGTGGGTGAGGTAGGAGACCGCCGAGATCCGGTCATGGGCGGTGAAGCGGTCCGGTACGTAACCGATGTGCCGAGGCCGGCCCGACACGGCCCCGGAGGTGGGGTGCGAGAGCCCGACGAGGATCCTCAACAGGGTCGATTTCCCCGAGCCGTTGGCACCCACCACCGCGAGGACATCGCCTGCCGAGACCTCCATGTCCACGTCACGGAGGATCCATCGCCCCCTGCCGTGACGTTTGGCGACGCCTTCGCAACGTAACAACTCGCCTCCCGGAGCGTCTGCGGACCGATCCTACCGAGGTCCGCCTACGGGGAGTTGAAGCCTTGTTGATCAAATCGTTGCCGCACCGGGCGCAACCGCGTGCGGCTTTCTCCTGTCCCACAGTCAGTCGTGAGGATCAACCTCCGACCGGTGCGCCTACGGCGCTCGGTCCAGGGTGCGGGGGAAGGGCAGGAGCCGGGAATGGGGAAGAAGACGTGGAGAGCGGTGGAGGGCGGGAACACGTCGCACGACTCCGTCATCCCCTTCCGTCATCACCAGCGACTGCGAGGTCGTGAACAAGGCGCAAGGAGTCTGCGACTTCTCGCCGGCGACGCAAACGAATTCGACGACAGGAACTTCCCCTCGCAGGTCAAGCGGGCCACTCGCGTCACCCGAGGCACCCGCGTCACCGTCAACGCCTCGCCGGAGCCGGTCACGAAAGGCAAGACCATCACCGTGGCCAGGCGGGTCGCTCGGGCGAACTGAGACACCCATACGTACCAGGGCTACGCGGGCCGCACGGTGAGCCTTTCGTCTCACGTCGGCACACCCCACTGATGTCATCTTCCTCAGATCGGCCAGACGCTTTATGATCAACGCCATTTTTAACGGGCAAGAAGCCTTCATCGTCACGATGTTGATATGTGCTTCGATTGCCGCCGCCCTAGGATATCTGGCCGCCAGAAGAATATCCGTTCCCGTATTTCCCGCTGCGGCTCTGGCGGCCGCTCTTGTCGGTGAGTTGGCGCTGACGCTCTTCATGGGGAGTGGCAACAGTGACAGCCGGACATGCGTGGTCAACCGCAGCTTGGAAGAGCCTTTTCTGACCGAGCAGGGATGGCTCAACATAGCGTTGTTCGTCCCTATCGGATTCTTCGGTGTCCTCACCCTGCGACGTCTGGCGCCCGTCGTGAGCGCATGTCTCGCGCTGACGCTCATGACCGAGCTGGGGCAGGCCCTTCTTCCCGGTGTCGGCCGTGGCTGCGACACCAGTGATCTCCTGACCAACTTCTCGGGCGGTCTGCTCGGGATCGTGGTGGCGTGGTGCTGGCTGAGCGCGCGCGGCCGGAATAACGACGCCCTGTACACCTGGGTGCGCCCATCCGTCATCGCCGCTGTCGCCGCCGTCGCCCTCTCCGGCGTCATGGCCGCAGCATTTCTCACCCTGGTCCCGATGGACGCCACGACTCTGCGCCCGGGAGGGGCGAAAGAACGCGAGGTGGCGGAGAAGGCGCTGAAGTCGGCGTTCGGCGATCGGTACGACATAGCCAATGTGCAGATTCAGCCAGGAATGGACGGGATGTCGGATAGGCTTCTGGTCGCCCTCGGCGAAAGCGGCTCTGTCGAGGTGAGCTGGCCGGACGGCAACGAGATGACTGCCTATCTGGACCGGTTCGATTCGGATATCCCGGACGGGTTCCCTGTCGAGGGCGTCACCGAGAAGCCCGCGAGTGACGAGGACGCGTTGAGGATCGCCCGCCGCTATGCGGGCCAGGCATTCCCCTGGGGGCTGGCGGACTCGCGAGCCACGGTGGAAGCTCTGGGGGACAAGGGGAAGAAGGGGTGGATCGTACGGTGGCGACGGAGCGACAGCGCCGGGGTGCTCATGCCCATGCGGCTTGATGTGCAGATCACCCGCGCCGGGCACGTATCCCAACTTCTCGCACGGCACATCGAGAACCCGACGAACCTCCCTTCGGCGAAAATTGGCCGCAAGAAGGCCGAAAGTCTCGCCGTGGCTTCGGTTGCGGGCCCCGAGGGTCTTTCCGAACTCAAGGCGGCCGGGAGTGAGTTGATCGCTGTGAGGAGGAGCGGAACGTGGAAAGCGCAGTGGCTGGTGGGAGTCACGTCAAAAGACGGCCAACTGCCCGCCGCTCCCGTCTACATCGATGCCGTGACCGGTGATGTGGACAATGGCGCGACAGGAAACGACCGGCTGGAGCCTCTCGTCGACTGAACTCGTTCTTCGACATTCTCGGTCTCAAGCGTGCTGCTGAGGGAAGCCGGTGAGCCGGGTGCGCGTCGGACTTCGGCGTCGAGCAGCGGCCGGCATTCCCCGCACGGGGCACGCCTCCCGCCCGCGACGACGCAGCCGCGTGGTGCCCGTCTCGCTGCGTAGACTGCTGGCTCGTATGCCTGTCTGTGATGGCTACGGGCACACTGACGGGTTCCCGTTCGACCCGAAGGACCGAGCCGTGACCGACCGACCTGAGATCGTCTGCATCTGCGGCTCTGTCCGGTTCGTGGACGAGATGAGCGCGGCGAACCGTGATCTGACCTTCGCCGGTGTCATCGTCGTCGCGCCGGGCGTCTTCCTGCGCGCCGGGGATCATGAAGCGGACGGGTCGATCACCGACGAGCAGAAGGCCGCGCTGGACGCCCTCCACCTGCGCAAGATCGACCTGGCTGACCGGGTGCTGGTCGTCAATCCGGGCGGGTATATCGGCGAGTCCACGAGCAGGGAGATCGCCTACGCCCACGCCACCGGCAAGCCGATCTCGTTCACCGACCCCTTCTGACCAGTACCGGACCGCAGGCGAGGAAGTGCCCGCAGGGAAGCAGGGCCCGAGCCCCTGCCCGTTCAGGACGGCATGAGCGTGGGCATGGGCAGGAGCTGGACCAGGCCGACCCGGTTCCCGTCGTCCGCCCTGGTGTGCGTGGCACGGACCTTCCAGCGGCCGGCGGCCAGCGGGATCGACGCCTGGGCGGGCATCCCGCCCCCGGGATAGGCGATGCCCAGGTCGGCTCCTGCTTCGGCGGAGTCCATGAGCGTGGCTGGACCGTCCGACGCCCAAGTGCCGCACTCCTCCCACTGCGTGCCCGCATCTGCGAGAACAGCCATGGCCGCAGCGGTCAGCTCGGCTTCGGATGAGGCGGCAAACCACCGCAGGAAGGCTCGGTGTTCGGGTAGAAAGCAACTGGTGGCGGGCTCGTCCGCCAGCACCAGCGCCTGCGCACCGCTGTCCCCGACAGCGATCGCACCGGCCAGATCGTCCACGGCGCAGGCCCGGTCGTAGTCGTCGGGGTCGGTGCCATCCCCTGCCACGACGCCGGTCGCAGTACTCCCGCGCCATGCGGCCAACGCGGAGACGGGGACGACGATCAAGGGCCCGCCCATCGACTCCACCCAGACAGGAGGGACAGGGGACGCATCGGCTGCGGTGGACGAAGAGACGCTCATGCCGTCAGTGTGCCCGCGCCCACTGACAACGCGCGCACGGCGTGCCTGACAGCCGCTGGCCCCCGACTCCGTCCCCACGCCCCCGGCTCCCTGCCTCCCGCCCCCCCCGGCTCCCCGCCTCTCAACTCCCGTACGAACTCCCGTTCGCGTGGTAGCAGATGACCTCGGTGCGGTACGGTGACGAAGTCATCACCCTCTGTGTGCACCCGCACGCGCAGGGCGGCCCCCGGAGGTGCGACAACACCACCCGAGGGCCTTACACCCTCAGTGGAAACGAGCCACCAAGAATGCTGCGTCATGTTATCGCGCCCTCTTCGGGCTGGACCAAGGCACCGAACGTCGTCGTACGCGATCGGCGGATGAACAGCGACGCCAAGGTCCTCCTTCTGTACGTTCAGGGCCTCCCCGACTCCGCCACCGACCGCCCGCTCAGCGAACTGGCCCTGAAACTGGACCTGAAGGGCCGCTCGTACCAGCAGGCCAAGAAGCAACTGGTCGAGCACGGCTTCCTCCATGAGTGGCGGGCCCAGGGCGATGGCGGCCGCTGGGCCACGGACCAACTCCTCACGAATACGCCGCTGACGCGGGACGAGGCCAGGGCGGTACGGGTCGGGCTGTCGCCGGACGCCGGAGAGCCGACGCGGACGGACCCGCCCTCGCCGCCACCGAGTGCGCAGTCTCCGGCGGTCGGTCGACCGACTCCCCGGTCGGTCGGCGGCTATGTACCGGAGGAAGACCACAATGATGAGACCACTTCCCACCCGCCCTCCGAAGCCGAGCGGCAACAGGGAGGGCGACAGGGACGGCAACGGGGACGGCTACAGCGACAGCAGCCGCGACCGGGTCCGGGTCCGGGGCCGCAATCCCCACCGCGACCGGAGCCCGGGGCGGATCAGGAGCGGCCCCCGACTCCCGTACGGGACGGAGCGGAACCGGGCGAGTCGGCGTTGCCGCGACCGCATCACGCGCCGATCCCCGCCCAACTGGTCCGAGCAGAAAAGACGTTGCTGTCCCTGCGTCACTCCCGCCGCGACCTGCTCCTGGGGGTGGGCGAGGCTCGCGCCCTGGCGAGGGAGGCGGTCACGTGGTTGGAGCGGGGTCTGACGGAGTCCGACCTGCGCCAGGCGCTCCTGGCCGAGCCTCCCGAGGGCGGTGTGCGTTCGGCGTTCGGCTTCCTGCGCCACCGCCTGGCCCGGAAATGCCCACTGCCGCCTGCCTCCGCTCCCGCCCCGACCGGCCTCCCGGCCCAGCAGCCCTCACCCGTACGCGAGTTGCTCGTCTGCGCGGGCGAGGGCGCGGAGGAACACCTCTTTCGGCCCCGGGGCGAGGAGACGGAATGCGCCGACTGCCGCCGGGCCACGGCGTATGGGACCTGGATGGTCGACACGGACACGTGCGAGTTCCCGGCGGGCATGTCCTGGCGGCAGCGCGTCGTGGCGGTGCGGACGGCGGACGCTCTGCGCGAAGCGGCACGGGGGGCTGAGGACAGGAGAGACGAGGACGGCGGGGACCGCAGGCGCGGCGAGGAGGGCGGAGGCGGCAGGGACGGCGGGGACCACGGGCGCGGCTCAGCTCAGCGTGACGCGGGCGGCGACGGGGAGATGGTCGCTGCCGGTGGCGGGCAGGGTGCGGATATCGCGGACGATGGCGGTACGGGCCATGACCTGGTCGATCCGGGCGAGCGGGAAGGCAGCAGGGAAACTGAGGGCGAAACCCCGCTCGGCCACGCCCAGTTGTGAGGTCAGCGGGTCCAGCCCGCGATCGTCGACGGTGCTGTTGAGGTCCCCCAGGAGAAGCACGGGCCCCACCGCCTCGGCCTCGATGGCCTCGCCCAGCAACCCGGCGCTCTCATCGCGCAGGGAGGACGCGAGGCCGCCCGCGCCGAGGCGGACGGAGGGCAAGTGGGCAACGTACGCCGCGACGTCACCGTACGGAGTGTGCACCACGGCCCGCAGGCCACGGCTCCAACTCTCCGTGATACCCCGGGGTTTGATGTCCACCGCCCGGGCGTCGGTGAGCGGGTGCCTCGACCAGAGCCCGACCGTGCCGCGTACGACGTGGTGGGGGTAGTCCGGCCCGAGGACGTTCTCGTACGTGGACAGCGCGGGCTGCACCAACTCCTCCAACGCGATGAGATCGGGCTCGGCCCGGGCCAGCGCACGAGCGGTCCCCGCCGGGTCGCGGTTCTCGTCGCTGACGTTGTGCTGCACGACGACCAGCTCCCGCCCCCCGGCCTCGGCCCCCGGCAGAAGCAGCCCGCCGAACCCCTGCACCCAGGCCGCCACCGGCAGAAGGAGGGCAACGAGAGCGACACCCGAACGCCGCACCACGGCGACGACCAGCGACAGCACGACGCCCACCCCGGCCCACGGCAGGAAGGACTCCACCAGACTCCCCATCCGCCCGGGCCAGTTGGGCACAAGGGCAGGGAACGCCAACACCCCCGCCAGACCGACCGCGACAACGGCGAGCGCCCACCCCCGCCGGCCCACGCCCGGAACCCGCCCACGCGCCCCCCGCACCGGAGCCGCCGTCACCGCCGCGCCCACGCCCCTGCCAACCCGCTCCACCATGATGTCCCGTCCACTCGTCCTTGCCCCACAGGACGAGCGGCCGGGCGAGACGGGTTCCGAGCTCCCGCGACGGTGCTCCGGCACCCAGTCATACTCACCGTGGCGCCAGCAGGATGAGGATCGATCACGCAGCGCCCCCCGCCCGCACCCCGCGCCCCGCCCCTGGGAAGGCCCGCCATGACCCGCACCACCCCGCCGCGCCCCCTCGACGTCGAAGCGCTCTTCCCCGCCCTCGCGGCCCACCGCCGCACCGCCACACGCCTGCACCCCCGGCACGGTGCGCCGGGGGTGGGTGACAGCTCGGTGGCGGGCCCCCTGCTGTGGCCGGCCGACGAACCGTGGCCGGTGTGTACGGCCGTGCACCCGGAGGGCAGCGGGCACTCCCTCCCCGAGGTACGGCTCCGTCGCCGCATCCTGGACGACGCGCGGGGGCGCGACTTCACGGAGGACGAACAGCGCCTGCTGGACGGTACGACGGCGGCGGCCCACACCCCGGAAGCCCGCGCGGGCGAAGACACCCCCGCCGACCCTGCCGGCCCCGCAGACACGGCCGCCCCCGCCGACACTGCCACCCTCGCCGACCCGGCCGCCTTGCCGCTGCTGGCCGTCGCCCAGCTGTACACGCGGGATGTCCCGGATCTCGTGGGGCCCGAGGGCAAGGACCTGCTCCAGGTCCTCTGGTGCCCGTTCGAGAGCCACGGGCCCGGGCGCACGATCGACGTGGTGCTGAGGTGGCGGCGGGCGGCCGACGTCGGAGCCGTACTCGTGCCGCAGCCCGAACCCCCGGTGGCCGGCCGCGAGGAATGCGTCCCCACCACGTGCGTCCTGCACCCGGAACAGGTGGTGGAGCACGAGTACGTCGGGCTGCTGGACGAGGGGCTTCAGGAGGAGATATCCGCCTGGGAGGAGGGGCTGCTCGACGGCGACGACGATGACGACCGGGCCGGCCCCTCCTCGCCGGCGAGCTACGCGACGTACGAGGAGTACGAGGCGGCGATGACCGCGGCGCGCGCCGTGCAGCCGGACGAGATCGACTACATGAGCGACCTGTCGATCGCCCCGGGCTGGAAGGTCGGCGGCTTCGCCTCCTGGCACCTGACCGACCCGGCCCCCGTCGACTGCCGGACGTGCGGGACCGCCATGCCGCCCCTGCTCACCGTGGACAAGTGGGAATGCGACGGAGCCTCGCGCGGCTGGCTGCCGACCGAGGACCAAGACGCCGCCGCCGACCCCCGCGTCCTCGCCCCGACCGGCGTCCACCTCGGCCGCGGCCTGATGCGCGTACACACCTGCCCCACCGACCCGTCCCACCCGCACCGGCTGAGCTTCCAGTAGCGCACCACGGCCACGGCCCTCGCCGTGGACGGCTCAGGGGCCGAGGACGTCGCTGAAGAATCCGATCGACGGGTTCTCCGGGGTCCCGATGAGAAGCGCCCGGTCGAGCAACCCGTTGTTGTGTTCGCAGCTCGTCTCCGGCAGGAGCACGCACGCATGGCAGGCCGCGAGGTTGATGCCGCCGACACCGCTCCCCTCGGACTCGACGCAGAGCGGGTCGGAGGAGCACCACCGCGCCCTGTCGAGGGCCGAGTCCAGGGACTGTTGGAGGCGGCTGGGTTCGCCCTGGGCGACCAGGCCCCCCAGGCTGCCCGCGGAGTCGCTGGTCGCGGTGCAGATGAGGATGCCCGCCATGGCGTCGCTCGCGTAGAGGCGTTCGCGCAACGAGGCCGCCGGGTAGCCCCCGTCGAGGCTCCACTCGTTGATCAGAGCGTGCGCCAGGGTGTGGAGGAGAACCATCCGGGGGGTGGCCGGCGACGCGGGGACGGCAGCCGGGTCCTGGGCGCGGTCGCGCATCATGCGCGTGTGGTTGTCCCGTACGCGGTCGGCCCGCGCGGCGACGGCCACGCTCCGGGCCCAGGAGTCGAGCCGGTGCTCGTCGAGCCGGAGGAAGACGCCCTCGCCCTGGACCTCCATCGCGGGCAGCCAGTCCAGGTTCTTCAGGGACAGGGCCGCTTCGTGGACGTCCGTGCGCGTCTCGGGGGTGTCGACCCGCGAGAACGCCTTCAGCGCGCGGACCTCGCGCAGCCGCTTCACCAGCATCGGGCCGGTGATCCCGTACGGTCCCAGCACGGTCGGGGACGACCGGGGCGGCTCGCAGACGAACTGGCCCTCGTGGTCGGTCTCGCTCTCGGGCCGCCCCTCGACCAGCCGCTCGTACTCCTGCTTCCGCAGGGCGACATAGGCGCTGTCCGCTGTGGCTTCCTCGTCGGAGCCGGCGTCCTGCTGGTTCTCCGCCTCGAGCAGCGCGATGACCTTGGCGGCGGAGAACTCGTACTTCTCCGACACCGTGACGGCCTTGAGGTAGACCTCGAACCCGTTGGTGTTCCCGGCCTCGTACAGTTCCCGGAGCTCATCCATGTGGCCGTGGAGCCGGATGAAATGGCCGTCGCTCCACGGGGGGATCGACAACGCCGTCCGGACGATCGGCTGCCAGGCGACGGACGAACCGCGTTGCAGGGTGCGCGGCCTCTCCGAGCACTGCTCCGGCGGCGCGTCCTTGAGCCAGGGACGCCTGCCGGAGCAGAACACCTTCAGGTCGGACAGGGCCGTGCCGCTGAAGGCCCCCTCCATGGACACCTCGGGCACACCGCAGGTGCAGGAGATCAGGATCGAGCGGAGGGACGCCGTCTTCCCGGTGGTGCGCAGCCGCATCTCCCCGCCGCAGAAGCCGGCCCCGCCCTCCTGCCGGTTCTTGCGGTGGGCCCACTTCCAGTACGGGAAGTCGTCGATGTGCCCCTTGCCGCAGGCCATCACGAAGCGCGAGGGGACGAGATCCTCCTCGCAGTCGCCGCATTCGTTCTTTCCCGGCGGGGAGTTGAACTGTCGCACGTGCTGGAGGGCGTTGCAGGTGGGGCACGAATGCCACAGGGGGAAACGGCGCACGTGCACGCCGTCCTTGCTCCTCTCGTTCGACGCCGGAGGCAGGCGGAACGACTTCACGCCGAGTACGCGGGCCAACCGGTGCTCGTGGATGGTCGGCGCGTCGCTGATGTTCCACGAGTCGATGCCGGTGACCATGAACGACTCGTTGTCCACGGCGACGAGCGACCCGACTCCGTACGTCGTGATCATCTGGGCGCGGCGGACGGCGCCGCGACGGGGATAGCTGCGCTCCGGTGCGCCGGTCCTGCGGCGGCGGGCGGGGGGAGGGGTCATCGGGTTGCCTCCATGAACAGGGCGGATTCGGCGTCGACGTCGCGCAGGCTCCACAGGGTGGGCCAGGCATCGGCGGTGACGTCGTCGAAGCCGCACAGCAACGACGGCGTCCTGCTGCCCCGCTTGGCCTCGTAGAGCAGGCCGCCGCTGATCTCGGCCTTCCCCGCCCACCAGTCGACGAACTCGTCGAAGGCGTCGGCCGTCGCCTCGTACTCGTCCGGATCGACGGCCCGGGCCCGGGCCAGCAGCGGTTTCCGCACGACCTCGTGCAGTTCGTCGCGGAACTCGTCGATCCGCCCGGCGCCGTCGTTGGGACGGGCCGCGGGAATCAGGATGCGGGCCAGCGCCACGACGACGGCGTGCAGGCCCCGGTCGCGGGAACGGGAGGAGAAAGGCGTCACGCTGGTCGACTCGACCTCCCGGTACAGCGCCGAGTGGTAGTGCTGAAAGCTCTCGTAGTGCGAACGGTCCCTGGAGCGGTTCGCGTTGAGCATCACCGCCACCAGGCCGGGGTGGCGGCGGCCCACGCGGCTGGTCGCCTGGATGTACTCGGCCGTGGTCTGTGGCTGCCCCATGACGGCCATCAGACCGAGACGGTCCACGTCGACGCCGACGGAGATCATGTTGGTGGCCAGCAGGACGTCCACGACATCGGGGTGCGGCAGCCGCTGTTCCACCTGCTTGAGTCGCTTGGGCACCTCGCTGGAGTTCGCGCGGCTGGTCAACTCCGTCTGTTCCAGGATCTTTCGGCGATCGGAGTCGTCCCGGTCGGCCAGGAAGCCGAGCTGGGCGTCGACGTCGTCGTGGACCTGTAGCTCGGCGGCGGCCAGCAGCCGGAGGCTGTTGAAGTAGCCGACGAGCGTCCAGTACGCGTCACGCACCTCGTCCGGGGCCCCGCCCCGCGCGGCCCGGTGCAACAGGTTGGCGTAGGTGCGGATGAGCAGGGTGGACTGGCTCGTGCTCGGCGTGAGCAGTCCGACGTACTGTCGACTCGCCTTGCGTTCCCTGGGAGTCTCCACGGCGAACCACGAGTCCCTGGCGTCGATGCCCGCCGGCGGGAACTGGGCGACCTCACGTGCGAAGAGCTTCTTGCCCTGGTCCCCGGCCCGGCGGATCGTCGCCGTCGACGCGATGATCTTCGGTTTCCTCGCGAGCAGGTCCACAGCCGTCTCGTACAGACCGGTGAGGGTGCCCAGCGGCCCCGAGATGAGGTGCAGCTCGTCCTGGACGATCAGCTCGGGGGGCGGTGTGCCGTCCTGGCGGTCCAGGTTGAACAGCGCGGCGGTCTGCTCGCGCCACGGCATGGCGGCGAACTTGTCGACCGTGGCGATCACCAGCGTGGGCCGGGCGTCGTAGACGGCCTCGTCGATCAGGTGGACGGGCAGTCCGTCGCGGAAGTCGCACCACGTGTCGGGGCAGCGGACGTGCATCCGCTTCGCTGTTTCGTCGACCTCGTACTGGAAGGCGTCGATGCGGGTGCCGCACCAGGGGCAGGCGTGCAGCTGGACCGGGTTCTTCTCCTGGAGCTCCTTCTCCTTCCGCAGCTCCACGAGGCTCTCCTCGGCGACCGACAGCTTGTTGGGCGTGGCGGACTGGCCCACCCACATGCCGATGGAGATGGTCTCCGTCCCCAGGGTGCGTTCGTCACCGAGACGAAGGCGCTCCATGGCGCAGATCAGCGACGCGGCACGCTCGAACTGTTGCAGGGTGAGCAGCCGCAGGGTGTAGCGCATGAGGACCGTCACACCGCCGCCCCGCTCCTTGAGCCGGATGCGCCGCAGGAAGGTCGTGAAGGCGATCAGACCGAGGTACGCCTCGGTCTTGCCGCCGCCGGTCGGGAACCAGAGGAGGTCGGCGATCCGGCGGTCCTCGTGCTTCGGATCCACGATCCCTTCGACGCACAGGAGCATGAAGGAGATCTGGAACGGCCTCCACCGTCCCGCGGCCGTGTCCGGAGAGCCCTGCCGGTCCTTCTTCACCCACTCGCTGCGGGCCCGCTGCTCGGCCATCGCACGGTTGGCGAGGCGGAATGCCCGCATCGCCTCGCCGTCCGTGCCGAGAGCCCGGATGCCTCGACGCATCCGGGCCAGAGCCGATCGACAGTGCTCGATCTGCGCCCGCGCCGGAGCCTCGTGCGGGGAGCCCCGGAACGCGTACGCCTCCGCCTCCTTGCGGTCGATCCACTCCGCGTATCGGGCCATCAGATCGTTGAGGGCCGCCAGGACCTCGTTCTCGGGCCGGGTCGCCAGGTCCTGCATGCTGAGCGCCGAGTCGTCGATGTCGGGGTTGGAGTCGGTGAGCAGCACATCGTGCGCCGGCAGGAACTCGGTGCGTACGGTGGCGATCGCCGCGCGATCGACGTTCGGGGCGCCGATGGGCGGCGGAGTCCAGTCCCAGTCCGCCGAGCAGCCGTGCCCCACGGCGAAGGTGGGCGCGTGCCGGTGCAGCAGCCGGCCCGTCGCGACCTCGGGGTCGATCACCCTGCGCTCGGACGGGCGATCGACCAGGCCCGGCGCACCGGACTCGGTGGTGACGGTCAGGCGGGGCTGGTAGAGGCAGAACGCGTCCTGGAGGGCGTGTTTGCCCACCCGTTGGGTGTTGATCAGCGTGACGGTCACGGTGACCGTTCCGCTCGCCGGGGCCTTCGGCCGGACGACGACGTCCAACGCCGCGCCCTCGGGCAGATCGTCCACCAGATAGCGGCGGGGCACCGTCACATCGACGGTCACCGGGGGCACGGACAGCTCTCGGCGGCGCCAGCGCTCCTTCCGCTCCGAGACGGTCCGGGCCTCCGCGCGTTCCGCGGTCACCTTTCGTCCGTCCTGGTCGATCGGATCGTAGGCCGCGGCCTCCGTGCGGACGACGAGCCGGGTGGAGAGCTCGGGGTCCACGGCGAACGTCAGCCCCATGGACGAAGGGCGTCGGTCGCCGACATGGGCCGCGCCGAGGTCGGGCAGGGGATCTTCGACATCCCGGCCCCTCCGTGCGAGCGGGACGTCGTCGAGCCCCTCGTTCTCGGCCGCGTCCTGAGCCAACGCCCGCTCGGACTCGGCATCCGACGCCCTCGGGAACAGGACCCCCATCGGGTAGGCGGTGATCGGCGGGTCCTGGGTGAGGATCTCGTCGGGGGAGCGGGGGCCGAGCAGGTCCTCGCGGAGTTGTGTGACGAGCCCCTCCCGAAGCGCGTAGTGGGCGGCGTGAACGCTCGTGTCGTCCGTCATCCGACGATGCCTTCCTGCGTGGTCCTTCTGGCGCGCCTGTAGCGCCCGAGCCCCGACATGCGGGGCACCGTCCATACGCCGTGGTCGCCCAGCCCGGCGCGGGCGCCGGAGGCCGTGCTGCCCGCGACGCTCTCCAGGCAGTCGACCCGGAAGCCGGTGATCTCCACCGGCCAGTTGATCTCCCAGGTCTTGTTGATCTTCAGTGACGTGTGGAGATCCTTCCGGAACCGCTCCGAGACCACCGCGATCGGTCGCTCCCCGTGGAAGACCGTGTACGGAGGGCTCTGGTCGGCGGCCATCGTCATCTCGTGCTGCGGCCGGAGGGTCAGCGCGTCGCCCGGCGACACCGACGACGCCAGATAGTCCTGCACGGCCGACGCGTCGTCGGCGAAACCGTCCGTGCCGGGCGGGTGCTCCCGGCACACGTCCTGACCCGAGGCCACGATGCCGTCGCGGATGTAGGGCCTCCACCCGCCGAGGTACCAGCGTTCGGTCTCCCTGTCCCGGCGTACGAGCGCCGTGTCGGGCGCGGCGATACGGAACAGGTCGTCCCGGGCGCGGGTCATCGCCACGTACAGCGAACGCGCCTCGGCCGCCGGATCGACATGGCTGTGCTGCTTGCGCAGTTCGGCCGTGGTGGCCGGTTCGACCACGATCACCCGATCGAACTCGAGCCCCTTGGCGCGGTGCACGGTCGACACCACCAGGCTCGCGGGTTCCACGGCCACCAGGTCGTCCGGAAAGCGGCCTTCCGCGACCAGACGCCGAACCGCCGCCACGTCCATCAGTCCTCGGGGGGCGCGGGCGGCCCCGCGCAGCGAGCGCCAGATCCGCGTACCGTCGCCGACGGGAGCGGGTGGACCGGCGGAGAGCAGCTCCTGGAACCGCTCCTCGGTCAAGGTGGTGGTACCGGTGCGGCGCAGGACCGAGGAGACCCAGGCCGGGACCGGGCGGTCCTGGAGGGCGCGCTGGACCCGGTGGGCCACCCCGAGGGAGAACAGCGTCTCGGACAGCACCAGGGCCTGGCGGTTGTCCCTGCAGAGAACGGCGCAGGTCCCCGGGTACGCCTGGAGCGACTCGACCGTGAACCGCGCTTCCAGAGGCCCGAAATCGGGGCACGAGCGCAGGAGGTCGGTCAACCGCCGGTGGAACTTCTCGCCCGCGGCGTCGGACTCGGCGGGCTCGGACGGCAGCCTCTTGAGTTCGGCCCCGAGGGCGAGCGCCGTACGGGCCTCTTCCGTGCGGGCCCGGAAGTTGGTGGTGAGGTGCAGCTCGACCAGATCGTCCGGGTAGGAGGCCCGGAGCCAGTCGAAGAAGTAGTTCGTCTCGGCGGCGCGGGCGTCCTCGTCGGAGACCTGGAAGCCGAAGATGGCCTGGGCGCCGTCCCCCACCACCGTGAATCCGCAACTGTCCTGGAAGCGGTCCAGCAGCGTCTCCACCATGTCCCGGCGATCACCCACCAGGTCCTGGACCTCGTCGATCACCACATGGGCCGGGGCGCCCTGCTCGCTCTCCTCGATCGCCCCCCGGAGGATGGCCTCGGTCGTCTCCTGGATCCGCTCGTCGAAGCGCAGCACGCCCCAGTCCCGGTCGGGCTGCTCCCCGCGCAGCACTCCGTAGGCCCAGGAGTCGAAGGTCTGCACCCGGACGCGACGGGCCTGCCGGGCGTGCTGGGCGATCCGCTCGCGCAGCTCGCGCACCGCCGCACGGGAGAAGCTGAGCACCAGGATCTCGCCCGCTTCGAGAGCGTCCTCCTCGTGGCCCATGAGGGCGTCGAGGCGGCGGACGAGGGTGTGCGTCTTGCCCGCGCCCGCCCCGGCGGTGACCAGCAGCCGGGCGTCCCAGGGCTGCTCGACGACGGCTCGCTGTTCCTCGGTGAGGGGCGGGCTGTCGTGGTACGCGTCGGTCACTTGGCCCTCCACAGGTGCTCGAACTGCGTGAAGGCGAGCGCCTTGCCGTAGTTGGTGATGTTGTCACGGACGTTGAGGATCAGGCAGGTCTCCTTGCCCCCGTTGCCGGGGCCGCGCAGACCGCGACCGATCATCTGCTGGTAGACGTTCGGGCTGTAGGTGGGGCGGGCCACGACCACGGCCCGGGTGGCCGGTGCGTCGAATCCCTGTGTCAGAACACCGTAGTTCGTGAGCACGCGCACGCGGCCGCGGCGGAAGTCGTCGACGCTCCTGCGGCGCTCGCCCGTGGGGGTGGCCGAGTCCACCGAGGCGGCGGTGATGCCGCGGTCCTTGAGCTTCGCGGCGAGGAACTTGGCGTGCGCCACGGAGGTGGCGAAGACCAGGACCGGCCAGTCGGCGGGCATCTCGGCGATCTCCTCCAGGATGCGCTTGTTACGGTCGTGGTCGTCGGCGAGGCGCTGCTCGGCGGCCTTGGAGAGCAGGCTCATCTGGTCGGCCCGCTCCTTCTCGTCATGCGTCAACTCGATGGTGCCGCCGAGGAGTTCGCGATGGGTGACCCGGGCGAGCATGCCGAGATCCTGCAACTCCCCATAGGCGTCCCCGGAGGGGAAGACCCCGTCGTCGAGACGCCGGCCGCCGAAGCGCTGGACCAGGCGCCTGGTCTCCTCGTCGTTCGTGTTGCGGAACGGTGTCGCGGTGAGGCCGAGCAGATGGCGATGCGTCTCGCGCGCGGTCAGGCCGAGCTGTTCGAGGATCTTCGTGTACTGGGGGGAGATGGCGACGTGCGCCTCGTCGACGATGACCAGACTCGCCTTCCGGAGCCACGCGTACCCCTCGGTCCCGAGGCAGTTGCCGAGCTTCGCGTCCGTCGCGACCACCAGGTGCGGGCGGCCGCTCACCGGCCCCGCCTCGTTGGTCGTCCACAGCCTGCTGATCGTCAGGGGGCTCTCCGCGCCGACCTTCGACCACACGAAACTCCAGCTCTGGACCGCCTGTTCGCAGAGTTCCTCGGTCTGGGCGATCCAGACAACGGGGCCCTCCAGCTCTCCCACGGACTTGATCCAGCGAATCACCGCCTCCGCAGCCACCCGGGTCTTGCCCGCGCCGGTGGGCAGCGACAGCATGCCGCGTTGGGGCGCGAACCGGTCGAGCATGGCGAACACCTTGCTCGCCAGGCGCTCCTGGTAGTCGTGCAGCCGGGGGAACTCGGTGGGTCCGGGGATCTCGACCCTCGGCGGCAGCGACGGGGCCCTGGTTCCGGCGAAGGAGTCCGGGAAGCCGAAGTCGGAGACGAACTTCACCGCGGGCGAGGAGCCGGTGAAGCTCGACGGCGCGTGGCTCGGGTAGGCGGCCAGCAGATCGCGGGTGTGCGTCTGCAGCACGCCGTCGCCGTGGGCGTTGTACGCCATCCGCGCGATCCGGCGGGCCGACGGCTCGACGCCCCCGAGTTCGACCCGCTCGCTGTCCAGCAGACCGGGCGGCAGTCCGGCCCGCAGCGCCGCCTCTCCGATGAGCAGCTCCAGCTTCTCCTCCACGGTCTCCGCCTCCCGGACCCGGCGCAGCGCGGCCTGGAGCTGCTGATCGGCCTCCTGCCGTTCCTGGGCCTCGAGAACCGCCCGGCACCCCGCCTCTCCCAGTCCCCAGCGCAGCTCACGGTCGACGGCCATCAGAGCCGCGAGCCTGTCCTCGGGCTCGAGGACGAGCACGGTGTCGCCCTGGAGGGCGCTCTTGAGGGGGGTGGGCCGGCTGCCCTGGGGGGTACGGGTCACCTCTTCGAGCTCGGAGCAGCGCTGCAACCGGTAGTTGTTGACCACGTTGCCCTTGCGCAGGCGCAGCGTGGGGAACTCGTCATGCAGGGAAGTGGGCTCGCCGATGCCCACATGGCGGGTCTCCTTGCTGATGACGTCGGCGTGGCGCAACATCCCCCATGTCTTGACGAGCAGGGCCGCGTCCTCGGGGCTGCCCGCGAGCAGCGCGGGGATCTGCTCCGCGCGCAGGGCCCGGTACTCCGCCTCGGAGGCCGCGACGGCGATCTTGTCGTCCTCCTGCGCGGACCACTCCGTCCCGATGCGGCAACGGGTGAGCTCCCCCTCGGGGAAGTCGACCCCGAGCTGGGTCAGCATCACATACGTACGGCCGACGAAGGCGTCGTCGTCGCTGGTGCGGAGCTGATCGAGCAGGCGGTCCCACTGCTTCGCCGGGACGTCGTCCACCACGGTCGGCAGATGCAGTTTGCGGGCCTTCTCGGCGCTGATGTCCGCCACCGGCAGGACGTCGGCGTACGCGTGGAGCTGAGGGCCCACGGCGTCGGAGACGGGCACGACGCCCTGCGAGGTGGGGACGCGGCCGTGGCGGCCGAGCATCCAGCGCAGCGGGGAGTGCACGGGCTTGCGCGTGGACACCTGGACGCCGAACTGCATGGTCCAGGTGTCGATGACGCTCGCCTCGGGCAGCGCCTTCACGAAAGCGGCCCGCCCCTCGTCCGACAGC
Organism: Streptomyces sp. cmx-18-6; assembly: GCF_046548915.1. Taxonomy (NCBI): domain Bacteria; kingdom Bacillati; phylum Actinomycetota; class Actinomycetes; order Kitasatosporales; family Streptomycetaceae; genus Streptomyces; species Streptomyces sp. cmx-18-6. The sequence goes on along the minus strand of NZ_JAEBEP010000001.1, from coordinate 958,824 downwards.
CGCTCCAGGAGGTGCAGCGGCCCGCCGATGGGGGAGCCCTCCAGCTTGAGCCTGTTGAACTGCGGACGCGTCGCCTTGCTGCCCAACGTCCGGCAGTAGCTGTCATAGATCGCCGTGGAGTAAGCGGCGAACCAGGCTTCGTCCGACGAGGGGCGGTGCCCCGCGGTGGGCACAGCACGGAGCCCGAACTCGTGGAAGACCATCCTGTCGTCGGAGTGGAAGACCAGATCCACCGCCACCGAGTCGTCCCGGGTTCCGTCACCGGGCACCACGGCTCCGGGCAGAAGGCAGTCCCGCATACGGTGGAAACGGCCGTCCACCGTGCGTACGTGCAGCGTCGTCATCGGGTCGGGGAACCGGGCGATCACCTCGCCGCTGACCTGGCTGCCGCCCGCACTGTGGAACAGCTCCCAGAAGCGCCCCCAGTCCTGGGGTCCGTAACCGGCGAAGCCCTGCTCCAGGACTCCGATGAAGCGGCCGCGGGAGTCCGCCTCCCGGATGCCGATGGTGGTGAGGTCGCTGATGAGCGACTGGTCCTCGGAGAGGGCGGCGTCCACGTACGTCGTGCCGTCCCGCAGACCGTCCTGGGCGGCCCTGCGGTAGACCTTGGCCACCACGGGGGGCACCAGTCCGCTCTCCTCGGTCAGCACGATGCGCGCCTTCCGGGCCTCGTCCGCGAAGGGCGACCCCTCCCGGACCATCGCGGCGAGAATGCGGATCGCGACGGCAGACGCCTCGGCCGTGCCGTCGGTGACCAGCGCCTCCAACCACTCCCGGACGGTCGCCCGGCCCTGCCTGGTCTGTTCCAGGATGTGCCCCACCTTGCCGGGGCGGAACTCGGCGGCCTCCACGGAGGGGTGGACCCAGTTCGCCGGACGCCCGGGGTAGGCGTTCCACATCCGCAGCCAGTCGAGCTTGAGGGGCGACTTTCCGATCGGCGCGGGGTGGACGCGCAGTTCCCGAGGAACCCGCAGGACGCCGTCCTGATCGGGAAGGGACGGCAGCTGTGCGGTCAGCTTCCAGATCTGCTCGGTCAGATACCTGTCGGCCCAGTTGAGGGTCTCCGACTCCCTGGTACGGCCGGGCAGCAGCGGGAGATAGGCGCCGGGGTCCTCGGCGGGGGCCAGCCGAGGCAGCGATTCGACGACCAGCTTCGCCGCGACCTGGATGATCTCCTCGTTGAAGGGGCTGGAGTCCAGAAGGTTCTGTCGATCCTCGTTCGTCTTCCAGGCGCCGTTGAGGATGCCCGCCAACGTCATCGGATACTTGGTCGGGAAGAACGACCAGAACTCGCCGCGCCCCTTGGGAACGGTGAGGACGGTGTCACCGGTGTACTCGGGAACGGCCCACGAGACGTCGATCGTCCCCCGGTCGTGCATCTCGCCCGCGCTGGCCCTGGCCCGGTCGGTGGGCCGGTGGGCGTGGGTGAAGACCTTCCAGGTGGCGCGGGATTCCGGCTTGCCCGTACGGGCTTCGTGGATCGTGTGCACGATGTCCTCGTGCTCGACCGTGATCTCCCGCCGGATCTGCGGCATCACCCGGCGGTTCTCCAGGACCACCGTTCCCACGTGGTGGGAGAAGAGCTGGAAACGGGCGGGGAACTCCCGCTGGATCTCCTGGCCGGCGACCGTGTGGATGTCGTGGCCCAGGCGATCGGCCGCGCCCGGCAGGAGGGGCAGCCGGACCACGGTGGTGGCCCAGCCGAGCAACTCGTCCAGGACGGGGTCCGCCGATCGCTCCTTCCCGGCCTCCAAGGGGCGGGCCATCCGCAGCACCGGGGCCTCGAAGTCGCCTTCGAACGCGTCGCCGCCGGCCTTCCTGATCTCCTCGAACGACCACGCCCGGTCGAATCCGAAAGCGCCGGAGCTGCTGAAGAACTGAGGAGCGTCGGTGACGGCGAGGACCGATTTCACCCCCACCCCGAAACGGCCGATCTGCCCGCCGCGCTTCTTCGAAACGCTCATCCGGAGAATGGTCTCGGCGCCTTCCGCCGTGACTTCCCTGCCCTCGTTCGCGCAGTAGAGGTGGGTGTTCGTGAGTATGACGTGCACTTTCCCGCCCGGAGAGTGCGCGATCTCGTCCGCCGCGTTCTGTACGAGTTCGAACAACTGGCGGTCCCCGTAACCGCCCTGCGTGATCCGCCGCTCACCATTGGCGTGTTCCAGAATCAATCCCGGGTCGACGCGATACGTCTCCAGCACGCGCGCCGACTGCTCGATGATCGTCTGGATGACGGACGCTTCGCCTGAACTGTCCGTCACATTGGGGTGGTTCAACGTATTCCCATTCCGTGGCTGTGAGCTGAGCGCGGGAGGAGCCGGGGGGCCGGCCGCTGCGGGGGAAGCGGCCGGCCGTCGACTCAACGATAGGAGCTCGGAGTCCGACGAGGTGCCGGGATGGTCGAGCCCGAAGACACTGACGACGAGCTAGGGATACTCACGGTTCCGGCGACGCCTGTTCCGGCTGATGCCGCCCGTGTTGTTGGGCGGACGGGTGTTGGCGGTGCGGGAACGATTCGGCAGGGGAGGGACGGGCCGCTGCGCACCCTTCCCGTCGTCCGGTCCGGGAGCCTGCGGAGCGACTTCGTCCGGTGCGGGGGTCGACGAGCCTCTGGGGGCCGCCCTGTCGCGCCGGAGCCGCAACCAGTTGATGTACGAACGCGTCGTGCCGACGGCGTCGAGGAACTCGGACCGCAGATACGGGTCGTCCTCGATGGAGTCGTACTGTTCGACGAGTCCGAACGCGGCATCGTCGGAATCGGGCGGGTTGGCGTCCATGGCGGGCCCCCTGGGCTCTCGTGAATGTGTACCGGGCGTGACGGGAAATGGCGCACGTGCGGAAGGGCGGGAAAGCGCACGAAAGGTGAGCTCGTTCGCCAGGAGGAAGGTTTCTTCGGGCGGCTGGGAAAACTGGACGGGAGGGATCGAGATAATCTCCTGAGTGAGGAATGTGGAAGAAGCCAAGCGCATGTGACCGACCGGGGCAAGGGGTTTGTCGAATTACTTCAAAAATTCGCGTCCCGGGGGTCACGGAGGAATGCAGGGCATGCCGAATAAGCCCTCGAAAGGAGAGGGTCGGTCGCGCCCGGTGAAGGCGTCCCCGATTTCACGCTACAGGATCGGAAGGCGCTGCCACAAGCATCCGGGGCGTGCGGGAATGGAGCTTTTCGCGGCGCCGCCGCCGTGTGCGACGGGGGGGGCAATCGGATAATTCGGGACGAATGGGGCAGATCCTTCGATTCCCTCTCTTTGTGGAGTATCAGCGTCATTTGTTCAAGAGGTGAGGGAGTCAATGAAGGCTCCAGGGTGCGGTGTCAAACGCCATTGTCGGACGGAGTGTCAGTGTCAAACGAGTCGGTGTATCGTGCAGTACACGGGCGACGCCGCAGCTGAGGAGTGATGAGGTTGGACACCGGCATGGACTTTGGTCCCTGGCTGGCCCGGCAGCTGAAGCAGTCGAACATGAGCCAGGCCGACCTGGCCCAGCGGATCGGGCTGACCCGAGCCGCCGTATCGGCCTGGATCACCGGCCGGGCGTCCCCCCGCGAGGAGACGATCAACAGGATCGCCGAGGCGCTCGGCACGGACCTGGGGACGATCCACACCCGGACCGCCGACACCCTCGCCGGCCTGCCGATCTCCTGGTACCACCGCCCCGGACACGCGGACGGCGGACGGGAGTTCGGCAACGCGGCGGCCTTCGCCTTCGAGGCCGACGTCGAGGTGCTGGCCCGGGAGGCGACCCAGAACAGCCTCGACGAACGGCTCGACACCGCCCAGCCGGTCCGGGTCCGCTACACCCTGCACGAACTGTCGGGCGAGGCCCTGGCCCGGTTCCGCGACGAGATCCGCTGGGACGACCTGCTGCCCCACTACGAGGCGGCCGCGCAGCAGGACCAGAAGGTCGGACGGATGATCGCGGCCGGCCTGAGCGACATGTACGACCGGGACCGGCTGGTGCTCCTGCGCATCGACGACTACAACGCCTCCGGCCTGACCGGCGACGACTACGAGACCGGCCGTTTCGCCGCCGTGGTACGTCGCCAGCTCGACAGCCAGAAGTCGGTGAGCGGCGCCGGTGGGTCCTACGGCCTGGGCAAGGCGACGCTCTGGGCGACCAGCCGCCTCGGGCTGGTCCTCATGAACTCCACCCTGTCGGAGTCGCACGAGGGGCGGACCGAGCGTCGTCTCGTCGGTCGCCTCGACCTTCCCTGGCGCACGGTGGGCGACAGGCCGTGGGCCGGACCCGCCTGGTTCGGTCGGCCGGACCCGGACGCGGAGGACGTCAACGTCGCCCGCTCGTGGTGGGCCGACGAGGAGAGCGTCGAGCGTCTGCATCTCACGCGGGAGAGCGCCGAGCCCGGCACGTCCTTCCTCATCGTCGGTGCGCACGACGTCGCCAGCCTCGTCGAAGGAACCGACGGGAACGCGGACGTCGAGGACGAGGACAGCGTGCATCGCATGCACCATCGCCTCAAGGAGGCGCTGGGACGGAACTTCTGGGCGGCCATGACCGGCGGGGGCAAGCAGCGACCTCTCCTGGAGGCGTCCGTGAGAACGCTCCGCAACGGGGTGGAGATCATTCCCGAGACGCGGGTCGACCCTCGGGAGACCCAACCGTCGCGGACACGCGCCCTCCAGGCGTTCCTGGACGGTACGACCGTCGACAGGATGACGGAGGCGGGGCAGGTGGCCATGGCGACCGTCCCGCTGATGGTGCCGGGGCGCTCCGGTCGGGGGAACGGCGGTGAGCACCGGGCGGTCGTGCTGGTCACGGAGGCCGACGACCGCGACCACGGAAAGCCGAACAGGGTGACCACGATGCGGGGCAACCGCATGACGGTCAAGATCGGTTGGGTGCCCGGCCTGCCGGTGGGCGTCAACCCCTTCCAGGCCGTCCTGCTCGCGGGCAGGGCGGCCGGGGACGACGCACCCTTCGCGGACGAGGCCGAGGCGTTCCTGCGCGCCGCCGAACCGCCCGAGCACGACAAGTGGGGGCAGACGGAGGAGTTGCGGATGCTGTATTCGCCGTCCGCCTACCGACGTATCGGCGCGCTCACCGGCCAGGCGAACAAGGCCGTGCGCGATCTGGTCGCCCTGCCGAAGAAGGGGCGCAAGGTCGGCGCGGAACGGCTGCGCAGGCGACTGACCGTGGGGGGACGCAGAACGACCCGGCCCACGCCGGCGGCGGGCCCGCCCACGCTGGAGGAACTCGACGCGCGGATCGACGACAACGGTGCGTGGTGCGTCACGGCCGAGATGAAGATCCCCGCCGGCGGCGACGCCTGGCGCCCCACACCCGTTGCCAAGCTCGACGTACGCTCCGGATCCCGACCGGTTCTGGCCTGGTCCGAGCTCGTCGCCGTGCACAACTGCGAAATCGTCGACGGCGCGGTCCGCTTCGCCCCCGGTGCGCGCTCCGCGACCTTCCGGGGAACCACGGACGTGTCCACCCATCCGGTACGGGCCCGGTTCAGCGGCCTCGTCGTGGAACTCCGCACCGACAAGGGGGCCCAGGCATGAGGGCGTACCCCTACCGGCGACTTCCCGGTGTGGTCTCGCTCCGGGTCGCCTCCGTCGAGCTGCGGGGTCCGGACGACATCAGGGACCCCCTCGACACCAGCGCCTTCTCCGCCGTCGAGCAGGTCGTCGCCCCCGGCGCGACGGGACGGGACGACTGGGAGTGGCTCCGTATGAAGGTCACGGCCACCGTGCCGGGCAGTGCGACCGCTCCCGACAGCCCCTGGACCGACCTCGCGGTCGTCGTCGTGCTGAGCGAGGGGGCCACCAACACCCGGGTCACCGCGACCCTCGCCCCCGGGGCGGAGGGCGGACGACAGTGGGTGGGGCACCTCGACCTGTGGCGTGCGGACCATCTGGACCGCGCCACGATGTCCGTCCATGTCGTCGCCACGGTGGACGGCGTGGCGGGACGTGAGATCGCCGCCTCGACCAAGGACTGGATCGTCGACCTGAAGGCCGAAGCCCCGCTGCGCGATCGGGAACTCGACGTCGTCGAGGTCGGTTTCCGCGAGGGCCCGCAATGGCTGCGTCGCTTCCATGAGGTGCCCTGGGCCGTGGACACGTCCGGTGACCTTCCCGTCGTGCACATCAACACCGATTTCGAGGGAGTTTCCGACCTCATCGGCGGCAACGGCACCTCGGTCGACAACATGGTGCGGGATCTGCTCCTCGCCCAGATGTGCACGGACGTGTGGACGGCCGTCTTCCACACCGCCATCGGTGATCTGGAGATCGAGGACGACGGAACCCCGCTGTTCCCCCGTGATTGGAGAGGCGAGGTGCTGCGCGAGATGCTGCCCGACGTCGTGCCCGACCGCCCCGTGGAGGACGCGCTGGGCGAGGTCCACCGACGACGGACCGGAACCTCCGGGTGGACCGACCTCCAACCGCGCATCCACTACGCCGCCACCCGCAGGGCCGACGTGCCCAAGGCGCTGAGCACCACCATCCGTGGCCTGGAGGGCCTTCACCGAGGGGCCGACGCATGACCGACAAGCCGAGCTTCCTCCCGGAACGCCTGGCGCTGCTCGCGGACCTCAACGCGGCGCAGTACCTCACCGAGGGGCTGCTCTCCGGCAAGGAGGACGTACCCGCCATAGCGCTCAACAAGACCACCGAACCACTGCCGCACGACGGCGAGAGCCGCGCGGAACTGGCCCCGGTGCGTGCCTTGGTCGAGGACGCCATGTACCAGTTCCGGGACGACAGGCCGACTGCCGCGGACGGTTGGCTGGCTCCTCGCCTGCACGCGACGCTCAGGCTCACGCGACGTGAGGCGGCGGACCGCCGGATCTGGAACTACCTGGCGCTGGGGGTGGCCCCGGACTACGTCGTCTGGCGCCACCTGGCGGCCAAGTCGGAAGGCGGCGCATCGAAGGTCGCCGTTCGACGGTTCCGCGGACCGGGGGACATCCAGGCGTTCGCCCGACTGTGGTGGGCCGCCGAGTTGTTCCGCGACGGACCCGACTACGGTCCGGTGGTGACCATGTGCACGAACCAGGACATGCTGAACACCGCGCTGCGGGTCGACGTGATGGACCATCGACCTACGGCGCAGGCCACGGTGCGCCTGCTGGAGCGGGGCGCCGTGCGGACCGGACGAGAGGTGAACGCGCTGGTGGCGGCTGTCAACGCCTCCGCCGCGACCCTCATGTACGACGTCGTCGCGCCCGATGCCGACCGGGACGGCAGGCCACTGCGGGAGTGGATCGAGGCGGCGGAGTCAGCCCCGGCCGTCCCCCGCAGGGACCTGCCCATCGGGCCGTACGAGGAGAAGACCCCGGAGCGATCGGTGGACGTGCTCGTCGATCACTTCGCCGAACTCTTCGCCGAAGCGCCGGTACGAGGACGGCCGGACGCCGACGAGGGCGCCGCGGGCGAGGTCTGAGGCGGCGCCGACCGCCGAACGGTCACCGGCGGGGCCGCCAACAGCGGTGGCTCTCCCTGCGGTTGCCACTCCTGCAACTGCCTGTACCACTTCTCCCGCGGCGGTTCGCGGAGCAGCGCCATGCTCAGGATGTGCAGCGACAGGCGCGGCGGAATGGCGTTGCCGATCTGCTGCGCCACGTCGGTGGAGCGCCAGGGGTAGGCGGCGGGGAAGGTCTGGAGCAGTCCGGCCTCCGCCGGGGAGAGGCGTTCGAGTTGCTCCTCCTCCCTGATCACGATCTCGCCGGACCCGTTCTTCCGCAGGGGGTAGAGGCGGTTACGACGCACCTTGCCGGTGATCGTCGGGGCCGGCTCCCCGGACTCGCGGCGTCCGCGGTTCTTGGGATCGCCGCCGGAGCCGTAGTTGGACACCATGACGAACTCGGACGTCCGCGTGGCGCGGAGCGCGTCCCCCATGGACACCCAGGGCTCGACGTCGCCCCCGCTGTGCGAGGTGCGGAACAGCGATCCGTCCCGGTGGTCGTGTGTCGGGGGCAGACGTTCGGCCCCCTTCCGGTACCGCTGATGCGTCGCCTCGGGGAACCGGACCTTCCGGCCTTCGTTCCCCGGGGCGAACTGAGCGATCAGGACCGCCCTGCGCCGCGTCTGCGGGACGCCGTAGTCCTCGGTGTGCAGCACATGGGCCTCGGCGGCGTAGCCGGTCCTCCGGAGGAGGTCCGCGAAGTGCTTCCACACCGGCAGCACCGTGGGCACCTGCTCCAGCACGATCACCTCGTACGGCCGGTGGCGCTTGAGCTTCGCCTCCATGATCCACCGCAGCGGTTGCAGCACGAACCCCGTCCGGTCGTCCGTCATGGCGTCGGTCTCGGCCTTGACCTCTTTCCACGCGACGTCGAACGACGCCTCGTCCTCGTGGCCGGCCAGTCGCGTGGCCAGACGCAGCACGTCGTCCAGAGCCTGATGGCCCTTGCGACTCCCCGCCACGGAGAACGACTGGCAGGGGGGACCGCCGGTGAGCACCGTCGCCTCGACGACCGAGGGGTCGCACGGGCCGAGCTCCGCGACGTCCCTGACCTCGGTGGTCAGCAGGCCCGCGGCGGCCCGCGTGGAACGCGTGGCTTCGTCCCATTCCACGCCGATGCTCTCGACGCCCTCGTCCTTCATGATCGTGGCGGCGATGTCGAGGCCGCCGGGCCCGGCGAAAAGGTCCACGATCGCGAACTTCGCAGGGGGAAGTGAAGGGGGGGAGGGATGGGTCATGGTGTGCAAGTGTAGCCAGGGATCAAGACGCGCCGTCCGCTCATGTTCAAGGTCCTCGCCCCTCCTGGATCAGCTGCTCAGGGCGGCGGCGATGGACCGTCCGAGCGCGGTGCCGACCGGGGGAGGGGAGGCGTGGCCGATCTGTCGGTACCGCACGGTCTTCTTCCCGGCGAACACCCAGTCCGGAGGGAAGGACTGCAGGAGGGCCGCCTGCGGAACCGTGATCGTGATGACTCCGGAGGGGCTGTCGTCCGGGCCCGGGACCTCGTTGCCGAGTGTTCCTCCGTTGACCCTCATGCGCGCCCACGCCTTCTTCGTCCCGGTCGGCCCCAGGTCCGCCCCGCCGCGCTTGTCCGAGCCGCCCACCAGCGTCGGCGCGACGCTCAGGGCCTGTGCCGCCCACGCGTCCGCGCCGGGCCAACCGCGTGCGGCCATGGAGCGGCGCAGCGCCCGCCCCACCGGGATGTGCTCGGAGACCGTCGGAACCGGCGGGCTGAACGCTGGGAAGTACCGCTCCTTCAGGGCGACGAGCACGCCCTGCTTGCGGTCCTGCGGCACGCCGAAGTCGGCGGCGTTCAGGACGAACCAGCGGAACCGGTAGCCGAGATGCTCGAGCTCCTTGCGGATGAACTCCCGTACGCCCTCGAAGTTCGGGGAGTCCACCAGCCCGGGAACGTTCTCGATGAGCAACGCACGGGGCTGGATGGAGTGGGCGAGCAGAACCGTGGCCTCCAACAGGCGCAGCTCCTCCTCCGTCTCCGCCCGCGCCACGGTCGCGCTGGACTTCACGCGGGGCAGCCCGGCGGAGAGGAGGTCCACGTCGTAGGTGTGCTGGTGCTCCGCCGGGTCGAAGTCCAGGAGGTCCGTCTCCAGGACGTTCCACGCCGGTCGGTTCAGGCGCAGCGTCTCGCAGGCCACCGCCTTCCGGTCCAGGAGCAGCGCGGGATCGAATCCCGCCTTCTCCAGTCCCAGCGCCAACCCGCCCGCGCCCGCGCACACATCGACGAACCGCAGCTTGCTCATAGGCCCCCGCCCTTGTTCCGTGTCTGCCGCTCCTGCTCGACGACCGCCGCCACCAGGTCGGCGGCGCCGACCGGGGCCTCGTGCTCCCAGAAGCGCAGCACCGTCCACCCCGCGGCGGCGAGATGCTCGGTCGTCTCCCGGTCGCGAGCCATGTTCCGGTCCAGCTTGTCACGCCACCACTGGGCGTTCGCCTTCGGTTGCGTGGCGTGCACGGGGCAGCCGTGCCAGAAGCAGCCGTCGATCATGACGGCCACCTTGGCGCGCGTGAAGGCGATGTCGATCGTCCGTCTCGCCATGCCCGGCACGCGCGCGTTGACCCGGAAGCGGTAGCCCGCCGCATGCAGGAGCTTGCGCACCGCGACCTCGGGGGCGGTGTCACGGCTCGACTGGCGGCTCATGCGGACGGAGACGCCGGGGGAGGAGGGTTTGGCCGTGCTCACTGCTTTTCACCCGCCCCCGTGGCACACCCCGTATGCCTGCCCCGATCCGCACCAGCAGGCGGCCGTGCGGGGCGGGGGCCAGGGGGTGGCGCGGCCTCGGGCGGCGAGGGTGGTGGCGTATTGGGGGAGGAGGCTCGGGGTGGTGGGGGAGGTGGCCTCGGAGGCGGCGAACGCCTCGTACGAGGGGACCGTGCCCGTGACGATGCCCAGGTTCGGGGTGCCCGTGGCCTGGAGGTCGCGCAAGGCTGCCTCCAGGCGGGTCAGGTGCGTGGCGTGGTCCACGTACTCCTCGGTCAACTCCGGGTATGCGGTGAGGAGTTCGCCCAGTTCGGTGGCGGGCCAGTGCAGCACCGCCACCGGGAACGGGCGGGAGAGCGCCGTGCGGTACGTGCCCAGCTCCGCCCGCAGGCGGGTGATCTCCGCCTTCAGCTCGGCCGGGTCCGAAGAGCCCAGCGACCACAGGCGCTTGGGGTCGTGGAGTTCGTCCAGGGGGACCGGGGCCGTGTGCAGGGCCCCGGCCAGCTCGTCCCACGCGTCGTGGTCCAGGCCCATCAGCCGGCGCACCCGGTGCCGGCCGGTCAGCAGGGACTGCGTGGCGTACGGGACCTCCTCGCCCGGGGCCAGCAGCAGGGTCAGCGCGGCGGAGAGGACGTCGTGCGCCGACTCCAGTTCGTCGTGCGCCTCCAGGGTCTCCGCGGCGACCTGCCAGGGCGCCGCGGCCGGCGGGGCCGCCGTGCGGATGCCCTCGATGATCGCGCGGGCCTCGGCCTCGTGCCCGTACTCCCAGAGGTTGGCCGCCTTCAGGGCCTTGATCAGGTGCGGGTTCTCCACGGTGGACCCGGGGGCGGCGAGCAGGTCGTCGTAGAGGGTGCTCGCGCGGGCACGGTCACCGGCGAGTTCCAAGTGGGCCGCGGCCCGGAGAACCAGCGGTTCCTGGTCCTCGGGGTACTGCGCCGCGGTGCGGAGCAGGCGCTCGGCTTCGGTGGTGTGGTCGGCAGGCGTGTCGGGGCGCATGGACCACACGGTACTGCCGGATCGCGACCGCCGGGGGAGGGAGGTGGGGAGCGGTGGAGGGGGGTGTGAAGTGGGTGTGAAGGGCCGATCGACTGGAGACGTATGGAGAGTTACGGGCTTTGGCCCTATCGTGCCCGCCGTGTCGGAGCGGAAGCGTGAGCCGGAGCCCGAGCGGAAGCGTGAGCGGGAGGTCCAGCCGGAGCGGAAGCGTGAGCGGGAGTGGGGGCCGGAGCCCGAGCGCGAGTGGAAGCGTGAGCCGGAGGCCCAGCCGGAGCCCGAGCGGGAGCCGGAGCGCGAGCGGAAGCGTGAACCGGAGCCGGAGCGCGAGTGGAAGCGGGAGCCCGACCCCGAGCGCGAGTGGAAGCCCGAGCCCGGGCCCGGGCCGAAGCGTGAGTCGGCGTGGTCCTGGGGGCGTGGGCTGGGCCGGGGGTCGAAGCGGAAGCGGATTCCCGTGCCTGGCGTGGTCTGGCGCGCGCGGGGGGCGCGGCGGGATGCCCGTGCGCGGTACGCGCTCGCGCGGCTCGTCCCTGCCCGATACATCCCTGCGCGGCTCGTCCCTACGCGGTACGCCCATGGGCGCCCCGCCCCCACCCGATACGTCCCCGCGCGGTACACCCATGGGCGCCCCGCCCCCGCGCGCCCCGCCCCCGCGCGCCCCGCCCCCGCGCGACCCGCCCCCGCGCGGCCCGCCCCCGCCCCCTACCTCCTCGCGCGGGGGCTCTGGGTCTTCGCCGAGCTCGTCGTCACCCTCGGTCTGGTGCTTCTTCTTCTTGTCGTCCATCAGCTGTGGTGGACCAACCGGGAGGCCCGCCAGGATGCCGGGCGTACCGTCCAGGCCCTTCAGCGGGAGTGGGGCCCGCCTCCGCCGGCCGCCCCGAGCGGCGACCCCGTGGTGCCCGAGCCTCTGCCCTCCGCCGCCGGCTCCGCCGGTACACGTGGCCCCGACGCGCCGGCCCCGACCGCCGCCACGGCCCCCGAACCCGCCCGCGCCTCCCCCCGCTGGGACCAGGCGTACGCCGTCCTGCGCATCCCCCGCATCGGCCTCACCGCCCCCGTCGCCGAGGGCACCGGCAAGGGCGGCGTCCTCGACCGCGGGTACGTCGGGCACTACACGCGCACCGCCCAGGCCGGGCGGGCCGGGAACTTCGCCCTCGCCGGGCACCGCAACACCCACGGCGAGCCCTTCCGGCGCATCGACCGGCTGCGGCCCGGCGACCGGATCACCGTCGAGACCCGGGACGCCGTCTACACGTACACCGTCGACAAGAGCCTCGCGCGGACCCTCCCCTCCGACAGCGGGGTCATCGCCCCCGTGCCCCGCAGCAACATCACGACCTCCGCCGGCTACAGCGAGCCCGGGTACTACCTGACGCTGACCACCTGCACCCCCGAGTTCAGCTCCCGCTACCGGCTCGTCGTCTGGGCGAAGCTCACCGCCATGCGCCCCCGGTGATCGACAGCCATCACAGCCATCACAGCCATCACAGTCCCCGCAGCCCCCGCAGCCATCACAGCCCCCGCAGGCCCCTCGGGCGCGGCTGAGCCCAGCGGATCCCGGCCGATCATCGTGTATAACGAATGGAGTGCCAGGATCGACGGCAGACCGTACGGACAACGGAGAGGAGGCGCCCATGCGTGACGCGAGCCGTCTGCGCGGTGTCTTCGCCCGGCTGCTCCGGCCCGCCGGCCTCCTGGTCCTCCTCCTCACCGAGGTCCTCCTCGCCGAGGGCGGCAGCCTCTCTGCCGCCGTCGCGCTCGCCGCCACCGCCGCGGCCGGCTCCGCGCTCCTCGCCTGCTCCGTCATCAGCGCCCGCTGCGCGCCCCCGGTGCCCCGCACCCGGGTCCGGACGGCGATCAGGGACCGGGAGAAGCGCACCGCCTTCCTGCCCCAACGCGACCCCGACGCCCGGGGCCGCACCCGGCCCCGAGCGCCCGGGCACGCCCTCCTGACGGCCGCCGCCGCGTAGGGCACTCCCGCACGTCCATCCCGTAGCGCCCCCGCACCGGCCGTCCTGCCGCGTACCGCGTACCGCACGCGTACGTCCTCACTCCCGGCACGACGAGACCCCCGGAGGGCTCACCCATGTCCGCCTTCATGTCCGCTTTCGCGAGCCTGGTCGGCTCCCTCGCCGACCTGCTCCAGCCGCTGTTCCAGAACGCGTCCACCGCCGCCGCGATCATCCTGTTCACCGCCCTCGTCCGGCTCGCCGTCCACCCCCTCTCGCGGGCCGCCGCACGCGGGCAGAAGGCCCGCAGCCGGCTCCAGCCGCAGATCGCCGAACTCCGCGAGAAGCACGGGAAGAACCCCGAGCGGATGCAGAAGGCGATCATGGAACTGCACGCCGCCGAGAAGGTCTCGCCGCTCTCCGGCTGCCTGCCGAGCCTGCTCCAGATGCCCGCGTTCTTCCTGCTCTACCACCTGTTCTCCAGCGGCTCCATCGGCGGCGAGCCCAACTCCCTCCTGCGCCACGACCTCCTCGGCGCGCCGCTCGGCGGGCGCTGGCACGACGCCCTCGCGCAGGGTGGGGTCTTCGGGCCGCAGGGCTGGGTGTACGTCGGGTTGTTCGCGCTCGTCCTCGCCGTGGCCACCTTCAGCTACCGGCTGACCAAGCGGCAGATGGCGGCCAACCCGATGACCCCCGCCGCCGGTCCGGACGGGCAGCCGGTGCCCGGCATGGGCGCGATGACGAAGATGATGCCGCTGCTCTCGTTCGCCACCCTGATCACCGTGGCCGTCGTCCCGCTCGCCGCCGCGCTGTACGTCGTCACCACCACCGCCTGGAGCGCCCTTGAGCGGGCCTGGCTGTACCGCGACATGTACCGGGACACGGCTGCCCCGGGCGGCGCCATGGCCAAAGCGGCGTAGTCGGGGCGGGCCACCGCGCCGGTCCAGTGTGTGAACGCGGTCTTGCGGAGTGATCGCGACTCTTGGAGGATCGGCCAAGCCCTTCGCCGGCCGCACCCCGCCGAAGGGCCCCACCTCGAACAAGAGGAGTTGGACCGTTGAAGCTGCTTCGAGTCGGTACGGCGGGCGCGGAGCGCCCCGCACTTCTCGACCGGGACGGGACTCTGCGTGACCTGTCGGGGATCATCCCCGACGTCGACGGCGACCTGCTCGCCGACGCCTGGGCCCTCGCCCGGGTCCGGGCAGCCGCCGACAGCCCCGGTGTGCTGCCCGCCCTCGACCCGGCGGGGTTGCGCGTGGGTCCGCCGCTGGGGCGCATCGGCAAGATCGTGTGCATCGGGCTGAACTACCACGACCACGCCGCCGAGACCGGTGCGGACATCCCGGCGGAGCCGATCCTGTTCTTCAAGGCCCCCGACACCGTCGTCGGGCCCGAGGACACGGTGCTCGTCCCGCGCGGCAGCCGTAAGACGGACTGGGAGGTCGAGCTCGCCGTCGTCATCGGGCGCACCGCCCGCTACCTGGAATCCGCCGAGGACGGACTCGCCCACGTCGCCGGGTACGCCACCGCCCACGACGTCTCGGAGCGCGAGTTCCAGATCGAGCGCGGCGGCACCTGGGACAAGGGCAAGAACTGCGAGACGTTCAACCCGCTGGGCCCCTGGCTGGTGACCGCCGACGAGGTCCCCGACCCGCAGGCCCTGCCGCTGCGCCTCTGGGTCAACGGCGAGCTGAAGCAGGACGGCACCACCGCCGACCAGATCTTCCCGGTCGGCGAGGTCGTCCGCTATCTCAGCCACTTCATGACGCTCTACCCGGGCGATGTCATCAACACCGGTACGCCCGCAGGGGTCGCCATGGGGCAGCCCGAGCCGAAGCCGTATCTGAGGGCCGGAGACGTGGTGGAGCTGGAGGTGGAGGGCCTCGGTCGGCAGCGGCAGGAGCTGAAGGGCGCGTAAGCCGAGGCGAGTGGGCCCGGGGGCCGCTGCGACCACGCCCCCGGCCCCGTACGCGTGCGTACGCCCCTCAGCCCCCCGCCGTCGCCGTGAACTGCTCCAGCGCCTCGACCACCATCGCGTGGTCCTCCGCCTGCGGCAGACCGGAGACGGTGACCGTGCCGATCACGCCCGCGCCCCGCACCGCGATCGGGAACGATCCGCCGTGCGCCGCGTACACGTCCGGGTCCAGGCGTGACGACTCCTCGAAGGTGGTCCCCTTCGCCCGGAACCGGGTGCCGACCAGATACGAGCTCTCGCCGTACCGCTCGACCACCTTGCGCTTGCGGTCGATCCACGCGTCGTTGTCCGCGCTCGAACCCGGCAGCGCCGCGTGGAACAACTGCTGCGCCCCGCGCCGGATGTCGATGGCCACCGGCGCGTGCCGCTCCCGGGCCAGCGCCACCAGCAGGCTGCCGAGCGTGAACGCGTCGTCGTGGGAGAAGCGGGGGAGCGTGAGCCGGCGCTCCTGGGCGATCAGCTCGGAGATCGTGGGGGAGGTGGTGGTCATGAGGTGTGCAGCTCCTCGCCGGACGGAGTCGCGGGCAGGGTTACGGCGGTGCCCTCGCGGGCCGAGCGGCGTGCCGCTTCCAGTACGTCCAGGGCCGCTGCCGCCTGGAGCGCGGTGACCGGGTTCCCGCCGGTGCCGCGCAGGGCGGCGGTGACGGCGGCGTAGTACGCGGGGTAGTCGCCGGGCAGCGTGCGGACCGGGGTGCCGCCGCCGGTCAGCGGGGACTCGCCGGAGCCGATCCGGCCCCACAGCGTTTCCACCTCCTCGCCCCACGGCTCACTGCCGGCCCCCGGACGCCGGCCCTCGCGCAGGGCGGCCTCCTGCGGGTCCAGGCCGTACTTCACATAGCCCGCCGTCGAGCCGAGCACCCGGAAACGCGGGCCGAGCTGGGCCGTGGTGGCGCTGACGTACAGATGGGAGCGGACCCCGTTCACATGCGTGATCGCGATGAACGTGTCGTCGTCGGCCGCCGCGCCCGGACGCCGTACGTCCGACTCCGCGTACACCTGGACCGCCGGGCCGAACAGCACCAGCGCCTGGTCGACGACATGGCTGCCCAGGTCGTACAGCAGACCGCCGATCTCCTCCGGGTCGCCCGACTCGCGCCAGCCGCCCTTCGGGTGCGGCCGCCACCGCTCGAACCGGGACTCGAAGCGCTGTACGTCACCCAGCTCGCCGTCCGCGATCAGGGCGGCGAGCGTGCGGAAGTCGTTGTCCCAGCGGCGGTTCTGGAAGACCGAGAGCAGCAGTCCGCGCTCCTTCGCGAGGGCCGCGAGCTCGCGCGCCTCGGCGGCGGTCCCGGCGATCGGCTTGTCCACGACCACCGGCAGCCCGGCCTTGAGGGCGGCCGTCGCGAGCGAGACGTGCGTCTTGTTCGGGGAGGCGATCACGACGAGGTCCAGCTCGCCGGCGCGCTCCCACAGCTCGTCCGGCGAGGCGGCGAAAGCGACCTCCGGGTAGGCGGCGCGGGCCTCGGCCCGGCGCTCCTCGTTCGACGTGACGACCGTGTCGAGGACCAGGCCCTCGGTCGCGGCGATCAACGGGGCGTGGAAGACGGAGCCGGCCAGGCCGTAGCCGACGAGGGCCACGCGGAGAGGGGCGGTAGCAGTCATGCGTTCCACTTTGGCAACGCTGTTGCTGAAGTGCAAGCGACCGGCACAATGGGGCGGTGAACAGGGGTGAAGAGTGAGGGGCGAAGAAGCGAGGGGCGAAGAGGTGAGGGGTGGCGCGGTGAAGGTGAGCGGAGGCGGAGGCGGACAGGAGCGAACCGTGCACGGGAGCAGCCGGACGAAGACAGCGGCAGGGGCCGAGGTAGAGGCAGGAGCAGGAGCAGGAGCAGGAGCAGCGGCAGAGGTAGGGGCCGGAGCCGGGGTCAACCTGCCGGCGCTGCGCCACCACAACGCGGCGCTGGTCCTGGACCTGCTGCGGGCGGCCGGGACCGAGGGCATCAGCCGTCTGGAGCTCGCCGAGCGCACCGGCCTCACCCCGCAGGCCGTCAGCAAGATCACCGCGCGGCTGCGGGCGGACGGGCTGGTCGTGGGCGCGGGTCTGCGCCCGTCCACCGGCGGCAAACCGCGTACGGTGCTCCGCCTGGTCCCCGACGCCCGGTTCGCCGTGGGCCTCCACCTGGACCGGGACGGCCTCACCGCCGTCCTCGTCGACCTCGCGGGCCGGTCCGTCGCGGTCACCACCGCGCCGCTCGACTTCGGCGCTCCGGCGGACCGGGTCCTCGCCGGCGCGGCGGAAGCCGTACGGGACCTGAGCGCGGCCGAACCGCACAAGCCGGTGCTGGGCGTCGGCGTCGCCGTGCCCGGCCCGCTCGACCACCGGGGCGGAGTGCTCCACCGGGTCACCGGGTTCCCGCAGTGGGACGGCTACCCGCTGCGCGACGCGCTGGCGACGCGCACCGGGCTCCCGGTCGTCGTGGACAAGGACACCAACGCCGCCGCCCTCGCCCTCGCCCTGTCGCCGGCCGAGCCGCGCGGCGACTTCGCCTACCTCCACCTCGGTACGGGGCTGGGCGCGGGCCTCGTCCTGGGCGGCGAGGTGCACCGGGGGGCGCGGACGGGGGCGGGGGAGTTCGGCCACCAGACCCTCCAGCTGGACGGGCCCCTGTGCGGGTGCGGGGGGCGCGGCTGCATCGAGGCGTTGTGCCTGGCCGCCGAGGCGCGCGGCGACCGGGCGGAGGCGGCGCGGGTGCTGGGCGCGGGTGCGGCGAACCTGGTGGGGCTGCTCGACATCGACCGGGTGGTGCTGGGCGGCCGCACGGTGGCGGCCGACGAGGACGCGTACGTACGGGGCGTCCGCGCCGTGATCGAGGAGCGGGCCGCCCGGGGCGGGGGCCGGGCGGCCGTTCCCGTCACCGTCGCGGGGGGCGGCGACCGGCCCGTCGCGGAGGGCGCGGCCCAGCTGGTCCTCGCGCCGGTGTTCGGACGGGTGGGGGCGCGGGGGTAGGGGGCGGGCGGGGCCCGGCCGGGTGAGTGGGGCGGGGCGGGGTGGGGGTCAGGGTGCGCGGTCGCCCGCCGGTGTGCCCGGAGTCGACGACCGTACGGAGGCAGCGGCGGCGCCCACCAGCAGTGCGGCGAACACGAGGGGGGCCACCGTCAGGTACGCGATCCATATCTCGCCCCCGAGCGTGCTGCCCTGCCAGGCCGTCACCAGGGCGAGGGCCGTCGCCAGCACCCAACCGCCGTCGTAGGCGATCATGAGCCGCAGGCAGGTGGCCATCGCGCGGCGGCGCACGTACCTGACCTCGATCCCGCCGCCGATCAGCAGGGCCGCGCCCGCGATGACCAGCGACCAGGCGGGCACGCCGAGCAGATCGTCGAACCGTGCGCTGCCGACGACGAGGACCGCGCCGAGCACCACCTTGAATACGCCGTCTCCGATGGCTCCCGCCAGCATGGGTGTCATGGGGGTTCCTCTCTGATCTGATGCTTGCTCGCCCTGGGTGCTCTGTCGCACGCACGGTGCTCTTCCGTACTCACACTCTTTCGTAATCTGATTACTAGGATAATGGAATTATGAGACTGACGAGAGCCGAAGCCAAGGAACGCAACCGCCGTGCCCTGCTGGACGCCGCGTTCCGCGTCGTCTCCCGGGACGGCTACCGCGCCCGGCTCGACGAGATCGTCGAGCGGGCCGGGCTGACCACCGGGGCCGTCTACTCGCTGTTCGGCAGCAAGAGCGGCCTGCTGGTGGCCCTGGTCGACGACTATCTCCAGCCGCACTACGAGGAGATCGAGCAGGTGGTCCCCGCCGGTGCGGATCTCCTGGGGGCGGTCGACGCCTTCGCCCGGCACTACCGGCGGACCTGTGACGCCGGCGGCGCGTCGGCCGACCAGTCGTTGCAGTTCACCCTGCTGGACCTGGCCCTGCACGACCCCGAGGTGGGCTCCCGGCTCGCCGAGTCGATCCGTGCCCAGGAGGCCCGGCTGGTCGCCCTGTTCGCCGGCAGGCCGCACGGCGGGGGACTCGTGACGCCGGAGCAGGCGCACCACCTGGCCACCGCGCTGCGGGCGGTGCTCATCGGGCTCAGTCAGGGCGTCCTGCTCGGCCTCGCCCCGGCCGCCGACGAGCAGTACTTCGCCGACACCGCCCGGGCCCTGGTGTCCGGTGCGAGTCTGATCGGCCCCGAAGACGCCTGAGGGGTCGAGGAGTTCGAGATGCCTGAGGGTCCGGGGGCGAGGGGGCCGAGACGCCTGAGGGGTCTGAGGGGCTGAGGTCCTCTGGTGCTGGCGGCTCGGAAAGTCCGTCAGTCGGGTGATCGTATGAACGGTGTCGGCATGTCGACTCTCTGAGTCCGCGCGCGCGTGCTTGCGTCGGAGGCCACAACCGGAGCCCCCGCCCCGGTCGTTCGCGAGCAGCGAAGGGTGCCCCCCATGTCCCCCACCTCCTGCGCGCGGCTGCGTGACGCCCGTGCGCTCGCCGCCCTCGGGCTGGCCGCCGGGATCGCGGTGCCCGCCGCGCTCCTGGGCGGTTCGCAGGCCGCCGCCCGCCCGGCCCCGGACGTCATCCCCGCCTCCTTATCCGCTGCCGGGGCCGCCGACGAGCAGCCCGCCTGCGGTGACCGGGACGCCAAGGAGTTCCCCGTCGAGACCCGGATCCACGACGCCCCGAAGACGTACGCCTCCGGCGGCGGGTACGGGACCTGGCTGCTCGACCTCACCAACACCACCGACGCGCCCTGCCGTGCCCTGCACCCGGTGCTCGTGCTCACCGACGAGGACCGCAGGCTGACCGCCGAACAGATCCAGGTGAAGTTCTCCGAGCCCGGCCACCCCGGGACGGAGCACCGCGTCAGCTGGGAGACCACCGACCGCCACGAACAGATCGGGGTCTTCGGCGGCGGCGGAACCGGCGCTTCGAAGGGCACCGGCGCTTCGGGAGGCACCGGTCCTTCGGGAGGCACCGATGCTTCGGGAGACGCCGGTGACTCCGCAGGCACCGGCGACTCCGGCGACTCCGGCCACTTCGGCGACGACTTCCTCGGGGTCACCGTTCCCGCCGGCGGCACCGTCAGCGTCCGGGTCCAGATGGCCTTCACCTCCGACGCCGTGCCGGGCCGGGTCACCGCCCACGCCGCCGTCGTCCAGCGCCGCCACCAGGACAAGGCCAAGGGCGGCGGCCGGGAGGACGGCGACTGGGTGGGGGAGTCGGGGGAGTACCGGTTCGTGATCGTCGACGGCGCGACGGGCGAGGTCCCCCGGCCGGAGCGTACGGAACCGGACATCGGGAGCCGTACGGACGTTCCCGCCGAGCCCCGCCCCCGTACGGAGGCATCCCCCTCCGCGTCCTCCACACCCGCGCCCACCACCGCACCTACGACCACCCCCGCGCCCACGGGTACGGGTACCGCCCCCACGGGAACGCCCACCGCTCCTGGCTCCCGCGCCCCCGAACCCGTCCGCACTCCCGAACCCGTCCGCCCCGGGAACCCGGACAGCTCGACGCCTCCCCGGGTGGACGGCGGCGGCAAGGAGCGGCCCGCGCTGCCGCCCCACTACGGGACCGGACGCCCGCTGCCCGAACTCGCCCGCACCGGACCGGAGCTCCTGCCCTGGGCCGGAGCCGTCGCCGCACTGCTCGTCCTCTGCGGCGGGGCGCTCGTGGCGAAGGGCCGCCGGATGCGTACGACGGCGGGCTGACCACGGCCCTCGGCTCCACGCCTCACGGCTCCACAGCCCCACGCTCCACGGCTCCACGCCCCACGCCCCCAATCCCCACGGCCCCCACCAGGCCGTTCACCCGCGTCTGCCACCATCGGGCGGTGGACTACCCGAACGACCAGGCACCTGGCGCACCGATCCGCTCCGGCATCCCGGAGCACGGCCGCATCCCCAAGTACTACGCGGTCAAGGCACAAATCTCCCTGCTGCTCGACGAGTTGGGCGAGGGCGGGCTCCTGCCCACCGAGCGGGACCTCGCCCTGCGCCACGAGGTGTCGCGCGAGACCGTACGGCAGGCGCTGCGCGAACTCCTGCTGGAGGGGCGGCTGCGGAGGCAGGGGCGCGGCACCGTCGTCGCCGGGCCCAAGCTGGAGCAGCCGCTCTCGCTCGCCAGCTACACCGAGGGGGTCCGGCGGCAGGGCCGGCGGCCCGGCCGGCACCTCATCGGCCTGGAACGCTTCCCCTGCCCCGAGGCGCTGGCCGCCGAGATCAGGATCGGCCGGGGCGAACCCGTCTGGCACCTGGAGCGCGTGCTGCTCGCGGACGACGAGCGGGTCGGGCTGGAGAGCACGTATGTCAGTGTCGCCCGACTCCCGCGCCTGGACGTGGAGTTCGAGCCCGACTCCTCCTTCTACGCCTACCTCCGCGAGCGGCTCGGCATCGCGTTCGGGGACGCCGACGAGCGGATCGAGACCGTGCTCGCCACCCCCCGCGAGGCCCTGCTCATCGGGACCCCGCCCGCCCTGCCGATGCTCCTGCTGCACCGGCTCTCCCGGGACACGGAGGGGCGTCCGGTGGAGCGGGTGCGGACCCTGTTCCGGGGGGACCGGTTCTCCTTCACCACGCATCTGGGCGGCACCACGCATCCGGGCGGCACCGCGCATCCGGGCGGCACCCACGCGTCGGGGTGACAGCGGGCGCTGACCGGCCCCGCCGGGCACATGCCGACTTCCTCCGATAACGAAAACGTAACGGGTCTAGTCCAAGCTTGGGGGGTCGTTCACCATCCCGTCGTCGACCGGACGTGTCCGGGACACCCGCCCCGAGGAGCGTGGCCGCCGTGAGAGTCATCGTCGTAGGAGCCGGCGTGGTGGGAACCATGCACGCCTGGCACGCAGTCAGCCGCGGCCACGAGGTCGTACAGATCGAGCGCGAGAGCGAGGCGCGCGGGGCATCGCTCCGCAATTTCGGACAGATATGGGTCAGTGGCCGAGCCGGTGGCGAGGAGCTGGAAACCGCCCTGCGGGCACGGGAGTTGTGGGAGGAGTACGGGCGGCGGGTGCCGGGTCTCGGCTTTCGGGCCTGTGGCTCGCTCACCCCGCTGCGCACCGCCCGGGAGGTCGCCGTCGCCGAGGCGGCGCTCGCCCGGCCCGACGCGGCGGCGCGCGGCTACAAGCTGCTCACCGCCGAGGAGGCCCGCGCCCTCAACCCCGCCCTGCGCGGCACGTTCAGCGCCGCTCTGTGGTGCGAGCGCGATGCGGCGGTCGAGCCGCGCACCGCCCAACTCGCCCTGAAGGAAGCCCTGCTCGCCTCCGGCCGCTATACCTACCTCGGCGGTCGCGAGGTCCGCGAGGTCGTCGGAGCCGCCTCCGTGGGCGACGACCACGGCGACGTCCACACCGGTGACGCCGTGATCCTGGCGACCGGGGCCTGGCTCGGCGGGCTCGTCCGCGAACTGGCCGGGCCCGAGCTGCCCGTGCGCCGCGTCCGCCTCCAGATGATGCAGACCGACCCGCTCGGCGAACCCCTCACCACCTCGGTCGCCGACGCCGACAGCTTCCGCTACTACCCCGCATATCGCAGCGAGGCGCTCGACGCCCTCAACGCCCACCAGCCCCAGGACCCGGTCGCCGCCGAGCACCGCATGCAGCTCCTCATGGTGCAGCGCGAGGACGGCGGGCTGACCATCGGGGACACCCACGAGTACGAGCACCCCTTCGCCTTCGACACCGTCGAGGAGCCGTACGAACACCTCACCCGGGTCGTCGAGTCCTTCCTCGGCCGCCCGCTGCCCCGCGTCAGGCGTCGCTGGGCGGGCGTCTACGCCCAGTGCACCGACACCTCACGCGTCGTCCACCGGCAGCAGGTGCGCGACGGGGTCTGGCTGGTGACCGGACCAGGCGGCCGGGGCATGACCTGCTCGCCCGCCATCGCCGAAACGACCGCCGACGAACTGGGCTGGTGAACCACATGACTTCAGCAACACGGACAGCGAACGACAACCCCTTCAACCTCGTCGTCCTCGACATGGCCGGCACCACCGTCGCTGACGGCGGTCTCGTCGAGCAGGCGTTCTCCGCCGCCGCCGAACGCCTCGGCGTGCGGCCCGGGTCCGACGAGCACGCCCGCCAACTCGCCTACGTACGCGCCACCATGGGCGAGTCCAAGATCTCCGTCTTCCGCCACCTCTTCGGGGGCGAGGAGAAGGCCCAGCACGCCAACACCGCCTTCGAGGAGGCGTACGGGACACTCGTCGACGCGGGCCGCATCGCGCCGATTCCCGGGGCGCGGACGGCAGTTGAGCGCCTTGCCGCCGAAGGCCGTACCGTCGTCCTGACCACCGGGTTCGCCCGCACCACCCAGGACGCCATCCTCGCCGCCCTCGGCTGGCAGGACCTCGTCCCGCTCACCCTGTGCCCCGCCGACGCGGGCGGCCGGGGCCGCCCCTACCCGGACATGGTGCTGGCGGCCTTCCTGCGCACCGGAGCGGTGGACGACGTGCGGCGGATCGTGGTGGCGGGGGACACCTCGTACGACATGCTCAGCGGCGTACGCTCCGGCGCCGGGCTCGTCGCCGGCGTCCTCACCGGCGCGCACGACCAGGACCAACTGGCCCGGCACGGCGCGACCCACGTCCTCGGGTCGGTCGCGGAGCTGCCGGACCTGATCGCGCGGGCCGAGGCATGAGCGGCGGACCCACCACCGCGCCGAGCGGCACCGCACACCCGCCCGCCACCACCGCGCCGAGCGGCACCGGACAGCCGTCCACCACCACCGCGCCGAGCGGCACCGGACAGCCGTCCACCACCACCGCGCCGAGCGGCACCGCACACCCGCCCGCCACCACCGCGCCGAGCGGCACCGGACAGCCGTCCACCACCACCGCCCCCACCACCACCGCCCCCAGCGGCATCCGCTTCGACGGCGTCAGCGTCGCGTACGGGCGGCACACCGTCCTGGACCGCCTCGACCTCACCGTCGAACCCGGCGAGGTCATGGCCCTCCTCGGGCCCTCCGGCTCCGGGAAGACCACCGCCCTGCGGGCCGTCGCCGGGTTCGTCCGGCCCGCCGCCGGACGTGTGCTCATCGGCGGGCGCGACGTCACCCAACTGGCCCCGAACCAGCGGGGCATCGGCATGGTGGTCCAGCAGTACGCCCTCTTCCCGCACCTCAAGGTGAAGGACAACGTCGCCTTCGGCCTCAAGGCCCACCGCACCCCCAAGGCCGAGATCGCCGGGCGGGTGGCCGAGGCCCTCGAACTCGTCGGCATGGCCGCGTACGCCACCCGCTACCCGCGCGAGCTCTCAGGCGGCCAGCAACAGCGCGTCGCCATCGCCCGCGCCCTGGCCATCCGTCCCGGCGTCCTCCTCCTCGACGAACCGCTCTCCGCGCTCGACGCCCGGCTCCGCTCCGGCATGCTCGCCGAACTCGCCCGGCTGCACCGCGAGTTGCCGGAGGTCTCCATCCTGTACGTCACCCACGACCAGGTCGAAGCGCTCACCCTGGCCGACCGGATCGCCGTCATGGACCGCGCCCGCCTCCAGGACTGCGGCACCCCCGAGGAGCTCTACCGCCGACCCCGTACGGAGTTCACGGCGTCCTTCGTCGGCAACGCCAACCTCCTCCCGGCCACCGTCACGGGCGACGGACGCGTCACGCTCGGCGGCCACCCGCTCGACGTCCCCACCGGTGCCGCCGCCCCCGGAGCCACCGCCACCCTCTGCGTCCGGCCGCACCTGGTCGGCCTCGGCCCCGGGCCCAACGCGCTCACGGGCACGGTCACCGAGGTCCAGTGGCGCGGCTCCACCCACCGCGTCCACGCCGACATCGCCGGCCACCGCCTCATGGCCGACCTCCGAGAACTGCGGGACCCGCCGGCCCTCGGCGAGACGGTCACCCTGCACTTCGCGGCGGAGGACGCGATGCTGCTCCCGGCGGGGGCGGCCCCGGAGGCCCCCGAAGCCTCGTACGGCCAAAGGGACCGGCGAGCAGAGGAGTCGGCCGGTGGCTAGCCCCGCGACCCTCCGCCGGAAACCGGCCGCCCGCACAGACGCACCCCCAACCGCCCCCGCCCGCCCGGCAGGGACCCCCACCTGGGCCTGGGCCCTCCCGCCCGTCCTGGTCCTCGCGCTCGGCTTCCTCTACCCCCTGGCCCTCGTCGTCCGGCAGTCCTTCACCCCCGACGACCTGGAGGACGGCGGCGGCGCGTCCCTCGCCCCCTACACCGAGGTCTTCGCCTCCGCCGCCTTCCGCGACGCGCTCACCACCACCGTGTGGCTCGCGGTCGGCGCGACCATCGGATGTCTCGTCCTCGGCTTCGTCCTCGCGCTGGTCATCGCCTTCGTGCCGTTCCCCGGCGGCAAGGCGGTCGCCCGGTTCATCGACGTCTTCCTCTCCTTCCCGTCCTTCCTCATCACGCTCGCCCTGCTCTTCATCTACGGGTCGGTCGGCATGGCCAACGGAGCCTGGACGGGCGTCACCGGAGCGGCCGAAGGGCCCTTCCACTTCCTGACCACCCCCTGGGGCGTCCTGCTCGCGGAGATCACGTACTTCACGCCCTTCGTGATGCGCCCGCTGCTCGCCGCGTTCTCCCAACTCGACACCGCCCAGCTGGAGGTGGCCTCCTCGCTCGGCGCTCGGCCCCTGCGGATCGTGCGGCAGGTGATCCTGCCCGAGGCGCTCCCCGCACTCGCGGCGGGCGGCAGCCTGGTCCTGGTGCTCTGCCTCAACGAGTTCGGGATCGTCCTGTTCACCGGAGCGAAAGGGGTCACGACCCTGCCGATGCTCGTCTACAGCAAAGCGATCCTGGAGTCGGACTATCCGGCCGCCTGTGTCGTCGCCGTCGTCAACATCGTTCTCTCCGTGGGCCTTTACGGCCTCTACCGGGTGGTGAGCCGTCGTGCTGGTGCATAGCCGGACGGGCAAGTGGGCCACCTGGTCCGCGTTCGCCCTCCTCTTCGTCCCGCTGTTCGCGGTGCCCCTCCTGGTCATCCTCGCCGCCTCGTTCGCCACGAACTGGTCCGGCGCGCTGCCCTCCGGCCCCACCGCCGAGCGGTACGCCGCCGCCACGAGCGGCGACTCCCTCCAGGCGCTGACCACCAGCCTGGTGACGGCCCTGTGCGCGAGCGTGCTCGCCCTGGTCCTCGGCGGCTGGGCGGCGCTGGCCGCGAGCTCCCTGGGCGCGCGCGGCAAACGGCTCCTGGACGCGCTGTTCATGCTGCCGGTCGCCGTGCCGTCCGTGGTCGTCGGCCTCGCGGTGCTCGTCGCCTTCAGCCGGCCGCCGGTGCTCCTCAACGGCACCCGCTGGATCGTGATCATCGCCCACACGGTCCTGGTCACCGCCTTCGCCTACCAGTCCGTCTCGGCCGCCGCCCGCCGGCTGGACCCGATGTACGAACAGGCGGCGGCCAGCCTCGGCGCGAGCCCCGCCCGCGTCCTGTGGCGGGTCAGGCTGCCGCTCCTGCTGCCCTCCCTCACCGCGGCCGCAGGGCTCTGCTTCGCCCTGTCCATGGGGGAGTTGAGCGCCACGATGATGCTCTACCCGCCCGACTGGACCCCGCTCCCGGTGCAGATCTTCGCCGCCACCGACCGGGGCTCCCTCTTCACCGGCGCGGCCCTCGCCGTGGTCCTGATGACGACGACGCTCCTCGTCCTGACCGCCGTCTCCCGCATCCGGACCCGCGCCTCCTACCGCTGAGAACCCGAACCCCTTCACGTAACCGCTCCAGTTCACGCAACCCCTCCAGTTCACGCAACCGCTCCAGGAGAAGACATCCCATGCGCACCCATGCCCTCATGCAGCCCGTCGCCGTCCTCGGCGCGCTCTCCCTCGCCGCCGTCACCCTCACCGCCTGCCAGGGCTCCTCCGCCGCGTCCGACGAGAAGGTCGTCACCGTCTACAGCGCGGACGGCCTCAAGGGCGAGAGGGGCGACGGCTGGTACGACAAGGTCTTCAAGGACTTCGAGAAGGAGACCGGCATCAAGGTCGAGTACGTCGAGGGCGGCTCCGGCGAGATGGTGCAGCGCACCGTCCGCGAGAAGTCCAACACCCAGGCCGACGTGCTCGTCACCCTCCCGCCCTTCATCCAGCAGGCCGACGCCAAGGGCCTCCTGACGGCGTACGCGCCGAAGGGCGCGGACCACGTCGACACGGCGGACAAGGCGCCCGACGCCAAGTGGACCTCCGTCGTCAACAACTACTTCGGCTTCATCCACAACAAGAAGCGGCTCACCACCCCGCCCCGCACCTGGGAGGACCTGCTGGACCCCGCGTACAAGGAGAAGGTCCAGTACTCCACCCCCGGCGTCGCCGGCGACGGGACCGCCGTCCTCATCAAGGCGATGCACGACTTCGGCGGCAAGGAGCCGGCGATGGACTACCTGAAGCGGCTCCAGACCAACAACGTCGGCCCGTCCGCCTCCACCGGCAAGCTCGCCCCCAAGGTCGACAAGGGTGAACTCCTGGTCGCCAACGGGGACGTACAGATGAACTTCGCCCAGTCCAAGGACATGCCCAACCTCGCCATCTGGTTCCCGGCGAAGGGCGACGGGAAGCCCACCACCTTCGCTCTGCCGTACGCGGCCGGGCTGCTGGCCAAGGCCCCGCACAGCGACAACGGCAAGAAGCTGCTCGACTTCCTCCTCTCCGAGCAGGCCCAGCGCGACGTCAGCGCGGTCGGCGGAGGCTTCGCCGCCCGTACGGACATCGAGGCCGCCGACGCCAACGCCACCGAACTCAAGGGCCTGTTGGAGGGCGTGGAGGTCTTCGAGCCGGACTGGTCGGACATCGGCGCCAACCTGGACACGTACATCGACGCCTGGAAGACGGCCACCGGAAGCTGACCGGCCATCTTTCGGCCACGGTTTCCTGCGAAGGTCTCATCCCGCACCCCGAAGGTCTGGACGCGGCCCGCTTATCTCGCGAAGGTAACGGGTCTGGTCCAGAAGGCAGTTCATGCCCCATCCCCCTCGCCCCCTGGAGGATCACGTGTCCCGAGGCATGTCCCGACGCTCCGTGCTCGCCACCACCGCCGCAGCGGCCTCCGCCGCAGCCGTGGGCTCCCTCGCCGCCGCGACCACGGCCCACGCCGCCCCGCCCACCCTCCCGAACGGCACCAGCAAGGACAAGGTCCTGGTCGTCGGCATCGACGGCCTGCGCCACGACGTCATCGCCGCGGCGGGCGCCCCGCACCTCAAGGCGATGATGGCGAACGGCACGTACGGCACCTCGCTGCTGTACACGAACCCGATGGCCGCCACCTCCTCCGGCCCCGGCTGGTCGACCGTCTCCACCGGCGTCTGGCCCGACAAGCACGGCGTGAAGGACAACTCCTTCGCCGGCAAGAACTACGCCAGGTACCCCGGCTTCCTCGCCCGCCTCGCCCAGGTCCGCCCCCAGCTCTCCACGTACGCCGCCGTCGACTGGAAGCCCCTGGACGCCCAGGGCACGGTCACCGCCGGGGCCGACGCCAAGCTCGTCCTGGACGGCGACCGCGACGGCTACACCGGCCACGACGCCACCATCGCCGCCGACACCGAATCCATCCTGCGCGATCAGAACCCGGACGTCCTCTTCGTCTACCTCGGTCAGGTCGACATCGTCGGCCACAACCTCGGCGCGGCCAGCCCCCGCTACCGCGAGGCGATCGACGTCGTCGACGGCTACCTCGGCCGCCTCCTCGCCGCGATCAGGGCCCGCCCGACGTACGCCACCGAGCGGTGGACGGTCATCGTCGCCACCGACCACGGCCACACGAACGCCGGCGGCCACGGCGGCAGCTCCATCGAGGAGCGCCGCACCTTCGTCCTCGCCCAGGGACCCGGCATCGCCGCCGGCGCCAAGCCCGCCGACACCCGGCTCGTCGACGTCGCCGCCACCGTCTTCAAGCAGCTCGGCATCACCCCCGACCCGGCCTGGGGCCTGGACGGCAAGCCCGTCCAGGAGCGCGCTGCCGACCCCTTCGAGAGCCTGTACCCGGCGCTCGCCGGCCGCGTCGACGAGACCGGCATCCCGGCCGGGGTCCTCGGCTGGACCCACACCGCGCCCAGCGGCTGGTCGGTCATCAACTCCGCGATGGGCACCGGGGGAGTGGCCGAGTGGCGCGGCTGGTCCTTCGCCACCGACGAGTTCTGGAGCCGTACCCAGCGCGACCAGTCCCGCGAGCTGAACGTCCGCTCGCGCGGGATCTTCGCGGTCGCGGACTCCGACGAGTGGGACGACAAGGCGTCCTCCGGCCCGTTCGACTCGACGCTGGTCACCCCGGCGTACGCGGTCGGCGGCAAGTCCTCCGTGACGCTCGACTTCACCACCCTGTACCGCCAGGAGGGCGGCCAGAGCGCCCGCGTCCTCGCCTCCTGGAACGGCGGCACGCCGACCGTCGTCCGCTCCTACACCTCGGACGTGATCTCCCAGCCGCAGTCGCTCGACCTCGCCGTCCCGGCGGGCGCGACCAGCGTGAGCTTCCGGTTCCACTACACGGGCAGAAACAACTGGTACTGGGTGATCGACGGGGTCAAGATCGTCACCGGCTAATTATGCTGGGGGTGCCGGGACGGCGTGGTCCGGGCACCCCCAGCGTGCAGTACGTACGGCAGGAGTCCCCGCACATGGCAGAGCGCAAGCCGATCACTTCCTGGCTCACCGACATGGACGGCGTCCTGATCCACGAGGGCACCCCCATCCCCGGCGCCGACGCCTTCATCAAGCGGCTGCGGGACTCCGGGCTCCCCTTCCTGGTCCTCACCAACAACTCCATCTACACCGCCCGCGACCTCCACGCCCGCCTCGCCCGCATGGGCCTGGACGTGCCGGTGAAGAACATCTGGACCTCGGCGCTCGCCACCGCCCAGTTCCTGGACGACCAGCGCCCCGGCGGCACGGCGTACGTCATCGGCGAGGCCGGTCTCACCACCGCGCTGCACGACATCGGGTACGTGCTGACCGACCACGCCCCCGACTACGTGGTGCTCGGCGAAACCCGTACGTACAGCTTCGAGGCGCTCACCAAGGCGATCCGGCTGATCAACGCGGGCGCCCGCTTCATCTGCACCAACCCGGACGAGACCGGGCCGTCCGCGGAGGGGCCGCTGCCCGCCACCGGCGCGGTCGCCGCGCTGATCACCAAGGCCACCGGCAAGAAGCCGTACTTCGCGGGCAAGCCCAATCCGCTGATGATGCGGACCGGGCTGAACGCCATCGGCGCCCACTCCGAGACCAGCGCCATGATCGGCGACCGGATGGACACCGACGTGCTGGCGGGTCTG
This sequence comes from Streptomyces sp. cmx-18-6, assembly GCF_046548915.1. NCBI lineage: Bacteria > Bacillati > Actinomycetota > Actinomycetes > Kitasatosporales > Streptomycetaceae > Streptomyces > Streptomyces sp. cmx-18-6. The sequence goes on along the minus strand of NZ_JAEBEP010000001.1, from coordinate 928,616 downwards.
GAGGCGGGGATGCAGACGTTCCTGGTCCTCACCGGCCTCACGACGGTCCCGGACATCGACCGCTACCCGTTCCGCCCGTCCACCGTCGTCGAGTCGATCGCGGACCTGGTCGACCTCATCGACCTGCCGGACCAGGCGGACCGCCCCTGACCTGCGCGTATCGCATCCGCAGTCGCTGGAGCCTCACTCCAACGGAGGACTGCGGATGCGGGTCGGGGCACCAGGCGTGAACCTTCCCCTAGGAGGTTCACGATGCGTTCACTGCCCACCACGTTCTGTGCCGCAGCGGCGGCCGCGCTCATAGCCCTGCCCGTGCCCGCCGCCGCGGCACACCCGGCCGCCCGGGCCGGCGACGACGACCGGAGATCCGGCGTCGTCTCGGTCACCCCGTCCACGATCGCCCCGGGCGGGCAGGTGGAACTCTGGGTCGACGCCTGCGGCAAGGGCCGGGAGGCGAAGGGCAACTCCGACGCCTTCGCCTCGGTCGCCCGCTTCCGGCCCGCCGACGACAAGGGCCTCTTCGCCCAGGCCACCATCCGCTCCGATGCCGAACCCCGCACCTACGACGTCTGGGTGACGTGCGAGAACGGCAGGGGCAAGGCGACCGGCGCCGTCACCGTCATCCACCACACCCGCCCCTCGCCCGTGGCCCCCGTCAAGGCGGGCGGCGGAGGCGCCGCCACCCTCGCCGAGCGGGCCGAGGAGTCCCAGGGCCCCGGCACCCGGCACGCGGTGATCGGCCTCGTCCTCGCCGCCGTAGCGTCCGTGGCCGTCGCCCTGCGCACCTCGCGCCGCCGCCGCGACCCGGCCGCCGACTGACATGGCCGCCCCGGACCGCCCGGCAGGCACCGGGCGACTGCTCACCGGAGTGGCCTGGGCCGTGCTGCTGCTCGGCCTGTGGCTCTGGGGGCGCGACGCGTCGGGCGGCATGTCGGCCCCCACCACGGGGGACATCGCCGCGGTCGGCCGTCCGCTCGGGGCCCCGCTGCCCCCGGCGCACGCACCGATCGAGGGCGCGGCCCCGCGCGGCGTGGAGGTCCCCTCGGTCGGGATCGACGCCCCGGTCGTGCCGCGCGGCCTGGATGAGGACGGGGCCATCGACCCGCCCCCGTACGACCTGCCGCAGACGGCCGGCTGGTACGGCAAGGGCACCCGGCCCGGTGCGGAGGGGGCCGCCCTGCTGGTCGGCCATGTCGACACCGAGACGAAGCCGGCCGTCTTCTACGGGCTCAGCGCGGTGAAGCCGGGCGAGAAGATCCGGGTGACCCGGGACGACGGAAGCGTCGCCGAGTTCACCGTGGACGACGTCCAGGTCGTCACCCGGGAGCGCTTCGACGCCGAGAAGGCGTACGGGCCCCGCGTGGACGGGCGGGCGGAGCTCCGGCTGCTCACCTGCGGCGGGAAGTACGACCAGAAGACCCGCTCCTACACGGCGAACGTGGTGGTGTCCGCCTACCTCACGGGGACGAAGGGCGCGTAGGAACGACGAGGTCCGCCGAGCGAAACGACATCCGGTCCGGCCGGCGCCCCTCCAGGGGGCGCCGGCCGGACCGGTCCTCGACCGCGTGCACCGGGCCGGCCGCGTGCATCGGAGGGCCCGCGCAGCAGCGTGGCCGGGTGCCGCCCGAGGGCACACGCCCGGCGCTCTGCGCGCCCGCGCCCGACCTCTGCCACCCGCACCAACAGCACCCGCCCTCACGCCTCAGGCCATGGCTGCTACGGCCCACCCCCTGCTCGTCACGGGGCCGCCACGGCGCACCAGGATCGAGAACAGGTTCGCAGCGGCTTTCGAGCGGGATGTCCGGAACCGATGCCTCTGTGTGACCGTTGTCCGGGTGGGCAGGAGCCCGTAGTCACCGCTGCGGAGCGGGGCCGGGCGCTCGCGTCGGCTCCGGGTCGCTGTGCCAGGATGGCCCGGACCGGCGGCGCATCGGTGCGACCAGTGAGAACAGTGCAGGCAGTGCACCCAAGGGGGAGTGGATGTACGGCAGTTACACCGGCCGGTCCCGGACGCGCAGGCGTGCGACGGCGGGCTTCCGGGCGGCCGGTACGGCGGCGGCCCTCTGCGCCGCCCTCCTGCTGGCCGGTTGCTCCGGCGACGGCGGCAGCGGGGGTGACGGCGGGGACGGTCAGGACAGTCCCGCGGCCGTCGAGCAGCAGCCCAAGGCCACCGACCCGTACTGGGTGAACCCCGAGGGGAACGCGGCCCGGCAGGTCGCGGCGTACACCAAGGACGGCGACGAGAAGAACGCCGCGCTGATCCGGAAGATCGCCGAGCAGCCGGTCGGCGAGTGGATCAGCCCGGACAACGCCGAGGCCCAGGTGAAGGGCGTGACCGAGGCGGCCGCGAAGGCCGACCGGGAAGCGCTGCTGGTCCTCTACAACATCCCGCACCGCGACTGCGGCCAGTTCTCCAAGGGCGGGGCCGCGGACGGCGACGCCTACCGGGCCTGGGTGGACGGCGTGGCCAAGGGGATCGGGGACCGCCCGGCGACCGTGATCCTGGAGCCGGACGCCCTGCTCCACCTGGTCGACGGCTGCACGCCCCAGGAGTTCCACGAGGAGCGCTACGACCTGCTCAAGGGCGCGATCGAGCGGCTGAAGCAGCAGCCCGCCGCCACGGTCTACCTGGACGCGGGCAACGCGGGGTGGCAGACGCCCGACGCGCTGTTCCAGCCGCTCCAGCGGGCGGGCATCGCGGCGGCGGACGGCTTCTCGCTGAACGTCTCCAACTTCCAGACCACGGCGGTCAGCACCGAGTTCGGCAAGAAGCTGTCGGCGAAGATAGACGGCAAGCCCTTCGTCGTCGACACCAGCCGCAACGGCAACGGCCCCTACCAGGGCGGCGACCCGGCCGAGACCTGGTGCAACCCGCCGGGCCGCGCGCTGGGCGAGGTCCCGACCACGAAGACCGGCGACGAGCTGGTCGACGCCTACCTGTGGATCAAGCGCCCCGGCGAATCGGACGGCGACTGCAAGGGCGGCCCGAAGGCGGGCGACTGGTGGCCGGAGTACGCGCTCGGTCTGGCCCGCGCCACGAAGTAGCGGCAGGGCCGTGCCCCGGGAGCGGGTCTCCCGGGGCACGGCCCTGCCGTCATCGCGTACGTACGCCTACGGGATCTCCACCCACATCCCCTCGGACGGGGTGCCCTTCGCGTCGGTGACGAACAGCATGTACCAGCCCGCCGGCACCAGCGCCCGGTTGTCCGGCACGGTCACGGTGATGCCGTCCGCCGACTTCTTCAGCTCCAGTGCGACGGTGCGCTGGTCGGTGTCGGTGACATGGGTGACCGCCGAGGGCCGCATCAGCTTCGCCGAGGTGATCGAGGAGGCGTGCTGCGTGGTGAACATGCCGGTCCCGCCGCGCCTGATGCTCTTGGGTCCGGCCGTCAGCTCCGGCCGGGAGTCCCGGTAGAGGTAGGGCGGGGTGTAGATCTCGATGCGCTGTTCGAAGACGCCGGGCCGGGTGTTGGCCTGGTCGGAGAAGAGCGAGTCCGAGCCGAAGATCATCACCCGCCCGTCCGGCAGCAGCAGGGACCCCGAGTGATAGTTGCGGCCCACCGCCGGGTCCGCGACGCGCCGGTACGTGTCGCTCTTCGCATCGTAGAGCCGGGCCTGGAGCACGTCGGAGCCGCCGCGCCCCCGGTAGTCGTTGGAGCCGCCGGTGACGAGCAGCGAGTCGTCGGGGAGCAGGGAGGCGCTGGGGTAGCGGGTGCCCTCGGAGAGCGCGGCCCCATCGGTGAACTTCGGGTTCTTCCGCTGGAGGTCGACCAGCCGGGACTTCTCGCTGGACTTCTCCGACTCGCCGACCCCGCCGCCGCCGATCACCATGAACTTCTCGTCCTGGGCGGGAGGCAGCCGTACGGTCGCCGAGGTCTCCATCTGGTCCGGGTCGCTGAGCCCGGGGATCTTCGTGAACCTGTTGGTGGCCAGGTCCCAGACGCCCGGGTCGCGGCCGACGTCGGCGGGGCCGTATCCGGCGTTGGAGCCGGAGTAGAAGAGCTTGCCGTCGTTCAGGAGGAAGACCGCCGGGTAGGTGGGGAACTTCCGGACGATGCCGGTGTACTCCCACTTCTTGGTCTCGGGGTCGTAGACCTCGTCCTTGCCCGGGACGATCTGCCCGATCTCGTCCAGCCCCGACAGCGAGAGGACCTTGCCGTCCTCCAGCGTCGTGAGGGTCGGATACCAGCGGGCCTCGTTCATCGGGTCGACGCTGATGTACTTCTCCGCGACCGGATCGAACTCGAAGGCGTCCCGGATCCCCTGGAAGTCCTTCTTGTCCAGGGCGAGCTTCTGGGCGATCCCGTAGACGTTGCGGGTATCGGAGCCGGAGAGTCCGGCGACCCGGTAGTTGTCCTCGGTCCCGGTCTCGTACTCCTTGCCGCTGTTCTGCGCCTCGACGTAGATCCGGCCGAGGCCGGGGTCGTTGCGGAGGAAGGCGCCGGTGTTCTTGTCGAAGACCTTGGTGGCCTTCTCCACCAGGACCGGGTCCTTGGAGATGAACGTCTTCCCGTTCTCCTTGCCGGTGAAGCGGGTGCCCGCGGGCAGGGTGACCGGCTTGTCCGGGTCCTCGTTGTGGACGATCATCAGGCCGCCGGCCTTGGTGACGTCGCCCTGGAGCTTCTCGTAGCGCTTGGTGCCGCCGGCTATGAGGAGCTTGCCGTCCGGCAGCTGGGTGTGGCCGGCGCAGAACATGTCCTTGGGGGTGGCGATGTCCTTGAAGACGTTCGTCTCCGGGTCCCACAGCACCGAGCGGAAGCTCTTGGCGTCGAAGTTCTTCTGGTTGTTGCCGGAGCCCGCGACGAGCAGCACCTTGCCGGTGTGCAGCAGCGCCGCGTGGATCGTGTTGATCCGGTGCTCGGAGGGGACGTCCAGGAAGTCCCAGTGGCCGTTGGCCGCCTTGTACTCCGGCTTGTTGATCGTGTACTCGTGGTAGCGCTCGGTGCTGAAGCGGTACAGCCACGGCCCGTTCGCCCCCGCGAGCGCCAGAACCACCGCCGTACTGATCGCCAGGCGGCGGGTACGGCGGCTCGGACGGTACTTCATTTCTTACGTCCCCCAAGGGCGATCTGCATGGTCTGGTCGTTGCCGGGCGTCCCGGGCAGGGGCTGCGGCCTCGGCGCGGGGGCCGGTCCGCCGCTGCGGTGCGAGCCGCCGGTCCGGCGTTTCTTCTTCTCGGCGCGGATCGTGTACCGCCAGCCGATGATCGGCGCGGCGGTGATCAGCAGCGCCAGGGTGGCCCACGTCAGCATCGCGGGATGGTTGTGGCCGAAGAAGAACGAGGAAACCATCGACGCGCCGAAGACGACGATGAAGAACAGGTGGATGCGGAAGGTGCCGAAGAGGGTGTCCGGGCTGGACGAGTCGCCCTTGGGGGTCACCACGAACGAGCTCTTGCGGCGCAGCACCGCGTCCATCAGCGAGCGGGCGTAGATCGGCGCGGAGAGCGCGGACATCACCATGCCGGCCAGCCCGCCGGAGCCCTCGGGCTCGTGCGGCGAGACGTTGTGGCGGCGGTTCCAGATGTAGAGGCCGATCTGGAGCGCGGAGGCGTTCCCGTACAGCATCATCCAGATCGTCGGGTCGATCTGGACGCCGGACGCGCCCATGCCGAGGAAGAGGGCGCAGCTGAGAGCCGCGAGGATCCAGTTCATCGCCGACATCGGATAGAAGATGATCATCATGGTGTAGTTGAAGAGCTTGCCGGCGGGCATGGTGCCGAAGCCCTTCCAGAACTGCCCGATGATCGTCTCGTACGTGCCCCGCGACCAGCGCAGCTGCTGGGTGAAGAAGTCCGTCCACGCGGTCGGGCCCTCGCCCACGGCCAGCACGTCCGGGGTGTAGACCGAGCGCCACTTCTTGCCGGTGACCGGGTTGCGGTGGCGGTGGATCTCGAAGCCGGTGGCCATGTCCTCGGTGATCGAGTCGTACAGGCCGCCGATCTGCTTGAGCGCGGAGATGCGGACCGCGTTGCTCGTGCCGACGAACATGGGCGCGCCGTAGCGGTTGCCGGCGCGCTGGATCAGGGCGTGGAAGAGGAACTGCTGCGACTCGGCGGCCTTGGTGACGAAGGTGTCGTAGTTGCCGTAGACCTGCGGGCCGATGACGAAGCCGACGTCCGGGTCGCGGAAGTAGCCGAGCATCCGCTCCAGGTAGTTCGCCATCGGGATGTGGTCGGTGTCGACCGAGGCGAAGAAGTCGTAGTCGCCGCCGTGCGCGTCCAGCCAGGCGTTGTAGTTGCCGTGCTTGGTCTTGGCGCGGTGCGGGCCCTTGGCCTGGTTCCAGTGGGCCACGCCCTTGCGGGAGAAGTGGTGGACCCCGAGGCGGGCGCACACCTCCTTGACCGCCGGATCGTTTCCCTCGTCCAGCAGCCAGACGTGCATCAGCCCCCGGTGGCGGATCTTCACGGCCGCCTCCAGGGTCTTCGTCACCATCTCCAGCGGTTCCTTGCCGGGAACGAAGGAGGTGAGGAAGGCCACCTTGGTGCCGGTCTCGGGAACCACCGGGACGGGGTCCCGGGCGACGAGGGTGGCGTGCGCGTTGGACAGGACGTTCATCGTGCGGAACAGCTCGATCAGTCCGATCGAGACCAGCATGACGATGTCGAGGACGAGCAGGAGGTCGTTGTCGAGGTTCGGATCGCGGTCGGTCCAGTGGCTGGGCTGCATCAGCCAGGCGAAGAGGCCGAGCGAGACGAGCGGAGCCGCGCCGAGCAGGAGCGCCGCGCGCACGCGGTGCGGCTCCTGGGATATGAGCGAGCGGTACTGGACCTTGTACGGCTTGCCCGCGGGAGGCTGCGTCAGCGGTCCGGCCAGCCGGCTGTAGTGCTCGTAGTCGTAGCGCGGCAGCTCTTTCCCGGCTCGGCGGCGCGCGCCTCCGGTTCTCAGCTGCGGCGGTATCCGGAGCTGTGTGGTCCGGGACGCGTCGTTCTCCTGCCGGTCGCCTGGCGGCGTCGACGTCATGGGTCATCCCCCCGCACGCACAGTGGTGCGTGACTGGTCGGTCTCTACGTGTGCGGCGGGATCCCGGTCGGTCACCGGGCACGCACACGGTGGCGGGCCACCGTTCCCACAGACATGGTTGGCGGCCCTCCGGTTGCATGATGCCGCCTCGGCATCCGTCTCCGAGCGGGACCCCCACCCGCGGAACGGATAACCGGAACTTCACACTCTGCTGATCCAACTGTACGGATCACCAGCCCCCTTGAAGCCCGTCGGCTCCCAGACAGATTGTCCGACACTGGACGGTACCGCAAGGGTGAAACAGGCTGTTTACCGGTCATACGCACGATTTGCGGGGCGTGTGGGGAGGGGGCGTAGGGAAGTGATGATCGGCGCTCGCCCGCCCTCCCGTCACCGCTTTGCCTTTTCGTCTCTGCTTTGTGATGACCGACGCGTCCCGGATGTCACGGTGCGTGCGTGGCGTGCATGGCGTGCGGGGGTGTGGGCGGTCGCCGCGCAGCAGAAATGACCAAGGCCCTCTCACTCTGAGTGAGAGGGCCTTGGTTGTGCGTGCGCCGTCAGGGACTCGAACCCCGGACCCGCTGATTAAGAGTCAGCTGCTCTAACCAACTGAGCTAACGGCGCGTGCTGACCTGGAGAACTCTACCCGACTCCGGCGGGTGCTCCGCACCATTTACCTGCCGCCACACCCCGTCAGATGGTCGTTTTTTCCCATTGGTCAGTCAAAATGCCTTATGTCGGGAGAGTTGAGACACTGACGCCCGTCACGGCTGCGCCCAAAGATCTTGACGAGTGACGAGTGCGGAGGGGAATCGCATGACTGTGCCGGTCTTCGAGGAGTACGAGCCCGCCATCGACTGCACCTGTGCGGGGTGCGCCCTGCAACGGCGCACCGCCGCGCGGGCGGTCGCGGTGCGGTACGGCGGCCACCCCGCCGCGCACGGCGCCCGCCGCGCCCTGGTCCTGGCCACCGCCGCGGGCGTGGTCCTCTCCTGCGGGGCCGCCGGAGCCGCGGCCGCCGCCGACCGGGGCGCCGGGGCGGCCCGGGCCGGCCAGGACACCGACCCCGAACCGGCCACCCCGCAGGGCGAGAGGGGACCGTTGCAGGGCTCCGGCGCGTCCGGCCCGCCGTCCGACGCCTCGGTCCTGCGCAAGACCACCCGGGCCGAGATCATGGAGCGGGCCCAGAGGTGGGTGGCCGCGAAGGTCCCGTACAGCATGGAGAAGCACTGGTCGGACGGGTACCGCCAGGACTGCTCCGGCTATGTGTCGATGGCCTGGAACCTCGGCGGCAACGAGTGGACCGGGAGCCTCGCCAAGTACGCCACCCGCATCGCCCGCAACGACCTCCAGCCCGGCGACATCCTCCTCTTCCACAACCCGGCCGACCCCTCCCAGGGCTCCCACGTCACGATCTTCGGCGGCTGGACCGACTCCACGCACAGCCGTTACGTCGCCTACGAGCAGGCGCGCCCGCAGACGCGGAAGCAGTCGACGCCCATGGCGTACTGGAACAACTCCGACCGTTACGTCGCCTACCGCTACAACGGCGTCAGCGCCGGTTCTCCCGGCTCGGGCTCCTCCACCGCCTTCCCCGGGGCCGGCCAGTTCGGCCCCGGCGCGAACAACGCCCATGTCACCCGGCTCGGCGAGATGCTGGTCGCGCGCGGCGGCAAGCGGTTCTACGCGGTCGGCCCGGGACCCGTGTGGAGCGCGGCGGACCAGCGCGCCACGCGGGCGTTCCAGCAGGCCCAGGGGTGGAAGGGCGCGGAGGCGGACGGCATCCCCGGCCCGGACACCTGGCGTCTGCTGACCACGGGCACCGGACGCGACATCCCGGCCGCCGGCGCGGGCGGCAGCCCGAACACCGCCGTGGTGTTCCCGGGGGCCGGTTATTTCCAGCCGGGTCAGTACAACAGCCATGTCGACCGGCTCGGCGAACAGTTGGTGAAGAAGGGATACGGCAAGCACTACGTGTCGGGCCCCGACCCGCGCTGGACCGAGGCGGACCGCCGCAATGTCGAGGCGTTCCAGCGTGCCCAGGGCTGGCGCGGCGGCGCGGCCGACGGATATCCGGGGCCGGAGACCTGGCGCCGGCTCTTCGCCTGACGGACCTGACGGAAAGGAACCGGGAACCGGTGACCCCAGACCAGAACCCCCAGCCCCTGACAGACCACGACCCCCTGGTCGCCGCCGGCGACCTCTTCCTCCCACCCAGATTCGGCGAGACCCCGATGCCCCTGGTGGACGGCGTCGCCCTGCACCCGACCCCGCAGGCGACCCCACCACCACTGTTCCGGCCGAAGGAGGAGGAGCCGGTTTCGGTTTCGGCTGCGGCTGCGGCTGCGGCTCCGGTTTCGGTTTCGGCTGCGGCCTCGGATTCGGTCTCGGCCTCGGCTCCGGTTTCGGCCTCGGATCCGGCTCCGGCCTCGGCTGAGCGTCCGGCTCCGGTCGCGACTTCGGCTGAGCCTCCGGCCTCGGCTTCGACTTCGACTTCGACTGAGCCTCCGGCTCGGGTGAGTAAGCCGGGGGGCGAGTCTCCGACTCAGGTGGCGACTGCGACTCCGCCGTCCAACCCGGTACGCCTGGACCACCCGGGCCGAAGCCTCCACCTGAACCCGGCACCGGGGGAGGGGGCCCCGGAGGCGGGGGGCGCGGGGGGCGCGGCCCCGGACGCCAAGCGCGCGGTCCTGGAGACGGGGGGCGCGGCCCCGGGGGCCAAGCGGGTTGGCCCGGCGCCGGGGGTGCCGCACGTCAAGCCCGTCAACCTGGACAGCCGTACGCTCCCCGAGCCCGCACCGGCCTCACTCCCGGACGAGCCCGCGCGCATCCAGGCCCCGCACATCCAGCCCGTCCGGCGTTTGAGGACGGAACCCTCGGCGGAGTGGACCCCGCTCCCGGCTTACGGCGAAGAGGCAGGGCCCCGCCCCACAGGCACCGGCCCCGCCGACACCGGCCCCGACACCGAGCTGGACCTCGTCCTCGACCTCGCCCCCGGCGTCCGGGCCGCCTCCGCCACCTTCTCCGTACCGGCCCCCGCTCCGGCCCCCGCTCCGGCCCCCGCCCCCACCCCCGTACTCCCTCCGCCCCACGCCCGCCGCCACTCCGTCATCGCCAACGAGTCCACCGCCTCCATCCCCGTACACCTGCTCTTCCGCGACGACCCGGAGTCCACCGAACCCGCCGCCCTCCCCACGACCGTCGCCCGCCCCGGCACCCCGGGCAACGGGAACGGGAACAGCAACAGCAACGGCAACCGCGCCCGAACCCCCGGCACCCCCCGCCCCCGCTCCCCCCACCCCCGCGTCGAGCCCGCCACCCGCCCCGCCCCCCTCGCCGACCCCCGTCTCGTCGAGCGCCCGGGGCCCGCCCTGTCCGGCTACGCCGCGCTGCTCACCGCCGTGGCCGGACTCGCCGGCGGGCTGGCCGTCCTGTGGTGGCAGGGCGCGCTGCCCGCCGCCGCACAGAGCGCCGTGGGCCTCACCCCCCGTACGTACACAGGCGTCGGCACCGGAGCCTGGGCCCTGCTCGGCCTCCTGGCCGCCGTGGTGATCCTCGCGGTCGGCGGCCTGGGCCGGGGCCGCGTCGGGTACGCCTGGGTGCTGACGCTCTTCGGCGACTACCGGGGGAGCGTCCGGCGCACCGGCCTGGTCTGGGTCTCGCCCCTGCTGCTGCGCCGCCGCGTCGACGTACGGCTGAGGCACTGGCGCAGCGAACCGCTGCCCGCCGTGGACGCGAACGGCACCGCGCTGCGCGTCGTCGTCCTGGTGGTCTGGCGGATCAGGGACACCGTGCGCGCCGCTCTCGGGATCGAGGACCACGAGGCGTACCTCAGTGCTCAGGTCGAGTCCGCGATGGCCCGGGTCCTGTCGCAACTGCCCGCCGACGCGTTCCACGAGGACGCCCCGACTCTGCGTAACGCGGAGGCGGTTGGGGACGCCCTGACCCGGATGCTGAAGGCGGACTGCGAGCCGGTCGGCGTGGAGGTGTACTCGGCGCAGCCGACCGGGATCGAGTACGCCCCCGAGGTCGCGGCGGCGATGCAGCGGCGGCGGATCGCCGCCATCGACGCCAAACACCGTGACAGCGTGCTGACTTCGGTGGTGGACGCGGTCGACGACACCGTCAACCGACTCACCACGCGCGGCATCGTCGAGCTCGACGACTACGAACGCAAGGCGCTGGTCAAGGATTTGACGGTCGCGTTCTACACCGGCCGCAGTGGCGGGGGCGACGGCGCCTGAGCCGTCCCCGAACGTCCCAAGGGGCCCGGATGCACGATCCCGGGCCCCTTGGGGTCTGTCCAGGCCGCTTCCGGAATCCGATGCTCATTGGTCTGGACATGTTCACGTCGCGTCAATAATCTAAGACTTGGTCTAGACCGCAGTACCCACCCACCCAGCATCAAGCGCGCAGCATGTCGAGCAGTGCTCATGGAACCTCCCCCACGTTCTAGAGGAGCGACAGCAATGCGGAAAAAGGCAAGCGCGGCCGTGATCGGCCTGGCGATAGCGGGCGCTTCCGTGCTCGCGACCAGCAGCGCCAGCAGCCACGGCTACACGGACTCCCCCATCAGCCGTCAGAAACTCTGTGCCAACGGCACCGTGACCGGCTGCGGCAACATCCAGTGGGAGCCCCAGAGCGTCGAGGGCCCCAAGGGCTTCCCGGCCTCGGGGCCGGCGGACGGCAAGATCTGCTCCGGCGGCAACGGGCAGTTCGCCCAGCTGGACGACCCGCGCGGCGGCAACTGGCCCGCCACCCAGGTCACCGGCGGTCAGGGCTACAGCTTCCGCTGGCAGTTCACCGCCCGCCACTCCACCAGCGACTTCCGCTACTACATCACCAAGAACGGCTGGGACTCCACCAAGCCGCTCACCCGGGCCGCGCTCGAGTCGCAGCCCTTCATGACCGTGCCGTACGGGAACCAGCAGCCGCCGGCCACCCTGACCCACCAGGGCACGATCCCCACCCAGAAGAGCGGCAAGCACATCATCCTCGCCGTGTGGAACGTCGCGGACACCACCAACGCGTTCTACGCGTGCTCGGACGTGAAGTTCTGATCACCCACGGGTAGCCCCCAGGGCGCCTGTGATCTCCGCTGTGGCTCGACACGGCGGCCCTGAACCGGGGCCGCCGTTGCGGTGGGCGGCTGCTGAACCGGGCCGGAAACAGCACTGTGGGCGGTCTCCGCGAAGGAGACCGCCCACAGACATGTCGTGCGCCGTCAGGGACTCGAACCCCGGACCCGCTGATTAAGAGTCAGCTGCTCTAACCAACTGAGCTAACGGCGCCTGCTGACTCGAAAATAATACCTGGTCCCGAGGGGTGCTGATGACACCCCCGCCGGAGGCCGCCCGTGAGGCCGGGGACCGGGAGCCGGGGCCGGCGGTTCGTCGGGTGAGGAGGGCCGCCTGCGGCCGCATCGCTGTCGGAGAACTCCCGAAATCGTGCCACAGGTCGGAGTCATCAGATTTAGCGTAAATCAATCGGCCATTATCCGGTATAAGCAGGCGGGGCCCCGGACTGCTGAGAATGATTGGCTGAAACAGGTGGTTTCATTGAGGTTGCCGATTGATAGGTTCCCTGGTCAGAAGATTGGTTCCCGGTTTTCTCGCGTCGTGCTCCGCTTTTTCGGAAGCGGTGCGAGGTCGAAAGGGATTCAATAAGCCGAATGACTCGGACGGGGAGAGTTCTGTATGTCGCTCAAGCGCACAGGGCCGATGTTCGCCGCAGGTGCCGCCGCATTGCTGATGGGGATTCCCTTGGCTGTCCCGGCGTCGGCCGCACCCGCTGACTACACGGAATACGCCAAGGTCGCCGGGGCCTCGCCGCCCTCGAACGCGTACTGTCAGACCATCTACTACCCGAATCCCAACGTCGCTGCCGGTAGGGCGTGTTTCCAGAAGTACGGCGATGTCTTCTGGCTGAGGGACCGCAAGGCGGACGGTCATCACGTGGAGATGCGCGGCCAGATGCCGTCCAACGGCAAGAAGTTCCGTTGCCATGAGGGGCGCGGCTCCGCCGTGGGCTGGCAGAAGTGCACGGGATTCGCGAGCAAGATACCCGAGCGCGACAAGATCTTCTGGTGGCTCTCGGTTTATGAGGGGAGCAACGCTCTGAACACGACGAACGTCCAAGAGGTGGCCACCACCTGATAGGGCCTGGATATTCAGGGCTCCCACCGGATCGCCGGCGGGAGCCCCGATCCTGTCCCGGACGGTGCTCTCGGGGGAGGGGCGGGCGCTCTCGGGGCGGGGCCGGGCGCGCGTGCGCGGTCTACAGCGCCAGCGACAGCAGCACCGGGGCCGCCCGCCGGTTCAGGGTGTCCGCCGCCTCGCGCAGCCGGTGGGCGTCCTCGATCGGCAGGGAGAGGGCCAGGCAGCCGGCGGCGCCCCCGGCCGTCAGCGGCACGGCCGCGCAGACGGTGCCCAGCGCGTACTCCTGGAGGTCCAGCACCGGGACCGTCGCGGGCTGGGCGTCCAGCTTGGCGAAGAGGACCTTCTCGTTGGTGATCGTCCGCGAGGTGAGCCGGGCGATCCGGTGCCGGGAGATGTGGTCGCGCCGCCCCTCGTCGTCGAGCTGGGCCAGCAGGCACTTGCCGACCGCGCTGGCGTGCGCGGAGGAGCGGAAGTCCACCCACTCGTTGACCGCCGGGGTGAGCGGGCCGTCCGAGACCTGGGTGACGCTGACCTCGCCGTCCACGTACCGGCTGAGGTAGACGGCCGCGCCGACCGCGTCGCGCAGCTGGTCCAGGGCGTGCTGGAGCCGGCCCTCCAGCGCCTCGCGGCGGGCCGCCCCGGTGCCGAGGAGCAGCAACGAGGCGCCTATCACGTACGCGCCGTCGCCGATCTGCTCGACGTACCCTTCGCGGCGCAGCGTCAGGAGCAGGGCGGCGAGGCTGCCGGCCGGCAGGCCCGTCTCCCGGGAGAGCTGCGCGTCGGTCACGCCGTCGCCGTGCTTGGAGACCGATTCGAGCACGCGCAGGGCGTACTGCACCTCGTGGAACGGCGCGGTCGGCTCGGGTTTCAACGCCACGGTGTTCCCCTAAGAGGTTGTGACCGCAAGCTTCAGCCCCACGATAGCCGCCGGGTCCCGCTTTCGGGGCGGCAGTTGACAAGCCGGTGGGGGCACCCCGGCCCCGCTAGCTGGGGCGCACCCGTCCGGCATATGCCAGCGTCATGGTCGATTTCTCAACTGTGAGGTCACAGCACCGCGTTGAGGAACTCGCGCGTACGTTCGTGGGACGGATCGGAGAAGATTTTCTCCGGCGTTCCGGACTCCACGACCCGGCCCGCGTCGAACATCAGCACCTTCTCGGAGACGTCCCGGGCGAAGTTCATCTCGTGGGTCACGCAGAGCATGGTGATGTCGGTGTTGCGGGCGATGTCCCCGAGCAGCTCCAGCACCCCCGCCACCAGCTCCGGGTCGAGCGCCGACGTCACCTCGTCCAGCAGCAGGATCTCCGGCTCCATCGCCAGCGCCCGGGCGATGGCCACGCGCTGCTGCTGGCCGCCGGAGAGCTGGGAGGGGTGCGCGTCGACCTTGCCGGAGAGCCCCACCAGGTCCAGCAGCTCCCGGGCCCGGGTCTCCGCCTCCTCGCGGCTCTTGCCCAGGACGCTGATCGGGGCCTCGGTGATGTTCTGGAGCACCTTCATGTTCGGGAAGAGGTTGAACTGCTGGAACACCATCCCGATCTTCTTCCGGGACTCCCGCAACTGCTTCTCGCCGGCGGGCTTCAGCGCACCGCCCGAAGTGCGGACGTGCGACAGCGGGGAGCCGTCGACCCAGATCACCCCGTCGCTGACCTTCTCCAGCGTCATCAGCAGCCGCAGGATCGTGGTCTTGCCCGAGCCGCTGGGCCCGATCAGGGTGACATGCTCGCCGCGGTCGACGGTGAAGTCCAGCTGGTCCAGGACCACATGGTCGCCGTAGCGCTTGACCACCTGGTCGAAGCGGACCAGCGGCTCGCCCGTGCTCCCGGCCGCCGGGACGGCGTCCTCGGGGGCCGGGGCCGCCGTCTTCTCAAGGGGGAGGGGTTCAGTGGCCAAGGCGCTTCTCCAGCTTTCTCATCAACAGCGACGTGGGGTAGCTCGCCACGAGGAAGATCAGGCCCGCGAGCGTGAACGCCTCGGTGTAGTACCCGAAGTGATCGGCCCCGTACTGCCGGGCCTCGTAGACCATCTCGTGCACCGTGATCACGGCGAGGAACGGGGTCTCCTTGAACATCGAGATCGCGTAGTTGCCGAGGGCGGGCAGCACGTTGCGCACCGCCTGCGGCAGGATCACGGCCTGCCAGGTCCGCCGGGGCGGCAGGGACAGCGCGCGGCACGCCTCCCACTGGCCCTTGGGCACACTGTCGATCCCGGCCCGGTAGACCTCGGAGGTGTACGCGGCGTAGTGGACGCCCAGCACCACGATGCCGATGGTCAGCGGCTCGACCGAGGTGAACAGGGCTGCTGCCCCGACCAGTTGGACGAGCAGCGGGGTGGAGCGGACGAACTCCATGACGAACCGCACCGGCACCGTCACAAGCCGGCTGGGGGTCCGGCCGGCGATGGCGACGGCCAGTCCCAGCACGGCCGCCACGGCGGTGCCGAGCACGGTGGCGAGCAGGGTGACCCTGAACCCTTCCAGCAGGAGGGGCCAGACCTCCCCGGCGGCGTTCCAGTCGAAGCCGTTCACCCGGCACCTCCGGCAGCGGTCGTGGTCACCCTGCGGCTCCTGAACAGGCTGTTCGTGCCGGTCTCCAGGCCGAGCCGCCGCTTGGCGGTCCGCTCCAGCAGGTTCATCAGCATCGTCAGCGCGTAGGCCAGCACGAAGTAGACGGCCAGCAGGGTCAGATAGGCGGTGAGGGTCTCACCGGTGCGGTCGCGCAGCTGCTGGATCACCGTCATCAGATCGGCGGCCGAGATCAGCCACAGCAGCGGCGTCGCCTTCAGCAGCTGGATCAGCAGATTGGTGAAGCTCGGGATCATCTGCACCCAGGCTTGCGGCAGGATCACCTTCCGCAACCGCCTGGCCGGGCTCAGGTTGAGCGCGATCGCCGCCTCGTACTGCCCGCGCGGTACGGAGTTGACCGCGCCGCGCACCACTTCGGCCCCGTACGCACCGAAGTTGAGGCCGAACGCGACCACCCCGCAGACCAGTGGGGTGAGTTCGTACCCCGTCAGCGGGGGCATCGCGTAGTAGAGCCAGAACAACTGGACGTAGAGGGAGGTCCCCCGGAAGAACTCCACGACCACCCGGGAGACCCCGCGCGCCAGGAGCAGCCGGCTGCCCGCCATCAGACCCAGCGCGAAGGCCAGGACCAGGGCCAGCAGGGAGCCGAGGACCATGGCCTCCAGCGTCACCCACAACCCCGAGCGTATCTGCGGGAGTTCGTCCACGAATGTGGAGAAGAAGTCATTCATGCGTGTGCGTCCGCCCCGTCAGCCCTTGCACAGATCCGCGGTCTTCAGCGTGGCCGGCGGGATCTCCGTCTCCCCGAAGCCGTACGGCTTCAGCAGCTGCACATAGCGCGAACGGTCCGACACGATCTTCTTCAGCTCGCGGTTGAAGGCGTCCCGCAGGTCCTCGTTGCCCTGGCGGAAGACCGCGCCGCCCGGCGAGAACTGCTGCTTGCCGTCCAGCTCCGGCACGAACGCCTCGGTGACCTCGGTGGTGGGGTTGGTCTTCGCCAGCCAGCGCAGCGAGATGCCGGTGAGCAGGAACGCGTCGATCCGGCCGCCCTTGACGGCGTCGGCCCCGTCCTGCGGCTTCTGCAAGGTCTTGATCCTGCCCTCGTCGATGCCCGCGCCCTTGGCGTACGAGCCCTCCACCGCGCCCGACATCACGCCGACGGTGATCCCCGCCTCCTTGGCGGAGGCCAGGTCGGTGATGTTCTTCGGGTTGCCCTTCTTCACCATCAGCGCGGTCGGCGAGATGAACTCCGGCTCGGAGAAGATCGCGTTGCCGCAGCGCTCCGGGGTGATGGCCATGCCCGCGCTGACCACGTCGTACTTGCCCGCCTGGAGCCCCGGGATCAGCCCGTCCCACTCGGAGAGCGTCGGCTTGAGATCGTCCACGCCGAGCGCCTTGAAGATCTCCCGGTGCAGGGTCGGGGCCTCGCCCTTGAGCTCCTTGCCCTCCAGGTAGCCGTACGGCGCCTCGTTCGCGTACGCCACCCGTACGAAGCCCTGCTTGCGGAGCTTGTCGAGGGCGCCCGCGCCGGTCGCGGAACCGGCGTCGGTCTTGCTGCACGCGGTGAGCAGCCCGGGCACGACGAGGAGGCCGCCGATGGCCGCCGATCGATTGAGAAAGCCTCGACGGGAAAGGTGAGGGAAGTCAGCCATGGGTCGCGATCTCCTGGAGGTCGAACAGTCCGGACAGGGTGAGTGCCTGCCCGATCCCGTACGTCTATGCAGGAAGCCGGGGCATGTAACCGAACGGTGGCCGGAAGGTGACCTTCCCGTGGCCCAGGCGGGCGGAGGGTGACGGCGTCGCTGCGGTGAGGCGTCCCCGGGGTCTCCCCGGCCCCCGGCGGCCCCGGCGTTCCCCGGGCCCCTGGCGGCCGTTGCGGCCTCCGCGACCTCCTCGGCCTATGCCGCCCCGGGGCCCGCGGAGGGCTCTGCGGCCTCCTGCGCACCGGAGTTGTCGTTGGACGGGACGTAACCGCGTTCCTTGTCCACCACGTTGGGCAACGGGGCCCCGTCCGCCCACCGTTCGTACATCGCCACGAACTGCTCACCGAGCCGGTCGCGCCAGCCGACCGTGTCCCCGCTCATGTGCGGCGACACCAGCAGCCCCGGCACGTCCCACAACGGGCTCTCCTCGCCCAGGGGTTCCTCCTGGAACACGTCCAGCGCCGCCCCCGCCAGCCAGCGCCGCTCCAGCGCCTCCACGAGGTCCGCCTCCACCACGCTCGCCCCGCGCCCCACGTTGATGAACCGGGCCGAGGGCTGGAGCAGCCCGAAGAAGCGCGTGTCGAACATCCCGTACGTCGAAGGCGTCAGCGGCACCGCCGAGATCACCCAGTCCGCCCGCGCCGCCAGCGGGCCCAGGTCCGCGACGCCGTGGATGGTGCGCCGGGCGGTCCGCCCCACCAGCGCCACCTGGACGCCCAGACCGTGCAGCAGCCGGGTGATCTCGCGCCCGATCGGACCCGCCCCGACGACCACCGCCCGCGAACCGGCCACCTGCTGCCCCTCGCGGTGGCGCCAGCGCCGCTCCCGCTGGAGCGCCAGGGTGGCGGGCAGATCCTTGGCGAAGGCCAGGACGAGCCCCGCCACGTACTCGGCGATCGGCCGCTCGAAGATCCCCCGTGCGTTGGTGAGGACGGTGTCGGAGGCGGCCAGCTCCGGACAGAGCAGCCGGTCCACGCCCGCGCTCGCCGTGTGCACCCAGCCCGGCCGGGGCCCGCCCCCGGGCCAGGCGCGGCGCACCGCGTCGGAGGTGAAGTCCCACACCAGCAGCACATCGGCGCCGGGCAGCCGGCCGGCCAGGCCCGCCGCGTCGGTGCGCACGACACGGGCCCGGCCGGTCAGCCGCCCGAGGCGCGGGGGCGGATCGGCGTCGAGGACGAGGACGACGGGTTCCGGCATCGGTGGCTCATCACTCCGCAACGTCGCAGGCAGGCGTCAGGTACGCGTGACCATGATCTCCGTACGGACCACGCTCGCAGCAGCACCCGCCCCCGTCAACACGGCCGGAGCACGGCCGGAACACCGCCGGGGCGCACCCCGTCCACCCTCCACCGCCGCCCCGCCGGGGGAATACTTGACAGTGGCAGGGGCACTCGTGGCTTTCCGCGCCCGACGCGAAGGAAGGGTGAACATGACGACGACCGTAGGGCTTCTCTACCCGGGCCACGCCGCCGAGGACGACTTCCCGCGGATCGAGATCACGCTCGACACGGACATCAGGCTGCCGCTGTTCCACACCGGGGCCGACGAGGACTCCTACCGGCGGGGCTCCCTCCTGGAGTCCGGCGCGCCCGACCGGCTCGCCGAGGGCGTCGAGGAGCTGCGCCTCGCGGGGGCGGAAGCGCTCGTCTGGGCGAGCACCGGCGGCAGCTTCGTGTACGGCTGGGCGGGCGCGCACAACCAGATCGCCACCCTCGCCCGGTCGGCGGGCCTGCCCGCGTCCAGCGCCTCCTTCGCCTTCGTCCACGCCGTACGGGAGCTGGGCGCGCACCGGGTCGCGGTCGCCGCGGCCTGGCCCGAGGACGTCACCGCGCTCTTCACCGACTTCCTGGTGGCGGGCGGCACCGAGGTGGTGGCCGCCCGGAGCGCCGGTCTGAGCACGGCCGCCGAGGCCGCCGGCTGGGAGCCCGCGCAGGTCAAGGAGCTCGCACTCGCGGCGGACCACCCGGACGCTGAGGTGCTGCTGCTCCCGGACGCGGCCCTGCGCACGGCCGCGTACATCCCGGAGCTGGAGGAGGCGGTGGGCAAGCCGGTCCTCACGGCGAACCAGGTGTCGGTGTGGGAGGGGCTGCGGCTGACCGACCGCCGCGTCTGGGCCCCGACGCTCGGCACCCTGTTCGCCACCCGCCAGCCGGTGCCGGGAGCGGTGGAGCCGAAGGGCATCGAGGTGCGGGAGTAGCCCGGCCCGCCCCCGGGACGGCCCACCCGGGACAGGTCCCGGAATAAACGGAGACTCCCTCCTGTTGTACGCCTCCGATACGCGTACGCACGACGAGCAGCACCGGGAGAGGGCCGACACGTGGACGAGATCCGAGGCGGGAACACGGGCGACGGGACGGACGGCGACGGAATCCGGGGTACGGCCACCGGCACGGCCCCCGTACCGCTCTCCGTGCTCGACCTGGTGACCGTGGGGCAGGGCCGCACCGCGACCCAGGCCCTGCGCACCGGCGTGGAGATCGCCAGGCTCGCCGAGAGCCGCGGGTTCCACCGCTACTGGGTCGCCGAGCACCACTCCATGCCCGGGGTCGCCTCGTCCTCCCCGGCCGTGATCCTCGCGCACATCGCCGCCCACACCGACCGCATCCGGCTCGGCTCCGGCGGCGTGATGCTGCCCAACCACGCCCCGCTGGTGATCGCGGAGCAGTTCGGCACCCTGGAGGCGATGGCCCCCGGCCGCGTCGACCTGGGCCTCGGCCGGGCCCCCGGCACGGACGGCGCGACGGCCGCCGCCCTGCGCCGCAGCGACCGGCTCAACGAGGGGGCCGACGACTTTCCGCAGCAGCTCAGCGAGCTGGTCCGGTTCCTGGACGACGACTTCCCGGACGGGCACCCCTACCGCCGCATCCACGCCGTGCCCGGCCCGGTCCAGGCGACCGCCCCCGGCGGGGTGCAGTCCGCGCACCGGCCGCCCGTCTGGCTGCTGGGCTCCTCCGGCTTCAGCGCCCGGCTGGCCGGGTCGCTCGGGCTGCCGTTCGCCTTCGCCCACCACTTCTCGGCGCAGAACACGATCCCGGCGCTCGACCTGTACCGGGACTCCTTCCGGCCCTCCGCCGTGCTGGACGCCCCGTACGCCCTGATCGGCGTCTCCGCGCTGGCCGCCGACGACGAGCGCGAGGCCCGCCGCCAGGTGCTGACCGGAGCGCTGTCGATGGTCCGGCTGCGCACCGGGCGGCCGGGGCTGATCCCGAGCCCCGAGGAGGCGGCGGCGTACGACTTCTCCCCGATGGAGCGGGAGTTCGTCGACGGCTGGCTCTCCAACGTGATCCATGGAACCGCCGACGAGGTCCGCGGCGGCCTGGACGACCTGGCCAAGCGCACCGGCGCGGACGAGCTGATGATCACCGCCAACGCGCACGGCGGGGACGCGCGCCTGCGCAGCTACGAGCTGATCGCCGACGCGTACGGGCTGCCGAACGCCTGAGCCGTACGGAATCCCCGGCGCGGGTCAGCCCGGCTCCGCCCCGGGCCGGGCCGTGATCAGCGCCGCGATCAGCTCCGGCGCCACGGCCCGCGAGTACAGCCACCCCTGCCCGGTGTCGCAGCCGATCCGGCGCAGCCGCTCCGCCTGCCCGGCCGTCTCCACGCACTCCGCGGTGACGGTCAGGCCCAGGCGGTGGGCGAGCTGCACCATCGCCTCCACGATCGTCTCGTCGGCGGGGCTGGGATGCGTGCCGTCCTCGTACCGGAAACCCTTCACGAACGCCCCGTCCAGCTTCAGTACGGAGACGGGCAGCCGGCTCAGATAGGCCAGGTTCGAGTACCCGGTGCCGAAGTCGTCGATGGCGATCCGTACGCCCATGTCGCTCAGCGCCTGGAGCGCGCGCAGCGGGCGGCCGCCGGAGCCCATCACCGCCGACTCGGTCAGCTCCAGCTGGAGCAGCCCGGGGGCGAGGCCCGTCTCGGTGAGGATCTGCGCCACGTCCGCCACCAGGTCGGAGTCCCAGACCTGCCGTACGGCGACGTTGACGCTGATGAAGAGCGCGGGCTCGTCCGGGTGGTCCAGCTGCCAGCGCCGGGCCTGCCGGCACGCGGTGCGCAGCACCCACCGGCCGAGCTGCACGATCGAGCCGTCCTCCTCCGCGATCCCGACGAACCGGTTCGGTGACAGCACGCCGAACTGCGGGTGGTTCCACCGCACCAGCGCCTCCACCCCGCGCACCACTTCGTCCGCCATGCCGACCAACGGCTGGTACTCCAGGGTGAATTCACCGCGCTCCACGGCGGGCCGGAGGGTGGAGGACAGCGCCTGGCGGGTCATGCGGTGGGCGTTGCGCTCGGGGTCGAAGAGGGTCCAGCGGGCCTTGCCGTCCGCCTTCGCCCAGTACAGCGTGGTGTCGGCGGCCTGCATCAGACCGGTGGGCGAGGTGCCGGCCACCGGCCGCTCCACCACCCCGATCGAGGCGGAGACCGAGAGCCGGTGCCCGGCCAGGTCGAAGGGGTGCTGGAGGGCGGCGAGGACGGAGCGGGCCAGCTCGGTCAGCGCCTCCGTGCCGCCCGAGTCCTCCACCAGGATCGCGAACTCGTCGCCGCCCATCCGCGCCACCAGCCGGCTGCCGCCCACGCTGCGGCTCGCGTCGCTCTCGGCGCAGTCGGTGAGCCGCCCGGCGACGGCGGCCAGCAGCCGGTCCCCGATCCGGTGGCCCAGGGTGTCGTTGACCGCCTTGAAGCCGTCCAGGTCCAGATAGACGAGCCCGACCCGGCCGTGCGGGGGCAGCATCGAGTCGTCCTGGTACGGCGGGGTCTCCAGGGCCACCGACAGCCGCTCGAAGAACAGGGTCCGGTTGGGCAGCCGGGTCACCGGGTCGTGCATCTGGAGATGGCGCAGCCGGTCCTGGAGCTCGCGCCGGTCGCTGATGTCCGCCACCGTCAGCAGCACCCGCGCGGGCTCGGCCGCCGAGGTCCCGGTCATCGGTACGACGGTGACCTCGGCCCACAGCGTGCGCCCGTCGGGGTGCTTGAGGCGGCGGGTGCAGCGGAACCGGGAGCGGCGGCCCTGGAGCACCTCGCGGTAGGCGTGCCAGGTGCGGTCATCGGACGCGAGGTCGACCAGCTCGGAGGCCAGCCGCTCGGCCAGCGCGCCGGGCGTCGCGCCGAGGAGGCCGCCGAGCGCCTCGTTGGCCCGCACGACATGGCCCCGGCCGTCCACGACGGCCATCGGGAGGGTGGCGGCGTTGAAGGCGGCGCGGTGGTCGCGCAGCTCGGTGGCGGCGGTGTCCGCCGCGCTCCGGACCGCCCCCGGGGATCGCGCCGGATGTCCTGGCGCCGCCCCCGGAGGTCGCGCCGGATGTCCTGTCGCATGACGCTCCGTGACCGGCGCGGGTGCGGCATCCGGGGTCGTGCCTGCCGGGGCCCTCGGCCCTTCGGACGTTCCGCTCACCGCTCGCTCCCGCTGTGAAGGTTGTCGTGAACAGGTGGGGTCGGACAGGGCTCCGGGTGGCGAACCCGTGAAGGGGCCCGATCCACGCGGGAAAGCGTGGTGAAGCATAGAGGGTGGTGCGTCGGCCGTTCCAGCTCGCATCCGGCCACAGGCTCCGGCGAGGTCATCCGAACGGCCGGTGCCCGGCGTTCCGCTTTGCCCGGTCCTGATCGTATCTGCGCGCATATGTCGGGGCAGGGTGCCACTCCTGACCGATGGTGACTTTCCGTGAAGGTGTGGGGTGTGATGTCGGGGCGGCGGGCCGACCCGTGTGACCGGAGGGGCTCACGTGACCCGAGTGGGGCAGCACAACAGGGCGGATCGCCATGAACCGGCACAGGGTGAACGAGACGTACCGCGTTTCCCCACCCGGAGGTCGATGTGCAGCGTCCGCTCGGTCCCGGTGCCGACCCTGAGGGTGTAGGCGGTCCCGGTGGCGACGCCGGGGGAGTGCGCGGTCCCGGCGGCGGCCCCGACGGCGTACGCGGCCATGGCGCCGACCCCGAGGAAGTGGAGCGGCCGAGGCTGCGCAGCCTGGCGGCCGCGCTGACCTCCCTCCTCGCGCTCGCCGCCACCTCGCTCGTCGCGGGCCCCGCCGTGGCGGCCGCACGGGACGCGACCCCGTGCGCCCTGCCCAGGACCGCCGCACACCACTCGCTGGGCCTGGACAGCTGGAACGGGGCCTACCCCCGCCCCGACCGCCGTCTCGACGCGGTCATGATCTTCCTTTCCTTCCCGGACTCCGAGCCCACGGTCACCCCCGAGACGCTGACCGCCGACCACTTCCCCTCGACCACCGACTTCTTCGAGCGGGCCAGCTACGGCAAGTTCACCCTGCGCCCCCACCCGCAACGGGCCTGGACGCGGATGCCGCGCGACTCCACCTGGTACGGCATAGAGCGCGACTGGAACCCCGAGCGGCGCACCGCCTACCTGCGCGACGCCATCGCCGCCGCCGACCCGGAGGTCGACTTCTCGGCGTACGACATCGTCTATCTGGTCGCGGACCCGGACGCCCCCGGCGTCGACTCCGACGCCACCAAGGTCGTCAACTTCGAACGCCCGCTGCGCGCGGACGGCTCCGACATCCGGCGCGTGGTCACCGTCTTCGAGCAGCACCCGCCCGACCGCAACGTCCTCGCCCACGAGACGGGGCACGTCTTCGACCTGGCCGACCTCTACCACCGGCCCACGGACGGCAAGGGGGACTGGGACACCCATGTGGGCGACTGGGACGTCATGGGCAGCCAGTTCGGGCTGGCCCCGGACCTGTTCGGCTGGCACAAGTGGAAGCTCGGCTGGCTCGACGGGAACCAGGTCGTCTGCGTCCAGGGCTCGGCCGACCTCACCCTGGAGCCGATCGCCGCCGCCCCCGTGCCCGGGATGTCGATCGGGACCCGGCTCGCCGTCGTCCGCACCGGCGAGGGCAGCGTCCTGGCCGTCGAGGCCCGCAGCGCCACCGGCAACGACCGGGGGACCTGCACCGAGGGCATCCTCGTCTACCGGGTCCGCAGCGGGACGGTCTCCGGCGGCGGCCCGGTCGAAGTGGTGGACACCCATCCGGAGACCGGCTCCTGCTGGGACCGCTCGGTCTACCCGCCGCTCGCCGACGCCCCGCTCACGGTCGGCGAGACCTTCACCGTGCCCGGCGAGCGCACCCGCGTGGAAGTCGCCGACCGCACCCCGTCCGGCTCCTGGACGATCCGGATCACCGCCGGCGTCTGAGCCGCGTACGCCCGCGTACGGCTTCGCGCACGTCCTCGTACGTCCGTGCACACGAAAAAGCCCCCCGCTTCCGCGAGGGGCTTTTCCCGTCTGTGCGCCGTCAGGGACTCGAACCCCGGACCCGCTGATTAAGAGTCAGCTGCTCTAACCAACTGAGCTAACGGCGCCTGCTGACGTCGTAGACATTAGCACCCTGATCCGCCCGGGGAAAAATCGAATGCCCGGCCGCCTGGGACGCCGCCGACCTGCTCACCCGCACACACGCCCAGAGCAGCACATCGGGGCCGGGCAGCCACGGGGTCCGGGTGTCGGGGGCCACCAGCCAGCGCGGCCCGGAACCACTGGACGGGCAGGTCAGGGGCGGTACGGTGACGGCGTCGCCGGTGCCGTGACAGAGCAGCGGCGGGACCTCTTCCCGCTGGGTGCGGGACCGCTCGCCGCCGCCGGATCCCCACTCCTCCCAGGCCAGCAGCGAGGGCAGCCGCTGGGCCGTTCCGGGGGTCGCGAAGAGCAGCATCCGGCCCCGGTGCACGGCGACGGGACCGGTGCCGGGGCCCTCGGCCCAGAGCCGCTCCAGCATCCGCCGCCCGAACAGCGCGGGAACGTTCACCACGTCGAACGCCGAGCCGCACGGCAGCACCCCCGGCGACGCGGGGCGCTCCCGCCACTGCGTGAGGGTGGAGCGCGGGTGGGCGGAGGCCCCCGCCAGCCAGGCGGCGCCGGCGATGGTCACCTGGGCGGCCTGCTGTCCACTCTGGTCCCGCAACAGGGCGAAGATGTCGACGGCGTGGTGCGCGGCTCCACCGGCCTGGAGGGTCGTTTCGTCTTTCAGCCATGCGCTCATGGAGGAAAGGTCTACCGGGAGTGACGAAGCTGATTCCGAGAGTTGCGGGAAACCGGGACAGGGCGGGAACGGAACGGGTATCTTGCCCCGCCGGAATATGCCACCGGACCTGACCTCCGGCTTGGGAACCGGGACCCGACGTTCGGCGCGGGGCCCGGACGCGGCCTCCGGCTCGGAGCCTGGCCCTGACGTTCGGCGCGGGGCCCGGACCCGGCCTCCGGCTCGGATCCTGGACCTGACGTTCGGCGCGGGGCCCGGACCTGACCTCCGGCTCGGAAAGCCCGGACCCGGCCTCCGGGCCGAGGACCGCAGCCCCCGTGAGCCGGGTGTCAGGCGGGCGAGGAGGCGTCCAGCAGGGACCGGCCGAACTCGATCATCTTCTTGGCGTAGTCCTCGGTCCACTCCGCGCGTTCGGCCACGTCCGCCGCCGTCAGCCGGTCGAACCGGCGCGGATCGGCGAGCTGCGCCGCCGCCATCGCCTGGAACTCCACCGACCGGTCCGTCGCCGCCCGGAACGCCTGCGTCAGCTCGGTCGCGCGGGCCAGCAGCTCGCGGGGGTCGTCCATCGACTCCAGGTCGAAGAAGTGCTCCGGATCGGCGGCCGCCTGAGACGGCTCGAAGAGCAGCGGCGCGGGGCGCAGCCGCTGCCGTTCGTTCCGCTCGGACTGTGTCATGTGCTGTTCCTTCCTCGACGACCCGGACGACCCGGACGGCCACCCTCCATTGTCCAACCCCGCGCAAGAGGGCCTACGGGGCCGGGGGCCGCCACCGCACCCGGTGCTCGGAGAGGTGGGCCAGCACCGCGTGGTTCGCCTCCCAGCCGTCCGGGAACTTCACCGTGACGCCCAGCTGGACCGGCTCCGTGGACGGGTGCTCGTCCAGCAGGTCCGCCACCCCCTCCCGGCACACCACGACGCACGCGTGCCGGTGGCGGGAGGCCAGCACGCACAGGCGGCCCGTCTCCAGGTGGAAGGCGGTGGCGTCGGGGCGGCCCGAGAGCGGGTGCAGGACCACCGTGACGTCGAACTCGCGGCCCTGGAGGCGGTTCGCCGTGTCCACCGCCACCCCCGTGACGCCCAGCTCCGCGAGGGCCGCCCGCACCGCCGCCGCCTGGTCGCGGTGGGCCGTGCCGACCGCCACCCGGTCCGCCGTCACCGGCACGGGCCGCTCGGCCCGCTCGCTGGTGGCCACGCCGCCCCGGTCCAGCAGCCGCCGGACCACCAGCGCCACCGCCCGTACCGCCTCGGGGTCCGTACGCGGGGTGTGCCGGGCCGGCAGCTCCAGCAGCCCCCACCCGGCCTCGGCCGCCTCGTCCAGCACCCGGTCCGGGCCCGAGCCGTCCGAGGGCGTCCCGAAGGAGAGCTTCCGGTCCCCGTGGTCCGTACCGCTGCGGAACGGCGTGTACGGGTAGAACGCGTCCGACACCAGCGGCGCGGCCGACGCCGGGAGCCGCCAGGAGACCGGCAGCCGGTGCTGCGGCAGCTCCGGGTTGTGCGCGAGCAGCGTGGAGACCGCGCTCGCGGACGGGTCGTAGCTCAGCCCCGCCCACTGGTCCGCGCCGACGATCGAGAACGGGTCCAGCTGCCCCGGGTCCCCGACGAAGAGCGCCCGCTCGAACAGCCCGGCCACGGCCAGCAGCGCGTCCGAGCGCATCTGGTACGCCTCGTCGACGATCGCGTGCCCCCACGGCTCCACGTTCTTCACGTGCGCCCACTTGGCGGCCGTGGAGATCACCACGTCGAGCCCGGCCAGGTCCGCCGCCTTCGCCGACTTCCGTACGTTGTCGAGGCCGTCGAGCACCTTGTCGTACGGGTCGGAGTCGTTGCTGTGCAGCCGGCCCACCGGCAGCTCGGGCTCCTTCTCCGCGAGCCGCACCACCAGGTCGTCGACCTGCGCGTTGGTCTGCGCGACCACCATCAGCGGGTGCCCGGCGGCGGCCAGCTCCAGGGCCGCCCGGACCACCAGGGTCGACTTCCCGGCCCCGGGCGGGGAGTCCACGACGATGCCGCGCGCACTGCCGCGCAGGGTGTCGTCGAGGATCGCCCCGGTCGCCCGGGCCGCCTCCGCGCCGGGGTCGAAGACGACGGTCACAGCAGGTCCTCCCTGATCGCGGTCGTCACAGCAGGTCCTCCGGGGTCACGGGGTCGGGGTGCTCCGCGCGGGCGGCGGCGTCCGCGCCCGGCGGGCCGCCGTGGGTCCACGGGGTCTCCTCCGGGTCCGGGAGCTTGGGCCCGCCGCGCTGGTCGTGCTCGAACAGGGTCCAGGCGATCCGCTCACCGGCCTCCGGCAGCGAACCGGGCGCGGGCTCCTTGCCCCGGCCCATCCGGTCCATGATCCGCAGCACGAGCAGGACCTCGCCGTCGCCCGGGTCCTGCGAGGCGTACCGCACGAACTCCGCCGTCTGCGGCTTGCCGTCCAGCGAGCGGTACACCTTGGTCCGCTCGCCCAGCTGCGGTCGCTCGTCCGTGCGAAGGGTGACGAGCGGGCGCGGGGACGGACGCTTGGACTCCGTGTACGCCATCTCCACCCCGGTCACCGTGCCGAGGAACGCCTCGCCCGCCAGCCGCCGCCCCGCCAGCACCAGCGGATCGTCCAGCGCCTCCTGGGCCTCCAACTGCGCCTGCGCGGTCTCCCGGGAGGCCAGCTTCTGCGCCGCCGTCACCGCGTCGTCGCGGCGCGGCTGCGGCGGCTCGCCGGAGCGCACCCGGTCCCGGTGCGCGGTGAACGACCAGCGGTCCCGGGTCCAGCGGTCCTCCGTCCGGGACCCCTCGGGCAGCTCCCGCAGCAGGTCGAGCCCCTGCCACACCTTGTCCCAGGTCGGCAGCAGCACCTTCGCGAGCAGCGAGCGGATCTCCCGCTCGGCGTCGCTGAGGCCGCCCAGGCGCTCGTCCGCCGCGAGCCCGTCCTCGGCCGCCGCGAGCGCGGTGCGCGCCCGGTCGTACCGCTCGATCGCGGGGGCGAGGAGCCGGTTGTCGAAGGCCGGGTCGGTGGCGGGCCCGGCGGGCGGGCACAGCAACTGCCCGTCCTGGTCCCGGGCCAGCTCCGCCCGCAGGGCGGCCTCCGCGCCGGAGGCGTCGCCCGGCGGGTCGATCCAGGCCAGCAGCGCCCCCAGGTGCTGGTCCTCCAGGCTGCTCTGGCCGGTCGCCCAGTGCCGGTTCAGCAGGTCCGTGGCGGCGAGCAGCAGCGAGGAGCCGGGCACCCGGGCCCGCTCCCCGTAATGCGTGAGCCAGCGGCCGAGCAGGGGGACGCGCGCCGGGGCCGGATAGGGCGTCTCCGGATCGTCCTCGGCGGTCCGGCGGAACCGCATCGACCGGCCCAGCAGCCGCACGAACTCGATGCCCGCCCGGCTCGGCACGATCAGCTGCGGGGCCTCGACGCAGAGCTCCACCTCGACCTTGGTCTTCTTGCCGGTCGCCGGATCGGTCTCGTTGCGCTCGGCCGGCTCGACCACGTCCGCGTACGCCTCGATGTGCGGCAGCACCGCCTCCGCCAGCTCGGCCAGGAACGCGAACCGCAGATCCCGGTCGCGCGGCTGGGCCACCGCGAGCAGCCGGGGCTGCTCGCGGTCCGTGCCGATCAGGGCCCCGAGCGGGGCCCCGGCCTCCCCGGCGGTGGTCAGCGGCACCAGGACGAGCGGCCGGTCGGTGAGACGGCGGTGGCGGACGGTCGCCAGCGGCTGGGCGCGCCCGGAGTCGACCGCCTCCAGCCGGGCGAGGGTGGTGATCAGCGACATGCGGCAGCACCCTCCAGCGCGTCGGCGCGCAGAGCGGCGGCCTGGTCCCGGGCCTCTTCCAGCGCCTCGGCGCGCAGGGCCGCGGCCCGGCGCAGCGCGGCCACGGTCGGGTCGGCCGGGTCGCCCTCCTTGCCCGCGGCGGCGGCCAGCACCCCGGCCACCGTGGTCAGCCCGCCCAGCTCGCCGCGCACTCCGCGGCCCAGCGACTCCACGGCCCCCTCGGCCCGGGACCGCCCCCGGCAGTGGAAGGCCAGCTCGCAGGCGGCCAGGCACTCGGGGGCGTACGCCGCGGTCACGGAGGAGACGGCGGACTCCAGCTCCTGCGGTGAGCACGCCGGGTCGAAGGTCGTGCCCTCGGGCAGGGCGTCCGCGATGTCCTCGACGCGCGTCAGCCGGGTGAGCTGGCGGCGGGTGACGGCGCGCTGCTTGCGGACGTCGACGACGGAGGCGGTCGGCAGGTTCGAGAAGTCCTTCGGGCAGACCAGCAGCACCCGGTGCCCGACCTCGGCCCCCTCGGTCACCGCCGCGACCCGCTCCAGCGCCAGCACGTACACCGCGGCCTGCCGGGCGGCGGCCCCGACCTTCGCGGCGTCGGCGGAGGCGTCGATCATCGGGAACGACTTGATCTCGACCACGGTCCAGCGGCCGTCGGGGTGCACCACCACCGCGTCCGGCTCCAGATAGGCGGGGGAGCCCGCCACCTCCAGGGCCAGCATGGGGTGGTCCAGCAGCGCCCAGCCGCCCGCCGCCGTCGCCTCCCGCAGGGCGAGCGCGGTCCGCGCGGCCCGGCCCTCGGGACCGGCGGCGCTCAGATCGGGCGTGGCGGCGTCCTGGTCCGGGGCGGGGGAGCCGCCGCCGAGGCGCTCGTACAGCAGGCGCAGCAGCTCCGCTCCGCCGTCCGCCTTGACCTTCGCCTCGAAGGCGTTGCCCCGCATGAAGGCGAACTGGGACTGGCCGAAGGGGGCGGGGGAGCCGAGCGCGGTGGCCAGCACGCCCTTGTCCACCCCGGCCCCGTCCAGCAGGGCGCGGCGCTTGCAGCCGGGGTTGGCGGCGAGGGCCGCCAGTGCGCGGGCGTCGAGCGGGTGCGGTGCGACGGAGGGGCCGCGCAGCTCAGCGAGCCGCTGCCGGAGCGTCGTCGTTCGCCGCGGAGCCTGAACCGCCTGCGGTGTCCGGGGCGTCGTCGGCCGCGCCTGCGACGCCGGCTGGGTCTGCCCCGCCACGGGCTGCCGCGGCGTCGGCTGCCGCACCGGGGGAATCTGCGGAGGAGGTCCGCTGGCCGGGGATTCGCTCACCCGCGGAAGTCTTGCATCCGGCACTGACAATCGGGGACTTCACCTGCTCGGAGGCCGTCGCCACGGCTGCCGACGCGATCCCCAGCCGGCTCTTGACCCGGTCGGCCAGCCGGATGAACGGCCTGGTCAGCAGGGCTCCGAGCGCCATCACGGCTGCGCCCGCGACCGCGTCCAGGAAATAGTGGTTGGCGGTGCCCATGACGACGATCGTGGTGATCAGCGGGTAGGCGACGCCCGCGGCCCGCAGGAGCGGGTGCCTGGCGTGACGCCACAGCAGGATGCCGCACCACAGGGACCAGCCGACATGCAGGCTCGGCATGGCCGCGTACTGGTTGGTCATCCCGCTCAGCCCACGCGGGGCGCTCGCGCCGGCGCCCCACCAGCCGTACGCGCTGTACTGCGCCATCGTGTCGACGAAACCGTGGCTCGCGTCCAGCAGCCGGGGCGGGCAGGTCGGCGCCAGGGTGAAACCGACGAGCCCCAGCAGGGTCGAGTTCATCAGCCAGACCCGGGCCGTCCGGTACACGGCCGACCTGCGCCGGAACATCCAGACCAGGACCGCCGGGGTGACCAGGTAGTGCAGGGACGCGTACGCGAAGTCGGCGGGTATCCCCACGGAGGGCGTGCTGGTGAAGAGACGATTCAGCGGATGCTCGGCGTTGAGGTACAGCGCCTGTTCGAAGCGGAGGATCGCCAGGCCGTTGTCGACGGCCGTCGACACGTCCCCCCGCACCAGCAGCCGGCCCACCGAGTACAGGCCGTACACCACCGCGATCAGCGGGAGCTCCGTCCACCAGCGGGGCCGATGACCGGTCGCGGGCGGGGCGATGGCGTGCGGCATCCGGTGGCTCTCCCCTTGTTCGTTCGGCCGACGACGAGCGTTCAACCGTACGGCGGCTACAGGCCGTCGTGTCCCCCGGGGGTCCCCTTGCGGACATCCCGCGCGCGAGCCGTTCCGCCGCTGGCGGGTGGCTGCTGTGAGAGGGACGCCGCTACGGCCCCGAAGGTTGCCCGCGGGGCCGGTGCGGGATGATGGAAGGCCCAGCACCACCGTTCCAGGGAGAGCCTTCATGGCACCGCGCATCCTGATCGCCCGGCATGGCAAGACCCAGTGGTCGGTCCAGGGCAGGCACACCGGCAGGACGGACATCCCGCTCCTGGACACCGGCCGCGCGGGCGCGAAACTCCTCGGCGAACGGCTGCACCGGGAGCCGTGGGCGGGGCTGTCCGGGGTCGAGGTCCGCACGAGTCCGCTGGTCCGGGCCGCCGAGACGTGCGAGCTCGCGGGGTTCGGGGAGCGGGCTGAGCCGTGGGACGCGCTGCTGGAGTGGGACTACGGGGCGTACGAGGGGCTGACGCCGGCGCAGATCAAGGCGGACCGGCCCGACTGGCTGATCTGGCGCGACGCCGTCCCGGAGGGGGAGTCCCTCGCGGAGGTCACGGCCCGCGCCGACGAGGTGGTCGGCTGGGCGCGCTCGGCCGACCGCGACGTCCTGGTCTTCGCCCACGGCCACATCCTGCGCGCCCTCGCCGCGCGCTGGCTGGGCGAGGACCTGTCCTTCGGCGCCCGCATCCGCCTGGAACCGACGTCGCTGTCGGTACTGGGGTGGGCGTACGGGGTTCCGGCGATGGAACGCTGGAACGACACGGGGCACCTGGAGTACGTCTGAGCGGTCCGGCGTTCGAGGACGGAACCGTGGTCCCACGTGGCCCCGTCACGTCAAGCCGGTCCGGCGTTCGAGGACGGAACCGTGGTCCCACGTGGCCCCGTCACGTCAAGCCCGTCCGGCGATTGAGGACGGAACCGTCGAGCACGTCCGGGTGCACCGCATGGCTCTCCCGCGCAACGGGGATCCGAGATTGCCCGCCCACCCGAGCAAGGGTTCCGTCCTCAAACGCCGGACGGGCCGGAAGCGGCAGGCTTCACGTGGCCCCGGCCGACTCCCGGTGGCGCGTCAGGAACGTCGCCGCCCCCCGCACTCCACCCGGCCGGGCCTCCAGCACCCCCGCCGCCCCCGCCAGCATCCCCCGGATCCGCGAGGACTGGACCAGGTCCAGCAGGTCCAGCACCCGGTGCCCCGTCTCCGCCGCCTCGTCGATCCGCCCCGCCCGCGCCAGATCCCCCGTCAGCTGCGCCCGGTACAGCGCCAGGTTCCGGGTGAAGTGCGCGTCCTGGAGCGCGACCGCCCGCCGCCCGTGCCGCGCCGCCCGCGACCAGTCGCCCAGCGACGACCAGCACTGCGCCTCCAGCAGCTCCAGCTCCGCCTCCCGGAAGAAGCTCATCCACTCCGGGTCCCCCGCGGCCGGCCCCCGCTCGAACGCCGCGTGCGCCCGCCCGATCGCCCGGTCGCACCCGGTACGGTCCCCGAGCCCCGCCCGGCCCCCCGCCTCCCGCAGCGCGAGCAGCGCCAGCAGCCGGGGCGAGCCCAGCGTGCGGGCCGCCCGCTGCCCGGCCTCCGCCGCCCGTACCGCCTCGCGGGGCCGCCCCGCGTCCCGGGCCAGGAACGACGTGTTGCAGAACGCGTGCGCCTCCAGACCCGCGTCACCGGACAGCCGCGCCGTGGCGAGCGCCTCCGCGTAGTACGAGCGCGCGTCGTCGAAGCGCCCCGAGTCGTGGGCCAGCCACCCCACCGAGATGGCCAGCTCACCCGCGCCCGCGTGCAGCCGGTCCGCGGTGGCCCGCCGCGTCGTGGTCCCGGCGTCCAGCAGCTCGTACGCCGCCCGCAAGGGCCGCGCGGCCTGCCGGAACAGCCCGTCCGCGCCGTGCCGGTCGTCCAGCAGCCGGATCCGCCGCACCGCCTGCTCGACGGCGCTCACCTCGCTCTCGCCGACGCGGCGCTGTGCGGGCAGGGAGGCCCGGGCGGCGTAGGCGGGCGTCCCGCCGAGACCCAGGGAAGCGGCGGCCACCGTGGCGGTGCCGCTCGTCATGAACACGCGACGCAGCACGTCGCTCTCCTCGTCGGTGTGGTCGGTGCCGCCGTGCGGGGCGGCAGGCTCGGACGGCGGAGCCGGCGGCGGCTCGGAGACGACCCGCGCCCCCCGCCCCCGCACGCTCTCGCGGGCCGAGAACCCCAGGTCGGCCAGGGCGGCCCCGGGGAACATGTGGAGGAAGACCCGTTCGTACGCGTAGTTGGGACAGCGGATCTCCCCGGACTCCACGCGTCCGATGTACCGGGCATCGCACGCGACCTGCTCACCGATCTCCCGCGCCGCCCTGCGGACGGCGGCCGCGAACTCCCCGGCGGAGCGCTGTCCGCGCAGCTGACGGAAGACGAGGTTGGGAACTGCCCCTGTCGACACCATGGCCGGTCCCTCTCTGGTGCGGCCGGGTTCTGCTTTCCGGTGTCCCGGCGGAGCAAGAACGTACCTGCTGTGACAGCGCGCACACACAGCGTTTCTTCACATAAGGGGCATCTCGCTCGCAATCCGCCATGAACTGCCACCCTTTGCGGCGGTGTGCCCCCGTAGCCCTTGACGCTTCGACGCCGTTGGTCCATGTGGAGACGGAGTGTGGCTCCGTTCGGCGATGAGAGGAGGGGTTCCCTTGCTGCATCTCGGCATGGAAACCGACTCACGGACGACCGCGACGACCCCGACGACGACCACGACCCCCACCACGGCCCCGGCCCCGGCGGACCAGCCCTGCGACCTCGTCACCGTCCCCGCCCGGCAGGGGCTGGAGGCCGTCGACATCCTCCGCCGGGGCCGGGACCACGAGGCCGTGGGCCCGGTCCTGCACAACGGGGCCTGCGACACCCTCGGCTTCCTCGTGCCGCCGGGCACCGCCGACGCCTGGGACGTACCGGGCAGCGCCTGTACGCGCACGGACGGCCGCGGACTGCGCATCCCCGCCGAGCCGCCCGCGGTCGGCAGCGGCTGGCTGCTCCCGCCCGCCGAGGACGCCCCCGTCACCGACCCCGCCGTGCTCCGCGCCGCCCTCGACCAGGCGGCCCGCCTGCTGAAGGCGGCGGACGGCTGCAACTGACCCCGAAGCCCGCGCCGGTCCCCGGGCCCGCGACCGGCCCCGCCGCCACGGGGGAGCCCGGGACCGCCGCCGCGCCCATAATGGCCGTACGGGCGGAGCCTCCGCCGCCGCCGGCATCCCGGGCCCCCACCAGCGAGGACCAGCGCACGTGGCACGTCGAAGAGCGTCCGCCGGAGGCGGGAACAAGGCGGGCGGGGACGGCAGGAAGGGACCCCGGGGCGGTAGGGGCGAGCGCGAACCCTTCTCCGCCCCCGTCGACAGCGGTCTCGCCGAGCTCCTACCCGACCCGGAGCGCCCGGACGGCTGGACCCTGCTGCTCGACGGCGCCCCGCAGTCCCATGTGGACCTCGGCGACCCCGCGCACCTCTCCTTCGCTTACCAGCGCAGGCTCGGCCACGTCATCGACCTCGCCGCGCCCCCGCTCCAGCCCCTGAACGTCCTCCACCTGGGCGGCGGCGCGTTCACCCTCGCCCGGTACGTCGCCGCGACCCGCCCCCGCTCCACCCAGCAGATCGTGGAGATCGACGCGGCCCTCGTCCAGGTCGTCCGCGACCGGCTGCCGCTGGACCCCCGGGCCCGGATACGGGTGCGGGCGACGGACGCCCGCGAAGGGCTCGGGAAGTTCCCGGACGGCTGGGCGGACCTGGTCGTCGCGGACGTGTTCGGCGGGGCCCGCACCCCCGCCCACCTCACCTCCGCCGAATTCCTCACCGAGGTACGCCGGGTGCTGAAGCCCTCGGGGCAGTACGCCGCGAACCTCGCGGACGGGCCCCCGCTCGCCCATCTGCGCGGCCAGGTGGCCACCGCCGCCGCCGTCTTCCCCGAACTGGCCCTCGCCGCCGACCCCGTGGTCTGGCGCGGCCGCCGCTTCGGCAACGCGGTGCTGGCCGCCTCCGCCCTGCCCCTCGCGGTCGCGGACCTCACCCGCCGGGTGGCGAGCGACCCGCACCCCGGCCGCGTCGAACACGGGCGGGCCCTCATCGACTTCACCGGCGGCGCGGCGGTCGTCACGGACGCGGCCGCCAGGCCGTCACCGGCGCCGCCGCCGTCCGTCTTCGAAAACCCCTGACCAGGTCTACGGCTCGACGATCTGCACCATCGGCGGCGTCCCGTTCCAGGTGCAGAACACCGAGTACGTCGTCCCGTCCGCCCCGCCCCCGTCGCTGAAGTCGACCCGGATCCAGGCGTCGTTCGTCCACACCTGCATCGACCAGCCCGGCTCCGGCGTCGCCGACACCAGCTTCGCCGAGCTCGCCCCCAGCTCGAACACGACCCGGCCGCCGTTGGTCCGGTACCCCTTCACCTCGCCGGAGTTCGCGGCCGCCCGGGGGGACGCCGACGACTTCGCCGGGGCGCTCGACGGCGTACGGGAGGGGCTCGCGGCCGAGGGCGAGGGGCTGCTCGGACCGTTGGCGCGCGCCGAGGGGGAGGGGGACGGCGAGGGCGACGCCTGGTGCGTCGACGAGACGACCGGCTCCTCGGTGGACTGCCCGATGCGCTTGGGGGTCCCCGAGTTCACGGAGATCGGCACGGCCCGGGGCGGGTCGTAGGCCGTCCCCGTCATGACCGTGTGCACACCCCACCACGACAACGTGACCGCCGCGCCGGTGGCGAGCGACCACGCGATCACGTGTACGAGTCCTCGTTGCATCGGGGACATCCTGCACCACCCGGACCTGCGCTGTCCCCCTCCGGTACCTTCCGTTCCGCTTTCCGCTCCGGGTCGTTGCCTCCCCGGGCCATGGCGTACGGTGCCGCCCATGGCAAGTGTGCTCGTGGTCGAGGACGACCAGTTCGTACGTTCCGCCCTCATCCGGCACCTCAGTGAGGCCCAGCACACGGTACGGAGTGTGGGCACCGCGCTCGAAGCGCTGCGGGAGGTCGCGCACTTCCGTTTCGACGTGGTCATACTCGATCTCGGGCTGCCCGACCTGGACGGCGGCGAGGCGCTGAAGATGCTGCGGTCCATCACCGACGTACCGGTGATCATCGCCACCGCGCGGGACGACGAGAGCGAGATCGTCCGGCTGCTCAACGACGGCGCGGACGACTACCTGACCAAACCCTTCTCCGTCGAGCACCTCTCCGCCCGCATGGCCGCCGTGCTGCGCCGCTCGCGCGCGGCCGGCGACCAGGCGCCGCCGCCCCGGGTCATCCGCGTCGGCGGGCTCGCCATCGACCCGCTGCGCCGCCGCGCCGAACTGGACGGAGCCGAACTCGACCTCACCCGCCGTGAGTTCGACCTGCTGACCTTCCTGGCCGGACGGCCCGGGGTGGTCGTCGCCCGCAAGGAGCTGCTGGCCGAGGTCTGGCAGCAGTCGTACGGCGACGACCAGACCATCGACGTCCACCTGTCGTGGCTGCGCCGCAAGCTGGGCGAGACCGCCGCCCGCCCGCGCTATCTGCACACCCTGCGCGGCGTCGGCGTGAAGCTCCAGCCGCCCGCCGGCGCCCCGCACCCCACCTCCCCGGCCGGGGAGCCGCCGGCATGAGATGGGCCCTGGTCAAGGTGTGTCTGGCGGTCACCGCGATGGTCGTCATCGCCTTCGCCGTACCGCTGGGCCTGGTCATCCGGGAGATGGCCAGCGACCGGGCCTTCTCCGACGCCGAACGCCAGGCCGCGATGATCGCCCCGGCGCTCTCCATCACCACCGACCGCGAGGAGCTGACCCGGGCCGTCCTGTCCACCGAACCCGGCGACGAGGGACGGCTCGCCGTCCACGTACCGGCTCCCGAACGGGCCGAGGACGGCGGCGAGGGCGAGGCCCTGCACATCGGCACCCGGCGTGCGGTCCCCAAGGACGTGGAGACCGTGCGCAAGGCGGGCCGCGCCTCCATCACCGAGGTCACCGGCGGCTTCGCGCTCCTCCAGCCCACCGCGCTGTCCACCGGGCACATCGCCGTGGTCGAGGTGTTCGTCCCCGAGGGCGAGGTCTCCAACGGGGTCGCCACCGCCTGGCTCATCCTGGCGGGCGTCGGCGTCGCCCTGATCGTCGGCTCGGTGGCGGTCGCGGACCGGCTCGGCGTACGGATGGTCCAGCCCGCCCAGCGCCTCGCGGGGGCCGCGCAGGACCTGGGGGAGGGGCGGCTCGGCACCCGGGTCCCCGAGGAGGGCCCCACCGAACTGCGGTCCGCCGCCGTCGCGTTCAACTCCATGGCCGACCAGGTCGTCCAGCTCCTGGCCAACGAGCGCGAGCTCGCGGCCGACCTCTCGCACCGGCTGCGCACCCCGCTCACCGTGCTCCGGCTGAACGCCGCGTCCCTCGGCGAGGGCCCGGCGGCCGAGCAGACCCGGGCGGCCGTCGAGCAGTTGGAGCACGAGGTCGACACGATCATCCGGACCGCGCGGGAACAACGGCCCCAGACCCAGGGCGTGCAGACGGGCCCGGGCGCGGGCTGCGACGCCTCCGAGGTGATCCGGGAACGCATGGGCTTCTGGTCGGCGCTCGCGGAGGACGAGGGGCGCGAGGTGCGGCTCGCGGGAGTGGACCGTACGGTACGCATCCCGGTGGCACGCCCCGAACTGGCCGCCGCCCTCGACGCGTTGCTCGGCAACGTCTTCCGCCACACCCCGGAGGGCACCGCCTTCGCCGTCGACGTCCACCACAGCGGCGACGCGGTGATCGTGCTCGTCTCGGACGCGGGCCCCGGGATCGAGGACCCGGAGGCGGCCCTGGCCCGGGGAACCAGCGGCGGCGGCTCCACGACGGGCGCGGTCGGCTCCACCGGGCTGGGCCTGGACATTGTGCGCCGGGTCGCGGAATCCACCGGCGGCGACCTGCGCATCGGCCGCTCCGTGCTCGGCGGCGCCGAGGTCCGGATCTGGATCGGCCTGCACGGCAGCCGCCCCGAGCGCGGCCGGCGCGGCCACGGCCGCCGGGTCGCCCGCCGCGTCGGCCGCCAGCGGCGCAAGGAGCCCCGGGACGCGGCCGGCCCCGGCCCCCTCCACCGGGGCGGGTCCGGCGACGCCCCTTAACCCGCGCCCATGCCTTCCTTAAGCGCACCCTAAGAACACCGACTCCCGCCCGTAAAGCCCTCTTCGCCCGTTTCACTGCCGCTAGCGTGTTCCCGCAGTCACCAAGCGATCCACCGGACATCCAACAGAACACAGAGGCAGGCAGGGCACGTTGATGGGTTCCCGTACACACCGCCGCACGGCGGGCACCCGCACCGAGGCGGTCGGCTCGGTCGTCGTCGGCGGTACGGTCCTCGCCCTGACCGGTACGGCGCAGGCGACCGCGCCCACTCCCACCCCCTCCGCCACTCCCACCGCGTCCGCGTCCCCCAGCGCGACCGCACCGACCCCCACGCCGACCCCCACCGCCACCGGTCGCCCCGGTGGCGGTGGGGAAACCGGCGCAGGAGCCGCCGGCCTCCACAAAGGCGTTCGCGGCCTGGCGGCAGGCCCCCGGACGGCCCACCGCTAGGCCCCCAGAAGACCACCCCGCGCCCCCCACGCGCGCGCCCCGGCCGGACCCCACCCCACCTCCGGCCGGGGCGCGCCCCTCTACCCCTGCTGGGCCCGCCACTCCTGCGCGTACTCGTCGAAGATCGCCCGCAGGTGGTGGCCGATCTTCAGGTAGTCCAGGTCGTCCAGGTTGGCCAGCGACACCCGTACCGACCACTCGGGCCCGTCGAACCCGCCGCCGTTCAGCAGCACCACCGACGTCTGCTCGGCCAGCCGGAACAGCGGGTCCACCGGCTCGTAGTTCGCCGCCAGGAAGTCCGCGAACGGCTTCCCGTGGACGCGTTCCGCCTCCGCCAGGAGGTCCAGCTCGATGTAGTACGCGGCCCGCTTCGGGTCCTCCGACACCTTCATGTGCACGCCCTCCAGGAGGAGTTCGAGCCGCTGCTGCACGATGGCGCGGATCCGGTGCTTGTACGCCTGGCCCTCGTCCAGCATGTCGAAGAGCGAGAACAGCGCCATCATCACCTGCTGCGGGAGCGACAGCCCCGCCGTGTGGTTCAGCGCCACCTGCCGCGAGTCCGCCACCATCCGGTCGATGAACCGCATCTTCTCCGGCTCCAACGACAGCGTCCCGTAACGCTTGTTGAGCCGTTCCCGCTGCTCCGCCCCCTGCTCCTTCAGCATCGCGTCGATCACGTTGTCGTCATGCAGCGCGATCACGCCCAGCCGCCAGCCCGTCGCCCCGTAGTGCTTGGAGTAGGAGTAGACCAGCAGCGTGTTGCGCGGCAGGTCGGCGGCGAGCGAGCGGAAGCCCTCGACGAACGTCCCGTACACGTCGTCGGTCACGATGATCAGGTTCGGGTTCCGCTCGCCGACGATGGAGACGATCTGCTCGGTGACCCGCGAAGAGAGCGCCAGCGAGGGCGGGTTGCTCGGGTTGACGCAGCAGACCATCTTCACCGAGGGGTCCGCCAGCTTGGCGATCTCCTCCTCCGGGTAGCGCCACTGCCGCACCCCGGTCTCGGTGAACAGGTTCGCCTCCACGTGGACCACGTCGAAGTCGTACGTGTCCAGCTCGGGAATCTCCAGGTACGGGGTGAACACCGGGACCATCAGGGCGATCCGGTCGCCCTTCGCCAGGATGCCGTTCTTCATCAGCGAGTCGAAGATGTAGCACATCGCCGCCGTGCCGCCCTCGGTCGCGAACAGGCTCAGCGTCTGCCCCTCGGGCGGCCGGTGGTCGAACATCTCGTCCGCGAGGTAGCCGCGCACGATCTCCTCGGTGTGGTGCAGGATCCGGTCCGGCACCGGGTAGTTGTCCCCGATCGAGGAGTCCGCCAGCTCGTGGACGAACGCGTCCCGGTCGAAGCCGAACCGCTTCACCGCCAGGTCCACGCTCGCCTTCAGCAGCTCGATGCCGGGCAGTTCGGGGTGCGTGCGGACGAAGCGCTCGAACCGCTCCGCGCACCCCGACTCCTCCGGCATCCCGCCGAGGTTGTCCGCCGTCCAGACCCGGCGGGACTCCGAGATCGCGAAGTAGCCGAGCGCGTGGTACGCCTCGCGGGGGCCGGTGGCGGTCCAGTTCGGGTTGCCCCGGCCGGCGTTGAGCATGGCCCGGGTCGTCTTGCCCTTCTGGCCGGGCTTGTCGCTCTGCGCCGCCGTGGCGATCTGGATGAACTTGTCCTTCAGCTCGAAGGGGGAGAGCTGGGCGAAGGACCGGATCTCCTCACGGCTGAGGCTGGTCTTGGGCATGGTGGTGTCCGCTCCCGTGCAGTGTCAGTGGTTGAGGATGACGATCACGGCGCCCCACACCGTCAGCAGGACATTGCCGACGGCATACGGAATCGTGTAACCGAGGGTGGGAATCTGGGATTTGGAGGTCTCG
Source organism: Streptomyces sp. cmx-18-6 (assembly GCF_046548915.1). Classification (NCBI taxonomy): domain Bacteria; kingdom Bacillati; phylum Actinomycetota; class Actinomycetes; order Kitasatosporales; family Streptomycetaceae; genus Streptomyces; species Streptomyces sp. cmx-18-6. Next base: position 887,963 of record NZ_JAEBEP010000001.1, on the reverse strand, counting down.
TTGACGGCTCCGATCGCCGCCGTGGTGGTCTGGCCGCCCGCCAGGACGCCCATCAGGATGGGGAAGCGGATCTTCTGGACGTAATGGCCGACCAGGAACCCCACGACCAGCGGGACCACGGTCGCCACCGCCCCGAGGACCAGCAGCCCCCAGCCCGCCGTCGACAGACCGCTGGTGAAGCTCGGCCCGGCGTTGATGCCGACGACGGCGACGAAGAGGCACAGGCCCAGGGTGTCCATGAACCACTGCGCGCCCGGCGGCACGTTCCCGTACGTCGGGTACTTCCCGCGGATCCACCCGAAGACCAGGCCCATGATCAGCCCGCCGCCCGAGGTGGAGAGCGAGATCGGCACCCCGCCCGCCGTCAGCGCCGGGATGCCCAGGCAGCCGCCGAGGAAGATGCCGAGGCCCACCCAGATCATGTCCGTGGCGAAGCTCGTCGGCACCGGCTTGCCGAGCGCCTTCGCCGCCGGGCCGACCAGGCGCTCCGGCCCGGTGAGGACCAGGGTGTCGCCGCGCTCCAGCGGCGTGGAGAGCCGGTAGGGGAACTCCGCGCCCGCCCGGTACAGCTTGTCGATGTACACGCCGACCATGAACGGCTCCCGGCGCAGCTCCTCGACGCTCCGCCCGAGATGCGCCCGCTCCGAGGCCACGACGTGCAGCGTCTCGGTGCGGTAGCCGAGGAGCCCGACGTCGTCCGCCTCGGCCCCGATGTGCGTACCGGGGTCGAAGGCCACCAGGTCGCCCCGCAGGGCGCTGACCGCGACGGTGTCGCCGCGCCGGAGCGTCCGGGACTGGTCGTGCTCCAGGACCGTCCCCTCGCGGCGGACGCCGGTGAGGTAGACGCGCCGCCCCAGCGCCTTCTGCTGCTCCTCGAAGTCCGCCACCGAGCGGCCTGCCAGATCGGGCCGGTCCACGCGGTACGCCCGGAGCACCACCTCGTAGTAGCCCGCCCCCTCGTCCGGGCTCTCGTCCGGCGCGTCCAGCTCGGCGGCGAGGGCGGCGCTCTCCTTCGCCAGGTCCCTGCGGTAGAGCCTGGGCAGGACGTTGGCCAGGAGCATCGCGCACAGGATGGTGCCGAGCGGATACGTCACCGCGTAGCCGACCGCCACCAGGTTCTCCTGGGTCTTCACCTCGGCGGCCGAAAGACCCGGCAGCGTGCCGATGGCGTCCTGGGCGACCCCGATCGCCGCCGACTGGGTGAGGGCCCCGCTCATCAGTCCCGCGCCGAGCCCGGGACCGTAACCGAGCAGGCTCGCGAAGAGCCACGAGACCAGCAGCCCGGTCACACAGACCACCACCGCGTTGACGACCTGCGGCAGGCCGTCCTTCCGCAGCCCCCGGAAGAACTGCGGGCCGACCCGGTAGCCCAGGGCGAACAGGAACATGATGAAGAACAGGTTCTTCACCGTGTCGTCGATCTGGATCTTGAACTGCGCCCCGAGCACCAGACCGGCCACCAGACAGCCCGTCACCGCGCCCAGCGCGATCGTCCGGTAGCGGACCCGGCCCAGCAGGAAGCCGAGCGCGATGACGAGGAAGACGAGCAGTTCGGGGTGGGGCTGGAACACGTTCCGGTTGAGGAAGTCGATCATGTCACGGCCCCCTCGGGCGTCTTGGCCGCCTCGCGCACCACCGTCACCTCAGGCCCCCAGCACGCCGACGAGGATGGGCCCGGTCAGCGGCAGCAGGAAGTTGGAGAGCGTGTACGTGATCGTGTAGCCGAGGAGCGGTACGGAGCTCTGGGCCACCTGGGTGATGGAGGTGATCGCCGGGGTCGAGCACTGCTGCCCGGCGATGGCCCCGATCAGCAGCGGCTTCTCGATCTTCAGCAGCTTGCGCCCGACGATGAGGGAGATCGTCGCCGGGACCAGCACCATCGCGATCCCCGCGAACGGCAGCAGCGCCCCGTACTCCTTGAGCAGCGGCCATGCCTGCGGCCCCGCCGCCAGTCCCGTACAGGCGATGAAGACGGCCAGGCCCATGTCCTTGAGCGTGGTCGCGGCCTGCGGCGGGAACGCGCCGAAGGTCTGCTTGCGGGAGCGGAACCAGCCGAAGACCAGGCCCGAGATCAGGCAGCCGCCGCCGGTGCCGAGCGACATCGGCACGTCCCCGAGCTTGACCACGATCTGGCCGAGCAGGGAGCCCGCGACGATGCCGAAGCCGATGTAGACGAAGTCGGTGGAGTCGTTCTTGACCACCGCGCCGATCTTGCCGACCAGCTTGTTCAGCCCGCCCCGCGCGCCGACCAGGGTGAGGACGTCGCCCCGACGGAGAGTCGTCTCGCCGCTGGCGGGGAGGTGCTGGTCGTTGCGGAGGACGTCGGTGATGTAGACGCCGTCCTGGCGGAACTCCGGGTGGGTCTTCTCCAGCCGGTCGATGGTCGCACCGTCGCTGGACTTCTCGGTGACGGCGACCTGGCGGGTGGCCAGCGGGGCGTCCAGCCCCGGCACGGCCGGGGTCTCCGGGCCGATCTCCCGGCCCGCCTCGATGATCGCCGCGCGCCGGCCGACGACCTGGATCAGGTCGCTGAGCGTCAGCTCCAGGCCGGGGGAGGGGGTCAGCAGCCTGCTGCCGCGCTTGACCCCCTCGACCGTGACGCGGCCGCCGAGCGCGGCCTCCAGGTCGCCGACCGTACGGCCGTCCGCCAGCGTCACCAGATAGGTGCGGCCGACCGTGCCGGGCAGCGCCTCGCGCTCGTCGGACTCCAGCCCGGCCTGGCCGCCGCGCATCTTCTCCCACAGCTCACGCGAGGCGTCCGCCAGATTGATGCGGAGCAGCATCGGCATGATCTGGCTGGTGAACAGGACGATGGTGATCAGGCCGAACAGATAGCAGACCGTGTACGCGGTCGCCACGTGCCCCTGGTACTGGGTGATCTGCTCGGAGGTCAGGTCGCCGAGCTTGCCGATGGCCTCCGTGGCCGTGCCGACGACGGCGGACTCGGTGGCCGCGCCCGCCAGGATTCCGGCCGCCGTGCCGACGTCCAGGTCGAAGACCTTGGCCAGCCCGTAGGCGATGCCGAGGACGCAGACCAGCTCGATCAGGCAGAGCGCGAAGAAGCGCAGGCTGCTGCGGTTGAGGTTGGCGAAGAACTGCGGCCCGGCCATGTAGCCGAGCGAGAAGATGAACAGGGCGAAGAAGACGGTCTTGACGTCGTCGTCCACGCTGACGTGCCGGGTGCCGATCAGCAGCGACACGATCAGCGTGCCGCAGATGCCGCCGAGCGTGATCGGGCCGACGCGGAGCTTGCCGACGAGATAGCCGGCGGCGAGGCAGAAGAAGAGGGCCAGTTCGGGATGGTCGCGCAGAACGCCCATCCCGCGTCACTCACCGAGTCTGGTGTCGGTGACCAGAATGATCAAAGGGGACATAAGGGCGAAATTAACAGGGGTGGACCCTCCCGGCACCTCGCCCCGCTCCACCCGTTCCCGTTCACTTTTCGACGGGTGGGTGGACGCGAAGTCCTCGCGTGACGCGGTGGACATGCTTCGGCAACGGAATCGTCTTCAACTCTTGACACCCACCCCCTTGAGGCAGGAACCTTCCGGCATCGGCGCATGGGAGCGCTCCCACATCAACGGGGAGGGGATCTCGCGCGCTTCCTTCCCGCAGCACGCCCCGGAACAAGGAGCAGTGGAATGCGCATCACCCGCAGCGTTGCCGGCCGACGCCGGAGAACCGCGATCGTGGCCACCACGGGCCTGACGGTCACCGCCCTTCTGCTCACCGGCTGCGGCGGCTCGTCCGACTCCGGCGACAAGGGGGCCGACGCGGACGGCGGCATCACGCTGACCGTGGCCGACTTCGGCCAGTTCGGGTACAAGGAGGCCGGGCTCTTCGAGAAGTACCACCAGCTGAACCCGAAGATCACGGTCAAGGAGGACACCACCGCCGAGGAGAAGAACTACTACCCCAAGCTGCTCCAGCAGCTGAACTCGGGCAGCGGCCTCGCGGACGTCCAGGGGATCGAGGTCGGCCGGATCAAGGAGATCGTCGACACCAAGGCGGACTCCTTCGCCGACCTCTCCAAGGTGATCGACGTCGACGAGTGGGTCTCCTGGAAGGCCAAGCAGGCCACCGCCCCCAGCGGCGCGGTGATCGGCGCGGGCACCGACATCGGGCCGATGTCCCTCTGCTACAACCGCGAGCTGTTCGAGAAGGCCGGTCTGCCCACCGACCGCGCGGAGGTCGCGAAGCGGACGGCCGGCGGCTGGGAGGACTACCTCGCGCTGGGCGAGGAGTACAAGAAGAAGGCCCCCGAGGGCACGCACTTCATGGACTCCGCGAGCGCCATGTTCAACGCGGTCGTCAGCTCCAGCCCCGAGCAGTACTACGACGCGGGCGGCAAGCCGGTCTACAAGGAGAGCGCCGGCGTCAAGAAGGGCTGGGACCTCGCCGCCGACGCCGCGTCCAAGAAGCTCACGCAGGGCCTGGCCCAGTTCGAGGACCAGTGGCAGGCGGCGCTGCGCAAGAGCACCGTCGCCACCGTCGTCTGCCCCGCCTGGATGGCCGGCCAGATCTCCACGTACGCCGGTGACGCCAACAAGGGCAAGTGGGACATCACCAGCGCCCCCGGCGCCACCGCCGCCAACTGGGGCGGCTCCTTCCTCGCCGTGCCGAAGTCCGGGAGACACGTCGACGAGGCCGCCAAGCTCGTCAAGTGGCTGACCGCGCCCGAGCAGCAGGCCGCCGTCTTCAAGGCGATCGGGGTCTTCCCGTCCAACAAGGGCGCGTACGAGCTGCCCGACGTGAAGAGCGCCACCCTGCCGTACTTCAACGACGCCCCCATCGGCCAGATCTACGCGGACGGGGCGAAGTCCATCCCCGAGGCGGTGCTCGGCCCGAAGGACGGCGCGATCAAGGACGCGATCTCCACGCAGATCAACAACATGGAGCAGCGCGGCACGAAGCCGGACGCGGCGTGGGACGCGGCGACCCGGACGATCGACAAGGCGATCGGCTGAGCCGAGCCGATTCCGCGCAGCGGGCCTGAGCCGGTCCTCGCGCGACCGGCCTGATCCGGCCGCGCGCCGGGGGCGGGCGGGCGACCCCTGCCGCGGCGGCCCGCCCCGGCCGGTCCCCGCCCGGCCCGCCCGCCCCGGCCGGTCCCCGCCCGCCCGGCCCGCCCGCCCCGCCCGGCCCCCCGCCCCTTCATACATTCCGCCCGCCCGTCCCCCGCCGGCGGAGCGCCTCCAGGGAAGGACTCCCGCCCGTGGCAACCTCGACCCCCACCCGGGACGCTCACGCAGCCCCGCCCCGCGAACCGCAGAAGGAACCACCGTCCGAGCGGCGGCAGTTGTGGCGCAGCCGGCTGTGGCGGTTCGACGACAAGGCGTCCCCGTACGCGTACATCGCGCCGTTCTTCCTCGTCTTCGGGGCCTTCGGCCTCTACCCGCTGCTCTACACCGGCTGGATCGCCCTGCACCGGGTGGAGATGACCGGCCTCGACAGCATGGAGTGGGTGGGCTGGGAGAACTTCGACAAGATCCTCAGCGACCCGGAGTTCTGGACCTCGGTCAGCAACACCTTCCTGATCGGCGTCATCTCGACCGTCCCGCAACTCCTGGTCGCCCTGGGCCTCGCCCACCTGCTCAACTACCGCCTGCGCGCCAGCACGTTCTGGCGCACGGTCATCCTCACGCCGTACGCGACCTCGGTCGCCTCGGCCGCCCTCGTCTTCGCGCTGGTCTTCCGGGCGGACGGCGGACTGCTCAACTGGGCGCTGGGACTGGTCGGCTTCGACGACACCAACTGGGCCAACGGGCACTGGACTTCGAAGATCGCCATCTCCGTCATCGTGATCTGGCGCTGGACCGGCTACAACGCGCTGATCTACCTCGCGGCGATGCAGGCGGTTCCCAACGACCTGTACGAGGCGGCCTCGTTGGACGGCGCATCGCGCTGGCAGCAGTTCCGCAAGGTCACCATCCCCTCGCTGCGGCCGACGATCCTGTTCACGATCGTCATCTCGACGATCGGGTCCATGCAGCTGTTCGGTGAGCCGCTGCTGCTGGAGGGCGGCGCGCTCGGCGCGACCGGCGGCAACGAGAACCAGTACGAGACGCTCAGCATCTACCTCTACAACTACGGCTGGAACCTGGGACACCTCGGTCCGGCCGCCGCCGTCGCCTGGGCGATGCTCGCGCTGCTGCTTCTCATCGCGGCAGTCAACTGGCTCATCGGCCGCTACGTCGTCCGCACGTCCGACTCCGCGGTCCGAAAGGGTGCGACCCGATGACCATGACCAGCCCCGCGCCCACCGCCCCCGCGAAGCTCGCACCGGCCCCGAGGAGCGGCGGACCGACCCGCCCCGGCCGCTTCAGGATGGGCGCCGGCCAGCAGATGAAGGGCGGCCCGTTCGCGTACGTCGCGCTCGCCGTCGTCGGCTTCGGCTCGCTGCTTCCGCTGTACTGGACCCTGGTGGCGGCCTCCCGCACCCAGGACGAAGTCCTCGCGTCCACACCGCCGTTCTTCCCGGGCGGCAAGCTTGTGGAGAACGTCCAGACGGCCTGGGAGCAGGCCAACCTGGGCAAGGCGATCGTCAACAGCGTCATCGTCTCGGCGTCCATCACGGCCGCGACGCTCTTCTTCTGCACGCTCGCCGGATACGCGTTCGCCAAGATGCGCTTCCGGGGCCGCGGTTGGCTGATGACCGCCGTCATCGCCACGCTCACGATCCCGCCGCAGCTCAGCGTGGTCCCGCTCTTCATGATGATGTCCGGCCTCGGCTGGGGCGGGCAGCTCGAATCGGTGATCTTCCCGACGCTGGTGAGCGCGTTCGGCGTGTTCTTCATGCGCCAGTACCTGATCGAGGCGCTGCCGTACGAGCTCATCGAGGCGGCCAAGATCGACGGGGCGAACAACTTCCGCATCGTGGTGAGCGTGGTGCTGCCGGTGGCCCGCCCCGCGATGATGGTGCTCGGGATGCTCACCTTCGTACAGGCGTGGAACGACTTCTTCTGGCCCTACCTCGCCCTCAACCAGCAGAACCCGACCCTCCAGGTGGCCCTCGGCCAGCTCAGCGCCTCGTACACCCCCGACCAGTCCATCGTCATGGCGGGAGCGCTGATCAGCACGCTGCCGCTGCTGCTGGTGTTCGTGGTCTTCGGCAAGAAGATCGTGGGCGGGATCATGTCGGGCGCGGTCAAGGGCTGAGCCCCTCCCGCGGCGCGGTCGCCCCGACCGCGCCGCACTTCCCCCTACCCCTCCACCTCACACTCCCTGGGAGCGCTCCCATATGACACTCGTACGACCTGACACAGCCCCGAGGCAGGCCCCCGAGGCCCCGGCCCCCTTCCCGGCCGGCTTCGTCTGGGGGGCCGCCACGGCCGCGTACCAGGTGGAAGGGGCGGCGGCCGAGGGCGGCCGCACCCCCTCCATCTGGGACACCTTCAGCCACACCCCCGGCAAGGTCCTCGGCGGCGACACCGGGGACGTGGCCGCCGACCACTTCCACCGCTACCGCGACGACGTCGCCCTGATGAGGCGGCTCGGCCTGAAGGCGTACCGCTTCTCCGTCTCCTGGTCCCGGGTCCAGCCCACCGGCCGGGGCCCCGCCGTCGAACGCGGACTGGACTTCTACCGGTCGCTCGTCGACGAGCTGCTGGAGGCCGGCATCACGCCCGTCGCCACGCTCTACCACTGGGACCTGCCGCAGGAGTTGGAGGACGCGGGCGGCTGGCCCGAGCGCGCGACGGCCGAACGGTTCGCGGACTACGCGGCCATCATGGCCCGCGCGCTCGGCGACCGGGTCGGCATGTGGACGACGCTGAACGAGCCCTGGTGCTCGGCGTTCCTCGGTTACGGCTCCGGGGTCCACGCCCCCGGCCGCACCGAACCGGCCGCCGCGCTGCGGGCCGCCCACCACCTCAACCTGGCCCACGGCCGGGCGACCGAGGCGCTGCGCGCCCACCTCCCCGCCACCGCGCAGACCTCGGTCACCCTCAACCTCCACCAGGTGCGCCCGCTGACCGGCGGCGAGGCGGACGCGGACGCGGCGCGCCGGATCGACGCGGTGGGCAACCGGATCTTCACGGGCCCGATGCTGCGGGGCGCGTACCCGGAGGACCTGCTGAAGGACACCGAACGCCTGGTGAACTGGCCCGAGTTGATCAAGGACGGCGACCTCACCGCCATCGCCCGCCCGATCGACGTACTGGGCGTCAACTACTACACGCCCACGATCGTCTCCACGCCCGTGTCCGGCGCGGGGGACACCCGTGACGACGGCCACGGCAACAGCGACCACTCCCCGTGGCCCGGCTCCGAGCACGTGGCGTTCCATCTCGCCGAGGGCAAGCCGCGCACGGCCATGAACTGGTCGGTCGACCCGGACGGCCTGCACGCCCTCCTCATGGATGTCTCCCGCGAGAACCCGGGCCTGCCCCTGATGGTCACCGAGAACGGGGCCGCCTTCGAGGACGCCCCGGACGCGGACGGCCGGGTCCACGATCCGGAGCGCATCGCCTACCTGCACGGCCATCTGGCCGCCGTACAGCGGGCGGTGGCGGACGGGGCGGATGTCCGCGGCTACTTCCTCTGGTCGCTGATGGACAACTTCGAGTGGGGGTACGGCTACGCGAAGCGGTTCGGCGCGGTCCACGTGGACTACGCGACCCAGCGCCGTACGCCCAAGTCCAGCGCGCACTGGTACAGCGAGGTGATCGCCCGCCACGCGCTGCCCCCGGAGCCGGCCGGGGAGTCCTGAACCAACCCCGGTCCACCGGGCCCCGGTCGCCGCCGACCGGGGCCCGACGCGTGTGCCCCCCGCGTCCTGGGAGCGCTCCCAGAAATCCCCCCGTACGCTCGCCGGAGTGAAGAATGCAGGACTTGGATTGACTGTACGGCTGTGAGAAATTGACCGGGAACGGGGAGGCGGCCATGGCGGCAGCGCGAGTACGGAGTGGCGGGCGGCCCACGCTCGAAGAGGTCGCGGCCCGGGCCGGGGTCGGCCGGGGCACCGCCTCCCGGGTCATCAACGGCTCGCCCCGGGTCAGCGAAGCGACCCGCGAGGCGGTCGAGGCGGCCGTGGCCGAGCTGGGTTACGTGCCCAACCGCGCCGCCCGCGCCCTCGCCGGCAACCGCACCGACGCCATCGCGCTGGTGGTGCCGGAGCCGGAGACCCGGTTCTTCGCGGAGCCGTACTTCTCCGCCATAGTGCGGGGCGTCGGCGCGGCCCTGGCCGACACGGACATGCAGCTGCTCCTGACCCTGGCGGGCAACGACCGGGAGCGCCGCCGGCTGGCCCAGTACCTGACCGCGCACCGGGTGGACGGGGTCCTCCTGGTCGCGGTGCACGCGGACGACCCGCTGCCGGAGCTGCTGGAGCAACTGGGCATGCCGTGCGTGATCAGCGGCGCCCGGCACGCGGCCGAACCGCTGGCCTCGGTCGACTCGGACAACTTCGAGGGGGCCCGGGCCGCCGTCGAGCACCTGGTCTCCCGGGGCCGCCGCTCGGTCGCCACGATCACCGGCCGCCTGGAGGTGTACGGAGCCCAGCGCCGCCTGGACGGCTACCGCGCCGCCCTCGCCGCCGCGGGCCTGCCCCCGGACGAACGCCTCATCGCCCCCGCCGACTTCACCGAGGGGGGCGGCGCGAGAGCGATGCGCGACCTGCTGGCCCGCCGCCCCCGCCTGGACGCGGTCTTCGCCGCCTCCGACGTGATGGCGGCGGGCGCCCGCCAGGTCCTGCGCGAGGCGGGCCGCCGCATCCCCGAGGACGTGGCCCTGATCGGCTTCGACGACTCGGTGGTCGCCCGCCACATGCACCCGCCCCTCACCAGCGTCCGCCAGCCGATCGAGGAGATGGGCCGCCGGATGACCCAGCTCCTGCTGGAGGAGATCGCGGGGCGGACGGGGGAGGAGCGACCCGCGGTGGTGCTGCCTACGGAGCTGGTGGTGCGGGAGTCGTCCTGAGGGGGCGAGCCACCCGACCGCACCGCTTTCAGTGGTATGGACATGACCAAAACGCAGGACTAGCCTCGTCTTGGTCTAGACCAAGTGCGACGAGCCGTCGCCCGGTCCGGTCGCCCGATCCGGCTGTCCGCACGCTCCACCCCCCTCACCCCAGGAGCACCACATGCGCAGGAAGATCACCTCCTTACTCCTCGGCCTCGGCGTCGCCGGGGTCTCCCTGCTGGCCACCTCCGGCAGCGCGCAGGGTCACGGGTACACCGACTCGCCCGTCAGCCGGCAGCAGCTGTGCGGCAACGGGACCGTCCGCAACTGCGGGCAGATCCAGTGGGAGCCGCCGAGCGTCGAAGGGCCCAAGGGGTTTCCGGCCGCAGGTCCCCGTGACGGGCTGATCTGCTCCGGAGGCAACCAGCGGTTCGCCGAGCTGGACGACCCGCGTGCCGGGGCCTGGCCCGCGTCCGCCGTACGGGCCGGGCAGAGCCACACGTTCCGGTGGCAGATCACCGCCCGGCACGCCACGACCGACTTCCGGTACTACGTCACCAAGGACGGCTACGACCCGAGGAAGCCGCTCGCGCGGGCCGACCTGGAGCCGCAGCCCTTCCTCACCGTGCCGTTCGGCGGGCGGCTCCCCGAGTCCACGGTCAGCCACGCGGGCGTCCTGCCGCAGAAGACGGGCAAGCACCTGATCCTCGGCGTCTGGACCGTCTCGAACACGGGCAACGCCTTCTACGCCTGCTCCGACGTCACGTTCTGACCCCGGCGGGAGAGCGCCGCGAGAAGAACAACCCCGTGAAGAACAACCCCGTGAAGAAGCGCGCATGAAGAAGGGCCCCGGTCCAAAGACCGGGGCCCTTCCCTCAGGGTGAGTAACGGGACTTGAACCCGCGACATCCTGGACCACAACCAGGTGCTCTGCCAGCTGAGCTATACCCACCATGTCGTCCGGTCGTTTCCGACCGGCCGAGAAAAAGTGTACAGGGTCCGGGAGGGTGCTCGCGCCCCCGTTTCCCCGGGGCCGTCCGTAGCCCCTCGCGCGGCCGTGACCAGCAGGTTTCCACCGGTCGGCCGGTGGGCTGCGGCCGTCCGCCCCTACGGCTCGGCGCGGACCACGTGGCGCGCCGCGATCTCCTTGGCGCGGTCCGAGTCCGGGCCGGGCTGCGGGACGAACACCGCTTCCCGGTAGTAGCGCAGCTCCGCGATGGACTCGCGGATGTCCGCCAGCGCCCGGTGGTTGCCGCTCTTGTCCGGGCTGTTGAAATACGCCCGGGGGTACCAGCGGCGGGCCAGCTCCTTGATCGAGGACACATCCACGATCCGGTAGTGGAGGTAGCCCTCCAGCTCCCGCATGTCCCGCGCCAGGAAGCCGCGGTCCGTGGAGATCGAGTTTCCGCAGAGCGGGGCCTTGCCCGGCTCCTTCACGTGCTCGCGTACGTAGGCCAGGACCTGCTCCTCGGCGTCGGCCAGGGTGGTGCCCCCGGCCAGCTCGTCGAGGAGACCCGAGGTGGTGTGCATCTGCCGCACCACCTCGGGCATGGTCTCCAGGGCCGCGTCCGGCGGGCGGATCACGATGTCCACCCCTTCGCCGAGCACGTTCAGCTCCGAGTCGGTGACCAGGGCGGCCACCTCGATGAGTGCGTCGTCCGTCAACGAGAGCCCGGTCATCTCGCAGTCGATCCACACCATGCGGTCGTTCATGCGCCCCACCCTACGGGGCGCTCCGCTGTCCCGGCAGGGCCGGGCGTCCGGGAGCGTACGCGTCAGGGCCCGGCAGCGAGTGCTCCGAGGAGCCCGCCGACGCCGACACGCCGATCGCCGCGGAGGACATCGGCGTACCCCTGCGGCCGGACGGCGAACCCTGGCTGGGCACCACCGTCTCGATCACCGCCGCGGCGCTCTCCGCCACCCCCTGCGGACGACGGGCCCGGTAGGCGGCCCGGTACGCGGCGGGGGAGGAGCCGAGCTGGCGGCGGAAGTGCCCGCGCAGCGCGACCGGGGAGCGGAAGCCGCAGCGGCCGGCGACCTCGTCGACCGAGTAGTCGGAGGTCTCCAGCAGCCGCTGCGCCTGTAGCACCCGCTGGGTGATCAGCCACTGGAGCGGCGCGCTCCCGGTGAGTGAGCGGAACCTGCGGTCGAAGGTCCGCCTGCTCATATAGGCGCGCGCGGCGAGCGTCTCCACGTCGAACTGCTCGTGCAGATGCTCCAGCGCCCAGGCCACGACCTCGGCGAGCGGGTCGGACCCGATCTCCTCCGGCAGGGACCTGTCCAGGTAGCGTTCCTGCCCGCCACTGCGCCGCGGCGGCACGACGAGCCTGCGGGCGAGCGCGCCCGCCGCCTCCGTGCCGTGGTCGGTGCGGACTATATGGAGGCAGAGATCGATGCCGGCGGCCGTGCCGGCCGAGGTGAGCACATCGCCGTCGTCCACGAAGAGTTCGCGCGGATCGACGTGCACCGACGGATAGCGCTTGGCCAGCGTCGGCGCGTACATCCAGTGTGTGGTGGCAGGCCGGCCGTCCAGCAGGCCGGCCGCCGCGAGCACGAAGGCTCCCGTGCACAGGCCGACGATGCGGGCGCCCTCCTCATGGGCGCGGCGCAGCGCGTCCAGTGCCTCGGCGGGCGGCGGCGAGGTGATCGACCGCCAGGCGGGCACCACCACGGTGCCTGCCCTGCTGATCGCCTCCAGGCCGTACGGCGTGGTCAGTTCGAGCCCGCCCGTCGTGCGCAGCGGTCCGTCCTCGCCGCCGCAGACCAGCAGGCGATAGCGGGGAACTCCCGCGTCCTGCCGGTCGATTCCGAAAACGGAGAGCGGAATGGAGCTCTCGAAGATAGGGCCGCCGCTGAAGAGCAGCACGGCAACGACTTCCCGGCGTCGCCGCCCGGTCAGCTTGCGTGCGGCCTCCGTCGCGGTGGCGGAGTCCTGGCTCATGACGCTAAGCCCCCCTTGGTGTTCGCGTCTCCCTGGTCCTTACGGGCCTGTCGCTCCTGCACGTTTCCCCTCGGTGTCGCACGGGACCCCAGCCTTCGATTCCCAAGATCGAATCTACTGCGTCCCGTAGTCCCGCCATGACACCTTCCCCCACCGGCGTTAAGTCGATAAGGAAACGTGGCGTGAAGCGTTCGATCACGAAGCGTTTCACCCGCGAAGCACACTGGGAAGTGCACTCCACGAACGTGGCCCGTCCGCGTCGGGTGAAAGCGTACCGCGCGGTCTCTTCCTGCCAGGTGGTAGGTGGGTTGTTCGGCCATCTCGCGAAGGGTTCGGCTGAGATGCGAAGTTGGCTGAAAACCAGCGGTTGTGTGCGCCCGATCCAGTCACGCCGGGCGCACAACTGCCCCCCACCGTCCGCGCTGGTGCGCCCCCTCGGGCCCGGGGAGAGCATGGCGCGTTCGGGTCTCCGGGGCGGTGCCGGCACGGCTCCGGGGCGGATCGGGGCCCCGGGAGGAAGTGGTCGCATGACCGACCGCCGCGCCCGGGGCCCCGACCGGGGAAGGCGTGGCCAACGGAGACCCCCTCCCGAGGTCGGTTTCGCGGCGGGCTCCGGGGCACGCCACGGCCGCGGGGCGGAGCGGAAAACAGGGCGATCGTCCCCGTCCGGACCGTCCCAGGCCCGTGTACGACACAACCGGCATTGCCATCGCGGACCGCCTCGGGCATGCTCCCCCCAACGTCACGCGTGCTTTTGCGGGGGTCTGGGCAGTGAAGGAGTGACGCCGTATCCTTGGGGGTATGGGGTTGGGAAGATGATTCCCGGACAGAGCTCACCACCTGCCGAGGCGCCTGAGCCGAAGCACCTTTCGCCCGCTCCTCCCGAAACCGCTCCCTCCTCACCAGGACTCTCTTCGCCGAGAAACCGATGGCCGGTCACGAAATCCCTGAACCCGCAGACCGCAAGCAGGTAGCCGACCCCCGGTCGGAGCCGCGGCCGGTCGAAGAAGCACGCCATGCGTGCGATCCCGCCTTCCGGCACGGAGTGGTGGTCGGTTTCGACGGTTCCACCTCCAGCGAGCGGGCCCTCGCCTACGCGATCGGCATGGCCGGACGGTCGGGCTCCGGCCTGATCATCGTCCATGTCGCCAACCGGCTCCCGACGACGGTCTGGGCGGGCTGCGAGCCCCCCGTCTTCGTCGACGTGCCCGACCACCGCACCGAGGTCCTCGGCCTGGAGCTGGCCTGCGCGGACTACCTCTCCGACGTTCCCTGGGTGCTCGTCGAGCGCGGCGGCGACATCTGCCACGAGCTGGAGGAGGTCGGCCGCGAGTATTCCGCCGACGCCATCGTCGTCGGCTCCACCCACGGCATCGTCGGCCGGATCTTCGGCTCGGTCGCGGGCCGCCTCGCCCGCCGCGCCCAGCGCCCCGTCATCGTCATTCCCTGAGGCCCCTGGGCCCCTGAAGTCCCCTGAGTGCTCCGAGCCCCCTGAGTCCTGCGAGCCCCGTGGGCCTCCTGAGTCCCCCCTGGGCCGTCAGCCCCGTACGCAGCCCGCGTGCCGCCCGTGTGCGGCCGTAAGCAGCCCTGAGGGCACGCCAGGAACTTCCGCAGCACGACGAGTTGGGCCCCGCCCCGTCATCACGACGGGACGGGGCCCACTGGCGTACTGACACGCCTTACACGAGCACCGCCGCCTACTCCACCGTCACCGACTTCGCCAGGTTGCGCGGCTTGTCGATGTCCCGGCCCATCGCGAGGGCCGTGTGGTACGCGAAGAGCTGGAGCGGGATGCCCATCAGGATCGGGTCGAGCTCGTTCTCGTTCTTCGGTACGACGATGGTGTGGTCGGCCTTCTCCTGGACCTGGTGCGCCACGGCGAGGATGCGGCCGCTGCGCGCCTTGATCTCCTCCAGCGCGGCCCGGTTCTTCTCCAGCAGGTCGTCGTCCGGCACGATCGCCACGGTCGGCATCGCGGGCTCGATCAGCGCGAGCGGGCCGTGCTTCAGCTCGGAGGCCGGGTACGCCTCGGCGTGGATGTACGAGACCTCCTTCAGCTTCAACGACGCCTCACGGGCCACCGGGTAGCCCCGCACCCGGCCGATGAACATCATCGACTTGGCGCCCGCGTACTCCGCCGCCAGCCGCTTGATCTCGTCCTCGCCCGCCAGGATCTCGCTGATCTGCTCCGGCAGCCTGCGCAGCCCGTCGATGATCCGCTTGCCGTCCGCGACCGACAGGTCCCGGATCCGGCCCAGGTGCAGGGCCAGCAGCGCGAAGGCGACCACGGTGTTGGTGAAGCACTTGGTGGAGACCACGCAGACCTCCGGGCCCGCGTGGACGTACGTACCGCCGTCCGCCTCCCGGGCGATCGCGGAGCCGACCACGTTGACCACGCCGAGGACGCGCGCGCCCTTGCGCTTGAGCTCCTGGACCGCGGCCAGCACGTCGTACGTCTCGCCCGACTGGGAGACCGCCACGTACAGGGTGTCGGGGTCCACGACCGGGTTGCGGTAGCGGAACTCGGAGGCCGGCTCGGCGTCGGCGGGGATGCGGGCGAGCTCCTCGATCAGCTGCGCGCCGATCTGGCCCGCGTGGTAGGAGGTGCCGCAGCCGAGGATCTTGATCCGGCGCACCCCGCGCGCCTCGCGGGCGTCCAGGTTGAGGCCGCCCAGGTGCACGGTGGAGAACCGGTCGTCGATCCGGCCGCGCAGCACCCGGTCCACCGCGTCGGCCTGCTCGGAGATCTCCTTGTGCATGTACGTGTCGTGGCCGCCCATGTCGTACGACTCGGCCTCCCACTCCACGGTGGTGGGCGTGGCCGTCGTGGTCGAGCCCTCCGTCGTGTACGTACGGAAGTCGTCGGCCTTCAGGGTGGCCATCTCGCCGTCGTCCAGCGTGACGACCTGGCGGGTGTGGGCGACCAGGGCGGCGACGTCCGAGGCGACGAACATCTCCTTCTCGCCGATGCCGAGGACGACCGGGGAGCCGTTGCGGGCGACCACGATGCGGTCGTTGAAGTCGGCGTGCAGGACGGCGATGCCGTACGTGCCCTCGACCGAGCGCAGCGCCTCGCGGACCTTCTCCTCCAGGGTGTCCGCCTGGGCGCGGGCGATCAGGTGGACCAGCACCTCGGTGTCGGTCTCGGAGAGGAAGACGACGCCGTCCGCGGTGAGCTTGGCGCGCAGCTCGGTGGCGTTGTCGATGATGCCGTTGTGGACGACGGCGACCTTGCCCTCCGCGTCCAGGTGCGGGTGGGCGTTCTCGTCGCTCGGGGCGCCGTGGGTGGCCCAGCGGGTGTGGGCGATGCCGGTGGTGCCGGAGAACCGCTTGGGGACCCTGGCCTCCAGCTCGCGGACCCGGCCCTTGGCCTTGACCGTCTTCAGCGTGCCGGGCTTGCCCGCCGCCGCCTTGCCGGTGATGGCGATGCCCGCGGAGTCGTAACCCCGGTACTCCAGCCGCTGAAGCCCCTCCAGCAGCAGCGGAGCCACATCACGACGTCCGATATATCCAACGATTCCGCACATGGATTCTCTGCCCCTCCATCGACGTACACATACCTGCATGCGCTCGGCCCCTCCGCACGGGGCGGCCGCTCAGCCGTAGACGATGCGGCGCAACTGGCGGAGCGAGAGCTCCGGCGGCGCCACGGCGCGGTGCGGCAGCTCGGCCGCGATCCGCTCGAAGATCTCCGTGTTGACCAGGCCGCCGGACCGCAGTTCGCGGTGGCGGCGGCGGACGAAGTCGTCGGTGCTCTCGTCGAAGTACGCCAGCACGTCGAGGACCACCCGGGCCGCTTCGCCGCGCTGGAGCGCGGTGGAGCGGACGAGGTGGTCGATGAGGTCGTCATGTGACGGGCGGCGTTCAAGCACGCGTCGATATTGCGGGTCCGCGCGCGCTTACGCAAGAAATCTGCCCGATATCGGGCAGGCAGGACCCCGGAATGTCGCTCTACCCGGTCACATACGGCTCAGAATCGCCTGCTTCGCCGTGCTGAACTCCTCGTCGGTGAGGACCCCCGCCCGGTGCAGCTCGCCCAGCTCCCGCAGCCGGCGCAGCAGCACGTCGTGATCGTCCGCGTCCGGTACGGCGGCGGGCGCGGCGCCCGGGGCGGGTGCGGCAGCCTTGGTGAGGGCCGGGGGTCCGTCCGGCGCGTCCACGGCCCTGCGGGCCCCCGGCAGCCGCGTGAGCACCGCCGCCGCGACCACGACCGCCGTGTACTCCTTCTTGGACAGCCCCCACAGCTCCAGGGAGTACGTGTCGTACTTCGGCGGGGCCGAGACCGGCCCGTCGACCGGCTCGAACCGCAGATAGCCGTTCTCCAGCCCCATCGAGGGCATCCAGCGCACCCCCGCGATCCGCGACAGCGGGAAGGACACCGGGCCGCCGGCGGTCTTGGCCTCCTCGGCCTTCCAGTTCCAGGTGAGCCGGACGCTCTCGCCGTCGAAGGACGCCGTGCCGTCCCCGCCCCCGCCGGAGACCGGCAGCGAGGGCCCCGGCAGCAGGAAGCGGTCCACCGGGCCGTCCGGGACCTGCTCGATCAGCAGCGCGTTGCGGACCTCGTCGACGAAGTACTCGGCGACGCCCGTACGGTCCTTCTCCACGGCCAGGACATAGGGGTCCGCGCCGTCCTTGAGACGGCCGTCCGCGGCCCGCAGCACCGGGCAGGCCCCGCCGCGCAGCCGGAGCCGCAGTCGGCCGCCCCTGCGTTCGGCTTCGAACGCGATGCCCGCCACCGCATGTACGGGGACGGCGAGTTCACCCAGTGCCAGCCGCAGTGGATGCGCCTTGCCCCCGGGCACGATGCGTACGGTCTCGCCGTCGAACGTCCACGTACCGTCGCGCTGGATGATTTCTGCCATGTACGCGATTCTGCCAGCCGGCCGCCCACGACGACCCCCGGTCCTTGACCCCTCCACGGCTCCGCGATAGGGATGGTCGGCGTTCGGTTGCCCGAGATCCACCGGTAGGACCCATCGAAGGGACAGGCTCGTGCGACAGCGACGTCTTGTGCGACAGCGGCGTGCGGATCGGCGGCAGGCTCCACGCTCCACCGCCCGGCGCGGACCCCTCTCCCGGCTCCTGGGCACCCTGCTGATCGTCGTGGCGGCGGCCCTCTCCTCCACCGCCGCGACCTCCTCCGTCGCCGCGGACTCCGCGCCCCG
The DNA here is from genome assembly GCF_046548915.1 of Streptomyces sp. cmx-18-6. Taxonomy (NCBI): domain Bacteria; kingdom Bacillati; phylum Actinomycetota; class Actinomycetes; order Kitasatosporales; family Streptomycetaceae; genus Streptomyces; species Streptomyces sp. cmx-18-6. Next base: position 869,957 of record NZ_JAEBEP010000001.1, on the reverse strand, counting down.
CCCCCTCGGGCAGCTCGTCCCCGTCCCCGCCGAGGTGGCCCCCGGTGGCTCCCCGTACGCCATCACCTCCACGACCCCGATCAGGGTGGCGGGCGGCCCGGGCTCCGGCTCCGGCGAGGTGCGGCGGATCGGGACGTACCTGGCGGAGCTCCTGCGCCCCGCCACCGGCTACGCGCTGCCCGTCACCGACCGGCCGGGCCCCGGGGGCATCCGGCTGGAGCTGGGCTCCCGGGACCGGAGCCTGGGCGAGGAGGGCTACCGGCTGCGCTCCACCCCCGACGCGCTGACCATCACCGCCCGCGCCCCGGCCGGGCTCTTCCACGGCGCCCAGACCCTGCGCCAGCTCCTCCCGGACCGGATCGAGGCCGACAGTCGCCGGACGGGGCCCTGGAAGGTGGCGGGCGGCACCATCACGGACGCGCCGCGCTACGGCTACCGGGGCGCGATGCTGGACGTCTCGCGCCACTTCTTCACGGTCGCCGAGGTGAAGCGCCACATCGACCAACTCGCCCTCTACAAGGTCAACAAGCTGCATCTGCACCTCTCCGACGACCAGGGCTGGCGCCTCGCCATCGACTCCTGGCCCCGGCTCGCCACGCACGGCGGCTCCACCGAGGTCGGCGGCGGGCCCGGCGGGTACTACACGAAGCAGCAGTACCGCGAGATCGTCCGCTATGCCGCCTCCCGCTACCTGGAGGTCGTGCCGGAGATCGACCTGCCCGGCCACACCAACGCCGCGCTCGCCTCCTACGCCGAGCTGAACTGCGACGGGGTCGCCCCGCCCCTCTATACCGGAACCAAGGTCGGATTCAGCTCACTGTGCGTGTCCAAGCCGGTGACGTACGACTTCGTGGACGACGTGCTGCGCGAACTGGCCGCGCTCACCCCGGGGAAGTACCTCCACATCGGGGGCGACGAGGCGCACGCCACCAGCCATGAGGACTACGTGGCGTTCATGGCGAAGGCCCAGGCGGTGGTCGGCACGTACGGCAAGACGGTGATGGGCTGGCACCAGCTGACCGGCGCGGTGCCGGTGAAGGGGGCGGTGGCGCAGTACTGGGGGTACGACCGTACGGGCGCCGCCGAGCGCAAGCAGGTGGCGGACGCGGCGAAGGCCGGCGCCAAGCTGGTGCTCTCCCCGGCCGACCGGGTCTACCTCGACATGAAGTACACCAAGGACACCAAGCTGGGCCTGAAGTGGGCCGGTCTGGTGGAGGTGCGGAGGTCGTACGACTGGGACCCGGCGACCTACCTGGAAGGGGCCCCGCAGGAGGCCGTCCTCGGGATCGAGGCGCCGATCTGGACCGAGACGCTGGCCGACACCACGGAAGTCGATCAGATGGCCTTCCCGAGGCTGCTGGGCGCCGCCGAGATCGGCTGGTCGCCCGCGGCGGCCCGTGACTGGGAGACGTACAAGGTGCGGCTGGCCGCCCAGGGGCCCCGGCTGACCGCGCTGGGGATCGACTTCTACCGCTCCCCGCAGGTGCCCTGGAGCTGATGCGGGGAAGGGGTGAGCGCCCGAGGGACCGTCCTCGGGCGCTCACCGGTCCATGGGGCCGCTCACGGCCCCGGAGGGCCGCTCACGGTCCAGGAAGGACCGCTCAGAACTTCGCGATCGGGTTCTTCAGCCGGCCCACCAACTGGAGCGCGCCCGCCGGGTCGTTCAGGTCCACCATCTGCTGGTTGTCGCGCAGCTGGAGGCGGTTGAGGCAGGAGAGCGCGAACTCCTCCTGGAACAGGTCGTATTCCTTGAACTTGTCCGCGAGGTAGGGCACCGACTCCTGGTAGTCGCGCGCGCAGGCGGCGACCGTCTGCCAGAAGGTGTCCTCGTCCAGGATCCCTTCGGTGGCCAGGCCCGCGCCCAGGAAGCGGAAGAAGCAGTCGAAGACGTCGGTGAAGACCGACAGGAGCTTCATGTCCTCGGGGACCTCGGCGCGGATGCGCTCGACCCGCGGCGGCAGCACCGCGTCCGGGTCCATCACCGCGATCTCCTCGGCGATGTCCTTGAAGATCGTGCGGGTGACGACGCCGTCCTCCACGACCAGGATCACGTTCTCGCCGTGCGGCATGTAGACCAGGTCGTAGGCGTAGAAGCTGTGCAGCACCGGCACCAGGTAGGCGTCCAGGTAGTGCCGCAGCCACACCTGCGCGTCGAGTCCGGACTCCTCGATCAGGACCCCGGCGACCGAGCGGCCCTCGTGGTCGGTGTGCAGCAGGGACGCCATGGTGGCGACCCGCTCGCCCGGCTCCAGACCCGGCACGGGGCTCTCGCGCCACAGCGCGGCGAGCATCTTCCGGTAGGGGGAGCCCTTGGCGGTGGCCGTCTCGTACGCCCGATGGTGGTAGCCGATCGCGGCCCGCTCCCGGATGATCGAGAACCGGGCCCCGCGCAGCAGGGCGTCGCGCTCGATGAGCCCGGCCAGCCAGTCGTTGATGGCGGGCGTGGCCTCCATGTAGGCGGCCGAGAGCCCGCGCATGAAGCCCATGTTCAGGACGGACAGGGCCGTCTTGACGTAGTGCTTGCCGGGGTGGTCGGTGTTGAAGAACGTACGGATCGACTGCTGGGCCAGATAGGCGTCCTCGCCCTCCCCGAGCACCACCAGGCGCCGTTCGGCCAGCTCGCCGGCGAAGGTGACGGCGAGCTTGTTCCACCACTGCCAGGGGTGTACGGGCAGGAGGAAGTACGCGTCGGGGTCGAGGCCCAGAGAGCGCAGCGCGGCGGCGAACCGGTTGCGGGTCTCCTCGCTGAGCTCCGCCTCGACCAGCGCGTCGTAGTCCAGTCCGGCGCCCGCCGTGAAGGTGGCCCGGTCGCGGCGGGCGGCCAGCCACACCAGCCGGATCTCCGAGGCGGCCTCGGGGGCGTACGCACGGTACTCGTCCACCCCGAAGCCGAGCCGCCCGTTGTTGGCCACGAAGCACGGGTGGCCCTCGGTCATCCCGGTCTCGACGGCCTGGAAGCCGGCGGCGACGAGCTGGCCGGAGGTGGCCGGTTCTTTGGTGAGTTTGTAGGCGGTTCCGGCCAGGGTGGAGGAGACCTCCTCCAGGTAGACCGGGAGGATCTCCTCGGTCAGCCCGAGGGCGGTCCGCAGTTCGATGAAGAACTCCAGGGCGTCCAGGGGGATTTCGGTGCCGTGCCGGTGGCGCGTGATCGACTCCGCCTCGACCTGCCAGTGGTCCAGGGCGAAGACGCGGGCGGTGAAACGGTACTCCGTCGCGGCGTCGTCGCTACGGAGGGTGTAGCGGTCTTCGCCCAGCGGAGCAGGGGTGAGGAGGCGCTCGTGGCTGAATTCCGCCAGTGCTTTGCGGACCAGGAGTCGGTTTGCGGTGGCCCAGCGGCCGGGGGAGAGGTGGGCGGCGCTGTCGGTGAGGGCGGTGGTCATCGGTCGTTACCTCCGGTCGCTGCTTCGAACTGCTCGCGGGTGCAGGCGCTGAGCAGCGCGTTCTTCTCCGGTTTGGCGATCTCCCGCAGTACGTCGAAACCGACCGCCTTGTTGAGGGCGTGCACGGCGCTGTTGGTGACGTCGGGCTCGACGACGACCCGGCGCACGGACGGGTCGGCGAACAGCGTCTCCATCACGGCGGTGATCACGGCGCGGGTGAAGCCGTGCACCGGGGTGTCGGTCGGCGCGACCAGGAAGTGCATCCCGATGTCGCCGGGCTCCGCCTCGTACAGGCCCTTGAGCTCCACCTCGGCAGGGTCGTACCGCTCCATCAGGAAGACGGGCTCGCCGTCGTGCAGGCCGATGAAGGCGTCGTGGTGGGGGTGGGCGGCGATCGCCATGTACTCCCGCTCCACGTCCTGGAGTTTCGCCCCGCCCATCAGCCAGAACGCGGCCTTGGGGTGGGTCACCCAGCCGTGCACCAGCTCGGCGTCGGCGAGGGGGTCCAGCGGCCGGACGGTGAACGCGCCCAGGCCGCCGGGGCGGTTCGTGCCGGTGGCGGCGGTCCCGGGGCGGCTCATATCGCGAACTCCTGGAAGGCGATGGACTTCTCGACCGGGTAGTACTCACGGCCGAGCAGTTCGCCGATGATGTACGCGTTGCGGTACGCGCCCATGCCCAGGTCGGGCGAGGTGATCGAGTGGGTGTGCACCCCGGCGTTCTGGAGGAAGATCCCGCGCCCGGTGGTGTCGATGCTGTAGTTGCGGGCCACGTCGAAGCGGCCCCGGCTGTCGTGGCGCAGCCGGCCGGTGACGCCGGCGAGGAAGGCGGGCGCCTCGTAGCGGTAGCCGGTGGCGAGGATCAGGCCCTCGGTGGTCAGGGAGTAGTCCTTGCCCTGTTCCTCCTGGCGCAGCCCCAGGCTGTACGCGCCGCCCTCCTCGTCGTAACGCGTGCTGATCAGCGCCGAGTTGGTGAGCAGTCGGGTGGGCGCGGGGCCCGGCAGGTTCTTCTGGTAGAGGAGGTCGAAGATCGCGTCGATCAATTCCCCGTCGATGCCCTTGAACAGCCCCTTCTGCCCGGTCTCCAGCCGGTAGCGGGTCTCCTCGGGCAGTGCGTGGAAGTAGTCGATGTACTCCGGCGAGGTCATCTCCAGCGTGAGTTTCGTGTACTCCAGCGGGAAGAACCGCGGGGAGCGCGTCACCCAGTTGAGCCGGTAGCCGTATGTGTCGATCTCGGACAGCAGGTCGTAGTAGATCTCCGCCGCGCTCTGCCCGCTGCCGATCAGGGTGATCGACTTCTTCTTCTGGAGTTCGGCTTTCCCCTCCAGATAGCGGGAGTTGTGCAGGAAGTCCCCGCCGAGGCCGTGGCACGCCTCGGGGATGTACGGCGGTGTCCCGGTGCCGAGGACCAGCCGCCGGGAGCGCAGGAGGGCGCCGGCGGCGGTGGTGACGGTGTAGAGCGCCTCGCCCTCGTCGTACGTCACGCTCTCCACGGTCTCGTTGAACCGGATGCTGCTCAACTTGGCTGCGGCCCAACGGCAGTAGTCGTTGTACTCGGTCCGCAGCGGGTAGAAGTTCTCCCGGATGTAGAAGGAGTAGAGCCTGCCGCGCTCTTTGAGGTAGTTGAGGAACGAGTACGGCGAGGTCGGGTCGGCCATGGTGACCAGGTCCGACATGAACGGCGTCTGGAGATGGGCCCCTTCGAGGAACATCCCGGAGTGCCACTCGAAGTCCGGCTTGGACTCCAGGAAGACGCCGTCGAGTTCGTCGATCGGCTCGGTCAGGCAGGCCAGTCCGAGATTGAACGGGCCGAGCCCGATCCCGATGAAGTCGTGGGGTTCAGGAAGCGCGGACAAGGGAGTCTCCCAGGTACTGCTCGGCGTGGCCGGAGATCAGGTCGAGGACCGCGGCGATGTCGTCCACGGTCGTTTCGGGGTTGAGCAGGGTGAACTTCAGGTACTGGCGTGCGCCGACCTTGGTGCCCGCGACGATCGCCTCGCCGGAGGCGAACAGCGCCTTGCGGGCGTAGAGGTTGGCGCGGTCGATCTGGTCCGGGGAGGTGACGCCGGACGGGATGTGGCGGAAGACGAGCGTGGAGAGCTGCGGCTGCACCACCACGTCGAAGCGCGGGTCGGCGGTGAGCAGCTTCCAGCCCTCGGCGGCCAGGTCGCAGACCTCGTCGAACAGCTCGCCGATGCCGTCCGCGCCCATGACGCGCAGCGTCATCCACAGCTTGAGCGCGTCGAACCGGCGGGTCGTCTGGAGGGACTTGTCGACCTGGTTGGGTATCCGCTCCTCGGCCATCCGGCGCGGGTTCAGATACTCCGCGTGATACGTGGCGTGGCGCAGGGTCGCCCGGTCGCGCACCAGCAGCGCCGACGAACTCACCGGCTGGAAGAAGGACTTGTGGTAGTCGACGGTCACCGAGTCGGCGTGTCCGATGCCTTCGAGGAGGCCGCGCCGCTCTCGGGAGGCCAGCAGCCCGCAGCCGTACGCGGCGTCCACGTGCATCCAGGTGGCGAACTGCTCGCAGAGCGCGGCGATCTCGGGCAGCGGGTCGATGGAGCCGAAGTCCGTGGTGCCGGCGGTCGCGACGACGGCCATGGGCACGGCGCCCTCGGCCACGCACTGCTCCAGGGCGTGGGCGAGGGCCACGGCCTGCATGCGCTTGTTGCTGTCGACGGGGACGGAGATCACCGCGTCCGGGCCGAGGCCGAGGAGTTTGGCGGACTTCTGCACGCTGAAGTGGCTGCACTCGGAGGCGAAGATCCGCAGCCGGGTGTAGTGCTCGGGCCGGACCTTCGCCTCGTCGCGGGCCAGCAGCAGGGCCTGGAGGTTGGACTGCGTACCGCCGCTGGTGAAGATCCCGTCGGCGGCCGGGCCGAGGCCGATGCGCTCGGTGGTCCAGTCGATGAGCCGGCGCTCGATGAGGGTGCCGCCCGCGCTCTGGTCCCAGGTGTCCAGGGAGGAGTTGATCGCGGAGAGCACCGCCTCGCCGAGGACGGCGGGGATGACGACCGGGCAGTTGAGGTGGCCCAGGTAGCGGGGGTGGTGGAAGTAGACGGCGTCGCGGAGGTAGACCTCGCCGAGCTCGTCGAGGGCGGCGGCGGCGTCGCCCAGCGGCTGGTCCAGGTCGATCGCGTCGACGACGGGGGAGAGTTCGTCGACACCGACCCCGCTGAAGGGGCGCTCGGTGGCGGCGAGTTGGGCCGCGACCCGTTCCACTCCTGCGGTGACGGTGCGCCGGTAGTGCTCCGCAGTCGTGTTGTTGAGCAGGTGCGAACGCATGAAGGGGTCCTCCCGGGTGAGGGGAACTTCATCGCGGCCCTCCGGGCAGGAAAGGGGGACGAGGGACGCGATGTCGAAGTGAGGTTAGCCTAACCTAACTCGATCACTGACCCTCTCCCGCCCCTGGCGGGTGTGGATGTTGCCCGCTTTGATCCCTTTTTGGGGAGGTGTATGTGGGCGGAGGGGCTGGGGAGCTAGTCCACGGCCCCGGCCCGCGCGATCGTCTCCGCCCGGAGCTGCTCCTCGCTGAGCCCGCGCCGCCAGTACCCGACGAAGGTCACCCGCTTGCGGTCGAAGCCGCGCTCCTGGACCAGGTGGCGGCGGAGCGCCCGCACCTCGGACGACTCGCCCGCGATCCAGACGTACGGGACGCCCTCGGGCAGTTCGGCGGCGCGCACGGCCTCGACGCCGGTGGCGGCCCCCTCGCTCCGGACGAGCCAGCTGATCCGGGCCTTGGCCGCGGTGTTGAGGGCCTGCCGGTCCTCCGTCTTCGGCACGTCGAGCCAGACCCGGGCCGGCATCCCGGCGGGCAGCCACTCCAGGGCGGCGGAGGCGGCGGGGAGGGCGGTCTCGTCGGCCCAGATCAGCACCCAGTCGGTGCCCTTCGGCGGCCGGAACCGCACGGAGGTGTTGTCCCGGACGGCGGGCCCCAGCACCTTCAGCCGCTCGCCGGGCGCGGCGGTCAGCGCCCACCGGGAAGCGGGCCCGCCGTCGCCGTGGAGCGCGAAGTCGATGTCCACCTCGGTGGAGCCGTCCGGCAGCACGCGCTGGGCCCGCACGGTGTAGGACCGCATCACCGCCCGTACGTCCTCGGGCAGCGCCCGCCACTTCGGGTACCAGGCCCCGTCCTCGCCCTCGGGTACCACGGCCTCGCTCTGCCCGGGGTGCGGCAGGAAGATCGACAGGCTCTGGTCCCGCCCCCCGGCGCTGAACCCCTCGGCCCCGGGCCCGCCCAGGGTGATCCGGAGCATGGTGGGCCCGAGCCGCCTGGCCCGCAGGACGGTCAGGTCGAAGAAGCGGAACGGGGCGACACGGGGAACGGCGGCGGTCGTCGTCAACGAGGGCTCCTCCGGAACGGGCCAGGAGCGGCGGACGGACGGGCCCGGCTCCGGCGAGGGCGGTCCGGAGGAAGGTTAGCCTAACCTTGCTAGGCGGTCACGGTGTCGGGCGGGCCCGGCGGCCCGGGTGTGCGAAGGGTTGCCCGCCCGGGTGGACTCCGTACGGGTGGACTCCGTACGGCGGACTCCGTCCGCACCCCCGGCCCCTCCGCTTCCGCCCCCTCCGTCACCGCCCCTCCGCCATCGCCGGAGCCGCTACCCCCCGAAGTCCGCCCGGCAGGCGTCCAGCCCCTCCACGGTGACGTCGACGCTCCGGTGCTTCTCCCACCCGGCCCGGTCCAGCCGCAGGCGCTGGAGGGTGGCGGGAGCCCCGCGCACCGCCTCCACCTGGAGGCCGTCCGGGACGTATCCGAGCCGGCGTGAGACGCCGAGCGAGCGCGGGTTGTCCGTCATGGCCTCCGAGACGGCGTACCGGGCGCCGAGTCCGTCGAAGGCCAGGTGGAGGGCGGCGGCCCGCATCTCCGTGCCGATGCCCCGGTCCTGGTGGGCGAGGCCGAGCCACGACCCGGTCAGTACCTCGCCCCGTACGCCGAACTCCCGGCCCATCAGGTCCTGCCGCCCCACGACCGCGCCCTCGTGGAGGACGGCGAGGGAGAGCGTCCAGTCGCGGGGCGACCACCCGGCGACCGTGCCCAGCACGTGCTGGTAGACGGCCCGGCCGACCTCGTCCGGCTCGCCGTCCGTCCACGGGAAGACGAACGGCATCCGGTCCCGGCCGTGCACCCCGCCGGCGGCGACCGAGGCCAGCTCGTCGAGGAGTCCCTCGTCGGGCAGCCGCAGTTCGAGGCGGGGTGTACGGACCCTGAGCCCGCGGAGGGGCCAGTATCGGTGGCTCATGCAGGAACTTTGCCGGAGGGGAGGTCGGCTTGTCGACCGGATTCCGGCGCGGTGTCGGACGGGCTTCCGGTCGGGCCTTCGACCGGACCCCCGGCCGGACCCTCATCCGCGCTGCCGACCGTGCCCGCGGACCGGTGTCGCAGTCCGAAGGCGCTGACGGCGGCGGCGATCAGGGCGGCGACCAGCGGGACGACGAGCGCCGCCCGGTAGCCGTCGAGCAGGGCGTCCGGTGAAGTCCCCTCGGTGGCGGCGATGTTGACGGCGGCGACAGCGGACAGGCCGAGCGCCGCGCCGAACTGGAAGGACGTGTAGAGCAGCCCGCCCGCCACGCCCTGCTCCTCCTCGGCGATGCCGTCGGTGGCGGTGATCGTCAGCGGTCCGTACACGAGCGAGAACGCCACACCCAGCAGGAGCAGGCTCGGGAACATCGCCAGATAGACCCAGTCGGCGGTGATCGGCAGGAAGAGGGCGTACGAGAGGGAGGCGAGGAGCAGTCCGAAGAAGATGACGCGCGCGTTGCCGAACCGCGCCACGAGCTTCGGCGTGAGCAGCGGGGAGAGGATCGCGTCCACGCCGATGACGATCAGGGCGAAGCTCGTCTGGAGCGACGACCAGCCCCGCAGCTCCTGGAGGTAGAGCACGGCGATGAACTGGAAGCCGAAGAACCCCGCCGCGAAGAGCAGCCCCGACACATTGGCGCGGACCAGCGACCCGCTGCGGAAGATGCTCAGCCGCACCAGCGGCGAGGCCGAGCGGCGCTCGATGAGGACGAACCCGAGGAAGAGGAGGAGCGAGGCGCCGATCGTGCCGGTCGTCCAGGCGGCCGAGGCGTGCGTGGCCCGCTCGACGCCGAAGACGAGGAGCAGGATGCCTCCGGTGACGGTGATCGCCCCGGCCAGGTCGACGCCCTGCCCGGTGCGGTCCGGGCGCGGCGACTTGGGGACGAGCACCAGCGCGGCGACAAGGATGCCGAAGGAGAGGATGACCGGGGCGAAGAAGACCCAGCGCCAGTCGATCGCGGACAGCAGGCCGCCGACGACCAGGCCGATGGAGAAGCCGCCCGCCGCGGTGCCGGAGTAGACGAGCAGGGCCTTGTTGCGCTGCGGGCCCTCCGGGAAGCCGGTGGTGATGATCGACAGGCCGGCCGGCGTCATGAAGGCCGCGGAGACCCCCGTGACGAACCGGGCGACGATCAGCATCCACCCTTCGGTGGCCAGTCCGCCGAGACCGGAGAAGAGCAGGAAGACCACGAGCCACAGGACGAACATCCGCCGCCGCCCGAACAGGTCGGCCGCCCGGCCGCCCAGCAGCATGAAGCCGCCGTAGCCGAGGACGTACGCGCTCATCACCCACTGGAGGGTGCCGGTGGACAGCCCCAGGTCGGCGCGGATCGCGGGCATGGCCACGTTCAGCATGGCCACGTCGATGCCTTCGAGGAAGATCGCACCGCAGAGCACGAACAGCACGCCCCACGCGCGCTTGGTCATGCGGACGGCGCCGCTGCTCGAAAGGGGTGGTGGTGTGGACACGGGACTTCTCCTAGGGCGAGGAAGACGATGAGGACGAGGAATCGGGCACGGCGAACCGCCGCAACAGCGGTCCGTGGTAAGGGATCAGAGGAGGAGGAACCAGCAACAGGCGTGCAGGAGAACCCGAGTTACTGAAGTGCTGGTCGGTTCCCTCTTGTAACCACTCGAAGCATGCGGCACGCTGGGGGACCATGGAAGAAGGCACTTTGAAGTCACCGAGTAACTGCCGCGATACCAGGGCTGAGCAGGACTTCGACATCAGCAACTGGGACGTCCGCGAAGGCTGCGAGGTGCGGCAGATCCTCGACCGCGTCGCGGACAAGTGGTCGCTGCTCGCCATAGCGCACCTGGAGCGCCGGACGCTGCGCTTCTCCGAGCTCCGCCGGCTGATCGACGGCATCAGTCAGCGCATGCTGACGGTGACCCTGCGCCAGCTCGAACGCGACGGCCTGGTGCGGCGCACGGTCTATCCGGTGGTCCCGCCGCGTGTGGAGTACGAGCTGACGCCGATGGGCGCGACCCTGCACACGACGATCCGGACCCTGGTCGACTGGACGGAGGGCCACCAGCAGGAGATCGCCAGGGCGCGGTCGGAGTACGACAGCCGTCAGGCCGGGGAAGAGGCCGCCGCCTGACGCGTCCTCGTGACGTCTGGGGGGCGGTGCTGTGGGCCGGCGGCGCGGGGACGGCTGACCGGCTGGGGGCCGTACGCCGGGAGTCGCGGTGAGTGCCGCCGTACGGCCCCGGCCCGCAGGGTGCCGCCCCAGGTGGCCCCCGAGGGCAAGCGGCACTGTCCCCGGCCACGGCCCCGGCGCTCTGCCGCCGTCAGCCGTAGCGCCGTAATGTTGATCCCTTGTTCATCCCGTGTTGATTCCTTCCCGCGCCCCCTGCGCGGATTCCGTACCGATGGGAGTGGCCCATGCGCGCGCGTGAAGAGGCGGAAGAGGGCCGCCGATCGCTCAGGCTCCCGCAGACGGCGGCCCTTGCGGCGTCGACGTCCGCCGCGTCCGCCGCGTCTTCCGCATCGCCGCGGCCGACCGGCGCCGGCATGATGGAGCTCCAGCGCTCGGCCGGGAACGCCGCCGTGTGCCGCATGCTCGACAGCCGGGCCGCGCTGCCGGTGCAGCGGATGCCGGGGGAGAACTCCCAGGAGCCGGCAGCGAGCGCGAGCGGCCAGGCCCCCACGGTGATCAGCGGACACGGCCGGTTCGGCGACCCTCAGCGTCTGCCCAAGAACCCCGACAACCCGCGCAGCCGTGCGCTCAAGGCGACCTTCACCGTGCCGGAGGGCATCGAGCTGGTCGTCTACGCGCCGCCCGGCGCATGGCTGGAGAACGAGGTGGCGAAGCTCGTCGAGTCCGGCGAGCCGCCCGCCGCGGACGACCTCGAAATGGTCGACCACAGAAACAAGCGCAAGCCGATGCCTGACGGGTTTCCCAAGACCTACACAGCGGGCGAGGAGGTCATCAACTACAAGTTGATGCCTCTGGCGGCCAAGCACCTGGCCGAGGGTGCGACCTCGGTCGAGGGCGGCACGCTGAAGGACAAGGTGGCCGAACTCGCGGCGGCCCACGCGGGGCAGGAGGGCGATGACGCACTGACCGTCCACTACGCCTGCTGCGGGGTGGGCTCCTCCAGCACCCCGGAGATCGACCGGCTCTTCACACACCGCAACTACACGGTGATGCTCCGCGCCACGTCTCCGTCCCCCTCACCGGAACCGGAGAAGCCGGCCAAGCGCCCCCGGAAGTAGGCGTGGTGTTGTCCGGAGTCCACCTCCACGCCGGCCTCATCGAGGAGGGCCCGCGAGAAGCGGAGGTCGCCATTCCCTGGCGTCGAGCGCACGACCGAGCGTCGCAGGCTGCCTCGACCTCCCCGGCTGCCTCGATCTTCCCGACCGCCTGGACCTTCCCGACCGCCTGGACCTTCCCCGACCGCCTCGACCTTCCCGGCCGTCATGAGCGAATCCACGGCGGCCGGGGCGGCAGTCGGAACGTCGAGGGGATCAGGCCGGCAGCCCCAACTCCCGGGCGATCAGCATCCGCTGGACCTCGCTCGTTCCCTCGCCGATCTCCAGGATCTTCGAGTCGCGCCACATCCGGGCCACCGGGTACTCGTTCATGAAGCCGTAGCCGCCGTGGATCTGGGTCGCGTCGCGGGCGTTGTCCACCGCGACCGTCGAGGAGTACAGCTTCGCGATCGCCGCCTCCTTCTTGAACGGTTCGCCCGCCACCAGGCGTGAGGCCGCGTCGCGCCAGCCGATGCGGGCCATGTGGGCGCGCATCTCCATGTCGGCGATCTTGAACTGGATCGCCTGGTTCGCGCCGATCGGCTTTCCGAACGCGTGGCGCTCGGCCGCGTACTTCACCGACTCGTCCACACACCCCTGGGCCAGGCCCGTCGCCAGGGCCGAGATCGCGATGCGGCCCTCGTCCAGGATCCGCAGGAACTGCGCGTAGCCCCGGCCCTCCTCGCCCAGCAGGTTGGCGGCGGGGACGCGGACGTCGGCGAAGGAGAGCTCGCGGGTGTCGGAGGCGTTCCAGCCGACCTTGGAGTAGGGGGCCGCGACGGTGAAGCCGGGGGTTCCGGAGGGGACGATGATCGCGGAGATCCGGGGGCGGCCGTCCTCCTTGCGGCCCGTCACGGCGGTGACCGTGACCAACTCCGTGATGTCCGTGCCCGAGTTGGTGATGAAGCACTTCGAGCCGTTGATGACCCACTCGTCTCTCGCCTCGTCCAGCACCGCCGTCGTGCGCGTGCCGCCCGCGTCCGAGCCGCCGTCCGGCTCGGTCAGGCCGAACGCGCCCAGCGCCTCGCCCGCGCACAGCTTCGGCAGCCACTGCCGCTTCTGCTCCTCGGTGCCGAAGAGATGGAGCGGCATCGCGCCCAGCGAGACCCCGGCCTCCAGGGTGATCGCCACCGACGAGTCGACCCGGGCCAGCTCCTCCAGGGCGATCCCGAGCGCGAGGTAGTCGCCGCCCATCCCGCCGTACTCCTCCGGGAACGGCAGCCCGAACAGGCCCATCCGGCCCATCTCGCGCACGATCTCGTACGGGAACTCATGGCGCTCGTAGAGGTCGCCGATCTTCGGCGCGATCACATCGTGCGCGAACTCCTCGACGGTGCGGCGCAGTTCCTCGTGCTCGGCGGTCAGCCGGTGGTCCAGGGACATGGGGTGACTCACTCCTTGTGGGAGGGGGGAGAGGAAGAAAGGGAAGGGGTCAGGGCGCGGACCGTGCGGGATGGGCTCGGTCGGCCCAGATGTCCGGCCAGCCAGACGCTGGTCGCGGTCAGGGCGTCCAGGTCGACGCCCGTCTCGATGCCCAGGCCGTCGAGCATCCACACCAGGTCCTCGGTGGCGAGATTGCCCGTGGCGCTCTTCGCGTACGGGCAGCCGCCCAGGCCGCCCGCCGACGCGTCCACCGTGCTCACTCCGTGCTGGAGCGCCGCCAGGGTGTTGGACAGCGCCTGGCCGTACGTGTCGTGGAAGTGGACGCCGATCGCCTCCGTGGGGACGGCGGAATCGTTCAGCGCCGTCAGCAGCGCCGTCACGTGGCCCGGCGTCGCCACCCCGATCGTGTCGCCCAGCGAGAGCTCGTCGCACCCCAGGTCCATCAGCGCCTTCGCGACCCCGACCACCTGGGCGACGGGGACCGCGCCTTCCCACGGGTCCCCGAAGCACATCGACAGGTACCCGCGGACGTGGACCTTCTCCGCCTTCGCGCGGGCCACCACCGGCTCGAACATCGCCAGCGACTCGTCGACGGTCCGGTTCAGGTTGCGCGCGGCGAACGTCTCCGTGGCCGAGCCGAACACCGCGATCGACCGGGCCCCGAGCGCCAGCGCCCGGTCCAGGCCGCGTTCGTTCGGCACGAGGACCGGCAGGGATACGTCACCGACGTCCGCGACCTCGCCCAGGAGCGGGAACAGCTCCTCCGCGTCCGCCAGTTGGGGCACCCACTTCGGGTGCACGAAGCTCGTCGCCTCGATCGTGGTCAGGCCCGCCACGGCCAGCCGGCGGATGAACTCCGCCTTCACCGGCGTCGGGACGGTCTCCTTCTCGTTCTGAAGCCCGTCCCGCGCCCCCACTTCGTGGATGCGGACCCGGGCCGGCAGGCCGGGCGCCGGGACCTTCATGGGGAGCGTGGTCATGAGTCCTCCCGAGGGGTCACTACCGCCAGGATCTGGTCCATCGCCACCGTCGCGCCCGCCGTGACGTCCAGCTCGGACACGGTCCCGGCGTGCGGGGCGGAGATCACGTGCTCCATCTTCATCGCCTCCACCACCAGCAGGCTCTGACCCGCCTCGACCTCGTCCCCGACCGCTGCCTTCACCACCGTGACCGTGCCCGGCATGGGGGCCGCCAGCGTGTCCGCCCCGCTCCGGCCCGCCCCGCTCAGGGACGCCTCCACCGGGTCGTGGTCCTGCACGTGCCAGGTGTCGCCGTCCCGGCCGAGCCAGGGGCCGCTGCGGTGGAAGTGCCCCACCGTGCCGTCGAGTTCGACCGTGACCCGGTCGGCCGTGACCGTCGCGGAGGCCGGGGCCCCGTACGTCACCGGGTCCGCGCCCGACACCCGTAGCGGGAACACCAGCGGCGCCCGCACACCCCCCGTCCGCCACCCGTTCGGCACCGAGAACGGGTCCGTCCAGCCCCCCGCGTCCGGCCGGGGGGCCAGGGCGTCGAGGCGCACCGCCGCGGCCGCCGCGTACACCTCGTCCGGTACGCCGTCCGGCACCAGGCTCTGCGCCTCGCGCTCCACCAGCCCCGTGTCCAGGTTCCCCGCGACCACGTCCGGGTGCGCCAACAGGCGGCGCAGGAAGCCCGCGTTGGTCGGGACGCCCAGGATCACCGTGTCCGCGAGGGCCGCCCGCAGCTTGCGGAGGGCGCTCGCGCGGTCGGGGCCGTACGCGATGACCTTCGACAGCATCGGGTCGTACAGGCTGCCCACCGGCACGCCCTCGCTGAGCCCCGAGTCCGTCCGGACCCCGCCGCCCTGCGGTTCGCGCAGCGCCAGCACCGTACCGCCGGAGGGCAGAAAGCCGCGGGAGGGGTCCTCGGCGCAGACGCGGGCCTCGATCGCCCAGCCGGTGAGTGTGATGTCCTTCTGGGCGTACGGGAGTTGCTCGCCGGACGCCACCCGCAGCTGCCATTCCACCAGGTCCAGGCCGGTGATCAGCTCGGTGACCGGGTGCTCGACCTGGAGGCGGGTGTTCATCTCCATGAAGTAGTACGAGGCCGGGTCGTTGCCCGGGACGATGAACTCCACCGTCCCCGCGCCGACATAGCCGCAACTGCGCGCCGCCTGCACGGCCGCCTCGCCCATCGCCGCCCGGGTCTGCTCGTCGAGCAGGACCGAGGGCGCCTCCTCGATGATCTTCTGGTGGCGGCGCTGGAGCGAGCACTCCCGCTCGCCCAGGTGGATCACGTTGCCGTGGGCGTCGGCCAGCACCTGGATCTCGATGTGGCGGGGGCGGTCGATCCACCGCTCCACCAGCAGGGTGTCGTCGCCGAAGGAGGCCCGGGCCTCGCGCCTCGCCGCCGCGATCTCCTCCGCCAGCACCTCCGCGTCACGGACCAGGCGCATGCCCTTGCCGCCGCCGCCCGCCGAGGGCTTCAGCAGGACCGGGGTGCCGATCTCCCTCGCCGCCGACTCCAGTTGGGCGTCGGTGAGGCCGCTGCCTGACGAACCCGGCACGACCGGGACTCCGGCCGCCGCGACCGTCTCCTTGGCCCGGATCTTGTCGCCCATGAGGGAGATCGCGGAGGCGGGCGGGCCGATGAAGACCAGCCCCGCCTCCGTGCAGGCGGCGGCGAACTCGGCGTTCTCCGCGAGGAATCCGTAACCGGGGTGCACGGCCTGCGCCCCCGTGCGGCGGGCCGCCTCCAGGAGCGCGGGCACCGACAAGTAGCTCTCGGCGGCGGGCGGCGGGCCGATCCGTACCGCCGTGTCCGCCTCCCGTACGTGCCGGGCGTCCGCGTCCGCGTCGCTGAAGACCGCGACCGAGCGCACGCCCTGCTCCCGAAGGGTCCGGATCACCCGGACGGCGATCTCGCCGCGGTTGGCGACCAGAACGGTGTCGAACATCGTCATCTGTTCCTCACATCCGGAAGACGCCGAAGGCGGGCCCGGCCGGGTCCTTCTGGGGCAGCGGGGCATTGGCGCAGGCGGTCAGGGCCAGGCCCAGCACCTGCCGGGTGTCCACGGGGTCGATCACGCCGTCGTCCCAGAGCCGGGCGGTGGCGTAGTACGCGTTGCCCTGGGTCTCGTACTGGGCGCGGATCGGGGCCTTGAACGTCTCCTCGTCCTCCGCGCTCCAGTCGTCGCCGAGCTGGTCGCGCTTGACGGTGGCCAGCACCGAGGCCGCCTGCTCGCCGCCCATGACGGAGATCTTGGCGTTGGGCCACATCCACAGGAAGCGGGGGCTGTAAGCCCGGCCGCACATCGAGTAGTTGCCCGCCCCGTACGAACCGCCGACGACGACCGTCAGCTTCGGCACCCGCGTGGAGGCCACCGCCGTGACCATCTTCGCGCCGTGCTTGGCGATGCCGCCCGCCTCGTAGTCGCGGCCGACCATGAAGCCGGAGATGTTCTGGAGGAAGACGAGCGGGATGCCGCGCTGGTCGCACAGCTCGATGAAGTGCGCGCCCTTCTGGGCCGACTCGGAGAACAGGATGCCGTTGTTCGCGACGATCCCCACCGGGTGGCCGTGGATGCGGGCGAACCCGGTGATCAGCGTCGTACCGTACTCCGCCTTGAACTCCTGGAAGCGCGAGCCGTCCACCACCCGGGCGATCACCTCGCGTACGTCGTACGGAGTGCGGGAGTCCACCGGCACCGCCCCGTACAGCCCCGCCGGGTCGACCTTCGGCTCCTCGGCCGGCTCGACCGACCAGGGGAGCGGGGCGCGGTCCGGGAGGGTCGCCACGATGTTGCGGACGATCCGCAGGGCGTGCGCGTCGTCCTCCGCGAGGTGGTCGGTGACCCCCGACGTACGGGAGTGGACCTCGCCGCCGCCCAGTTCCTCCGCCGTGACGACCTCACCGGTCGCGGCCTTCACCAGCGGCGGGCCGCCGAGGAAGATCGTGCCCTGGCCTCGGACGATCACGGCCTCGTCGCTCATCGCCGGGACATACGCCCCGCCCGCCGTGCAGGAGCCCAGCACCGCCGCGATCTGCGGGATGCCCGCCCCCGACATCCGGGCCTGGTTGTAGAAGATCCGCCCGAAGTGGTCCCGGTCGGGGAAGACCTCGTCCTGCATCGGGAGGAACGCGCCGCCGGAGTCGACCAGGTAGAGGCAGGGGAGCCGGTTCTCCAGCGCCACCTCCTGCGCGCGCAGGTGCTTCTTCACGGTCATCGGGTAGTACGTGCCGCCCTTGACGGTCGCGTCATTGGCGACGATCACGCACTCGCGGCCGGACACCCGCCCGATGCCGGCGATGACGCCGGCCGCGGGGGCCTGGTCCCCGTACATCCCGTTCGCCGCCAGGGGGGCCAGCTCCAGGAACGGCGAGCCCGGGTCGAGGAGGGCGTCCACCCGGTCCCGGGGGAGCAGCTTGCCGCGCGCCTCGTGGCGGGCCCGCGCCTTCTCACCCCCGCCCAGCCGTGCCGTGGCGAGCCGCGCCGCCAGCTCGTCGGCGAGCGCGTGATGCGCCGCCTCGTTGGCCTGCCAGGCCCCCGAGGCGGGATCGGCCGCGCTCGCCAGGACCGGTGCCTGCTGCATCGTGTCGAGCCCCCTTGCCCGTACCGCGATAGTGAGCCGCTGCTGTTAATGAGCGTTAACGCGTCTCCTTCAGGTTAACGAGCGCTAACGGCCCTGTCTAGAATGAATCCTCATGAGCACCCATGCCGCCGCCCGCGTCGCGGCCCCCACCCGCCGTGAGCAGATCCTGCGGGAGGCGGCCCGCCTCTTCGCCGAGCGCGGCTTCCACGGTGTCGGCGTCGACGAGATAGGCGCGGCCGTCGGCATCAGCGGCCCCGGCCTGTACCGCCACTTCCCCGGCAAGGACGCGATGCTCGCCGAGCTGCTCGTCGGGATCAGCGAACGGCTCCTGGAGGGGGGCCGCCTGCGGGTGTCGGAGGACGAGGCCCGGGGCGACGGCTCCCCGGCGGCGCTCCTGGACGCGCTCATCGAGGGCCACATCGACTTCGCCCTCGACGACCGCCCCCTGATCACCCTCCACGACCGTGAGCTGGACCGGCTGCGCGACACGGACCGCAAGCGGGTGCGGCGGCTCCAGCGCGAGTACGTGGAGGTCTGGGTCGGCGTCGTCCGCGCCCTCTATCCCGGCCTGCCCGAGAACGAGGCCCGCGTCACCGTGCACGCCGTCTTCGGCCTGCTGAACTCCACCCCGCACCTGGCCCGCCCCGAGGCCCGGCCCGGCCGCGAGGCCACCGCCGCGCTGCTGCACCGGCTGGCGCGCGGCGCGTTCGCGGCGGCCGTGGAACCCGCCTGAGCGGCGGGTTCGTTCGCTGGGCAACCCGGGGCGGGTTCTTCACGTCTGTCCGATCAGGACGAAGAGAACGGGGAGCCTCGCCATGGCCGTCTCACTGGGCGAAGAGATCATGCTGCTGTCGCTGGACGACACGACCGGCGCGGCGAAGGGGGAGTCGGCGGCGCGCTGGGGCGTGGCCGCGGGCATGCTCCTGGAGCTGGTCATGGCGGGCCGCGTCACGGTGAAGGGCGGCCGCGTCGAGGTCTTCGACCCGTCCCCGACCGGGGACGCCCTGCTGGACGGGCGGCTGGACCGGCTGGCCCGCTGGGTCCACGGGGCCTCCAGCAGCCGCAAGGTGATCGACTGGCTGGCCCGCGAGCACGCCAAGGGCTCGCAGGACGTCGTGGGCAGCCTCTGCGCCCGCGGCCTGGTGACCGAGGAGCGGCACCGGGCCCTCGGCGTCTTCCCCGTACGCCGCTACCCGGAGGCGGACGGCTCCGTGGAGCGGGAGCTGCGCGCCCGGCTGGCGGCGGTGGTGCTGCACGGGGCCGAGCCGGACGTCCGCACCTGCGCGCTGATCGCGCTGCTGCACGCCACGGGGATGCACCCGCAGACCTTTCCCGGGCTGCCGAAGAAGCAGGTGGCCCCGAGGATGGCGGAGGTCGGCGACGGGCACTGGGCGGGCGTGAGCGTGCGGGAGGCGATCCGCAACCTCCAGGCGGTGATCTCCACGGTGACCGTGGTGACGGTCCTGTCCGTGGTGTCCTGACCCTGCGGGGTCGCCTGAGCGGCCACGCGGTACGCGGCAGGGGTCAGGGGCCGTCCGCGCGCATGTCCTGGAGCTCGCTCAGCCGCCGGGCGACGGCGATGGTCAGTCCGGCGCCCGGGATGCACAGGAGATTCAGGAAGATGGCCCAGCGGTTGGCCGTGAGCATCCCCTCGAAGTCGATGCCGTTCGGATAGTCGACGGCGTTCCTCATCACATCGGGGAGGAAGAGGACGACGGTGACGCTGACGCTGAAGACGACGGTGAGCGCCCACCACCAGCTGAGCATCCGCCGCCCGTGCCAGCGCCTGTTCGTCTGCCGGCTTCGTTCGCCGGGCCTGCCGCGGAGCCGGTTCGGGAGCGAGGCGTACCAGATGTCGAAGGCCATCTTCCCCGGGATGACCCAGTGGGCGACCGGGATGAACCAGCCGCCGATCGCCATGCCGGGGGAGTAGCGCTGCTCACTCGGGGCGAACACCTCCGCGTTGCTGCGCACGCGCCAGAACCAGACCACCGTGGTGACGGTTGCCGCGAGTGCCAGGAGGGTGTCGAACAGGACCAGCGTGTCCGCCTGCGACACCAGCGCGTCGACATCCACCCACCGGGCGAAGTTCGCCTCCTTCCAGTCGTTGATCTCCGCCGAGAACCCGAGGTGGTACAGGACGGCCACGCACTTGAAGGCGATGTAGACCCCGTAGAGCCAGGCCAGCGCGATGGCCAGACTCTCCGGGGAGCGGACCGCCGCCCGCCCCGCGGACCACGAGGGCGGGGACTGCGGGGACCGAGGGGGTACGGGGGTGGACTGCCCGCGTACGTAATGGGGGCGCTGGGCGGGGACGGGCCGGGAGGGCGCGGGCCGTGCGGCCCCCGGAGGCTCCGGTACGGGCCCGGGCGGGCGCGGGGCCGCCTGCGGGGCGGAGCCGGGGCCCTGGGGTGCGACGAGCGTGGGGACGTACGAGAGGGGCGCGGACGGCGGCGGGGGCGGGAAGGCCGGCGGGCTGTCACCTCGGGCGGGTGTGTCGGGTGAGGCGGGTGTGTCTGGTGAGGTGGGTGAGCCAGGTGTGTCGGGTGAAGCGGGTGTTTCAGGCGAGCCGGGTGTGTCGGGGGAGACGGGCGTGTCGCGGTGGGGTGAGTCGGCCGCCCGCCACTCGCCCTGGGCGGCGGCCCGTCCCGAGATGCGGGCCACCTCGGCGAGGGCGCGGGCGGGCAGCCACGGTTCGGCGTCGAAGGCCCCGGCGTCGGCCCCGGCCTCGGCGCTGTCGTCCAGCACGGCGGCGTACGGCTCCAGCCGCCCGGCCAGGGCCCGGGCGTCGGGGCGGTCGGCGTGCTCCTTGGCCAGGCAGTCCGCGACGACGGCGCGCAGCTCGGCGGGAACGCGGTCCAGGGACGGGTCCTGCTGGACGACGGCGAACATCAGGGCATGCTGGTTGGTGGCGTCGGGCACGGGGAAGGGCAGCGCGCCGGTGGAGGCGAACACCAGCACGCCGCCCACGCCGAAGACGTCACTGGCGGGCGAGAGGGAGTGGCCGAGCACCTGTTCCGGCGACATGTACCCCGGCGACCCCACGGACGTCCCGGTGCGCGTCAGCCCGCCACTGGTCGAGGCGTCGAGGAGCTTGGCCACCCCGAAGTCGATCAACCGGGGCCCCTCGACGGTGAGGAGGATGTTCGACGGCTTCACATCGCGGTGCACCAGCCCCGCCGCGTGCACCGCCTCCAGGGCCCGGGCGAGCCCGACCGCGAGGGCCCCCGCGCTGCGGGCGGGCAGCGGCCCCCGCGTGGCCACCAGCCGCTGGAGGGACAGCCCGGGTACGAACTCGGTGGCGACCCAGGGTCGTTGCCCGTCCGCACCCGGCTCCGCGTCCACGACCTGGGCAACGCCCGGGGTGCGCACCCGGCTTGCCGCCTCGATCTCGCGCGCGAAGCGCAACCGGAAGTCGGGGTCCTCCGCGTATCCGTACCGGATGGACTTCAGGGCGACCCGCTCGCCCCCGCCGCCCTCCGCGAGATACACCGTCCCCATGCCGCCCTCGCCCAGCCGCGCCAACAGCCGGTACGGCCCTATCCGGACGGGATCTGCCTGATCCAGCGGCCACATGCCCGGTCCACCCCCATGACGCGCCGTCAGCCGACGCTGCTCCCGAGATCGTGGAAGCAGCCTGCCCGAGGAGGGACCGTACGCGCCAGTCCGCTTCCGGGGCCGGGGTCTCGGCCGACGGCTCAGCCGGCGGGCGCGCCCGGTGCGTCAGGCGCGCCCGGTGCGGCCGAGGCCGGCGCGGCGGGGGCGGGGGCTTCGGGCAGTGCGCCCGCGTCCCTCAGCAGCCGCTCCAGCCTCGGGGTCAGGACCACGGTCGCCACGTTCGTCAGGTGCGCGTCGTCCCGGTAGAGGAGGATGCGCTCCCGTACCGCCGGGCAGGTCGGGCCGTCGCCCGGGCACAGCACCGGGTTCACGCTGACGGTCCGTACGCCCGGCACCGCCCCCGACGCGATCCGCCGCGCCAGCGGGTCGGCGGGGCTCGCCTTTGCCCGGCCGAACGCGCAGGACGCCCCGGAGTCCGGATCGCCGGAGACGCACGCGGGGATGTCCTCGCCGGGTACGGGGGTG
The DNA here is from genome assembly GCF_046548915.1 of Streptomyces sp. cmx-18-6. Classification (NCBI taxonomy): domain Bacteria; kingdom Bacillati; phylum Actinomycetota; class Actinomycetes; order Kitasatosporales; family Streptomycetaceae; genus Streptomyces; species Streptomyces sp. cmx-18-6. The sequence goes on along the minus strand of NZ_JAEBEP010000001.1, from coordinate 848,001 downwards.
TCCTCGATGTACACGATCGGCGCGCCGATCGCCCGCAGCGGCTTCAGCGTCTTCTCCCAGGCGGCGGCGAGGAGTTCGCGGTCGGCGGTGTAGCGGTTGAGCGAGGCGATCACGATGAGCCGGGGCTTGGGCTGTGTACGCAGACGGTCCAGTGCGTCCGCGCGCCAGGTGTCGCACTCCCGGTAGGCGCGGCCCAGTTGGGGGCTGTCCACCGCCAACTGCGGGAGCGGGCAACCCTGCTTGACCAACTCCTGGAGCGCCCAGCCGCGTTGGGAGGCCAGGGCCAGCATCGGCGAGAACCACTGGCCCGCGTGCGAGTCGCCCAGCAGCACGATCCGGTCCGGGCTGTCCACCGCGCCGAACAGGCACTCAGGGCTGCGCGTCACCTCCGGGGCGACCTGGCACCCGTGGTCCGGCGGGAAGTCCTTGCGCGCCTGGGCGGGGCTCGGGACGACCGGGCCCTCGTCCACGGCCGGGGCCCCGGGGGCCCGGGCGAGCAGGGACGGGCCGGAGGCGGCGCCCGGGGGCAGCCCCGCGACGTCGACCGGGGTGGCGGGGCCCATCAGGTGCAGCGTCGCGGTGCCCACCACCAGCGCGAGCACGACCGGCAGCACGATGGCCGAGACGCCCACCGACAGTCCGCGCCGGGGGAGTTCGGAGACCGTACGGCTGCGGCGGAGCGGCCGCTCGACCCAGCGCAGGGTGGCGAGGGCGGGCAGGACGGCCGCCAGCGTCCAGACGGTCTTCGCGGGCCAGTCCAGCGTGCCGAACCGGGTCTCGGCCAGCACGAGCACCGGCCAGTGCCACAGGTAGAGGTTGTACGAGAGCCGGCCGACCGCGCGCGGCGCACGCCCCGCCAGCAGCCGCCCGACGCCGTAGGGGCCCTGGACGTCGCGCTCGCCCCGGCCCGGTATCGCGGCGAGGATCACGGCGGCGGTGCCCAGGGTCGGGACGAGCGCCGCGTGACCGGGGTACGGAGTCGAGGCGTCGTACGCCACCACGCACCAGCCGATCGCCGCCGCCCCGCCCCAGCCGCACAGCAGCCGCAGCGGACGCGGCCCGCGCAGCAGGTGCCACGGCAGCAGCGCGAGCAGCGCGCCCACGCCGAACTGCCAGACGCGCGAGGGCGTTCCGAGGTACGCGAGCGAGACGGAGTGCTCCGTCCAGTGCAGGGACAGCGCGAACGAGCCGACGACCAGGGCGGCGGTGACCAGCGCCACCACGGAGCGCACGGCCCGGCCCCGGCGGACCGCCCGGGCGGCGCAGAGGATGATCACGGCCAGCAGCGGGGCCCAGAACAGGTAGAACTGCTCCTCCACCGCGAGCGACCAGAAGTGCAGCAGCGGGCTCTGGTCGTGCCCGGCCGCGAGATAGTCGGTGCGCTGCGAGACGAAGCGCCAGTTGGCCAGGGAGAGCGCCCCCGCCAGGACGTCGTACTCCAGGTCGGCGCGGCGCAGCGGCACGGTCAGCCAGGCCCCGGCCACCGCCACCGCCGCGAGCACCACGGCGGCCGACGGCAGCAGCCGGCGGGCCCGCCGGGAGAAGAAGTCGCCGAGCCGGATGCGACCGGTGCTGATCGCCTCCCGGACCAGGAGGCCGGTGATCAGGTAGCCGGAGATGACGAAGAAGACGTCGACGCCGACGAACCCGCCCGCCGTGCCCGGGATTTCGGCGTGGAAGGCGAGGACCGCGAGGACGGCGACCGCGCGCAGCCCCTCGATGTCGGGCCGGAACGTGGACCGGTGCGGACTCGGCCCGGACTCGCCGCCCGAGCGGGCCGGGGGCGGCGCGGGCGGCGGTGGCGTGAGGCGCTTTCGGCGCGGGCCGGGAGCCAGAAGGAAGGGCATGGTGGCAGACCTTTCAGCTCGACCAGGGGAGCATCGGGTTGACCCACCCCGAGGCGAGCAGCCCGGTGAGCAGGAGGAGCGCGGAGGCGGCGAGGGTTTCGGGCCAGCGGCGGGGCAGCATGCCGGTGGGGGAGCGCAGGGCGGTGAACGGGCTCATCGCCCTGATCGCGGAGCGCCGGGCGGCGAGGAAGGCTCTCGCCGTACGCGGCTTCGCCGACGCCGCCTCGCCCTCCCTCGGTCCGAGCTCGGCCGACAGGTCCCGGATCAGCGGCAGGTTGATCTGGAGCTGCACCAGCACATACAGGCCCAGGCCCCAGGTGGGCTCCCATCCGTTACGGGCCACGGCCAGCGCGAGGCCCGCCGCGGCCGCCGCGTTGGACAGCACGAGCCAGACCAGCGAGACGCCCACCACCCGGCGGGCCATCGAGCCCGAACTCCCCTTGTTCTGGGCCCCCGTGGGCACCCAGGCGGCGCTGCGGCCCCGCAGGGTGTGCCAGAACGCGGTCGCGGCGGCCACACTGGTGAGGACGTTCGCCCGGATCACCTCCACCCGCCAGCGGGTCCGGCTGATCCGGGGCAGCAGCACATGCCAGAGCCAGAGCGGGGCGAGCAGGGGCAGCACGTGCCAGGGCCGGATGTGGTCCGGATACCAGAACATCATCACCAGCGGCGGCAGCGGCGCGGCGAAGGTGTTCACGGCCGTGGTCAGGTAGCCGACGACGCCTTCGTAGAAGCAGAGCCGCATCCGCCAGGGCGCGCGCATCCGCTTCAGCACCGGCGTGCCGAGCAGGTGCAGATTGCCCATCGCCCACCGGTACTGCTGGTTGACGAAGGAGGTGACCTCGTCGGGGGAGGTGCCCTTGGCGACCAGCACGGGGACGTACTGGGTGCGGAAGCCCTTCTCGTGCAGCGCGAGCCCGGTGTACAGGTCCTCGCTGTGGGCGAGCCGGGCGAAGCCGCCCGCCAGGTCGATCGCGTCGCGCCGGTAGACGGCGTTGGAGCCGCAGCAGATGGCGGCGTCGCTGGCGTCGCGGGACGGCTGGATCCAGCGGAAGAACCACTCCTGGGCGGAGCCGGCGGCGCGCTGGATCCAGCTCATCGTCTCGTCGGTGTCGAAGCACTGCGGGCTCTGCACGATGCCCACGGCCGGGTCCGCGAGATACGGGACGAGGTGGCGCAGGAAGTCCGGGCGGGGCGCGAAGTCCGCGTCCAGGATCGCGATGAACTCCGAACTGCTCAGCGTGAGCGCGTGGTTGAGGTTGCCCGCCTTCTTCAGGTGGCCCCGGTCGGGGCGGACGACGTAGGTGTATCCGTACGAGGCGGCCAGCGCCGCGACCTCGGGCCGGTCGCCGTCGTCCAGCACCCAGACGGTCAGCGCGCCGGGCCAGTCGACGGCGGCGACGGCGCGGTAGGCGTTGGCGAGGACGGGGAGCGGTTCGCCGCAGGTCGGCAAGTACAGGTCCACGCAGGGCAGTTCGGCGGGTCGCCAGGCGCGGACGAGCACCTCGTGCGACTGCCGGGTCAGCCGGCGCTGGCGCAGGCTGTTGACGGAGGAGAGCAGGAGCGCCACGACGTTGAGCCCGAGGACCGCGAGGAACGCCCACAGGGCCGGGGTCCGCAGCGCGAAGGCGAACATGGTCGCCGCGGTGAAGACGAAGGCCAGCGAACTGCTCACCAGCACCCAGCGGCGTTGCGGCCCGAAGTACCAGTACAGCTCGTCGTCGGACGGAGGTTGCGGAAGATGATGCACAGTCATGAAGCCCCCCACGGCTGCGTATGTGCCCGTTTCAGGTGGCTCACCCTACTGCCAAAGGTATAGACCACTTGCGCGGGAGTGAGGCAACGGACGGAATGAGACAGCGGATTGGCGTGACTCGATTGGTCCAGACCTCTGGGCGGTTCCATTCGACCGGCCGCGCCCGTCCGGCCGGGGAAGGGGCAGGTCACAGGGGGATGAACAGTCCCGGAAGACTTGCCTGCACGGGGGCGGGCGGGTTCGGCGAACGTGTGGGGCCCGGGGCGGGCAGGCCCGGAAGGCTTACGCGGCCTGGGGGGCGGGCAGCCCGCAGAAGGGGTGGGCCCCGGAGCGGGCAGCCCCGGCGACCTCACGCGGCCCGGGGCGGGCAGCCCCGGCGAACTCACGCGGCCTGCGGCGGGGCTGTCGGCGTGAGCGGGCCGGGCGCCGGGGCCCGGCCCGTCCGGCGTGCGGGACACCAGGCGCGCCCCGCACCCCGGGCGGCACAATGGGTTCATGCCGATACCCAGCCGCGCCGCCCTCGTCGATCACCTCGTCCGCTCGCGTATCGCGGGGAACGTCGCCACGCCACGCGACAACAACCTCTCGCACTACCGCAAGCTCGCCAACGGAGACCGTCACTACTGGCTGGGCCTGGAGCTGGGCGACCGCTGGGCCGACGAGCAGGACGTGCTGGCGGTGATGGCCGAGCGGTGCGGCGTGAACGACGACCCCGCGCACCGGATGGGCCAGGACACCATCGACCCCGAGCTGACGGTGGACGCCCTGGAGCGGATGGCGGCCCGGCTGCGCAAGGCGGCGGACGGCCGTGAGCGCGTCCTGTTCGCCACCGGCCACCCGGGCGGCCTGCTGGACGTGCACCGGCAGACGGCGGACGCGCTGCGCCGGGCGGGCTGCGAGATCGTCCGCATCCCCTCCGGGCTGATGGCGGACGAGGGCATGGTCTTCCAGTTCGCGGACGTCGCGGTGCTGGAGCGCGGGGCGACCCTCTGGCACACCCACTCACCGGCCCCGATGGCCGCCATCCTGGACGCCATGGCCCACCTGGGCCGCCCGCTGCCCGACCTCGTCGTCGCGGACCACGGCTGGGCGGGCTGCGCGGGCCAGCGCGGGCTGGACGCGATCGGCTACGCGGACTGCAACGACCCGGCCCTCTTCCTCGGCGAGTCGGAGGGCACCCTCCAGGTCACCGTCCCCCTGGACGACCACGTCACCGACCCGCGCTTCTACGACCCGATGACGGACTACCTGCTGCACGCGGCGGGGCTGCTGGAGGACGAGCCGGCACGGGAGCCGGCCGGGGAGCCCGCGGCGTAGGGAGGCGGGCCGGCGAGGAGTTTCCGGTCCGGCCGAGGCGTTCCGCGCGCTGTCGCCCGGCCGGCAGAAGGCGCACGTCACCTCGATCGAGGGCGCGAAGACGGACGCGGCCCACGAGCGCCGGATCGCGAAGGCGGTGGCGGAGCTGACCCCGTAGGGCTCTCGCAGGAGGCAGGGCTCGGGAGGCGGTGCGCTCGGGAGGCCGGGCTCGGAGGGCCGGACTCGGGAGGCAGGGCTCAGAGGCCGGGGTCCGGTTGCTGCCGCCGCTGTCGCCGCCGCTGCTCGCGCCCCGGCGTCGGGTCCAGATAGACCCGCTGGACCGAGGGGAACCGCTCCCGCAACTGCGCCTCCGCCTCCTCGCACGCCCACTCGACCTCCTCGGCGGTCGCCATGTCCCGGAAGTCGACCTTCGCGGCGATCAGGATCTCGGTCGGCCCCTGGATGAGCGTCGTCAACTCCAGTACGTCCACGATGTGCGGCACGGACCTCAGCTCCTCGCGCACCCCCGCCCGCATCGCCGGGGGCAGCGGCCGCCCGATGAGCAGTTGCGCGTTGGACCGGCCGAGCACCCAGGCCACGTACACGAGCAGCAGGCCGATCAGCAGGGACGCGATCCCGTCCCAGACGCCCGACCCCGTCAGCTGCCCGCCGAGCAGCCCGCCCGCCGCCAGCAGCAGGCCGATCAGGGCCGCCGAGTCCTCCATGACGACGGCCTTCACGGCGGTGTCGGGGGTGTGGCGCAGGTAGTACGTGTCCGGGACCCGCATCCGTGACGCCTCGCGCCGCACCTGTTTGACGCCGGTGCGCAGGGAGTAGCCCTCCAGCAGGAAGGCGACGCCGAGGACGATGTACGAGACGAGGGGGTCGCCCAGCTCCTCGCCCGCGACCAGGGTGTGCACCCCGTCGTAGATCGAGAAGACCGCGCCGCCGACGAAGGTCGCGATGGAGGCGAGCATGGCCCAGATGTAGCGCTCGGGGCCGTAACCGAGGGGGTGGTCCTCGTCGGCCGGCTTCCCGCTCCGCCTGAGCGCGGTGAGGAGCATGACCTCGGTGACGGTGTCGGCGACCGAGTGGGCCGCCTCGGAGAGCATCGCGCTCGATCCGCTGATCAGCCCGGCCACGGCCTTCGCCACGGCGATGCCGAGGTTGGCGACCGCCGCCACGATCACCGTGAACGTGGACTCCCCGGCGTCCCCGCCACCGGCTTCCCCGCCGTCAGCCTTCGTATCGCTCATGGTGGGGAGTATGTCCGAAATGCCACGTCAGGTGGTGCTCATCCCCGGTTCACGCGGAACCCGGACGACGCCCTCCTGGATGACGGTGATCGCGAGGCGTCCGTCAGCGGTGTGGATACGGGCCTGGCCCAGGCCGCGCCCGCCGGAGGCGGACGGCGACTCCTGGTCGTAGAGCAGCCACTCGTCCGCCCGGAAGGGCCGGTGGAACCACATCGCGTGGTCCAGGCTCGCCCCGACCACGTCACCGACCGCCCAGCCGCCCCGCCCGTGCGCCAGGAGCACCGAGTCCAGCAGCGTCATGTCGGAGACGTACGTGGCCATGCAGACATGCAGGAGCGGGTCGTCCGCGAGCTTGCCGTTCGTCCGGAACCACACCTGCGAGCGCGGCTCGCGCGCCTCGCCCACCGTGCCGAACGGCGGCGCGTCCACATACCGCAGGTCGACGGCCGCCCGCGCCTCGATCAGCCGGTCCACCATCCCCGGGTCGCTGAAGCGGTCCGCGTACCGGGGCAGCATCTCGGCGGCCGTGGGCAGGGTCTCCGGGTCGGGCGCGGCGGGCATGTCCGCCTGGTGCTCGAGTCCTTCCTCGTGACTCTGGAAGGACGCGGAGAGGTGGAAGATCGGCTGCCCGTGCTGGACGGCGACGACCCGGCGGGTGGTGAAGGACCTCCCGTCGCGGATGCGGTCGACGCTGTAGACGATGGGCGCGCCCGGGTCGCCGGCCCGCAGGAAGTACGCGTGCAGGGAGTGGGCCGTCCGCTCGGCGGGAACGGTCCGGCCCGCGGCGACGAGCGCCTGGGCGGCGACCTGCCCGCCGAACACCCGGGGCACGACCGCGCTGCGGCTCGTGCCCCGGAAGATGTCCCGCTCGATCTGCTCCAGGTCCAGCAGATCGAGCAGGGAATCGAGTGCTGCGCTCATGAAGGGAACGTAGTCCTTGAACGTAGTCCTTGCCGAACGTCCTGAGGCTGTCTACAGCCCCATGGACTTGGCGATGATCGACTTCATGACCTCGCTGGTGCCGCCGTAGATGCGGTTGACGCGGTTGTCCGCGTACAGGCGGGCGATCGGGTACTCGTTCATGAAGCCGTAGCCGCCGTGGAGCTGGAGGCAGCGGTCGATGACGCGGTGCGCGACCTCGGTGCAGAACAGCTTGGCGGAGGCGGCCTCGGCCGCGGTGAGCTCACCGGCGTCCAGGGCCTCCAGCGCGCGGTCGGCGACGGCCTGGGCCGCGTCCACCTCGGCCTGGCAGGCGGCCAGCTCGAACTTGGTGTTCTGGAACGAGGCGACCGTCTTGCCGAAGACCGTGCGCTCCTGGACGTACTCCTTGGCGAACCGGACGGCCGCCGCGGCCTGCGCGTACGCGCCGAAGGCGATGCCCCAGCGCTCGGAGGCCAGGTTGGTGCCGAGGTAGCCGAAGCCCTTGTTCTCCTCGCCGAGGAGGTCCTCGGCCGGGACCTTGACGTCGACGAACGCGAGCTCGGCGGTGTCGGAGGTCTTCAGGCCGAGCTTGTCGAGCTTGCGGCCGACCGAGTAGCCCTCCGACTTGGTGTCGACGGCGAAGAGGGAGATGCCGAAGCGGCGGTCGTCCTCGCGGGGGGCGGCGGTGCGGGCGCAGACGATCACACGGTCGGCGTGGACGCCGCCGGTGATGAAGGTCTTGGCGCCGTTGAGGACGTAGTGCGTGCCGTCCTCGGAGAGCTTGGCGGTGGTCTTCATGCCCGCGACGTCGGAACCGGTGCCCGGCTCGGTCATCGCGAGGGCCCACATCTCCTCGCCCGTCGCGAACTTCGGCAGCCAGCGCTTCTTCTGCTCGTCGGTGGCGAGCATCTTGACGTACGGGAGGCCGAGCAGCGTGTGCACGCCGGAGCCGCCGAAGGAGACGCCCGCACGGGCGGTCTCCTCGTAGATGACGGCCTCGTACTTGTGCGACTCGATGCCCGCGCCGCCGTACTCCTCGTCCACCTCGATGCCGAAGATGCCCAGCTCGCCGAGCTTGAGGTAGAAGTCGCGCGGCACCTCACCGGCGGCGAACCACTCGTCGTACACCGGCACGACCTCGGCCGCGATGAAGGCGCGGATGGTCTCCCGGAACGCCTCGTGGTCCTCGTTGAATACCGTACGGCGCACGGGGTGCCTCCTTGATCGGCTGAAGTGTTCGTCGGTTGAGGCATCGCTCACCGGGCACGCATGCGGGGCTAAGCGCTTGCTCATTCCCCCTCGAAGTTACCGGTCGGTCACGGAGCTGTCCAGGGTGATGCTGAGCACGCGCGAGCGAGGCTGCGGCCGGGGCGTCGTCAGTGGCGTGGGGCAGGGTCGGTGAGAGCGCGTCGAGGCTGGTGGGGCGGGTGCGGTGGGCCTGCGCGGGGTCAGGCCGAGTAGGCGGTGCTCTCGTCGGGTGGCGGCTCGGAGTCGCGTGGCCGTGAAGGCGGCGGCCCCGGCTCCGCCGCGCGCGGTTCCGACCCGTCGTCAGGGCCGCCGGGTGGGCGCCGCGCCCCGGGGGCCGCCGTATCCGCCGAGTCCGCCGAGTCTGCTGTGTCCGCCGTATCCGCCGAGTCCGCCGTCCCGAGGGTCGGCGTATCAGCCTGTACGGAGGTGAGCGCGGCGCGGAGGGCCTCGACCGCCTCGCGGAGCCGGGCGCGGGACGCCGGTGTCACCCGCGCCAGCACGGCCGCCAGCCGTTCGTCGCGCCGGGCCCGCAGCCGGTCGAGGTGGAGCCGCCCCGCAGCGGTGAGCCGCACCTCGACCTCACGCCGGCTGGTCGGGCTGGAGGACCGGCGTACGAACCCGAGGGCCTCCAGCCGGTCGCACAGCCGGCTCACCGACGAGGGCGCCGCGCCGAGCTCGGCGCCCAGGTGCCGCAGGTTGATGCCCTCGCGGCGTTCGAGCACGTACATCACCCGCAGTTGCGGGGCGGACACCGCGACGGGCGAGGCCCCGTCCGGCGCCCGCGTCCAGTAGACCTCCAGCAGTTCGATGACCCCGCGCATCGCCTCCGCCACATCGCGGAGCCCGTCATCAGGGCCGAAACGCTCTACGCCCATGGTGGGACACCCCTGGTCGAGCTCGGTCGGGCTTTCGAGCCCGCGCCGCGCCGTGCGGGTGGGGTCCCGCGCGCGGCCAACGCCGCTACGGCACAGCTCAGGGCACGTATGCCTCATAGCGTTGACGCTTCAGCCGTTCCGAAACCCATGATTCTTTCCGGGCCCCCCGGAACGGTGCGTCCGGGGAGCTTCCGGAGCCGCGGGAGGGCCTGGTGCGGGGGCGTCGAATTCCCGCTAAATGGATAGGAAAACACGCGAGTTCGCAGACATGGGGCGGGGAGGGCGGGGCACGAGGCTGTCAGCGGTTGCCCAGCAATGGAGCAGCCCGCCGGGATCGCGGTGAGAGCGCGGTTTCGCCTGATGGCAGCCGGTCGGAGCGCATGCGCTCCGGGCTCCTGCTCTCCCGGCACCTGACTTTCGGAATTCTGGAAGTGGGCACGGCGGAATGCACGCCTTTTCGAAGGTGTGCGGGCCGCCGAGGAAATGTCATATACGTGCGATCGAAGGAGTTTTCATGAGTGAGAACCTGTGGGGCTACCAGCCGACCGCCGGCCACACCGCGGGCACCGACCTGATCGGTTACAAGGTCGAGGCGACAGACGGCAGCATCGGCAAGGTCGACAAGCACTCCGACGACGTCACCTCCTCGTACCTGGTGGTCGACACCGGTGTATGGATCTTCGGCAAGCACGTCCTGCTTCCGGCGGGCACGGTGAGCCGGATCGACACCGACGACAAGAAGGTCTACATCGACCTCACCAAGGAGCAGATCAAGGACGCCCCGGAGTTCGACAAGGACAAGCACGTGGGCGACGCGGACTTCCACCGCACGACCGGTGAGTACTACGGCCGCCACCGTCGCGTCTGACTCGACGGCGAGAGCCGGCGGAGCAGCCGGGACAGGCTGTGACAGCGGGCGGGGCGGGACGCGATGACTTGCGCGTCCCGCCCCGCCCGCGTTCGCGCGTACGGGAATCCGTCGTCTTCCCAGGTGTGAGGTTCGGTTCCCGGGTGTGAGCTCCGGGTCGCCGCCGTCGTCGACAGCAGCCCTGCGCAACCGAACCTCTCGGTACGACAAGAGCTGCTTACGCGTCGGGGTGCTCCGGCAGAGTGAGCCAGTCCGACCAGGAGATCCCCCGGCCGAGGAAACGCGGCTGTTCGAACGGCCAGTCGGCGGCGATCCACTGCGGCACCAGCTCATCGAGGGCCTGCTCGACCTCGCTGCCCACCAGCTCGTCCACCACCCACCAGGAGACCTCGCCGTCCGCGCCGGCCCGCTCCGGCGGGTCGATGTAGACGCAGCCGAGCAGCGCTGTCTCCGCCGCGTCGAACAGCGCGTAGTTGAAGGACTGGTGCGCGGCGATCTCCTTCTCGTGCCGCAACAGGTCGGCCTGGTCGGCCTCGTAGGTCATGGTGGCCGCAGGCCAGCCCCAGGCTGGGCCGTAGATGGTCCACAGCCGCTCGCGCGAACCCATCACAGCCGGATAGTCGAGCGGGGTGTCCGCCTCCCGGATCGGCCGCAGGTGATGACCGCTTCCCGGTAGCGGTACCAGGACGGGATGGACGAAACTATCGGGGAGCCAGCTCATAGCGCCCGACCGTAGCAGCGGCGCGGCCTGCGGTCCTTTGGATTTCGCCCGTATACCGCCAGGACCGGCTCTCATGCCGGGCAGGGCCCGCGATCCCCCGATCCAGACGCCCGGTCGACCGACAGACTCCGTGATCGGTGGGGCAACGGCTTCTGAAGGGGTCAGGCGTGCAGGGACCCGTCCCGTACGGCGGTGATGAAGGCGGACCATCCGGCGGCGGGGATGAGGAGGACCGGGCCGCCGGGCACCTTCGAGTCGCGGACGGGGACGTCGGCGGGGTGGTGGTCCTGGACTTCGAGGCAGCTGCCCGACTCGCTGCCGCTGTAGGAAGACTTACGCCAGTAGGCGGGCGAAGGGTGGGTCGGGGTGATCTGCCTGGCCATGTTCTCTGTAGCCCTTCGCTGTTGCCTTCACCGCTGCCAAAGAGTCATTTCGTGACAGGGAGTCGCTCAGGGCAAGAGCGTAACGGCTCTGGAGTGCCTCGACCACGGCGGGCGAATCGTGCAGCTTCCCTACCCGCACTCCTTCGCTGTAGGCGACTGGCGGCTGGTCATCGAACCACATCAGCGTCAGCATGCTCTCCAGAAGTGAGTGGAATCCCACCGACATGGGGAGCACGTGCGTGCGGATGAGCTTCGCTTCGGTGAGCTCAATAATGTGGTCCAGTTGCTCCGTCATGACCTTCGGTCCACCGATCGGACGCCGGAGCGATGCTTCATCCAGGATCGCCCAGACCACGGGCGGCTTGGCCCCTCGAAAGATCCTTGAGCGGTTCAGCCGTGCGACGACGGCCTTGTCACACTCAGTCGGGCTCAACGGCGGGAACGCCATGCCGAGAACGGCACGTGCGTACGCTTCGGTCTGGAGAATGCCCGGCAGAAACGACAGGGCGAACTCACGGATTATCGTCGCCTGTTGTTCGAGGTGCCGCGCTGCGCCGAAGTAGTCCGCAAGGACTCCGTCGTCCTCCGCTCCGGGCCGGAAACTCGCGAGCACATTGCCTGTGCCCAGCACCCCGTCGAGGCGTCGGGCGTCCTCTTCGCTCGGCACGCGGCGTCCGGCTTCGATGTGCGAGATGTGCGACCGCGTCATGAGGGCCAGATCTGCAAGTTGCTGCTGGGTCAGCCCGGCCGCTTCGCGCTGAGCCTTCAACCACGTGCCATAGGTAGTACTCACAGCCAACTCCCGTGCGACGAGCGCGATGTCACCCCGAACTCCCTGGCGAGCCTAATCGGGCCGGTGTCACTGTGTGAGCGAATCGCTACACAGCGACGAATTCACCCCCACATCATCACGGAGTTGACTCCCCATGATCGAAAAAGCGCATAACGCCGCACGCCTGCTTCCCTGGTCCGGCGTGGGCGGCAAGCCCTGCTACGTGGTCGGCAACGGCACGGGCCGGATCTCGCGTGCCGCGGACAAGGTCGAGGCCCAGCAGCTCGGCATGGCGCTCGAACTGCTGGGCCACGCCGATGACATGCTCGACGACGAGCAGACCACCGAGATCCAGCTCCGCCACATCGGCGCGGCCCTCGCCCACTCACTGCGCGATGTGCACCGCGTCGCCCGGAGCCGGGGCCTGCGGCTGGGGATTCCCGACGACTCCGGGGACGAGCATCCCTCGGGGCCGGGACTCGTCCGGCTGCTGCCCTGATACGCGAGGGCGTCCGGGCAGCGGCAGCCGGCCGGTTCGCGGGCGGGCACGGCAAAGTGCCCGCCACTGCCGGACGGGGGCCGCTACCCCTTGATGGTGTAGGTGCAGCCCTTCGGGTTCTTCCCGGCGTCGTTGTCCGCGACCTTCTTGCCGTCGACCTTGATGACACAGGGGGCCTGCTGCAACAAGCCGTCAGCGGCGGTGATCGATCCGGGCACGGCCGTCACGAGGTAGCCCACCTTCTGTTCGGCGGCGGTGAGTTCGACGGTCTCCGTCAGCGTCCACGGGAGCGACTGCTCCTCGAATCCGCTGCTGGCCGCGTTGTACATGACGGAGACCTTGCCGGTGCCGCCGACTTCCAGCGTCACTTCGTGAGTCCCCTTGGTCTTGGCCGCAGCGTCGGACTCGGCCGCCTCCGGCGACGGGCTCTGGGAGGCGGCAGCCTTGTCGCCCGCCCGCTCGGCCCCGCTTCCGTCGCCCTTCGCCCCGTCGTCGCTTCCGCAACCCGTGAGCAGCAGCGCCGCCGCAGCGGCCAGAGCTATCCCCGTAACCGTCTTTCGCATGGGTTCCGTTCCCCGTCTCTCGTGCTCCGCGCTGTACTTTGCCGGTGTTCCTCTTCCCGCCTGCGAAGGGGGAACAGGGACACCGGCAACGATCTCATCACACCGGCGGCGGCTCGTTGACCGGGCACCCCTCCCCGGAGGAAGTACGGCCCGTCCTGTCGAGCCCCACGCCTGTCCGAGTGCACGCGGCGGTGCGTGGCGCTGTGGCAGGGGACCCGCGAGGCGGTGGGGCGGGAACGCTGGGTCGAGTGGATCGTGGGTGGAGGTCCGTGCGGCACAGGAGCGTGTCACCGTCCGGCCCCGCGAACTCTGACGGCAGGCGGACGTCGCGGACGTTCCGTCAGGGATGCGCATCCGTCCCCGGCGCCAGGGCCGTGTCGATCAGGTCGGTGAGCCGGGTGGCGGCGCGCACCGTGTCGAAGGTCGGATCGTGGAGCCCTTCCGAGACGATGGCGTCGATCGCGCCCCCGGTGATGATGGCCAGCGTCCGCGCGTCGACCGCTGCCGCTCCGCGTGCCTGAGCCGCGGCGTCGATGAGCTGCGCCAGGGGGCCCCACCTGGTCTCGGGGTCGTGGCGGAAGCCGTCCCGGTTGGCCGCTTCCACGATCATGCGCGTGTGCTGCGGATGATCGTGGAAGTGCCTGATCATCGAGCGCGTGTAGACGGCTGGGCCGTCAACCGCCTCGGCGGACTGGATCTCTGCCGCGACCTCGTCGGTCAGCACGGTGATGACATGGGTGTATGCGGCATCGATCAGGGAGTCCTTGGACTCGAAGTGATAGAAGACCGCTGCCTTCGTGATGCCGGCCGCCGTGGCGATGCCTGCCAGCGTGGTGCCCGCGTATCCTTTCGCCGCCACCTGCTCGATCGTGACCGCGATCAGCTGAGCTCGCCGCGCCTGCTCCGTCAACGTCAAGCGGTGCCCCTCGGGGCGCTGTCTCGTTGCCATGCCTCGGATTCTACCGTACGGTCGAATTATTGACCGGCCGTAAAGTGGGGAGCTGCGATGTCGGACATGACCGCCGAGGGCGACAGGGAAAGCCTGAGTGGCGACCCGGTTCTCCGGGCCGCCTCGCCTCGCACGCGGACGAGCGCCGGCGCGGCGGGGCGAAGCCTCGGTGGCGTCGTCGGTGAGGGCACGTCGTCGCCCCGGTGGTCGCGGTGACCCTCGCCCTGCCCTTCCGAGCCTCCTCCCCGGTGGGGCACTGGGACAGCGCCCAGGGTCAGGACCGGTTCCGGGCCGCCTACAGGACGGCCTTCCGTGATCTCCCGAAACGCGCGGCGACACTCGACGTCCGAACCGATCACGGCCTGGTACGCGTCTACAGGTTCGCCGGGAAACCCGATACCGGTGCGCCCCTGGTGCTGCTGCCTGGACGGGCCTCCGCCTCCCCGGTGTGGGCGGACAACCTGCCGAGCCTGCTGGCGATCGGAGACGTCTACACGATCGACCTGCTCGGGGAACCGGGCATGAGCATCCAGGACCGGCCCATCACCGGCGATGACGACCAGGCCGCATGGCTGCACCAAGTCCTCGGGGCGCTTCCGGAGGAATCCTTTCATCTCGTCGGGCTCTCCATCGGCGGCTGGACCGCTGCCAACCTGGCCCTGCGCCAGCCGGCCCGCATCGAGACCCTGACCTTGATCGACCCCGTGTACGTCTTCGCCGACATGCCCTTGCGGACGATCGCCCGATCCCTGCCGGCGTCGCTGCCCTGGTTGCCGAAATCGTGGCGCGACAGCTTCAATTCGTACACCGCTGGAGGAGCGCCGGTCGAGGACGTCCCGGTGGCGCAAATGATCGAAGCGGGGATGAAGCACTACTCCCTGAAGCTGCCCCCACCTACGCGAATCAGCGAGGACCGGCTCGCCACGCTGGACATGCCGGTGCTGGCCATCATCGCGGGCCGCTCGGTCATGCACGATGCGCGGACCGCCGCCAGGACGGCTGAACGCGCGCTGCCTGTCGGCACCGTCCGCACCTACGAGGACGCGTCCCACGCGATCAACGGTGAGCATCCCGGGCGAATCGCCAAGGACATCGCGGACTTCACCACCGCGCATCGAGCGAACGGCGAACAGATCGACGTGCCTTGGTGGTAAAGCGCGCATGGACGCAGGTGGCGGGCATGGGCGGGGCGAAGTCCGGCCGGGCTTGATCCGGACGGGCCGGCAGGGCCCGGACCGGACGACGGGGGTGGGGGGCCTGCCCGGCAGACCGTGCAGAACAGGCCCCGCCACGGGAGGACTCAGCGCTTGAGCGTGAAGGTGAAGTCGCTGGTGAGCTTGCCGCTGAGGCGGACTGCCGATACGAGGTTCCCCTCGGCGATCATCCTCATGACCTCGGCTCGCGAAAGGCCGAAGCCCTCAGCGATCAGTCGCGCCGGCCGGACTGGGATCCGCGCCCCGAAGCGGACCGAGACGTCGATCGCCTCGTTCTGCGGTTGCTCCGACTCCAGTTGAGGCGTTCCGCCGGTGTCGAGACGCCAGGCGTCGTCCCAGTCCAGGGCGATGTGATTGCGGTGCTGCACGACGGGGTCCTGGAGCAACTCGGCGGTCAGGCCGAGGTCGTTGCCGTACAGCAGGTTCAGGAGCTCGGGGCGTACGGAGCGTACGTTCACCCGTTCCAGGACGGTGAGCCTGGTGGTCTCCCCGCAACGAACGCAGAGCGCGAGGAGCCAGGCGTCGAGGAGCTTGTGGTGGGCGTTGACGCGGAATTTGCCGTTGGCACGGAAGCGTTCGGAGGCGCACCCGTGGCAACGGCGGAGGACGAGTGGCAGGCGGGTGGGAGCGACCACCCAGGACATGGACACAGAAATACACCGGTTCCAGTGAGAAGACCGCAGCGAAAAGGAGCACGGCGCACACGCAGAGGTGCGACGCGCGACGAATCAGCGCTCGGGGGTTCTCACTTGGTGTACAACGGCACGTCCTCAAGGGGGGCGACAAGGGGCCGGGGGCACGGTAGTGCTGTCCGGGTGTGCGGCTCCACCGGTTTTCGGGTGAGGGGTGGGGGGTGGGGGGTTGGGAGCGACGGATTGCCGGGCGACCGCCGAGACATCCATGCGGTGGTCCTATCGGATTGCCCTCGCCGCGCCCGGTCGGATAGGAAGCTCGCATGCTGAAGGGCGACAAGGTCGGGCTCAGGGCCCGGCACGAGGACGACATCCCGATCCTGCGGACCGAGCTGTACGACGACGTGGCCGGAACGTCGCGGGCCGAGGGCCGGCCCTGGCGGCCGGTCACGCCCGGGGCGAAGGACCCGCGGCTCGTGGTGGACGACACGGAGGACGGGAGCGTCCCGTTCTCCGTGGTGGATCTGGGCGGCGGCACGCTGGTCGGTACTGCGACGCTCTGGGGCATCGACAACCACAACCGGTCCGCGCACATCGGCCTCGGACTGCTGCCGTCCGCCCGCGGCCAGGGATACGGCACCGACGTGGTCGCGGTGCTGTGCCACTACGGGTTCGTCGTGCGCGGCCTGCACCGGCTGCAGATCGAGACGCTGTCGGACAACACCGCGATGCTGCGTTCCGCCGAGCGCAACGGCTTCGTCCGCGAAGGGGTGCTGCGCTCGTCGGCCTGGGTCATGGGCGAGTTCCTGGACGATGTGGTGCTCGGTCTTCTCGCCCCGGAGTGGAAGCCGGACGCGCAGCGCTGAGCGGCGAGGAACGTCACCCTGATATGCGCGGAATTCCGGCCTTGCGGGCGCTCGCGCAGTGCGGAACCGCCCCGGCGCGCAGACGCGCTGAGACCTCCCACCCCACCGTCGTCCTGCCGACGCCGCCCCCCCGGACGAGCAGTGCCTCTGCTGGAGGCCGTGGCCGCGCCCTGCCGCCGACCGGTCGAACCGCGCGAGCTGATGGTGCGCGGCGGGTCAGGGGGACGGGTCAGGGGGACGGGTCAGGACGGGTCCTGACCCCGCTGGTGGTGCGTGAGCAGCCGGGTGAGCAGGTCGGCGAGGGTCTGCCGGTCCTCGGCCGGAAGGGGACTCAACAGGTCGTCCTGCACCTTGTCGAGCGCCCGGTCGAGGTCTCGAAGCCGGAGACGGCCCGCCGGGGTGATGGTCACCCTGTTACGCCGTCGGTCGTCCGGGTCCGGTGTCCGCTCGACGTGACCCGGCTCGGCCAGTTCGTTGATCGCCGCCACGACGTCGCTGCGGTCCATGCTGCACCGGCGTCCGAGCTCGGCCTGGCTGGCCACCCCGAACTCCTCCAGAGCGGCCAGGATCCGGTAGTGGTAACCGCGCGCCCCCGCCTCCCCGAAGCTGGCGGACGCCAACCGATGGGCGTGCGCCGCCGCTTGGGTGAGCAGCCAACTGGGCTTCGCGGCCAGGTGTGCGGGTGTCTCTTCCACGGTGGTCATTCTATGTCGTTGGCGCAGCCAATGAATCTCTGTATGGTTGGCGACGCCAATGTTGGTTGCGCCAACGAAAAGGGGATGTCGTGTCCACGCATGCTGCGGTCGCGGACCGTATCGAGATAGCCGACCTGTTCACCCGCTTCGCGCGTCTGCTCGATGAGAAGCGGTGGGAGGACGCGGACGCCGTCTTCACCGCTGATGTGGTGGTGCACTCGCCGCGCGCGGGCGAGATTCGAGGCATCGACAAGGTCGTCGGCCACATGGGGCAGGCCGAGGTGGAGGGGGAGCACACCCAGCACCTGACCACCGATCTGCTGGTGGACATGGACGCGGACGGCGATCGGGTGGCTGCCTCGGCCAACTCGCTCGTGTACTTCTACCGCGACGACCGCAGGCCCCACATGGTCAGCGGCCTCCGACTGACCTGTGCCCTCGTGCGGACGCCGGCGGGCTGGCGGTTCTGCGAGACGCGGATCGTGCTCGCCTGGACGCGCCAGGAGTGATCCCTTTCCGGTTCCGGCCCGCGCACCTTCCGGCTCGGACCGGAAGATGCGCGGGCCGTCGTGAAGGCGGGTCCTGGTCACGGCGATGGGGCGAGCCGATCGGTGGCCCGGGAGGGGCCGCCGCGTGGGAGGCGTCTGCGCAGAGGGGGCGCTGTCACGAGGACGAACAGCGCGAACGCGGTGAGCCGTTGCAGGCCGGGCTCGGCGGCGAGATCGCTGTGCTGGATGCCGTACACCGCGTACGCATTGGCCGCGAGGTCCGTCACGACGATGGCGCACGTGAGATCGACGCCCCGCCGCCGCCCCCGGAGGAGGAGCAGGGCGGCGAGCGGGTCGAGGACGGACAGCGCGGTCCAGTACAGGTTCAGCCCGCTCGGAGCCCAGGGGTAGGGGCGCAGGCCGTGGCGTACGAGGTCGGTGACGTGAGCGAGGCCGCCCACGAAGAGCAGGACGGCCGCGATCACGCACACCAGGACCACGGCCCAGCGGGGCGCGGTGCGCATCCAGCCGATCATGTCGTGGATCACCGGAATCTCGATGGGTCGGACGGGGCGATCCCCGCCCGCCTCGACGCTCCTGGCCGCTGGTCCCGAGGATACGCAGCGCGACGGCCGACGGGGCGACGGTCGACAGGGCTTCGGGCGCTCTCGGGCGGGCAGAAGCAGCGGCTTTTGGTCACGCTCGCCGGGCACGGGTCCAGTCGTGGTTCTCGCGTACGACGGTGAATCCCGCCGATTGATAGAGCGCCACCGCGGCCTCGTTCGCGGAGGGTGTCAGGACGGCGACCGCACTCGCGCCCCGGCGAGCGAGAGCCGCGCACGCGCCCAGCACCGCATCGCGCCCGTAGCCGTGACCGCGATGGTCCGGGCGGGTGCCGACCGGTTCGAGCAGCCCGCACCTGTCCACGCCGGCGAACCACCCGGTCGCGGCGGCCGCGGGTTCCCCGGCGGGTGTGCGCACGAGCGTCTCCACGGCCAGCGGGCCCGCCGGGGACCGCGTCATCGAGCGGTGGCGCTCGACGGTGAACGTGGACCCCGCGAAGGCGTCCCGGTGCACCAGCACCCGGTCTGCCGCCTCGGCCCCGCCGACCGGTTCGGCGCGGCTCGTCACCGGCCGCGGGGCCCACGACAGGACGAGCCAGGGCTCCTCCCGATCGGGCGCCCACCCGGGCACCGGCAGGCCGTCCGACCAGTCGTTGCCGGGTACGAGCAGCTCCTCGGCATCGGCCGCGAGCGCCCCGAGATCGGCGCCGGGTGCGGCGGTCACCCGCAGTACGGGGCCGTCCAGGAAGCCGACAGCCACCGGCGCCCCCTCGACGGACCAGAGGTGGACGGCCGCGTCGTCGAACCGCAGGAACCAGCCCACGTCCCCGGGGTGAAGGCCGCCCCCCGGAGCATCGGCCGGCGTCCACGCACACAGCGCGCGCAGTGCCGGACCGGCTTCGGCGGGAGAGAGGCCGTGCCGCACGAGTGGGGTCATGGGCGGCAGGTTAGCGAGCGCGGCCACGGCGGTGCGAATGCTTTCACCGGCTCCTGAGCGCCACGGCCGCCGCCTCGGCCGATCCTCGACGCAGCCCGAACCGCAACTCCGCTCCTACGTCCGGACACCTGGGGTGTGTCCGGCGGGTCAGGACCGGACAGGCACCTGGGGTGTGTCCGGCGGGTCAGGACCGGACAGGCCGGGCCAGGCGTCGCGGACCCGGCTCTGATCCGCCGGACATGCCCTAGTGCGAGTCCCGCTCCGCCGCCTCGGCGATGAGCTTGATGCGGGCAAGACGCCGGTCCCAGTCGGCGGCGAGCGCGGCCATCCACCGCGCCGTCGCGTTCAGCGCGTCCGGCCGCACCGCGTACCGCACCTCGCGGCCGACCCGCCGGCTGGAGACGAGGCCGGCCGTGTCCAGCACGGCCAGGTGCTTGACCACGGCCTGCCGTGAGACGGGAAGCCGTCCGGCGAGCGCGGTCGCGGTGGTCTCACCCTGCTCGGCGAGCACATCCAGCAGGTGACGCCGGGTCGGCTCGGCCAGCGCGGCGAGGACATGGTCGACCGCGTCGACGGCGTCGCGGGGTCGGGCCGTCACCCGGACCGCTCGACGCGCCCCTTGAGCGCGTCGAGCACCTGCGGCCAGCCGCCGGTGTTGTCCTGCAACGCCTTGCGCCGCAGCTCCTCGGAGATGGCCAGGGCCGCGAACCCGCTCTCCACGACGCGCAGCCGCGTCTTGTCGCCCTCGGCTGTCAGCGTGAACTCCACCAGCGTGCTGTTGTCCGCGGTGATCTCCTCGCCCGGGAAGGCGCTGGCCCAGCGGTAGGCCACGTACGTCGGCGGCTCGACTTTCTCCACACGCACCGGGAAGTGGCCGTACTCCTCGCTCTTCGCCACCGTCGTCGCGCCCGGCTCGGCCACGGTGCCGGACGCGGCCGCCTGGTCGGAGGCCCAGAAGCCCGGCTCGGCCACCAGGGACCAGACCCGCTCCACGGGAGCCGCGATCAAGGTCTCGCTCTCAATCAGGTCCTCGCTCATGACGAACTCCTCAGTCGATGCCATGTGTGCAACCCAAGGGTTGCACATTCGGCTCCTGACGCGCAACCGCAGGGTTGCGTCAGATGTGATCCGGCCGGATGCCCCGGCGTTGACGTCGGGGTTCGGCCGCTCCCGTCGTCCCTCACCCCCGCCGCAGCGCGAACCACAACTCCGCCCGTACGTCCATGTCGTCCAGGTTCGCCTCCAGCAACTCCCCGCACCGGCCGATACGTTGGCGGACGGTGTTGCGGTGGACGCCCAGGGCCACCGCCGTACGGTCCCAACTGCCGTGCAGCGAGAGCCAGCAGCGCAGGGTGTCGGCCAGCGTCGAGGTGAGCGGGGCGAGGAGCGCGCGGGCGTGCGCTGCTGCCTGGTCGGGCGGGATCAGGGCGGCCAGGCCGGTGACGGGGGCGTCCACCGTCAGCGGGGCGCGGGTCGCCTCCGCGTGGCCCAGGGCGCGGGCGGCCCGGAGGTCGGCGGCGTCGAGGGCGGGGAGCGGGCAGGGGGCCGACGCGCCGAGGGTCCAGCCCGGTTGCGGGGTCGCCTCCCGGCCGGGCGGGAGCAGCACCCGTACCGCGTCCGCGTCCCGGCCCGCGTCGACCAGCGCCGAGCCGAGCGACGCCCCGAGCGCCCCGGCGGTCAGCGGGTCCGCCAGCGTGCCGTCCGTGCGGCGGGCGTGCACCACGGACCACCGGTCACCGTCGTCGCCGGACCGCGCGCCCGCCCGGGCCTGCCCGGCCTCCGCGGCTTCCGCGGCTTCCGGGCGCTCCCCGGTCTGCGCGCTCTCCCCGGCCTCCGCGCGCTCCCCGTCCCGCCCGCCCGCCATGCCCGCCCGGGCCTGCCCGGCCTCCCCGGCTTCCGCGCGCTCCTCGGCCTCCGCGCGCTCCCCGTCCCGCCCGCCCGCCGTGCCCGCCCGGGCCTGCCCGGCCGTCCCGGCCTCCGCGCGCTCCCCGGTCTGCGCGCTCTCCCCGGCCTCCGCGCGCTCCCCAGCCCGCCCCCGCTCCCCAGCCCGCCCCCGCTCCCGGGCCCCCGCGCTCTCCCGGGCCCCCGCGCTCGCCGTGCCCGCGCCGCGCCCGGTCCCCCCGCCCAGCAGCGGGCCCACCTCCGCCGGGGAAGCGCCGAGCAGCAGGCGTACGAGCGCCGCCGAGCGGTCCGCCGCGTCGGCCCCCTGGTGCGGGGCGGCCAGCAGCGACAGCAGGACCACCGCGATCCCGGCCACCGCGTGGTCGCCGGTCTCCCGCCGCCCCGTCGTCGCCAGGGCCAGCACCAGGCCCTCGCCGCCGCCCAGCGCGTACGCGGAGAGGTGCGTGTCGCCGAGGGCGTCGGTGGCCGACGCGGGGGAGCCGGGTCCTTCCTGGGCGACCACGCGAGCCAGACGCGCCAGGGCCGCACCCGCCCCAGGGGCCGCGCCCGCCCTCAGGACCGCGCCTGCCTCCGGGGCAGGGTGGGCCCCCGCCCCCGCCCCCGGGAGGCTCCCCGCCGCATGCAGCTCATCGCCCCGCGCCGTCAGCAGGGCCGCCCGCCCCCGCAGCTGCGCCGCCAGCTGGTGCAGCACCGCCGGTACGGGGTCGGGGCGGGCCGCCGCCGTCGCCAGGGCCTGCTGGGCCCGGGTCACCCGGCGCAGCTCCCGGTGGCGCGCCTGGGCCATCAGCCGCCACACCGCCCGCGCGATCGCCGTGAACGGGGTCTGCGGCGGCACCTCGATCAGCGGCAGCCCGTGCCGGTCGCACGCCTCGACCAGGGCCCGGGGAACGCTCTCGTGCACCGGCCGGACCCCGAATCCGAGCGCCGCCGCCCCCGCCTCCACCAGCCGGGCGACGTAGTGGTCCGGGTCCGTCAGCAGCACCCCGGCGCTCAGCAGCAGCTCCCCGCCGAGGAGGTACGGGTAGGGGTCGGCCATCTCCGAGGTGTGCACCCACAGCAGCTCGGCGCGCTCCGGACCGGCGATCCGGCGCAGGCCCAGCTCCTCGCGGGCGAGCAGGGCGGCGAGCGGGATCGGCGGGGTCAGCGGGGGCTGAAGCGTGGTGGTGGTCGGGGAGTCCGGCATGGATGGTTCGTCCATTCGGTATGCCATCAATAGAGGAAACGTACACTTCACCCCCGGCCCTCGGCGACCTACCGTCTTCCTCGCGCCCGCACGCCCGCACACTGGACACCGTACGAACCCGAAGGAAAGGCACATCACCCCATGAGCAGCAACGAATCGCCGCGCGGCCCCATCGACTCCTCCCGCGTCCCCCGGTACGCAGGACCCGCGACGTTCGCACGGCTGCCCCGGCTCGACGAGGTCGGCCGGGCCGATGTCGCCGTCGTCGGCGTGCCCTTCGACAGCGGGGTCTCCTACCGGCCCGGCGCCCGCTTCGGCGGCAACGCGATCCGTGAGGCGTCCCGGCTGCTGCGCCCGTACAACCCGGCCCAGGACGCCTCCCCGTTCGCCCTCGCGCAGGTCGCGGACGCCGGGGACATCGCGGCGAACCCCTTCAACATCAACGAGGCCGTGGAGACCGTCGAGGCCGCCGCCGACGACCTCCTGAACACCGGCGCCCGCCTCATGACCCTCGGCGGCGACCACACCATCGCCCTGCCGCTCCTGCGCTCCGTCGCCAAGAAGCACGGGCCCGTCGCCCTGCTCCACTTCGACGCGCACCTGGACACCTGGGACACCTACTTCGGCGCGGAGTACACCCACGGCACCCCCTTCCGCCGGGCCGTCGAGGAGAGCATCCTCGACACCTCCGCGCTCTCCCACGTCGGCACCCGGGGCCCGCTCTACGGCAAGCAGGACCTGACCGACGACGAGAAGATGGGCTTCGGCATCGTCACCTCCGCCGACGTCATGCGGCGCGGCGTCGACGAGATCACCGACCAGCTCCGCCAGCGCATCGGGGACCGCCCGCTCTACATCTCCATCGACATCGACGTCCTGGACCCGGCGCACGCCCCCGGCACCGGCACCCCCGAGGCCGGCGGCCTCACCTCCCGCGAGCTGCTGGAGATCCTGCGCGGCCTCGCCTCCTGCCACCTGGTCTCCGCCGACCTGGTGGAGGTGGCCCCCGCGTACGACCACGCCGAGATCACCTCCGTGGCCGCCTCCCACACCGCGTACGAGCTGACGACGATCATGTCCCGCCAGATCGCCGCGCGGAGGGACGCCAAGTGAGCCACGATCACGACGACCGGCCGCAGCTCACCGCCGCGCAGGCCGCCGCCGTACTGACCCCGCCGCCCGGGCGCAACGGCGGCGACCTCGTCGTGGAGTCCCTGCAAGGGCTCGGCGCGACCACCGTCTTCGGGCTGCCCGGCCAGCACGCGCTGGGCATGTTCGACGCGCTGCGGCGGTCCTCCCTGCGGTACGTCGGACTCCGCGTCGAGAACAACGCGGGCTTCGCCGCCGACGCGTACGGCCGGATCACCGGCGAGGTGGCACCGCTGCTCCTGTCCACCGGGCCCGGCGCGCTCACCTCGCTCGCCGCGCTCCAGGAGGCGGCCGCCGCCTCCGCCCCCGTACTCGCGATCGCCAGCCAGATCCCCACGGCGGGGCTCGGCGGCGGGCGTCACGGCTACCTCCACGAGCTGCGCGACCAGCAGGCGTCCGTCCGGGACATCGTGAAGTCCGTGCACACCGTGCGGGCGGCCTCGCAGATCCCGTCCGCGATCGCCGCCGCCTGGGAGTCCGCGCTGACCGCCCCGCACGGGCCGGTCTGGGTGGAGATCCCGCAGGACGTGCTGCTGGCGGAGACGACCCTGCCCGTCGTCAGCGCCATGGACGCCGCCCCGCGCGAGCTCTACCCGCGCCCCGAGCTGACGATCGCCGCCGCCCATCTGCTGTCGAACGCCGAGCGGCCGGTGATCATCGCGGGCGGCGGAGTCGTACGCTCCGACGCCTCCGGCAAGCTGCGCGCGCTGGCCGAGAAGATCGACGCCCCCGTCGTCACCACCTTCGGCGGCAAGGGCGCGTTCCCCTGGGAGCACCCGCTGTCGCTGCGCTCCTGGCTGGAGGACCGGCACACCACCGACTTCCTGGAGGACGCGGACGTCCTGCTCGTCGTCGGCTCGGGGCTCGGCGAACTCTCCTCGAACTACCACACCTTCCGCCCGCGCGGCCGGGTGATCCAGATCGAGGCGGACGCCGGGAAGCTGGAGTCCAACCACCCCGCCCTCGGCATCCACTCCGACGCGCGCGAGGCCCTGGCCGACCTGCTGGACGCCGTCGAGCGGCGCGAGGACGCGGGGGCGGCGGAGCGTGTGCGTACGGTGCTGGAGAAGGTGCGGGTCCGGATCGAGGCCCAGGAACTCACCCTGGAGCAGCAGGTCCTCACCGCCGTCCGCGAGGCGCTGCCCGACGCCTCGCCCAGCTTCTGGGACATGACGATCCTGGCGTACTGGGCGTGGTCCGCGTTCGACGCCCGCCGCCCCAACACCATGCACTCGGCCCAGGGCGCGGGCGGCCTCGGTTACGCCTTCCCGGCGGCCGTCGGGGCTGCCGCCGCCGACCCGACGACTCCGGTGCTGGCGGTCTCCGGCGACGGCGGCGCGATGTACTCGATCGCGGAACTGGCCACCGCGCGGCAGTACGACGCGCCGCTGACCTGGCTGATCGTCGACGACGGCGGCTACGGCATCCTGCGCGAGTACATGACGGACGCCTTCGGCGAGACCTCGGCCGCCGAGGCCACCGAGCTGACCCGCCCGGACTTCGTCGCCCTGGCCGAGTCCTTCGGCGTGCCCGCCGTCCGTACGACCCCGGAGTCGCTCGCCGCGGACCTGGGCAAGGCCCTGGCGGCCCCGGGACCGTCCGTCGTCGTGCTCCCGGTCCTGCTGCGGATGTTCGAGCCGACGCATCTGTAGGCCGCGCCACCTGTGGGCCGGTCCCTCAGCCGGTCGCCGCCGCCCTCTCCGTGCTCGCGTCCGCTTCCGCTTCCGCTTCGGCGGCGGGTGCGGATGCGGTGGAGGGCGGCTCCGCACCGGCCTCCTGCGCCCGGGATTCATGGGGGATGAAGGAGACCCGGACACCCTCGCCCAGCGGTGTCAGGCTGAAGTCGGCGTTCAGCGCGCGCGCGAGCCGGGCCAGCAGGGGCACGGTCGGCATGGAACCCCCGAGCTCCAGCTTGGAGACCTGCGGCTGGCTCATCCGCGCCCGCCGCGCCAGCTCGGTCTGGGCCAGCCCCAGTGCCGTACGGCGGTCGTAGACGGCCTGCCCGAGGTCCCAGGCCAGATCCAGCTCCAGGCGGCGGCGTACGCGCTCCGCGCTCTCGGCGCCGTCCTCGCCCTCCGAGATGCTCTCGGCGACCTTCCGGTCCCGGGCAAGCTTCCACTGTGCGTGACTCACCATGTGGCTCTTCCTTTCCAGACGTCGCGTCTAGACATCGCGGATGAATGTGTCGTGGGCCGGCTCGTGCTCCGTCTCGCAGATCGCCCTGGCGCGCCTGGCACGAGCGATCTCCGCATTCTCGCGCTGCCGCGTCTTGCGGAAGACGGTCAGCAGGACGACCCGGCGCTCCGGGGCCAGCCAGTACGAAATTCGTACGGCCTCGCGATTGCGCCCCAGCTCGAACCTGAGCTCCCGCACTCCGCCCCCGATGAATCGCGAGTGAGGTTCGTCCAAGGTGGTCGCGCTGCGCGCCAACCTGCCCGCCGCGTGTGCCGCCCGCTCGTAGTCACTCGCCGACAGGTTCGTCAGCCACAGTCTGACCTCCGGCTCGATCTCGATGATGAAGGGTTCTTCCATATGGGGGAGCGTATATGTCCACCAGTATATAACTGCGTCTGACGGAGGTGAAGTCCGCCGGACGAGTGACATTGCCCCGGCCTGTTGACCGGCGCTCAAGTCGGCCTCGGGCCCGCCTCTCTTTTGTTGCGGAGGGATGAAATCCGCCCCCCGTGATGTTGGTGCCTTCCGGTAGAGCAGGCCCGCGATCCGGGTAACCGGACACGGGCATGCCGACAGACGGGGCGATAGGGAGGCAACGCGTGACGGGCGCAGAGCAGCAGGGGTGGGGCCGGCGGCTTACCGGGTACGCGTGGCGCTACCGGCGCAACGTCCTGCTCGCCCTCGGCTCCTCGCTCGGCGGGATGGCCGTCATGGCCCTCGTCCCGCTGATCACCAAGGTGATCATCGACGACGTCGTCACCGACCACACCCGCTCGCTCGCCGTCTGGACCGGCCTCCTCGTCGGAGCCGCCGCCCTCGTCTACGTCGCCACCTACATCCGGCGGTACTACGGCGGCCGGCTCGCCCTCGACGTCCAGCACGACCTGCGTACGGACATGTACGCGACGATCACCAAGCTCGACGGCAAGCGCCAGGACGAGCTGTCCACCGGCCAGGTCGTCGGCCGCGCGACCAGCGACCTCCAGCTCATCCAGGGCCTGCTGTTCATGCTCCCGATGACCATCGGGAACGTCCTGCTCTTCCTGCTCTCCCTGGTGATCATGGCGTGGCTGTCCCTGCCGCTCACCCTCGTCGCCCTCGCCGTCGCCCCCGCGCTCTGGGCCATCGCCCGCCGCTCCCGCAAGCGCCTCTTCCCCGCCACCTGGTACGCCCAGGGCCAGGCCGCCGCCGTCGCCGGGGTCGTCGACGGGGCCGTCTCCGGGGTGCGGGTCGTCAAGGGGTTCGGCCAGGAGGACCAGGAGACCGGCAAGCTCCGCGAGGTCAGCCGCCGGCTCTTCGCCGGGCGGCTGCGCACCATCCGGCTCAACTCCCGCTACACCCCCGCCCTCCAGGCCGTGCCCGCGCTCGGCCAGGTCGCCATGCTCGCCCTCGGCGGCTGGCTGGCCACCCGGGGCGAGATCACCCTCGGCACGTTCGTCGCCTTCTCGACCTACCTCGCCCAGCTCGTCGGCCCGGTCCGGATGCTCGCCATGGTCCTCACGGTCGGCCAGCAGGCCCGCGCCGGCGTGGAACGCGTCCTGGAGCTCATCGACACCGAGCCCTCCATGCGGGACGGCACGAAGGAGCTGCCCGCCGACGCCCCGGCCGGGATCGAGTTCGACGACGTCCGGTTCGGTTACGCTCCGCTCCGCTCCGCCTCCGCCGCGGACACGAACCTCGTAAGCGGAGCCGACGAGCGCCCGGTCCTCGACGGCTTCTCGCTCACCGTCGAACCCGGCGAGACCGTCGCCCTCGTCGGAGCCTCCGGCAGCGGCAAGTCCACCGTCTCGCTCCTGGTGCCCCGCTTCTACGACGTCTCCCACGGCGCGGTCCTGATCGGCGGCCACGACGTCCGCGAGCTCACCCAGGCGTCCCTGCGCTCCGCCATCGGGCTCGTCCCCGAGGACAGCTTCCTCTTCTCCGACACCGTCCGCGCCAACATCGCCTACGGCTTCCCCGACGCCACCCAGGAGCAGATCGAGCAGGCCGCCCGCGCCGCCCAGGCCGACCGGTTCATCGCCGAGCTGCCGAAGGGCTACGACACCACGGTCGGCGAGCACGGGCTCACCCTCTCCGGCGGCCAGCGCCAGCGCGTCGCCCTCGCCCGCGCCATCCTCACCGACCCCCGGCTCCTGCTCCTCGACGACGCGACCTCCGCCGTCGACGCCCGCGTCGAGCACGAGATCCACGAGGCGCTGAAGCAGGTGATGGCAGGCCGCACCACCCTCCTCATCGCCCACCGCCGCTCCACCCTCGCCCTCGCGGACCGCATCGCCGTCCTCGACGCGGGCAAGGTCGCCGCCATCGGCACCCACGAGGAGCTGGAGCGCACCTCCCCGCTCTACCGCCGTCTCCTCACCGACCCCGACGAGCTCGGCGGCGCGTCCCCGGGCCACCGCCCGCCGCGCGGCGAACCGGACCCCGAGAGCGACCGGGCCGCCCTCCAGGAGGAGCTGGCCGCCGAGTTCGACGCCGAGCGCGGCATCACGCCCGAGCTGTGGATCCGCAAGGAGGAGGAGGGGGACGCCACGGTCGACGGGATGCCCGCCACGCCCGAGCTGCTCGCCCAGGTCGAGGCGCTGCCGCCCGCCACCGGCACCCCGCAGGTCGACGAGGCGCGCGCCGTGCGGCCCGAGGAGTCCTACGGGCTGCGCCGGCTGCTGCGCGGCTTCGGCGCGGCCCTGCTCATCAGCCTCGGGCTCGTCGCCGTCGACGCCGGGATGGGCCTGCTGCTGCCGATCCTGATCCGGTACGGCATCGACGAGGGCGTCACCCAGGTGTCGATGGGCGCGGTGTGGGCGGCCTCCGCGATCGGCCTGGCCGTCGTGCTCGTCCAGTGGGTGGCCCAGACCGGCGAGATCCGGATGACCGGCCGCACCGGCGAACGGGTCCTCTACTCGCTCCGCCTCAAGATCTTCGCCCAGCTCCAGCGCCTGGGCCTCGACTACTACGAGCGCGAGCTCACCGGCCGGATCATGACCCGGATGACCACGGACGTGGACGCCCTGTCCACGTTCCTCCAGACCGGACTGGTCACCGCGTTCGTCTCCGTCGTCACCTTCTTCGGCATCATGGTCGCCCTGCTCGTCCTGGACGTCCAGCTCGCCCTGGTCGTCTTCGCGACCCTGCCCGTGCTGATCGTCGGGACCTTCTTCTTCCGCCGCAGCAGCGTCAAGGCGTACGAACTGGCCCGTGAGCGCATCAGCGGCGTCAACGCCGACCTCCAGGAGTCCGTCGCCGGCCTCCGTATCGTCCAGGCGTTCGGCCGGGAGCGCGCCGGGGCCGCCCGCTTCAGCGAGCGCAGCGACCACTACCGCCGGGCCCGGGTCCGCGGCCAGTGGCTGATCTCGATCTACTTCCCGTTCGTCCAGCTGCTGGCCTCCGTCGCCGCGGCGGCGGTCATCATCGTCGGCGCGGGCCGGGTCGACAACGGCACGCTTACCACCGGAGCGCTGGTCGCCTACCTCCTGTACATCGAGCTGTTCTTCGCCCCCGTCCAGCAGCTCTCCCAGGTCTTCGACGGCTACCAGCAGGCCACCGTCTCCCTCGGCCGCATCCAGGAACTGCTGCGCGAGCCCACCTCCACCGCCGACTCCGACGAACCGATGGACGTGCTCTCCCTGCGCGGCGAGATCGCGTTCGAGGACGTCTCCTTCGCGTACGGTCCCGAGGACGCGGAGGGCGGCCCGAAGGGCGTCGCAAGCGGCGCGAAGGAAGAGGCCCTCACCGGCATCGACCTGCGCATCCCCGCCGGACAGACGGTCGCCTTCGTCGGGGAGACGGGCGCGGGGAAGTCCACTCTGGTCAAGCTCGTCGCCCGGTTCTACGACCCCACCACCGGCCGGGTCACCGCGGACGGCACCGATCTGCGCCGGCTCGACATGACCGCCTACCGCCACCGCCTCGGGGTCGTGCCCCAGGAGGCGTACCTCTTCGCCGGCACGGTCCGCGACGCCATCGCCTACGGGCTGCCCGACGCCACCGACGCCCGGGTGGAGGCCGCCGCCCGCGCGGTCGGCGCGCACGACATGATCGCCACCCTGGAGGACGGCTACCTCCACGAGGTCGCCGAGCGCGGACGCAACCTCTCCGCCGGGCAGCGCCAGCTCATCGCGCTCGCCCGCGCCGAGCTCGTCGACCCGGACATCCTCCTCCTCGACGAGGCCACCGCGTCCCTGGACCTCGCCACCGAGGCCCTGGTCAACCAGGCCACCGACCGGCTCACCGGCCGCCGCACCACCCTGGTGGTGGCGCACCGCCTGACCACCGCCGCCCGCGCCGACCGGGTCGTGGTGATGGACCAGGGGCGCGTCGTGGAGGACGGCACGCACGACGAGCTGCTGGCCAGGGACGGGCAGTACGCCCGGCTGTGGCGCACGTTCATAGGCGAGGGCATAGGGGAGGACGAGCCGGCGGGCGTCTGAAGCACCCGGGCCCGCGCATTCCCGAAGCCGCGCGCCCCCGGCGTCTGAGGCACCCCCGGGCCCCCGGCCCCCGGGCATCCCCGAAGCCGCGCGCCCCCGGCGACTGAGGCACCCCCGGGCCCCCGGGCCCCACCCCCCCAGGCATCCGAGGCGGCCCCGCGCATGCAACCCCCCAGCCGTCTGGTGCGTCGTAGCCAGGAACGCGCAGATGCGTACAGATGTCAGGTGGGGGCGAAAGTGTTCGACAGGACGGCGGGATCGCGGCGATCGCAGGGGCGGTCCCGGGCCGAGAGGGCGGTGGCACGCCTCCTCGTCCTGCCGCTGCTGGCCGGGCTCGTCGTGTTGCTCGGCTCCCCGGCCACCGCGCAGGCCGCGCCCGCCTGCTCCGGCCGCCCGGCGAAGACCATCGCCTTCGCCACCGGGGAGCTGCGCGTCTACAAGAGCCGCGCCCATGTCTGTGCCGTCACCGTGGCCAAGAAGCCGGGCAAGCGGCGGACGATGAGCGTCTCGCTCCAGCCGCGCGGCGGACGCGTGGTCCGCGACAGCGGATCGTTCACGAAGATGGCCGGGCCGGTGACGGTGAACGCCCTCAACCGCTGCGTCCGGGCCACCGGAGCGGTCGCCGGGCGCACGGCCGCGACCAGCTGGATTCTGTGCTGACGCCCCTCTTCTCCGGAATGGGCCGAACGTCCCGGCAAACGGCGTAAGCGCGGATCGGGAAACAGGACACGCCCAACTGGGTCTGGCGTGGCGTGCGTTGCCCTCGCTAAGTTCACCGCGACTGTTGTGAATGAGACCGACCGGCAGACGGAGGGTGGGAGAAGGAGCGGGACGGGCCGCGTGCCCGGCCCGCGACGCCGCCCTCCATCTGCCGGCCGGTCCGAAGGGGAGGGTGTATGCGCAAGGCGCTCACAGGGGTTCTCTCGCTCGCGGTGCTCATAGGCACAGTGGGAGCGGCGGGAGCCTCGGCCGGTGCGGCCACCGCCGCGGAACCGGACGCGAAGCAGAGCGGCGGCGCCGCCGCGATCAGCCGGGCGGGCGGCGAGGCAGGCAGCGATGCGAGCAACCAGGACGTCAAGGACCGCATCCTGGCCATCCCGGGAATGAGTCTGATCGAGGAGAAGCCCTACGCGGGATACCGCTACTTCGTCCTCAACTACACCCAGCCGGTCGACCACCGGCGTCCGTCCAAGGGAACGTTCCAGCAGCGCATCACCGTGCTGCACAAGGACACCTCCCGTCCCACGGTCTTCTCGACCAGCGGCTACAACGTCTCGACCAACCCCAGCCGCAGCGAGCCGACCCAGATCATCGACGGCAACCAGGTCTCCCTGGAGTACCGCTTCTTCACCCCGTCCCGCCCGGCGCCCGCCGACTGGTCGAAGCTCGACATCTGGCAGGCGGCCAGTGACCAGCACCGGGTGTTCACGGCGCTCAAGAAGATCTACGGGAAGAAGTGGCTGGCCACCGGCGGCTCCAAGGGGGGCATGACCGCCACCTACTTCGAGCGGTTCTACCCGAAGGACATGGACGGCGTCGTCGCCTACGTCGCGCCCAACGACGTGGTGAACGACGAGGACTCCGCGTACGACCGGTTCTTCCGCGACGTCGGCACCAAGGAGTGCCGCGACCGGCTCGCCGGGGTGCAGCGCGAGGCGCTGGTCCGCCGGGGCCCGTTGCAGAAGAAGTACAAGGAGTACGCCGCCGCCAACGGCTACACCTTCAACACGGTCGGCTCCCTCGACCGGGCCTACGAGGCGGTCGTCCTGGACTACGTCTGGGCGTTCTGGCAGTACAGCCTGCTCGCCGACTGCGGCGAGATCCCGGCCGACGCCAAGAAGGCCGGCGACCAGGAGATCTGGGACTCCGTCGACGGCATCTCCGGCTTCTCGTTCTTCGCGGACCAGGGCCTGGAGCCGTACACCCCGTACTTCTACCAGGCGGGCACCCAGCTCGGTTCGCCGACCATCAAGCAGCCCTGGCTCGGCAACCTGAGCCGCTACGGCTACCAGCCCCCGCGCGCCTTCGTGCCCCGCTCCATCCCGATGAAGTTCGACCGGGGCGCGATGCGGGACGTGGACAGCTGGGTCCGGAACAACGCCCGGCGGATGATGTACGTCAACGGGGAGAACGACCCGTGGGGTGCGGAGCCCTTCCGCCTCGGGCGCGGGGCCAAGGACAGCTACGTCTACACCGTGCCCGGCGGCAACCACGGGGCCCGGGTCTCCGGTCTCGTCGCCGACGAGAAGGCGAAGGCCACCGCCGACATCCAGCGCTGGGCCGGGGTCGCTCCGGCGGCCGTCCAGGCGGACCCGGCGAAGGCGAAGCCGCTGGCGAAGTTCGACACCAGGCTGGACCAGCGCAACGGCGAGGTCGAGCGCGACGAGGCCACGCTCCGCCCGTAGCAGAGGTGCTGCGGGCGCTGGGTCCCCCGGCTCAGCGCCCGCAGCCCCTGCCATGAGCCTGGCGCCCGCCGGCTCCCCCGTACGCGTAGGGGAGAGCCGGCGGGCGCCGTGCCGCTACCGGTACGACAGCCCGTGGCCCACCGGGTACAGCACCCGCGCCGGGTCGTCCGCGCGCTGCACCGGGACCGGGAGCCTGCCCTCCGGTCGGGCGCGGCCCGCGATCACCCGGGCGGCGGCGCGGAGTTCGACGTCCGTCCAGGAGTAGGACGCCAGGATCGCGGCGACCCCCCGGCCCGTGAGGTGGGCCGCGTCGTACGGGTTGCGGATCGCCACGACGACCACCGGGACGCCGGTCGCCACGAGGGCGTCGACGAGGGTGCGTTGCGTGCTGCTCGCCGTGACGTTGTACGTGGCCACGATCACCGCGTCCCTGCCCTCTGCGGCGGCGACGGCTTCGGCGGTCTTCGCCTGGTTCGGGGCCGTACCGGTGGACAACGCCGTGGCGGCGAAGCCCAGTTCGGTGAAGGCGTCGGCCAGGACGGTGGTCGGCGGGCCCGTGGTGCCGGACGGGGACGCCGGGTCCGCGCCCACGACCAGCAGCCGGCGGTGGGTGCGGCGGGAGAGCGGCAGCAGCGCGCCGGGGTCGGCCAGCAGCGTCGTCGTGCGCTCGGCGATCCGGTCGGCGTCGGCGCGGTGCTTGCGGATGCCGACCGTGCGGTCCACCCCCCGTTCGCTGACGAACGGGTCGCGGAACAGGCCCAGCCTCGTCTTCAGCCGCAGAATGCGCAGGATCGATTCATCGATACGCGCCTCGCTGATCTCGCCGCCCCGTACCGCCGCCAGCACGGCGTTCCAGGCGACCGACAGGTTCGGCGGGTTCAGCAGTTGGTCCACGCCCGCCAGCAGCGCGAGGACCGGGACGCGGTCGTCGCCGTACTTCGTGCGTACGCCCTCCATGCCCAGCGAGTCCGTGACCACCACCCCGTCGTAGCCCAGCTCCTCACGCAGGATGCCGGTGAGGATCGGCCGGGAGAGCGTGGCCGGGTCCTCGGAGGGGTCGAGCGCAGGGACCACGATGTGCGCAGTCATGATCGAGTCGATACGGGCCCGGATCGCGGCCCGGAACGGCGGCGCGTCCAGCTCCTCCCACTCCTCGCGGGTGTGCTCGATGACCGGCAGCCCGGTGTGGCTGTCGGTGCTGGTGTCGCCGTGCCCGGGGAAGTGCTTGGCGGTCGCCGCGACCCCGGCGTCCTGGTACCCCTTCACCTGCGCCGCGACCAGCTCGGCCACCGACGCGGGGTCGGAGCCGAAGGAGCGTACGCCGATGACCGGGTTGGCCGGGTTGACGTTCACGTCGGCGTCCGGCGCGTAGTTCTGGTTGATGCCGAGCGCGGCCAGTTCGGCCCCCGCGATCCAGGCCGACCGCCGGGTGTCGGAGCGCGAGCCGCCCGCGCCGAGCGCCATCGCGCCCGGCAGCAGGGTGGCGGGTTCGCCGACCCGGCAGACGATGCCGTGCTCCTGGTCGGTGGAGACGATCAGCGGCAGGCCGGAGCCGGTGGAACGGGCGGCGCGCTGGAGGCCGTTGGAGAGGGCGGCGATCTGGTGCGGGTCGCGGGTGTTGCGCGCCCAGGTGAAGTAGATGATGCCGCCGACGTGGTACGTGGCGACCAGCTCGGCGGCGGTACGGACCCCGATCTCCTTGAGGTTCGCGTCGATGTCGGCCTGGTCGGGGTCGGTGGCGTGATGCCCGTACGCCCGCATGACGAAGAGCTGGCCGACCTTCTCCTCCAGGCTCATCCCGGCGATGATCCGCCGCAGCCCGCGGTCGGTGGAGGCGTCGTGGGGGTGCGCGGCGGCGGTGCCGGTGACGGAGAGGACGCCGGTGGCCGCGGCGGCGGTCGCGGCGGCGGAGGCGGTGAGGAGGGTGCGTCGTGAGGTGCGGTGGGGCACGTGAGCTCCTTCCCGGGGGTGAAAGAAACTTCCAAGATGATACGGATATAGGGAAAGTAACTTTCGGTCAAGGGGGCGGGCACGGAACGGGAACGACACGCGCGCGAAGGAGTGGCCGGACCCCGATGCTCCCCGCCGCCCGCTTTCGCCCTGCCCTGCTCTCGGCCCTCCGTGCCTGCTCTCGGGCTTCCCTGCTCTCGGCCCTCTCCGGCCCTCTCCGGCCCTCTCCGGCCCTCTCCGGCCCTCGGCGCTCCTCGCCCCCCGGGGGGCTCCCCGCCCTCACCGTGAACCGGTGGCCGTCACTCCAGCCCCGCCGCCGCGCCATGGGCCTGGAGCGCGGCGACCGCCGCCGTGATCGCCGGTCGCCGGGCCGCCTCCGTACGCCACAGCGCGTACAGCCGCCGTTCCGGTACGGGATCGAGGGGCACCGCCACCACCCCCGGCGGGACGACGCCCCGCCCGAGCCGGGGGATCAGCGCGACGCCCAGTCCGGCGGCCACCAGGGCGAGTTGGGTGTGGTGCTCCTCGGCCCGGTGGCGGATGTCGGGCTCATAGCCCGCCGTGCGCAGGGTCCGGGTGAGCCAGTCGTGGCACACCGTCCCCGGCGGTGGGCAGATCCACCGCTCCCGCGCCAGCTCCTCCCGCCGCACCGCCTTCCGCCCGGCCAGCGGGTGCCCTGCCGGGACCAGCAGGTCGCACCGGTCCAGGCCGATCGCCGCCTGCGCCAGGCCGTCCGGGGCGGGCAGCGGGGCGATGTCCCAGTCGTGGGCCACGGCCAGGTCGATGACGCCCTTGGCCACCAGGTCCACCGACAGATGCGGATCGACCTCGTCCAGCCGCACGTCCAGCGCCGGATGGTCCCGGCCCAGCTCCGCCAGCACCCCCGGCAGCAGCCCGCGCGTCGCCGAGGCGAACGCGCCGATGGTCAGACGGCCGGTCGGCACCCCCCGGCGCTCCTCCAGCGTCGTCTCGGTGCGCTCCACGATGGCCATCAACTGCTGCGCCGCGTCGACCAGATGGAACGCCTCCTCGGTCAGCGAGACACCGCGCCCGCGCCGCTCCAGGAGGGTGGTCCGGGTCTCCCGCTCCAGCTTGGTGATCTGTTGCGAGACGGCGGACGGGGTGTAGCCGAGAGCGGTGGCCGCGCCCGCGACGGAACCGTGGACGGAGACGGCGTGCAGGGCGCGCAGCCGGGACAGATCGAGCACCGTGACCTCACAGGGGGAGGGGGCGAGCCGGGTGATTCGTTAGCAACGCTCCATTCCACCATGAAGAAATCCGTGCTGGTGCTACACAGTGGCCCCGGCCGATGCTCGGGTCCATGCGTCCTCTCCACATCGCCCTGGCCGTGCTGATCGCCGCCGTCTGGGGCGTGAACTTCGTCGTGATCGAGCTGGGGCTCGGTCACTTCCCGCCGCTGCTCTTCTCCGCGCTGCGCTTCCTCGTCGCCGCCCTGCCCGCCGTGTTCCTGGTCGGGCGGCCCACCGTCGCCTGGAAGTGGATCATCGGGGTGGGGCTCGCGCTCGGGGTCGGGAAGTTCGGGCTGCTGTTCATCGGCATGGACCAGGGGATGCCCGCCGGGCTCTCCTCCCTGGTCCTCCAGGTCCAGACCGTCTTCACCGCCTTGTTCGCCGCCCTCGCCCTCTCCGAACGCCCCGGCCGGACGAGGACGTTGGGCATGGCGATCGCGCTCGCCGGCATCGGGGTGGCCGCCGTGGACGAGGGGGCGGGCGGGCCGGTCCTGGCGTTCGTGCTGGTCGTCGCCGCGGCGGCCTGCTGGGGCGTCTCCAACGTGCTGACCCGCCGGGCCGCCCCGCCGGACGCGCTCTCCTTCATGGTCTGGGTCTCGACCGTGCCCGTGCTGCCGCTGCTCGGCCTCTCCCTCCTCTTCGAGGGCTGGGACCGCGACGCGGCGGCCCTGGCCGCGCTGGACTGGAGCGGGGTGGCGATCATCCTGTTCCTCGCCTGGGTCAGCACCGTGTTCGGCTTCGGCGCGTGGGGCTTCCTGCTCCGCCACCACCCGGCCTCGTCCGTCGCCCCGTTCACCCTGCTCGTCCCGGTCTTCGGGATGTCCTCGGCGGCCCTGTTCCTCGGCGAGTCGGTCAGCCCGCTGCGGTGGTGCGCGGCGGCGCTGCTGGTCGGCGGGGTGGGCCTCACATCTTGGGCGCCCCGAGCCGCAGCAGGTGGTCCCGGCCCGCGCTCAGCAGACCCGGCAGTTCCGCCGCCTCCGGGTGCCAGCGCTTCTCGTACTCCCAGCACACCCACGTCTGCGGATCCAGCCCGTCCAGACACTCCGCGAGCGGCAGCACCCCCGCCCCCAGGGGCAGCGGTGTGAGCTCGTCCGCCGACGCGACGTCCTTCACCTGTACGTAGCCGAGGTGCGGGGCGAGCACCGCATGGCTCGCGGCCGGCTCCTCACCGGCCAGCCAGGTGTGCAGGACGTCCCAGATCGCCCCGATCCGGGGGTGGCCGACCGTGCCGACGATCCGGGCCACGTCCGCGCCCGCCCGGTGGCTGTCGTGGGTCTCCAGCAGGATGCCCACGCCCATGTCGGCGGCGGCCGGAGCGGCCGCGCCCAGGCGGCGGGCGGCGGTCGCGTCGGCGTCCGCCGGGTCCTGGTCGCCGCCGCCGGGGAAGACCCGGACATACCGCGCGCCCAGGTCCCGGGCGAGCTTCACCAGCTCGGCCAGCTCGGCGGAGACGGCCTCGTCGTCGCCCTCCGATGCCACCTGGACGTACCCGGCCACGGTCAGGACCTCCACCCCGGCCGCCTTGAACGCCTCGACCACATCGGCCCGCTCCAGCGACGAGAGCCCCACGTGTACGGGCTCATCGGGGTGGGCGCGCAGCTCGACGCCCCGGTAACCGTGTTCGGCGGCGAGCCGCACGACCTCGGCCACCGGCATCCCCGGCACCCCGAGCGTGGAGAAAGCGAGCTTCACGTGCGTGTCCTTCCCTTCGTCACCGCGCGGGAGCATCTCCGGCGCCTTCCCCGGCTCCTGCCCACCGCACCGGCCGCTACGCACGACAGCCGCCGCGCCCGTACCCGTACGTCCGTGCTGCTGCCTGTGCCGGTACGCGTACGCCTGTGCCGGTACGCGTACGCCCGTGCTGGTACGCGTACGTCCGTGCCGGTACGCGTACGTCCGCAGCCCCGCCCGTACCCGTACGCGTATCCGTACGGCGGCACTCTCTCAGCCCGTGCCTCGCAGCACCTGCTCCAGGCTGCCGAGCAGCCGCAGCGCGTCCTCCCGCTGCGCACCCTCCAGCGCCCGCCCGGCCGCCGGGAGGCCCGCCGCGACCGGGACCGGGGTGATCACCCGCAGGGCCGCCGCCGCCTGCCGGGCGAACATCGCCAGCAGGTCCAGCTCCCGCACGCTGGAGCGGGCCTGCGGTGAGGCGTCCAGCACCTCGAGCACGCCCAGGACCCGGGAGTCGCTGATCAGGGGGGCCGCCATCAGGGAGTCCGGGACGTACTCGGTGGACTCCGCCAGCGAACGGTCGAAGGACGGGGTGGCGGCCAGGTCGTCCACCACCATCGGTTCGCCCGAGGTCGCCACCCAGCCGGCGATGCCGCGCCCGGCGGGGAACCGGCGGCCGACCAGGAACTCCTGGCCCTCGCCGGAGACCGCCCGGAACACCAGCTCGTCCGCCTCCTCGTCCAGCAGGAGGACCGAGCTGGCCGCCGCGCCGAAGATGGCCCGGGCCACGTCCACGAC
Organism: Streptomyces sp. cmx-18-6; assembly: GCF_046548915.1. NCBI lineage: Bacteria > Bacillati > Actinomycetota > Actinomycetes > Kitasatosporales > Streptomycetaceae > Streptomyces > Streptomyces sp. cmx-18-6. The sequence continues at coordinate 809,745 of NZ_JAEBEP010000001.1, read as the reverse complement.
CGACTGGAGCAGCTCGTTGCGGGGCGCGTCGGAAGGAGCAGGGGCGGGCACGGGGGCGGATTCAGTTCTCGGAGTCATCGCGGTCATCTCCTGTATCTCCTGCCGCTGTTGAAGGACGTACCGCTGTTGAGGGAGGTACCGCTGTGGAGGGACGTGCCGCCGTGGAGGGGCGTGCGGCTGTCGAAGGGCGCGGGCTGTGGCGCACGTTGGCCGCGGACAGATAGAGGGCGTTCTTGAGCTGGAAGGCCGTCATCCTCGGATGCTCGGACAGGATGCGGGCGCAGAGCCCGGCGACGTACGGCGTGGCGAAGCTGTTCCCCGTGGTGCGGATCGTCCGGCCGCCCAGCCACGGCACGGTCACGTTCTGGCCCGGCCCGAAGAACTCGACGGGCGGGTCCGGGTTGTAGAGGTGGAGATCGGGGTCGTCCTCCTGGTGGCTGCCCACGGAGATCACCGAGGCGAACCGCCAGGGGAAGCTCTCCACCGGGGTGTTGTGGGCCGAGGCGACGATCACCGTACGGGCGAAGTAGGCGCTGTCCGCGAGGCTGTGCAGCTCCTGCGCGAACCGGGTGCGGGTGGTCGACAGGCTGAGGTTGACCACGTCGAAGCGCTGCTCGACCGCCCAGCGCAACCCGGCCATCAGCACGTCCCCCGTGCCCGAGAACCGCTCGCCCAGCACCCGGACGCTGTGGATCTCGCACTCCGGCGCGGTCCGGCGGATGATGCCCGCGCACGCGGTGCCGTGCCCGCAGGTGTCGCCGGTCGTCGTCGGCTCGACCGTGATCCCGCCGCTCTCCCCGTCCTTGACCACCACCCAGGAACCGGCCGGCTCACCGACCAGCGGGTGGTCGCGCTCGACCCCCGAGTCGACCACGCACACCCGGACGCCGCGCCCGGTGGCGGGCCCGGCGGGGTGTCCGCCCGGCGGTCCCGGGTCGCCCAGTACGGGCACGTCCTCGGGGCCGCGTCCGCGCAGGCTCCAGGTCAGGCCCTGCCCCGGGGCGCTCCTCGTTCCGGCCGCCGTGACTTCTCCCGTGGCGCCCATCGGTCAGCTCCCTTCCCTCGTCGTGCTCGTCGTGACCATGGCGGTAGCGGTGGCCGCGCGGGCGGGGCCCGCCCGCGCCGTGAGGAAGGCCGCCGCCCGGCGGGCCCCCGGCAGGTGCCCCTTGCCCGCGAAGTGCTCCCCGGCGCTCCGGGCGGCGGCCTCGGCGGCGGCGCGGCGGCCCAGCGCGGCGAGCGTGCGGGCCCGGTCCAGCTCGGCGGACGCCTGCACCAGCGGGGAGTCGGTGAGCAGGGAGGCGCGTACGGCCCTCTCGGCGTGCTGGACGGCCTCCTCCGGGCGGTCCCGGGCCGCCAGCCGGGCGCGCAGGCCCTCCAGGTCGACGGCGTCCGCGCGGCTCAGCCCCGACGCGTCGCCGATGCCCGCCAGCCATGCCGCCGCCCGCCCCTCGTCGCCCGCGTCCAGCTCCAGCCGGGCCGCGTCCAGCGCGACGGCCGTCCGCATCCCCGCCGCCCCCGTGCGCCGGGCCGCCGCGTCCGCCCGGGCCAGCAGCGCCAGGGCCTCCGCGTCCCGGCCGAGCAGCGCCACCACCGTCGCCCGGAACACCGGCAGGAACACCTCCGCCTCCGCGAACCCGAGCTTCCCGGCCAGCCGTTCCGCCTCCGCCAGAGCGCCGTACGCCTCGCCGCCCCGGTCCTGGAGGGCGTACAGCACGGCCAGCGGGCAGTTGAGGGTGACCCGGACCGTGGGCCGCCCGGTCCCGTGCGCCGCCAGCAGGGCCCGGCAGCGCTCCACCGCCTCGGGCACCGGGAGCGGGCCGCGCCACAGGGAGATCCCGATCGCGCCCAGGGCCCCGGCCCGCTCCGGTTCGGCCCCGGCCGCCACCGCGTGCTCCAGGGCCCGCGCGTGGTCGCGCTCCGCCTCCTCGTGCCGGCCCGAGCGCTGGAGCTGCTGGGCGAGGCGGAGGTGGGCCCGGGCCCGGCCCAGGGCGTCCCCGGCCGCCTCGAAGACCGGGAGCACCGCGCGGGCCGTGGCGGCGGGACCGGGGCCGCCCGCCGGGTCCAGCACCGCCAGGGCCAGCCGGGCGTGCGCCGCCTCCACGGGCTCCGCGCCCAAGTCGCTCACCCTGCGCAGTAGTTCGGCCCCCTCCTCGACCCGGCCGAGCGCCACCCGCACCTCACCGAGCCCCCGCGACGCCGCCGCCCCGTCCGGCCGCAGCTCCACCGCCCGCTCCAGCAGCCCGTGCGCCCAGTGCAGGTCGGACCGGGCGGCGGCCTGCGCCCCGGCCCGGGTGAGCGCCCAGGCGGCGCGGTCCCGCAGCAGCCGGGCCCGGTCGTCCAGGAGCCCGAGCTCGGCGCGGTAGCGGTAGGCGCGCTCCAGATGGCCCCCGACCGCGCCGTCCCCGGTCCGCAGCACGCTCGGCAGCTCGGCCGCCCACGCGTGGCGCTCCGCCTTGGCCCGCTTGGAGAGCGAGGCGTAGGCGACCTCGTGCACCAGCCCACTGCTGAACCGGTACGCCGACGACTCCCCGTCCCCGGCCGGCGCGGGCTCCACCAGCCGCCGCCGGGCCAGCGCGGCGAGGGCCTCGTCGACGCGGTGGAGGTCCTGGGACCCGTACCCGCCCGCCCCGGCGGCGAGCGCCCCGGGCTGCTCCGCCGTCCGTACGGAGAGCTCCAGCCGCACCAGCTCCGCCGCCGCGAACTCCCGGCCGATCACGGCGGCCAGGTCCACCACCGCGCGTTCCGCCCGCGCCAGCGCACCGATCCGCGCGCCCAGCAGGGCCTGGAGGGTGGGCGGCAGCTCGCCCTCCGGTCCCGGGGCGGCGGTCCGGTCGCCGACCAGGAGCTGTTCCAGGTAGAGCGGATTGCCTTCGGAGCGGGCCAGGAGCCGGTCGTCGGCCGGGGCGGGGCGGCCGTCGAGCCGCGCGAGCCCGGCGGCGAGCCGGGCCGCCTCCGCGCGCGGCAGGCCGGCGAGCTGGAGATGCGCCCGCCTCTCGACGGCCGCGCTCACGGTGTCTGTGCCGGCTGCCCCGTCCGCGCCCCCGGTGTCTGTGCCGGCTGTCCCGGCCGCGCCTCCGGCGTCTGCGCCGGCCGTCCCGTCCGCGCCCCCGGTGTCCGTCCCGGCCGTCCCGGCCGGGCCCTCCGTGCCGTCCGGGCGGCCCGCGCAGATCACCAGGACGCGGGCGGGCCCGGTCCCGCTCGTGAGCCGGTCCACCGTGCGGACCAGCAGGGGGGCCGCCGCGTGCCAGTCGTCGAGCACCAGGACCACCGGCCGGGGCGCGGCCGCCTGCCTCAGGACCACGGCCAGCGCGGCGCACATGTCCTCGAAGGGCGCGTTGGGGGTGCCGTCGCGCAGGAGGCCGCCGGAGAGCAGGGCCATCGCGTCGTCGGTCGCCTCGTCCACCGGCGCTTGAGCGTGGGGGAGCAGGGGGCGTACGGCGTCGGCGAGGGGGGCCAGGGTGCCGTGGTCCCCGTAGGTGCGGCAGCGGCCCGCCCCGTACGCGAGCGCCCCCGCGTCCGCGCGCCGGGTGAGCCACTCCCGTACCAGCCGGGTCTTTCCGATGCCCGCCTCCCCGCTCACCCGCAGCAGAACCGGGCGCCGGTCCCGTACGACACCGTCCAACGCGGCCTTCAGGTCAGCCAGTTCGCGTTCGCGGCCGACGAAGGGGGCGTCGAAGCGGCGCAGCAGCTCGGGGTCGTCCGCGCCCAGGGCGAGCAGCCGGTAGGCGGCGACGCTCTCGCGCTTCCCCTTCAGCCGGAGCGGCCCGGTGGGCTCGGCCGTCACCGTGGGGCCGGCGGCCAGGAGGGTCCCCGGGCCGATGAAGATCTCGCCGGGGCCCGCGTTCTGCTCCAGCCGGGCGGCGATGTTGACGACCTCGCCGGACACCAGGGCCTGCCGGGCCGTGGCGTCCGAACCGGCCACCACCTGGCCGGTGTTGACGCCGACCCGGGTGGTCAGCCGGATGCCGAGCGAGGCGTGCAGCTCCTCATTGAGCGCGTCCAGCGCCCGGCGCATCCCGAGCGCCGCCGCCAGCGCCCGGCGGGCGTCGTCCTCGCGGACCACGGGCACCCCGAACACCGCCATGACCGCGTCCCCGATGAACTTCTCCGGGGTGCCGCCGCGCGCCACGATCTGCGCGCTCATCGCCTCGAAGTACCGCAGCGTCACCGTCCGCAGGGTCTCCGGGTCCAGCACGCCCGACAGCGCCGTGGAGCCCACGAGATCGCAGAACAGCACGGTCACCGGCTTGCGTTCGTCCTCGGGCGGCGGCGGTGAAGCCGTCGTGGCGGGGGCCGCCGTCGCCGGACCGGCGCACGGCGTCCCGCACGACGAGCAGAACCGGGCCGTTGCGGGAAGGTCCTGTCGGCACGAGGGGCAGATCATGGCGGGTCCTCAAGGTCGGGTCCAACTCATCTGGTCCGGGCAGGGGTTGGTGCGGCCGGTCGTCCCGCCCCGGCCGCACCGGCCCCGCCCGCGCCGGACCCCCGTCCTGGCGCGGACGCCCGGGCGTCCCGTGGGCGCGGCTCAGAACAGCGCGCCGCCCGCGATCTCGCCGTGGGCCTGGACCTCGGGACCCACCGCGTCCAGCCGGCTCTTGACGTCGAGCAGCAGGGTGAGTTCTTCCGGTGTCAGCTCGCTCAGCACGACGCGCTGCTCCTCGGTGAGGAGGTCCACCGGAAAGCCCGCCTCGTGCAACACCACGTCGATCGGCGGCTGTTCGGGATGGTTCGGTGGCGGTCCTGTCATCGGGTGACTCCCAACGGTGAGGTGGGTCCGGCTCCCCGCAGCGGCGGCGCCGTTGCGGAGCGCCCGAGCCGGACGAACAGCCGGGTGAGCGCGTCGAGGGAGTGCAGCGCGCTGACCGCGACGGCCGTCTCCTGCTCCCGGGTCAGGGGCAGCCGGTCCAGCAGCGCGTACAGCTCGTCCAGGTGGTCCGTGTCGAGCGCCGCGTGCTCCCGTACGGTCCGCAGGGCGGCGGCGGGCAGCCCGGTCAGCGTGCAGATCCGGTCGGTCAGCCCGGGGGCGGGGGCGTACCCCTCCAGCACCGCGATATAGCCGAGCAGGGCCACTGGGTGGTGGTGCTCGATCCAGTAGTACTGGGGGCCGACCAGGGTGGCCACATCGGGCGGCGGCATCGGGCCGAGCGCGTCGGCGGCACTCGCGCCCGCCGCGAACAGGTCCGCCAGCAGCCAGGCGTCGTGTCCCGTCTCCTCCTCGATGTGCTCCGCCAGATACGCGGCCAGCGGCTCGGCCAGCGGATCGCCGGGGCCGTCCTGCGCGCGCCGCCGGGAGCGTGCCAGGGCCAGCTCCATCAGCGGCACGGAGGCCCGGATCACGGCGTGCATGGTGCACAGATACGTCCGGTAGCGCGGCAACAGCCCTTCGGCGCGCCACATATGGGCGGTCGCGTCCCGCAACTCCGGTTCGAGGAGCAGCAGTTTGGTGCGCAGTCGTGCCGAGGCCCCGGCGTCGGCGGGGCTCACCGTGCGCTCCGGGCGTCGACCAGGGGCGCGTACGCCGGGCAGCCGTGCCGCCGGACGACGCCCTCCGGCCCACCCCGCGCGCCCAGTCGGGCGGCGGCCAGGTCGAGCAGCGCGCCCGCCGGTCCCGCCGCCACCGCACGCGCCCCGGCCGCCACCGCCTCGTCGCCGCCGAGCGCCCGGCACCCGTCGCAGTAGGAGCCCGGGTGGGGTGCGCTGCCGGAGCGGGCGGCCAGATGGGCCGGGCCGACCGTACGGATCATCCGCAACACCGGGGATTCCAGGGCTCGTCGGCGTACGGTCTCCCAGTCGTCGGTCCCGATGTGGCCGAGGTCCAGGTGCGCGGGGGCGGGCCGCCGGTCGACGGCGTCCTGGTTGCAGCAGGCCAGCACCGTGCCGTCGAAGGCGACCACCGGCCAGGCGGCCATCGAGCAGGGGGCCGCCGCCGAGGCGTCGGGGCCGGTGCGCGCGGGCCGGGCCCAGGCGGCGGCCCGGCCGAACGGCCGCACCTCGTTGACCAGGGACGGCACCCGGCCGCCGAACTCCTTCTCGATGGCCCGGGTGATGTCGGCGAGATACGGGTCGGCCGCACCGGTCCCGGTGAGGTGGAAGCTGACGGAGACGCCCGAGTCGCGGATGCGGTGCAGGGCGCGGAACACGTCGGCGCGGGGCACCTCTCGCTCGTGGTGGACGTCCAGGCTCGCGGAGAAGTGGTCGACCTGGGCGATCGCACGCGAGATCGCGGGCGGGATCGCCTTCGAGCGGGCGAAGAACATGCCGCTGAGCAGCGCCGTACGCGATCCGGCCCGGCGCGCCAGGAAGCTCAGCTCGCCTGCCAGCGTGGGCAGCAGCAGCGGCTCCCCGCCGGTCAGCATGACGACGTCGGGGCGGTTCGCCTCGGTGAACGAGCCCACGAAGTCCAGGAGTCGGCCGGCGTCCGGCTCCTCGCGCACGGTCATGTCCGACCCGGTGGAGCAGTGGCCGCAGCGCAGGGGACAGCGCCGGGTGAGGCCGAGCAGCAGACCGGCGGCCGGGAAGGGCCGTAGTCCGACGAGTTCGGCGAGTTCCATGCGGGCCGCCTCCTTCGGGGGCTGGGACGCGTCCGGACTTCACGGACCGGACCTCGGGGACCGGGCCTCCAGGACCGGATCGCGGGCCGGCCTTCGAGGACCGGGCCTCGCGGGCCGGGCTTCGGGGCCGATGAGCTCCCCGGCATCGTCGGGCGCCCGCCCAGGCTGTTCCGTACCGGTACACAGACGGTCCACAACCGCTTCGGGACCGGTATGCGCGCAGGTCGGCGCGGTCCGGAGCCCGTGCGGCGGCGGCCGGAGCGCGGGCGGCGGGCCCGGTATCCGGCCGTCCCGGCGGACCGGGCTGGCCCCATACCGGTGCCATACCGACGCCGAAGCGTTTGCCAGGTCGCCGCCCCTAGCTTTCTCGGCAACGGCAGGCACCGGGCCACGGCGGACAGCCACGGACATCCGGACCGGCACAGCGACGAGTGGACGGAGACCACCATGTCCGAGAACACCAAGCCCGCGGCCGACGACACCAACGAGACCGAGACCCCCGAGGTCGAGGCGCACTCCGTGCTGGACCTCCAGGAGACGGCCGCCGTCGACAAGGTCGTCGCCCCGGGCAGCTGCGTCAGCGTGCTCAGCGTCGTCCTGGAGAACTGACCCGGGCGGCACAGTTCCCGTACGTACCGGGGCGGCGTCACGGAGGCTGAGGCAGGCCCTCCCGCCGTGGCGCCCGGCCGGCCGGTGATGTGGGGCGGTTCCGTCGTGACGGAGCCGCCCCACCGCCGCATTCCGCGGGTGAGCGGCCCGCACCGCCCCTCCGGCCGTCCCGGCCCCGACCTCGCCTCCTCCTCCGACCACCCCGGCCCAGACCCGGACCGCCCCTCCGACCACCCCGACCCCCCATCACCGGGAGTGCACGATGACCAAGCCGCTGCGCGAGAACAGGGACTTCCGGCTGCTCTGGCTGAGCGGCCTGTTCGCGGTCCTGGGCGGGCAGATGAGCGCCCTCGCCCTGCCCCTGCTGGTGCTCAAGGAGACCGGTTCCGCCGTGCAGGCCGGCGCGGTCGGGACGGTGTCCATCGGAGCCGTCCTGATCACCATGCTGCCCGGCGGGGTGATGGCGGACCGGATCGAACGGCGTCGGCTGATGCGGCTGTGCGACGTGGGCAGCCTGATCGTCGTCACCGCCCTGGCCATCGCCGTCTTCTACGGGCACGCCCCCATGGCCCTCGTCCTGCTGGTCGCGGCGGCGGGCGCGGTGCTGAGCAGCGTCTACGGGCCGGCCGTCTTCGGCCTGATGCGCGCCGTGGTCCCCGCCGACCAGATGGGCACCGCCACCGCACGGCTCCAGGCGCGCACCCAGACGGCCCGGCTGCTCGGGCCGCTCGTCGGGGGCGCGCTGTTCGGCATCCACCCCGCCCTGCCGTTCGCGGTCGAGGCCCTGGGCCTGCTGCTGTCGACCCTCTGCGTGGCCCTCGTCCGCACCCGCTCCCGGGCCAGGACGGCGGCGGGCTCCGCGTTCAGCAAGCGCGAACTCACGGCGGGCCTGACGTTCCTGTGGAAGGTCCCCTATCTGCGTACGGTCCTGCTCGTCTTCGGCCTCGGCATGAACTTCGCGTTCGGGTCCCTCACCTTCATCGCCCTGACCGCGTTCTCGGACGGGGGCCGCTCCGGCATCGGCGGCGGCTTCGTCATCAGCTGCGTCTCCGCCGGGGCCCTGGCCGGGGCGCTGTTCGCGCCGAGGATCAGCCCGGACCGGCACTCCCGGGCGCTGATCGTCGCCACCTGCTGGACCTGTGTGAGCGCCGCCGGGGTGATGGCCTGGATCAACCGGCCGCTGGTGGCCGGGGTGATGTGCGCGCTGTGCATGTTCCTGTCGACGGTCGCCAGCATCGGGTTCCTCTCGAAGCTGCTGGTCGTGACGCCGGAGGAGCGGGTGGGCCGGGTGCAGAGCGCGGCCGGATTCCTGTCCTCGATGGTCCAGCCGTTCGGGCCGCTGGCCGGCGGCGCGCTGCTGATGGCGTTCGGCGCGCGCTGGGCCTTCACCCTGACCGGCTGCGTGCTGGTGGTGTCCGCGCTCGTGGTCACCTTCGCCTCCTCGGCCCGGGCGGAGCCCTCCCCGCGGCCGGAGGCGGAATCCGCCGGCCCGGCGGAACCCGTCAACCGCTGATCCCGGCCCGTCCCGCCAACTCCCCGCTTCCACCCGGGGCTTCGAGAAGAGAGCCGAGCGTGCCAGGCGTCCAGGAAACCCAGCTCTACTGCCTCGCGGACCGTACGTACTACGACACCCCGGACCGGCTGCCCGACGCGGACTCCCGCTACCGGCTGGACGCCGAGCCGCCCCCGCCGGGCTGGCGTCGCGAGTCCGTGGGCCTGTGGACCTCGCTCGTGCCCGAGGACGCCCGGCTCGCGGAGCAGGGCTGGAAGATCCATGTGTCCACGGTCCCCGATGAGGCGGAGGCCACCCTGCGGGACACCGCCCGCATCTGCCTGAGCCACGGCGTGCCGTTCAAGTTTCTGCGCAGCGAACGGGCGTTGGCGCTGATGGCGGACAAGCACATGAACCGCGGCGGCGCGGGCAAGTTCATCGCCGCCTACCCGCCCGACGACACCGCCTTCCTGGCGCTGATCGACGAACTGCCCCGGGCCCTGGCCGGGCGCAGCGGCCCCTACGTCCTGAGCGACCTGCGGATCGGCGACGCCCCGGTGTACACGCGGTACGGGGCCTACGTGCCCCGCTGGTGCGGCGACGGCGAGGGCCGCCGGGTCCTCGCCCTGCGGGACCCCTCCGGGAAGCTGGTGCCGGACGAACGCGGGGTCGTCTTCCGAACGCCCGCCTGGGTCGAAGCCCCCGCCGTCCTGCGGCCGCACCTCGCGGCGCGCGCCGCCGCCCGCGACGACGACTTCCCCTACACGGTCACCCAGGCCCTCCAGTTCTCCAACGCCGGCGGGATCTACCTGGCCACGGAACAGGGGACGGGCCGGCGCGTGGTGCTGCGGGAGGCCCGTCCGCACTGCGGCCTCGACGGCGCGGGCGACGACGCCGTCGCCCGCCTGCACCGCGAGCACCGGGCGCTGACGGCGCTGGCCGGGCTGGACTGCGTACCCGAGGTGTACGGCGTACGGACCGTCTGGGAGCACCACTTCCTGATCGAGGAGCACATCGAGGGGACCACCCTCCTGGACGAGATCGTCGCCCGCTTCGCCCTCGCGCGCGGGGCGGCCACGGCGGACGAGCTCGCCCCCTACCTCGCCTGGACCGAGGCGATGACGGGCGAGCTCTCCCGGGCCCTGGACGCCGTCCACGCGCGCGGCTTGCGCTTCGGCGACCTGCACCCCTCCAACGTCATCGTCCGGCCGGACGGACGCATCGTCCTCGTCGACTTCGAGTACGCCACCGGGCTCGACGACCCGCACACCCCGCTGGCCGGGGCCCAGGGACTGCAAGCACCGCCCGGCACCCCCGGGGCGGAGGCCGACGCGTACGCGCTCTGGGCGACCTGGCTCACGATGCTGATGCCAGTCATGGAGATGGCGGGGCTGGAGCGGGCGAAGGCCCTCACCCTGGAGCGCTGGGCCCGCCGGAAGTACGGCCTGGCGGCCGACGCCGGACCGCCCAGGCCCGCGCTGCTGGACGGCCTGGACGGGTCACGGCGGCGGGAGGCCGAGGTGGCCGCTCTGTTCGAGGGGCCGGAGGTGGACTGGGCGGGCCTGCGCACCCGTCTGCTGGCCGGGGTGCGCGCCGGAGCCACCCCCGAACGGGAGGACCGGCTCTTCCCGGGCGGGCCGGGCCTCTTCGCCACCGGCGGGAGCGACCTCGCCAACGGCGCGGCCGGGGTCCTGTACGCCCTGCACCGCACGGGCGCGCCGGTCCCCGAGGAGTGGACGGACTGGCTCGCGTCCGCCGCGTACCGCAGGGACCACCGCGAACCGGGCGGGCTCTTCGACGGGCTCCCGGGCACCGCCCTGGTGCTCGCCCTGCTGGGCCGCGCCGAGCAGGGGCGCGAGCTGTGGGACCGTGCGGCGTCCGCCGCGCCGCCGGTGGCGTCGGCCGACCTGCTCACCGGGCGCGCGGGCCTGGCCCTCGCCGCTCTCCGCATGGCCCGGGCCTGCGGCGGCGCGGACCCGGACGCCCGGCTGATCGACAGCGCCCTCGGCACGGCCCGGGACCTGGACCGGCTGGTACGGGGCGAGCCGGTGGACGGCGTGCGGCTGCCGGAGTCGGCGGGGCTGCTGCGCGGGCTGAGCGGGGCTGCGCTGCTGCACCTGGAACTGCACGCGCTGACCGGGGAGGCATGGCTCGTCCCGGCCGCGCGCGCCGCCCTGGAGCGGGAGGCCGGACACCTCGTGACCATGGACGACGGCACCGTCCAGGTGAAGGACGGCCGACGCCATCTGCTCTACCTGAACCAGGGCAGCGCGGGCGTCGCCCTGGTGGCCCAGGCGTACACGGACCGCCATCCGGATCCCGCTCCGAGCGCCCTGGTCCCCGGGGTGCGCCGGGGCTGCGTGCTGGAGTTCGTCCGCGAACCGGGGCTGTTCACCGGCCGGGCGGGACTTCTCGCCACGGCGGGACAACTGTCGCCCGGCGACCGTACGGGGCCCGAAGTCCTGGCCTCCGTACGCAATTTGAGCTGGCACCTGATCGCCGAGGAGGACGGGCTGCTGGTCCCGGGAGCGGGCCTGCGGCGCTGCTCCGCCGACCTGGCCACGGGGTCGGCGGGCCTGCTGCTGGCCCTGCACTTCCTGTCCGGCGGGAGGGACGGGGCCACCGGAGTGGCCGGGGCCACCGCAGGGGTCGGGGCCACTGGAGCGGCCGGAACAGCCGGAGCGGCCGGGACCGGCCTGCTGGACCTGCTCACCCTGGGGTGAGGGGACCGCAGCGAGCCCCTCCCGCCCCCGGCCTCTCCTAGGGTGTGTCCGGCGGACCCGGTCCTGATCCGCCGGCCACACCCTAGGCCCCCTGCCGCTCCCGCGCGTACAGGCAGAGCAGCCGGGGCACTTCGTACAGCGCGGCGTGTGCGGTGACCTCCCCGGCCGGCGAGGTCACCGCGCCCGCGTCGATCAGCGACTCGACGGTGCGGATCGCGGCCCGCTCCCCGCAGCCCAGCGCCGCCATCGCCCCGTCCAGGGTGAAGCCGCCGTCCTGCGCGGTCCCGGCCAGCAGCCCCAGCGCCCGCCGGTCGTCCGCCGCGAGGTCCTGCCACCCGGAAGCCATCCGCCGCCGTACGGAGACGTCCCCGGCGGCCAGTTCGTCCAGGGCCGCCGCCGGGTCCTCCAGCCGGTCCGCGTACTCCGCCAGCGGCAGATGCCGCAGCACCGCCAGCCGCATCCCGCTCACCCCCACCGCCAACGGCAGCGCGCCGCACGCCCGGACGATCCGCAGCGCCGCCGCCGGGTCGGTGCGCAGCCGCCCGGGCCCGACCAGCCTGCCCAGCAGCTCCAGGGCCTCGCCGTCCGTCAGGGAGGCCAGGGCGATCCGGTGCACGGGGGCCAGGCCCGCCAGTTGGCCGCGCGCGGTGAGCAGCACCGACGACGGCCCGGACCGGGGGAGCAGCCCCCGCACGGAAGCCTCGTCCGGTACGTCGTCGAGGACGATCAACGCCCGGTGCAGCGACAGCCACTCCTGCCAGGCGTCCTCCGCCGCCCCGTCCAGCGCGGCCGGGACCCGAGCCCCGCCTCCGCGCTCGTCCCCGTCCCCGCCCCGGGCCGCCGGGACACGCACCCCGCACAACCGGCCCAGCTCGCCCAGCACGTGGGCCGGGGTGCGCGCCGTGCCGTCCTCCCGCCGGACCCGCACGTGGAACCGCCCGTCGGGGAAGTCGCCGCCGAGCAGATGGGCCGCCCGCAGGGCCAGCGCCGAGGCGCCGGACCCCACGGGCCCCGAGACGATGACCACACGGTCGCCGTGGTCGTCCCGCTCCTCGCCCTCACCGCGTTCGCCGTCGCCCCCGCCCAGCACGGTGAGCAACTCCCGTAACTCCTCGCGGCGGCCGGTGAAGTCGCGGGGCACGGCGGGCAGGGTCGCGCCGCGCACGGTGTCGCGGGCGGCCGCAGGACGTCGCGGAGAGCGGCCCCGGCCGAGCATCGCACCGTACAGGGCCGCCATCGCGGGACTCGGCTCAAGGCCCAACTCCCTTGACAGCAACTGCCGGTAGTCGTCGTACACCGCCAGGGCCTCCGCCTGCCGGCCGGACTGGTGCAGCGAGTTCATCCAGGCCGCCCGGAGCCTCTCGCGCAGCGGGTGGCGCTCCACCAGATCGCGCAGGCCGTCCACCGCGACGGCGGCCCGGCCGAGCTCGATCTCCGTCTCCGCCCAGTCCTCGTACACCGTCAGGCATCGGGCCTCCAGCCGGTCGGCCTCCTCCGCCACCCCGATGGAGTCCCGCAGATCGTTCAGCGGCGGCCCCTCCCACAGGTCCAGCGCCTCGCGCAGCAGCCGTGCGGCGGTCCGCAGATCACCGCGCTCGCTCGCCGCTCGTCCGGCGCGGGCCAGGGAGCGGAACCGCAGGGTGTCCAACTCGCCCTCGTCGATGCGCAGTCGGTACCCTCCGCCGCCGTGGACGACCCGGTCGCGGTCCCCTCCGTCCCCGGTGCTGCCGAGGAGGGCGCGGGCGGCGCTGACGTAGACCTGGAGGTTCTTGCGCGCGGTGCGGGGCGGGGTCTGAGGCCAGACCGCGTCGGTCAGGACGTCGACGGGGACCGGGGTGTTGGGGCGGGAGAGCAGGGTGGCGAGGACGAGGCGCTGTTTGCGGGGGCCGAGCGGGAGCGGACGTCCGTCCCGTACGGCGCTGAGCGGGCCGAGCAGCGAGAAGTACACCGCACCGGCGGGGGCGGGGCGGGCGGGAGGTCGGGTCATCGGCGGGCCTCCGGAAGCGAGGACGGGCGGCGGACTGCCGTACGCACCCTCCGATCCTGTGGCCGTACGGTCACACGGCGCATCGGGGAGCCACCCGCATGTTCCGCCCGCACACCCGACCGAAACCGGCACGCGCCCCCATGTTGTGGGGGTGAGCCCGCAGACGTACGCGGGCCTACGCGGGATTCCCGGGCTTACGCGGGTGCCCCAGGTGTACGGGGGTTCCCCGGGCCTACGGGGGTTCCCGGGCCTGCGCGGGTTCCCCAGGTGTACGGGGGCTCCCCGGGCCTGCGCGGGTTCCCCAGGTGTACGGGGGTTCCCCGGGCCTACGGGGGTCCCCCGGCCCTACGCCGGTTCCCCCGCGCACTCCGCCGCGAACTCGCACAGCGCCGAGCGGTCCGCGCGCCCCGTCTTGCTGAGCAGGCTGGCCATGTGCTTCTCCACCGTGCGCGGCGAGATGGACAGCCGGCGGGCGATCTGCTGGTTGCCCGGCCGCTCGGGGAGCAGCACGAACACCTCGTACTCGCGCGGCGTCACCCCGCTGGTCCGCAGCGACAGGGGGATGCGGTCCCAGCCGCCCCGGTGCTGGGTGACGCTGGCCCCCGCCTGCCGCAGCGCCGCCCGGCAGGCGGAGGCGACCGGCTGCGCCCCGACCCCGTAGAAGAACTCCTCGGCCCGGCGCAGCCAGGCCACCGGCTCGCCCCAGCCGTCCGCCCGGGCCGCGTCCGCGACCAGCCGCAGGCCCAGGTGGCGGGCGACCGGGAAGGACGCGGCGCGGGCGTCGAACGAGGCCACCAGACGGGCGGCCCCCGCCCGGTCGCCCTCGCGGCCCAGCAGCACCGCGTCCGCCAGCTCCAGGAACTGCCGGTTCCACGCCAGGCCCGCCCCCGGCGAGGCGCGCACCGCGTCGAACTCCGCCCGGTCCGCCTCGCCCGCCAGGACCCGCAGGAAGGGGCGCAGCCCGTAACTCCCGCTCAGGTAGAAGTAGCTGGGGTGGTCCCGCTCCCAGGCCAGCACCGCGTCCAGGCCCGCCAGGGCCCGCGCGCGGTCCTCCTCCAGCAGCGCCCCGACCGCCCTGCACAGCCCCAACTGGTGCGGCACCAGCAGCGATTGCTCACCGCCCGCCCGCCGGAACGCGGCCAGCGACCGGTCCATGTCCCGCCGCCGGCCTCGGTGCGCGGCCATCGTGGCGGCGGAGAGGAGGAGATAGCGGTGGGCGGAGAGGTTGCCGACCCGGGCACTGGCCTCCAGCGAACGGTCGATGATCTCCTGCGCCTCGTCCCACCGGGCGCACATCACCGCGTTCATCGCGAGCAGCCCGTCCACCGTCTGCGTCAGCAGCAGCGCGCCCAGCTCCGTCGCCGCCGCCCGTGCCGAACGCAGCCGGAAGTCGTCGCCGGTCCGCATGAAGGCGTTCGCGCCCAGCCGGACCAGGGCCTCCACCCGCCACACCGGCAGGGCGTGCTCGGTGGAGAGCGAGAGCATCCGCTCCAGGCAGGCGTCCGCCGCGTCGAACCCCTTCTCGCGCAGCAGCAGCGCCAGCAACTGCCAAGCCTGGCAGGCGACTACGGGCAGCCCCTCGGCCTCGGCGATCTCCGCCGCCTCCCGGGCGGCCCGCTCGGTCTCCTCCGGGTCGCGGTGGTCCTGCCCCGGCAGCAGGGCCAGGTGGCTGTCGACGACGGCGAGCGCCGCCCGCCGGCCAGGGGCGGGCGACTGCCCGAGCAGGGTGCGGGCGGCGTCGATCTGCCGGGCCGCGTCCGCCGCCCGCTCGGCCATCACCGCCACCCAGGCGATCTTGGTGTGGACCTCGCCGCGCCGGTCGGCGGCCTCGCAGCGCGCCGGAACCGGGGGGAGCGTCCGCGTCAGCGCCAGCGCGCCGTCGAGGTCGCCGCCCTCGGCCCGCGCGACCGCCAGGGACTCGGCGATGGCCGCCCGGTCGGCGTCGGCGGCCAGGGGGCAGGCCCGCTCCAGCAGCACCACGGCCGAGCCGTGCGCCCCCGAGGCGAGCATCCGTCGTCCGGCCTCCGCGAACCGCAGCGCGGCCCCCGAGCGGTTGCCCGCGGCCAGGTGGAGGGAGGCGACGAGCTGCTGCCCGTCCTCGTCGAGGGGGTGGCCGGAGTGCTCGATGGCCCCGGCGGCGCGGCGGGCGAGGGAGGCGCGTTCGGCCGGGGCGAGGGAGGAGACCAGCGCCTCGGCGGTCAGCGAGTGCCGGAAGGCGTACCGGTCGGGGGCCGCGCCGTCCGGGGCGATCACGCCCGCCTCCACCGCCGACCGCAGATGCGTGAACAGGGCCCGGTCCTCGAATCCGGTGACCGTCTGGAGCGTGGAGACCGAGAACTGGCCGCCCAGGGTGGCCGCCGCGAGCAGCAGATCCCGCACGGGTTCGTCGAGCCGGTCGAGCCGGCGGGTCCAGCTGCGGACGATGCCCGAGGGGACGGGGCCGCCGGGTTGCCCGGCCGCCTCCCAGCCGTCCCCGGCCTGACGCAACTGCCCGGTGTCGAGCAGATCCGCGAGCAGCACCTCCACCAAGTACGGGTTGCCGCCCGCGCGTTCGGCCAGCCGCTGGTGCACCACAGGGGGTATCTCGTGGGGCGACGCCTCCAGACACGCCCCCGTCAGCGCCCGCACCTGGTCGTCGCCCAGCGGCTTCAACTCCCGTACGACGGCGACCTGACGGCGCTCCGCCGAGCGTACGAGGTCGAGCGCGGGGCCCGCCTCCGGGCGACAGGTGCCCAGCAGCAGGATCGGCAGGTCGGCGAGGTTGTCGATGACGTACTCGACCACCGCGACCGTCTCCGTGTCGCTGTCGTGCAGGTCCTCCAGCAGGATCGTGCAGCCGGACTCCCGGCCCAGCACGGACAGCAGCCGCAGCAGCGCCTCCGCCAGCTCGACCACCGTCTCCGGATAGCCGGGGGACGCCTTCTGCCGCCACTCGGGGACCAGCCTGGCCAGAGCGGGGTGGTAGGGGGCCAGCTCGGGATCGGTCGGCGTGCCGGCGGCCCGGAAGCGGGAGGAGAGCGCTTCCACCAGCGGGCGGAACGGGACGACGAGCCCGGTCGAGGTGGCCCGCCCGCGCAGCACCGGCATCCCCGACCCGTAGGCGCGATAGGCGCATTCGCCCACCAGCCGGGACTTGCCGATCCCCGCTTCACCGAGGAGGAACAGGGCGCGCCCCGAACGCCGTCGCACGGCGTCCAGGGCGCTGCTCAGCAGGCCGATCTCCTCGTCCCGCCCGACGATGACCGGCGAAGTGGCTCGCATGGCCGCAGGCTACTGGAGTCGTAACTCATGCGGCAGTGTCCCAATACGGCACAGGACGGGCGGAGTTGTGGCTAAACGGGAATCATGGTGGTCCACGGGAGATCGATGCTGTAGCCGACGTTGCTCTCCGAGACGCTGAGAAGCCTGCTGCGCATCCCCAGCCCGCCGCTGATGCCGAGGGATATCTGCCCGGCGGGGTGGTCGAACGCGCCCTCCTGGGCGAAGTCGCTGGAACCCTGGAGTGCCGACTCGCTGATATGCGTCATCTCTGCCTCATCCTCTGCTGGTCAATGACTGCTGAACGGAAGGTTTCTGACGGCTGATCGACAACAGTTCGGTGCGGTGCGGTGCGGTGCGGTGCGATTCGGTGTGACGTGTGCGGTGCGAGGTGGCGCGATGCGGTGCGGTGCGGTGCGACGTGGTGTGGTGCGGTCCCGTGGGGGGTGGTCGTGGCGGTCATGGCGGTCGTGGCCGGGGAATCAGAGCGGCCCCCCGGACGGGTTGAGCAGCAGCGCGGAGCCGATCCGGTCGGGGAACCCCGCCCGCAGCAGCCCGTGCCCGATCCCCGAGAGGCCGGTGAGCAGCCCCGGGTGCGGTACGTGGCCGGGGGTCCCGCAGCGCGGGCCTGCCCGGTCGGCGGCGGCCAGCAGCGTCCCGGCGCGGCGGACCCAGGGGGTGCGGTCGCCGTCCAGGGTGCTGTGGCCGAGCAGTTCCAGCAGGCCCAGCTCACCGTGGCAGAGGCTGTCGTCCGCGAGCG
Source organism: Streptomyces sp. cmx-18-6 (assembly GCF_046548915.1). Classification (NCBI taxonomy): domain Bacteria; kingdom Bacillati; phylum Actinomycetota; class Actinomycetes; order Kitasatosporales; family Streptomycetaceae; genus Streptomyces; species Streptomyces sp. cmx-18-6. Next base: position 792,365 of record NZ_JAEBEP010000001.1, on the reverse strand, counting down.
GGTCGGAGTCCGCCAGAGCGCCGGACACGGCCGCCGGCCAGCCGGTCAGGTCCGGATCCGCGAGCGCGTCCGGGCTGTCCGCGACCGCGAGGGCCACCCCGGCGGCCCCCTCGCACCAGGCCCGCCCGCCCGTCACGTCGACGGTCGCCCGGCGCAGGGCCCGGAGTCCCGCCGTACGGTACGGCTCGCCGCCCCCCGCCCCGGCGAAGCGCAGTAGCGCCCAGCCGATGCCCGCGGCCCCCTCCGCGAAGCCCCCCGCGGCCGGCAGGGGCGCGACGGCGATCCGTTCGGCGCAGCGCTCGGCTCCCCGCCAGGCTTCGGGCCGTCCGGTGGTCCGGTGCACCGCGAGCAGCGACGCCAGCCCGCCCGCCGCACCGCCGCGCACCCCGAGCCCCTCCTCGGCCGAACTCGCCGCGCAGGCCAGCCGGGTGGCGGGGCCCGCCCACTCCAGGACCGTGCGGTCGCCCAGCAGGGTTCCCACCTCGGCCAGGGCGTACGCGATGCCGCCGAGGCCCGCGAAGGCCCCCGAGCCCAGCACCGCGAGGTCGTCGACCCGCCCGTGCAGCGCGTCCAGCAGGCCGGGCACCGGGGCCAGTGCCTCGCGGGCGGCTTCGGCGTACCGCTCGGCCCCGGTCAGGGCGGCCAGTTGGGCGAGGAAGAGGGCGGGGCCGGTGTAGCCGCTCGCCAGGTCGGCGGCCATCGGGGTGAGCCGCCAGTAGCGTTCCCCGAGGAGCTCCAGGCCGATCCAGTTGGTGCGGTCCTGGTGCCGGTAGGCGAGCGAGACGAGCTGGTCGCCCACCGAGCGTGCGGCGGACAGCAGTCGCTCCGGCTCCGGCGCCGTGGCGGCGGTCCTCGCCCGGGCGGCGCCCGTCACCCGGTGCGGCGGCTCGGGCGAGGTGGATGCCATGGCGGCCCGTATGATCCGTTCCTGGTCCTGCCGGTCCACCGTGTCCATCGCCCGCACCTTCGCCTCGACCCGGGCCAGCCCGGTGGGACCAGGAACGCCCGGCACCCCGCGCCCGGTGCCGCTCCACAGGTCGGTTCGGCCCGGCCGGGTGAGGAAGACCGGCACGTCACCGGCCCACAGCTCCTCCAGCTCCTCGTCCTCCAGACCGGGCAGCGCGGGGACGCCGAGGGCGGGGGTGCGCAGCAGGGACAGGACCCGGTGCCGCTCGGCGGCGTCCCGCATCAGGTCGGGGTGGGTCGACTCGTCGAGCAGGGTGGTGTACGTCCAGGTCGGCCGGGGCACCACCCGCACCTCGTCCTGCGCGAAGGCCGTCAACAGGCCGCCCTTGCCGAGCAGTTCCTCGCGATGGTCGCTGACGGCGGTGTAGCCGGCGCGGAAGCCCTCGCACAGGGCGTCGGTGTACGCGGACGGGTCGGCCGCCACCCCTTCCAGCCGGGGCCGGTTGGCGGATTCGGTGAACCGCGCGGAGCGCCGTACCAGCCGCATCGCGTCCGTCCCCGCTCCCGCCCAGTCGGCCGTCTCGATGGGGGAGGGGGCCGCCAGGCCGCCGCCGATGGCGGAGACGTCGAGCGCGGCGGAGTCCCCGACCAGCAACTGGGGCAGCAGCCCGACCCGGTGGACCGACGCGTGCAGGGCGCGGGCGGCCGGATCGGCGGAACGCGCCTGGGAGAGCGGCGGATGGAACAGGGTCTCCACGTCCACCAGGACCGGGTGCGGCCCGCAGGCGATCAGGTTCTCCTGGTGCAGATCGGTCCCGTCCAGCAGATGCAGCAGGGCCAGCAGCGCACCCTGCCGCCGGTAGAAGAGCCGGGTCTGCGCGGCCGAGGAACAGGGCTGCTCCTCGACGAACTCCACCCACCCGTAGTCGCCCCGGTCCAGCACGCGCAGGGCCCGCAGGGAAGGGGCCTCGGGCAGTGAACCGAACCAGCCGAGCAGGGAGTTGAAGTGTCGGTGCGCCGCGAGCGGGCGGGGCTTGTAGACGAGCCGGGTGCCGTCCGTGAACCGCAGCAGCATCACCGACCGGCCCCCGCGATGGCTGTCGCCCGCACCGGCCTCGACCCCGGTCAGCGCCCCCGGCCCCTGCCAGGCGGCGCGTGCCCCGGCCGAGGCCCCCGGCCCCCGGTCGCCGAGCACGCCGGAGGCCGCCAGCAGCTCCCGGTCGTCGGCCAGCCGGCCCAGCATCTCCGCGAACGCGTCGGCCGTGTCCAGGCTCGCCCGGGCCAGAATGCGCGCCAGCACGGGATAGGCGGCGAGCAGCGCGGCCAGCCCGTCCCGCCCCGCCGTCAGCCGTACGAAGTCCCTGAACCGCTCCTCGGGCCCGTCCCCGGCCAGCCGCCCCGCCCGCCGCGCCTGATGCAGCTCCAGCACCAGCGTCCGCGCCGCGAGCCGGGCCAGCCGCCGCGTCAGATGGGACCGGAAGTCCTCCAGCAGCGGGCAGAGGCCGACCGCCGTCCCGGCCCGTACGGCGTTCTTCGTGGGCGAGGTGAGCAGCCGTGCCACGGCCCGCTCGACGAACGGGGCCACGACGATCGCGAACCCGCTGAGACCGGGATAGGCGCGGTCCGCGACAACCACCTCGCGCGGGGCTTCCGCGACGACCTCCTGGACGAAGACCGCCCAGTCGGGCTCGCCCACGGGCCGGGGCCCGACGACGGCGGGCAGCCACCACAGGCCGGTGCCGGTGCCGGTGCCGATGGCGGGGCGGGCGTCCGGGCCGGTGGTGCGGGCGTCCGTGGCGGTGGTGCGGTCGCGCGGGCCGGTGGCGTGCGCACCGTTGGCGCGCACCGCTGCGGCGGCCCCGTTCGTGTCCGGGAGGGCGCGGCGGGCGGCGGCCCCCGTACCACCGCTGCCGATCAGTTCCTTCTCCACCGCACCTCCCGGGTCGGGAGCGGCCCACCCGGCCGCTCGCGTTCATCCTGGAGGGGGGCGGGGGGCGAGCACATGGGGGAGTCGCCCCCATCTTTCTCCCTCCGGCCCGCAGAGGCGTCCGCGCACGGCCCGCAGAGGCGTTCGTCCACGGCCCCAGAGGCAGATGCCCCCGGCCCGCAGAGGCACTGAAGCGGCGAATTCCTGGGGCGTCACCCATCTGGAACGTCACTCCATCTGGGACGTCACCCCATCCGGGGCGTCACCCACCCGGGGCAGCAGCCCCTCACCCCCGGGGCGGAGCCGTCGACCCCCGGATCATCAGCTCGGCGGCGATCGTCGCGATGCCCCCGGGCGGCGGGTTCTCCTTGCCCATCGCGAGCCGGCCCGCCCTTGCGCCCGCCTCGAAGAGCGGTAGCCGTACGGTCGTCAGGGCGGGTACGGCGTCCACGGAGAACGGCAGGTCGTCGAAGCCCGCCACCGAGATGTCCTGCGGGATGCGCAGCCCCTGGTCCCGTACGGCGGCGCACGCGCCCAGCGCCACGGTGTCGTTGGCGGCGATGATCGCGGTCACGTCCGGGTCCCGGCGCAGAATCTCAAGGGTGGCCTCGTACCCGGAGCGCCGGTCGTAGGGCCCGTGCACGGTGAGCCGCTCCTGGCCGCCGGCCGCCGCGCCGCCGGCCGCCGCGCCCCCGGCCGCCGCGCCCCCGGCCGCCGCGTCGAGCCCCGCACCCCGCAGGGCCTCGCGGTGGCCCTCCAGGCGGTGCCGGGTGGTGGTGCGTTCCGGGGGCCCGGCGACGTAACCGATCCTGCGGTGGCCGAGCGAGATCAGGTGCTCGGTCAGCCGCCGCCCGCCGCCCCGGTTGTCGAAGGCGAGCGCGGCGACGAGCGTGTCCCGGTCGGCGAGCGGGGGCCGCCCGCAGAAGACGATCCGGGTGCCGCCGTCCGCGAGTCTGGCCAGCTTCGCGGACATCGCGGCCTGGTGCTCCGGGTCCTCGACCGCGCCGCCGGTGAGCACGACGGCGGCGGCGCGCTGGCGCTGGAGGAGGGTGAGATAGGTGAGCTCGCGCTCGGGGGAGCCGCCCGTGTTGCAGATGACGGCCAGCTTCTCGCCGCCCGCCCGCCCGGAGCCGTCGCCGGGCCCGCCGATCTGGGTCTGCGCGGCCCCCGCCATGATCCCGAAGAAGGGGTCCGCGATGTCGTTGACCAGGATGCCGACCAGGTCCGACGTGGCGGCGGCGAGCGAGCTGGCGGGCCCGTTGAGGACGTAGTCCAGGTCGTCCACCGCGCGCAGGACCCGCTCCCGGGTCGACGCGGCGACCGGGTAATTGCCGTTCAGCACGCGGGAGACGGTGGCCGGGGACACCCGGGCGCGGGCCGCCACGTCCGCCAGGGTGACTGTCATCGCTGTCCTCCGTGAGGTCACGTGCGACCCCTCTTGTCCGGCCGCTGAGCGACCCCTCTTGTCCGGTCGCTGTCGGCAGGCTAGCGTCACCCCGCATAGAAAGCGCTTACTACGCCTGTATGGAGGGACCTTCGTGACACGCAGGACAGTGCGGATCGCCATGAACGGCGTCACGGGCCGCATGGGACACCGGCAGCATCTGGTGCGTTCGATCCTCGCGATCCGTGAGCAGGGCGGCCTGGACCTCGGTGACGGCGAGGTGCTCTGGCCCGAGCCCGTCCTCGTCGGCCGCCGGGCCCACGCCCTGGAGGAGCTGGCGGTCCGGCACGGTCTGACCGAGTGGTCGACGGACCTGGACGCGGTGCTCGCGGACGACACGATCGACGTCTACTTCGACGCCCAGGTCACCTCGGCCCGGGTGGAGGCGATCAAGAAGGCCATAGCGGCGGGCAAGCACGTCTACACCGAGAAGCCCACGGCCACGGACGTCGAGGGCGCTCTCGACCTGGCCAGGATCGCCCGGGACGCGGGCGTCAAGCACGGCGTGGTCCAGGACAAGATCTTCCTGCCGGGCCTGCTGAAGCTGAAGCGCCTGATCGACGGCGGCTTCTTCGGTGAAATCCTGTCCATCCGAGGCGAGTTCGGCTACTGGGTCTTCGAGGGCGACTGGCAGGAGGCCCAGCGCCCCTCCTGGAACTACCGGGCGGAGGACGGCGGCGGGATCGTCGTCGACATGTTCCCGCACTGGGAGTACGTGCTCCATGAGCTGTTCGGCCGGGTCACCTCCGTAACGGCCCATGTCCAGACGCACGTTCCGCGGCGCTGGGACGAGCACGGCAAGCCGTACGCGGCGACCGCCGACGACGCCGCGTACGGGATCTTCCAACTGGCGGGCGGGGCGGTCGCGCAGATCAACTCCTCCTGGACGGTGCGGGTCAACCGCGACGAGCTGGTGGAGTTCCAGGTCGACGGCACGCACGGTTCGGCCGTGGCGGGCCTGCGCAACTGCCGCGTACAGCACCGGTCATCGACCCCCAAGCCGGTCTGGAACCCGGACCTCCCGGTCACGGAACCCTTCCGCGACCAGTGGCAGGAGATCCCGGACAACCAGGAGTTCGACAACGGGTTCAAGGCGCAGTGGGAGCTGTTCCTGCGCCATGTGGCCCTGGACGAGCCGTACGCATGGGACCTGCTGGCCGGTGCGCGGGGCGTCCAACTGGCCGAACTGGGCCTGAAGTCGTCCGCCGAGGGCCGCCGCTTCGAGGTCCCGGAGCTGACGCTGTGACGGCGGCTCCGATGCCCCTGCCCCAGGGCCCGTACACCCCGCGCGCCACACCGCTCGACCTCGCGCCGGACGCACAACCTCCCACCTCCCGTACGGTCTTCGCGGCGGCCCATGTCGTCGCGGACCCGTACGCGGACATCGGCCCGGACGACCCGGCGGCGATCGACTGGGACGCCACGCTCGCCTTCCGCCGCCACCTCTGGGCGCACGGCCTGGGCGTCGCGGAGGCGATGGACACCGCCCAGCGCGGGATGGGCCTGGACTGGGCGGGCGCGGCCGAACTGATCCGCCGTTCAGCGGCGGAGGCGAAGGCGGCAGGCGGCCGGATCGCGTGCGGCGTGGGCACGGACCAGTTGCCGTCGTCCGGCGAACCGGCCCTCGCCGAGGTCGTATCGGCGTACGAGGAGCAGCTCGCCCACGCCGAGGCGAACGGCGTGCAGCCGATCCTGATGGCCTCCCGCGCGCTGGTCCGCGCGGCACGGGGCCCGGAGGACTACCTCGCCACGTACGCCCACCTCCTGCGCCAGGCGTCGGAGCCGGTGATCCTGCACTGGCTGGGGCCCATGTTCGATCCGGAGCTGGAGGGCTATTGGGGCAATACCGGCCTGGACGAGGCGACGGACACGTTCCTGAAGGTCATCGCCGAGCACCCGGACAAGGTCGACGGCATCAAGATCTCCCTCCTGGACGCGGCCCGCGAGATCGACGTACGCCGTCGCCTCCCGAGCGGGGTGCGCTGCTACACGGGCGACGACTACAACTATCCCGAGCTGATCGCGGGCGACGAACGGGGCTTCAGCCACGCGCTGTTGGGCATCTTCGACCCGCTGGGCCCGCTGGCTGCGCACGCGGTACGGGTGCTGGACACGGGAGACGTGGACGGCTTCCGCGCCCTGCTCGACCCCACGGTCGAACTCTCCCGCCACCTCTTCCAGCCGCCCACGCGCTTCTACAAGACGGGCGTGGTGTTCCTGGCCTGGCTGGCCGGCCACCAGTCCCACTTCACGATGGCGGCCGGCCTCCAGTCGGCCCGCTCGCTGCCGCACCTGGCGAAGGCGTACCAACTGGCGGACGGATTGGGCCTGTTCCCGGACCCGGAGCTGGCGGCGCACCGTATGCGCGCACTGCTGGCGGTCCACGGGGGCACGCGATGAACGACCGGCTCTCCCGGCTGTCGCTCAACCAGGAGACCATCAAGCAGTGGTCGCTGCCCGAGCTGGCGGAGGGCTGCGTCAGGGCGGGCATCGGCAAGGTGGGCCTGTGGCGGGCTCCCGTGCAGGCGTACGGCGTCGAGCGCACGGCGAGGCTCATGGCCGACGCCGGGCTCACCGTCACGAGCCTCTGCCGGGGCGGCTTCCTCACCGCCCTGGACCCGGCCGAGCGGGCCCGCGCCCTGGACGACAACCGCCGGGCGGTGGACGAGGCGGCGGCCCTGTCGACGGACACCCTGGTCCTGGTCTCCGGCGGCCTCCCGCCCGGCAGCCGCGACCTGCACGGCGCGCGGGAACGGGTGGGCGAGGCGCTGGCCGAACTCGCCCCGTACGCGGCCGGACGCGGCGTACGCCTGGCGATCGAACCGCTGCACCCGATGTTCGCGGCGGACCGCTGCGTGGTCTCGACCCTGGCCCAGGCCCTGGACCTCGCGGAACGCTTCCCGGCCGAGCAGGTCGGGGTGGTCGTCGACACGTACCACGTCTGGTGGGACGACCGGGCCCCCGCCCAGATCGCCCGGGCGGGCGCGGGCGGACGCATCCACTCCTTCCAGCTGGCCGACTGGATCACCCCGCTTCCGGCGGGAGTTCTGCTGGGCCGGGGCCAACTGGGCGACGGCAGCGTGGACTTCCGGGCATTCCGTACGGAAGTGGAGGCGGCGGGCTTCGACGGCCCGATCGAGGTGGAGATCTTCAACGAGGCGCTGTGGGCCCGGGACGGGGCGGAAGTCCTGGCCGAGGTGGCGCGGCGCTATGCGCAACATGCCTGCTGAGAGCGGTGATCGACCTCCAAGGTAAAGAGATCGCAAAGGGCTGCAACCTTTGCGTACCCTCCCGGGTCACACATGGCGTCGGGACTTCCGGGGAGGGGTCCGGGGGGAACGGGAAGGCCCGACGGGGGGAAAGCGAGGGGGGTCCGGCCGCGAGGCCGGGCCCCATTCTTGCTTCCCGGCCCCGGCGGGGAACGGCACGGACCACGGCCCGGGGGCCGCCCGGCGAACGCCGATGGCCCCGAACCACGAGCCGGAGCCGAGGACCGCCCGGCGAACACCGGACGGCCCTCCGGCATCACCGACGCATCACCCCGGGGCGCGGCCGCATCACCCCCGAATCGCGGCCGGGGCACCGCCGAATCACCCCGGGTCGCGGCCGAATCGCCGCCGGTTGCGGCCGGATCACAGCGCGAGCATGACCCGCGCGGGGATACCGGCGTCCGCGAGCGGCCGCAGCGCCAGCCGGATCAGCGCCAGGGCGTTGTCGTCGCCCGCGATGCGGTTGGCACTGAGCTCGCCGCAGGTCAGGCAGTGGTGGATGAGCATCCACTCCCCGTCCTGCCGTACCGACAGGCTCAGCGCCGTCATGCGTCCACCGCAGTCCGCCGCCCGGTCGCCCGGCACCCGCCGGTCCACATGCAGGCTGACCAGGCAGGACGGGCAGTGGTTGCGATGGGCGGTGCCCGGCGCGACCACCGACACGTCGAGCCGGCAGCCCACGCACCGGAAGGCGTCGCCGCGCGTCCCGGCCGGCCCGTGGAGCACGTCCTTGGCGCGCTGGGGACGACGCCGCCCGGCCTGCCGGGCCCGACGCCGCGTCACGGCCGCCTCCCCTGTCGTGCCGCGTCATGTCGCGGTCGGCGGGCCCGCATCACAGGTCACCGAACGCTTCGAGCGGGAAGGGCGGCTGTGCGAGCGGGCTTACGGCCATCCGCATCAGGATCAACTGGTTGTCGTCCCCGCAGACCGGGGACGAGGTCAGCTCATCGCACCGGACACAGCGGTGGACGACCATCCACGCCCCGGTGCGCAGCACCGCGATGGAGATGGGGGTCATCCGGCCCTCGCAGTCGGAGGGCCCGCCCTCGACGTGGTCGACGAGGTGCCGGGAGTGCAGGCAGGTGGGGCAGTGGTTGCGCCGGCTGCCGTCCGGCGCGAACGCGGCGACGGTCAGTCCGCAGCGGACGCAGGTGAAGGTGTCCAGGGAGGACATGGCTGAACGGTGCTGGGGGTTGTCGTGTGACACCCGGATACTCCTTGCCGAAGGTGAGGAAAAAGCAGCAGGGAAATACCGAGCACCCCTCGCGCGGGAGCGCCGAAGGGACCGGAGCGCCGAAGGGTCGGAGGGCGTGGAGAAGGGCCGGTCGCCGTGGAACGTCGGCGGATGGTGAACGCTGAACGTCAGCAGACAGTGAACGTACGGCTTTCGCACATGCGGTCAGGCCCGGTCGCCCCGACGCCACAGGCGCGACGAGGGGAGCTCGGAATGAGAGGCCGGGCCATACATCAACTGCTTTCCAGGGCGTGCGCCCAGAGGTCACCTGCGGTCGGCTCCGCGGCGGAGGTGCGAGGACGGTAACAAGAGGTACGGGGGCCGGACCACCGAATTACGCCCGCCCCGGCCCACCGGCGGACGCCGCCTCCGGCTTCCCGGGTGAAGGTCCCAGAGGGGGGTACCCGCCGCTCCGAGAGCACCCCGGCACCATCCGGGAACACCCCGGCACCATCCAAGAGCACTCCGGCCCCACCCGAGAACACCCCCGCACCATCCGAGAGCACCCCGGCCCCCACTCGAGAACACCCCAGTGCCACCCATACACCCCCCCAAGGAACAGGGAGTACGCCCGTGTCGCCCACCCCCACCGCCGGAGCGGCGCCCTCCCGCCGCAGGAGCTGGCCCACGCTCCTGCTGCTGCTCGCCCTCTGCTACGGCGTGGCCGCTGCCGGAGCGCTCGCAACGGGTGACGCGGGCAGCACCTACGCAGCTCTGGACAAGCCAATCTGGGCACCGCCCGGATGGCTCTTCGGCCCGGTGTGGACGGTGCTGTACGGGATGATCGCGGTGGCGGGCTGGCTCGTCGCCCGCCGCCCCGCGCCCGGCCGTCGCCCGGCGCTGGTGGCCTGGGGCACGCAGTTGTCGCTCAACGCGCTGTGGACGCCGCTGTTCTTCGCGGCCGAACGGTATGGCCTGGCCTTCCTCGACATCACCTTGCTGCTGGCCGCCGTAGTGGCCACGGCGCTGCTCTCCGCCCGGGTGGACCGGCGCGCGGCCTGGCTGCTGGTGCCGTACCTGCTGTGGGTCGGCTACGCGGCGGCGCTGAACCTCGCGCTCTGGCTGGCCAACTGATCGAACTGGTCGTCCCGCCCCTCCGATCGCTGCCGCCCGACCAGAGCGCGGTGCCGTTCGACGTGTCCGAGCGGCATCTCGGCTTCGACACCTTCGACCTGGTCGAGCAGATTCTCGTCTCGCACCACTTCACGCGCGACGGCGAGGACGGCCGCTACCGCCGCGCGAACTCCCGGCACCGGTACGCCTGGCCGGCGGAGCTGGACCTGATGGCGAGGATCGCCGGCCTCGACCGGGAACGCCGCGTCGCGGACTGGGACGAAACGCCGTTCACCCAGGATTCCGCGAAACGCATCTCCGTATGGCGCAAGCCGATCTGAGCGATCGCCCCCCGGACCAATCCGAACGACCTCAGGCTCCGAACAACACCCTGAGGGCCCTGGAACCGGCCCTCACCTCCACCGTTCGGGGGGTGCAGCGGCCTCGCGCCCCCCGAACGGCTCCGGCGCACACTCCGGCAAGACGGTCAGGCACTGCGGCCACGACGGTGACGGGGTGACTGGTCGGCCGCCCCCGGGGTATCCGCCGCACATGGCCCTCATGAAGCGTGTAGCTCTCGCCCCTCGCGCTGTACGTCAGTTGCGGCGCGTCCGGTCGGTATACCTCGGCGGCATGGTGCTCTCCCTGCTGGGTCTGGTCCTCCAACTGGACCGCGACGCCAGTGGTCGGCAGACGGAGATCGCGGCGTTCATCCTCGTGGCGTTCACCGCCCTGTTCGGCCTGACGATCGTGCAACTGTGGCGCCACACGAGGACCGCCCACTGCAGCACGTCGAAGAAGCTGACCCGGGCCTTCTGACCCGCGCCGCCCACCCGCCGACCTGCTGCCACCTCCAACTGACGGCTGACGGCTGACGACTGACGACCTACGGCTTCGCGAGCGGCTTCCCGGAGGCCAGACCCGTGGAGGACGCCCTCACCGCCGACCCGGGTGCGGCCGACTCGCCCGCGCCACCGCAGGCGGTGAGCAAGCAGGAGAACATGAGCGGTACGGGTGCGCGTCAGCAGCTTTCCTCGAACTTCACTGCGGTGAACTCGACCGGCTGCCCATTCAGGGTGGCCCCGGGGGACGGTGTCTGGGCGCACACCTGCCAATTGCTCTCCATGAAAACCATGCGGTCCTGGGCCTGGTCGGTGACGGTGATCGACGTGTTGGAGTCGAGTGCGTCACGGGCGACCTTCACGGACTTCCCGACGAAGTTCGGCATCTTCTCGCCCGCCGCCTCAGGCGCCTTCTCGTCGCTGGCGGGGCACTCCTCCTCAAGCTTCACGGTGCCGAAGTCCAGCACCGTGTCGACGGGGACGGTCTTGCCGGCCGCCACGTTCTGCGAGCAGACCTTCCAGTTACGGTCGAGCGCCTGCATCCTCCCCCGCCCGGCACTGTCGTGGGACTTCAGCGCGTAGAACCCTTCCTTCTGCGCGGTGTCCTGTGCGGACTGGAGCCCCATGCCGACGAAGTTCGGGACCGCCTTCGACTCGACCTCCTCCTTGCTCGCCGCCGCAGAAGGAGCCTCAGTGGTGGGCTCGGTCACGGCGGGTGTCGCCGGTGCCGGTTCCGTGGCGTCCGGGCCGCAGCCGACGAGGGCCACGGCGGCGGTACAAGCGAGCGCGACAGCAAGTGTGCGGGTGTTCAAGTTGTCTCCCTTGTACGGTTCGTGAAGGTCCGACCGTAGCCATCGGGTGCACCCCAGGGAGTCGGATGTCCCGGTAGTAACGGGGTTGTGACCAAATGACGGAGGAGGGGTGGGGCACCCTGTTGCTACAACGCGAGACGACTTCGCGAGCCAGCTTCCCCCGACCCGGTCGAGGAGGCTCGCGCCCCGTCACGGCGGTCGTTGAGCGTGCAGGTCAGCGGCGTGGCGAGAGAGGCCCCAGTCTGACCGGAGGCGTCGCGCATACCGAGAGCGTTGAACAGCACCGCCTGGCCCCGCGGAACCCCCCCCCGCCTACGCGGGGACCACCGACGCCATGGCGGCGCTGGCCCTGGCCGGAGCGGAACACCCCCGCCTACGCGGGGACCACGCCCCGACGCCCGAGTGCCCGCCCCTGGTCGATGGAACACCCCCCGCCTGCGCGGGGACCGCAGGCGCCCACACTCGCGGGGCCGTGGACTCAGCGGAACACCCCCGCCTGCGCGGGGACCACGCCTCCAGGGCGAGCATCGCACCCGTCAGCCCCGGAACACCCCCGCCTGCGCGGGGACCACACCCCGTCGTCGACGTGCTCCTGGAGGTACTCCGGAACACCCCCGCCTGCGCGGGGACCACTCTTCCTGACCTGCGGGTCTATGAAGGCTTTGCCAGTTCTTGACTCAAGAGTGTGCAGCTCATCCCTACATGCTGACAGAGCGGAACTGTCGGCACAGCCAAGGGCTTTGCGATGCCGAGTGAGGCGGGCCCCACCGCATATCGCAAGGCACCACGTAGGCAATGGCGTTCGCCCCCCAGGGTGCCCAGCTATACGGGTGAAGGAATGGCCCATCGTATCCATGAGCTGCAACACCCGGTCATACGATGGGCGTCCGCGCCGATCCTGGGAGTCGCCGTGCCGGATCACCCCCCGGACTATCCGCCGAAGACCCCACCCCCTTCGAAGCGCCCCGCCTCCCCGCCCGGAGACGCGCCTTGTTGGTGCGGCACGTGCCCGGATGCTGATTCGGAACCGGCGGGCCGCGAACTGGCCGTTCGAGTCCGCTTCTTGGTCGCCCAGTAAGGCATCGCGCCCGTTGCTCCACCGGCTGCACGAGTGGGGGCACCGGGAAGTGGGCCATTCCTTCGCGGAGTTGACGGAGCTGCTGGTGCGCACGGCGGTCGCGGACGGGGGCCGTCGAGTGTCCGTCCATCTTGCTGACCAGGGACGGCAGGCGTTGAGCGTCGCTCTGTCGCACCGGCCGGAGCGCACGGTCACCGATGACGCGGTCCTGCCGGAACTCACTCGGCTGGGCGCGGTGTCGTGCGGGATGGACACGGCGGAGGACGGTCGGCGGGTGTGGGCGGTGCTCGACCTGTAGACGACCTACCCCGGCGATCACCGAGCGCTACAGGTCACCCCCGTGGCCCCACCCACCCCGACCGGCCTCGGAGCCCAGGCCGGTCGGCCCCGCCCCCGGCTCACCCCCGGAGATCGCTCAGTCGAGCCAGGGCGTCCCCCGCCGTCTCCCGTTCCTCAGCGGTGAGTTGAACTGCTCCCGCCTCCTCCAGCCAACCCCGAGCCCCCTCCACATCCCCCAACCGCTGGGCGATGTCCCCCCGCATGACCAGCAGTTGCACCTTCTGTACGGGGGTCGGCTGCTCGTCCTCCAGGTTCAGCACCCGGTCCAGGATCTTGGCGGCCCTCGGATAGTCCTGCTTGGAGTCCGCGAACATGTCCGCCATGTGCAGCGCCCGGGAGAAGGTCTCCTTCGGCGCGGTGTAGGGGTCCTCCTCGTCGCCTTCGTCGCTGATCGCCTGCCCGACCCGGATGGTGTTGCCGGTCGGGTCGGTCGCCAGGAACTGCCGTACCCCGTACGTCATGTCCTTCAGCGGCCCGATACGCGGCAGCCCGCGCGTCGGGATGCTTCCGTACGCCGCCTTGAGGCCCGACCGGAACGCCGCGTGCAGCCCGTCGACGTCTTCGGTGAGCACGTAGCAGCTTGAGTGCGACGTGCTGGGGTCGTAGTCCTTCATGCCGTAGAACTGGAGCTCGACCGCTCCCCGTTCGACCACGGCGTAGGCGTACGGGCTCTTCTGCACGTGCGTCGTCTCGAAGCCCAGGGCTGTGTAGAAGTCGACCACGGACTGGAGGAGTTCGGTCCGGCAGGGAAGTAACGGGATGGTTTTCTCGGTCATGACCCCGACCCTAGTCAAGTTTGAATAGCTGGGCAATGCTCCATGACAACGGCCCCGTCAGGTCGATGACCGTGACGGGGCCGCTGGGAGGTTGACGTACGTCAGGCGGAGAAATCGCGGCCCTTGGCGGCCGGGGCCCGGGCCGTTCAGACGCGCGTGGTGGGCTGTCTGCGTAGCCGCACGAGCCCGTGGTTCCCACACCCCGCACTCGACATCGCCCAGCCGAGGACTTCGGTCAGCCAGGCCAGTGCCTCGATCGACCACTCGCGGACCGTGCAGTCGACCTGGCCGAGGAACTCCAGCGGTACGTAGGGAGATCCTCGGAATTCGACCGGCCCCGGGGCGGGTCGGTCGCTCACGGCCAGTATGGCTGCGTCACCGAGCCACGGTTGAGCCGTCGCGGCCACGTCGGCCACGTCCGCACTCTCGCCGGCCGACGCGTACAGCTCGATGCCGGTCACTTCCGACCGGTCCGGGTCGGAGAACTCGAACCAGTCGCGGTCGTAGGCGAACTCCATCGGGTCACGGGGGAACCGGCCCAGCGGGATGAGGAAGTCACCCTCATCGATCCGCGGTGTGCCGACCTTCCTGAGAACCCGGTCGAGCACGGCCCCGATCGGTTGCAGCGGAAGTCTGCCCGGTGCCGATTCGGCAGTGTCGACCTGCAGCCAGATCAGTTCGGGTGCGTCGGAGCTTCCGGTCCACGAGTCGCCCGCGTCGTGATGGCTCCAACTGACCCGGGGTGATTCCTTCGACCCGTGGAACTCCGTCAGGCCCTGCATGACGCCCTGTCTGACGATCAGGCTGAACGCGTCGTCGTCCCGGCCGTCCGCGTACAGCCGGGCGGCCCACTCGTGAAGTTCGATCGAGCCCGTGAGGCTGACGATCAGTGTCGAATCCATACCGGTCAAAGGAATCACCTACCGACTAGGCCCGGGGCAGGCAGGGGTACGACTGCGGCGCCGTCACGGCCTGCTCGTTGCTGTCGGCGTGCCCGATGAGGTCAACGTCGATCCGCGTGCGGTACGTCCACTTCGCACCCGGAGCGACTGGGCCCTGGGCGCACACCATGCGTGCCGTCGCCCGTCCCTTGCTGCCACCGCCGGGGTACGCGTTCTTCTTCACGCCCGAGCCGACCACGCGCCAGCCCTTCCCGGACTTCACCTCGAGCCAGATGGAGATGTTGGCCTTGGTGGCTTTGGTCGTCCCCTTGATCCACCAGCCGTGACCGGACATCGCCGCGGGAGACCCCGGCTTCGAGGTCGAGTAGTGAACCTTGTCGCCGGTCGTCACGAAGAGACCGATGGGCGCGGCCGCGGCGGAAGGGGAACCTTCGACGCCCGGTGCGGCCTCGACCGCGGGGCTCGGCTTCGGCGCAGGAAGCTGCTCCGCGCTCGCCGTGGCGAAGGACGATCCGACGAGCGAGGCCGTCGCGAGTAAGCTGACGAGAGCCAACCGAATGACGCGCATATATCCCCCAGATACGAAACGTATCCGCTGGTCGTGCGGACACAGCGCTGACGCTAACACGCCTGCTGAGATCGTGTTACGAGCTCTAAAAGGCCGAATTGCTGCGTCTGCGGCCGCACGCTTTAGCGGTGTGCGGCGGAACTCAATCAGGGTGGTTCTGGCCCTGCCGGGGGCGCATCGCCATCCGTTCGGGGCCGGGACCGAGGCCGAACTGCGCGGTTCTGAGGCATCAGCGCATGCACGAGTACGGTCGGCATTCTGAGCGGTGGCGTTCCAGGGCATGAGAGCTGTGAAGCCTACGAGTACGGCACGACCACGATCTGCACGTCGTCCTCATAGATGACTCGACCCGGATCCGCGGAACGCAGAAGCCGGCATTCCACGCCATGGGCTGCGAGTATCTCCAGATAGCCAGGGACCCGCGTAAGGAGATGCTCGGCTGACGGCTTGAACCATGCTGCCGCGCCAGGGTTGATCTCGTGGTTGTAAATACTGGGATCAAGGGTCGAGGGGTCGGTGTACGCGACGTTGTACCAACTGTTGTTGGTGCGGCGGAAGAGTTCCTGTTCTTCCGACAGTTTCCCTTCCCGCGCCAGCGTGTTGATGAGACCGAAGACGCCGGTGAAGTGGCCCCGCTGGTTCCGGTGCGGCGACTCGAACCGTACGTAGTGGACGGTTTTGCTGTCGCTGTCAGTCAACCTCATGGAGCCATCTTCGCACCACGCTTCTTACGGATCGCCGCTGGCATCCCCGCCTGCCGGCGGCGGTCCCCACAAGTGCTGACACACCCCCACCAGCGGTACCAGGCGCTGCCTGTTCGTGATCCACCGTGATGCTTCGGCGTACGCCGGCGGGACTGCTGGCGTACGCGGTGCGTCAGGTGGGGAACTCGCCGCCCTTGACGGCGGTGACGAACTGGGTCCAGCCGTGAGTGGAGAAGGTCAGCGCGGGGCCGTTCGTCGTCTTGGTGTCGCGTACGGGGACGGTGGCGTGGCCGTCCGCGACTTCGAGGCAATCGCCGTTGGCCCCGCCGCTGTAGCTGGACTTGCGCCACCCGGTCAGTGTTGAGCCGTCAGTGGTGGTGGGCTTTGTGGTGTGCAAGTTCGCGCTCCTTTGTGACGCTGCGACGTACGCAGACGGGGCTAATGGCGGTCTGCTATACGTCAGGTGGGGAACTCGCTGTCCTTGACTGCCGTGATGAACCGCGACCAGCCCTGGGCGGAGAACGTCAGCGCGGGGCCGTTCGTCGCCTTGGTGTCGCGTACGGGAACGGTAGCGTGGCCACGGGCGACTTCAAGGCACTCGCCCTGGTCCCCGCCGCTGTAGGTGGACTTGAACCAGCCCGTGAGGGTGGACGCATCCGCAACGCTCCGCCTACTGCTGACCATGTTCGTGCTCCTCCGCTGCGGCCCGCACGCGGGCCACCGACTCCTGGTGCGACAACGCATCGCTCAGGGCGAGATCGTAGGCCGCACGGCTGGACGTCACCAATCGCGGATCATCCATCAAGTTGCCCGTCTGGAAGCCCTCGACGTACGCGACCGGCGCAGAGTCGGCGAAACTCATCAGCGTCAGCAGACTCTGCTGGAGGGAGTGGGCCCCGGCCCCGAACGGCAGCACGTGCAGCCGCAGGCGTCCCACCTCAGCCATGTTCGCGATTTTCCGTAGCTGCGTGGCCATCACCTGCGGGCCGCCGACCTGCCGCCGCAGCACCGCCTCGTCCAGCAGAGTCCACATCACCGGATTCATCGGGCCATCGAGAAGGCGGGCGCGTTCTGTTCGGATGACAACCTCCTGGTCAATCTCCTCTCGACGGTGGTTGGGCCGGAATGCCTGGAACAGGGCTCGCGCGTAATCGTTCGTCTGCAACAGGCCGGGCACGAGCGTCAGCGCGAACTGCTGGATAAGCACCGCCTGCTGCTCCAACTCCGCCACGGCCGCGAAGTGATCGGTGTACTTCGTCTCCAGGTCCTCCAACCACCGCTCGAAGAACCCGTCCGTCCCCAGCGCCCGGTCGATCCGCCGCGCGTCGTCCGGGCTCGGCAGCCGTCGCCCCGCCTCGTAATGGCTGATGAGCGTCGGTGAGCAGACCACCTGTTCGGCCAGCGCCTCCTGGGTCAGCCCGGCGGCCAGGCGTCGGAGCCGTAATTCCTTGCCGTACTTCTGCCGTGCCGTACGCGGCTTCTCTTCCGACTTCATGGGCGCGCTCAACTCCTCGATCTGACCGGCGTGCTGTCATGCCCGACCCCCTAGAAGCGTAGCGACCCACGACCCCACTCTGTGATGAGTTCGCTACGGAAAGAAGCGACGCCCGCCCGACAGGCAAACAGAAAGCAGGCCCCCATGGAGCACCCCATCACCCGCCCCCCGAACCCGCTGCCGCCATCCCCGGGCCTTCGTCCCGGCCGGGGAATCGAGGCCGGCGCATGAGGGTGATCGGCGGGCGCGACGCCACTGCAGTGCGGCTGTTGCCGTGGACGGGTACGGGCGGGAAGCCCTGCTACGTCGTCGGGAACGGCACCGGTTACGTGTCCCGGAAGGCCGACGAGGTGGAGGACATCCAGCTCGACATGGCCTACGAACTGCTGGGGCACGCAGACGGTCTGCTGACGGAACCCGGTGCCACGGCCCCGCAACTCCACTTCCTCGCCAGCCGGTTGAGCGAGTGCCTGGAGCAGGTCCAGCGGATCGCGGAGAGCAGGGGCTCCCGCTTGGAGGCCCTGCGCCCTCAGTCCGAGCGCCCTCAGTCGGAGCCTCCCCAGCCCCACCCCCCTCACACCGAGCCCCCTCACACCGAGCCCCCTCAGCCTCGGCCTCAGCCGAGCAGCGAGACCAGCCCGTAGACCCATACCCCGAGGAAGGCGAGGGAGAGGAGCAGGCACCCGACGCCCGCCAGGGCACCGGTCAGCCGTCCACATCCGCCTTCCCGCGCCTCTCCCCGTACCTCCGCGAGGCCGTCCCACGTGACCGGCCGGCCGAGAGCGTCCGAGGCGGTCTCCCGTACGGCGGCCAGTCGCGCGGCGGCGAGCGGAGTCGCGGCGTCCGACTCCTTGCCCAGCCAGGCGACGGCCCGCATCCGGCGTACGGGATCGGCGTACCGCTCCTCGAAGGCCGCCGTCTCCTCCGGTGAGCGGTCCTCCTCCAGGTACATCCAGCGGCCGGCCTCCGCCGCATCGTCGTACAGGCGGTAGACCTCGGCCAGGCGGCGGCGGGGCGCGGGCTCGTGCGGGTAGGAGGAGACCAGCCCGCGCAGACGCTGTCTCGCCACCGGTACGCGTCCGGCGGCGAGGTCCGCGTCCACGCGGGCCAGGGTGTCGTTCAGGGCCATGCGCTCATCATGGGGGCGGGGGAGGGCGACGTACGAACGAGTTGTTCACCGGGCCGGTCCGCGCACTCCCTGCCGCTCGCTCGGCTTCTCCTCCTCCCGGGGCTTCCGACCCGTCCCCGGCGACATGAACAGCGTCGCCGCCAGCGCCAGGAGCAGCAGCCCCGCGCAGACGTACCCCGAGACCTGCACACCCACCGCCATCGCCTCGCGCGCCGCCTCCGCGGCCGCGGCCGTACGCGGGTCCTGCGCGAACGCGCCGATCACCGAACCGGCGCTCTCCGTGACGACGTCTCCCAACTGTTCCGCCTCCTCCTTCGCCACCCCGGCGCGCGTGAGGCGGTCGGTCATGCCGGAGGCCAGCGTGCTGAAGAAGAGGGTGGTGAGGAGGGCGATCCCCAGTGCCGAGCCGAGTTCGCGCGCCGCGCTCTGGATGCCGGAGCCCTGCCCGGCGCTCCGGGGCGGGACGTCGACGAGCACGATGTTGGTGACCTGCGCCGTGGCGAAGCCGACGCCGACTCCGTACACGAACAGCGCGATCGCGATCAGCCACCAGGCGCTGTCCGTCGAGGCGATCAGGGCCAGCATCGCCAGTCCGGCCGCCTCCAGCACCAGGCCGATCCGTACCTGGGTGAGGGCCGACACCGTGGCCGCCATCGGGAAGCTGGCCCCGGAGGCCGCGAAGCTGCCCGCGGCGAGGGCGACCAGGGCCAGTCCCGCCTGGAACGCGCTGTAGCCGAGGGCGAACTGGAGCCAGAGCGGCAGCACCGCGATGATGCCGAACTCGCCGAGGCCGACCATCAGCGTCACGAAGTTGCCGTTGCGGAACGAGCGGATGGAGAACAGGCCGACGTCCATCAGCGGCTCGCCGCCCGACCGGTCCAGCGTCGCCTGCCGCCGCCAGAACGCGCCCAGGGCGAGGGCGGAGGCGATGAAGGCGACCAGCACCGGTGAGGGGCCGCCGCTCCAGGAGAGGCCCCCGAGCTCCAGCGGCTTCGTCGTCATCAGCCAGCCGTGCCTGCGGCCCTCGATCAGGGCGTACGCGAGCAGGCCGAGGCCGGCCGCCGACAGTACGGCTCCGACGCCGTCGATACGGCCCCGGGTGCGCGGCGACACGTCCAGGTACAGCAGGCCCCCCGCCACGATCAGGGCGACGAGCGGGATGTTGATGCCGAAGGCCCAGCGCCAGGAGAAGTCCGCGAGCCAGCCGCCGATGAGCGGGCCCACGGCCGCCGCCGCTCCGATGGTCGAGCCCCAGACGGCGAACGCCTGGCCCCGGGCGCGCCCGGAGAACGTGGCGTTCAGCAGGGCCAGGGAGGTGGGCAGGATCATCGCCCCGCCGACGCCCTGGACGAACCGGGCGAGGATCAGCAGCCCGCCGCTGGGCGCGAGGGCGGCCAGCAGGCTCGTCGCGCCGAACACGACGAGGCCCAGCAGGAAGATCCGGCGCGCGCCGTAGAGGTCGCTGAGGCGGCCGGTGACCAGGAGGAGGGCCGCGAAGGTGATCGCGTACGACTCCTGGATCCACTGCGCCTCGGACGAGCCGATGGACAGGTCCTCGATGATCGGCGCGAGGATCACGTTGACGATCGTGATGTCCACGACGATCAGCGCGACGCCCAGGGCGATGGCGAGCAGGCCGAGCCACTGGCGTACGGAGGGAGGGGTTTCCTCGGGTTCGGCGAGCTCGGCGAGCTCGGCGGGCTCGGCGGGTTCGGCGAGTTCGGCGAGTTCGGCGGGCTCGGCGGGTTCGGCGAGTTCGGCGAGTTCGGAAGGTTTGGAAGGTTCAGAAGGTTCGGACATGGCGCTTCGACTCCCCAGGGTTGCTTTGCCGCAAAGGTAGTTAGCTTTGCGGCAAAGGTAAAGTCGGCGCGGTAGGTTGTCAAAACGAGTGAGAGCGCGTGAGATCGCGTGAGCGTGCGTGAGAGCGGCAGAGAGGGTGGGACCGGGACCATGGCCAACGCCGAGGCGGGAGCCGGCAGAAGCGGAACAGACGACGACGGCGGCGACGGGACCCGCGTCGACCACCTCATGGACGGCCTGCGCGCCTTCGGCGCCAACTACACCGAGTTCACCCGCCGCTTCGCGAGCTGGCTCGGGCTGCACTCCACCGACGCCGCCGCCCTGGTGGAGATCCTGTACGCCGAGGACAAGGGCGCACCCCTCTCGCCCGCCCGCCTCAGCGAGCGCGTCTCGCTCTCCTCCGGCGCGACGGCCATCCTCCTCAAGCGTCTCGAACAGGCCGGGCACATCGTCCGCACCCGGGAGAGCACCGACCGCCGGGTGGTCACCCTGCGCAGCAGCCCCGGCATCCGGCCGCGCGCCGAGGCGTTCTTCGGGCCGTACGCCCAGCGGATGGCCGAGGCGATGTCCGCGTACTCGCCGCAGGAGATCCAGCGGTTCGAGGACTTCATCGGCCGGCTGAGCTCGACCATGGACGCCCTGCTCGCGAACGAGTACCGGGGCGGCGGACCGGCGCTGTGAGAAGCGCCGGGGCGCGGGCCGTGAACGGCGTTGTCAGTGGGGCCCGGTAGCGTCGGGTCATGTCCAACACGGCCGTCATCGAAGGGGTCCTGGAGAGGATCACGTACGCCAACGAGGAGAACGGGTACACGGTCGCCCGCGTCGACACCGGGCGCGGGGCCGGCGACCTCCTCACGGTGGTCGGTGCGCTGCTCGGCGCGCAGGTCGGCGAGTCGCTGCGGATGGAGGGCCGTTGGAGCTCCCACTCGCAGTACGGCAAGCAGTTCACCGTCGAGAACTACACCACCGTCCTGCCCGCCACCATCCAGGGCATCCGCCGCTATCTCGGCTCCGGGCTGATCAAGGGCATCGGGCCGGTGATGGCCGACCGGATCACCACCCACTTCGGCGTCGACACCCTCGACATCATCGAGAACCAGCCCAAGCGGCTCGTCGAGGTCCCCGGCCTCGGCCCCAAGCGCACGAAGATGATCGCGGCGGCGTGGGAGGAGCAGAAGGCGATCAAGGAGGTCATGGTCTTCCTCCAGGGCGTCGGCGTCTCCACCTCCATCGCCGTCCGCATCTACAAGAAGTACGAGGACGCCTCGATCTCCGTCGTGAAGAACCAGCCCTACCGGCTGGCCGCCGACGTCTGGGGCATCGGGTTCCTCACCGCCGACAAGATCGCCCAGGCGGTCGGCATACCCCACGACAGCCCCGAGCGGGTCAAGGCGGGCCTCCAGTACGCCCTGTCCCAGTCCTCCGACCAGGGCCACTGCTACCTCCCCGAGGAGCGGCTCATCGCGGACGGGGTCAAGCTGCTCCAGGTCGACACCGGGCTGGTCATCGAGTGCCTGGCCGAGCTGGCCGCCGACCCGGAGGGCGTCGTGCGGGAGAAGGTGCCGTCCCCCGAGGGCGGCGAGCCGGTCACCGCCGTCTACCTCGTCCCCTTCCACCGCGCCGAGCTCTCCCTCGCCGGGCAGGTGCGGCGGCTGCTGCGGACCGAGGAGGACCGGATGCCGGCCTTCCAGGACGTTGACTGGGACAAGGCGCTGGCCTGGCTCGCGACGCGTACGGGGGCCGACCTCGCGCCCGAGCAGGAGGAGGCGGTACGGCTCGCGCTCAGCCGGAAGGTGGCCGTCCTGACCGGTGGCCCCGGCTGCGGGAAGTCGTTCACCGTCCGGTCCATCGTCGAGCTGGCGCGGGCCAAGCGGGCGAAGGTAGTGCTGGCCGCGCCAACGGGGCGGGCCGCCAAGCGGCTGGCCGAGCTGACCGGGGCCGAGGCGTCCACCGTGCACCGGCTGCTGGAGCTGAAGCCGGGCGGGGACGCGGCCTACGACCGGGACCGCCCGCTGGACGCCGATCTGGTCGTGGTCGACGAGGCGTCGATGCTGGACCTGCTCCTCGCCAACAAGCTCGTGAAGGCGGTGGCACCCGGTGCCCACCTCCTCCTCGTGGGCGACGTCGACCAGCTGCCCTCGGTCGGCGCGGGGGAGGTGCTGAGCGACCTGCTCGCGAAGGGCGGCCCGGTCCCCGCCGTCCGGCTCACCCGGATCTTCCGCCAGGCCCAGCAGTCGGGCGTGGTCACCAACGCGCACCGGATCAACGCCGGACAGCCACCGCTCACCGAGGGGCTGAACGACTTCTTCCTCTTCGTGGAGGACGAGACGGAGGACGCGGGCGTGCTCGCCGTGGATGTGGCGGCCCGCCGCATTCCGGCCAAGTTCGGCTTCAACCCCCGCCGTGACGTGCAGGTCCTCGCCCCGATGCACCGCGGCCCGGCCGGTGCGGGCCATCTGAACGGGCTGCTCCAGCAGGCCATCACCCCCGCCCGCCCCGACCTCCCCGAGAAGCGGTTCGGCGGCCGGGTCTTCCGGGTCGGCGACAAGGTCACCCAGATCCGCAACAACTACGACAAGGGCGAGAACGGCGTCTTCAACGGCACGGTCGGCGTCGTCACCGCCCTCGACGTGGACGAGCAGAAGCTCACCGTCCGCACCGACGAGGACGAGGAGATCCCCTACGACTTCGACGAGCTGGACGAGCTGGCCCACGCCTACGCCATGACCATCCACCGCTCCCAGGGCAGCGAGTATCCGGCCGTCGTCATACCCGTCACCAACAGCGCCTGGATGATGCTCCAGCGCAACCTGCTGTACACGGCCGTGACGCGGGCCAAGAAGCTCGTCGTCCTGGTCGGGTCCCGTAAGGCGATCGGCCAGGCAGTCCGCACGGTTTCCGCAGGCAGACGCTGTACGGCGCTGGATTTCCGGCTCCGGGGCGGTTCAGGAGAAGACTTCGCGTGACCCCCGCGAAAAAATGATCGATCAAATCGGTGGGAAACATCACGGAGGTCTTCCGGAACCGCAGTCAAGGGGGCAGGATGAGTAAGTTGGCGGCACTCAGTGCCGCCAGTAGGTCCAATGGACGACCCCGAGTGCACTCTCCTGAGCCGAATGGGGGAGGGTGGAGA
Source organism: Streptomyces sp. cmx-18-6 (assembly GCF_046548915.1). NCBI lineage: Bacteria > Bacillati > Actinomycetota > Actinomycetes > Kitasatosporales > Streptomycetaceae > Streptomyces > Streptomyces sp. cmx-18-6. The sequence continues at coordinate 768,954 of NZ_JAEBEP010000001.1, read as the reverse complement.
CAGTCAGGGCACCTCGAAGAAGAGGCACTACGTCGGTGAGGGATGACGTGAGCGAGCACACCAACAACGCTGTAGTACTGCGGTACGGCGACGACGAGTACACCTACCCGGTGATCGACAGCACCGTCGGCGACAAGGGCTTCGACATCGGGAAGCTCCGGGCCAATACCGGCCTGGTCACCCTGGACAGCGGATACGGCAACACTGCCGCCTATAAATCCGCCATCACGTACCTCGACGGTGAGCAGGGCATTCTGCGCTACCGCGGATACCCGATCGAGCAGCTCGCCGAGCGTTCGTCGTTCCTCGAGGTCGCGTACACGCTGATCAACGGCGATCTCCCCAAGGTCGACGAGCTGGCGACCTTCAAGAACGAGATCACCCAGCACACGCTGCTGCACGAGGACGTCAAGCGGTTCTTCGACGGCTTCCCGCGCGACGCCCACCCGATGGCCATGCTGTCCTCGGTCGTCAGCGCGCTGTCCACGTTCTACCAGGACAGCCACAACCCGTTCGACGAGGAGCAGCGCCACCTCTCGACGATCCGCCTGCTGGCGAAGCTGCCGACGATCGCGGCGTACGCGTACAAGAAGTCGATCGGGCACCCCTTCGTCTACCCGCGCAACGACCTCGGGTACGTGGAGAACTTCCTCCGCATGACCTTCTCGGTCCCCGCCCAGGAGTACGAGCTGGACCCGGTCGTCGTCTCGGCGCTGGACAAGCTGCTCATCCTGCACGCGGACCACGAGCAGAACTGTTCGACCTCCACCGTGCGTCTGGTCGGCTCCTCGCAGGCGAACATGTTCGCCTCGATCTCCGCCGGCATCTCGGCGCTGTGGGGCCCCCTGCACGGTGGCGCCAACCAGTCGGTGCTGGAGATGCTCGAAGGCATCCAGGCCAACGGCGGCGATGTCGACTCCTTCATCCGCAAGGTGAAGAACAAGGAGGACGGCGTCCGCCTGATGGGCTTCGGCCACCGGGTGTACAAGTCCTTCGACCCGCGCGCCAAGATCATCAAGGCCGCCGCCCACGACGTGCTGTCCGCGCTCGGCAAGTCCGACGAGCTGCTCGACATCGCGCTCAAGCTGGAGGAGCACGCGCTCTCCGACGACTACTTCGTCTCGCGCAACCTCTACCCCAACGTGGACTTCTACACCGGTCTGATCTACCGGGCCATGGGCTTCCCGACCGAGATGTTCACGGTGCTCTTCGCACTCGGCCGCCTTCCGGGCTGGATCGCCCAGTGGCACGAGATGATCAAGGAGCCGGGTTCCCGCATCGGCCGCCCGCGCCAGATCTACACCGGCGAGGTCCTGCGCGACTTCGTCCCGGTCGAGGGCCGCTGACCCCGGTTCCGTACCGCTGGATCCTCGCTCCGCCCGTAGTGCCCGGCCGCTTCGGCCGACTGCCTTCGCCCCGCGTACCGCGCTTTCGCACAGAGCGCGGTGTCCGGGGCGATTCGGCGTCCGGGGGCGGGTCGGGGGGTGCTCGGCCCCGCTATGAGCGAGAAACGCCCCGCCGCCGATCCCCCCACGGGTCGACGGACGGGGCGCTTCCCATATCCCGGAGCGGATTCCCCCCACGGGATCCGGCCGGGCGTCTGAGGGGAGCCGAAGCTCCCGTTGTCGTACTGCGCGGTCTGCCGGGGAACGTACGCACGGGAGGGCCGCTCAAGCTCCCCGGTGCACGTGCCCCGGCCAACGCTTGCCGCAGGAGCGTCCCCCAAGACACTCCCTTCGGACGTCCCCCAAGACATCCTTGGCATCGCACTCTAAGACTCGCGAACCCACCGGATGGTTACCCTGAAACCAGTGTGATCTAAATCTCTTTGTGGAAGTTACGTGAAGGCACGCAACCGAAGGCTGTTCGTGACGACGAACACGGACGAAAACGCCATGGCGGCTCCCGCGATCATAGGGTTGAGCAGGCCACTTGCAGCCAGGGGCAGTGCCGCGACGTTGTACCCGAAGGCCCAGACGAGGTTGCCCCTGATGGTGGCCAGAGTACGCCTGGAAAGGCGGATTGCGTCAGCAGTCACCTTGAGATCTCCACGAACCAATGTGAGGTCGCTCGCCTCGATCGCCGCATCCGCCCCGGTACCCATCGCCAGCCCCAGGTCTGCCGTGGCCAGAGCCGCGGCGTCGTTGACCCCGTCACCGACCATCGCGACGCTCCGGCCCTCCGCCTGAAGGCGTCTGACGACGTCCACCTTCTCCTCGGGGAGCACCTCGGCGTGGACCTCGTCGATGCCCACCTCGCGGGCCACCGCCTCGGCCACCGCCCGGTTGTCCCCGGTCAGCAGGACGGGGCGCAGCCCCAGGGCCCGCAGCTCCGCCACCGCGTCCGCGCTGCCGTCCTTGACGGCGTCGGCCACCGCGAGCACACCCCGCGCCGCACCGTCCCAGGCGACGACGACCGCCGTACGTCCCTGCTCCCCGGCCTCCGCCAGGGCGGCGGACAGCTCCGGCGGGAGGGAGATCCCGGCGTCGTCCAGCAGCTTCTCCCGGCCGACGAGGAGGGCGTGTCCTTCGACGATGCCTTGGACGCCGAGGCCGGGGATGTTGGTGAAGTCTTCGGGGGTGGGGAGGGGGGTGTTGTTGAGGCGTTCGAGGGCGCCGGTTGCCACTGCTTGGGCGATGGGGTGTTCGGAGGCGTGTTCCAGGGCTCCGGCGAGGCGCAGGACGTCGTTGTCGTCGGTGCCTTCGGCGGTGTGGATGTCGAGGAGGGTCATCTTGCCGGTGGTGATGGTGCCGGTTTTGTCGAGGACGATGGTGTCGGCGCGGCGGGTGGTTTCGAGGACTTCGGGTCCTTTGATGAGGATGCCGAGTTGGGCTCCGCGGCCGGTGCCGACCATGAGGGCGGTGGGGGTGGCGAGGCCGAGGGCGCAGGGGCAGGCGATGATCAGGACGGCGACGGCTGCGGTGAAGGCGGCGGTGAGTCCGTTGCCGGTGCCGAGCCAGAAGCCCAGGGTTGCGAGGGACAGGGCGATGACGAGGGGGACGAAGACGGCGGAGATGCGGTCGGCGAGGCGTTGTGCGGTTGCTTTGCCGTTCTGGGCGTCTTCGACGAGGTGGGCCATGCGGGCGAGTTGGGTGTCGGAGCCGATGCGGGTGGCTTCGATGACGAGTCGTCCGCCGGCGTTGATGGTGGCTCCGGTGACGGGGTCGCCGGTGGCGACTTCCACGGGGACGGACTCGCCGGTGAGCATGGAGGCGTCCACGGCGGAGCTGCCCTCGACGACCAGGCCGTCGGTGGCGATCTTCTCGCCGGGCCGGACCAGGAAACGGTCCCCCACCTGGAGCCGGTCGGCGGGGACGCGTACCTCCGTACCGTCTCTGAGCACGGCGACGTCCTTGGCCCCCAAGTGCATCAGCGCCCGCAGCGCGGCCCCGGACTTCCGCTTGGCGCGGGCCTCCAGGTAGCGGCCGAGCAGGATGAACGTGATGACGCCGGCCGCGACCTCCAGATAGATCGTGGAGCTCGCGTCGGCGCGCGAGACGGTCAGTTCGAACCCGTGCCGCATGCCCGGCATGCCCGCGTCACCGAGGAACAGGGCCCACAGCGACCAGCCGAAGGCGGCGAGGGTGCCCAACGAGACCAGGGTGTCCATCGTCGCCGCGCCGTGCCGGAGGTTGGCCCAGGCGGCGCGGTGGAAGGGCAGGCCGCCCCAGACGACGACGGGCGCGGCGAGGGTCAGGGAGAGCCACTGCCAGTTGTCGAACTGGAGCGCGGGAATCATGGCGAGCAGGACGACGGGGAGGCTGAGGACGGCCGAGACGATGACCCGCTGCCGGAGTGCGGCGAGGGCGGCGGCCTGTTCCGGATTCCGCTCAGGTCCAGGCTCGGGCTTCCGTTCCGGTTTCCGCTCCGGGGGTGCGACGGGCCGGGCCGTGTAGCCGGTCTTCTCGACCGTCGCGACGAGATCCGACAGCGCCAACCCCTCCGTGAACGTGACGCGCGCCTTCTCGGTCGCGTAGTTCACCGTGGCGCTCACGCCGTCCATCCGGTTGAGCTTCTTCTCGACGCGGGCGGCGCACGAGGCGCACGTCATGCCGCCGATCATGAGCTCGGCCTCGGAGGCGTTCGCGGCCGGGGTTCCGGCTGCTGCTGTGCTGGCCATGTCCGAACTCCTGGGTAACGCAGGTCGGGCCGTACCCCACCAGTATCTGCTGGTGGGCGCGGCCCGACCGGGAGAGGTGGTGCGGCGGCGCTCAGGCGGCCCGGCCGACGAGCTCGTAACCGGCCTCGTCGACGGCGGCGCGCACGGCGTCCTCGGTCAGCGGGGCCTTGGAGGAGACGGTGACGCGCCCCGTGGCGGCGACGGCCTCGACGGACGTCACGCCGCCGAGCGCGGAGATCTCCTCCGACACGGCCCCCTCGCAGTGGCCGCAGGTCATGCCCTTGACCTCGTACACCGTGGTGACCGAGTCCGCCGACTCGATCTGCACGTCGCTCGCACCGCCGTGGCAGGAGCCGGCGGGCGAGCAGCAGGAGCCGGTGGACTGGGTGGTGGGCTCGGTCTCGGCGGTCATGGTGGTCTCCTCTTCGGCAGGCACGAAGTTCGTCAGCGCGTCTTGGGGCGACGCGTTCCGGGGGCGTACGCGTGTGACGCAGGGGGCCACAGGGAAGCCCGGGGCGTCTCACTCACCTCATACTATACCCCTAGGGGGTATTGGCCGGAGGGAGGCGCGCCCGGTGGGGCCGACCGGCTGCTTCGGCGCTAAGGGTTCTCTAAGGGGTACGGCCCTGGCGGGCGTGCGGAGCCAGATGGGGTGAGTCGTCGCCGATCAGGGGATCCAGGTAGCGGAACATGAGCACCTTCAGCTCGCGGATGTAGGCGTCCCGCTCCTCGCCCTCGTGGGCCATGATCAGATCGAGCCCGGCCTTGAACGTCATGAAGGTCATGTCGGCGACCCGGTGGACCTGGTCGCCGGGGATCGCCGGGAGGTAGTTGACGAGGATCTCCTCGACCCGGGCCAGCATGGTGGCGTGCACGGTGTCGTGCGCCTCGGTGATCCGCCCGGGGATCTCCGAGCCGTGCATCAGCGCGAAGAACGCCGGGTTCTCGCAGTTGAAGGCGATCAACGGGTCGAGGACGGCGTCCAGCATGCGGTCGAGCGGCAGTTCCATGTGGCTCGGGGTGAAGGCCGCGCCATAGGTGTCGCGCCAGCGGTTGAGGAGCTGGTCGCCCAGCTCGACGGCGATGGCCTCCTTGTTCGGGAAGAACTGGTACAGCGTGCCCGGCGAGACGCCGGCCTCGCGGGCGATGGCGTTGGTGCTGGAGGCGGTGTAGCCGCTGGTGCAGAAGACGCTGGCCGCGGCCTGGAGCAACTGGGCGATACGGGCTTCGCCACGGGCCTGGCGGCGGCGCGGGCGGGTGGCCTCCGCGGTGCCGCCCGCCTCGTCGGCTCCGGGTTTCTTGGTGGCGCCTTCCCCCGTGGCGCCCTTCCTGGCTTTGGACTCCGGCACGGTCTTCCCCAGCTTTCATGATGCGTTTGACAAACGCGAGTGTTCGCTCGCATTCTAAGGAAACGCGAGCGACTACTCGTGTTTGCCAGTGTAAGTGGCAACGACTGACCCATGCTGCCCTGCGCTGCCCGGGTCTCGGTGAAGGGGACACCGCACCATGTCCGAAGTCAACGGTCCACCCGGCTCGTCCGGCCCGCCTGGCTCACCCGGCCGATCCGGCTCACCCGGCCGATCCGGCTCACCCGGCCGATCCGGCTCGCCCGGCCGATCCGGCTCGCCCGGCCGATCCGGCTCGCCCGGCTCGTCCGGTCAGGCCGGCTTGTCGCAGCCGGTCGGGGGCTGGACCCGGTTCGTCACCGCCAGGCCCCGGCTGGCCCTGCTGGCCGCCCTGGTGATCACCGCGCTCGCCGTGTTCGCCGGGAGCGGGGTGGCCGACCGGATGGGCAGCGGCGGCTGGCAGGCCCCCGACGCCGAGTCGACCTACGCCACCGAGGCGCTGGAGCGGGAGTTCCCCGCCTCGCAGCCGAACCTGCTCCTGCTGGTGGACAGCGGCAGCGCCTCCGTCGACGATCCGGCGGTGGCCGCGGAGGCCGCACGGCTCACCGAGCGGCTCACCGCCGAGCCCGGCATATCCGGAGTGACGTCGTACTGGCAGACCGAGGCGCCCGCCCTGCGCGCCGAGGACGGCCGCGAAGCGCTCATCGCGGCCCGGATAGGGGGCGACGAGACAGAGGCGGGCGAGACGCTCGAACGGATCGCTCCCGCCTTCGCCGGGGAGAGCGGCCCGGTGAAGGTCTCGCTGGGCGGGCCCGTCGCCGTCCAGCACGAGATGCAGACGATCATCCAGGAGGACCTGCTGCGGGCCGAGCTCATCGCCCTGCCCGTGACGCTGGTCCTGCTGGTCATGGTCTTCGGCAGTGCGGTCGCCGCCATGCTGCCGCTGCTCGTCGGCATCGTCGCCATCCTCGGCACCAACGCCGTGCTGCGCGGCCTGACCGAGTTCACCGACGTCTCGGTCTTCGCGATGAACCTCACCACGGCCCTCGGCCTCGGACTGGCCATCGACTACGCCCTGTTCATCGTCCGCCGCTTCCGCGAGGAGCTCGACGCCGGGGCCGACACCCGGACGGCGGTCGGCGCCACGCTGCGCACCGCAGGCCGGACGGTGCTCTTCTCCGCGCTGACCGTCGCGGTCTCCCTGTCGGCGATGCTGGTCTTCCCCCAGTACTTCCTGCGGTCCTTCGCCTACGCCGGCATAGCCGTGGTCCTGCTGGCCGCCGCCGCGGCACTGATCCTGCTCCCCGCCGCGTTCATGCTGCTGGGCCCCCGGGTCAACGCGCTCGACCTGCGCCGCCTGCTGCGCCGCAGGAAGGGCCGGGCCACCGCAGAAGCCGCTGCCGAGGAGACCGGCCGGGGATGGGCGCGCTTCGCCGTCCTGGTGATGCGCAGGGCTCCCGTCTTCGCCATCGTCACCACCGTGGGGCTCGTCCTGCTCGGACTGCCCTTCCTCGGGGTCAAGTTCGGTACGGCGGACGACCGCCAGCTCCCCGCCGGGGCCGAGTCCCGGGTGGTCCAGGAGCACATCCGGGACGGCTTCCCCGGCAGCCCCAGCGGCGGCCTGGAGCTGCTAGCCGAGGGAGAGGGGACGCCCGCCGCGTACGCAGCCCTCAAGGACCGGATCGAGAAGGTCCCGGGCGTGCTGCGCGTCGACGGCCCGGTCACGGGGGACTCGGCCGCGTACTTCAGCGTGCTGCCGGACGGCGAGGCGGTCGGGCAGGAGACCCAGCAGCTCGTACGGGACCTGCGCGCGATGCCCGCCGGCTCCTTCGACACCTCGGTCACGGGCACGGCTGCCGTCCTCGTCGACTCCAAGGACGCCATCGCGGACCGGCTGCCCTGGGCGATCGGCATCATCGTCGTGGTGACGCTGCTCCTGGTCTTCCTGCTCACCGGCAGCGTGCTCATCCCGATCCAGGCGGTCGTGCTCAACGCCCTCAGCCTGACGGCGATGTTCGGGGCGGTGGTCTGGGTCTTCCAGGACGGCAATCTCTCGGGGATCCTCGCCTTCACCAGTACGGGGGACATAGAGACGACGCTGCCCGTCCTGATGTTCTGCGTGGCCTTCGGCCTCTCCATGGACTACGGGGTCTTCCTGCTCTCCCGCATCAAGGAGGAGTACGACCGGACCGGCGACCACGAGCACTCGGTCACCTTCGGACTGTCCCGCACGGGCGGCCTGATCACCGCGGCCGCGGTGATCCTGGCGGTCGTGATGGTCGCCATAGGCACCTCACGGGTCACCAACACCAAGATGCTGGGACTCGGCATCGCCCTCGCCGTCCTGATGGACGCCATGGTGATCCGCAGCCTGCTGGTCCCCGCGGTGATGAAGCTGACGGGCCACGCCACTTGGTGGGCCCCCAAGCCACTGCGCGCCTTCCACCAGAGATTCGGCCTCAGCGAGGGCGAGTCGGCCCCGGCCCCTTCCGGCACGAAGGACGGGCCCGGCGGCCCGGGGGAGCCCACGGTCGACGGGGAGATACCCGAGGCGACCCGCGACGGGGAGAAGGTCACCACGGGGGCGTAGCCACGTGGCCTCTGCGGGGGCGGGCCCGGGATCCGGTTCAGCAACGGCCCCCGGGCCCACCCGGAAGAGTTCCTCCGGGGGGAGAGTGTGGCGGGTCAGCGGCCCCGGTTGCGGGGGCGGGAGGCGACCCAGGCTCGGATGGTGTCGCCGTACCAGTAGGGCTTTCCGTTCTTCACCTGGTCGGGCGGGGGGAGGAGGCCGTGTTTGCGGTAGGAGCGGACGGTGTCCGGCTGGACCTGGATGTGCGCGGCAATGTCCTTGTAGGACCAGAGTGTTCTGTCCGTCATCCGTGACACCTCTCTGTGCTGCTGCTCTGTGCTGCTCTGTGCTGCTCGGTTCTGCCCCGCCCCTCAGCGGCGGCGGTGGGGTGCCGGCCGGGGGGAAGTCGCGGGGCGCGGGCTGACGATCACTCAGCCTGCGCTGGGTTGAACGACCCCTGGCGGCAGGCGGGGTGGGGCTGTCGTGCGCCTGTGACGGAAAACCCGCGTAACGGAGATATGTGTGGCGAAACAGTTACTGCTGTGACAGAAGGGATGAACAGCCAGCTGTGGTGCGGAATCCGGACGATGTCAGACCCGGGTGCCACGATGATGACCATGAGCACTTCCGAACGCCCCATGCCCCCGCCGGTCGCCGATGAGCGGACCACGCTGGAGAGCTGGCTCGACTTCTATCGCGCCACCCTCGCCCAGAAGTGCGCGGAGCTGTCCGAGGCGCAGCTCCGTGAGGCGTCCGTGGCTCCTTCCGCGATGACGTTGCTCGGGCTCGTCCAGCACGCGGTGGCCGTCGAGCGGAACTGGTTCCGGAAGGTCCTCGCGCAGGAGGACGTTCCGGCGCTGTTCGCCCCGGTCGACGGGGGTGGGGGCGGTGGGCACGACGGCGGGTTCGAGCTTGCCGAGGACGCCACGTACGGCGACGCGGTGGCGGTGTGGGAGGCCGAGGTCCGCAGGGGGCGGGAGAACTGCGCGGGCCGAGGGCTCGACGACACCAGCCCGTTCATGGGCGGGGAGGTGACGCTGCGGTGGATCTACACGCACATGATCGGTGAGTACGCGCGCCACTGCGGGCACGCCGACCTGATACGCGAGCGCATCGACGGGCGTACGGGAGTCTGACGCGGACACCGAGGCCGAGGCCCGGGGCGGAGGCCGGGGCCCGGCACGGCAGCCGGGGTTGGAGGTCGAAGTCCGATGCCGGGGCCCGGCACGGCAGCCGGGGCCCGAGCCCGGGGTCGGAGGCCGGGGTCCGGGGTCGAGGCCCCAGCTCGGGGTCGGAGGTCGAGGCAGGAGCCTCAGCCGGCGACTCGGGGCGCGCCGGGCGTACCGGGCGCACCCGCTGTGCCGGGGCTCCCGCAGGAGCGGAGGAACTCGCGGGTGCGGCGCGCGATCGGGAGCGGCTTGTCCGGGTCGCACGGGTACATGTCCTGCTCCACGATCGCGAACAGGTCGACGTCCAGGGCCCGGGCCGCGTCCAGGACGGGTTCCAGGGCGGGCACGCCGCCGGGCGGTTCGCACATCACGCCCCGCGCCACGGCCGGGCCGAACGGGACCTCGTCGGCCACCACGGTCGCCAGGACCTCGGGGTCGACCTGCTTGAGGTGGAGGTAGCCGATGCGTTCTCCGTATGTCTCGATGAGCTTGACGCTGTCGCCGCCGCAGTAGGCGTAGTGCCCGGTGTCCAGGCAGAGCGAGACCAGGGCGGGGTCGGTGGCGTCGAGGAAGCGGTTGACGTTCTCCTCGCTGTCGATGTGGGTGTCCGCATGCGGGTGGACGACGATGCGGAGCCCGTAGCGCTCCCGGACCTCCCGGCCGAGCCGTTCGGTCTGGGCGGTGAGGTCCCGCCACTGCGCGGGGGCCAGCGTGCGGTCCTCCAGGACCTCGCCCGTCTTGTCGTCGCGCCAGAAGGAAGGGATGACGACCAGGTGTTCGGCACCCATGGCCCGGGTCAGTTCGGCGATGTCCGCCACATGCGCCCAGGTCCGGTCCCAGACCTCCGGACCGTGGTGCAGGCCGGTGAAGACGGTGCCCGCGGAGACGGTGAGCCCCCGGCTGCGGGTCTCGTCCGTCAGCCGGGCCGGATCGGTGGGCAGATAGCCGTACGGACCGAGCTCGATCCACTCGTAACCGGCCTCGGACACCTCGTCGAGGAAGCGCTGCCAGGGCGCCTGCTGCGGGTCGTCGGGGAACCACACCCCCCACGAGTCGGGTGCCGAGCCGATACGGATGCGGGCCGAAGAGGGTGCGGAGGGGGTCATATCGCCCAGCGTCGCGGCCCGTACGGAAGAGTGTCAAGGGTTCGTCCGAATGTCCGGACAAAATGTTGACAGGGTTCCCGGGCGGGGACTAGACCTGGGATCAGTCGGCCGACGAGGGTCGAAGGGATGCGCATGCCTGAGCCGTACGACGTGATCACCATGGGGCGGATCGGGGTGGACATCTACCCCCTGGAGGTCGGGGTGCCGCTCGCCCGGGTCGAGACGTTCGGCAAGTTCCTCGGCGGCTCCCCGACGAACGTGGCGGTGGCGGCGGCCCGGCTGGGGCGGCGGACCGCCTTGATCACCCGGACCGGCTCGGACGCCTTCGGGGAGTACCTCCACCAGGAGCTCGAAGGTTTCGGCGTGGACGACCGGTGGGTGACGGCGGTCGAGGAGTACCCGACCCCGGTCACGTTCTGCGAGATCTTCCCGCCGGACGACTTCCCCCTCTACTTCTACCGGCAGCCCAAAGCGCCCGACCTGGAGATCCACCCGCCGGAGCTCGACCTCGACGCGGTGCGCGCCGCCCGGATCTTCTGGATGACCGGCACCGGGCTCAGCGCCGAACCGAGTCGGACCGCGACCCTGGCGGCCCTCCGGACCCGCAGCGAGAGCCCGGACCGCGAGCCCCGCACCGCGACCGTGTTCGACCTCGACTGGCGGCCCATGTTCTGGGACGGAGAGGACCACAGCTCCGTGGCCCCCGCCCGCTACCGGGAAGCGCTCGCCCACGCCACCGTCGCCGTGGGCAACGTAGACGAGTGCGAGATCGCGACCGGCGAGCGCGAACCGCACGCCGCCGCCCGCGCCCTGCTCGCGGCCGGGGTGGAGCTTGCCGTCGTCAAGCAGGGGCCGAAGGGCGTCCTGGCCGTGCACCGCGACGGCTCCACCGCCGATGTGCCGCCCCTGCCCGTGGAGGTCGTCAACGGGCTCGGCGCCGGGGACGCGTTCGGGGGCGCGCTCTGCCACGGGCTGCTCGCCGGATGGGACATCGCGCGGATCATGCGGTACGCGAACGCCGCCGGGGCCATCGTCGCCTCCCGCCTCGCCTGCTCCTCCGCCATGCCCTTCCCGGACGAGGTGGAGCGGGCGCTCGCGGAGGGGGCGGTCACCGAGGACATCGCCTCCGGGCCCTCGGGGGCGGGCTCATGACCCCCGCCACCCCCGCCACCCCTGCCACCCCCGCCGCCCGCTCCGTCCACGACCTGGTCCGCCTCCGCGCCGAGCACCCCGAAGCGGTGGCCGAAGCCGCCGCACGACGGAGGCGGAGACCCCTGCTCCGTACGGTCGACACCGACACCGACACCGACACCGACACCGACACCAGCACTCCGACCGACGCCGCCCGCGAAGGCCCGGCGCACCCCGGCCGGTTGATGATCATCGCCGCCGACCACCCCGCACGCGGCGCCCTCGCGGTCGGGGACCGGGCCCTCGCCATGGCCAACCGGTTCGAGCTGCTGGAGCGGCTCCGCCTCGCCCTCTCCCGTCCGGGAGTCGACGGGGTCCTCGCCTCCGCCGACGTCCTGGACGACCTGCTCCTCCTCGGAGCCCTGGAGGACAAGGTCGTCATGGGCTCCATGAACCGGGGCGGGCTCGCGGGCGCTTCCTTCGAGCTCGACGACCGGTTCACCGGCCACCGCCCCGAGGACCTGGTCCGCCAGGGGTTCGACGCGGGGAAGCTCCTGCTGCGCATCGACCACGACGACCCCGGCTCCCTGGACACCCTGCACGCCGCCGCCCGCGCGATCGACGCCATGGCGGCGCACCGGCTGCCCGTCTTCGTCGAGCCGTTCCTCTGCCGGCGCGTCGACGGCCGCCTCCGCAACGACCTCGGCGCGACCGCCGTGGCCACCTCCATCGCCATCGCGTCCGGCCTGGCCGGGACCTCCGCGTACACCTGGCTGAAGGTCCCCGTCACCGAAAAGCCGGCCGACATGGCCCGGGTCATGGAGACCTCCACGCTGCCCGCCGTGCTGCTCGGCGGGGAGGTGGGCGACGACCTGGACGGGGCGTACGGGAAGTGGCGCGAGGCGCTGCGGCTGCCGAGCGTGCGGGGGCTGGTCGTGGGGCGGTCGTTGCTCTATCCGGTCGACGGGGACGTGGCGGGGGCCGTCGACACCGCCGTAGCGCTGCTGTAGCCGGGCAAGGACGGGCAGGACGGGTAAGGAGTGGGCATGGACACGCACCACGAACACCACCACGAGCGCCACACCGAAAGCACCGAGGACACAGAGAACACAGGGCACACAGGGGACACGGCGGAAGCTGGGAACGCCGGGGCTGCCGGGGGCGCTCCGCCCGCCGCGCGCCACCACCTGCCCTCCGGGAGCGCGGGGCGCGGACCCTACGTCCTGGACATCGATCCGAAAATGGCCGGATGGGATCGGTCCAGTCTGCGCGTTCTCGAGCTGGAACCGGGCGGAGTTCATACGCTCGTCACCGGGGAGAGCGAATGGATCGTCCTGCCGTTGACCGGCGGCTGTACGGTGCATACGGCAGGTGGTGACACCTTTGAACTGCTGGGCCGGGAAAGCGTGTTCAGCGGGGTGAGTGATTTCGCCTACGTGCCGCGCGACGACCGGGCGCAGATCGCCTCCGGCGCAGGAGGCCGCTTCGCCCTGGCAGGAGCGAAGTGCGAGCGACGACTCCCCGCTCGCTACGGCCCCGCGCCGGAGGTACCCGTCGAGCTGCGCGGCACCGGCGACTGTTCGCGCCAGGTCAACAACTTCGCCGCCGCCGACACCTTCGCGTGCGACCGCCTGATCGCCGTCGAAGTCCTCACGCCCGGCGGCAACTGGTCCTCCTACCCGCCCCACAAGCACGACGAGCACGTCCCGGGCGAGGAGTGCGAGCTGGAGGAGATCTACTACTTCGAGGTGGAGCGGGGCGGCCTCGGCTACCACCGGGTCTCCCCGTCGCGCGACGGCGGTACGGACGTCCTCGCCGAGGTCGGCAGCGGTGACGCGGTCCTCATCCCCGACGGCTGGCACGGCCCGTCCATCGCCCCGCCCGGCCGGACGCTGTACTACCTGAACGTCATGGCGGGCCCGGGGGAGGAGCGGACCTGGCTGATCCGCGACCATCCGGACCACGGATGGATCCGCGACGTCTGGCCCCAGCAGCCGGTAGACGCCAGACTCCCGCTCTACACGGCACAGCAGCAGCGCACCACGCAACAGCGGCACGCGGGGCAACACCCCACCGCGCAACAGCAGGACGCGGCGCATCAGCACACAGCGCATCCGCACACAGCGCATCCGAAGACCGCCCGCCCGGACACGGACGGGTCGTCGCCCGACCCGGAGGTAGCAGGTTGAGCCCGACGAGTCCCGCGAGCACGCGGTCCGCACGCACCCGCCGCCTGACCACCGCTCAGGCCCTGGTCGCCTTCCTCGCCCGTCAGTACACCGAGCGGGACGGCCGCCGGCACCGCCTCATCAACGCCACCTGGGGCATCTTCGGCCACGGCAACGTCGCCGGCATCGGCCAGGCGCTGGTCGAGGCGGGCAACGGGAACAGGACCGCGCACCGGATGCCGTACCTCCAGGGGCGCAACGAACAGGCCATGGTGCACGCGGCCGTGGGGTACGCGCGCCAGTCCGGGCGGCTCTCCGCGCACGCGGTCACCACCTCCATCGGCCCGGGCGCCACCAACCTCGTCACCGGCGCCGCCCTCGCCACCGTCAACCATCTCCCCGTCCTCCTCCTCCCGGGTGACACCTTCGCGACCCGCCCCGCCGACCCCGTACTGCAACAGCTCGAAGTGCCGTACGCCGGTGACGTGTCGGTCAACGACTGCCTGCGGCCGGTCTCGCGCTACTTCGACCGGGTCACCCGCCCCGAAGCGCTCATCCCGGCGGCCCTCCAGGCGATGCGGGTCCTGGCCGATCCGGCCGAGACGGGCGCGGTCACGCTGGCGCTGCCGCAGGACGTGCAGGCGGAGGCGTACGACTGGCCGGAGGAGTTCTTCGCGGAGCGGGTCTGGCGGGTGCGCAGACCGGCTCCGGACGCGGCCGAACTGGAAGCGGCGGTACGGGCGGTGCGCTCGGCCCGTCGCCCCCTGATCGTCGCGGGCGGCGGGGTCCGCCACAGCGCCGCCGAGGAGACCCTCGCCGCGTTCACCGCCGCCACCCGCATCCCGGTCGCCTCCACCCAGGCCGGGAAGGGGGCCCTGCGCCACGACCACCCGGCGGACGTGGGCGGAATCGGCCATACCGGTACGGCCACCGCCGACGAACTGGCCCGCACCGCCGACCTGGTGATCGGCGTCGGCACCCGGTACACGGACTTCACCACCGCCTCCGGCACGCTCTTCGAGAACCCGGCCGTCCGCTTCCTCAACCTCAACATCACCGGCTTCGACGCCCACAAGCTCGCCGCCCTCCCCCTGGTGGCCGACGCCCGCACCGGCCTGGAGGCGCTCACGGCGGCCCTCGCCGGACGGGGGTACCGGGTCGACCCGGCGTACGAGACGGAGTACACCGGCGCGAAGGAGGCGTGGGAGGAACAGGTCGAAGCGTCCTTCACCACCCCCGACCCCACCGCGCGCCCCACCCAGACCCAGGTCCTCGGCCTGCTCGACGCCCTGGCCACCGAGGACGACATCCTCATCAACGCCGCCGGCTCCCTCCCCGGCGACCTCCACAAGCTCTGGCGCACCCGCTCCCGCGACCAGTACCACGTCGAGTACGGCTACTCCTGCATGGGCTACGAGATCCCGGCCGCGATCGGCGTGCTGCTGGCCACCGAAGCCCCAAGACCGTCAAGCGGCCCAGGCGGCCCGACCGGCACGGAAGCCCCCAGCGGCCCACGCACCACCGCCGCACAGGGCAGCCCGGACCACCCGGGCCACCCGGTCAGCCCACCCCGGCCGCCCCACCGCCCCGTCTGGGCGCTCGTCGGCGACGGCACGTACCTCATGAACCCCACCGAGATCGTCACCGCCGTCCAGGAGGACCTGCCGCTGAAACTGCTGATCCTCCAGAACCACGGATACGCCTCCATCGGCGGTCTCTCCGACGCGGTCGGCGGCGAGCGCCTCGGCACGGCCTACCGCCACCGGGACCCGGACGGCGGCTTCACCGGCCCGCCGCTCCCCGTCGATCTGGCGGCCAACGCGGCCTCCCTCGGTATGCGCGTCCTGCGCGCCACCACCGTCGACGACCTGCGCAAAGCCCTCGCGGAGGCCCGCGACGCACAGGGCCCCACTTGTGTCTACGTCGAGACCGAAACGCCCGACACAGTGTCGGGCCCCCCTCCGGCACAGGCGTGGTGGGATGTTCCTGTGGCCGAAACCGCGAGCCGACCGGCGGCGGTCAAGGCACGGGAAGAGTACGACCGGCAGGTCGCCGCCCGACGCCGCCACCTGTGAAACCACCCCTGCGCCTGCCCGAAGCCTGAAGGAGTACGTCATGACGAAGACCGTCAACCACTGGATCGGCGGCAAGACAGTGGAGGGCACGTCGGGCCAGTACGGTCCCGTCACGGACCCGGCCACCGGCGCGGTCACCACGCGGGTGGCGCTGGCCTCGGTGGAGGAGGTCGACGCGGCGGTGGCGGCGGCGAAGGCGGCGTACGCGACCTGGGGCACGTCCTCCCTCGCCCAGCGCACCGCGGTCCTCTTCCGCTACCGCGCGCTGCTGGACGCCCACCGCGACGACATCGCCGCGCTGATCACCGCCGAGCACGGCAAGGTGCACTCGGACGCGCTGGGCGAGGTGGCCCGAGGGCTGGAGATCGTCGAGCTGGCGTGCGGGATCACCACGCAGCTCAAGGGCGAGCTCTCCACCCAGGTCTCCAACCGGGTCGACGTCTCCTCGATCCGCCAGTCCCTGGGCGTCGTGGCGGGCATCACCCCGTTCAACTTCCCGGCCATGGTGCCGATGTGGATGTTCCCGCTGGCGATCGCGTGCGGCAACGCGTTCGTGCTGAAGCCGAGCGAGAAGGACCCGTCCGCCGCCATGCTGCTGGCCGAGCTGGCGTCGGAGGCGGGCCTGCCGGACGGCGTCCTCAACGTCGTCCACGGCGACAAGGTCGCGGTGGACGCCCTGCTCCACCACCCCGACGTGGCGGCCGTCTCCTTCGTCGGCTCCACCCCCATCGCCCGCTACATCCACGCCACCGCCTCCGCCAACGGCAAGCGCGTGCAGGCCCTCGGCGGCGCGAAGAACCACATGCTCGTCCTCCCGGACGCCGACCTGGACGCGGCCGCCGACGCGGCGGTCTCGGCGGCGTACGGCTCGGCGGGCGAGCGCTGCATGGCCATCTCGGCGGTCGTCGCGGTCGGCGCGATCGGTGACGAGCTGGTCGCCAAGATCCGCGAGCGCGCCGAGAAGATCACGATCGGCCCCGGCAACGACCCCGCCTCCGAGATGGGCCCCCTGATCACCGCCGCCCACCGCGACAAGGTCGCCTCCTACGTCACGGGCGCGGCGGCCCAGGGCGCGGAGGTCGTCCTCGACGGCACGGGCCACACGGTGGAGGGCTTCGAGGACGGCCACTGGATCGGCCTCTCCCTCCTGGACAAGGTCTCCACCGACTCCGACGCGTACAGGGACGAGATCTTCGGCCCGGTGCTGTGCGTGCTCCGCGTGGAGACGTACGAGGACGGCGTCGCCCTCATGAACGCCTCGCCGTTCGGCAACGGCACCGCGATCTTCACCCGCGACGGCGGCGCGGCCCGCCGCTTCCAGCTGGAGGTCGAGGCCGGCATGGTCGGCGTCAACGTGCCGATCCCGGTCCCGGTGGGCTACCACTCCTTCGGCGGCTGGAAGGACTCCCTGTTCGGGGACCACCACATCTACGGCAACGACGGCGTGCACTTCTACACCCGCGGCAAGGTCGTCACGACCCGCTGGCCGGACCCGGCGGACGCCCCGTCCGGCGTCGACCTGGGATTCCCGCGCAACCACTGAGGCCGCACCGAGGTCTCCCGGCGGGCTGCCGGACAGGCCGGCTGCCCGCCTGCCTGCCCGCCTGCCCGCCAGAGAGGTCAGCCGCCTCCCGGGCGGCCCCGGAGAACGCCGGAGATCAGGTCGTGGATCAGGAACTCGCCGGGGCCGCGGTTCTCCTTGAGGCGATGGAGGTCGCCGGGGCCGAACCAGTCGTACGCGGAGTGCTTGGCCCACTCCAGGGCGGGGTGGTCCAGATCCCCGTCCACCTGGACGAGACAGTCGGCCTCATGGCGGAGCCCGCCACCGTCGTCACCGGTCCACGTGGTGGTCCCGAGCAACCGCGCCACCCGCCGGAGCCGCCAGCCGGTCTCTTCCCGTATCTCCCGGGCGAGGGCCCGCAGGAGCGTTTCGCCCGGCTCGACGTGTCCGCCCACGATGTCCCAGGTGCTGGGGAAGAGACGGCGGTCCGCGCTGCGCTTCTGGGCGAAGGCCCTGCCGTCCCGGTCGAGGATGACCGCGCCCACGGTCCAGACCTCGCCGGGAGCGGGTACGGGCCATGCGATGCCGTGGTCCACGGCCTCCGGCCGTCCGGGTGGGTACATGAGGGACAGGGTAGGGCGGAGCCTGTCCCTTCTGTAGGCGGGGGCGTACGCGGCTGAGGGAAACGGGATGCCGGGCCTCGGACCCGTCCCGCGGGTTGGGCCCGTGAACACCCCGCCCCTCCCGTTCGCGGGTATGACTTTCGGCAGTGCCGGACGCCTGTCCGCCTGCGTAACGTCCTGTCTGTGAACAAGACCTCTGGTGGATCCGACCCGGTGTCCGGCCTTCGGCGGGTGGCGTACGGCCTTCGGCGGGCCTTCGCACTACGGCGGGCGTCCGCACTCCGCGGTCGCGGTCTGCCGGCGTGCGCGACGACGGCGTTCGGTGTTCTGTGCCTGGTGAGCTGGTGGTGGGCCCTGCCGGCGGCGGCCGCCGCCTTTCTGCTGGGGCGGCAGCCCGGGCGGGGCGGGCCGTTCGCGCTGTTCCTGGTCGGCGCCCTCGGGGCGGGGGCGGCGGCCGTGTCCGTGGCGCCGTCCCTGCTCGCCCTCGGGACGCGGTTCGTCGCGGTGGTCGTCCTCGTCGTGCTGCCGCCCTGGTTCCTGGGGCGGTTCCGGCGTCAGTACCGGGAGTTGGCGCGGGCCGGGTGGGAGCGGGCCGGGCAGCTGGAGCGGGAGCGGCAGTTGGTCGCCGAGCAGGCGAGGTCGCAGGAGCGATCCCGTATCGCCCAGGACATGCACGACGCGCTGGGTCACGATCTCAGCCTGATCGCCCTGTCGGCGGGGGCGCTGAAGCTGGCTCCCGGACTGGACGAACAGCACCGGCGAACCGCCCAGGACATCCGGGGCAGGGCGGCCGCCGCCGTGGAACGCCTCGGCGAGGTGATCGGCGTCCTGCGCGAGGAGACCGAGCCCCCGCCGGTGCGGCCCGCCGACTCCGACATCGCCCGGCTCGTCGGTGACGCCGCCGCCTCCGGCCTCGCCGTGGAGCTGTCGGTGGACGGGGAGGCCGTGGGACTTCCCGCGTCCGTCGAACGCGCCGCGTACCGCGTCGTGCAGGAAGCCCTGACCAACGCGGTCAAGCACGCGCCCGGTGCGCCCGTGCGCGTCGCCCTCTCGCACACCGCCACCGAGACCCGGGTGGTGGTCGGAAACGCCGACGCCCGTGCACGGCCCGGTCCGCCCCCGAAGCCGGGTCCCGGGGGCCGGGGGCTCATCGGGCTGGACGAGCGCGTCCGGCTCGCCGGTGGCTCCCTCGACCACGGCCCCCGGGACGGCGGCTTCGTCGTCGCCGCCCGACTGCCCCACGACGCTCCTGCGCAACCACTGCCCCGGTCTTCGGAACCCAGGGCCCACGAACCTGAACCCTGGCCCTCCGAATCCCTGCCCCCCGAGCCCCCGCCCTCCGTACAACGGTCCGCCGGGCCCCCGCCCTCCGAACCCCGGCCCTCCGAGCACCAACCCCCGCCCCCCGAGGGCCGCTCAACGCCCCCGCCCGAGCCGGGGAGCGGCGCTCTCTCGGAGTACCGCAGGGCCCGGCTGCGCGTCGGCCGTACCCTGCTCACCGCGCTGGTGGCGCCCCTGGCCGCGGGCGCGGTGCTCAGTGCGGGCCTGGCGGTGTGGGAGACGGTGTCCGCGTCCCGGTCCGTCCTCGACCCGCGCGACTACGCCCGACTGCGGGTGGGGCAGGATCGGTCCGAGGTGCGGAAGGTGCTCCCGGACCGGCAGGCGGTGCATCGGCCGCCGGGTGCTGAACCGGAGGAACGAGGGGTGACGTGCGAGTTCTACGCGATGACGGCCGACCGCTTCGACGACCGGTCCGGGGACGTCTACCGGCTGTGCTTCCGGGGCGGCGCGCTGGCCTCCCGCGACGCCCTGGCCCCGTGAGCGCCCGATGAGCGGCGCGGGTGCGGACCGGGGAGGGACGACGCGCGTGATCGTCGCCGACGACGAGCCGATGATCCGTGCGGGCGTGCGCGCCGTACTGGCCACCGATCCCGGCATCGAGATCGTCGCCGAGGCCGCTGACGGGCGCGAAGCGGTGGCGCTGGTGCACGCGCACCGCCCGCACGTGGCTGTGCTCGACGTACGGATGCCGAACGTCAACGGCATCGACGCCGCGGCCGAGATCCGCCGCACCCGGCCCGCCACGGGAGTCGTCATGCTGACCACGTTCGGCGAGGACGACTACATCCTCCGGGCGCTGGGCTGCGGAGCCGCCGGCTTCCTGATCAAGTCGGGCGAGCCGGAGGAGCTGTTGGCGGGCGTGCGGGCGGTGGCCGAAGGCGCCGCCTACCTCTCACCGAAGGTCGCGGCCCGGGTGGTCGCGCATCTGGCGTCCACCGGAGCCGGGACCCTGGCCGGCCGGCGGGATTCCGCCCGGGAGCGGGTCGCCGGGCTGACGCCCCGGGAGCGCGAGGTGCTGTCCCACCTGGGGAGCGGGCTCTCCAACGGGCAGATCGCCCGGCGGCTGCACCTGGTCGAGGGAACGGTCAAGGCGCACGTCAGTTCCGTCCTGGCCCGGCTCGGCGTCGACAACCGGGCCGCGGCCGCCGTCGTGGCCCACGAGGCCGGCGTCCTTCCCCCGCCGCAGCCCGAACAGCGCTGAGGCCAGACGTTCGGCGGGGCCGCCCAGAGCGAGCAGCACCGCCGCCGCCACCGCGCCGCCCAGCACCGCCCCGGCGACGACGTCATGCGGGTAGTGGACCCCCACCAGGACCCGCAGGAGCGCCGCCGCCACGGCCAACGGCAGCGTCACGAACGCCAGCCGGGGCCTCCGCACGGCCAGCCCCACCGCGAGGGCCGCGGCCAGCGTGGCGTGGTTGCTCGGGAACGACCAGTCGCCCGGAACCGGGCACGCCGCGACCACCTCGACGCCGTCCACCGCCCGGCACGGACGCTCCTGGTCGACGACCAGCTTCAGCGCCTCGCTCACGGCGTACGCCACGACGGTCCCGGCACCGATCAGGGCCACCCCCGCCACCCGGACCGGGTCCCTCCGGCGCAGAGCCGTCCAGCCCAGCCCGAGCAGCAGCAGCCCCAGGACGAGCAGCGTGCCCTCCGAGGCGAGCTCCAGGGCGTGCCCGAGCCACCCCGGCGCGTCGGAGACGGCGCCCGTCAACGACCGGTACGCGGAGACAGAGGCTCCCCGCGTGACCTCGACCGCGCCGGGCCGGCCCAGACCTCCCGGTGACAGCCCGACGATCACGACGGATGCCGTCGCCAGCAGGGCCGCCGATCCGAACAGTCGCAGCGGCAGGGAGCGTTGATGTGTGTGTTTTGCCATGCCGATGAACGTAGGAGCCACCGGCGCCCGGACGCAGGCGACGAACGACAGGGACGGCCCCCGACGAACGTCAGGGTTGACCTCCCTCCACACCCTCCTGCCCGCCGCCCCCGAACTCCCACGTCAGCATCGCGAACCGCCCGTCGTCCCTCGCCCCCGCCGACCGGTAGGCCGCCGACGCCGCCCCGTTGTCGGGCTCCACCCCGACCCACACGTCGTAACAGCCCCGCTTCCGCGCGAGGTCCACGAGCGCGAGGGCCAGGGCCTTGCCGATGCCCCGGCGGCGGTGGGGCCCGTCGACGCCGAGTTCGTACAGGCACATCTCCGTGCCCTTGTCCGGATGCAGCATCTCGATGCCGGTGACGAAGCCCGCCGGGGCCCCGTCCACGTACGCGATCAGCAGCACGTGGCCGGGCGCGGCGAGGAAGCGGGCCGCCCACTCCTCGCGGGGCGGGGCGTCGAAGAGGCGGCCGGCGGCGAGGAGTTCCCCGACGGTCGTTGCGCGGCGTATGTCCACAATGACCTCCGGGAGGGGAAGGCCCCGTACCGCGTCCGGAGTACGAGGAAGGCGCACCGTACCTCTCAAGGAGGCCGCCCGCCTCCCCCTGGCGGCACTTCGGCCGGTGGCATCCTCCGTTTAGGGTCGAGGAATGGAGACCCCTACTGCTCGATGGCGGCGCCTGCTGCCCCGTACACCTGGCCGGTGGGCCGCGGCCGTCGCCGCGCTCGCCGTGCTCGTGGGCGGCGGCGCCTGGACCGCGGTCGCCGACGACGGCCCGCCCGCCGTGCAGCGCGAGGACCGGACGCTGCGGCCGGGCGGGGTGCCGATCGACACCTCGTACTTCACCGCCGGAGGTTCCGGTAAGCGGCCCGCCGTGCTCATCGGCCACGGTTTCGGCGGCAGCAAGAACGACGTACGGGCGCAGGCCGAGAAGCTGGCCGCGGACGGGTACGCGGTGCTGACCTGGTCGGCGCGCGGGTTCGGCGAGTCCGGCGGAGAGATCTCGCTGAACGACCCCGACCGCGAGGTCAAGGACGTCTCCGGGCTCATCGACTGGCTGGCCGAGCGGCCCGAGGTCGAGCTCGACGGGAAGGGCGACCCCCGGGTCGGACTCACCGGGGCCTCCTACGGCGGAGCCGTCTCCCTGCTCGCCGCCGGGCACGACCAGCGGGTCGACGCCATCGCGCCGGTGATCACGTACTGGAACCTGGCCGACGCCCTCTTCCCGGACGGGGTCTTCAAGAAACTCTGGGCGGGAATCTTCATCACCACCGGCGGCGGCTGCGAGCGGTTCGAGAAGCGGCTCTGCGAGATGTACGAGCGGGTCGCCGTCAGCGGCACGCCCGACGAGGCCGCGATCAAGCTGCTCACCGAGCGTTCGCCCTCGGCCGTCGCCGACCGCGTCAAGGTCCCCTCGCTGCTCCTCCAGGGGCAGTCCGACTCCCTCTTCCCGCTCGGCCAGGCCGACGCCATGCAGAAGGCGATCAGCGGCAACGGCGCGCCCGTCTCCGTCGACTGGATCTCCGGCGGACACGACGGCGGCGACAACGAGACCGCGCGCGTCCAGGGGCGGATCGGCTCCTGGTTCGACCGGTATCTCAAGCAGGACACCGGTGCTGACACCGGGCCCGCCTTCCGCGTCACCCGCACCGGAGGCATCGACTCCACGGACGGGGCGGCCCTCAAGCGCGGCGCGAGCGGCGACACCTACCCGGGGTTGCGCAGCGGCGGCCAGGAGATTTCCCTCAAGGGCTCCACGAAGACGTTCCGCAACCCCGCCGGGGCCGCCCCGCCCGCGATCTCGGCCGTACCGGGCGTCGGCGGCGGGCTCTCCCAGCTGTCCTCCCTCGGCGTCGGGCTCTCGCTCGACTTCCCCGGACAGTTCGCCCGCTTCGAGTCGACCCCGCTGGCCGCCCCGGTACGCGTCACCGGCACCCCCACCGTCCGCGTGAACGTCAAGGCGACGGAGGGCCGCGACGCGGTGCTCTTCGGCAAGGTGTACGACGTGTCGCCGGACGGCAGGCAGCAGGTGCTGCCCTCCCAGCTCGTCGCCCCCTACCGGATCACCCCCGACCAGCAGGGCAAGCCGGTCGAACTGGCGCTGCCCGCCGTGGACCACGAGTTCGACGCCGGTCACCGGATGCGGCTGGTGTTCTCCGCGACGGACCTCGGGTACGCGTCCCCGGCCGAGCCCGCCACGTACACCGTGACCCTCGACGGCCCCCTGACCGCCCCCACCGCACCCGCCGTGAAGACCGCGGCGGCCACCCTCCCCTGGTGGACCTGGGGCCTCCCGGCCGCCGCCCTCGTCATCGCCGCCGCCCTCCTGCTCACCGCCCGCCGCCGGACCGCGACGCCCGCGCCGGACCCCGGACTCACCGACGTACCGCTCCAGATCACCGGGCTCTCGAAGAAGTACGCGAAGTCCGTCGACCGGTACGCCGTGCGCGAGCTGTCCTTCCGCGTCGAGAAGGGCCAGGTCCTCGGGCTGCTGGGCCCCAACGGCGCGGGCAAGACGACCACCCTGCGCATGCTCATGGGGCTCATCACCCCCGACGAGGGCGAGATCCGCGTCTTCGGCCAGGCCATCCGGCCCGGCGCCCCGGTCCTCTCCCGGGTCGGCGCCTTCGTCGAGGGCGCGGGCTTCCTGCCGCACCTCTCCGGGCGCGCCAACCTGGACCTGTACTGGCAGGCCACCGGCCGCCCCGCCGAGGACGCCCACATCGACGAGGCCCTGGAGATCGCGGGCCTCGGCGACGCGCTGGCCCGTGCGGTGCGGACGTACTCCCAGGGCATGCGGCAGCGCCTCGCCATCGCGCAGGCCATGCTCGGCATGCCGGACCTGCTGATCCTCGACGAGCCGACCAACGGGCTCGACCCGCCGCAGATCCGCGAGATGCGTGACGTGATGATCCGTTACGCGGCCGGGGGCCGGACCGTCATCGTCTCCAGCCACCTCCTCTCCGAGGTCGAGCAGTCCTGCACCCACCTGGTCGTCATGGACCGGGGCCGGCTCGTGCAGGCCGGTCCGGTCGCCGAGATCACCGGATCCGGCGACATGATCCTGGTGACCACGGACGGGGAGGTGTCCGAACCGCTCGCGGAGAAGGTCGCCGCCCTGCCCGGCATCGGCTCCGCCGTCCGCACCGACGACGGGCGCGGACTCCTCGTCCGCCTCGACGGGGCCACCGTCTCGCGGCTCGTCGCCGACCTGGTCCGGCTCGACGTCCCGGTCACCGGCGTCGGCCCGCACCGCCGCCTGGAGGACGCCTTCCTCACCCTGATCTCCCAAGGAGCAGCATGAGCGCCGCCGTCCAGCCCCCCGAGGCCCGGGTGGAGCCCGAGCACCCGGAAGCCGCCGGCTACCGCGCCGGGCGCACGCTCCCCCTCCGCGTCGAGGCCATGCGGCAACTGCGCCGCCGCCGCACCCTGCTCATGGGCGGGATCCTCACCGCCCTCCCCTTCATCCTGATCATCGCCTTCGCGATCGGCGGCACGCCGGACGGCGAGGACGGCGGCGGAGGGGGCCGGGGCGGCGGCCGGATCAACCTGATGGACGTGGCGACCGAGTCCGCCGCGAACTTCGCCGCCACCTCCCTGTTCGTCTCGGCCGGCTTCCTGTTGGTCATCCCGGTGGCCCTGTTCTGCGGGGACACCGTCGCCTCCGAGGCGAGCTGGTCCTCGCTGCGCTATCTGCTCGCCGCGCCCGTGCCCCGGACCCGGCTGCTGTGGTCCAAGCTCGTCGTCGCGCTCGGCTTCAGCCTGGCCGCGATGGTGCTGCTGCCGCTCGTCGCCCTGGCGGCGGGCACGGCGGCCTACGGCTGGGGGCCGCTGAAACTGCCGACCGGGGGAGCGCTGGCCGCCGGGGACACCGTGCCCCGCCTCGCGCTCGTCGTCGCGTTCATCTTCGTCTCGCAGCTCGTCACCGCCGGACTGGCGTTCTGGCTCTCGACGAAGACGGACGCCCCGCTCGGCGCGGTCGGCGGCGCGGTCGGCCTCACCATCGTCGGCAACGTGCTGGACGCCGTCACGGCGCTCGGCTCCTGGCGCGACTTCCTGCCCGCGCACTGGCAGTTCGCCTGGGCCGACGCGCTCCAGCCGGAACTGGAATGGGGCGGCATGCTCAAGGGAGCGGCGATCTCGGTGACGTACGCCCTGATCCTGTTCGCTCTGGCCTTCCGCGGGTTCAGTCGTAAGGACATCGTGTCCTGAACCTGATGTTCCGCGGTTTCGCCGACCGCGTGGGCGCCCTCTCCGGCCGCTGTTGCCTCATCGAGATGGTTCCGCAACGCTTTCGTCGACTCCGGCCGGGCCCCTCGTACGTCACATTCACAGTGTCGAAGGCGCCGTGATGACGTGGGGGGTTACGGATGAAGCACCGGAACGAGAAGCGGACGGGCGTACGGGGAGGGGGCCGGACGGGGGGCCGGGCCGGGGCGATGGCGCTCCTGCTCGCGGGCGGGATGCTGCTCACCGCGTGCGGCAACGGCGGGATGGACGGCACCGCCGCCGACAAGCGCTCGGGCGCGCGTCCTCCGCAGGGTTCGACCGGCGGCGCACAGCCCGCGCCGGACTCGGCGTCCTCGGCTCCGGACGGGGCGGCGGAGAAGGGCGGGGCGGACGAGAAGGGCGGGGCGGACGGGAGCGGGGACGAGGAGAAGCCGGGCATCGCCCCGCCGGACTACCTCTCCACCTTCGCCCTGGACGTGGACACCGCCAGTTACGGCTACGCGCGACGCACCCTCGGTGAAGGACGGCTGCCCGGCCCGGCGGACGTACGGCCGGAGGAGTTCGTCAACAGCTTCCGCCAGGGGTACGAGCAGCCCGAGGGCAACGGGTTCTCGGTGACGGTCGACGGGGCGCGCATCGACTCCGGCAGCGGCGGCGGGAGCAGCGACGGCGACGGCGGCGAGAAGGAGAAGGCGACCGGGGGCGGCGGCGATCGGGCGACCCCCCGGTCCGCCGCCGGCTGGTCGCTGCTGCGCGTCGGGCTGGCCACCAAGGCCGGTCCGCCGAAGAGTGAACGACCGCCCGCCTCGTTGACGTTCGTCGTCGACATCTCCGGTTCCATGGCCGAAACAGGCCGCCTGGACCTGGTCCGGAAGTCCCTGACGATCCTCACCGGCGAACTGCGCGACGACGACTCCGTCTCCCTGGTCACCTTCAGCGACGAGGCCGAGACCCGGCTGCCGATGACCCGCGTCAAGGGCAACCGGAACACGATCCGGGACGCGGTGGAGGAGATGAGGCCCGCCCAGTCCACCAACGTCGAAGCGGGGATCACGCTCGGCTACGAGGAGTCGGTCAAGGGCCACCGCAAGGGCGTCAACAACCGTGTGGTGCTGCTCTCCGACGCCCTCGCCAACACCGGCGACACCAAGGCGGACAGCATCCTGGAGAAGATCGACACCGCCCGCCGCGAGTACGGCATCACGCTGTTCGGCGTCGGCGTCGGCAGCGACTACGGCGACGCGTTCATGGAGCGGCTCACCAACAGGGGCGACGGGAACACCACGTACGTCGGCGACGAGGAGCAGGCCCGCAAGGTCTTCGTCGACCAACTGCCCGCCCACCTCGAACTCCGGGCGCGGGACGCCAAGGCGCAGGTGGAGTTCGACCGGGGGACCGTGAAGCAGTTCCGGCTGATCGGGTACGAGAACCGCAAGGTTGCCGACGAGGACTTCCGCGACGACAGTGTGGACGGCGGCGAGGTCGGCCCCGGCCACACGGTGACCGCGCTCTACGCCGTACGGCTGCGCGAGGGCGCGTCCGGCAACGTGGCGAATGCCACCGTCCGCTGGCTCGACCCCAAGACCCGCAAGGCGCACGAGCAGAGCGGCTCGGTGGGGACCGGGGCGCTCGACGGCGGTCTGTGGGACGGCGCGTCCGACCGGCTCCAGGTGGCCGCCGTCGCCGCCTACTTCGCCGACACCCTGCGCGGGGGCGACCTGCCGGGCACGCCCGCGCTCGGCGAGCTCGCGTCACGGGCCAGGAAGCTGGCCGACGACACCGAGGACCTTTCCGTACGGAAGCTGGCGACGGCGATCGGGGAGGCGAACCGGCTGAAGGGCGGGGCCGGACCGGACGACGGGGAGGAAACGGGCGAAGGGGAGATCGGCTGACCGGCGGGCACCCGACAGCGGTCGACGTTCGCACAGTCATCCGGAAATATGGCTGTGCGAACGGCCGTCACGGGTCATGCTGTCCGCCATGACCTCCCTGTTCCTGATGCTGTCCGTGATCGTCAACGGCCTCTACGCGGGCTTCCTGCTGACATTCCTGATGGCGATCATGCCCGGCCTCGCCGGCCTGCCGGACGAGCAGTTCACGGCGGCGATGCGCCGTTTCAACGAGAAGGTCCCCGGCCCTCTCTTCCTCGTCCTGTTCCTCGGCGCGGTCGCCCTGCCCGCCGCCGCGCTCTTCACCGGACTCAGGGGACCCGACGCGGAGGAGGTCCCCGTGCTGGTGGCGGCGCTCGGCTGTGCGGTGGCCTCCCACGTGATCACGATCGCCGGGAACATCCCGCTCAACAACGCCCTCGCGCGGTCCGAGGGCGGCGACGACACCGCCGCCCGCAGGGCCTTCGAGCCCCGCTGGAACACCTTCCACCAGATCCGCACGGCGTTGACGCTGGCCGGGTTCGTGCTGCTGGTCATGTCGCTGTAGGGCGTGTCGCTGGTGCTGTCGCTGTGGGCCGCGTTGACCTGCGGGGCTTCACGGGCTGAGGGGCTTCAGGGCCTCCGGGGCTTCACGGCCTCCGGGCCCGGCGCTGTGGGTCTGGCGCTGCGGGCCCGGCGTCGTACGCGGAGGGGCCGCGTACGACCCTCACACGTTGGGGACCTTGAGCCGGTCCCAGCTGGTCTTCCCCGGGACGCCGTCCGCGTCGCCGCCCGCGTAACCCAGCTTGCGCTGCCAGGCCGCGTACGACTGCCGGTCCGCCTCGGACCAGGCCGGCCCCGGGCCCACCGCGTACCGGCCGCAGCCCTCGGCCACCAGGCGCTTGCCCATCGCCGTGACGACCGGGCTGTTGCGGCCCGCCTTGAAGAACGACGCCCCGGGGAACGGCTCGTACGTCGGTTTCGGCGGTGGATCGGCGGGCCCGTCCGGCGCGCCGCTCAGCCGCTTGCCGATCCTGGTGCGCATCGAGTTCATGGTGAAGCCGCGCGGATCGACCTTGCCGGGCTGCCACTCCAGGTGACCGATCACCGACCGCTGCGACCAGCGGTGCGCCCGGCAGACGGCTGCTGCGGCCCGCTCGATCGCCAGCAACTGGGCGGCGGGCCAGGGGTCCTTGCCGTCGCCGAGGTTGACGCACTCGAAGCCGTAGAAGTACCGGTTGCCATCGGTGTTGACCTCGTTGTCGGGCGGCAAAGCCTTCTCCGCGATCACCGCACGCAGCACGTCGTCGTCGCCGAGCCCGGCGTGGTTGGCCCGCCCGTTGCCCACGAGATGGACGGTCCCGTCCTTGGCGATCACCCCGTGGCACAGCGGACCGGGGAGGGCCGAGTGGCCGTTGTAGCAGAGCTCGACCGAGGACGCGGTGCCCGAGGTGACGGTGTGATGGATCATGACCCCGTGCGTGGGACCCCAGGCTCCCTTGTGATTCCGGTTGTTGGTACGCCAGCTCCGGTGCTCGACGACATGGAGTCCTTCGTCGCGGAGGGCTTTGAGCAGCTTGTCGGCGGACAGCGGCGTCGCCATCGTGGCGCTCCTTTCCAGGGGGTGCGTGGGTTCGCGCGGGTGGTTCGACGGGCGGTGAGCAGGGTCGACGGCCGGAGGGCACGACGAAGTCGCGCTCGCCCGAACGGGTTTGCGGAGAAGTGGGGGACGCCCTGCGGCGGGATTCCGCCTAGAGCCCTACAGGAACGATTTGCCCGTTCTTGCGCCATCCTGAACGTCGTTCCGCTCCGAACGTTTCGTCGGCCCGCCACCCTTGCGCCGGGGATTCCGTTTCGCGGGGCGGACGGGGCCGGCGGGGCCGGGGAGGCATGAGAGGCCCGGGGGCCGGGTCATTTCCTCACCCACGGCGAAGGCGGAGGCGGAGACGAAAGCCGGGGCGTGCCGCCGAGCACCGGCCCGGCCGGTCTCTCGGTCGTCTCCCAGCCCCGTTGTCAGTGGTGGCTGCCAAGCTGGATCCCATGATCGCGACACCCTCGTACTCGACTCGGGCCGCGCGTGCGGCCGCTCACGGCCTCGCGTCGAGGTGGTCCGAGGGCGGTGGTGAGGGAGACGTCACGGCGGTGCTCGGTGCTGATGTTGCACGGAGCCCTCGGCGGCTGGGGCGGGCCGATTCGGTGGTGGTCGGTGCCCTCGGCGCTGATCTTTCGGCAAGTGCTGCGAAGCCGCTGACGCCCACGTTGCGGGCACCGCCTCCGAAGCCCAGGTCCGGGACGCGCATCGCCGGGACAGCCGTGCTCGTGCTCGCCGCGCTGACGGCGGTGTTCACCTGGGCGGAGTTGCCCGGGGAGTTCGTCTCTCCCGTGCTGGTCGTGCTGGGCGGAATCGTCACCGTACTGCTGCCGCGAGCCCGCTGGCCGGAGTGAGTCGTGGATCGGACGCCGGGCCCGCGCGAAGGTGCGCCGTCCTGCTGGGCAACAGAAAGCCCCTCACCTGTCGCTGCTGGTGAGAGGCTGTGTGCGCCCCCGGCAGGACTCGAACCTGCGGCCAAGCGCTTAGAAGGCGCCTGCTCTATCCACTGAGCTACGGGGGCCGGGAGCCCTGATCGGGTGGTTCCGTGGCCGTGCCGGGACAAGGATAGGGCTCCGATCGCCTGGACCCGGTTGCTTCACCTGCGTGGCACGATGTGGAGGTTCGGTGAAGCGAACCGATAATCGCAGGTAGGTACGATTCCTGCATCGTTTTTCGCGCCTTGCGCCCCGGGTGTTGTGCACTCGTTATGCCTGCGCCCCACTCGTCCCCTCTGTTCCGAGTCTGTCCGGAGGGTGGAACCGCCGCGCAGAGGGGCCCATACGCTTCAAAAAGGCTCCAAAATTGGGCATTCTTCGCATGTGGCGACCATGGACGTACGGCCCCAGCTCATCGACGCACTTTCCGCCCTGCGCGACCGTGTCGCCGCCGTGCGTCTTCCGCTCCCCCTCCCGGGGGCGGGACGCGCTCGGCAGACCCGGGTCGAACTCCTCGCACAGCTCGACGACTACCTCCTGCCGCGCCTCAAGGATCCCGAGGCGCCGCTGCTCGCGGTGATCGGCGGCTCCACCGGGGCCGGGAAATCCACGCTGGTCAACTCGCTCGTCGGGTGCCGGGTCAGCGAGGCCGGGGTGCTGCGGCCCACCACGCGCACCCCGGTGCTGGTCTGCCACCCCGACGACCACCACTGGTTCGCCGGCGTACGGGTGCTGCCGCAGCTCACCCGCGTCTGGCTGCCGCCGGGGCAGGCCCGGGACCCGGACGGGCTCGACGATCTCGGGCCGGGCGCGGACGACGAGGGGAACGTGCTGCGGGTGGAGACCGCCGTCAGCCTGCCCCGCGGGCTCGCCATCCTCGACGCCCCCGACATCGACTCGCTCGTCGTGCGCAACCGGGTCCTCGCCGCCGAACTCATCTGCGCCGCCGACATCTGGGTGATGGTCACCACCGCGTCCCGGTACGCCGACGCGGTGCCCTGGCATCTGCTGCGTACCGCGAAGGAGTACGACGCGGCCCTGGTCACCGTCCTCGACCGGGTGCCCCACCAGGTGATCGCGGAGGTCTCGCGGCAGTACGCGGCGCTCCTGACCCGCGCCGGACTCGGGGACGTACCCCGGTTCACCATCCCCGAGCTGCCCGAGTCCGCGGGCGGCGGCAGCGGGCTGCTCCCCACCACCGCCGTCGCCCCGCTGCGCGCCTGGCTCACCCACCGGGTCCAGGACCCCGCGGCCCGGCAGCAGGCGGTGGGGCGTACCGCCTCCGGGCTCATCCAGTCGCTCAACGTACGGATGCCCGAACTGGCGTCGGCCGTCGCCGCGCAGTACGCGGCGTCCGTGCGGCTCACCGGGGTCGTCGAGGACGCGTACGGCAAGGAGGCCGCCCGGATCCGGCGCCGGCTCCAGAGCGGGGCGGTCCTCGCCGGGGACGCGCGGACCCGGTGGCGCGGCCACCCCCTCTACAGCTCGCCCGACGAACTCCTCGAAGCGCTGGTGGACAGCCTGATCGCGCTGCTCCAGTGCGCCGTCTCCGCCGCAGACGCGCAGATCCGTACGCAGTGGAGGCGCGAGCCCGCCGCCGGGGTGTTCCGGTTCGACGGCGCGGGGCGGGATGCCGGGGGATGGGGGCCCGTCGAGGACGTGGAGGGCCGGATCGCCGTGGCCGTACGGCGGTGGCGGCGGGTCCTGGAGGAGCTCGCGGAGGAAGAGGTGCGCCAGCTCGAACGCAACGTGGCGCCCGACCCGGAGACCGTCGCCGCCCTGCTCGCGGCGGCCCTCCTCGGGGGGCGGCGGGCCCGCGCGGCGGGGGAGCAGCTCGCCGAACGCATCGGAGCCCAGGGCGCCCTGCGCCTCCGCGACAAGGGCGGCGAACTGCTGACGGCCTACCTCGACCAGGTGCTCGGCGCCGAACGCGACCGCCGGCTCGCCCCGCTCGACGCGCTCGACGTGGCCCCCGAACCGCAGGCCGAACTGATCGCCGCGCTTTCCGTACTACAGAGGGAGAGGTGGCAGCGATGACTGCCGTCACGGACGAGGACCAGGGCAACGGCACGGCGGACAAGGGTGAGGAGCCGGAGGGCCGGGACCGCGGGCGCTGGGACGACGGGCTCATCGCACGGCGCGCGGCAGCGGTGGAAGCCCCCGAGGCCGACCCCCTCACGACCGACCCCCTCACGGCCGACGAGGAATCCGCCGACTCCCCGCGATCCACCGACGCGGCGGCCGACGAGAGCGACGTACGGCCGCAGGTCGAGGCGTACGGCCCCTCCGGCGGCCCCCTGCCGACCCGGCTCGACGCCCTGCGCGAACTCATCGGCCTCTCCCGGGCCCGCCTCGACCGGGACACCCTCGCCGAGGCGGGCCGCGTGCTGGACGAGGCGGCGGCCCGCCAGCGGCTCTCCTCCCGGCATACGGTCGTCGCCGTCGCGGGGGCCACCGGGAGCGGGAAGTCGACCCTGTTCAACGCCCTGGCCGGGGCCCAGATCTCCGACACCGGGCTGCGCCGCCCCACCACCTCCCAGCCCATCGCGTGCAGCTGGACGGACGGGGCCGCGGGGCTGCTCGACCGCCTCGCGATCCCCGGCCGCCTCCGCCGCAGGCCGCACCCCGGGCCCGCCGCCTTCGACGAGGCGCTCCAGGGGCTCGTCCTGGTGGACCTGCCCGACCACGACTCCGCCGCGACGGCCCACCGGGACCAGGTGGACCGGGTGCTGGCGCTGGTCGACGCGGTGATCTGGGTGGTCGACCCGGAGAAGTACGCGGACGCCGCCCTGCACGAGCGCTACCTGCGCCCCCTCGCCGGGCACGCCGAGGTCACCTTCGTCGTCCTCAACCAGATCGACCGGCTGCCCGGCGAGGCCGCCGACCTCGTGCTCGACGATCTGCGCCGGCTCCTCGACGAGGACGGCGTGGCGGTGGGCGAGCACGGCGAACCCGGCGCCACCGTCATGTCCCTGTCCGCGCTGACCGGCGACGGGGTGCCCGAACTGCGCCAGCTGGTCGGCAAGTTCGTCCAGGGACGCACGGCCGCCACCCGCCGCCTCTCCGCCGACGTGGACGCGGCGGCGGCGCGGCTGCGTCCCGTGTACGTGGCCGAGGGGCGGCCCGGTCTCGGCGAGCGGGCCCGCGAGGAGTTCACCGACCGGCTGGCCGAAGCGGTCGGAGCGGCCGCCGCCGGGCAGGCCGCCGAGCGGGAGTGGCGCAGGAACGCGGGCCGCGCCTGCGGGACGCCGTGGCTGCGGCTGTGGCGCTGGTACGAGTCCCGGGGGCTGCCGGGCAGTCTGGACCGGATGGGCCAGGCGCTGGCCCCGCCGGAGGAGGAGCTGACCGCGCGGCAACGGGTCGAGCAGGCGGTCCGGATCGTCGCGGACGACGCCGCCGACGGGCTGCCCGCACCGTGGGCGCAGGCGGTGCGCGAGGCGGCCTTCACCGGGGCGAAGGGGCTGCCGGAGGCGCTGGACGAGCTGGCGATGCGGGGCGGTACGGGGGACGGCTCCCCCAAGGCCCGGGGCGCTGAGGCCGACGCCGGGCGGGCCGGCGGTACGGGGAAGGCCGCCGGGCGGTCGGGCGGTGCGGCGAAGGGGGGCCCGGCCGCCGGGATGCCGTTCGGCGGCCGCCCGGCCAAGCCGCCCCGGCCGAAGTGGTGGCCCGCTGCGGTGCTGGCCCAGGTGTCCATGACGCTGCTCCAGGTCTTCGGGGGGCTGTGGCTGGCCGGCCAGATCATCGGGGTCCTGGAGCCGGGACTCGTCACCCCCGCGCTCATCATGCTGGCCGGAGTCGTCGGCGGGCCGCTGGTGGAGTGGTCCTGCGCGGCGGCGATCCGGGGACCCGCGCGCCGTTACGGGCAGGAGGCCGAACGACGGCTGCGCGAGGCGGCGGCGGGGTGCGGCAGGGCGAGGGTCCTGGACCCGGTCTCGGCGGAGCTCGTGCGATACCGGGAGGTGCGCGAGCGGTACGCGGCGGTGACGGAGTTTTCCACAACCGGCCAGTAATCCACAGGCTCCGACGCCGTTCGCCCCCGACGTCCACCATGAAGTCAGCACACCGGTGGAGAGAACGAACAGGTACGAGCAGAACGAACAGAACGAGCAGGACGAACAGGTACGACGGAAAGCGGGGGCGGAAAATGAACGAGACCTTGGTGACGCTGGTGGGGAACGCGGCCACGGCGGTGGAGTTCCGGGAGACGGCCACGGGGGGAATGGCGCGGTTCCGCTTCGCCGTGACCCCGCGCCGCCGGGATCGCGAGACCCAGTTGTGGACGGACGGGCCCACCAGCTTCTACACGGTATGGGCCTGGCGGACGCTGGCCGCGAATCTGGCCGGATCCGTAGCCATCGGGGAACCCCTGGTGGTGCACGGCAGGTTGAAGGTCCGCGAGGAGGAACGGGACGGCACACGAAGGACGTTCGTGGATGTCGAGGCGGTCGCGGTCGGTCATGACCTGAGCCGCGGGACCGCCGCCTTCCGCCGAGCGGCCAGGGGAGAGCCGCCCTTGACCGCCTCTGGGGCGGCCGGGGCTGACGGGGCGTCGGGCGGAGCGCGGATGGGTGGTGCGGTGCTGGATCGGGACAGTGCCGCCGACGTTACGCCGCCCCTGCGGGAACGGGTCGGTGAAGTGATGGCGATGTCCTGAAAGGGCTGGTCGGGAGGGGCGGCCCGGCGATAACGATTGCGATTCGGAATGGTTGGCCGGGGGCCCTGCGGGGGATCAGGCTGCGTTCGGTCCCTAGGATTCCCAGAGCTCATGGGTCACTTGAGTCTGCTGGCGGGGCATTCCCCACACGCGCACCACGCGCGAGGGTCTCGCCCGGAGGGGAATTCTGTGTTTGCTGCGCCGTCTGTGTCCGCTTCGCCGTCCGACGCGAAGGCGGGGCACGCCGTACGCGGCAGAACCGCACGCATCGGGGGAACCGGCGGGACCGGGCGGAGGGGGCGCGGCCGGTCCGTCCTCCGACCGCTCGCCGCGCTGCTGCTCTCCGGTCTCGTCACGGCGGCCACCCTCGCCGGGGTGGGCACGGCGGCAGCCGCCGACGAGTCGGGCCGGCACCAGGGCGGTGCGGCGGCGGTGCTCGACGGGCTGAAGACCTTCGACACGGCGGTGCTCCGCATGCCGGGGGAGAACGGCGCGTCCGACCGGACCCAGGAACTGCCCGCCGGGCTCTTCGAGATGACCGTGGACGGCGGCGGCAAGCTCAAGACGTACTGCGTCGACCTCCACAACCCCACCCAGGACCAGGCGAAGTACCTGGAGATCCCCTGGGCGGAGACCTCGCTGGGCGCCAACAGGAACGCCGGGAAGATCCGGTGGATCCTCCAGCACTCCTACCCCCAGGTCGACGACCTCGCCGCACTCGCCGAGGCGGCGGGCACCGGCCCGCTCACCGAGCGGACCGCCGCGGCGGGCACCCAGGTCGCCATCTGGCGCTACTCCGACGACGCCGACGTCACCGCGTCGGACAAGCAGGCGGAGAAGCTCGCCGACTGGCTGCACAAGCGCGCCCGCAATGCCGCCGAACCCCGGGCCTCCATCACGCTGGAGCCCGCGGCGGTCTCCGGCCGGGCGGGGGAGCGGCTGGGCCCGGTGACCGTCCGTACGGGCGCGGGCCAGGTCTCCGTGTCCCCTCCGGTGGACGCGGCGGCGAGCGGCATCACGGTGACGGACAAGAACGGCAAGCCCGTCACCGCCGCGGTCGACGGCGCCCGGCTCTACTTCTCCGTACCCAAGGACACCGCTGACGGGTCCGCGCAGCTGACCGTCCAGAGCGCCACCTCCGTGCCGGTCGGCCGGGCCTTCGCCGGGGTCACGCGCAGCCAGACGCAGATCCTGGCCGGTTCCAGCGAATCCACGGTCTCCGCACGGGCCACCGCCACCTGGGCCGAGACCGGCGCCGCCCCGGCACTGACCGCCAGGAAGAACTGCGCGGCGGGCGGCGTGGACATCACCGCGGCCAACAAGGGCGACGAGCCCTTCACCTTCGAACTGTCGGGCGTCGAGCACACCATCGCCGCCGGCACGACCAGGACGGTGACGATCCCGGTCGCCGAGGACCAGGCGTACGACTTCACCATCACCGGCCCCGGCGGATTCCGGAAGAACTTCGCCGGCGTCCTGGACTGCGCCACCAGCGGAAGCGTCACCACCCCCGACGAGGACCGCCAGGCCGACGAATCCGACGAGCTCGACACCCAGAGCGCCCGGCAGACCACCCCCGCCTCGACCGGCACCACCACCTCGGGCCTGGAAGGCGACCTCGCCGCGACCGGCGGCTCCAGCGCCACCGCGATGATCGGAACCCTCGCCATCGGCCTGCTCGTCGTCGGCGGCGGCGCGGTGTTCCTCCTGCGCCGGAAGGAAGCGCGGCAGCACGGGGAGTAGCGACCGGTGCGCGTCCTTGACGGTTGCGCGCCGGCCGATCCCCGGACGGGTTTCCTTCCGGGGATGGACGTCAGGCAAGATGGGGTGTATCTGCCCACACCTCTATTGCTGCCGGACGGTTTCTCTTGGCTGAGTTCATCTACACCATGCGCAAGACGCGCAAGGCGCACGGCGACAAGGTGATCCTTGATGACGTCACCTTGAACTTCCTGCCCGGCGCGAAGATCGGTGTCGTGGGGCCCAACGGCGCCGGCAAGTCCACGGTGCTGAAGATCATGGCGGGCCTGGAGCAGCCGTCCAACGGTGACGCGTTCCTGTCGCCGGGGTTCAGCGTCGGCATCCTCATGCAGGAGCCGAAGCTGGACGAGGAGAAGACGGTCCTGGAGAACGTCCAGGACGGGGCCGCCGCGATCATGGGCAAGCTCAATCGCTTCAACGAGGTCGCCGAGCTCATGGCGACCGACTACTCCGACGCGCTGATGGAGGAGATGGGCAAGCTCCAGGAGGATCTGGACCACGCAGGCGCGTGGGACCTGGACGCCCAGCTGGAGCAGGCCATGGACGCGCTGGGCTGCCCGCCCGGCGACTGGCCGGTCACCAACCTCTCCGGTGGCGAGAAGCGCCGGGTCGCGCTCTGCAAGCTGCTCATCGAGGCCCCGGACCTGCTCCTCCTCGACGAGCCCACCAACCACCTCGACGCCGAGTCGGTGAACTGGCTGGAGCAGCACCTCTCGAAGTACGCGGGCTGTGTCATCGCCGTCACCCACGACCGGTACTTCCTGAACAACGTCGCCGAGTGGATCCTCGAGCTCGACCGCGGCCGCGCCATCGCCTACGAGGGCAACTACTCCACGTACCTGGAGAAGAAGCAGACCCGCCTCAAGGTCGAGGGCCGCAAGGACGAGAAGCGGCAGAAGCGCCTCAAGGAGGAGCTGGAGTGGGTGCGGTCGAACGCCAAGGGGCGCCAGACCAAGTCCAAGGCCCGTCTCGCCCGGTACGAGGAGATGGCGGCCGAGGCCGACAAGATGCGGAAGCTGGACTTCGAGGAGATCCAGATCCCGCCGGGCCCGCGCCTCGGTTCCATCGTCGTCGAGGTCGAGAACCTCTCGAAGGCGTTCGGCGACAAGGTCCTGATCGACGACCTGTCCTTCACGCTGCCCCGTAACGGCATCGTCGGCATCATCGGTCCGAACGGCGCGGGCAAGACCACGCTGTTCAAGATGATCCAGGGCCTGGAGACGCCGGACAGCGGCGCCATCAAGGTCGGCGACACGGTCAAGATCTCCTACGTCGACCAGTCCCGCGCCAACATCGACCCGAAGAAGAGCCTGTGGGCCGTCGTCTCGGACGAGCTGGACTACATCAACGTCGGCCAGGTCGAGATGCCCTCGCGCGCCTATGTGTCCGCGTTCGGCTTCAAGGGCCCGGACCAGCAGAAGCCGGCCGGCGTCCTGTCCGGTGGTGAGCGCAACCGCCTCAACCTGGCGCTGACGCTCAAGGAGGGCGGCAACCTGCTGCTCCTCGACGAGCCCACCAACGACCTCGACGTCGAGACCCTGTCCTCGCTCGAGAACGCGCTGCTGGAGTTCCCCGGTGCGGCCGTGGTCATCTCCCACGACCGCTGGTTCCTGGACCGCGTCGCCACGCACATCCTCGCCTACGAGGGCGACTCCAAGTGGTACTGGTTCGAGGGCAACTTCGAGTCGTACGAGAAGAACAAGGTCGAGCGTCTCGGCGCGGACGCGGCCCGCCCGCACCGCGCTACGTACAAGAAGCTCACGCGAGGCTGATCGTCTTGGCTCGTCACATCTACAGCTGCCCCCTGCGCTGGTCGGACATGGACGCCTTCGGCCACGTCAACAACGTGGTCTTCCTCCGCTATCTGGAGGAGGCGCGCATCGACTTCATGTTCCGGCTGGCGCCGGGGGACGGCTCGCCGTCGTTCTCGGGCGGGTCCGTCGTGGCCCGGCATGAGATCGACTACGTACGGCCGCTGGTGCACCGGCACGAGCCGGTCACCGTCGAGTCGTGGGTCACGAAGATAGGCGCCGCGTCGCTGACGATCGCCTATGAGATCAAGGACCCCGAGCAGGTGTACGTACGGGCCTCGACCGTCGTCGTGCCGTACAACCTGGCCGAGGAGCGGCCCCGGCGGATCTCCGCCGAGGAAAAGCTCTTCCTCCAGAAGTACCTGGCAGAGGAGCCCGCCGCGGCATGACGGCGCCTGTGCAGTCGCTGCTGTTCGCCGACCCGAGGGAGGCGGCGGATCTCGCCGCCTTCCTCGGCCGGCTGCTCCACTACGACCGGGCCGCCGCGGTCCGGTTGCAGGCGGGCGGCGGCGACGCGCTGGCTGTGTTCGGCCGCCCGCCCTCCTTCGAGGTCCTCGCCATCCGGGCGGCCCGCCTGGCCCGCCCCGAGACGCTCGACGTCACGGTGTCGGCCGGCGAGCTGCTGGAGTCCCTCGACGTCTCCGGGGAGGGCCCAGGTGAGCGGGGCGGCGTGCTGCCCGCTCCCGTCACCGGGCCGCCCTGGGCCGGTGTCCTGCCGCCCCGGGGGCCCTGGCGGGAACAGGACGGCCTGCCCGGCCCCGACGCCCTGCGCACCGCCCTCGACGCCGCCGTCGCCGAGTTCCGTACGCGGGACGAGGCGCTGCCCGAGGAACTGCGCACCCGCGCCGAACGCGACCGTATCGGCCGCGAGATCTGGTCCCGCCCGGTCGGCGCGACCGGGCTGCCGCTGCGGGCGCTCCACGCCGCCCAGTCGCTCGGCTTCCTGCGCGCGGACCCCGACTTCCCCGTCTCCCTGCTCGCCGCGGGCGCCTGGCTTCGGCTGCGGACCCCGTTCGGCTCGGTCGCCCTGCGCCGCGACCCGGTGGGCGGCGGGCTGGGCGGGCTCGCCCTGACGGTCGGGCACGGCTGAACCCCTTTGCCCGACGCGCGGGACCTGTTTCCGCCTGTGGACCGTCCGGGCTCGGTCAGTCAGCCGTGTTGACCATGGAAGCCGCCGCGTACGTCAGGTAGTCCCACAGCTGCCGCTCGTGCTCCGGCGCAAGCCCCAGCTCGTCCAGCGCGACCCGCATATGCGCCAGCCAGGCGTCATGGGCCGCCCGGTCCACCCGGAACGGGGCGTGCCGCATCCGCAGCCGGGGGTGCCCCCGGTTGTCGCTGTAGGTGCGCGGGCCGCCCCAGTACTGGATCAGGAACAGGGCGAACCGCTCCTCGGCCGGGCCCAGATCCTCCTCCGGGTACATCGGCCGCAGCAGCTCGTCGCCCGCCACCCCCTCGTAGAAGCGGTGGACCAGGCGACGGAAGGTCTCCTCGCCGCCGACCTGCTCGTAAAAGGTCTGCTCCTGAAGCGTGTCGCGCGGAATCTCTGTCACCCGTCCATGGTCGCAGACGCACCGGCCGAGGTCAGGGGTCCTAGGACCAATGGCCCGGGCCGCCGCGCGGGCTCCCTTCCGCCGTCCCGCCGCAGGACAGTGGAGGCATGGGCGGACAGCGGGAGGACTCCTCCGTCTCCGACGCCGATGCCGACGAGGCGCGGCAGGCCCTGGTGCGGGACATCGCCGCGCAGGGCGGGCTCACCGACCCCGCGTGGCGCGCCGCCTTCGAACAGGTGCCGCGCCATCTGTTCGTGCCGTACTACTACGTGCACGGCATCCGGGGCTACGAGCGCCTCCGGGCCGACGACCCCGACCCCGTGCGGCGCGAACGCTGGCTGCGCGGGGCGTACGGGGACGGGCCGCTGGCCACCCGGATGCGGGACGGCGAACTCATCTCGTCCTCCAGCCAGCCGTCGCTGATGGCCCTGATGCTCGACGCCCTGGACGTACGCGAGGGGCACACCGTCCTGGAGATCGGCACCGGCCCCGGCTACAACGCGGCGCTGCTCTCCCACCGGCTCGGCGACGCGGCGGTCACCAGCGTCGACCTGGACCCGGAGATCACGGAGCCCGCCCGCGACCACCTCGCCGCGGCCGGCCACCACCCGGTGGTCATCACCGGCGACGGGGCCGGGGGCTGCCCGCAGCGCGCCCCGTACGACCGGATCATCGCGACCTGCACCCTGCCGTCCGTACCGCCCGCCTGGCCGGAACAGTGCCGTACGGGGGCGCGCATCCTGGCCCCGGTCGCGACGGGACTGGTGTCGCTGGAAGTACGCGAGACGGCGCACGCCCCGCGCGCGGGCGTGAAGTACGCCGAGGGGAACTTCCTGCACACCCCGGCGTACTTCGTGCCCCTGCGCGGGGCGTTGCTGCCGCACGACCGTGACCAGCGCCTGGGCGGACTGCCGCGGCGGGCGCTCGGGGACGACCTGTTCCGGTTCCTGCTGGCCCTGACCGCGGACACCCTCGATCCGCACGAGGCCCTCTCCCTCTGGGAGCGCGAGGAGCGCCCGCAGCGGGAGAGGTACGGCATCACCGTCGCCGAGGGCCGCCAGTGGGCCTGGCTGGACGACCCGCAGGGTCCGTACACCTGGGCCCTCAGCGGCTGATCAGCGGCAGGGGTGGGCCCCAGGTGCACGGAGCCTCGTGGACCGGGGAGCGTGTCCTCGTTCCCGGGTCCTGAGCGGTCCCTCAGTCCCGGCGGATCGTGATCGTCGTCCACGCCCCGACGTGCACCTGGTCGCCGTCCTGGAGGGGGACGGGAACGTAGGGCTGGATCGGGTCCTCGGCACCGTTGAGCGTGGTGCCGTTGGTGGACTTCTGGTCGACCACCGCCCAGCCGCCGTCAGGCTGCTGCACCAGGACCGCGTGCTGGTGCGAGACCCCCGGATCCTCCGGCGGCACCGACAGGTCGATGTCGGGCGACTCGCCCGTGCTCTGCCTGCGGCGGCCGATGGTGATCTGGTTGCCGGTGAGCGGAAGGCGTTGTTCCGGGGAGTACGCGGGCAGGTTCAGCCCGGTCGCCTCGGGGCCGCTGCGCTGCATCATCGCCAGGAAGTACTCACGGTCCGGCGCGATGACGGCGGTCCAGGAGACGGCGGCCTGCTGCGGCTGCCCCTGACCGGGCGCCTGGCCGTGCTGCCCGCCCTGGTCGTAACCCTGCGGGCCCTGGTCGTAGCCCTGGTCCTGACCGTGCTGTGGACCCTGGTCGTACCCCGGGTCCTGGCCCTGCTGCGGGCCTCGGTCGTACCCCTGGTCCTGGCCGGGGCGCCGGCTCTGCTGGTGGCCGGGGTCCTGGCCTTGGTGCTGCTGGCCCTGGCCCTGCTGCTGGAACGCCTGCGGCGGCTGCGGCTGGGCCTGGGAGGGCGGCGGCAGCATCCAGTCGTCCTCGCCGCCGGTGTGCGGCGACTGCCGCTGGGGCGGTGCGGGCGGCGCCGACTGCTGGTGCGGCGGGAACGGCGACGACTGCTGCGGCTCGTACGCCGAGGGCGCCGACTGCTGCTGGTGTTGCTGCTGCGAGTGCCCCGGCTGTCCCGGCTGTCCCGGCTGCTGGAACGCCGGCGGGGGCGGCGGGCCCTGCTGGAACACGTGCTGCGGGGGCCCGCCCTGGGGGCCGGGACCCCGGTCGGGGCCGCCGTGCCCGCCCTGGCCGCTGTAGCCACCCGGGCCACCCGCGCCGCCGTGCTCCGGAGCGAGCGGCTCGGCCGGACGGTTCACCTGCGAGGGGCGCGAACCCTGGAACTCGAACGGGTCGCGCTGCTGGGGCGCGCCACCGGGACCGGCCGGCCCACCCGGACCACCGGGTCCCGCCGGGCCGCCGGGACCCGCGAAGCCACCCGCCCCGCCAGGACCACCGGGATGACCAGGCGCACCAGGCGCACCGGACCCGCCAGGTCCACCGGGACCACCCGGCCCGCCGAGTCCGCCCGGCGGACCGTGCTGCGGGGCCAGCGGGGTGTACGAGGTCGCCGTGTTCGTGAGGAAGTTCCAGCGGCACTCCTCGCAGTACGGCGCCATCGCCTCGCGCGGCGTACGGCACTGCGGGCAGAGCTCCGCCTGCATCGTCGGGGGACCGCCGTCGCCGCCCACGGGCGGCGGGTAGCCGTAGCCGGGCGCGGGCGGCGGAGGAGGCGGCGGGGGCACAGCGCCCGCCTGGGCCATGCGGTGTCCGCAGACCTCGCACCAGTCATCGGAACCCGACTGGTGTCCGTTCGGGCAGGTCGGCATGTCGGCGCTTCCCCCTCTCCTCGTCCGGCCCCGGGGCCGTCATGCTGTCGATCGCGGCGTCGTGCTCGGCGAATGCGGGCGGTGATCACCAGGCGGGAACCCGTCGATCACCGGATCGCTGGTGACCGTACGGTCACCGGGTGGTGCTACTTCTTGACGCGAACGGTCTTTGTGGAGCGCGTTTCGAGTGTCATCTCGTCCGCTTCCGCGACTTTCGCCTTCAGTCGCACAGTACCCGTCGCCGCATCGACGACGTCGACCACCTTCGAAAGCAGTTTCGCAGTGTCCTGGTTCCCGGACGCCGACGCCAACTGCACCGCACGGCCCAGTTTGGCCGTCGCGCCGTCGAAGTCGCCCGACTTGCGTGCGTCCAGCCCCTGCTGGATGACTTGTGCCAGTTCCGCCTGACCTGTGTAGTGCGCCACCTGCGGATTGATCGAGGTCGACGCCACCATGTCGTCCGTCCACACCGCCCGTACGAGCCCCTGGGAGAGGACCTGCGGAGCGCCCGCGCCCGAGGGGTCGGGCAGGATCAGCGAGACCCGGGCCGCCAGCATCTCCTGGCCGATTCCGGCCTCGGGAACCTCGACGCACACGTGGTAGTCGCGGGACTCGTCGCCCCAGGAGCCGGTCGGGTAGTCCCCGGCGCGCGGGCCCGCCTCGGTGCGCCGGCCGGTCAGATCCTCGACCGTGGGCGCCACCTGCTTCACGAACCGGATCCGCACCCCGACAGGCGTCCAGAGCCGCAGCGCCACATCCGCGACCTCCTTGCCCATCGCGTTCTCCATCATCTGCGTGAAGTCGGCGGACAGGCCCGAGGGGTCGGCGACTATGTCGGCGGTGCCGAGCAGCGCGGAGGCTATGGACGTGACCTCTTTCACCTTCCAGTCGGTGCCGACGCCCCGGGCGTCACAGGTGAACCGGCCCGCGCAGGCGTCCAGCGCGGCCCGCAGGTCCTCGGGCGACTCGTGCTCGTTGCGGCCGTCCGTCAGCAGGATGCCGTGCCGGATGTCCACGTCGGCGGAGCCCAGCAAACGGTCGGCCAGCCGCAGCCAGCTCCCGATCGCGGTGCCGCCGCCCGCGCTCAGCCTCCGCAGGGCGTCCTTCGCCTGCGCCTTCGTCTGCGCGTCGGCGACTGCCAACTGCCCGTTGCCCGGGTAGACGTCCTTGGCCATATGCGTACCGGCGACCACCGCGAACCGGGTGCCCTCGCGCAGCGTGTCGATCGCCGCCGCCGTCGCGTCGCGGGCGTTGCGCATCTTCGTGGGCGGGTAGTCCATCGAACCGGAACAGTCGACCATCAGCACCACCGCGGCGTTCACCGCCTGCCCCGGCCCGTGCCCGGGCGGGGCCGCCGCACCGGGCAGCGGCGTCCCGCCGGTGGTGCCGCCGCCGGTCGAGGTGACGGTGACGATCCCGTTCACCTCGCGGCCGCCCTCCGGCAGGAACTCGTTCTGATACACCTCGACGGAGAACTGCGGCACGTTCGACTTGGAGAAGTTGGCCATCTGATCGGCTCCTTGAAGCTCCACGCGGACAGCGGACAGCGGACAGAGGGCGGGGGTCAGGGGCAGGGAGGCGAGGACCGTGGGCCCGGGACTGAGGAGGTGACGCGGGTCGTCGCGGGAGGGCTCATGCCGTCTCGCTTGCCGATCCTGCCCCTTGCGGCTCCACGGCGAACGGCAGCAGAGCCACTGTTACGTTGTCGTGGCCCCCGCCGTCGAGTGCGTGATGGACGAGCACCTGGGCTCCCCGCAGCGGGTGCCGGTGGGCGTCCGGGGGCACGGCGGCGGCCATCTCCTGGGCGGACTCCGCGTAGTTCCACAGGCCGTCCGTGCAGACCACCACGAGTCCCGGCCGGTCCGG
Organism: Streptomyces sp. cmx-18-6; assembly: GCF_046548915.1. Taxonomy (NCBI): domain Bacteria; kingdom Bacillati; phylum Actinomycetota; class Actinomycetes; order Kitasatosporales; family Streptomycetaceae; genus Streptomyces; species Streptomyces sp. cmx-18-6. The sequence goes on along the minus strand of NZ_JAEBEP010000001.1, from coordinate 724,926 downwards.
CTTGAACGAGGCGGTGTGCGGCTCCAGTTCGTAGGAGTCCGCGCCGAGCCAGCCCGTGATGGCGTGGGCGCGCTCGTCCGCGTACGCCTCCGCCTCGTTCATCAGGCCCGCCGCCACCATCTGCGCGGCCCAGGAGTCGTCCTCGGTGAGCCGGGCGGGCGGACCCGTCCGGTCGTCCGGCACCCAGTAGACCCGGCTGTCGCCCACCCAGCCGACGACCAGCAGATCGCCCGCCATGATCGCGCCGACCAGGGTGCAGGCCGGCGCGTTCTGCTGGCGGTGCGCCTCGTGCTCCGCCGCCCCGGCCGGGCCCTCGGCCAGCGCGTTGACCGCCTCGGACGCGGCGACGATCGCCTCGTGCATCGCCTGCTGCGGGTGCGTACCGCGCGGCAGGGACTCCAGCAGCGCCTCATTGGCGGCGACGGCGGCCGCCGCAGACGCCTCGTCGGGGCGGCTCGCCGAGGAGACGCCGTCGCAGACGATCGCGACGACGGCGGGCGAACCGTCCGGCAGCGCGGTCGAGGAGACCGCGAAGGAGTCCTCGTTACGGTGGTGGCGCAGGCCCCGGTCGCTGACGGCGGCCACCGAGCCGAGCTCCTGCTCCATGTGGTCGCGTTCGCGGGGCTGGGCGTGCCCGCAGTTCTCGCAGTAGCCGTCAGGGTCCACCCGGCCGGAACGGCAGGCCACGCAGACCTTCGTGCCGGCGGCGGGCGTCGGGGTGTGCTCAGCCGTACGGGGGTCGGGCGCGGCCAGCGCGAAGTCACCGGAGCCCGCAGGGGGGACAGGGGCGACGGGGGCGGCAGGGGCGACGGACGGTTCCGCGGCGTGCGTTTCTGCGGCCCGCGTCTCGGCGGCTGCCGCAGGGGCTCTTGCCGACCGGTCGTCGTGGCGCACCGGGGCCGTCGTCGGCAGCGGCTTGCCGCCCGAGTCCGTGCCGGGCAGGTCCGTCGCCCGCTGCACCGGCGCGGGAACGTCGGAGCTGTCCCTCTCGGAGGCGGGCGGCCAGGACGCGGGCGCGGGTACGGCGGATACAGGCGTGCCGGGCGCGGGTGCCGGTGCCGCGATGCCCGGAGCTGGCCCGGGTGAGCCGGGCGCACCGGGGCCGGGCGGGGCCGCCGGCGGGGTGATGGCCATCGTCGGCCGGTCGTCGGGGCGGGCGGGAACGGCCGAGAGGTCATAGCCGCACGCGCCGCAGAACAGGTCGCCCGGCTCCAGCGGATCCGCGCAGCCGGGACACCTCGTCAGGGCGGGCTGCTGGTGGCTCTCTGACATCTTCACACCCACGTCCGGGGGCGGAAACGGTTGGCCCGCTCCACCAGTTCGATCCTCTCGTCGCCCCGCTGCGCGAGCCGGGCGAGCATGCGGTACGAGCGCTCCAGGCCCAACCGCAGTCCCCGCTCGTCCAGTTCGGCGTCGAGCAGTTTCCGGGTGCCCAGAGCTTCGGCCGCCGGTCCGCCCGCCGGTTCGCCCGGCAGCGGAGTACCGGGACTACCGGAGAGTACCCAGTCCAGCGCCTTGCCCAGTACCTCGGTCGTCAACTGCTCGCGGCGCACCGGGTCCAGGCCGAAGCCGGTCAGTTCCGCCACCTGGACGGCGGCGGCCGTCAGATCGGTCAGCAGGGGCCCGGCCGGGTCGCGCTCGCGCAGCCGCGCCCGGACGGCGGCGACCCGGGCCGCGGTGAAGTGGATCGACGCCTCCGGCACCGACTCCAGGGTGAGCGCCGAGCCCGCCCGGTCCCCGGCGGCGATCTGCACCCGGGCCAGGCCGAACGCGGCGCTGACGAAGCTCGGATCGGTCGCCCACACCAGGCGGTAGTACTCGGCGGCGTTGTCCAGCTGGCCCAGCACCTCGGCGCAGATCCCCAGCGCCAGCTTGGGCGCGGGCTCCCCGGGGAACGCGTCGTACACCGCGTCGAAGGAGAGCGCCGCGACCTCGTGGTCACCGGTCACCAGCGAGGTGACGCCCCGATACCAGACGACCCGCCAGTCGTCCGGGTGCCGGCCTTCCAGTGTGGTCAACGCCTGGACGGCGACGTCCAGTTCCCGCATCTCCAGCCGGGCCCGCAGCTCCCGCAGCCGGGTCTCCAGGGAGGCCGCGGGCACCGTGTCCAGGGCCGCGACGAGCTCGGCGGGGGCGGAGGTCATCAGCCCGGCGAGGAACCCGGCGTTCGGGTCGTTCGCGTCGACCCGGGGGACCGGGAGCGCCAGGGCGGTGGCCCGCGCGTCGAACGGCGCGAGCCGGATCCCGCCGGCAGCCGTCCCGAACGGGCCGTACGGGACGGCCTGCGCGGCCGGCTCCGCCCCCCGGGGCGCGGGAACGGGGGCGGGCGCCGGGGGCGCGTACACCGGTGCGGGTCCGCCGCCCTGCGGTCCGGTGTACGTTCCGCCCGAAGGCGCGCCCTGCGTACCACCCGGAGGAGCTGCCTGCGCACCGCCGGGCCCGGTGTGCGTACCACCCGGGGAGCCGCCCTGCGGCCCGCCCCGGACGTGGGTCGCCGGCGCCGTCAGCGGAGCCGCCCCCGGCGAGGGCCGCGCGCCCGCCCCCGGGCCGGACGGCTGCCCGCCCGCCGGCAGCGCGCCCGCCACCGCCGACGTCACGGCCCCCGGAGCGACCGGCGCCGCACCACCCCGGCCCTGGCCGGGCAACGCGCCGCCCGGTGCCGGAACACCCTGCGGACCCCCCTGCGCCGGAACGCTCGGCAGCGCACCCGTGCCGCCCCTGCGCCGCCCGAAACGGCCGCCGCGCCCCGCCGCCGTCACCCGGCTGCCCAGCCGCGACACATCGTCCACCTGCTCGGCGAACAACTCCGTGTCCGTCACCCGCAGTTCCGTGCCGAACAGCGTCGACAGCGCCGGCCTCGGCCGCCTGGTCTGGAGCGCCACGACCTCGCGCAGCACCCCCGTCAGCTGCTCCGCCATCTCGGAGGCGGAGGCGAACCGCCGGGCCGGGTCCGGGTCGGTGGCCCGCACCAGCAGCCGGTAGAACGACTCGTAGGTGCGGAACACCTCGATGTTGTCGGGGTCGGGCAGCGAGTCCACGAAGACGTTCGTGTACCCCTGGAAGTCGAAGGTGAGGACCGCCAGGGTCCGCGCCACCGTGTACAGGTCGGAGGCGACGGACGGGCCGACCTCCGCGACCTCGGGGGCCTGGTAGCCCACGGTGCCGTAGATGGCGGACTCGTCGTCGTCCATCCGGCGGACCGCGCCCATGTCGATCAGCTTGAGCTGGTCCTCGGTCTGGATCGCGTTGTCGACCTTGAAGTCGCAGTAGAGCAGGTTGCGGCTGTGCAGATGGCCGAGCGCCTCCAGTGCCTCGATCCCGTACGCGCAAGCCTGCTCGACCGGGAGCGGGTCGCGCTTGCCGGTCGGGGTGCGGCGCTGGTTGGCGATCTCCTTGAGCGCCTTGCCGCCGACGTACTCCATGACGATGTACCCGTCGAGCGAACCGGTCCGCTGGTCCAGGTGCTCCACGAAGTTGTAGATCCGCACGATGTTGGAGTGCTCGATCTCCGCGAGGAAGCGGCGCTCGGAGATCGCCGCCGCCATCGCGTCCTGGTCGCCGGTGTCCAGCAGGCCCTTGAGGACCACCCAGCGGTCCGAGACGGCCCGGTCCACCGCGAGGTAGACCCAGCCGAGGCCCCCGTGCGCCAGGCAGCCCACGACCTCGTACTGGCCGTGCACGATGTCGCCGCCGGTCAGCTTCGGCACGAAGGAGTAGGGATGGCCGCACTTGGTGCAGAACCCCTCGGTGCGGCCCGGCCGCTCACCGCGCGAACGCCCCACCGGGGCCCCGCAGTCCGAACGGGAGCAGAACCGCTTCCGCTCGGGCACCTCCGGGTTGTCCATGACCGCCGTACGCGGGTCGGGCCGGGGCACGTCCGGGACCTGCACCAGGCCGACGCCGAGCCGGCCCCGGGTGGAGGAGGCGGTCGACGAGCCCGAGGAGCGCACCGAGACCGAACGGGAGGCGGCGGTCCCGGAGAGCGAGCGCGACAGCCGCCCCGACACCGAGCGCCGCGAGGTCGACGAACGCGACGAGGACCGTGATGAGGCGCGGGAGCCGGTGCGCTGCGAGGAGCTGTCGCGGCTGCTCGCCCGGCCGCCGCCCGCGATCCCGGTGGGCGGCGAACTGACCATGCCCGTGGGCGAGACGACCGGGGCCAGACCGCAGGTGTCGCAGTACAGCTCACCGCCGCCCATGTCCTCGTAGGCCCCCTCGCACGCGGGGCGCTGGCACTGCGTACTCATCGTGTCTCCCCCTGATGCCCGTGATGGCCCGGATGCCCCTGATCGCCCGGTCCGCCGTAGCCCCGCCGGTCCTCGGGCCCGTCGGCCTCGTCGGGCCGGCGCGGTGTCAGCAGTTCGGCCGCCGCCTGCTGGTAGCGCAGGACGGTCTGTTCGGCCACGCGCAGATCGCACGGGGCGCTCCACAGCATCCGGCGCGCCGCGTCGTACCGCTCGATCAGCAGCGGGTCCTCCGCCAGACCGTGCCGGGCCACCTTCGCCTTGTACGCGTCGAGCCGGCCGCGCAGCTCCGCGCGGACCGCCAGCGGGGCCGTCACCGAGGTCAGCGACTCCCGGGCGCGCAGCAGCTCGTCCTCGGCCTCCTGCTCCAGCGACTCCAGGAGCGGGGAGAGCCGGTGCCACTGGGCCCGCCTGCGGTAGTCGGAGGCGGCGGCCAGCCGCTCCTGGAGGGCGGTCGGCGGTCCGCTGACGGCGGGCACCTCGGACGCGGCGATCTTGGCCAGCACCTCGCCGCGCGCCGCCCGCGCCTCGGTCAGCGTGCGGTCGGCCCGCGAGAGCACGTCCCGCAGGCGCATCAGCCGGGCCTCGGCGTCCTGCCGCACGGCGAGCACCGCCTCGATCTCCCGCCGTACGTCCTCCAGGGCGCGGGCCGCCCGGTCGTAGCGGGAGGTGTCCGGGCGTCCGCCGCCGGGCGCGGCGCTGCCGGGCCCCGGCAGCCAGAACGCCAGCGGGTCCGAGATCACCTGCACCCGCAGCGTGGTCAGCTCCTCGGTGATCTCCGCCAGGTCGTCGGCCGCCGGGTGCTCGCCGGGCCGCACCCCGACCGAGTGGGCCAGCGAACGGGTCCGGTGCAGCTCGGCGGCGAGCAGGTCGATCCGGGCGGGCAGCGCCGACCAGACGGAGTCGGAGGCGACGACCATGTCCAGCGACCTGGCGTACAGCTCGTTCATCCGGGCGACCAGCTCCTGGAGCGAGAACCGCTCGGAGAGCTGGGCCGGGCCGGTGACCGGAGCGGTGGCCGCCGCACCGGGGTGGGCCAGGGTGACCGCGTCCCCGCGCAGCAGCTCGGTCAGCGCGGCCAGGTCCTCCCGGTTGGGGTGGCGGCGGCGCGCCCGGATCTTCCTGGCCTCCTCCAGCGCGCCCGCGTAGGCGTCGAAGTACCCCCACAGCAACGTGATCGACTGCTCGGTCGTGGCCCAGCGCTCCCGGGTGACCCCGGTCAGCTCGGCGCCCTCCAGGAGGCGGCGGCCCGCATGGTCCTGCAGGGCGAGGAGCGAGGTCTCGATGGCCTCGTGCTCCGCGCCGAGCCGGGCCAGCGCACGGTCCGCCTCTTCCCGGTCCATGACCGGGCCGGGGGGCCTCCCCGCGAAGCTGGGGAAGGATCCCGCGACGCCCATCGATCACCTCTCCGCTCTCGCCGCCGGGCCGGTGGGCCCCGCGGGATCAGTTGCTCCGTACGTACGCGCCCCGCCGCCCCGGGGTTCAGTCGCTGCGGTACTTCGGCTCCGGCGGGGCCGTGATGCCGGGCAGTCCGGCCGCCAGCCAGGTGCGGTACGACTTCATCCAGGCGCTGTCCTTCCCGCCCGCGCGGTAGTCGACCAGGACCTTGTTGACCCGGGCCACCAGATCGTCGGCGCCCTTCTTGGCGGCGACGCCGTAGTACTCGGTGGTGAACGGCTTGTCGCCCTTGAGGCCCACCGCCGGGTCCTGCGCCGCCTGCCCCGCCCCCAGGGCGTTGTCCGTGAGGACGGCGTCGACCTCGCCGAGCTGAAGCCGGACCAGGCAGTCCAGCTGGTTGGGGACGGTCAGCTGGTCCCGGTCGCGCGGGGTGCCGTCGAACTCGTCCTTGAAGATCGCCCCGTACGACTCCTTCTCCAGCGCCTCGTACGCCGTGGTGCCCTCGCCTGAGCAGACCCGCTTGCCCTTCAGCGAGTCGTCGTACCCCGTGATGGCGGAGTCCTTCGGGGCCAGCACCTGCTGCCCGGTCTGGAAGTAGGCGGTGGAGAAGGAGACCTGCTCCAGCCGCTTGCAGTTGATGGTCATCGTCCGCACGATGACGTCGACCCGGTCGTTCTCCAGGGCGGCGATGCGCTGGTTGGTGGGGATGGCCCGGAAGATCACCGCGTTCGGATCGCCCAGGATGTCCTTGGCCAGCGCCCGCACCAGGTCGATGTCGAAGCCTTCGAGCTCGTTGGTGTACGGGTTGCGGTAGCCCCAGCGGAAGCTGTTCTGGTCGACGCCCGCGATCAGCTTGCCGCGCTCCTTGATCTTCTCGATGCCCGGTCCGTCCGCCCCCGAGGGCGGCAGGCTCGCCTCCGGTTCGGTGCACGCCTCGGCCCGCACCGGGACGGCCGTCGTCGTCCCGCCGCCCGCCGGGGCCGCTCCGGGGGCCCTGTCGCCATGCAGGGAGAGCGGCAGCAGGGTGAGCGACGCGGTGACCGCGCACGCCGCCGCCATCCCCGTCACGCCGCCCCAGCCGCGCAGCCCGCCCCCGGCGGCACGCCGCCGCGTCCACGTACTCGCCCTGGCCATCGCTGCCCCTCTCACCGGTACTCCGAGAGCCTGCGGTTGATCCCGAGGATCGCGGCGACCGCTCCCAGCACCGCCAGCGCGGCGGCCCCCGTGGGCAGGCCGCGCAGGGCCCCGCGCCCGTCCTCGGCCGCCGCGGTGAACTCGCCCTGCTCATGGGCGAGGGCTTTCCCCAGCGCCGCGTCCACCTGCTGGAAGGACTGCCCCGTGGAGTCCTCGGCCCCGATGATCTGCTTCAACGCGCCCTCGTAGTCGCCCCGGTCGTCCGTCGCGCGGGCCTTGCGGTGGCGCTCCTGCCACTCGGCGACCCTCTTGGACGCCTCGATGACCGGAGCGCTGCCGCCCGCGTCGTCCGCGAGCCGCTCGGCCTTCTTCAGCTGCGCGTCGAGGGCCTTCATGCCGGCGGTGTAGTCCGTCTCGTACTGATCGGCCGAGCCGTCGGCGGTCAGCACGGCCCCGCGCGCCACCAGCGTCAGGTTCTCGTTGGCGCGCGCCTTCAGGGAGTTGATCCGCGCGTTGTTGAGCACGTCGAGCGACTCCTGCCCGTGCGCCATGGCCGAGCGCAGCTCGGCGCGGGCCACCGTGTGCCCCACCGCCAGCCAGAGCAGCACCACCGATGCGGCGGCCGTCGCCACCAGCAGCCCGTGGTTGAACACCCGGTTCGTACGGCGGTAGTTGCGGCGCTGCATCCACACCAGCGCGCCCAGCACCAGGAGTCCGGCGGCGAGCGAGAGGAAGGGCCACTTCCGGGCGTCGGAGGAGTCCCGGTCGAGCCGGCCCGTCTCCGCCGCGTACAGCCGCTCGGCGGCCGGCAGCAGCTCGTCGCTCATCTTCTGGTTGGCGTACCGGAGATACGCGCCGCCCAGCGGCAGCCCCTGCCGGTTGTTGGCGCGGGCCCGCTCGATCAGACCGGTGTAGACGGGGAGCAGCTCGTTGAGCGTGGTGATCTCCTGCCAGGAGCTGGTCGAGGAGTCGGTGTTCGCCGACGCCTTCACCAGCAGCCGCGCCGCTTCCTCGATGTCCTTGCGGTACTGATCCTGTACGGCCTTCGGCTCCTGCGCCCCTTCCAGGAATCCGCTCGCCGCCATCGTGTCCGCGTCGGCCAGCGAGCGGTAGATGTTCGCCGCGTCCGCGCTGAGCGGCTGGCTGCGGCCCACCACGTCGTCGGCGGCGGAGGCCCGCTGCGAGATCTCCAGCGCGGTCACCGCCCCGAACACCACGACCAGCAGTGCCAGGACGGCCCCGATGACCTGGAGCCGGCCGGGCTCGGTCGTCGCCGCGGCACGCAGCCGACGGCTCTGCACGGCCCAGGCGGACCGGCGCTGTGCGGGCAGGCCGGTGGGCGCGGGCGCGAGCGCCTGCTCCGGCGCGCGCCGCGTCTGCGGGCCGCCCTGCGGCGGGTGTGTCACTCGACCTCCCCCTCGGTCACTGACGATGCCCCGGACCCCGGCCCACCGGGGCCGGCGCCCGGCCAGAAGTATGGCCGCAGGGACGGACGTCCACACGGTGAACGCCCGGACCCCTGCGTCGGTCCACGCATTCGATCAGGGCGGACGCGGCCGATCAAGGCGATCGGCGCAAGGTGCCCCGATACATCCTCATAAGCGACCCGCCACCGTGCCGGGCCTCTCCCGAACCGCCTCCGGACCCGTCCCGCGGCATCCCCCAACTGCCCAGCCGTCCCCAAGCGTTCCGGACTCCCCATCAGGTACACGTACGACGCGGCCGATCGGTTCCCTCGCCCGGCCGGGTTCCCTCGAACGAGGGCCTCCACCAACGGGGGGCCCGTCACCGCCCAGGGGGCGCCCCACCGCCGAGGGGCGTCCCACCGCGCGAACGCGACGGCACGCCCCTCGGCGGTGGGGCCGGGAGAGGTCAGGCGTACTGCTCCCGCAGCCGCCGGTGGACCTCCGCCCCCGCCCCCGTACGGTCCAGGCCCAGCAGCGCCGCCCCCAGCACCGGCGGCTCCGACACCACCCGCACCACCGCCTTCGGGGCGCGGGCCGCCAGCAGTTCGGCGATCCGGTCGTTCAGCTGCGGGTGGCGCGCGGCCAGCACGCTGCCGCCCAGCAGCACCGGCGCCTCCTCCTCCAGCAGCCCGAGACGGGTCAGCGCGACCGAGGCCATCGCCACCACCTCCTGGGCCATCCGCTCCACCAGGGCGCTCGCCACCCGGTCCCCGGCGGCGGCCGTGGCGAACAGCACCGGCGTCAGCTCGTGCCGCCGCGTCAGCGGGACCCCGCCCCGGTGCAGCGCCTCGATCAGCGCGTACATCGAGTCGAGCCCGAAGTGCCCCGGCAGCGCCCGGGCCAGCTCGGTCGGCTCGCCCCGCCCGTCCTCGGCGCGCGCCGCGAACCACAGCGACTCCTCCGCCAGCCCCAGGCCCCCGCCCCAGTCCCCGGACAGCCGGCCGATCGCGGGGAAGCGGGCGGTCCGGCCGCCCGGCGCCATGCCCACGCAGTTGATCCCGGCCCCGCACACCACCGCGACGCCCCGGGGCTCGTCCACCCCCGCGCGCAGGATCGCGAAGGTGTCGTTGCGCACCTGGACCGACGCGCCCCAGCCCCGCGCCTGAAGGGCCGCCGCCAACTCGGCCTCCTCGACCGGCAGATCGGCGTTGGCCAGGCACGCGGAGAGGTGCCCGACGGAACCGACGGGCCCGGGCAGCGCCGCGAAGGCGTGCTCCAGGGCCGCGCCCAGCACGTCGAGCGCCGACTCCACCCCCACGACGGGCGGCTGGAAGCCCCCGCCCCGGGCCGTGGCCAGCACCGTGCCGTCCGCGCCGACCAACGCCACATCGGTCTTGCTGTTGCCCGCGTCGACGGCGACGACCGAGACGTTCACGCCCACGCGAGGTGCTCCCGGTTGTGCGCGATCAGCCGGTCGGTGAGCTGCTCGGCGCGGTCGTACTGGCCGATCAGCGGATGGGCGAGCAGCGCCCGGAAGACCCGGTCCCGGCCCCCGCGCAGCGCGGCGTCCAGGGCGAGGTCCTCGTACGCCGTCACGTTGGCGATCAGACCGGCGTACAGCGGGTCCAGCGCCGGGACGGCCAGCGGGGCCGCGCCGTCGTGGCCCACCCGGGCCTGCACCTCGATCACCGCGTCGTCCGGGAGGAACGGCAGCGTCCCGTTGTTGTACGTGTTCACCACCTGGACCGGCGAACCGCCGCCGCCCAGCAGGGAGGCCGCGAGGTCGACCGCCGCCTCCGAGTAGAACGCGCCGCCGCGCTTGGCGAGCAGCTCGGGCTTCGCGTCCAGCGCCGGGTCGCCGTACATCGCCAGCAGCTCCTTCTCCATCGCCGCGACCTCGGCGGCCCGGGACGGCTTGGCGCCGAGCTCCCGTACGACCTCGTCGTGGGCGTAGAAGTAGCGCAGGTAGTACGAGGGGACGACGCCGAGCCGGTCCACGAGCTTCCGCGGCAGGTGGAGGTCGTCCGCGATCGCGTCGCCGTGCTCCGCCAGCAGCCTCGGCAGGACGTCCTCGCCGTCCGGGCCGCCCAGGCGCACGCCCAGCTCCCAGGTGAGGTGGTTGAGCCCCACGTGGTCGAGGTGGACCTCGGCGGGGCTCACGTCCAGCAGCCGGGCGAACCTGCGCTGGAAGCCGATCGCCACGTTGCACAGGCCGACCGCCTTGTGCCCGGCCTGGAGCAGGGCCCGGGTGACGATGCCGACCGGGTTGGTGAAGTCGATGATCCAGGCGTCCGGGTTGGTGCGCCGCACCCGCTCCGCGATGTCCAGGACGACCGGCACGGTCCGCAGCGCCTTGGCGAGGCCGCCGGCTCCGGTGGTCTCCTGGCCGACGCAGCCGCACTCCAGGGGCCAGGTCTCGTCCTGGTTCCGCGCGGCCTGTCCGCCGACGCGCAGTTGGAGGAGGACCGCGTCGGCGCCGGCCACGCCCGCGTCCAGGTCGGTGGTCGTCGTGATCCTCCCGGCGTGGTCCTGCTTGGCGAAGATCCGCCGGGCGAGGCCGCCGACCAGTTCGAGGCGGTCGGCCGCCGGGTCGACGAGCACCAGCTCCTCGACCGGCAGCGTGTCCCGCAACCGGGCGAATCCGTCAATCAGTTCAGGGGTGTAGGTGGACCCGCCACCCACTACTGCGAGCTTCATGTCAGCCTTTTACTCCGGTCAGTGTGACGCCCTCGACGAATGCCTTCTGAGCGAAGAAGAAGACGGCGATCACGGGAGCCATGACCAGAACGGTCGCGGCCATGGTCAGGTTCCAGTCGGTGTGGTGCGCGCCCTTGAAGGATTCCAGGCCGTAACTGAGCGTCCAGGCGGCCGGGTTCTCGGAGGCGTAGATCTGTGGTCCGAAGTAGTCGTTCCAGGCGGCGAAGAACTGAAAGAGGGCGATGGCCGCGACGCCGGGCCTGGCCATCGGCAGGACGACCTTGATCAGGGTTCGGAACTCGCCGCAGCCGTCCACTCTGGCCGCGTCGAGGTACTCGTTCGGGATGGTCAGCAGGAACTGCCGCAGCAGGAAGATGGAGAACGCGTCACCGAACGCCATCGGGATGATCAGCGGCCACAGGGTGCCGGACAGGTCCATCTGCTTCGCCCAGAACAGGTACATGGGGATGATCACGACCTGCGGCGGCAGCATCATCATGGAGATGACGAGCATCAGCGACAGCTTGCGGCCCCGGAAGCGGAACTTCGCCAGCGCGTACGCCACGGGGATGGACGACACCACGGTGAGTACGGTGCCGAGCCCGGCGTAGAGGAGGGTGTTGCGCCACCAGGTGAGGAAGCCGGGGGTGTGGAGGACCCGTGCGTAGTTGCCCCACTCCCAGGTGTCGGGGGTGAGGTCGCGGGTCAGCGCCTGCTGGTCGTTCATCAGCGAGGTCAGGACCACGAAGACGAACGGCAGCACGAAGAAGAGCGCGGCGGCGATCCCGAGCGAGTGGACGGCGATCCAGTGCAGCAGCGCCTTGCGGCGCGCGGTGCGCGCGGCGGGCGTCGGCCGGTCGCTCGCGGGGGCCGCGGCGGGCTTGTCGAGAAGCTGGGCCATGGCTCAGTCACCCGCCTGGATCAGGTTGTCGCGGCCCCGCAGGAGCAGCGCGGTGAAGGCCATGGCCAGGGCGAACAGGATGAGGGCGACGACACAGGCCGCGCCGTAGTCGAAGCGCTGGAAGCCGAGGTTGTAGACGAGCTGGGGGAGCGTCAGTGTCGACTTGTCGGGATAGCCGGGTTCGAAGGACTGGCCGGAGCCGCCGATGACCCCGGAGGCGACCTTTCCGGCCACCAGCGGCTGTGTGTAGTACTGCATCGCCTGGATGACGCCCGTCACCACGGCGAACAGCACGATGGGCGAGATGTTCGGCAGCGTCACGAAGCGGAACTTCTGCCAGGCCGACGCGCCGTCCAGCTCGGCCGCCTCGTACTGCTCGGTCGGCACGTCCAGCAGCGAGGCCATGAAGATGACCATCAGGTCCCCGATGCCCCAGACCGCGAGCATGGTGAGCGCCGGCTTGGACCAGGCGGCGTCGTTGAACCAGCCGGGCGTCGGCAGCCCCAGGTCTCCCAGGATCGCGTTGACCGGGCCGGTGCCGGGGTTCAGCAGGAAGACGAAGGCGAGGGTCGCGGCGACGGGCGGGGCCAGGTAGGGCAGGTAGAACAGGGTCCGGAAGACGCCCGTCCCCGTCTTGATCCTGGTGATCAGCAGCCCGACGCCGAGCCCGAAGACGACCCGGCAGGTGACCATGACGACCACCAGCCAGAGCGTGTTCCCCAGCGACGGCCAGAACATCGGATAGTCCCGGAAGACATACGTCCAGTTCGTCAGACCATTGAAGACCGGCGCGCCGAACCCGTCGTACGCCGTGAAGGAGAAGTAGACCGTCGAGACCATCGGGTACGCGAAGAAGACCGAGAACCCGATCAGCCACGGCGACATGAAGGCCGCGTTCCGCAGCGCTCTTCTTCTACGTCTCGCGACCGGCGCGGGGGTGCGCCGCCCGGGGCGGAGTGTGTGGGTCGTCATCGTCGGCTACTTGGACCCGGCCTTGGCGATGTCGGTGTCGATCTGCTTCGCGGTCTTCTCCAGACCGGCCTGGAGGTCCTTCACCGCGCCCTTCTCGTACTGGTAGCCGAAGTCCTGGAGGGTCTGCTGGTACGTGGAGCCGTTGACGGCCCCGTCCGGGGTGCTGGACTTCGGGTGCTGGGCGATGTCCAGGAAGGTCCTGAAGCGCGGGCCGAACTTCAGGTCGGGCGACTTCAGCGCCTCGAAGGTGGAGGGCACGTTGCGGATGCCGTTGGCGAAGTCGACGACCGCCCGCGTGTCGCTGGTCATGTACTTCACCAGCTCCCAGGCGGCGTTCTGCTTCCTGCTCGCCGGGGCGATGCCCACGATGGTGCCGGAGAGGAACCCCTTGCCGTAGCTGTCCGCCTCGTCGTCCGCGACGGGCATCGGCGCGACCCCGATCTCGAAGCCGACCCCGGCGTCCTCGGCCATCCCGAGCCGCCACTCGCCGTCCAGCTGCATGGCCACCTGACCGGTGTGGAAGGGGTGCTTGGCGCCCCACTCGTCACCGAACGTGCCGCGGTACTTCTCCAGCTTCTCGTAGCCGCCCAGGTCCTCCACCAGCTTCTTCTGGTACGTGAACATCTCCGCGAACGCAGGGTCCTTGGCGATGGCGGACTTGCCGTCCGCGTCGAAGTACGAGTGGTCCCAGGAGGAGAGGTAGTGGTCCGCGACGGTCTCGTATCCGTGGAAGTTCGGCATGAAGCCGAGCTGCCGGTAGCCGTCGCCCTTCTCGACCGTCAGCTTCTTCGCCACGCTGGCCAGTTCGGACATGGTCTTCGGCGGCGCGGTGATCCCGGCCTTCTTGAAGGCGTCCTTGTTGTAGTAGAGGCCGTAGGCGTCCGTGAGCAGCGGCAGGGCGCAGCGCTTGCCCTCGAACCGGGTGTAGTCGAGCAGGACTTTCGGGAAGGTCTTCTCCAGGTCGAGGCCCGACTTGTCGATGAACGGCTTCAGGTCGGCGAACGCGCCCGACGAGCAGAACTTGCCGACGTTGGCGGTGGTGAAGGAGGAGACCACGTCGGGCCCGTTCGAACCGCCCGCGCGCAGCGCCTGGTTGAGCTTGTCGTCATTGATGTTGCCGGAGACCTTGACCGTGATGTTCGGGTGGGCCTTCCGGAACCGGTCGATGTTGTCCTGGACGGCCTTGACCTCGGCGGGCGAGCTCCAGCCGTGCCAGAAGCTGATCGTGGTCCTCGCCTTCGGGTCGTCGGTGGCCCCGGCCTCGGTCCGGCCGGTGCACGCGGAGGCGAGCACCGAGACGGCGGCGACGGCGACGGCGGTGGTGGTGGTGAGACGGTTTCTGCGCATGACAAGGCTCCCTGGGAGGGGGAAGGCAGGCGGACGGCAGAGACGGGGAAGCGACGGGCTCAGCGCGAGGTGTCGAACACCTCGTCGCGGGTGTCGGCGAGCGCCCTCTCCAGGGCGCCGCGCAGCACGGGGGTGCGGTCGATCTCGCCGACGACCAGCCGGGGCCGGGAGGCGGCGAGTTCGGCCAGCTCGGACTGGATGAGGGAGCGCAGGACCTCGCCGCCCGCGACGACCGCCCCGCCGGAGAGCACGATCAGCCCGGGGTCCAGGACGGCGGTGACGGAGGCGAGGCCGGTGGCGAGCCGCTGGGCGTACTGGCGCAGCAACTCGGTCAGCGCCTCGTCCCGCTCGTACGCGGCGGCCGCCCGCTCCAGCAGGGCGGCGGCCGCCTTCGCGTGCGGCTGCTGCGGGGCCTCGATGCCGAGCGCCTTCGCGAGCCGGGGCACCGCCTGGGCGCCCGCGAGCTCCTGGAAGCCGCCGCTGTTGGCCCTGACGACCTGGCGTACGAGAGGGGTGCCCGGCACCGGCAGGAAGCCGACCTCGCCCGCGCCGCCGGTGAAGCCGCGGTGCAGGCGGCCGTTGATGACCAGGGCCGCGCCGAGGCCCTCCTCGTTCCACAGCAGCACGAAGTCCTCGTGGCCGCGGGCCGCGCCGAGGCGCTGCTCGGCCACCGCGACCAGGTTGACGTCGTTCTCGTACTCCACCGGCATCGGCAGGAACGCGGCCAGCTCCTCCAGGAGCGTGGGGGAGTGCCAGCCCGGCAGGTGCGAGGCGTACCGCAGCCGCCCGGTGCCCGGGTCGAAGGCCCCCGGGGTGCCGATGACGACCCGGTGGACGTCGGCGCGGGTGAGCCCCGCCTCCTTCACCGCCCCGTCCAGCGCGTCCGCCACCTGGCGCACCACGCTGTCGGCGCGCCGGCCGGGCGTCGCCAGCTCGAACCGGCCGACCGTCGCCCCGGTCACGTCCGCGACGGCGGCGACGATGCGCCGGCCGTTCACATCGAGCCCGGCCACATGGGCGGCGCGCGCGTTCACCGTGTAGAGCTGCGCGCTGGGCCCGGGGCGGCCCTCGCTGGTCCCGGTGGCGACGACCAGTCCGGCCGCCTCCAGCCGGGCCAGGAGCTGCGAGGCGGTCGGCTTGGAGAGGCCGGTCAGCTTGCCGATCCGGGTGCGGGAGAGGGGGCCGTGCTCCAGCAGCAGATCGAGGGCGGCCCGGTCGTTCATGGCCCGCAGCACCCGGGGGGTGCCCGGTGTGGTTCCCGTCATCGTGGATGCCCCGCCCTCGCCGACTCTGTTAGGAAACTTTCCTATTCAGGGAGGACGGTAGGACGCCGGTCACCGGGGCGTCAATGGGGCCGCCCGTCCGGCAGCCGAAGCGTTACCCCGCCGGGGCCGTGTCGCGGGCATCCTGGGGCGGACACAGCTGTCCGGGAGGGGGCGTCAGGCATGGGGGACGAGGTACGGAGTCGGGAGGGCGGGGCCGACCGGGGGCGCCGGCGCGCCGGTCGCTGGGGGAGGTGTGCCGGTGCGCTCGCCGGGGTGCTCCCGGTCGCGATGCTCGTCACCTCGTGCGTGCTGACCAACGGGCCGGTCATCACCTACTCCGGCTTCCGCATGGAGGGCGCCGGCCTCCTCGTGGCCATGCCGCTCTGCCCCGGCGAGACGGTCGAGGGCGCGGAGATCAAGGTTGCGAGGGAGGACGAGGAGGCGGGCGGCTTCGAGACGCTCTGGAGTGCCCGTGAGCCCCGTACGGCCGCGGTTCGGGGCGGGGTCTTCCAGGTGAACAGTCCGCACGGCTTCGCCAGAGTGACCAAGGAGCTGTCCGGCGCCCTGCCGGACGAGTTCTACGTCGACACGAGGCAGGTCAGGAACGGCGAGGCGGTGAGCGGATCGGGGTACGTCGATCTCACCGAGCTGGACTCGGCCGAGCTGAGGGACGACGAGTTCATCACCCACAAGGGCGAGGTCATGACCCGGGACGAGATAAACGCCCAGGCCCACTGCGGCGAGAAGAAGTGACCGCCCGCCGGATGACAGAAGCGACCACCCCCCGACGACAGGGGTGACCGTTTCCCGGTGGCTGAAGAAGGGGGCTCCGCCGGTCCCCGGTGGAGCGCCCCTTCTTCTGCTTCTTCAGCGCACGCGTGCCCCTACTTGCTGATGCGGGTCGTGGACGGCGGTATCGGCGTCGCCGCCAGGGACTGCGGGGAGGTCGCCGAGGCGTAGGCGGAGGGCGCGGCCATGGCCGCGGTCGGGTCCGCCGTGCTCTCGCCGTCGCCCTCGACCGGCGTCGCGCCGATCATCCGGATGCCCGCGTCGTCCAGCGCCTGCTTGATGCGCCAGCGCAGCTCCCGCTCCACGCCCACGGCCTTGCCCGGCATCGTCTTCGCGGTCACCCGTACGGTCATGGAGTCCAGCAGGACCGCGTCCAGGCCGAGCACCTCCACCGGGCCCCACAGCCGCTCCGACCAGGGCTCTTCCTTCGCCATGGCCTCGGCGGCGGTGATGATGGCCTCGCGGATCTCGGCCAGGTTCTCGGTCGGGCGCACCGTGACGTCGACCCCGGCGGTGGACCAGCCCTGGCTGAGGTTGCCGATCCGCTTCACCTCGCCGTTGCGGACGTACCAGATCTCGCCGTTGTCGCCGCGCAGCTTGGTGACCCGGAGGCCCACCTCGATGACCTCGCCGGAGGCCACGCCCGCGTCGATGGTGTCCCCGACCCCGTACTGGTCCTCCAGGATCATGAACACGCCGGAGAGGAAGTCCGTGACCAGGTTGCGCGCGCCGAAGCCGAGCGCCACACCCGCGACACCGGCCGAGGCCAGCAGCGGGGCCAGGTTGATCTTGAAGGCTCCCAGGACCATCAGCGCGGCCGTGCCCAGGATCATGAAGGAGGCCACCGACCGCAGGACCGAGCCGATCGCCTCCGAGCGCTGGCGGCGGCGCTCCGCGTTCACCAGCAGACCGCCCAGCGCCGTGCCCTCCACCGCCTGGGCGCTGCGGTTCATCCGGTCGATCAGATTGGTCAGGGCACGCCGGATCAGGTAGCGCAGAGTGATCGCGACCGCCACGATCAGCAGGATCCGCAGGCCGGTGCTCAGCCAGGTGGACCAGTTCTCCTCGACCCACCCCGCGGCGTTCCCGGCGTGCTCGGCTGCTTCCTCCAGCGAGCCGACCGGCTCGGAGGACGGCGTTGCTGCCAGGAGGACGGACAGGTACACGACGGGGACCTCCAGAGGGATGACGGTTGACCGATAAGAGTAACGAAGCCGGGGGAGTGGATCGTTGCCGTCATCGGGGGAGAGACAGGTCTCACCGGGGATATGCGGGATGTGGCCGATCGCACAGTGCGCACGGCAGCGCTGGTGGGACGCCCCTCCGGCGCGTGCGGGCGCACCTCGCGGCCGGCGGAGTGAGAAAAATCCTCCCGGCCCGTTACCCGCACGTGGTGGCGCTTTGACCAGGCATGAGGAGAGACTGAGATCGGATCGTCCCGGCGCGAGCCACGCGCCGCCGGCGTACAAGGAGGCATCCACCGTGCCGCACGTCCTGGTTCTCAACGCGTCGTACGAGCCGCTCGGCGTCGTACCGCTCCGCCGCGCGCTCGTCCTCGTCCTCGAGAACAAGGCCATCTGCCTCGAGGAGACCGGCGCCTTCCTGCACAGTGCCACCCGTGCCGTGCCCGCGCCCAGTGTGGTCCGGCTCAAGCGTTTCGTCCGGGTCCCCTACCGGGGGCCCGTTCCCCTGACGCGCCGGGCGCTGTTCGCCCGGGACGGGGGGCGCTGCATGTACTGCGGGGCCGCCGCGACCAGCGTCGACCACGTCATCCCGCGCAGCCGCGGTGGACAGCACGCCTGGGACAACGTGGTGGCGGCCTGCCGCCGCTGCAACCACGTCAAGGCCGACCGCCATCTGCCCGAGCTCGGCTGGCGGCTGCGCCACCAGCCCGCCCCGCCGACCGGCCTGGCCTGGCGGATCATCGGGACCGGACACCGCGACCCGCGCTGGCTGCCGTATCTGCAACCGTTCGGCGCGGACGACGTGATGGCCCGGATCGACGGCGTCTCCGCCTGAGACCGGGCCTTCGCCGTCCCCGCCCGGGATTCGCCGTACGTCACGGCCGCGCTCCGGTTCAGTCGACGACCGCGTACGCCTCCACCGACCACAGCGAGTAGCCGTACGGGGTCGCCCGCCCGTCGCCCTGCACCCGGACGAACCGGGTGTCCTTCGCGTCCATCCGGACCGTCTCGCGCCCGCCCCGGCCCTCCTGGACGGTCGCGGCGGTGCGCCAGGTGCGGCCGTCCGCGGAGACCTGTATGCGGTAGCGGGAGGCGTACGCGTCCTGCCAGGACAGCACCACCTGCCCCAGCCGCACCGGCCGCGGCAGCTCGGCCTGCCACCACGCGCCGTCCTCCGCCGGGGAGGACCACCGGGTGGCCGGATCGCCGTCCGAGGCCGCCGACGCCGGGAAGTCCGGGGTCTCGTCGCCGGACGAGGAGGCCGTGGCCGTACGCACCAGATCCGGGCCCCCCGCACGCGGGAAGGCCCGCACGGTCAGGGTGGACTCCTGGCCGCCGAAGGCGAGCGGCACCTCGTACTCGCCCGCCGGGGTGTCGGCCGGAACGGTGATGTCCACGGGCACTTCGGTACGCGATCCACGCGGCACGGTCGTCTGCTTCGGGACCCGCACCTCGATGCCCTTGGGGGCCTTCGCGGTCAGCGCGCCCTTCACCTCGGCCGGACGCCGCCCGGCGAGCCGCGCCGCCACCCGCTGGGGCTCGCCGCCGATCTCCGCGTCCGTCTCGCCGCGCGCCAGGTCGAGCACCGCGTCCGGCTCGTCGCCGAACCAGGGCACCAGGGCCCGCAGCCGCAGGGCGCCCGCCGGGATCGCGGGGGCCGGCGGCAGGCTGGGGCTGAGGTAGGCGGGGGGCGCGGTCCGGGCCGCCTCCGGCACGGTGACCCGTACGGCGTCGGCGCGCAGTCCCTTCGCGGCGGTCTGGGTCCAGCCGGTCGGGGACAGCCGCCCCAGCGCCCGCCAGCCCTCGCCCGGCACATGGGCCTCGACGATCGCGTCGGCCGGGGCGGACCCGGGCTCCGCGAGCGCCGTCACGGCCTCCACCGGGCGGACCCGGTCGAGGCCGACCGTATAGCTGTGCGCGTCCTCGACGACCCGGCCGGCGGTGCGGTCGACGCCGTTCCAGCCGTCCGCGGCCTTCTCGACCCGGTCCAGGAAGGGGTCGAGGACCCCCTTGCCGACCGTGGCCCGGGCCGCCGCGATCTCCCCGCGCAGCGGCTCCAGCGCCAGCCGGTCCCGCCAGGCGCTCGCCCCTTCGCCCGCCGCCTGGGCCTGGAGCAGGTCCACGGAGAGCTCACCGGCGCGGCCGTAGCGGGCCAGCTGCTCGGTCCAGGGGCGCACCTCGTCGCCGAGGCGGCCCCCGGCGGGGGCGGCGAGCCGGCCGGGGGCCTGCCGCATCACGGTGAAGGCCGCCCGCAGCTCGCGCGCCGCCCGGTCGCGTACCGGCGCGGCGGCCGCCCGGGACCGCCAGAACGCCGCGAACAGGGGCTGGAGGTAGGCGGACTCCGCCGAGCCGAGCACGGAGTCCGCACTGTTGCCCGCCAGTGCCCGCAGCGCCTCCCGGGTCCCCGCGTCGCCGCCCGCCAGATCGTCGATCGCCGCCCGCCAGGACTCGTCCGCGCGGTACCCCTTCGGGTTCCAGGCGAAGTCGGCGGCGGTGAACAGCGGGATGCGCGAGGCGGACGCCTGCTCCATGGCGTTGGCCAGCAGCGCCGCCGAACCGCTCGCCACCGCCGGGTCCCGGCCGGTGTACGGGCCCAGGAAGATGCGGTCCTGGGCGTAGTCGTTGACCGGGTAGTTGTCCATCGTCACCAGCGGGTGGCGGAAGGCGTCGCGCGCCCCGGCCAGCTCGCGGCCGGTGATCGTCTTCGGTACGACCCCGACGCCGGTCCAGGCCACCTGCACCCGGTCGTCCAGCTCGGCGGCGAGCGCGGTGCGGTAGTCGGTCGCCCCGTCCTGGTAGAACTCCGTCGGCAGCACCGACAGCGGGGCCGCGTCCGGGTAACGGTCGGCCAGGTGCTGGGCGAGCGCGCCGGCCACCCGGGCCTGCGCGCGGGCCGCCGCCTTCGGGCCGCTGCCGTACGTCTCCGCGTCCAGGTCGCAGTGCCACTCGCTGTAGCTGACGTCCTGGAACTGGAGCTGGAAGACCCGCACGCCCAGCGCCCACATCGCGTCGACCTTCTTCGTCAGCGCCCGTACGTCCTGGTCGGAGGCCATGCACATCGCCTGGCCCGGCGACACCGCCCACCCGAGCGTCACATGCTCGGCGCGCGCCTTCCGCGCGAGCGCCCGGAAGTCGGCACGCCGCTCGGCCGGGTACGGCTGCCGCCAGCGGGCCAGCCGGTAGGGGTCGTCGCCCGCCGCGTAGAGATACCGGTTCTGCTTGGTGCGGCCCATGAAGGCGATCTGGTCGAGCCGCTCCTCCTGGGTCCAGGGCTGTCCGTAGAACCCCTCGGCCATCCCGCGTACGGCTGTTCCCGGCCAGTCCCGCACCAGGACCCCGGCCACCGAACCGCCGCCCACCAGTTGCCGCAGGGTCTGGACCGCGTGGAACAGGCCGTCCTCACCGAGCCCGTCCAGGGCCACGGTGGCGCGTCCGGCGACCTGGCCCGAGGCGATCCGGTAGCCGCCCGAGGGCAGATCGGCGCGGTCGGGCGCGCGCAGTGCCCGCAGCGCCTCCCCGGCCCCCGGGCCGCCGACGCGGATCAGGGGGCCTCGCCCGGGCAGGCTCTCGTGCACGGTCGTGACACCGGCCGCGCGCAGCAGGGAGCGCACCTGCTCCACCGCGTACGGATCGGCGTCGGACGCGGCCACGACGGTGGCCTCGGCGCCGAGCGGCAGGGCCGGTCCGGTGGTCTTGATGCTCTGGGGCCGCGGCCACACCGGGGGCGGCTGCGCGCTGTCGGCCCGGTCGGGCGAGCTGGCGGGGGGTTTGCCGGGGTCGAGGGGGGCGGCCGTCGCGGCCGGGGCGACGGAGCCCAGCAGCCCGCCGATCACCGCGACGGCCACGGCCGTCGCCTGCTTCCTGCGCCCGAACCGCACGTCGCGCTCCCTCGAAAGGACCTGGTGGGCCCCGACCCCACCACCCGGGCGCGAGGGTGTCAATGCGCGGGGCTGTTCTGCCGGATTTGCCGGGATTGGTGACACCTTCGCGCCCGGTGGGACGGGTGTGGCTGCTGGGAGTGGCCGAAAACGGGCCATACCTGCCGTACGGGGGAACGGAATGTGACCCACGGCACGTTGGGCTCGTTGTCCAGGGCGTACGCCGTAATAACGCGTATGTCACGTCCAGGTCTGCGCACGCGTGGCTTGGGTAGGGCTGCTGTGTCCTGTTCTCCACGGCCAGGAGGCCACCATGCCCGCATCCGCGCAGCTTCTGCTCTCCGCCCTCTCCAAACAGGTACCCGCCCCAGCCGATCCCGCACCGCTCACCAGCGGACTCCCGCTCGCCGACGTCGCCCACCTGATCAGCGGGCCGCCGCTCTCCGACATCTCCCTCCTGCTCGGCGAATCCTCCTACCCCGACGCCGCACCGCTGACCAGCGAGCCCCCGCTCGCCGACGCCACCCCTCTCACGAGCGAGCCTCCGCTCGCCGCCGTCGCCCCTCTGACCAGCGAGCCGACCGCACCCGGTGCGTCGGGGGGCATGGAGTTCCCAGGAGTCTGAATGGGCTTGTCCCGGCTCGCCGCACTGCACGGTGTCGCCACCTCCTACTCCCCGTCCCCGGATGTCACGGTGTCCGTCCCCGACGACACGGTCATCGCCGTGCTCGCCGCGCTGGGCGTGGACGCCGGCACTCCTGAGGACGTACGGAAGTCCCTCGTCGCGGCCCGGTCGCGCTCGCGCCTGCTGCCGTCGACCGTGGTGTTCTGGGCCGGTGAGCCGCTGCCGCCCGCGCTGACGGGCCTGCCGCCCGGCTCGACCGTCACGGTCGAGCCGGAGCGCGCGGGCGGGCCGCCCGCGCCCGCCGTCTCCTGGAAGGTTCCGGAGAACGCCTCGTCCTGGAAGATCACGACGGAGGCCGCCGCCGAGGCGGTGACGGAGGCGGAGAGGACCGGGCCCCGGCCGCCCGCCTCAGCCCCAGCCTCCGCCGCCCCCGCGGGGCCGGCCGGGACGCCCCCCGCCGGATGGACCGAGCCGCCCCACGGCGTCCACCGCCTCCACGTCCGTACGCCCGACCACCACGAGGCCACCGCCACCCTGGTCGTCGCCCCGGCCCGGGTCCCGCAGCCGCCCGAGCGCACCCACGGCTTCCTGGTCCAGCTCTACTCCCTGCTCTCCGCCCGCTCCTGGGGCATGGGCGACCTCGGCGACCTGGCCGACCTCGCCGCCTGGGCCGGACGCACCCTCGACTGCGGGTTCGTCCAGGTCAACCCGTTGCACGCCGCCGTCCCCGGCCGCCCCACCGACCCCTCCCCGTACCGCCCCTCCTCCCGCCGCTTCCCCGACCCGGTGCACCTGCACGTCGAGTCGATCCCGGAGTACGGGCAGGTCCGCGACCGGGCCGTCCTGGACGACCTCCGCCAGGACGCGGCGGCGCTCGGCGAGGCCGTGCTCAACAAGGGCGCGCTGATCGACCGGGACGCCGTCTGGGAGCTGAAGCGGCAGGCCCTGGAGCTCATCGTCCAGGTGCCGCTCACCCCCGGCCGCCGCGCCGCCTACTGCGACTTCCTCGCCGAACAGGGCCAGGCCCTGGAGGACCACGCCCTGTGGTGCGCGCTCGCCGAGGTGCACGGGCCCGACTGGCACACCTGGCCGAAGGCCCTGCGCGACCCCCGCTCCCCGGGGACCGCCCGCGCCCGCTCCGGGCTGCTGGACCGGGTCGACTTCCACTGCCGCCTCGCCTGGCTGACCGCCGCCCAGCTCGCCGCCGCCCAGCGGGCCGCCGAGGACGCCGGGATGGAGATCGGCATCGTCCACGATCTGGCCGTGGGCGTGCACCCGGCGGGGGCCGACACCTGGGCCCAGCAGGACGCCTTCGCCCGGGGCATGTCCGTGGGCGCGCCCCCGGACGCCTTCAACGCGCGCGGCCAGGACTGGGGCCTGCCGCCCTGGCGTCCCGACGTCCTCGCCGCCACCGGTTACGCCGCCTTCCGGGGCCTGCTGCGCGGCCTGCTGGCCCACGCGGGCGCGCTGCGCATCGACCACGTCATGGGCCTGTTCCGGCTCTGGTGGGTGCCGGAGGGCAGCCCGCCCACCGAGGGGACGTACGTCGCCCAGGACGCCGAAGCCATGCTCGCCGTCCTCGTCCTGGAGGCCCACCGGGCCGGCACGGTCGTCGTCGGCGAGGACCTCGGGACCGTCGAGCCCGGCGTCCGCGAGGCGCTGGCCCGGCGCGGGGTGCTCGGCACCTCCGTGCTCTGGTTCGAGCGCGACTGGGACGGCGACGGCCGCCCGCTGGACCCCGGGCAGTGGCGGCGCGACTGCCTGGCCACCGCCACCACCCACGACCTGCCCTCCACCGCCGCCCGGCTGACCGGCGACCATGTGACGCTGCGCCACCGCCTCGGCCTGCTCACCCGCCCCCTGGAGGAGGAGCTCACCGAGGACGTCACCTCCACCGCCGAGTGGCTGGCCCTCCTGGCCCGGCTGCGGATGCTCCCCGAGGGCGACGGCGACGAGGCGGCGGCCGTCCGGGCCGTCCACCGCTTCCTGGCGGCCACCCCCGCCCGCATGGTCGGCGTCTGGCTCCCCGACACGGTGGGCGACCGCCGCCCGCAGAACCTCCCCGGCACCTGGGACCAGTACCCCAACTGGCGACTGCCCATCGCCGACGCCGAGGGCCACCCCGTCACCCTGGAGGAGATCGCCGCCTCGCCCCGGCTCCACGGTCTGCTGGAGGTCCTGCGGCCCCGGAAGGCCCGTACGGCACCCCCGGGCGAGCGCCGCCCCTAGCCGTTCGCTACGTTGGCACCGTGGACAAGAAGAACGCTATGCGCGCCGGCGTCGTTGCGGCCGGGACGACGCTGATGATGCTGCTCATGTCGGCCCCGGCCCTCGCGCTCACGCCCGACGACGGTGACGACCCGGGTCCGGGCCTGAGCGTGATGGAGACCCTCGGTCTCTACGTCATCGCGCCCATCGTCCTGTTCGTGGTGATCACGGGCCTGGTCATGGTCCTGGACAAGTCCAAGAAGCAGGTCTGACCCGCACACGCACGAAGGGTGCGCCGCCGGTGGGAGCTACCGCGCGGCGCACCCCCATGTCCGGCGCGGCGGGGATCCGCCCGCGCCCGGCCGGTAGGTTGCGCCCATGACCGAGTGGGACGTCAAGAAGCTCCGCATCCTGCGCACCCTGCGGGACCGGGGCACGGTGACCGCGACCGCCGAGGCGCTCCTCATGACCCCCTCCGCCGTCTCCCAGCAGCTCACCAACCTGGCCCGGCAGCTCGGCGTCGAACTCCTGGAGCCCCAGGGCCGCCGCGTCCGCCTCACCGACGCCGCCCATCTCGTCCTGCGCCACGCCGAAGCGGTCTTCGCCCAGCTGGAGCGGGCCGACGCCGAGCTCACCGGCTATCTGCGCGGCGAGGCGGGCGAGGTCCGGGTCGGCGCGTTCTCCACCGCCGTGCCCGCCCTCGTCGTCCCCGCCGTGCGCCTGCTGCGCGCCGAGGACCGCCCGGGTCCCGACGTACGCGTACGGGAGGCCGAGGCGGCCCAGGCGTACGAGCTGCTCACCGCCGGGGAGGTGGACCTGGCCCTGTCGCTGGCCGCCCACGCCCCGACCGCCCGCGACCCGCGCTTCTCCCTCTTCCCGCTGCTCGCCGACCCGCTGGACGTGGCGCTCCCGGCCGGCCACCCGCTGGCCGACGCGCCGGCGCTGCGGCTGGCGGACCTGGCCGCCGACCGCTGGATCTTCGGCGGCTCGGGCCCCTGGTCCGAGATCACCACCGCCGCCTGCGAGGCCGCCGGGTTCGTCCCCGAGCAGGCCCACAGCGCCGCCGGGTGGACCGCGATCCTGGCCCTGGTCGAGGCGGGCATGGGCATCGCGCTCGTCCCCCGGATGGCCTCCCGGGAGCAGCGCCGCGAGGGCGTGGTGATGCGGGTCCTGGCGGCCGACCAGCCGCGCCGCCATGTGGTGGCGGCGGTCCGGCACGGGGCGGAGCGGGGTCCGGCGGTGGCCCGGGTGCTCACCGCGCTCACCCGGGCCGCAGCATCGTTCAGCTGAGCTGAACGGTATCTGCGAAAACTTTCGATGGACCTGATGGGTCCGTCGGCGCGAAGGTAGGGGCATGACCTTCGACGCGAACGAGACCGCATTCCAGAACCCCGACACCGACCCCCACGCCAACGACGCCGCGCCCTACGGCGGCGGCGACCCCTACGCCGACTACCGCGAGGCGGGCGACCTCCCCTTCACCGAGCTGGTCGACCTCGCCGACCGCCGCCTCGGCGCGGGCGTGATCGCCGCCAACGACGAGTTCTTCGCCGAGCGCGAGAACCTGCTCCTGCGCGAGCGCGCCGTCTTCGACCCCGAGCACTTCGGGCACAAGGGCAAGATCATGGACGGCTGGGAGACCCGCCGCCGTCGCGGCGCGGACGCCGACCACCCCTTCCCGGCCCCCGAGGACCACGACTGTGCCATCGTCCGGCTCGGCGCGCCCGGCATCGTGCGCGGTCTGATCGTGGACACCGCCCACTTCCGGGGCAACTACCCGCAGCGCGTATCGGTGCAGGCCACCGCCGTCGAGGGGACCCCAGGCCCCGAGGACCTGCTCGCCGACGACGTGAAGTGGGAGGAGATCCTCGCGCCCTCCCCCGTACGCGGTCACGCGGCCAACGCCTTCGAGATCACCGGCGGCCGCCGCTACACCCACCTGCGCCTCTGCCAGCACCCGGACGGGGGCATCGCCCGTCTGCGCGTGCACGGCGAGGTCGTGCCGGACCCGGCCTGGATCGCCGCGCTCGGCACCGTCGACCTGCTCTCGGTCCTCAACGGCGGTACGTACGAGGACGCCTCCGACCGCTTCTACTCCTCGCCCACCCAGATCATCCTGCCGGGCACCTCCCGCAAGATGGACGACGGCTGGGAGAACCGCCGCCGCCGGGTCCGCGACACCAACGACTGGGTCCGCTTCCGCCTCCCCGCCCAGGGCGCGGTCCGCGCGGTCGAGATCGACACCGCCTACCTCAAGGGCAACTCGGCCGGCTGGATCGCCCTCCAGGGCCGCAACGGCGACACCGACGAGTGGTTCGAGATCATCCCCCGCACCCGCCTCCAGCCCGACGCCCTCCACCGCTTCGTGCTGCGCGCCCGGGCCGTCGTCACCCATGTCCGCCTGGACGCCTTCCCCGATGGCGGGGTGGCCCGGATGCGGCTGCACGGCGGCTTCACGGAGTCCGGCACGGCCGAACTGGCCCGCCGCTACGAGGAGTCGGGCGCGTGACCCCGTAACCCCGCCGGCGCCCCACAGTTCCCGCCCGGCGGACGGCTGCGCTCCTGCGCCCGCCCGCCGGGCGGTTTCCACGGCTCCCGCGCCCGTACGCACGGAAGGGGCGCCCCCTCCGCCGCGGCGGAGAGAGCGCCCCCAGAGCCGTGCGCGCTACGCGGTGGCCGCCGCCGCGTCCGCCGCCTGGGCCTTCAGGGCCCGCTCCACGCCCGCCCGCGACTCCGACATCAGCCGGCGCAGGGCCGCGCTCGGCTCGGCCGAGGCCAGCCAGGCGTCGGTGGCGTCCAGCGTCTCCTGCGAGACCTGGAGCGAGGGGTAGAGGCCCACCGCGACCTGCTGGGCCATCTCGTGGCTGCGCGAGTCCCAGACCTCCTTCACCGCGGCGAAGAACTTCTCCGTGTACGGGGCCAGCAGCTCACGCTGGTCCGTCTGGACGAAGCCGCTGATGACCGCTTCCTGGAGCGAGTTGGGCAGCTTGTCGGACTCCACGACCGAGGCCCACGCCTGGGCCTTGGCCTCCTCCGAAGGCTGCGCGGCCCGCGCCGACGCCGCGTGCCGCTCGCCCGCCGCCGTCTTGTCGCGCTCGTACTCGGCGGCGATCTCCTCCTCGTCCAGCAGGCCGACCGCCGCCAGCCGCTGCACGAACGCCCACCGCAGCTCGGTGTCGACGGTCAGGCCCTCGATGGCCTCCGCGCCGTCCAGCAGCGACCGGAGCAGGTCCAGCTGCTGCGGGTTGCGGGCCGTCGCCGCGAAGGCGCGGGCCCACGCCAGCTGGTGGTCGCTGCCCGGCTCCGCCGCCCGCAGGTGCGCGAGCGTGGCGTCCGTCCACTGGTTGAGCGCGGCCTCCCGCGTCTGCGGGGCGGCGTACAGGTCCAGCGCCAGCTTCACCTGGCGGTGCAGCGACTGGACGACGCCGATGTCCGACTCCTTGCCGATGCCGGACAGCACCAGCGACAGGTAGTCGCGGGTGGCCAGCTCGCCGTCGCGGGTCATGTCCCAGGCCGAGGCCCAGCACAGGGCGCGCGGCAGCGACTCGGTGAAGTCGCCCAGGTGCTCGGTGACGACCCGGAGCGACTCCTCGTCCAGGCGGACCTTCGCGTACGACAGGTCGTCGTCGTTGAGCAGGATGACCGCCGGACGGGCCTTGCCCTCCGGGAACGGCACGGTGGTGCGCTCGCCGTCGACGTCCAGCTCGATCCGGTCGGTCCGGACGAGCTTGCCGTTCTCGTCCAGGTCGTACGCGCCGATGGCGATCCGGTGCGGGCGCAGCGTCGGCTCCCCCTTGGCGCCGGCGGGCAGCGCCGGGGCCTCCTGGAGGACGGTGAAGGAGGTGACGCGGCCCTCGGCGTCGGTCTCGATCTCCGGCCGCAGGATGTTGATGCCGGCCGTCTCCAGCCACGCCTTCGACCAGGTCTTCAGGTCACGGCCGGAGGTCTCCTCCAGCGCGCCCAGCAGGTCGCTCAGACGCGTGTTGCCGAAGGCGTGCGCCTTGAAGTACGCCTGCACGCCCTGGAAGAACGCGTCCATGCCGACGTACGCCACGAGCTGCTTGAGCACCGAGGCGCCCTTGGCGTACGTGATCCCGTCGAAGTTGACCAGAACGTCGTCCAGGTCCCGGATGTCCGCCATGATCGGGTGCGTGGAGGGCAGTTGGTCCTGCCGGTACGCCCAGGTCTTCATGGAGTTGGCGAACGTGGTCCAGGAGTGCGGCCACTTCGAGCCCTCGGCGTACGCCTGGCAGGCGATCGAGGTGTAGGTGGCGAACGACTCGTTCAGCCAGAGGTCGTTCCACCACTCCATCGTCACCAGGTCGCCGAACCACATGTGGGCCAGCTCGTGGAGGATGGTCTCGGCCCGCACCTCGTACGCCGCGTCCGTCACCTTGGAGCGGAAGACGTACTGGTCGCGGATGGTGACCGCGCCCGCGTTCTCCATCGCGCCCGCGTTGAACTCCGGGACGAAGAGCTGGTCGTACTTGGCGAACGGGTACGCGTAGTCGAACTTCTCCTGGAACCACGCGAAGCCCTGCCGGGTGACGGCGAAGATGTCCTCCGCGTCCAGGTACTCCGCGAGCGAGGGGCGGCAGTAGATGCCGAGCGGGACGGTCTGGCCGTCCTTCTCGTAGCTGCTGTGCACCGAGTGGTACGGGCCGACGATGAGCGCCGTGATGTACGTGGAGATGCGCGGCGTCGGCTCGAACGTCCAGACGTCGTCCGTCGGCTCCGGCGTCGGCGAGTTCGAGATGACCGTCCAGCCGGCGGGGGCCTTCACCGTGAACTGGAAGGTCGCCTTCAGGTCCGGCTGCTCGAAGGACGCGAACACGCGGCGCGCGTCCGGCACCTCGAACTGGGTGTACAGATAAGCCTGTTCGTCGACCGGGTCGACGAACCGGTGCAGGCCCTCACCGGTGTTGGTGTACGAGCAGTCGGCGACGACCTTCAGCTCGTTGGCCCCCTCGCGCAGGTCCGCCAGCGCGATCCGCGCGTCGCGGAAGACGGCGGCGACGTCCAGCGCCTCGCCGTTGAGCACGACCTCGTGGACGGCGGGGGCGACCAGGTCGATGAAGGACTCCGCACCGGCCTCCGCGGAGTCGAAGCGCACGGTGGTCACGGACCGGTAGGAGCCGCCCTCCTGCGCTCCGGAGAGGTCGAGATCGATCTCGTACGCGTCCACGGTCAGCAGGCGCGCCCGCTCCTGTGCCTCTTCGCGGGTCAGATTCGTGCCAGGCACGCGGTCATCTCCTTGGTGTGCGACTTGATATGCGGCGTTTCCGGCCATCCTTCCATGGGCGGCGCGCCGGGGGGACGCCCGGCGGATCATCCGCCCGCCCCGGTCCGCCGGAAGTCCCGGCACCCTGTCCGAAAGACTCAGCGCGATGTCCGAATTCCGCCGGACGCGGCCGCCCGGCCGGAGCAGGATCGGCCCCATGACCCGTTACGCGCTCCGCTACGAGCCCCGCCCCATCGCCCCCGCCGCCCTCGCCGAACTCCGCGCCACCGACGACGCGGGCCGCCCCTGCGCCCCGTACACCGAGACGGGGACCGGCGCTCCCCTCCGCTGCTGCCTGCGCGGCAGCGAACCGGGGGAGCGCATCGCCCTCGTCTCCTACGCACCGCTGCGCCGCTGGGCGGCGGAGACCGGGGCGACGCCGGGGGCGTACGACGAGCAGGGCCCCGTATTCATCCACGCCGAGGCGTGCGCGGGCCCGGACCCGGAGCGCCCGGCCTACCCGTTCTCGCGCCCCGGCGCACTGCGCACGGTGCGCCGCTACGACGCGCGCGGGCACATCGCCGGCGGCCGGCTGCTGGAGATCCCGGCCGAGGAGGAGAAGGGGTTCGAGGCGGCGTTCGACGAGGCGTTCGCGGACCCGGAGGTGGTGCTGGTGCACGTGCGGGCGGTGGAGTACGGGTGCCTCCACTTCGAGGTGCGGAGGCGCTGAGGATCCCGCTGCCCGTGGTGGCAACCCTTCCAGGTGCTTCTCCAGGCGGGCGATTCCGGTCGGAACACGGAGAGGGGCGGCCACCGGTGCACTCCGGCGGCCGCCCCTTCCGTACGTGTACGGGGGTGGGTCAGCCCTTCAGCTCGGCCGCCACCAGCTCCGCGATCTGCACGGCGTTCAGCGCCGCGCCCTTGCGGAGGTTGTCGTTGGAGACGAACAGCGCGAGGCCGTTGTCCACGGTCTCGTCGACCCGGATGCGGCCCACGAAGGAGGCGTCCTTGCCCGCCGCCTGGAGCGGGGTCGGGATCTCCGAGAGCTCGACGCCCTCGGCGTCCTTCAACAGCTCGTGGGCGCGCTCGACGCCGATCGGGCGGGCGAAGCGGGCGTTGATCTGGAGCGAGTGGCCGGAGAAGACCGGGACCCGGACGCAGGTGCCGGAGACCTTCAGCTCCGGGATCTCCAGGATCTTGCGGGACTCGTTGCGGAGCTTCTGCTCCTCGTCCGTCTCGAACGAACCGTCGTCCACGATCGAGCCCGCCAGCGGCAGCACGTTGAAGGCGATCGGGCGCGCGTAGACGGCCGGTGCGGGGAAGTCCACGGCGTCGCCGTCATGGGCCAGCTTCTCGGACTCGGCGACGACCTTGGACGCCTGGCCGTGCAGCTCGGCGACCCCGGCGACGCCGGAGCCCGACACGGCCTGGTAGGTGGCCACGGTCAGCGCTTCGAGACCGGCCTCGGCGTGCAGCGGGCGCAGCACGGGCATCGCGGCCATCGTGGTGCAGTTCGGGTTGGCGATGATCCCCTTGGGGCGTACGCGGGCCGCGTGCGGGTTGACCTCGGAGACGACGAGCGGGACCTCGGGGTCCTTGCGCCAGGCGGAGGAGTTGTCGATCACCACGGCGCCCTGGGCGGCGACCTTCTCGGCCAGCGCCTTCGAGGTCGCGCCGCCGGCGGAGAACAGCACGATGTCCAGACCGGTGTAGTCGGCCGTGGAGGCGTCCTCGACGGTGACGCCCTCGCCCTTGAAGTCGATCGTGGAACCCGCGGACCGGGCGGACGCGAACAGCCGGAGCTCGTCGACCGGGAAGTTCCGCTCGGCCAGGATCTTGAGCATGACTGTGCCGACCTGACCGGTGGCGCCGACGATTCCGACCTTCACTGGGACTCCTCTGTACGTCTGTACGTCTGTACGTTTACGCGGCCCGTTTACCGCTCCATGATGCGTATGTCCGGGCCCACCTTGTCCAATCCATTGTCCGACCTGCGGAATCGTGCGGCCGGAGCCGAACGTTTCGCCGTCCCTCGGCGTCGGAGGGGAAACATCTTCGGGGGGAGGCAGCCTTGCTGAGAAGGAGAGCGCCGGGTGCGGGGGATCCGCTCGGCCCGGCGCACGTGGACCGGGTCCGGGCGGTGCTGTCCCTGGGCGGGGTCCCGTACGCGGACCTCCAGGACGGCGTGCAGCAGATACGGCTGCGCCTGCTGGAGCGGGCCGCGCGGGGCCAGGAGCCCCCGGCGGACCTCGGGGCCTGGTCGGCGGTGGTCGCCTCGAATCTGGCGGCCGACTGGCACCGGGGGCGCGGCCGCCAGGACCGGGTGGCGGCCCGCCTCGCGGCCCTGGACCCGCCCGGCGGGGCGACGGAGGGCGGCCAGGAGGCGCGGCTGCTGGCCCTCGCGGTCGCGGCCGGGCTCGACGGGCTGCCCGGCCCGCAGCGCCAGGCCCTGGTGCTGCGGTTCTACGCGGATCTCTCGGTCCCGCAGATCGCCTCCGAGCTGGGGATCCCGCAGGGCACGGTCAAGAGCCGGCTGTACGCGGCGGCGCGCACGATGCGGGAGCGGCTGGCGCCGCTGCACGCGGACGGGGTGGTGTGACGATGAACACGGACGACAGGCGCGGCGCGGGCGGCGGGCCCGGCGGCCGGGGTCCCGGGGACGACAGGGGCTTCGGGGACGACGGGGGCTTCGGGGACGGCGGTGGGCCGGACGCGCTGATGGCCGTACTGCTGGGGGAGCCCGCGCCGCCGGGCGACGGCCCGGCCGCGCGCCGGCATGAGGCGGCCCGGCAGGACATGGACGTGCTCGGCGCGCAGGTGCGGCTGATCGGGGACCGGCTGGCGGCGTCGGGCGAGGAGGCGGGGGACCGTCCGGGGGCCGGGGAGGGGGCGGCGTACGGCACGTCCCCGCTCGTCCCCCGGCCGGGCCGCCCCCGCCCGCGCCGGAAGAAGCACCTGGCGCTCGCCGCCTGCGTGCTGCTGGTGGCCGGGCTCGCCGGGGCGGGCATCCTGCGGGCCGTCGCGATCCCCGCCGGTGGGGACGGGGCGGCCAAGCTCACCGAGGAGGGGATCGTGGCGTGCGCGCGCCTCGTCGTGGACGGCACGGTGGTGCGTACGGAGAGCGCCGCGTCGGGCGTGCGGGTGGTGCTGGACGTCGAGCGCTCGCTCAGACCGGAGCGGGGGCCCGACCGGGCCGACTTCCTGGTGCCGGGCGAGGAGGCGGGCTCCTACCGGCCGGGGACCCGGATGACCGTCGTGGTCTCCCGCTTCCCGGACGAGCCCGTCATGGCGTACACGGGGGCCCGGGAGCGGGCGGACGCCTGGGAGCGGCTGTCGGCCGCGCTGCCGGACTCCGGCGGGCTGGAGTGCCCGGGACCGGGCTGACAACGGGCTGGAGCCCGGGACCAACGGGCTGGACCCCGGGACCGGGCTGACGCAGCGGAGGACCGGGGGCTGGCGACGTACAGCGGGGCGGGAGCTCGTGGAGAGCGCCCGCCCCGCTGCTGATCACCGTCGGTCAGGAACGATCCGTTACGGCGTGACCTTCTCGATCACGACGCTGCCGGCGCCCGCCGAGGTGCCCCGGGGGTTGACCAACTGGACCTCACCGAAGAACTGCCGGCCCTCGGGAGCCGCTCCGGCGACCACGACCTCCGCGCCGACCTGCGCCGATGCGCCGTTGACCAGGTTGTAGGTCTTCGAGGCGTCGACCTTCAGTGTGCCGAGCGAGGCCGCGTAGTACACGTCGCGGTAGTCGTACGTGGTCGACCCGGACGGAACCGAGTAGCCCTCGACGACCACCGTGTACGTACCGGCGGCCGGGTTGGCCAGGCTGACCTTCTCCTCGGAGCCGGCGGTGGTGCCGCTGCCGACCTGGGCGCCGCCCCGGAGGACGTACAGGTCGAGGTCGGCGTTGGCGTCCGACGTGCCGCCGATGGCGAAGTCGAGCTTCTCGACGCCCGCACCGATGGTGACGGTGGTCTGCCGGATCTGGCCGGTGGAGATCGACGGCTTGTCGACCTTGGCCGAGCCCAGCGAGCCGCCCTTGAGCTTGCCCTCCAGCGTCCCGGCGTTGTTGGTGACCTTCCAGCTCACCGGGGCCGGGGTGCCGACCTTCGCCTCGGGGATGGTCTGCACCGCCGGGTCGAAGGTCGCGCCGAGCAGCGAGACGTCCAGCTTGAACGGGTTGTCCAGCAGCGGCGACGTACGGCGGGACTCGACCTCGATCTCCCACACGCCGGGGTACGGGTCCTTGTAGGACCGCACGTCCGGGCGGCAGGTGTTGGCCGGGTTCTCGTAGTTCGGGTAGCAGTTGACCGTGGAGGTCGGGTCGACCGGCGTCCCGTACGGGTGCAGGGCGATGAACCGGGTCTGGCTGCCCGAGCGCAGCGCGCTGAGGGCGACCTCGAGGGTCTTGGCGCCCTCCGGCACGTTGACGAAGTACGAGGTGGTGCCGTTGCGCTGCACCGAGCCCGACGACTTGAACGCGTAACCGGGCTTGGTCAGCTCCTGGGCGACGACGACCGTGGACAGGACCTGGTGGTCGATGCCGATGGTCTTGTTGTCGTCCAGCTCCAGGATGGCGCTGTGCACGCCCGCCGTCTTGGCCTTCGCCGTGACCTTCAGCTTCACCGGGGTGTCGAGCGGCAGCGAGACGTACTCGGGGCTGCTCAGCTTGAAGGTGCCGTCGTTGTTCTTCCACGACAGCTTGTGCTGGACGTTGCGGTCCGGGCCCGTGGTGCGGGTGACGGTGATCTCGTAGACCTTCGTCTCGCCGACCTTGAGGCCGCCCTCGCGGTCGTAGAGGCCGGTGCCGAAGCCCGGGTCCTTGAGCGCGAAGTCGATCGCGGTGTCGACCGGGGCCTTCACCTTGTACTCGTGCGCCGGGTTGCCCTTCTTGGTGATGAGCTTCCACGCGCCGACGATGTCGATCAGACCGGAACCCTGGGCGTGCGCGGGCACGTCCTTGATGTGGCTCGCGGAGCTGGTGAGCGCGACCCGCAGGTCGGCCGGGGGCAGCTCCAGGTTCCGCTGCTTCGCGGCGGACAGCAGCAGCGCCGCCGCGCCGGCGGCCTGCGGCGAGGCCATCGAGGTGCCCTGGAGCATCGAGTAGCCGACCGGCAGGGCGTAGCCCGCCTCCTTGACCGGACCGCCCGGGGCCCAGGTCTGGGTGGTGTTGATCGACGCGCCCGGGGCCGAGATGGTCGGCGTGAAGCCGCCGTCCTCACGCGGACCGCGCGAGGAGAAGGGGAGCAGGTCGTACTTCTTGGTGACGTTGGAGCCGTAGTTCGCGGCCCACGTCTCCTTGGAGATCGACGCGCCCACCGAGATGACGTGGTCGGCCAGGGCCGGGTCGCCGATGGTGTTGAGGCCCGGGCCGCTGTTGCCGGCCGAGATGACGAGCTGGACGCCGTAGATGTCGACGAGCCGCTTGTAGAGCTCGGCGCGGGCGTTGTTGCCGTCGTTCAGCGGCGGCAGGCCGCCGATCGACATGTTGACGATGTCGACGCCGCGGTTGACGACGAGGTCGATCATGCCCTCGGTCAGCGCGATGTTGGTGCAGCCGCCGGACCAGGTGCAGGCGCGCGAGGAGACGACCTTGGCGCCGGGCGCCGCGCCGTTCATCTTGCCGCCGAACAGGCCGTTGGCCGCGGTGATGCCCGCGACGTGCGTGCCGTGCGAGCCCTCGATGAGGCCGATGTTGACGTAGTCGGCCCGGGCGCCCGCCGCGTTGTAGACGACGTTCTTCCGGGTCTCGACGACGAACGGAATGCGCTCGACGACCTCGGTGCGCGGGTCGTCCTCACCGAAGTAGGAGACCTGGAACTTCTCCTTGTACGGCTTGAGGACCGTGTCGTCGGAGAAGTCGGCGTTGTCGTTCAGGTCGACGCGGGTGGTGCCGGTGACCGGGTCGTACAGCACGCCCCAGACGTCGGTGGTGTCACCGTCGCGGTTGAGGTCGCCCGCCATGTCGCCGCCGGTGGTGGCCGCCTCGGCGAACGTGGCGAACCGGTAGCTGCCCGCCGGAGCCGAGTAGGTCTTGCCGCCGGCCGTGAACGTCGGGCCGGTCACGGTCTGCGTCATCCGCAGCCAGGTGCCGTCGCCGTCGTTCACCGGGTCGGTCGCGGTGACCCAGTCGACGATCTTGCGCTCGCCGGTGGTGGTCTTCTTCAGCGCCGGGTGACCGAGGTCGACGCCGGAGTCCAGGACGCCGATGGTGATCCCGCGGCCGTCGGCGGTCGGGTTCTTCTCGACGAACTCGACGGCGCCCGTCTCGAAGGACGGGTTGTACGGGTTCGCGGCCGGGGTCTTCTTGCCAGGGGCCGGGTAACTGCCCGTGGCCTTGACCTGCTTGGCCCCCGCGGCCCGGTCGCCCGAGGGCGTCGGGTCGTCCCGCTTGATCTCCTGCTTGAGATCGATGCCGAGGACGGACTTGAGCTTGGACGCCGCCTGGATGGTGGCGTCGGCGGAGCTGGTCGGCACCGTCGCCCGGACGTAGCCGAGCTTGTCGTAGGTCCGGCCCAGCACGGAGCCGTTGACGGCGTCCAGCTGCTCGGTGACCTGCTCGGTCGCCCCCGGGGTGGTGGCGATCATCATCGTGATGTTCTTCTCGCCCTTGGCCTCGGCCGCGGCGAGGATCTCGGCGTCGGCCGTGCCGAGCTTGTCGCCCCGGTCGCTCGTGGCGGCCGGTTTGACGGGGGCCGGGGCCGGGTCCTCGGCGGCGAAGGCCGGGGCGGCGCCGGAGGCGGCGAGTGCGGCCGCCAGACCGGCAGCGGCCGCGATACGGGCCGCTCGTCTCGCCCCGGGTATGGAACTGGGGGATTCCTTGGTCATCAGCATCCCTGTAATTGAAAGAGAGTCCGGAATTCGGTACCGGATGACCGCTCAGCCTGTCGTAAATGACCAGGGTTTGTGGAGAGTTGACGGAGATCAGTCAGGGACATGGCAGAGATCCGCCACGGGGAGCGATACGTCACGCGGGATGAATGAGGCGAAAGGGTACGCCTGAAGCGCCGATGGCGGCCCTGTGGTCCGGACCAGTGGAACCGGCGGCTCCGCGCGCCGCCCGGTGGCCCGACCGGGCACGCGCCCCGCTCGGCGCGGCGGCGCCATCAGGTTCGCGCTCCCTGAGCGCGGCGGCGCCATCGAGTACGCGCCCCCTTCAGCGCGGCAGCACCACCAAGTACGCGGCCGGCTCCAGGTCGTTCGCCGCCATCAGCGCCGTCCGCACCACCGTCGCCTGCTGGTCCACCGCCTCGCGCAGCTTTCTCGGCGTGAGGTGGACGACCGTGACCCCGAGCCGCTCCAGACGGTCCCGCTTGGCGGCGTACGCGGACCACTGCGGGTCCTCCGGCCCCGCCGGGCCCCTGTTCCCGCCCCGGAGCCCCTCGCCCGGCACGCCGAACCGGGGTGCCCGGGTGTCCAGTTCGACCGCCACCGCCTGCTCCGGCCAGTACGCGTCGACCCCACCCAGCTCCGGCCCGCCCGGGAGCCGCAGGTCGACGTTCCACAGCGGTTCCGGCAGCCCGTGCTCCCGCACCATCGCGTACAGCCGCGCCTCCGCGACCGCCCGCCCCTCCGCCAGCAGCGCGTCCACCGCGCCGGCCACGGCGGGCCGCCCCAGCAGCTTCGCCGCGCTCAGCTCCCGCACCACGGCGGCCGGTTCGCTGTGCCCGCCCCGGACGGCTTCGGTCAGCAGCCGCGTCACGTCCTTCGCCCCGCTCAGCCCCGCCACCGCGTCGGCCAGCGCCCGCTCCACCGGGGCGACGGGCACCCCCGCCACCCGTACCGGGTCGGGCAGCGCGGCGGCCCGCACCACCTCCACGTACCGCGTCGAGCGCAGCCGCCGGGTGCGCGGGACCAGGACGTCGACGCGGTGCAGCGCCCCCAGGTCCGGGGCCGTGGCGAAGCCGTGCAGCGCGAGCGCCGCGAGGCCGGTGACCATCGCCTCGCCGAACCCCGCGTCCGAGGGCCCCGGGGGCGTACGCCGGGAGGAGACCGGCGGGCGGCCGGCGTACAACAGCGCGCCGTGCAACCGCTCCTGTCCGCTCGGCGGACCCGGGTGCAGCAGATAGACCCCCGGCAGCAGGTGCTGCCAGGGGCCGCCGGGCAGACAGTGCGCGGACGTCTGCGCGGCGAAGACGCCCCGGGCCCGCAACTGCGCGGCGGACAGCACGCGCTGCGCCACGTCCAAGAGGTCGTCGGCCGGCGGGCGGGGGGCGAGGGAGGGCTGAGGGTACTGGGGGGACCGGGGGGTGTTCTGGGTCATGTCCCGCAGTCTCCCGCCGGCGCAGGGTGCCCTAACCCCTGTTACACGCCCGTCGACAATTCAGGACAACGCCGCCCTAAAGTACGCGCGTTCGAGAACCGAAATGGGCCGTCGCGCCGGGATTGAGGGCGGGCGCGCGAGGCGGGTGTGCGAGCGCCGCTCGCACACCACACCCCGCGCGCCCCCTTGCCCCGGGTCAGGCGCTCGCGTCGCGCTCCTGCCCGCGCAGCCCCCGAGCCAGGTCGTCCCGGGCCTCGATGACCAGTCGGCGCAGCGCCGGAGCCGCGTCCGCGTGGCCGGTCAGCCAGGCGTCGGTCGCCGCGAGGGTGTGCGGGCCGTCCTGGAGGCCGGGGAACAGGCCCTTCACCACATGCATGCCGATCTGGATGGACCGCTCGGCCCAGATCCGCTCGATCGCCGCGAAGTACCGGTCCGCGTACGGGGCCAGCAACTCGCGCTGCGAGGGCTGCCCGAAGCCCGAGATCGTCGCCTCGACCAGGGCGTTGGACAGCTTGTCCGACTCCACCAGGGCCGCCCACGCCTGCGCCTTGACCGCCTCCGAGGGACGCGAGGCCAGGCACCGCACGTGGTGGCGCTTGCCGGACGCGGTGTCGTCCCGGGCCAGTTCGGCGTCGATGGCCGCCTCGTTCGCCGCCCCGTGCGAGGCGAGCGGGGAGAGGAACGCCCAGCGCAGTTCCTGGTCGACGTCGAGGCCGTCGATCCGGGCGGTGCCGTCCAGCAGCCCGTCCAGCAGCCGGAAGTCCTCCTCGGAGCCCGCGACGGCCGCGAAGAAGCGGGCCCACGTCAACTGGTGCTGGCTGCCCGGCTCGGCCGCCCGCAGCTCGCGCAGCGCGCCCTCGGCCAGCGCCCGGCCGCCCTCCTCGCGCCAGGTGGGGGCCGCGTAGTGCACCAGCGCCGACTGCGTCCAGGCGTGCAGCATCTGGAGGACGCCGATGTCGCTCTCCCGCCCGGCGTGCGCCAGCACCAGGGCGACGAAGTCGCGGGCCGGCAGAACCGCGTCCCGGGTCAGGTTCCACAGGGCCGACCAGCACAGGGCGCGGGCCAGCGGGTCGGTGATGTCGCCCAGGTGCTCGCGGAGGGTGGCGAGGGACCCCTCGTCGAAACGGACCTTGCAGTACGTGAGGTCGTCGTCGTTGACCAGGATCAGATCGGGCTTCTCGGCCCCGGCCAGCTCCTTGACCACCGTCCGCTCCCCGGCCACGTCCACCTCGGCGCGGGCGTAGCGCGTCAGCTCCCCCTGGGGCGTACGCCGGTACAGGCCGACCGCGACCCGGTGCGGGCGCAGCTCCGGGTGGGAGGCGGCGGCCTCCTGGACCACGACCAGCTCGGTCAGGGTCCCGGCCCCGTCGTACGCGGCGACGGGCGTGAGCACGTTGACCCCGGCCGTCTGGAGCCAGGAGCGCGACCAGGCCGTCATGTCACGGCCGGAGGTCTCGGCGAGCACCGAAAGAAGGTCGCCCAGGCGCGTGTTGCCGTACGCGTGGCTCTTGAAGTAGCGCCGCGCACCTTCGAGGAAGGCGTCGCGACCCACGTACGCGACGAGCTGCTTCAGTACGGAGGCGCCCTTGGAATACGTGATGCCGTCGAAGTTCAGCTTGGCGTCCTCCAGGTCACGGATGTCGGCCGTGATGGGATGCGTGGAGGGCAGCTGGTCGGCGCGGTAGGCCCACGCCTTGCGGTTGTTGGCGAAGGTGATCCAGCCGTTGGTGAAGCGGGTCGCCTCGACCATCGAGAAGGAGCCCATGAAGTCCGCGAAGGACTCCTTCAGCCACAGGTCGTCCCACCACTCCATGGTGACGAGGTCCCCGAACCACATGTGCGCCATCTCGTGCAGGATGACGTTGGCGCGCCGCTCGTAGGCCGCCGAGGTGACCTTGCCGCGGTAGATGTACTCCTCGCGGAAGGTGACCATGCCCGGGTTCTCCATGGCACCGAGGTTGTACTCGGGGACGAACGCCTGGTCGTACTTCCCGAAGGGGTACGGATAGTCGAAGTGGTCGTGGAAGAAGTCCAGGCCCTGCTTGGTGATCAGGAAGACGTCGTCCGCGTCGAAGTGCTTGGCGAGCCCCTTGCGGCACATCGCGCCGAGCGGGATCTCCAGCGTCGAGCCGTCGTCGAACGTACGGCTGTAGTGGTCGGTCACATAGTGGTACGGGCCGGCGACGACGGCCGTGATGTACGTGGAGATCGGCTTGGTCTCCGCGAACCGCCACACCCCGCCCTCGTGCGACTCCTCGGCCCCGTTGGACCAGACCCGCCAGCCCTCGGGCGCGGTGACCTGGAAGCGGTAGGGGGCCTTCAGGTCGGGCTGTTCGAAGTTGGCGAAGACGCGGCGGGCGTCGGCCGGCTCGTACTGCGTGTAGAGGTAGACCTCGCCGTCCTCCGGGTCGACGAAGCGGTGCATGCCCTCGCCGGTCCTGCTGTACGCGCACCGGGCGTCGACCACGAGGACGTTCTCGCCCTCCAGGAGCCCGTCCAGCGCCACCCGGACCCCGTCGAACACGAGGGCGGGGTCGAGGGACTTCCCGTTCAGCGTCACCGCGTCGACGGCCGGGGCCACCAGGTCGGCGAAGGTGGACGCGCCGGCGCGGGCGGAACGGAACCGGATCGTGGTCAGCGAGCGGAACGTCCGCGGACCGGCGGTCCCGTCGTCCCCCTCCGCGCTCCCGTCGGCCCCCTGGTGCTCGCCCACCGCGGAACGGAGGTCGAGCTCGACCTCGTAACCGTCGACGGCCAGCAGCTCGGCCCTCTTCTGGGCCTCGTCGCGGGACAGGTTTTCACCGGGCACGGGCACTCCTTCGTGACGCGCGTCATGTGTCGTGTTCGAACCCATTGATCCTTGCACGCGTCTCCGGAGACCGGTATCGGGTTCCGGCCGCGGCGGCCCGGCCGGGAATGGGAGGCCCCGCGGGGGTGTTCTGGACCACAGCAGCGACAGGCCATTCCTGAGGAGAGAGATGTCCCAGAACACCCCCGCGAACGGCAAGACCCCGGCCGACTTCTGGTTCGACCCCCTCTGCCCGTGGGCGTGGATGACCTCCCGGTGGATCCTGGAGGTGGAGAAGGTCCGCGACATCGAGGTCCGCTGGCACGTGATGAGCCTCGCCGTCCTCAACGAGGACAAGCTGGACGACGTCCCCGAGGAGTACCGCGAGATGCTGGCGACCAAGGCGTGGGGCCCGGTCCGGGTCGTCACCGCCGCCCAGCAGCTGCACGGCGACGACGTCGTCGGCCCGCTCTACACGGCGCTCGGCACCCGCTTCCACAACAACGAAGAGGGCCCCACCCGCGAGGCGATCGCCGGCGCCCTGAAGGACGTCGGCCTGCCCGAGGACCTGCTGGAGTACGCCGACAAGGACACGTACGACACCGAGCTGCGCGCCTCCCACAACGAGGGCATCGACAAGGTCGGCCAGGAGGTCGGCACCCCGGTCGTCGCGGTCCCCGGCGCGGACGGCGAGCAGGTCGCCTTCTTCGGCCCCGTCGTCACCCCCGCCCCCAAGGGCGAGGACGCGGCGAAGCTCTGGGACGGCACGCTGCTGGTCGCCTCCATCCCGGGCTTCTACGAGATCAAGCGGACCCGCACGCAGGGCCCGATCTTCGACTGAGGGCCCTTTCCGGCGGCCGCGGGCCGGGAGCACGCGCGTGCTCCCGGCCCGTCGTCGGTGGCGGGTCGCGCAGCGCCCGTTGTCAGTGGTGGACCGTACGGTGAGGACCATGCGAATCTCACCGGAGATGATCACGATCGACTGTCCCGACCCGCAGACGCTCGCCGCCTGGTGGGCCACGGCGCTGGGAGTGGACGACACGCGGGACTACGGCGAGTTCGTCATCGTCCCCGCCACGCCGCTGGTCCTCGGCTTCCAGCGGGTGCCCGAGCCCAAGTCCGTCAAGAACCGGCTGCACATCGACTTCGCGTCGCCCGACCGCCCGGCGGACGTGGAGCGCCTGGTGGGGCTGGGGGCGACGGTGATCGGCGAGCACTCCATTCACGGGCTCGTCTGGAACGTCCTCCAGGACCCGCAGGGCAACGAGTTCTGCGTGGCCGACGAGGGCACGCAGTGACCGGTCACCCCGCCCGGCCCTGAACTTGCCCTGGCCCTGGCCCTGAACCCGCCCCCGGCCCTGAGGGGGACAGGGGAAATAAGCGAAGGACACGCCCCTGTGGCGCGGAGTAGGTTCGGCCCATGATCACGGTGCGGCCCATGCGCGAGGAAGACGTCCACGGTGTCTCGACCGTGCGGACAAGAGGCTGGCAGACCGCCTACAGGGGCATGGTCCCGCAGGACTACCTTGATGCGCTCACCATCGAGGAGGACGCCCGCACGCGCCGGGACATGTTCGCGCGCGGCGACGGCAGCGTGCTGAACCTGGTGGCCGAGGAAGCCGGCACGGTGGTCGGCTGGGCGGCGCTGGGCCCTTCCCGCGAGGAGGACCGGGAGCCGGGAGACGGTGAGCTGCTCGCCCTCTACGCGGCTCCGGACCGGATCGGCGCCGGCGTCGGCAAGGC
This sequence comes from Streptomyces sp. cmx-18-6, assembly GCF_046548915.1. Taxonomy (NCBI): domain Bacteria; kingdom Bacillati; phylum Actinomycetota; class Actinomycetes; order Kitasatosporales; family Streptomycetaceae; genus Streptomyces; species Streptomyces sp. cmx-18-6. Next base: position 682,857 of record NZ_JAEBEP010000001.1, on the reverse strand, counting down.
GCTGATGCAGCACACGTTGACCGCCGCGCGGGAGCGGTCGTACGGCCGCCTCGTGCTGTGGGTGATCGCCGCCAACGCACGGGCGCGCGACTTCTACGAGCGGGGCGGTTTCGCGGCGGACGGGGCATCGGTGGAATGGCCGGTGAACGGCGCCAGAGTCCCGGAGGTCCGCTACAGCCGGAAGCTCACGCCGTAGGCCCCTGGCCTTTCGGCCCCCGGCCCCTTGCCCTCCGCTCGAACTGTCGTTCATGATCTGCGGCATGCCGACCGAAAGCCGCGCCAGTCGCGACAACAGCGACAGCGACAGCGGCACGGGCAGCGGCCCGGGCAGCAGCCCGGACAACGGCCCGGGCAGCAGCACCGAGAGCGGTCCGGGCCCCGGGCTCCCGCGCCGGGTGCGGATCGGTTACGGCCTCGGCTCGCTCTGCACCGGCACTTTCGCCACCGTGCCCGGCCTGATCCTGCTCTACTACCTGACCAACGTGCTCGCCGTCTCCCCGGCCCTCGCCGGAGCCGCCGTCTTCCTGCCCAAGGCATGGGACGTCCTGATCAACCCGCTCGTCGGCGCGCTCTCCGACCGCAGCCGGCTGCGCGGCGGCCCCCGGAGACCGTTCCTGCTCATCGGCGCGTGCACCCTGCCGCCCCTCTTCGCGCTGATCTTCGCCGCACCCCCGCTGCGCGGCCTGGCGGCCGCCGCCTATGTCGCCGCCCTCTTCCTGCTCGCCGCCACCGCCTACGCGATCTTCCAGGTCCCGTACGTGACCATGCCCGCCGAGATCACCGACGACCCCGCCGAACGCCGCCGGGTGCTGAGCTGGCGCGTGGCCTTCCTGGGCGCGGCCATCCTCCTCTCGGGCGCGCTCGCCCCGGCCATCGCCCACGCGGACGGCGGCACTTCGGCGAGCTACCGGCTGATGGGCCTCGCCGTCGCTGTCCTGCTCGCGGTCGGCATGTTCGGCGCGTGGTTCACCACCCGGTGGGCCCCCGCCGCGGCCCGCTCCACCGCCGAACCCTCCCTCCGCGCCCAACTGGCCGTGGCCCGCACGAACCGGCCCTTCCTTTTTCTGGCCGGGATGTGGTTCCTCCAGGCGCTCGCGGTCGGCGTGATGCTCGCGGGGGTCCAGTACTTCGCCACGTACACCCTCGGCTCGCCGGCCGCCGTCACCCCGCTCTTCGCCTGCCTGATCGGCCCGTTGGTCCTGGTCATGCCGCTGTGGACCCGGCTGGCCCGGCTGCGCGGCGCGAAGTACGCGCAGGGCTGCGCCACACTGCTGTACGTCGTCGGGGCGGCGGCCCTCGCCCTCACCGGCCAGGTGGGGAACGCCCTCGGTTACGCCGCCGTCGCGGTCATCGGCATCGCCTACGCGGGCCTCCAGCTCCTGCCGCTCACCCTGCTCGCGGACACCCTGGCCGCCGACACCGCCCGGACCGGCAAGCGCCGCGCCGCCACGTTCACCGGCCTGTGGACGGCGGCCGAGACGCTGGCGTTCGCGCTGGGCGCGGGCGTCTTCGCCCTGGTGCTGGCGGTGACCGGATTCCGCTCCTCCGACGCCGACCACGAGGTCGCCCAGCCCGCCGCCGCGCTGACCGGCATCTCGGCGGGTATGAGCCTGCTGCCCGCACTCCTCGCCGCCGCGAGCCTGTGGCTGCTCCACCGCTACCGCGAGGACCCCGCCGACGCCCCGGAGGAACCCGCCCGTGTCCCATGACCAGGACGACGCCAGCACCCCGGCCGTGCAGCCCGCCCCCGCCGGGGGCGCCCACGAGCACCCCGCCCTCCCCACCGGCCGCCCCGCCGCCGAGATCCTCGCCGAACTGAAGGCCCTGCGCACCGCCGACGCCCCCACCCGGGGCGGCCGGACCTTCGCGTACGTGTACGACGCCGGGCGCGAGGGCCTGGACGAACTGGCCGCCGAGGCGTACGCCGCGTACGCCACCGTCAACGGGCTCGACCCCACGGTCTTCCCGAGCGTGGCGCGCCTGGAGAACGACCTGGTCGGGGCGGCGGCGGCCCTGCTCGGTGGATCGGCGCGGACGCAGGGCACGTTCACCAGCGGCGGTACGGAATCGATCCTGCTGGCGGTCAAGACGGCCCGGGACCACGCCCGTTCGACCCGTGGCGTGAGCGACCCGCAGCTGGTCCTGCCCGCCACCGCGCACGCCGCCTTCCACAAGGCCGCCGCCTATCTGGGCCTGGAACCGGTCGTGGTGCCGGTCGACCCGGTGACGTACAAGGCGAACCCCACCGCGATCACGGCCGCCATCACGCCCCGCACCGCCCTGGTGGTCGCCTCGGCCCCCTCGTACGCGCACGGGGTCGTCGACCCGGTGGCGCGCATCGCCGAGGCGGCGGCCGAGCGGGATGTGCTGTGCCATGTGGACGCCTGCATAGGCGGCTGGCTGCTGCCGTACCTGCGCAGGGCGGGCCGCGAGGTCGAGCCGTTCGACCTCTCCGTCCCCGGCGTCACCTCCCTCTCGGTCGACCTGCACAAATACGGCTACGCGGACAAGGGCGCGTCCGTCGTGCTCTACCGGGACGCGGAGCTGCGCCGCCACCAGTACTTCGCCCACGCCGGCTGGCCCGGCTACCCGGTCGTCAACCCCACGGTGCAGGGCACCAAGTCGGCCGGGCTGCCGGCCCAGGCGTGGGCGGTGCTCCAGCACATCGGGGAGGACGGCTACACCGCGCTGGCCGAGCGGGTGGCGACGGCGTCCGACCACCTGCTGGAGGGCCTGCGCGCCACCCCTGACGTGCACGTCCTCGGCGAACCGGAGGCGGGCCTGGTCGCGTTCACGGTCCTCACCCCCGGCGTCCCGGACCGGACGTCCGCCGCCCCGGACCTGAGCCTGCTGCTGCACCTGGCCGACGAGATGCGCGAGCGCGGCTGGTACCTCCAGCCCCAGCTCTCCTTCGACGGCCTCCCGCCCAACCTCCACCTCACCCTGACCCCCGCCACGGTCGACCGGGTGGGCCCCCTGCTCACCGACCTGGCCGCCGCCCTGACCTCGGCCCGCGCCCTGCCCCCGGTCACCGCCGACCCGGCCCTCACCGACCTGGCGGCGGGCCTGGACCCCGACGCCCTGACCCCGGACGAGATCGCGGGCATCCTGGCCTTCGCGGGCCTGGGGGAGGACTCCGGAACCGGCGGGCTCCCGGAGCGGATGGCCCCGGTGCTGTTCCTGCTGGACGCGCTGCCGGGGAGGCTGAAGGAGCGGCTGCTGACGGAGTTCGTGGGGTCGGTGTTCCGGCTGCGCTGACGGCTCCCGCCCGGCCGCGCGAGGGCGGCCGGGCGGGAACCGTCAGGGCGTGGACCGGTCAACTGCCCCGGCCCCGTGGCTCACGCCGGCCGCGACCGGCCCGCCATCGCCGCGGGGGTCACCAGTGCCAGTGACCCAGGAGCCGCACGCCGTCGTAGATGACCTTGGCGGAGCCCAGGCAGGTGCTGCTGCCGCCGTGTCGGTCGATGCAGATCTGGCGCATCTCGTGATGGAAGCGCTCGTCGATCCATGCCCTGCGGGCGTCGGACGGGTCGAGCTTGAGATGGCTGGAGGGACCGTAGTTCCCGTACCCGAAGTCGTGCTGGACGCAGGCATCGTAAAAGATGATCTTCGATCCGGTGTCGACTCCGGTGCAGCCGTCGGTCTCCCAGTCGAAGGGCGCGACCTGGGGCTGCCCGGCGAAGTCCCAGTACCTCATCCCCATCAGGCGGTCGGCGGTCTCCAGCAGTCCGGCGACCCGCGCCCCGCTCTCGGAAGAGGGGCCGGCCCCCGGAGCGGTTGACGCGGAAGCGGTCACCCCGGGAGCGGTCAACCCGGGCGGAGTCGCCCCGGCCGGTGTCACCCCGCCCGGAGTCGCCCCGGCCACGGTCGTCCCGCCGAGGGACAGCAGGAGGGTGAGGGCGGCGGCCATCGCGGTTCGTTGCAGGCGCATGGAACAGTCCTTTGCGGTGGGGGAGGGGTGCTCCGGGCGGCAGCGCCGCCCGGAGCACGAAAGGGGTGGGGGCAGGTGGTCACGGGAACTACCGGACCCCTGTGAGAGGGGCGGGCGGTCCCGCCCGCATCCCGGCCGCTGAGCGGTTGATGAGAGTCTGTGATGGCCTGTCACCTATCGCAAGCTTGTCCCGCTTGCTTCACCAATGTCGGGATCCCTAAGGTTCTGACCTGCTGGGACGCGGGCGTCCCGGGACAGCGACGGGCCTGACCGGGGCACGTCCGGCGGGCCCGACGAGCGGAAGAGGGGCAGCGATGGCCGGGGGCGAAGCGCGGCAGGAGAACCCCGCCCAGCGGTTGGGCGGGGCGTTGCGGGCGCTGCAACAGCGTTCCGGCCGGACGCTGCGGTCGCTGGAGGCGGACGTGGCCATCAGCGACTCGTCGCTGTCGCGCTATCTGCGCGGGGCGACGGTTCCTCCGTGGGCCACGGTCCGCGACCTGTGCAGGGCGCTCGGGGGCGACCCCGCGGAGTACCGGGCGCTGTGGGAGGCGGCCGAGCGGAGTCAGCCCCAGGCCGGACCCGGTGAACGCCCCGCGCCGCCGCCGTCGTTGGCGGAGCCCGTAACGCCCGAAGCCCCCGGGGCGGCCCCCGGCCCGACGCGCGTCCCGGGCCCGGGCCCGGAAGCGGGGCCCGGCCCGGGAGGCGCGCCGCGTCGGGCCCGGCGCCTACTGCGCAGCCGTCGCGCGTGGGCCCTGGCCGGGGCCCTCGCCGGGGCCGTGGTCGGCAGCGCCCTGACCGCCCTCGCGCTGCCTCCATCCGCCCCGGAACAAGGAGCCGGAACGGGGCCCCGGCACCATGCCGGGGCCCCCGCCGCCGGAAGGATGCTCGTCAACCGGTCCACCGGCGCGTGCCTGGACGACAGCCTCGACGCGGGGCTCCGCGCCTTCACCTGCAACGCTCTCAGCTACCAGAAGTGGACCGTGCGGACCGGCGGAGACGGTACGTCGTCGCTGCGGAACCACGCCACGGGCGGCTGCCTGGCCCAGGACGCCTCCGGGCCGCACACGGCGGCCTGCGGTACGGCGACAGCCCAGAAGTGGAAGGCCACTGCCCTGCCGGACGACGCCATGGAGGTGCGGAGCGTGGCCACGGGGGACTGCTTGGAGCACGACTCCGCCGGCCTGCGGGCCCGTGCCTGCGCTAGCACGGCAGCTCAGAAGTGGGCCTGAGGAACGGGCGGCCCGTGATCAGGCGGCCCGCGCCGCCTTCTTGAAGACCTCGAACACGGCCAGGTAATTCGAGTCGCCGTGGCCTTCGGCGACGGCCCGCGCCGCGATCGCCCGCATCAGCCCGGGCTGCTCGGCGTGCACGCCCTGTTCCGCACAGGTGCGGGTGATGTGCTCCAGGGCGTTCAGGTTCATCTCCAGGGTGCCCAGGTCGCCGGGGTAGTGGCCCGCGTCGAGGTCGGGAGCCTGCTCGACGAGGGTCGCGTCCACCACCGTGGGCAGGAACCAGTTGACCGCGAGATCGGCGAACTCCGCCGCCGGGACGCCCGCCGAGCCGACCAGGGCGGTGGCATGCAGGAAGCCGTTGACGGTCGCGTACATCAGGCCGAGCAGCGCGGTGTTGTACAGCACCGCGAGCCCGGGGTCGGAGCCGAGGAGCCGGGGGTCGCCCATGCTCGCCAGCGTGGCCCGGTGGGCGTCGAAGACCTCGGGCGGTCCGCTGTAGAAGAAGACCGCTCCGGGCTCCCCGACCAGGGGCGGCGGCACCATGATCGCGCCGTCCAGATACCCCGCGCCGCGCTCGGCGGCCCAATCGGCCGCCGCGTGCGCCTCCTTCGGCGTACCGGAGTTGAGGTTGACCAGCGCCCGGCCCGCCAGGGCTCCGGCGGCGGGGTCGAGCACGTCGTACAGCGTCGCGTAGTCCTTCAGGCATACGACGGTGAGGGGACTGGCCGACACGGCGTCGGCCACGGAGGCTCCGAGGCGCGCGCCCCGGGCGACGAGATCGCGGGCCTTCTCCGGGGTGCGGTTCCAGACGGTCGTGGGATGGCCGTTCTTCAGAAGGGCTTCGGCGAGGGCGAGCCCCATGGGGCCGAGGCCGATGACGGTGACGGGGGTGGGCTGCGGGCGGGTTGCCGGCTGATCGCTCATGCGGAATAGGCTGCTGTCTCACATCGGTGTGAGAGTCAACCGGACGTGGCGGGGGTCACATGCGCATGGGGGAGTTCTCCCGGAGGACCGGCGTCAGCCAGCGGCTGCTGCGCTACTACGAGGAGCAGGGCCTGCTCTCACCGGCCCGCCTCCCGAGCGGCTACCGCGAGTACGAGGAAGCCGACGTCGTCACCGTACGAGGCATCCGCATGCTGCTGGCCGCCGGCCTCAACACCGCCACCATCGCCGAACTGCTGCCCTGCATGCCCGACAAGGGCCGCGTCCTGGAACCGGCCTGCTCCGCGGTCCTGCCCGACCTCAACCGGGAACGGGCCCGCATCGACGAGGCCGCCGCCGCCCTCCTGGCCGCCCGTGACCGGCTGGACGCGCTGATCGCCGGCACGGCGGGGTCGGCGACGGACGACGGGGTGGCATGCACGGTGGGGGCCGGTTAGCGGCTGCGGGTGGCTGTGCCGGTGTCAGGGCTTGGTGATGAGTTCGCCGAGGGGGTCGGTCACGGAGAAGGAGTGCGGCCCGGGGTGGTGGTCGAAGAACCCGCACACGGTGATGGTTCGGGTGGCCAGGTGGCGGAGGACGGCGGGGCACAGGGGCAGGACGTCCAGCCGGTAGACGCGATGCGCGCCGGAGCCGGTCCACAGGAACCACAGGTCCCGGTCGTCCGGGGTGTCGGCGGTCCAGAGGTGGGCGGCGTGCTCGGCCGACTCGTCGTGCTCGCCCAGCTCGCACAGCAGGAATTCGTCCTGGTCGAGGACGTCCTGCGGGTGCTCGGGACCACCTTCCATGGTGGCGAGGGCGAGGAGCGCTTCGTAGAACGGCACGTCGGTCACGGCGGTGCATTGCAGCACGGGGGAGGTCTCTTCCGTGGGGTGATGTCCGGGCAGTACGAAGCCCCGCCCACGGCTTCGGGGATGGCTGTGGGCGGGGCTCCGGGTCTCAGGGAGCGGCGAGCCGGAGGTCACACGGGCAGATCCCACCCCGGACCGTCCTCGGCACCGATCCACACGCGCTGCCCGGCGGCCGAGACCGTGACGCCGAAACCGTCCTGATGCGGCTCGCCCGCCGCCTGCCAGAGCCGGATCGCGGCCTCGACCCGGTCCCACAGACGTACGGGACCACGCTGGACGACCGTCCACCCTCCATCGGGCCCGGGCGCCGTCCGAGCCTGCGAACCGGTGGAGACGTCCCAGAGGATCTGCTCCGCCCCCGCCCCCATGCGTTCCGCCGCCGGTGCCGCGAGCTGGGCCACCCAACTGCCGGTCCACGACCCGATCACCGCCGGATCGATCCGGCTCGCCCGCTCCTCGCCCGGCAGCAGCTCCAGGGTGGGACGGGGCGGCCGGTCGTGCGGGCGGGCGATCATGAAGCTGGTGTATCCGGGCAGGAACCGCCCGGTGGCGGTCCCGGGGCCGGTCACGGTGAGGAGCGCGAGCCCGGAGGCGTAGCTCCAGCCGGAGAGGGTGACCAGGATCTTCCCCCCGGGCTTCACCTGATGCAGCCAGGCCATGGGGACGTAACGGACCGAGCAGGTGGCGATCAACCGGTCGTACGCGCTCCCGCCCCCGTCCGGGTCGCGCCGGAGGCCGTCCCCCACGATCAGGCGCGGGGCGTACCCGGCCGTCTTGAGGGCGGCGGCCGCGGCACGACCGACCACGGGGTCGTACTCGACGCTGGTCAGCCGGTCTTCGCCCAGGCGGTGCGCACCGAGGGCGGTCGAGTAGCCGGTCCCGGTGCCGACCTCCAACACCCGCTGCCCTGACTCCACTTCGAGCTGCTGCCACATGCTCAGCACCAGCGACGGCAGGGTGGACGACGAGGTCGCGGAGCCCACCACGCCACTGTCGTCGCTGACGTCGTCGGCCCGGGTGCGGCCGTCGAGCTGGGTGATGAGCGTCCGGTCGGTGTAGATCCCTTCGAGCCACCCTTCCTGGCCCCGGCGCACGGGCCGGTAGCGGGTCGGAACGCTGTCGGGGACCGGTACGAAGTAGGACCCCACGAAGACCTCACGGGGAACCGCCTCGGCGGCGCTGCGCCATGCCGGGTCGGTGAGCGTGCCGTCCTCGGCCAGTACGTCCGCGAGGGCGGTGCGCAGTTGAGCGGATGTGCTCACGTGTCCGAGCCTTTCTCCAGTTGGCCGGCGAGGGCATGGGCGACCGCGTCGGTGATGTCGGGCGGTTGCCACGCCCACTGCCCGTTGGGGTTGCATTCAAGGAAGTACCAGGCCCCGTCACGACCCACGGCGAAATCGAAGGCCCCGTACGCCAGACGGAAGTGGGTGAGGTAGGCGAGGACGGAGCGCTCCACTGCCTCGGGCACATCGACAGGCCCGCACCGCATGAGGTTCTGCCGGTGTCGCCAGTCGAGATCGGGACTGTCGATCCGGGCCCCGAACAACTGATGGCCAACGGCGGTCACCCGCACGTCGAACGCCTTGTCCACCTTGGCCTGGAAGAGATGGGGGCAGACTGCCACGGCGTCCGTGATCTCCTGCTCGCGCACTTCGCGCACCCATACGCTGTGGGGCCGACCGGCCACGCGGAACGGCGTGTTCCACACGGGCTTGTAGACGGCTCCGCCAGGTTGACGACCGATGAACTCGCTGGCCTCGCCAGCGACGTTGGTGATCAGTGTGTCGGGTACGTGAAACCCGAACCGCTGCGCCGCCGCGAGCTGTGCGGGCTTGTACTCGGCGGCCCGGTTGCTCCAGGGGTGGTTGACGTAGTACGCGCCCGTCAGGGACGCGAGGATGCCTCCGACTCCCCAAGAAGCCTGCTCCGCCGCGAACCTGCGGTCCTGTGGGTCCAACCCGTGAGGCCCCTCGTACGGCGAGGGTCTGCGCACCCATACGGACCGCACCCGCGTGAGATCGAGTTGTCGGCTCGCAGTGCGCAGGACACCCCGCTGAACGCCCGTGCCGTACGTGGCGGACAGCGAGGCCCCTGCGTACAGGTCGGTGCCGGGGTCGAGGCGAACCACAGGAACCTGTCGTGCGGCGAGGACGCGCAGCACGATGTCCGTGGTCGCATCGGCGAGGTTGGTCAGCACCAGCACCGACCCGTGTCGGCCGTCCATCAGCCGGACTGGTCCTGGTCGTAGGACTCCGTGGTGTCGGAGTCGTTCGCTCCGCCCGGTCCCGAGCCGTCGCCCGGGGTGGTCTGCGTGGGCGTGAGCCCGCTGGTGCTGGTTCCGTGACCGCCCATCTCGATCGCGCGCCCGTTCGCGTCTACGACCAGGGCGACCTGTGTCTCGGGGTCGAGGACGGGCGTGAACTGCGGTACCGTGACGGCCGTTTCGTACGGTCCCATCCGGCCCGTGCCCCACGGGGCGGGTGTTTGCGTCATCCTGCTCATCTTCCTGAACCTCCGTACTGTCGGTGGACCGCTTCTCTTGTGCCGGCCTGTGACTGTCGGCCGCTCGGTCGCTATGGCGGCGACCTCAGCCGCCGCACCAGCGCATCCACCTCGCCCGAGCGCCAGTGACCCCGCTGCGCGATCGCCGCGCCCAGCCCCGGGAAGTGCCGGTCCCGGTATGCGGGGTCGGCTTCGATGCGCACCCGCTCGGCGAAGGGAGCGGGCAGGGGCGACGCGTGCGGGTGAGTGGCCGCCCTCCTCCGCGCTGCCGCCGCGAGTACGCCCCGCAGGCGCACGTTCACCCCCGCTCCACGCGGGCCGTGACAGCCCTGATGGGCAGGTGCGCCCAGATGGTCTTTCCGGGGTCGCGCGGGCGTACGCCCCACCGCTCGGAGAGCGCGTCGACGATGAGGAGCCCCCGGCCGGACGTCTCGTCGTCGTCAGGCTTGCGGAGTTCCGGCATCAACCACTGGTAGGAGTCCGCGACTTCCAGGATGAGCACGCCGTTCCGGCGGCGTAATCCCAACTCGAAATAGTCGCCGGTCCCTTTGGCGTGGTCGACGACGTTGGTGGCCAACTCGCTGGCGATGAGCGACGCGTCGTCCACCAGGCCGTCGAGCTTCCACCCGACCAGAACCGTTCTGACGTACCGCCGAGCGGCGGGAACGGAGTCCCTGCGGACTCGAAACCTCTTGCTGTCTGTGCGCCCGGACATACGTCCCCCAAGGTCGTGGGCAGGCGGAACCGTGATCACCTGGCGTGCTGGATTCGGCACTCGGGGTGACGCAATCCACGCTAGGGGTGGATTGAGACGCAAGGCAAGTGATTCTGTAATGCAAGCTTGCATTCACTCGTACGAGGCAACTCGCTAGCGAGAGCGAACCGTTGCCAGGCAGACTGGCCAGAAGGGAGAGGGGGAGCCATGCCCGCAGGTGGGAAGTCCACGGTGCGCAGTCGACGGTTGGGGGCCACACTCAGGCGGCTACGGCTCAACGCGTGCCTCGATCAAGAGCATGCCGCTGAAGCAGTCGACTGTTCCACTGCCAAGATCAGCCGAGTCGAGTCCGGAACTGTCAGTGCACGCATCGGGGACGTGCGCGTGCTCCTTGACCTTTACGGAGTCAAGGATGAACTCGAGCGCAGACGGTTGGAGAAGCTGGCACGGGACAGCAACAAGCGCGGTTGGTGGCTCGACTTTCCCTTTCAGTCGCCCACGCTGGAGCGGCTGGGCGACTTCTTGTCCTTGGAGACGGACGCCACGTACATCCGGTCCTGGCAGCCCGTCTTCATTCCCGGCCTGCTCCAGACACCGGACTACACAAGGGCTTTGACCGAGGCCAATCCTGAGGTTCTCAGCGACGAAGCAGCCCACGGCATCGTCAAGGTGCGGCAGGAGCGGCGACGGGTGTTCGAGGAGTCGGGCGCGCGGTTCGCCGCTGTCATATGGGAGCCCGCGATCGCTGGCCCAATGCCTTCGCCGGCCGTCCATCGCGAGCAGCTGGCACACCTCATCAAGATGTCCAAGCAGCCCACTATGACCATTCAGGTGCTGCCCCAGAGCGAGTGGGCGGCAGCCCGAGTCTCTCCCGGGTTCGTGGCGCTCTCCTACGCTCATGAGGCGTCGCCCGAAGCCATCGTCCAGGACACGCTGGTCAACAGCGTGATTCTGGAAGATCATGAAGACATGGCGGGGTACGTCCACGCGTTTGACGCGCTCAGGTCCGCTGCTCTCACGCCGGATCAGAGCGTCGCCTTTATCCGTAACACCATGAACGGCATCACCGCGGAGAACGAGGAATCGTGACCAGCCAGCAAGTCGTCAGCCCCTTTGCCAAGTCGTCGTTCTCCGGGGGAGGATCGGCCAACGAGTGCGTCGAGGTCGCCCACACCGCAGACGGCGGCCGGGCCGTGCGCGACAGTAAGAATCCGGCCGGCGGGCTTCAGTTCTTCGGCCCCGGCCACTGGGCCGCCTTCATCGACGGCGTGAAGGCCGGTACCTTCGGCGGCTGACGGCGACCATGCCAGTGCTTCGCACAGCCGAAGAAGTTGACGCGTGGCTGGCCGAAGCCGGATGGCACCCCGGGCGCGATGCCGAGGCGGAAGCGGCGCAAGCCGTTGCGGCCGTGGTCGAGCGGTATCGCGCCTACGGGGTGGACCTCGCGCCCTCCTCGGCGGCGCTCGCCTTCGTCCGTGAGCACGTTTCCCTCCGCGCGGTCATCGATACCGCCCCGGAGAACTTCGCGATCTTCACGCCGCACCTCGTGTTCAAGGGCGACGCCGAGGAGATCGCCGAACTGGCCGGAGACCTCGGCGCGAAGCTCTTCCCGGTCGGATACGACACCTACGACGGGTCCACGCTCCTCATCGACGAATCCGGCCGGTTCTTCCTCTCGCACCACACCGGGGCCTACTACCTCGGACGTGAGAAGTACGAGGCGTTGATCAGCCTCACGGGCAGCGACATGGACGACGCGGAGACGTACTTCGCCTGAGTCGCATCCCTCCCGGCGTCACCCCGCCCCCGGAGCCGCCGCCTCCAACTCCGCCACCGTGCCCGACATCACCGTACGGATATGGCGGGTCAGGTGGTCCGCCGGCCAGTCCCACCAGGCAACGGCCAGCAGGCGCGCGATGTCCCCGTCCTCGTAACGGGTACGGATCAGCTGGGCCGGATTGCCGCCGACGATGCCGTAGTCCGGGACGTCCGAGACGACCACCGACCGCGAGCTGATGATCGCGCCGTGCCCGATGCGGACGCCCGGCATGATGACCGCCTCGTAGCCGATCCAGACGTCGTTGCCGATGACGGTGTCGCCCCGGTTGGGCAGGCCCGTCAGCAGGTCGAAGTGGTCGGACCAGGAGCCGCCGAGCGTCGGGAAGGGGAACGTGGACGGGCCGTCCATACGGTGGTTGGCCCCGTTCATGATGAACCGCACCCCCGTGCCCAGCGCGCAGAACTTGCCGATGACCAGGCGCTCCGGACCGTAGTGGTAGAGCACGTTGCGGGTCTCGAACTCCGTGGCGTGCTCGGGGTCGTCGTAGTACGAGTACGCCCCGGCCTCGATCAGCGGCGAGGTGACCAGCGGCTTCAACTGCACCACGCGCGGCTGGCCGGGCATCGGGTGCAGGACGGTGGGGTCCGCCGGGACGGGCGCGGGGTGAGAGCTCATGGGTCCGCCTTCTGGAGGGATGGAGGAGTACGGGGACGGGGGCGAAGATCATCGTGACAGCTCGGCCCGGGGAACTGCGGGTATTTTCCGGCGCGGGCGGAGCTCCGGCCGTGGGACCGTCCCGATCTGCTGCGCCCTCGCGGACCACCTCAGGGGCGGTGCCGACCTTCTCGCCGCATCGGGGCGTGAGGACGAGCACCTGCGCGTCGATGCCGCCGAGCACTGGCGCTTCGACGTCCAGGAGGCCCTTCCCGATGGCGACGGGGTCCTGGCCTTCGGAGCTCTCGCCGGACGCTTCCCGGACTCGGACGGTACGCAGTCGGCGGAGCTTCACCGTGCCGGGAGCGTCACTCCGCTCGCCGGGGTCGTCCTCCTCCACCCACCCGAGGGCGGCAGCCCTGACGCGTTCCTGCGCGTCGTCGGCGGGGGCGTGCGCACGAGTCAACTCGCCCCGCCCGCCGTACTGTTCCCCGGCCGGTGCGCCCCCGACCTCGCGGCCGAGCAGTCCCGAGGCCCCCTAAGCCCCCGCCCCGCCCCCCAGCCGCAACGGCTCCCCCTGCGACCGGTCGGCAGGCACGCCCCGCATCACCAGCGCGCTGTCCAGCACCGCGCTGCCCGGCGGGAAGCGGTCCAGGTCCTCGAAGAACGTGGAGCGTACGGTACGGGGTCGGCCCGCCGTCACCTTCCAGGCGTCCGTGGACAGCTCCAGGACGTCCAGGTGGTCGCCCCCGGCGTTGGGGGAGAGGCCCCGGTGGCCGAGGCGGAAGAACTCCGACGCCTCCGCCAGGTCCGCGAACAGCCCGCTCCCGTGCAGTTCCCCGGCCGGCTCCACCGTCGCGTCGACCTCCACCGCGCCGTCCCGGGTCGCGAAGGCCACCCGTACCGCGTCGGCCTCCTCCCGCACCGTGAAATCCGCGCGGCCGTGCTCGCCCGGGTAGATCCGGCCGCCCGCGAAGGCGTTGAGGCGGGAGGCGGTGTCGCGGCGCGGGATGTAGACGCCCCGCTCGACGCCGTCCAGGCCGTCCTACTCGACGGAGATCCGGTGTGCCGCGTTCTCGCTGGTCAGCCCGGTCGCGGCCGGGGCCCAGCCGGGGCGGACCCCGCCGATCCGCAGCAGGCAGATCCCCGCCACCGCCTGGCCGCGCACCAGTTGGGGCGGGGGAGGGCATGGGAAAGCCCCCGCGAGTCACGTCCTCGCGAGGGCTTTCCGTTCATCCGCCTGCCGAAGTGAAGGTTGAGAAGACGATCACGAGGCAGGACGTGCTGTCCGCCGGAGCGGAATCAGGGGGCGAGCAGCAGAACGTCCGCGCGCTCCTTGGCGGCGGCGTAACGCTTCGCCACGTCCTGCCAGTTGACGACCTGCCACATCGCCTCGATGAAGTCCACCTTCTGGTTCTTGTACTGAAGGTAGAAGGCGTGCTCCCAGGCGTCGAAGACCAGGACCGGGACCGAGCCCTGGCCCACGTTGCCCTGGTGGTCGTAGACCTGCTCGACGATGAGCTTGCCGCTGAGGGGCTCGTACGCGAGCACGCCCCAGCCGGAGCCCTGCGTGGTGGCCGCGGCCTTCGTCAGCTGGGACTTGAAGCCCGCGTAGGAGCCGAAGGACTCGGTGATCGCGTCGGCGAGGTCGCCCACGCCGTCCGCCGCGAGGGGCTCGCCGCCGCCGTCGCCGGTCATGTTGTGCCAGTAGATCGAGTGCAGGATGTGGCCGGAGAGATGAAACGCAAGGTTCTTCTGAAGGCCGTTGATGGCTCCCCAGGCTTCCTTGTCGCGGGCTTCTTCCAGCTGCTCCAGGGTGTCGTTCGCACCCTTCACGTACGCGGCGTGGTGCTTGTCGTGGTGGAGCTCGATGATCTGCGGGTTGATGACCGGTTCGAGCGCCGCGTAGTCGTACGGGAGTTCCGGGAGCGTGTACGTGGCCATGATGCGAGCCCTCCGACTGCTGGGAATGCCGTCCAGTTGTTATTGCAACCTATATGCAAGAGCAGGCTAACAGCAGGAGGGTTTGAAAGTGATCAGCCCTTCGGCCTAGGTCCAGGCCGCCGAGTCGTAGGAATCGACACGGTGTCGGCACTCCCGCGCTCACAGCCGCACAGGGTCCGGAGGGCCTACGGGTCTACAGGGCGTCCCGTATCCACGGCCGCAGCTTCTCCGGATTGCGGACCGCCCAGATCCGGGCGACGCGGCCGTCGACGACATCGAACGCGGCCACGGTCATGACGGTGCCGGCGCGCAGGGCCACCAGCCCCGGCACCCCGTTGACCGACCGCTCCAGCAGTTCGAGGCCCGGGGCCTTGTCCGCGATCGCGACCATGTACTGGGCGATGTGCGCGCCCCCTTCGACGGGGCGCAGGGCGGCGCCGACCAGGCCGCCGCCGTCCGCGGTCATCACGGCGGCCGGGTCGAGGAGGTCGACGAGGGCCGCGATGTCCTTGGTCTCCCACGCTTCCTTGACCTGCCGCACCGCGTCGGCCTGCCCGGTCGCCGTCGTCGCCGGAGCCCGGTCCGTCCGCACTCGCCGCCGGGCGGAGGCCGCGAGCTGCTTGCAGGCCGCGGGGGTCCGGTCGAGGACTCCGGCGATCTCGGCGAAGGGGTACCGGAAGACGTCGTGCAGGACGAACGCCACCCGCTCGGCGGGCGTCATCGACTCCAGTACGACCAGGAAGGCCATGGTCACCGACTCGTCCAGGACCACCTGGTCGGCGGGGTCGGAGTCATGGGGGTCGGTGCTGCGGAAGTGGCCCTCGGCGCGGTCGGGCAGCGGGTCGGGCAGCCACGCGCCGACATACCGTTCACGCCGGGCCCGCGCCGAACCGAGCACGTCCAGGCAGATGCGGCCGGTCACCGTCGTCAGCCAGGCGCCGGGGGACGCGATGTCGTCCTGCCGGGTGCGCGGCAGCGCGTACCAGCGTGCGTACGCCTCCTGCACCGCGTCCTCGGCCTCGGCCAGCGATCCGAGCAACCGGTAGGCCACGTTGATCAGTTGGCGTCGCTCGCTCGCTATCCCGTCAATGCCCGCCCCAGCCGCCCCCATGCCCCGACCGTCCCCCCGCCCCGCCTTACCTTTCACCGGCCCGCGTCGTCGGGCTGATGAGACCTTATCGATCTACTGCCCCCGGGGGGCGGAAATGGGGACCGTGAACATGACGACCCAGGCGACGGCACAGGCGCAGACGACCGCACCGGCGCGGACGCGGGCCCGGCGCCGCTTCTCGCTCCTCCAGATCGCGATCGCGCTACAGACCCTGACCATCTTCCTTCAAGCGGTCTCCTCGGGACTGCTGTTCACCACGTCCTACGGGGAGATGCTGCACAGCGTCGGAGCCCGCGTGATGTACGGGGCGTCGATGCTGTACGTGCTCGCGGCGGTGCTGGCCTGGAAGCCGGGCGGCGGTTCACCCCGGCCCATCTGGTACGCCTCCGGCTTCCTCGTCCTCGCCTCGGTCCAGGTCGCGGTCGGCATCGCGCACATATCGTCGGTCCATATGCCCCTGGGGGTCCTGATGTTCGGCCTGAGCGTGCTGGCCCTAGCTCGGCGCTAGCCGCCGCGAGGTTCCGTGGCCCGGTCGCCGCCACCGGCCCCATGGAGAGGGCCCTGCGGCGAGCGGGCCCCGTGAAGAGGTCCCACGGTGAGAGGCCCCCCGGCGAGCGGCCCCGCGCAGAAACCCCGCGGCGAGCGGCCCCACGAAGTGGCCCCCCGGCGAGCGGCCCCGAAGTCAGGGGGTCAGTGCGTCGGGTCGCCGCCCTTCCTCTCCTGCGGGTCGATACCTGTGTGGGCGGACGCGTCCTTCTCGCCGCTCGGGCGGCCGGACCTGCCGCGCCGGCCCGTCCCGTGCTGGTCGGAGTCCCCGCCGCGGTTCTCCCCACGGCTGGTCCCGCTCTTCGTGGTGGTGCCTTCCAGCGAGGCGCGCTTCTCCTCCTCGGTCGGCTTCTTGCGGGGCCCGTCCGACTCCGGGGCGTATGTGTCCGGGTCGAAGGAGCGGTGCGCGCTCGGATTGGGCTGCTGGGACGTCTCGTCCACGTCGGGGGACCAGCCGTGCTGCCCCTCGCCGCCGAACCTGCTCGGCCCCTCGCCGTGCCGGGGCGGTTTCTTCGACATGGTGGGCCTCTCGTTCTCGTCGGGTGTCCTATTATCCTCCCTTTTCTTGTTATAAAGGCGTTCTGTTTTCCCGCCGACTTCTCTCCAGATGAGCCCCATGTCTTGAGCGCCCATGTTTGGACGCCTCTTCCCGGGGGACCCGCGATACGGCCGAGCGGTCCGCGCAGTGGCGGCCGGGCCGCCCGGGCCCGCCGAGCCTGCTTCCGCGCCGGGCGCGAGTGCGCCGCGCGCAGTCAACCCCGCCGCACCGACCAGGAGGACTTGATGCCATCCCCGAACGCCCCCGACGCCCCGACCGGCTCGAACGCCTCCCAGGGCAACGCCTCCCAGGGCAACGCCTCGCAGAGCAACGCCTCCCAGGGCGGTGCCTCCCGGGGCTCCGGGGCAGCCGCCGCCCGCTCCCGCGACCCGAAGCTGGCCCCGCCGGTCGCGGACGCGGCGGGCTGGGGCCCGCTCGACGTCCGCGCCGTCGACACCGTCCGGCTGCTGGCCGCCGACGCCGTGCAGAAGGCGGGCCACGGTCACCCGGGCACCGCGATGAGCCTGGCCCCGTTGGCGTACCTGCTCTTCCAGCAGGTCATGCGCCACGACCCGGCCGACGACCAGTGGCTCGGCCGCGACCGCTTCGTGCTCTCCTGCGGGCACTCCAGCCTCACCCTCTACATCCAGCTGTACCTGAGCGGTTACGGCATGGAGCTGGCGGACCTGGAGGCGCTGCGCACCTGGGGGTCCAGCACCCCCGGCCACCCGGAGTACCGCCACACCCGGGGCGTCGAGATCACCACCGGGCCGCTGGGCCAGGGGCTCGCCTCCGCCGTCGGCATGGCCATGGCGGCCCGGCGCGAGCGCGGCCTCCTCGACCCCGACGCGCCCGCCGGGACCAGCCCCTTCGACCACCACGTGTACGTCGTCGCCTCGGACGGCGACCTGATGGAGGGCGTGACGAGCGAGGCCAGTTCCCTGGCCGGACACCAGGAGCTCGGGAACCTCGTCGTCTTCTACGACTCCAACCACATCTCCATCGAGGACGACACCGACATCGCCTTCAGCGAGGACGTGACCGCCCGCTACTCCTCGTACGGCTGGCACGTCCAGACGGTCGACTTCACCCGCACCGGCGACTACGTGGAGGACGTCGACGCCCTGCTCGCCGCCGTCGAAGCGGCGAAGAGCGCGAGCGACCGGCCCTCCCTGATCCTCCTCCGTACGATCATCGGCTGGCCCGCGCCGACCAAGCAGAACACCGGCAAGGCCCACGGCTCCGCCCTCGGCGACGACGAGGTCGCCGCCACCAAGAAGCTGCTCGGCTTCGACCCGGACGCCGACTTCACCGTCGAGGACGACGTACTGAAGCACGCCCGCGCGGTCCGCAACCGGGGGGCCGAGGCCCACCGCGCCTGGGAGCCGCGCTACCAGGAGTGGCGCTCCGCCCACCCCGAGCGCGCCGAGCTGCTGGACCGGCTGCTGGAGCAGAGGTTCCCGGCGGGCTGGACGGAGCGCCTGCCGGTCTTCGACGCCGACCCCAAGGGCATCGCCACCCGCAAGGCGTCCGGCGAGGTGCTGACCGCGCTGGCTCCGGTGCTGCCCGAGCTGTGGGGCGGCTCGGCCGACCTCGCGGGCAGCAACAACACGACCATGGAGGGCGAGCCGTCCTTCGTGCCGGAGTCCAAGCAGACCGGCGAGTTCCCGGGCAACCCGTACGGCCGTACGCTCCACTTCGGCATCCGCGAACACGCCATGGGGGCGGTCCTCAACGGCATCGCGCTCCAGAGCCTCACCCGCCCCTACGGCGGTACGTTCCTGATCTTCAGCGACTACATGCGCCCGGCCGTCCGCCTCGCCGCCCTGATGAAGCTCCCGGTCACCTACGTCTGGACCCACGACTCCATCGGCCTCGGCGAGGACGGCCCCACCCACCAGCCGGTCGAGCAACTGGCCGCACTCCGCGCGATCCCCGGCCTCGACGTCGTACGGCCCGCCGACGCCAACGAGACGTCCGTCTGCTGGCGCACGGTCCTGGAGCACCACGACCGGCCCGCCGGCCTCGCCCTGACCCGGCAGCCGCTGCCGGTCCTGGAGCGCGGGGAGGGCGGGTACGCCCCCGCCGAGCGGGCCGCCCAAGGCGGATACGTACTCGCCGACAGCCGTGACGGAACCCCGGACGTCATCCTCGTCGGCACCGGGTCCGAGGTCCACATCGCCCTGGCGGCGCGCGAGCTCCTCGCCGCCGAGGGCCACGACGCGCGGGTGGTCTCCATGCCCTGCCGCGAGTGGTTCGCCGACCAGCCGCACGCGTACCAGGACGAGGTCCTGCCGCCCGAGGTGCGGGCCAGGGTCAGCGTCGAGGCGGCCGTCGCCCAGGGCTGGCGGGACGTCGTGGGCGACGCGGGCCGCATGGTCAGCCTGGAGCACTTCGGCGCTTCGGCCGACTACGAGCGGCTGTACGAGGAGTTCGGCATCACCCCCCGCGCCGTGGCCGACGCCGCCCTGGCCAGCATCCGGGCGGCCGCCGGCCCGGTCCGGCCCGGCGGGGAGCGCCCCGGCGCGACCCCGACCGAGGGCGGCACCGGCGACGCGGGCTGAGCCCGCCGCACACGACCACCACTGACATCCACCCCCACTAGGCCAAGGAGCCCCATGTCCCCCGCACGCACCCCCCGCTACACCGTCCCCGGCCTCGGCGTCGACGAGGGCCGGAAGATCATCGACCTGCTGACACTGCGGCTGCACGCGCTCAACGACCTCGCGCTCACCCTCAAGCACATCCACTGGAACGTCGTCGGCCCGCACTTCATCGCCGTCCACGAGATGCTCGACCCGCAGACCGCCGCCGTACGGGACATGGCCGACGCGGCCGCCGAGCGCATCTCCGCCCTCGGCGGCGAGCCCCAGGGCACGCCGGGCGCGCTGGTCAAGGAGCGCACCTGGGACGACTACAGCGTCGGCCGCGCCGACGCCATCGCCCACCTCGGGGCCCTGGACCTCGTCTACACCGGGATCATCGAGGACCACCGCGAGGCGGTGGAGAAGGTCGGCGAGATCGACCCCGTCACCGAGGACCTGCTCATCGAGCACCTGCGCGGCCTGGAGCAGTTCCAGTGGTTCGTCCGCGCGCACCTGGAGAGCAGCTCCGGCGCGCTCGTGAACGCCGGCGCCGACACCGAGGAGGCGGCGGCCGAGGCCGCGTCCCCGAAGCGTGCCGCCGCCAAGCGCACCCCGGCGAAGAAGACGGCGCTGCCCGCCCCCGCCAAGAAGACCGCCAAGCGGGCGACCAAGAAGACGACGGCGAGCAAGCGCACCACGCGCTGAGCCCCGAAGCCGGGAGGGGCCACGGCCGACGGCTCACACGCCAGGGCCTACGCCCTACCGCCGCAGCCCCTCCCGCGCCTGCACCGCGATGTCCGGGAAGTCCGTCACCACCGCGTCCACGCCCTGCCCGTAGTGGACGGCGTACTCGGCGAACGCGTCCCCGAAGTCGTTCGGCCCGGTACCCCGGCGGTGGGCGGCCGGCAGGTACTGGTTCTCCGCGCGGAAGGTGTACGCGCCCACCTTCAGGCCCGCCGCGTGCGCGTCCCGGAGGAGGGTGCCCGGCGGGACCAGCGACGACTTGTCCGGGCCGATCCACCGCGCGTACGAGGCGATCTCGCGCAGCCCGGCCGGGCTCATCATGTCCTTGTAGGCAACCGCGTGGCCGTACGGGCCGCCGCTCGTGCCCAGCGCCTGCCAGAGGGGGAGGCCGAGGCGGGCGGCGGCCACCCGGTGCAGGCTCGACGGCTCGAAGGACTGGACGACGCACTCCCCGGCCGTCAGCCGGTTGCGGCGGATCACCCGGATCAGCTCCTCCTCCAGCGGCAGCCCGATCGAGCGGAAGTAGGTCGGGTGCTTGGTCTCCGGGAAGACCGCGATCCGCCGGCCCGACTCCCGCGACAGCCGCCGGGCCAGGTCGATCACCTCCTGGAAGGTCATCACCCGCCCCCGCCCGTCGAAGACCGTGTTCCGGTCGCGGACCAGCGGCAGCCGCTCCACCGTGCGCAGCGTCCGCAGCTCGCGCAGCGTGAAGTCCTCGGTGAACCAGCCGGTCACCGCCTTCCCGTCCACCGTCTTCGTGGTGCGGCGGGCCGCGAACTCCGGGCGGCCCGCGACATCCGTGGTCCCGCCGATCTCGTTCTCGTGCCGCACGACCAGGACGTGGTCCTTCGTCGGTACGAGGTCCGGCTCGATCCAGTCGGCCCCGGCCCGGACCGCGTAGGCGTACGCGTCGGCGGTGTGCTCGGGCCGCCAGCCCGCCGCCCCTCGGTGGCCGATGACGAGGGGGCCGGAAGGCCGGCGGCCTTCCGGGGCCGACGCGGGGGTGGACGCGACGGCCGGGGCGGTGGCGGCGGCCGGGACGGCCGTGGTGGCCGCGGCGGCCGCGGTGGCCAGGAGAACCGAACGACGCCTTGGCGCAGGGGACATGACAGCTCCTCGGGTGGCGGAGCCACCACGGAAGCGAGGGCGGATGACGTCCCGGGGTACGGCGGTCGACCCTGTCGTGTCCGGCAGTCCACGTGTTTCCCCGCCGCGCCGCCGTCACGCAACGGAACCGCCAATGCCCGGGACCCGGGGGCGGGCCCGGACATCGTGCCTGGTCATAATGCGCGAGTGAACAGACCTCCCGTCCCGCTGCCCGCCGAACACATACCCCCCGGCACCCTCGACTGGCGCACCCCCGACGCCGGGCGCTGGCTCGCCGCCGTGCCTCCCCAGTGGGCCCACCCGCTGTGGGCGGTGCTGGCGCTGGTCGTCTCGATGGGCTGGTACATGGTGGCGTCTCCCCTCGCCCCCTGTACGACCGCCGCGCCGTGCGGCACCGACTGGTCGGGCGTCGGGACGGCCGCCCTGCTGGTGCTGACCCCGTACTGGGTGTGGCGGCAGCCGCGGCTCGCGCTCGTGGGGCTGGCGGCCGGGCTGGTCGGGTTCGCCGCCGACGGCGGCTTCACACAGTCGTTCGGCGAACCGTACGCGCTGGCCTACCCCGCGGCCGCCGCGTTCACCGCCGCCGGGATCGTCCACCGGCTGGCCCTCGCCGGCCGGCAGCGGGAGCTGGCCCTGGAGGCGGCAGGACCGGCCGCGCAGCCGCTGCCCGCCGCCGCGCGGACGTTCCGCAGGGGCCGGTTCTCCTTCGCCCTGGCCGCACTGATGCTGGCCGTCGCCGGGTTCGGCTACTGGCAGGCCCAGCAGGTCGCCGACGCCTACGAGGAGCGGGCCGCGAACGCCACGCACCTGTCCGGACGGGTCGCGGCCCACGAGCAGGACGACGACATGGACGTCCTGAAGGTGGAGGCCGACGAACGCGTCCACCGCTTCGAGACCGCCTTCCCCGAGGACTTCCCCGTGGACAGCCGCGTCGACATCGTGGTGGACGGCGACTGGGCCGCGCTGGTCGCGGAGCCGTACGACGCCTTCGGCTGGGAACTCCTGGCGATGGCCGGTTCCGCGACGGCGCTGGCGTTCTTCGCGAACGGCGTGGACGGACGGACGCGTGCGCTACGGCTGCGGCGCGGGTCCCTGCCGGTGCTGCGCGTGCTGGTCCGCGAGGGTCACGAGGACGGCAGCACCTGGGTGTTCGCGGCCGACGACCCGGAGGCCCGCCGGCCGATCCTGCACTTCCACTCGCTGTTGGCCATCGAGGAGGACGAAGAGGAGGAGCGGGAAGTCGACGAGAGCGACCTCGACGAGGCGAGCGTCGTCGACCTCACCAAGGTCAGGGAGATCCTCCAGGGCGAGGAACCGCCCCCGCCGCTGCGTGAGGCCGTCCTGTACGGCGTCCCCTACACCGGTGCCGAAGTCGCCTTCGTCGCCGGCGACGAGCACGAGGACACCGAGGTGGCGGTGGAGTGCAGCGTCACCGCCGTGAAGCCGGCCGTCCCGGGGCTGCTGGAGCGCGGAGCCAAGCGCCGGTCGCAGACCCGCGAGCAGAGGAACCCGCAGCGCCCCGTCGAGGAGATCGCCGCCGCCATGACGCCTGCGGCGGGCCCGCGGGTGTGGAAGGCGCACGGCTTCTCGCGTGCCGTGGGTCTCGGCCTGCTGCTGGTGCAGGGCGGCGGCATGTGGGCCATGCTCGACGACGGGCCGTCGTGGACCTGGCTGTGGCTGGTCGTGGGGCTGCCGTGGCTGGTGTCGGCCGTGGCGACCGCGCTCACCTGGCGGATCACCGCCGACCGCGACGGGCTGTGGGTGACCGGGGCATGGCGGGTGCGCCGGGTCCCGTGGGACGCGATCACCTCCGTGCGCCACGCCGACGACGGCATCCGCGTCCGCATGGGCAAGGACTCCTCCGTCGAGCTGTCACCCACCGGCTGGCCGTGGCTGGAACGCCGCATGGGCCGCGAGCCGTACGCGGTGCGCACCGCCGACGAACTGCGGGCGCTGCACCAGAGCCCGGAGCTGCGGCCCGCCGAGGAGGCGTCGACGGCACGTCAGGGCACGCCGATCGGTCCGCCGCTGGTCGCCGTGTCGGCACTGTGGGGCGCTGCGGTGCTGCTCCTGCTGTGACCGGGGGCCGGGGACCAGGAATCAGGGGCCGGGGGCCGGGGCAGCCGCCCCGGCCCCCCGGCCCTGACCCCCGATCCCGGAGGAGCCCGGTTACTTCCGCTGCGCGGGGATCTCCGCCGCGTCGGTCGCGTCCCCCCGACGCCGCTGACGTACGACCCCGATCCCGATCAGCACCGCCGTCAGCGCACCCGTGGCCAGCAGCTGGTCGCGGGTGTCCGGCTGGCGCAGCATCAGCAGGAAGATGCCCGCCATGCCCACCAGGGCGACGATCGTGAGGACCGGGAAGAGCCACATCCGTACGACCAGCTTCTCCGGCGTCTCGCGCTCGGTGCGGCGGCGCAGGATCAGCTGGGAGACGGCGATGAAGATCCAGACCACCAGGATCACCGCGCCGATCATGTTCAGCAGCCAGGGGAAGACGTCGTCGGGCCGCCAGTAGCTGAGCAGCACGCACAGGAAGCCGAACACCGAGGAGAACAGCACCGCGTTGCGCGGCACCCCGGAGGAGATCCGGCCGAGCACGGCCGGACCCTGGCCCCGGGCGACGAGCGAGCGGGCCATGCGCGAAGCGCCGTAGATGTTGGCGTTCATCGCGGAGAGCAGGGCGATGAGGATGACCACGTTCATGATCTGCGCGGCCCCGCCGATGCCGAGGTGGTCGAGCATCGCGTAGAACGGGCCGACCTCGGCGACCTTCGGGTTGTCCCAGGGGACCAGGGTGACGATGACGGCCATCGAGCCGATGTAGAAGACCGCGATGCGCCACATCGCCGTACGGACCGCCTTCGCGACGCCCTGCACCGGGTTCTCGGACTCGGCGGCGGCGATGGTGACGGTCTCCAGACCGCCGTACGCGAAGACGGAGGCGAGGAGCCCGATGATGAAGCCGTCCATGCCCTTCGGCAGGAAGCCCCCGTCTCCGGTGAGGTTGGTCAGGCCGGGCGCGTCCGCGTCCGGGAGCAGGCCGAGGATCGCCAGCAGGCCGAGCACCAGGAACAGGGTGATCGCGATGACCTTCAGCGCGGCGAACCAGAACTCGAATTCGCCGAAGTTCTTCACGGCGGCCAGGTTCGTCCCCAGGAAAACCACCATGAACAGGGCGACCCACGCCCACTCCGGCGTCCCCGGCAGCCAGCCGCTGACGATCTGGGCCGCGCCGATGCCCTCCAGGCCCACGGCGACGCACAGCAGGAACCAGAAGGACCAGCCGGCGGTGAAGCCGGCCCAGGGGCCGATCGCCCGTTCGGCGTGCACGGAGAAGGAGCCGGAGGCCGGGTTGGCGGCCGACATCTCGCCGAGCATGCGCATCACCATCATGACGAGCAGCCCGGACAGCGCGTACGCGACGACGATCGAGGGCCCGGCGGCGGCGATCCCGGCCCCGGAGCCGACGAAGAGCCCGGCGCCGATCACCCCGCCGAGGGCGATCATCGACAGGTGCCGCTGTTTGAGACCGTGGGTGAGCGCGGAGTCCGTCGAGGCTCCGGCGGAGGCTGCGGAGTCAGCGGTGGGGGGAGACGCGGAGGTCCGAGGCATGGACGAGCTCTGTTCGGTAGCTGAGACAGGGGACGAACCCACAGTCTGAGCATGGTCACCGCTCACACGGAACGGGTGTCCGCTATACGGGCACGAGGCTCACACAAGGTGCACACGCGCCTACCGGCCGATAAAAGCCGACCTCTAGCGCTTCTCCGCCTATCGGTCGGGTAGGAGCCGACCCCTCGCGCTCCTCCGCCTGCCGGCCGGTAGAGGCCGACCCCTCGCGCTCCTCCGCCTATCGGCCGGTAGAGGCCGAACCCCTACGCTCCCGCCACTGCCGCCCCACCGCCACCAGCAGCACCGACGCCGTCGCCCCCGCCGACCACAGCACCTGCGGGCGCGCGTCGGCGTCGGTCAGCATCAGCAGCAACACCCCCAGCAGCCCGGCCAGCGTCAGCCAGGTCAGATACGGGAAGCACCACATCCGCAGCGCGAGCGCCCCCGGGGCCTCCCGCTCCAGCCGGGCGCGCAGCCGCAGTTGGGAGGCGGCGATCAGGGCCCAGACGAACAGGAGCACCGCGCCGACCGAGTTGAGCATGTAGAGGAACACGGTGTCCGGCCAGAGCAGGTTGAGCAGTACGGAGACGAAGCCGAAGGCCACCGAAGCCAGTACCGCCCGCCGGGGCACCCCGCCTTCCGTCCCGGCCCTGCGGGACACCTTCAGCAGCCCGCGCGGCGCCTCCCCGCGCTCCGCCAGCGAGAACACCATCCGCGACGACCCGTACAGGTTGGCGTTGAGCGCCGAGAGCAGCGCCACGAACACCACGATGTTCATGATCTGCCCGGCGGACGGCACCCCGATCGAGTCCAGCACCTTCACATACGGGCTCAGCCCGGCCTGCTGGGCGGTCCACGGCAGCACGGTCACGATGACCAGCATCGAGCCGACGTAGAAGAAGAGGATGCGCACCACCGCACTGCGCACCGCGCGCCCCACCGCGCGGGCCGGGTCGTCCGTCTCGGCGGCGGCGATGGTGACGACCTCCAGGCCGCCGAAGGCGAAGACCACGGTCAGCACGCCCGAGACGACCCCGCCCCAGCCGTTCGGCAGAAAGCCCCCCTGCCCGGTCAGGTTGGTCATCCCGACCGGGTCGGTGTCCGGGAGCCACCCGAGGGCGGCCAGCAGCCCGAGGCCCAGGAAGACGACGATCGCGCCGACCTTCAAGGAGGCGAACCAGAACTCGAATTCGCCGAAGTTCTTGACCGCCGTCAGGTTGGCGGCGGTGAAGACGACCATGAACAGCAGCACCCACGCCCACGGTTCGACGGCCGGCGCCCAGCCGTGGGCGATCTGCGCGGCGGCCGTCGCCTCCACGGCGAGGACCACCACCAGCAGGAACCAGTACAGCCAGCCGACGCTGAACCCGGCCCACCGCCCGAGCGCCCGCTCGGCGTGCACGGAGAACGAACCGGAGGCGGGCATCGCGGCGGACATCTCGCCCAGCATCCGCATCACCAGCATCGCGAGCGCGCCCGCGATCAGATACGAGACGACGATGGCGGGCCCCGCCACCGCGATCCCGGCCCCGGACCCGACGAACAGCCCGGCCCCGATCACCCCGCCGAGCCCGAGCATCGTCAGATGCCGCTGCTTCAGGCCGTGGGCGAGCGGCTCGGCCGGAACCAGGGGGTCGGACGGAACCCGGGACCCGGACGGAACAGGAGACTCCGGCGGAGCGGCGGTCGCGGGGGAGTCGGCGGGGGGTGGAGCCTCGTGCATGGGGTGCGGGTCACTCTCGGATCATTTATGGGGAACCTACAGTCTGGGGCCCCAGCGCCTCTCCCGGCAAAACGGATCGCTCCCCGCCCCACCTCCGTGACGAGCGTCACGCCGGAAGGCGATTGCGCGGCGGCCTTTGTGCGAACCCCACCAACCCGCCAACCACCGCTTTGTGGGCGGCTGATGGTGTTCGGCCGTCGCCCCCTGGGCTAACGTCGGCAGCAGTCCCTCCCCAACTGCCTGGTGGGAGCTGTCCCTCCCCACCTGCCGGGCGGGACCGTCCCTCCCCACCTGCCCTCACCCGCGGAGTCCCGATGAGCACTGCTGCCGCCCCCGTCCGTTCCGGAGCGGTCCTCGCCGACCTGCTGCCCGCAGCCCGGCACCGCTACGCCGTCGACGCGGCCCTCGTGCTGGGCGGCGCGGCCCTCACCGGCATCGCGGCCCAGATCGCCGTCCCGATCCCCGGCTCCCCGGTCCCCGTCACCGGCCAGACCTTCGCCGCGCTCCTCATCGGCAGCGCGCTCGGCGCACGCCGGGGCTTCCTCTCCCTCGCGGTGTACGCGCTCGTCGGCATGGCGGGCATGCCGTGGTTCGCGGAGGGCACATCGGGCTACGCGATGCCGTCCCTCGGCTACATCCTCGGGATGCTGCTCGCCGCCACCGTGGTCGGCGCCCTCGCCCGCCGAGGCGGCGACCGCTCGGTGCTGCGCACGGCGGGCACGATGGTGATCGGCTCCGCGATCATCTACGCGGTCGGCGTGCCCTACCTGGCGCTCGCCACCGGCATGTCCCTGAGCGCGGCCGTCGCCGCCGGACTCACCCCGTTCCTGATCGGGGACGCGCTGAAGGCGGCCCTGGCGATGGGTGCGCTGCCCGCCTCCTGGAAGCTGCTCGGCCGCCGGGGCTGAGCCGGCTGTAGCCCGCTGTCGCGGAGTCAGGCCCCGTACGGGCCACCGAAGAGGCCCGCCGGATCGTACTGGGAGACCAGACCGGCGAGCCTCTTCGCCGTTCCGGGCTCGTGGAAACCGGCGGTACGGTCCCCGCCGCCGAAGGAGAAGTTCAGCGAACGCCCCACGACGAGCGGCCCGAGCACCCGGCCCACCTCCCCGTACAGCGCGCGCACCGAGGCCACGTCCGTACCGTCCAGCGGCGACAGCAGCCGCAGCAGGAACCGGGCGTCGCGGTAGGGCACGGCGTTCGGCGCACCCTGCTCCACGGCCAGCGCCCCGCCCAGGTGGTTGAGCTGCACCACGGTCATCATCGCCGCCCGGGGCCCGGCCAGTTCAAACGCCTGTACGGTCCGCTCCGCGTCCGGTGCGCCGAGCACCGCACTGTCCCCGTAGTACGCGTGCGGGAACGGCGGGTCGCCGTGGATGGTGTGGCTCTCGGCGTACGGCATCTCCCGCAGCGAATCCGCCAGGACGGGGGAGTCCTCGGGGGCGGGGGAGCCCACCGTGCCGTCAGGGCCCTTCGCCCCCGCCCCGATCGCCCGCAGCGGGGCCACCAGTCGCGCGCCCTCCTCCGCGTCCCCCGTGAAGGCGACCCGCACGGAGATCACGTACCGCCCGCGCAACTCCTCGGGCAGCTGGGGCATATCCGGATAGGTGAGCGCGGCCAGCGAGGACGTCAGGGCGTCCGGCACGGTCCGGGTCCACTCCAGATACCGGCGCACCACCTCGCCCGCCGCCCGGTCCCCGTCGAAGGCGATCGAGCCCCCGTAGAGCCGTTCCACCGCCACGAGCCCGATCTCCATCCCGGTCACCAGGCCCAGCCGGTGCCCGCCGCCGCGCAGCCCCCAGAAGAGCTCCGGCTCGCGCTCCGGCGTGACCCGGCGCGCGATGCCGTCGGCGGTCACCACGTCCAGCGAGCGCACCTGGTCGGCGGCGTACCCGAACTCCCGGGCCAGGATGCCGAGCCCGCCGCCCAGCGTGGAGGAGACGGCGCCCACGGAGGGCGATGAGCCGTTGAGCGGGGCGAGCCCGTGCGGGGCCGCCGCCTCGATCACCCGCCCCCAGCTCGCGCCCGCGCCGACCCGGGCGGTGCGGCGGACCGGGTCGACGGCGACGGAGTCCAGGGCGCGGGTGGCGATGAGGACCCCGCCCTCGACGGGGCCGGGGAGGCCGTGGCCGGAGGCGTGCGCGGCGACGCGGAGCCCGCGCACTCCGGCGTACGCCACGGCTTCCTGTACGTCCTCGGGCGTGGCGGCCTCCACCAGCCGCCCGGGCCGGATCGGGAAACCGGTCTGGAAGGTGGGGGGCGCGGCGGGTCCGCGCTCTGAGGGTTCTTCGGATGCGGAATCCCCTGCGGATTTCCTTGAGGATTCCCCTGCGGAGACCATGAGGAAGGCTCCCTTTCGTTCGCGTTCTCGGCGGTGCGAGCGGTACGAAAGGGAGCCTTCCCGGGAAACCTGACATCCGCCGTCAGGTATGGATCACGTACGGATCAGGGCCGGATCACTTGGCCACGGCCTTGCGGCTGCGCGCCTCCCGGAACAGCGAGATCCCCACCACCAGCGCCGCGACCAGCAGCGACAGCACGACCTGCTCGCGGGCGGCGTCGTCGGTCAGCATGTAGACCAGGACGAAGGAGATCATCGCGATCGTCGCCCAGGTCAGATACGGGAAGAGCCACATCCGTACGACCAGCTTGCCGGGGGTCTCGCGCAGGATGATCCCGCGCATCCGCAGCTGGGTGAAGCAGATGACCAGCCAGACGAACAGGGCCACCGCGCCCGAGGAGTTCAGCAGGAACTGGAACACCGTGTCGGGCCACTGGTAGTTGAAGAACACCGCCACGAAGCCGAAGACGACCGAGGACAGGATCGCCGCCTGCGGCACGCCCCGCTTGTTGACCTTGGCGAAGGACTTCGGCGCGTCGCCCCGCTCACCGAGCGAGAACGCCATCCGGGAGGCGGTGTAGAGGCCCGAGTTGAGACAGGACAGCACGGCCGTCAGCACGATGAAGTCCATGACCTGGCCGGCGTGCGGGATGCCGATCGAGTCGAGGGCGGCCACATAGCTGCCCTTCTCCAGGATCGACGGGTCGTTCCACGGCAGCAGCGTCAGCACGACGAAGATCGAGCCGAGGTAGAAGACGGCGATACGCCAGATCACGCTGTTGGTCGCCTTCGACACGGCCCGCTGCGGGTCCGCCGACTCCCCGGCCGCCAGGGTCACGATCTCGCTGCCCATGAACGAGAAGACCACCATCAGCACACCGGTGAGGATGGCCCCCGGCCCTTCGGGGAAGAATCCGCCGGAGTCCGTGAGGTGCGCGAGCCCCGAGCCGGGGTTGTCCGAACCGGGCAGGAACCCGAAGACGGCGAGCAGGCCGACGACCACGAACGCGGCGATCGCCACGACCTTGATCCCGGCGAACCAGAACTCGAACTCGCCGTAACTGCCCACCGACACCAGGTTCGTGGCGGTCAGCACGACCATCACGATCAGCGCCCACGCCCACTGCGGGACGCCCGGGATCCAGCCCTCCAGGATCTTGGCGCCCGCGGTCGCCTCGACGGCGAGCACGACGACCCAGAAGAACCAGTAGAGCCAGCCGATGGAGAACCCGGCCCAACGGCCCAGCGCCTGGTCGGCGTAGGCGGAGAAGGAGCCCGAACTCGGCCGGGCGGCGGCCATCTCGCCGAGCATCCGCATCACGAGGACGACCATCAGGCCGACCATCGCGTACGACAGCAGAATCGCCGGGCCCGCCGCGGCGATGCCCGCGCTGGAGCCCACGAAGAGGCCCGCGCCGATCACACCGCCGATCGCGATCATCGAGAGGTGGCGGTTCTTCAGTCCTGCCTGAAGCCCGCCGGAGGAGTCGGGCCGATCCGGCTCACCGGGCTCGTGACCCGGGCTCGCCAGCGTCGTCTGCGACGTCATGGGGGGAAGTCCTAACGTTTCCGTGCATGAGGGTGTGCCCTGCTCCACGTGGGGTGGTGCGGAAGACAAGGCCACGCATTCAAGCTCGCGGGAAGGAAGAAACGGAACCCCTAACTCCGTAACATTTGCCTGATCATTACCCAAGTGATGTCGGCCACACCGGACGAGCCGGGCAGGCCCGGCCCACGAGGAGACGGGCTCCGACCCCGCTGACCGCTACCCCGCGAAGTTCGTGCCACACTTCGCACCATGCGCGTGTACCTCGGATCCGACCATGCCGGTTACGAACTCAAGAACCACCTCGTCGAGTGGCTCGGCGCCCACGGCCACGAGGCCGTCGACTGCGGCCCCCACATCTACGACGCCCAGGACGACTATCCGCCGTTCTGCCTGCGCGCCGCCGAGAAGACGGCCGCGGACCCGGACAGCCTCGGCATCGTGATCGGCGGCTCCGGCAACGGCGAGCAGATCGCCGCCAACAAGGTCAAGGGCGTCCGTGCCGCACTGGCCTGGAGCGAGCAGACCGCCGCCCTCGGCCGTGAGCACAACAACGCCAACGTCGTCGCGATCGGCGGCCGGATGCACACGGTGGAGGAGTCCACGAAGTTCGTCGAGATCTTCCTCTCCACGCCGTACTCGAACGAGGAGCGCCACACGCGCCGCATCGAGATGCTCTCGGCGTACGAGACCACCGGCGAGCTCCCCCCGATCCCGGCCCACCACCCGCAGCAGGGCTGACCCAGCCCCGAGCCCCTTGTGCCGCCGGGTCCCGGACCCGGCGGCACGGCCATGCCACCGCCCGTACGACCACCCCGCACCACCCCCGTACCACCTCCGCCGCACCACCCTCCGTACCACCGCCCGCCATGCCACAGGGAACAGGGAGCAGCCCGCCGTGCCCGAGGGACACACGATCCACCGTCTCGCCCAGGACCACGCCGAGCGGTTCGTCGGGGCCCCGGTCCGGGTGAGCAGCCCGCAGGGCAAGTTCTCCGACAGCGCGGCCCTGCTCGACGGGCGCACCCTCACCGCGACCGACGCCCACGGCAAGCACCTCTTCCTCGGCTTCGGCGACACCGGCTGGGTCCACATCCACCTCGGCCTCTTCGGCAAGCTCGGCTTCGGCGCCGCACCCGCCCCGCCGCCCACCGACACCGTCCGCCTGCGCCTGGCCAACGCGGCCCACCACGCCGATCTGCGCGGCCCCACCACCTGCGCCCTGATCACCGAGCCCGAGAAGCGCGCGATACACGAGCGGCTGGGCCCGGACCCGCTGCGCGGCGACGAGGACGGCGAGCGCGCCCGGCAGCGGATCTCCCGCAGCCGGACCACGATCGCCGCCCTCCTGATGGACCAGAAGGTCATCGCGGGCGTCGGCAACGTCTACCGGGCCGAGGTCCTCTTCCGCCACGGCATCGACCCGTACCGCGCCGGCAAGGACCTCACCCGCGCCGAGTGGGACGCGATCTGGGCGGATCTGGTCGAGCTGATGCACGAGGGCGTGCGGAACAACCGGATCGACACCGTCCGCCCCGAGCACCTGCCCGAGGCGATGGGCCGCCCGCCCCGCAAGGACGACCACGGCGGCGAGGTCTACGTCTACCGCCGGGCCAACCTGCCCTGCCACATCTGCGCGACCGAGATCCGGACGGCGGATCTCGCCGCCCGCAACCTCTTCTGGTGCCCGCGCTGCCAGGACCCGCGCCTTCCGGGAGCCTGACCCCGCACCCGCGGGCTCCTCAGAACCCGTGCGGCAACCACGGCTCCACGTGCCACGAGAACGCCGAGGAGACCTCCTCCACCGCCCCCGGGCGCACCTCCCGCACCCGCCCCGCCGCCGCGAGCGAGGTGAACGACACCCCGCCCAGATAGCCGGCGCCCAGCTCCGCCACCGACAGCTCCAGATCCGGCGCGCGATCCGGCGCGCGCCGGCACGACGCACCGCCCTTCGCGTCCGCCACCAGGTGCCAGCGCCCCGCGTTCCACGGGCAGAAGTCGTCCGCCACCTCCAGCACCACGTCCACCGGCGTGCGGTACGCGCGCGCCTCCAGCGCCGCCCCCACCTCCACCAGCCGTACGTAGAGCGAGTCTTCCACCCGCGCCTCGCACCGCCGCACGTCCGAGACCAGATGCGTCAGCGGCTCGTCCACCGGCCGCCCGCCGGCCTCCAGCGTCGACGTCAGGTCGATGCCGAACAGGAACCGCCACAGCGCCGCGTACGAGGCCGCGTCCAGCGCCCCCAGATTCCGCAGCGAAACCGTCCCCTTCGGCCCCGCCCGGTCCCAGTCGGGCCGCACCCGGAACGTGGCGTACCCCAGCACCTCCCCGTCCCGCTCCGCCAGCACGCACTGCAACGGGGACGCGCCCGCCCGGTCCTGCGCCGTGTCCAGCACCGAGGTCAGCTCCCACTTCGGCTGCCGCACCGGCGTGCCCGGACGCTCCGCGGCGAGCCGCCCGTACACCTCCTCGCAGGCGGGCAGGGCCGCCACCGGATCCGTGTAGCGCACCCGCACGTCGTCCGTGCCGGGCGGCGCCGCGAGCCGCACGCGGGCGGTGTCGACGCTCAGGTTCAGCGCGCGGGTCGCCGCCCCGTAGCCGAAGCGCCCGTAGATGGCCGGTTCCGACGCGGTCAGCACGGCCAGCGGCTCGCCCCACGAACGTACGTCGTCCAACTGCCGCCGCATCAGCGTCCGCAGCAGCCCGCGCCGCCGGTGCGTACCGGCGACGCTCACCATCGTCACCCCCGCCGCGGGCACGGCCGCTCCGCCCGGCACGGTCAGCCGGAACGCGTACGCCCCCGCCGTACCGACGCACGCCTGCCCGTCCCACAGCCCGATGGACCGGTCGTACGCGACCAGCTCCCGCCACAGCGCACGGGACTCCGGGGCGTTCGGCACACCCCCGAACGCCCGCTCCAGACAGGACAGCCAGACATCCCAGTCGTCGGATCGCAGCACACGGAGTTCTGAAGTCATAGCCCATCCCTACCAGCGCGCGCGGAAGCGGACGACTCGATTTCGCGCTCATTGCCACCGGGGTACCCCTGCACCGGAGGCGTCCGGGTGGATAGGGTCCCGGCAATGGCCCGTCGCGGAGGAGTGAACGACTTCTGGGCCCGGTGGAGCAGATCGATGCACCGGGCCCGCATCGGGCTGCGCAGATCCGGGGTGGACTACTTCCGGGGCGACGGCTCCGACTGGATAGCCCTGGCCGGTCTGCTGCTGACCATCCCGGCCATCACCTTCGCCACCCTCACCAGCCCGGTGTGGGTCGACCCGGCCGCCCTCGCCCTGCCCATCATCGCGGGCGGCCTCCTGCTGCGCCCCGCCAGCCTGCTCGGTCTGTACGCCGCTTCCGCCGCCGCCCTGATGGTGGAGGCGCTCACACTGGGCCCGTACGCGGACGGCCCGGCCCGGGTCACTCCCGGCACCGTGCTCGTGGTCGCCGCCTGCGGGTTCTTCGGGCTGATCCTCGCCCAGTTCCGCGCCCGGGTCGGCGTGCCCTGGCGGCGCGGCGGCACCATGCTCTTCGACCTGCGCGAACGCATCCGGGTCCAGAGCGCCCTGCCCCGGCTGCCCCGGGGCTGGCACCGTGAGATGGCCCTGCGCCCGGCCGGCGGCCAGTCCTTCTCCGGGGACTTCGTCGTCGCGGCCCGCACCCACGGCGGCCGCACCCTGGAGGTCGTCCTCACCGACGTCTCCGGCAAGGGCATGGACGCGGGCTCCCGGGCCCTGCTGCTGTCCGGGGCGTTCGGCGGGCTGCTCGGGTCGCTGCCGCCGCACGGCTTCCTCCCCGCCGCCAACGGCTATCTGCTGCGGCAGGACTGGGACGAGGGGTTCGCGACCTCGATCCACCTGGTGCTGGACCTGGAGTCCGGCGACTACGAGATCTTCTCGGCCGGTCATCCGCCGGCCCTGCAACTGCACGCGGGCAGCGGGCAGTGGGAGGAGAAGTCGGGCGAGGGTCCGCTGCTCGGCGTCTACGACGGGGCCGAGTTCGACGCGGTCAAGGGCTCGCTCGCGCCGGGGGACGTGCTGATGCTCTTCACGGACGGCCTGGTGGAGGCGTCCGACCGGGACATCTCCGAGGGCATCGACCGGCTGACGGGCGAGGCCGACCGCTATGTCCCCACCGGCTTCGAGGGCGCGGCCTGGCATCTGATCGAGGCGTGCGCCAAGGACGTCAACGACGACCGGGCCCTTCTGCTGCTCTCGCGACGGCCCTGAGATCCGTGGCCACAGGGCCGTTCGTCAACGGAGAGACGTCCATCACTCGAACGTGATTCACGTCCGGAAGTGATCGTCACCGGGGGCGGGGTGCCGGGACGCCTCTCCGCTTCCGTTCAGACCGACACCGGGATCTGTTCCTGATCCTTGTCGTCGCTGTCCTTGTCGCGCTTGCCGGGCAGGATGCGGGCCAGCCAGTGCGAGCGTCCGGCCGCCAGCGGCGCGAGGACGGCGAGCAGCAGCACATAGCCGGCGATGAACGGCGAGAGCCGCTTGTCCAGTCCGGCGGCCGCCGCCATCGTGGCCAGGATGAGCGCGAACTCGCCCCGGGCCACCAGGGTGGTGGCGATGTTGGCCGTGGCCTGCGAGCCGAAGTCGTACACCCGGGCGGCGGCGAGCCCCGCGGCCACGTTCATGGCGAGCGTCAGGATGACGGCCGCCAGCACCGGCCAGAAGACGCTCGGGAGGTCGCCCGGGTCGATGGAGAGACCGAAGGCGAAGAAGAAGATCGCACCGAACGCGTCCCGCAGCGGGTGGACCAGCTTGAGGATGCGCTCGCCGGACGTGGTCGAGCCGAGCATCAGACCGACCATGAAGGCGCCGATCGCGTCGGCGACGCCGAACATCTCGGAGACCCCCGCGACGAAGACCGCGGCGCCGAGGAAGGAGATCACCAGGAGCTCGTCGTCCTTGGTGTTCATCAGCTTGCCGATGAGCTTCGTCCCGAAGCGGGCGGCCAGGGCGAGCAGCAGCAGGAAGCCGAAAGCCTTTCCGCCGTCGATGAGCATCGCCGACAGGCTGTCCGCACCGGACAGGATCGGCTGGAGGGCCGCCAGGTACAGGGCGAGGAAGACGTCCTCGACGACGATGATGCCGAGGATCGGCCGGGTCTCCGGGTTCCCGATGCGCCCCAGGTCCACCAGGATCTTGGTGACGATGGCGGACGAGGATATGCCGAGCACACCGGCGAGGACCAGCGCCTCCGACGTACCCCAGCCCAGGGCGAAACCGAAGCCGAGACCGGCGCCCACGTTCAGGACCAGATAGGTCCCGCCCGCGATGGCCATCTTCCGGCCGCCCGTCTTGAGGTCGTCCATGTGGAACTCGAGCCCCAGGTAGAAGAGCAGGAGGACGAGTCCCAGCGCGGAGAGCATCTCCAGATCGTGCGGGTTGGAGAGAAGCGTGTAACCGGGGGTGTGGGGGCCGAGGAGGATCCCGGCGAGGATGAACAGGGGGATCGTCGGCAGCCCGATGCGGCCGCCGAGGCGGGCGAGGACGGCAGCGGCCAGGAAAGCGCCGCCCATGGCGAGGAGGGTGTCTGCGTGTCCGATGAGCCTGTTCCTTCGGGATAGGTCAAGAGGGCGTCAAGAGGGTGTCAACAAACCATCAGTAATTAGTTTACCGAACGATTGACTCTGCAACTATGGCTCCGTCAGATTGTCAGCTTTTGTCTGCTTGGCGGCGAGGCTGTGGCGTGGCGGCGGCACGGGGCGGTGCGGAGGCGGCGCTGGGGTGGCGCGGGGGCGGTGCGGAGACGGGGCCTCGCCCGCGGACCGAAAGATTCCGGCCAACCCGCAACGCACCGATCCACCCGCGGTAGCTCCCACGGGTGGATCGGTGAAGGCAGGGTGCCGGACTCGGCGGCCGGCCCGGCCGCCGAGGGTTCAGCGCTTCGCGGGGTCCCGCCGGAACGCCCACTTCATGTCCGGCTCGGTGGCGAACTTCATGGCCCGGAGCACCGGCGGAGTGCACAGGAGCGACACCATCACGGCCGTCGAGACCGAGACGACGACCAGGCCGACGGGACTGGAGAGCCAGGTGTACCGGTCGAACAGGCCCCAGTAGTCGGCGCTCTTGATCACGAAGCCGTGGAGCAGGTAGCCGCAGATGGTCCCGGCGCCCAGCACGGTGAACCACGTCCTCCTGCTGGGGGTCCAGGCCAGGAGGGCGACGATCAGCGCCAGGGCGCAGCAGAACAGCGCCAGCGCCATCACCGCCCCCGACCACCAGGGGGCGTCCAGCTCCTGGACGCTGTTGGCGCGGTAGAGCCAGCCGAGCTGCATGCGCGGGGCGATCCAGTACGCGATCAGCAGCGCGGCCGCGACCACCGGCAGGGACAGCAGCCGCACCTCGCGGCGTCGGACCAGTTGGAAGTGCTCGGGCTTCAACAGCAGGCCGATGACGAAGAACGGCAGGAACTGCAACACCCGCTGGAGGTCCAAGTCGTTGCTGATGCCCGGGGAGACGGAGGCCAGCAGGGCGATGGCGAACGCCACCGGCAGCGGGTGGCGCAGCGTGCGCCAGATCGGCGTGGTGAGCCGCCAGATGAACAGGGCGGCCAGGAACCACGTCAGATAGATGGGATCGAGCAGGGTGATCGGCTCGTCGGGCGAGCCGCCCACGTACCTCTTGTGGAGCGCGTACGCCGTCTCGAACAGCACGTACGGCACGGCGACTCCGGTGATCAGCCGCTTCACCTTGGCCGGGGACATGTCGAACGAGCGGGAGAAGTAGCCGGAGATGAGGATGAAGGCCGGCATGTGGAACGTGTACACGAACACGTACAGACCCCGGGCGGCCTGGCTGCCCTCCCATACCGACGGCCAGGCGTGCCCCATCGCGACGAGGACGATGGCGAGATATTTCACGTTGTCGAAGTAGGCGTCGCGCTTCTTCGCCGCCGAGGGGGCCGGGGCGCCGACCGTGGGAACGCCCTTTTCCAGGACGGGTCGTGGCGCGGTGGCCGTGAGTGTCTGCTCACGTCTGGGGGGCTCCGGCTCCCGGGTCTCCGGGGGGAGCGGGGCCCTCTGAAATACGCTCGGAGCTTGGAACATCTACGGCACCTTAGACCCGTCGATTGCGTCGCGTAAAACCATGAAGCGATAGCGCGTGTTCCCGCATATTCACAGATGAAACTGCCGGACCTTGTCCGCTATGACACCTTTGATCCCCCTTAAATAGGGCATATCTCCCGGCAGTTGTGCGAGTGAATTACGTCGCTGCCGGGCGGTCCCGATTATCTGTGGACGAACTGTGGGGATATGGAAACGATCACTGCGAAAAAGCGACGGAAGGTGACCGGTCGGGGTGGGGGCGGCGATCGATATTCACCCGCACGTGTTTGCGTGCCGGAGGCGCGGGGTGCTGTGCGCGACCGGGTGGCGGGGCGTGCGGCGTAGGGACCGCGAGAGCTGGGCAGGATGGCGGGATCCGGTCAGTTCGCTCCGTCACCCGGCAACACCCGAAGGGGAGTTGGTGGCACGATGGAGACGAACGGGGCGCGCGGCGGTGCACGCTTCCGGGCCGGCAAGGCGGACCGACCGAGGGTGTGATCAGACGTGGCTATTTCACTGTCTATGGTGCTGCTGTTCGCGGTCATCCTGGTGGTAATGATCCGCAGCGGCTCCATCAAGCCCGGACCGGCGCTGGTCGCCGTGCTCTTCGGCTTCTTCCTGGCGTCGACCGGCATGGCGCCGTCGATCAACAGGTTCATGAACTCGATAGCGGACACGATCAACCAGATCAGCTTCTGAGGCGGCCGCGTCCCCCGGCGTATGCGGGGACGCACGCGATGAGGCGTCGCACGCAAGAGGCCCGGTCCGACGAAGACGTCGGACCGGGCCCAGGCGTGGAGCGGGCGACGGGAATCGAACCCGCGTAGCTAGTTTGGAAGACTAGGGCTCTACCATTGAGCTACGCCCGCGTGCACCGCGCCGCAGGTCCGGTGGACCGCGGCACGAAGAGCATCGTAGCGGGTCGGGGGCGGTGTCCGCACACCCGTTGCCGGGTCGCACACCGGACGCAGTCGGGCCCGCTCGAGAAAGCGGCGAACGCCCGGCTCCCGTGCATGTACCCTACGTGTCGCACCGACGGGGTGTGGCGCAGCTTGGTAGCGCGTCCGCTTTGGGAGCGGAAGGTCGTCGGTTCGAATCCGGCCACCCCGACCACCGGCAAGATCGCATTGTGGGAGTCCTCCCCTTTGCCGTTACTATGCAAAATGCGTGCCCGTGTGTCTGATGTACCGGGCTCGGTCCGCGAAGCCGCCGATCGGCGGCCCAGCAGAACCCCAAGAAGTCAGCCACCAAGGAGACCGAACCGTGAAGAGCGCCGTGGAGACCCTGAACCCGACCCGGGTTCGGCTCAGCATCGAGGTGCCCTTCGAGGAGCTCAAGGACAGCCTCGACGCGGCGTACAAGAAGATCAACCAGCAGGTCACGGTGAAGGGCTTCCGCAAGGGCAAGATCCCCGCCCGGGTCATCGACCAGCGGTTCGGCCGCGGTGCTGTGCTGGAGGAGGCCGTCAACGACGCCCTTCCGAAGTTCTACACCGAGGCGGTCAACGAGGGTGAGCTGAACGTCCTCGGCCAGCCCGAGGTCGACATCACCGAGCTGAAGGACGGCGAACTGCTGGCCTTCACCGCCGAGGTCGACGTGCGCCCCGAGATCGAGATCCCGGACTACTCCGGCATCGAGGTCACCGTCGACGCCCTCGAGGTCACCGACGAAGAGGTCGGCAAGGCCGTGGAGCAGCTCCGCGAGCGCTTCGCCTCCACCAACCCGGTCGAGCGCGCCGCCGCCGAGGGCGACGTCGTCACGATCGACCTGGAGGCCAAGGTCGACGGCGAGGTCCTGGAGGACGGCGTGGCCGCGGGTGTCTCGTACACCATCGGTTCCGGCGAGCTCCTCGACGGCATCGACGAGGCCGTGACCGGCCTGGAGGCCGGTGGCGAGACCACCTTCACCTCCGAGCTGAAGGGCGGCTCCGCCGAGGGCAAGGCCGCGGAGGTCACCGTCAAGGTCACCGCCGTCGCCGCCCGCGAGCTCCCCGAGCTGGACGACGACTTCGCCCAGATGGCCAGCGAGTTCGACACGCTGGAGGAGCTGAAGGCCGACAGCCGCAAGCGCCTGGAGACCACCAAGCAGTACGACCAGGCCACCCAGGCCCAGGAGCGGGTCCTGGAGGAGCTGCTGAAGCTCGCCGAGGTCCCGATCCCGGAGAAGCTGCTCGCGGACGAGGTCCAGACCCGCAAGCACAACCTGGAGCACCACCAGCTCGGTCAGATGGGCCTCGACCTCGAGAAGTACCTCGAGATCCAGGGCAAGACCCTGGAGGAGTTCGAGAACGAGACCTCCGAGCAGGCCATCAAGGGCATCAAGACCCAGTTCATCCTTGACGAGCTCGTCAACAAGGAGAAGCTGAACGTCAACCAGGAGGAGCTCACCGAGCACCTCATGCGGCGCGCGGCCTCCTCCGGCATGAGCCCCGACCAGTTCGCCCAGGCCGTCGTCGAGGGCGGCCAGGTGCCGATGCTCGTCGGCGAGGTCGCCCGCGGCAAGGCGCTCGCCGTCGTCGTCGAGGCCGCCAAGGTCGTCGACACCAACGGTGAGATCGTCGACCTGGAGGACGAGGACACCACGGACGCCGCTGAGACCACGGACGCGGCCGAGGCCGCCGCCGAGGACAAGGCGGACGACAAGGCCGAGGCGAAGAACGAGGGCTGAGCCCCGCTCTGATCCGCACGCCGGCCGCACGCCGACCGGCGAGGACGGGCCCCGGACGCACCACACGCGTCCGGGGCCCGTCGCCGTATCCCGTCCCGTACCGCCGTGCGCCCCCGGAACCCCTGTGCCCCTGGCGGGCCTTGGACCTTGCGCTCCCAGCGAACAGTTGCGGAAGCGGGATGGCGTTGTCCCACCTGCGCGTTAGGGTCCATGAAGAGGAAGGGTGGGGGAGTCCCTCACCCGCCCGGTACGAAGACGCTGAGACGGCCGGAGCCGTCAGAGACGAGCAGGTGGATACGTGACGAATCTGATGCCCTACGCCGCCGGAGAGCCGTCCCTCGGTGGTGGCCTCGGCGACCAGGTCTACAGCCGACTGCTCGGCGAGCGCATCATCTTCCTCGGCCAGCAGGTCGACGATGACATCGCCAACAAGATCACCGCACAGCTCCTGCTCCTTGCCGCCGACCCGGACAAGGACATCTACCTCTACATCAACAGCCCCGGTGGCTCGGTGACGGCCGGCATGGCGGTCTACGACACCATCCAGTACATCCCGAACGACGTGGTCACCATCGGCATGGGCATGGCGGCCTCGATGGGCCAGTTCCTGCTCACCGGCGGCGCCGCGGGCAAGCGCTTCGCGCTCCCGAACACCGACATCCTCATGCACCAGGGCTCCGCCGGCATCGGCGGCACGGCTTCGGACATCAAGATCCAGGCCGAGTACCTGCTCCGCACCAAGACGCGCATGGCCGAGATCACCGCCCGCCACTCCGGCCAGACCGTCGAGACGATCATCCGCGACGGCGACCGCGACCGCTGGTACACGGCGGAGGAGGCCAAGGACTACGGCCTCATCGACGAGATCATCACGTTCGCCTCGGGCATCCCGGGCGGCGGCGGCACGGGTGCCTGATCCGGTTCCCACCGGACCGGCGGCACCTCCCGCACACCTCTCGTACGCCGAGACCCCCAGCCCTCAGAACGCCACCAGGATGGTGAACACCCACATGAACAACTTCTCCGGCGCCTCCGCGAGCGGCCTCTACACCGGCCCGCAGGTGGACAACCGCTACGTCGTCCCGCGCTTCGTGGAGCGCACCTCGCAGGGTGTGCGTGAGTACGACCCGTACGCGAAGCTCTTCGAGGAGCGCGTGATCTTCCTCGGCGTCCAGATCGACGACGCCTCGGCCAACGACGTCATGGCGCAGCTGCTCTGCCTGGAGTCGATGGACCCGGACCGCGACATCTCGATCTACATCAACAGCCCCGGCGGCTCGTTCACCGCGCTCACCGCGATCTACGACACGATGCAGTTCGTGAAGCCGGACATTCAGACGGTCTGCATGGGCCAGGCGGCCTCCGCCGCCGCCGTCCTGCTCGCCGCCGGCACCCCGGGCAAGCGCATGGCGCTCCCCCACGCCCGCGTCCTCATCCACCAGCCGTCCTCGCAGACGGGCCGCGAGCAGCTCTCCGACCTGGAGATCGCGGCCAACGAGATCCTCCGGATGCGCACGCAGCTGGAGCAGATGCTGGCCCGGCACTCGACCACCCCGCTGGAGAAGATCAGCGAGGACATCGAGCGCGACAAGATCCTGACGGCCGAGGACGCCCTGGCGTACGGGCTCGTCGACCAGATCGTGTCCACCCGCAAGACCACCGCGGGCGCATCGCTCTGACGTCGGTCTTTCCCCTTGGCACATTCCGTTTGCACGGTCTCGGCCGTGTGAACCGTGCCAAGGGGGGCCCGAACGGGGGCCCAGGCAAGGTACCGTCGGATAGAGGCACCAGGAGCCGCTGAACCAGGCGGCCTCCCAGGCGAAGGGGAAGCACCTCGTGGCACGCATCGGTGATGGCGGCGACCTGCTCAAGTGCTCGTTCTGTGGCAAGAGCCAGAAGCAGGTGAAGAAGCTCATCGCGGGGCCCGGTGTGTACATCTGCGACGAGTGCATCGATCTCTGCAACGAGATCATCGAGGAGGAGCTCGCGGAGACGAGCGAGGTCCGCTGGGAGGAGCTTCCCAAGCCTCGTGAGATCTATGAGTTCCTCGAGGGGTATGTCGTGGGGCAGGAGCCCGCGAAGAAGGCCCTTTCGGTCGCGGTGTACAACCATTACAAGCGGGTTCAGGCCGGGGAGAACGGCGGTGGGGCGAATCGTGAGGACGCGATCGAGCTCGCGAAGTCGAACATCCTGCTGCTGGGTCCCACGGGTTCGGGCAAGACGCTGCTGGCGCAGACGCTGGCCCGGATGCTCAACGTGCCGTTCGCCATCGCGGACGCCACCGCGCTGACGGAGGCGGGGTATGTCGGCGAGGATGTCGAGAACATCCTGCTGAAGCTGATCCAGGCGGCCGACTACGACGTCAAGAAGGCCGAGACCGGGATCATCTACATCGACGAGATCGACAAGGTGGCCCGTAAGAGCGAGAACCCGTCGATCACCCGCGATGTCTCCGGCGAGGGCGTCCAGCAGGCGTTGCTGAAGATCCTGGAGGGCACCACGGCTTCCGTGCCGCCGCAGGGCGGACGCAAGCACCCGCACCAGGAGTTCATCCAGATCGACACGACGAACGTGCTGTTCATCGTGGGCGGCGCGTTCTCCGGCCTGGAGAAGATCATCGAGTCCCGTGCCGGCGCCAAGGGCATCGGGTTCGGCGCCACGATCCGCTCCAAGCTGGAGATCCAGGCCAGCGACCAGTTCCAGGAGGTCATGCCGGAGGACCTGGTGAAGTTCGGGATGATCCCCGAGTTCATCGGCCGCCTCCCCGTGCTGACCTCGGTCCACAACCTGGACCGCGAGGCGCTGCTCCAGATCCTCATCGAGCCGCGCAACGCATTGGTGAAGCAGTACCAGCGGCTGTTCGAACTCGACGGTGTGGAGCTGGACTTCGAGCGTGAGGCGCTGGAGGCCATCGCGGACCAGGCGATCCTGCGCCAGACCGGCGCACGCGGCCTGCGGGCCATCATGGAGGAAGTCCTCCAGTCGGTGATGTACGAGGTCCCGTCCCGCAAGGACGTCGCCCGTGTCGTCATCACCCCGGACGTCGTCCGCAACCACGTCAACCCGACCCTGGTCCCGCGCGAGCCGCGCACGATCGGCAAGAACGACGGCGGCGGCCGCCACGAGAAG
This sequence comes from Streptomyces sp. cmx-18-6, assembly GCF_046548915.1. NCBI lineage: Bacteria > Bacillati > Actinomycetota > Actinomycetes > Kitasatosporales > Streptomycetaceae > Streptomyces > Streptomyces sp. cmx-18-6. The sequence continues at coordinate 639,597 of NZ_JAEBEP010000001.1, read as the reverse complement.
TCCGCGTAACCGCAGCGCAGTCACGCACGCCGAAGGGGCGCCGACCGGTCAACCGGTCGGCGCCCCTTCGGCGTTGAAGAATCAGAGCTTGGTACGCGAGGTGTCGTACAGCTTGGCGGCGAGTGCGGCCACCTCGTCCTGGGTCATCGACTTGTTCGTCATCGCCCCGCCGATGTCCAGGCCGAAGACCACGCCCAGGGTGCTGTGGTCGGCCCAGATGCAGACCGGCAGGGTCATTTCCTTGGGGCCGTTCTGGACAGTGCCGTCAGCCTTCTCGTTGACGACCTTCACGTCCTGGCACTTCATCAGCGCGCCCTCGAAACCGGCGGGCTTGACGGCTTTCGGGCTGCCGACCAGCGTCCCTTCGCTGTCCTTGCTCATCGCCGCTTCCTTCTCGGCGTTCTTGAAGGAGCCGTCGATGACCTTCTCGGGGTCCTCGATCTCCCCCCAGGTGCCCGTGAGCATGAGCAGCTTCGTGGTGAGGGGGTTCTTCTTGATGTCACCGCTCATGTACTCGGCGCTGACGTCGTGAGAGTTCTTGACCCCCATGGCCTCGGCCTTGGCCTTCTCCTCGCCGGCCAGCGGGGTCTCGGGCTTCTTCTTGGCCGGGTCCTGCTTGTAGTCGTCCACCGACGCGGCCGGAGTCAGCTTGTACCCCTTGGTGGAAGCGGCCACCGCGCCGCTGCCGCTGTCGCCGCCCGACGTCAGGAAGTAGACCCCCGCCCCGATGACCGCCAGCGCCAGCACGGAGGCTCCCACGATCAGCCCCGTCTTCTTCTTCGGCTGCTGCGGCGGCTGCCCGCCGTACACCGGCTGGCCGCCGTACGGGGGAGTGGGCGGCTGCTGCCCGTACGGCCCCGGCTGCTGGGGCTGCGGGTAGCCGTAACCCGGCTGACCCGGAGGGGGAGTGCCGTAGCCGGGCTGGCCCTGGGGCGGAGCGCCGTACGGCCCCGGCTGCTGCGGCGGGACGCCCGGAGGGGCCTGCTGGGGGTAGCCGTAGCCGGGCTGGCCCTGCGGAGGCCCCTGCGGTGGGCCGCCGTACGGCCCGGGCTGCTGTCCGTACGGTCCGGGCTGGCCCTGCGGCGGCTGCCCGCCGTACGGGCCCGGCTGGTTGTAGCTCATTGCGGTGTCCCCTCCGAAACTCTTATGCGTTGCGAACATCCTGACGGAAGCCGCCCTGACATGGGGGATCGGGCCGGACACCGTTACTGAACTATCCCGTTTCAGTGCGGGACTGTGACGGCCCTAAACTGTCTCCCGTGACCGAGAACACTCAGCAGCAGCCAGCCAGCACCCCCGAACTGCCGACCCAGTACGCGCCGGCCGACGTAGAGGGGAAGCTGTATGAGCGCTGGGTAGAACGCGGTTACTTCGAAGCCGACGCCAAGAGCGACAAGCCCCCGTTCTCCATCGTCATCCCGCCGCCCAACGTCACCGGCGCGCTCCACCTGGGCCACGCCTTCCAGGTGACGCTCATGGACGCCCTCACCCGCCGCAAGCGGATGCAGGGCTTCGAGACGCTGTGGCTGCCCGGCATGGACCACGCCGGGATCGCCACCCAGAACAAGGTGGAGCAGCAGCTCGGCGAGGAGGGCAAGTCCCGCCAGGACGTCGGCCGGGAGGCGTTCACCGAGCGCGTCTGGCAGTGGAAGGAAGAGTACGGCGGCCGGATCCTCGGCCAGCTGCGCCGTCTGGGCGCGGGCCTCGACTGGTCGCGCGAGCGGTTCACGATGGACGAGGGACTGTCCCGGGCCGTCCAGAAGATCTTCAAGGACCTGTACGACGACGGCCTGATCTACCGCGCCGAGCGCATCATCAACTGGTGCCCGCGCTGCCTCACCGCCATCTCCGACATCGAGGTGGACTACCAGGAGGACGACGGCGAGCTCGTCTCCCTGAAGTACGGCGAGGGCGACGAGACCCTCGTCGTCGCCACCACCCGGGTCGAGACGATGCTCGGGGACACCGCCGTCGCGGTCCACCCCGACGACGAGCGGTACGCCCACCTCATCGGCCGGCGCATCAAGCTGCCGCTGACCGACCGCACCATCCCGGTCGTCGCCGACACCCATGTCGACCCGGAGTTCGGCACCGGCGCCGTGAAGGTGACCCCGGCGCACGACCCGAACGACTTTGCGATCGGCCGGCGCCACGACCTGGAGTCCCTGACGGTCATGGACGAGCGCGGTGTCATCACCGTGCCCGGCCCCTTCCAGGGTCTCGACCGCTTCGAGGCCCGCTCGGCCATCGTCGCCGCGCTGCGCGAGCAGGGCCGGATCGTCGCCGAGAAGCGGCCGTACGTCCACTCGGTCGGCCACTGCTCCCGCTGCAAGACGACCGTCGAGCCGCGGCTCTCCCTCCAGTGGTGGGTCAAGGTCGAGACGCTCGCCAAGGCCGCCGGGGACGCGGTCCGCGACGAGCGGGTCGTGCTGCACCCCAAGGAGATGGAGAAGCGGTACTTCGACTGGGTCGACAACCTCAACGACTGGTGCATCTCGCGCCAGCTCTGGTGGGGCCACCGCATCCCCGTCTGGTACGGGCCGAACGGCGAGGTCGTCTGCGTCGGACCCGACGACGAAGCGCCCACGGGCGAGGGCTGGACCCAGGACGAGGACGTCCTCGACACCTGGTTCTCCTCGGGCCTGTGGCCGTTCTCCACGCTCGGCTGGCCGGAACAGACCCCGGACCTGAAGAAGTTCTACTCCACGGACGTCCTGGTCACCGGCCACGACATCATCTTCTTCTGGGTCGTGCGGATGATGATGTTCGGCCTGTACGCGATGGACGGCGAGGCGCCGTTCAAGACGGTCGCGCTCACCGGCCTGGTCCGTGACGAGTTCGGCAAGAAGATGTCGAAGTCGAACCCGAACGCGGTCGACCCGCTGGACTGGATGGACGCGTACGGCTCCGACGCCGTCCGCTTCACCCTGGCCAACGGCGCGAACCCCGGCGCGGACGTCCCGATCGGCGAGGACTGGGTCAAGGCGTCCCGCAACTTCGCCAACAAGATCTGGAACGCCACCCGCTTCGCGCTCATGAACGGCGCGACGATCGAGGGCCCGCTCCCGGACCAGTCGGAGATGACGGCCACCGACCGCTGGATCCTGTCGCGCCTGAACGAGACCGTCGCGGACGTCGACCGGTACTACGACGACTTCCAGTTCGCCAAGATCTCCGACGCGCTCTACCACTTCGCGTGGGACGAGGTCTTCGACTGGTACGTCGAGCTGTCGAAGACGACGTTCTTCGCGGGCGGCGAGCAGGCCAAGGTCTCCGGCCGGGTCCTCGGCGAGGTCCTCGACGTCACCCTGCGCCTGCTCCACCCGATCGTCCCGTTCGTCACGGAGACCCTGTGGACCACGCTGACCGGCGGCGAGTCCGTCGTCATCGCGGACTGGCCGCAGGACTCCGGCTTCCGCGACGAAGCGGCCGAGAAGGAGATCGAGCTGGTCCAGCAGGTGATCACCGAGGTCCGCCGCTTCAAGGGCGACCAGGGGCTCAAGCCCGGCCAGCGAGTCCCGGCCGAGCTGACCCTCACCGGCACCGCCCTGGCCCCGCACGAGCCGGCCATCCGCCAGCTGCTGCGCCTGGAAGCGGCCGGCGACGGCTTCCACGCCACCGCCTCGCTCCCGGTCGCCGGGGCCACCGTCGCCCTGGACCTGTCCGGCACGATCGACGTGGCGGCCGAGCGCAAGCGCCTCACCAAGGACCTGGAGGCGGCGCGCAAGGAGAAGGCGCAGGCGGAGGGCAAGCTCGGCAACGAGGCGTTCCTCGCCAAGGCCCCGGACAACGTGGTCGACAAGATCCGCCTCCGGCTCGCCAAGGCCGAGGCCGGCATCGAGCGGATCTCCGCCCAGCTGGCGGCCCTCCCGCAGGGCTGATGAGCCGAGCGGCGAAGCCCCCGTACACCCGACCGACCGGGAGTACGGGGGCTTCCCCGTACCGCCGCTCCGCACTGCGCCGGGCGCTGCGCGCGATGTCGGCGCCCATCCGTAGACTGGCCCCGTGAGTGAGCCCCGCCCTTCAGACCGGCACGACGCGTCCCAGCCCGACGACGCCTTCGAGGAGATCGTCGGCGAAGAGACCCAGCGCGACCCCGACCTGGCGGTGATCGAGGCCGGGAGCCGCACCCTGCGCACCTATGCGGGATCCCCCCAGGGCGATGCGGTCCCCGCCCGACCCACCGACCCCGAGACCGACCGGGCGCTCCGCGCGGTGGAGCAGGAGCTCGCCGGACGCTGGGGCGAGACCAAGCTCGAGCCATCGGTGACGCGCATCGCCGCCCTGATGGACGTCCTCGGCGAGCCGCAGCGCGCCTACCCCTCGATCCACATCACCGGGACCAACGGCAAGACCTCCACGGCCCGCATGATCGAGGCCCTGCTCAACGCGTTCGAGCTGCGCACCGGCCGCTACACCTCCCCGCACGTCCAGTCGATCACCGAGCGGATCAGCCTGGACGGGGCCCCGATCGAGGCCGAGCGGTTCATCGAGACGTACGAGGACGTCAAGCCGTACGTCGAGATGGTCGACGCCCAGCAGCCCTACCGGCTCTCCTTCTTCGAGGTGCTGACGGGCATGGCGTACGCGGCCTTCGCCGACGCGCCCGTCGATGTGGCGGTCGTCGAGGTCGGCATGGGCGGCATCTGGGACGCCACCAACGTCATCGACTCCACCGTCGCCGTCGTCACCCCGATCTCGCTGGACCACACCGACCGCCTCGGCACCACGCCCGCCGAGATCGCCGGGGAGAAGGCCGGCGTCATCAAGCAGGGCGCCACCGTCGTCCTGGCGCAGCAGCCGGTGGACGCCGCGCAGGTGATGCTGAAGAAGGCCGTCGAGGTGGACGCCACCGTGGCCCGCGAGGGCATGGAGTTCGGCATCGTCTCCCGGGAGGTCGCGGTCGGCGGGCAGTTGCTCACCCTGCGGGGCCTGGGCGGCGCGGCCACCGAGTACACCGACATCTTCCTCCCGCTGTACGGGGCCCACCAGGCGCACAACGCGGCCGTCGCGCTCGCCGCCGTCGAGGCGTTCTTCGGCATCGGGGCCGAGCAGGCCCGCTCGCTCGACATCGACGCGATCCGCAAGGCGTTCGCCGCGGTGCACTCGCCGGGCCGCCTGGAGGTCGTGCGCTCCAGCCCGACCGTCGTCCTGGACGCCGCGCACAACCCGGCGGGGGCCAAGGCCGCGGCGGACGGGATCTCCGAGGCGTTCAGCTTCTCCCGGCTGATCGGCGTGGTCGGGGCCAGCGGCGACAAGGACGTGCGGGGGCTCCTGGAAGCCTTCGAGCCGATCTTCGCCGAGGTCGTCGTCACGCAGAACTCCTCCGACCGCGCGATGGACGCGGACGAGCTGGCCGCCGTCGCCGTCGAGGTCTTCGGCGACGAGCGGGTCCAGGTCGAGCCGAGGCTCGACGACGCGCTGGAGGCGGCGATCACGCTGGCCGAGGAGGACGACGAGTACGCGGGCGCCGGGGTGCTGGTGACCGGATCGGTGATCACGGTCGGCGAGGCCCGGCTGCTTCTGGGAAGGGGCTGAGAAGAAGGATGCGTACGCTCTGCGCCTCGACGCTGCTCGGTGAGTTCTTCGTGATCGGCTTCGCCGGTCTCGTCGCGATGAAGCTGGACGACGTCTCCATGACGGCGGTCTGGACGGTCTGCGGGGTCGGCATGGCGCTGTCCCTGCTGCTGTGCGGGATGCTCACCCGCCCCGGCGGCGTACAGCTCGGCTGGGCGCTCCAGGTCGCCCTGGTCCTCAGCGGGTTCGTGGTCCCGATGATGTTCATCCTCGGTCTGGTCTTCGGCGGACTGTGGTGGGCCTCGGTGCACTACGGCCGCAAGATCGACGAGGTGAAGGCCCGCTGGGCAGCGCAGCAGGAGGCCGGCGAGGCCGCGGCCTGACGGTGGTGGAAGGCGGCCCGGGCCCAAGGGTGACTCTGGGTGAACCCGGGCGTCGGCCCGTTTCCGTACCCCTGTAATCTCGCCCTCACCGCACCCGTATGCCTGCAAGGAGCCGCACATGACTCAGCGCACCCTCGTCCTGCTCAAGCCCGACGCGGTCCGCCGCGGCCTGATCGGCGAGATCGTCGGCCGGATCGAGCGCAAGGCGGGCTGGCGGATCACCGCGCTGGAGCTGCGCACCCTGGACCAGGACACGCTGGAGCAGCACTACGGGGAGCACAAGGGCCGCCCGTTCTACGAGCCGCTCGTGGAGTTCATGGCCTCCGGCCCGGTCGTCGCTCTGGTGGCCGAAGGCGAGCGGGTGATCGAGGGCGTGCGCGCCCTGGCCGGCCCCACCGATCCGATCGCCGCCGCGCCCGGGTCGATCCGCGGTGACTTCGGCACGATCACCCGGGAGAACCTCATCCACGCCTCGGACTCGCAGGAGTCCGCAGAGCGAGAACTGAAGCTCTTCTTTCCGGGACTTTCCTGACCCGATCGGCCAAACAGCGCTGTCTGCCTGGGGCGACCGAAGTAATTCGGTCGCCCTTCGGCATAGGGTTCCCTCTCGCGGGAACGCATCCCTCCGACGTAACGTCACCATGGGTGGAACGGGCAGCCGTTCCGCCAGCAATGGCGAAGGACCCTCGCGCTGTGTCCGTGCATACGGCACTACGATGGAAGCTTCCACGCCCGCAGCGCCATCCTCGCCGACCAGAACAAGCCATCATCGCTTCTTCGGGAAGGCCCGACGCATCCTCATGGGGAACAAGGGGAACTCAATGTCGTTCATCGGCCGTGACATGGCTATCGACCTCGGGACTGCCAACACGCTGGTGTACGTCAGGGGGCGCGGCATCGTCCTGAACGAGCCGTCCGTCGTGGCCATCAACACCAACACCGGCGGAATTCTGGCGGTCGGCTCCGAGGCCAAGAAGATGATCGGCCGTACGCCGGGCAACATCGTTGCCGTACGGCCCCTGAAGGACGGCGTGATCGCCGACTTCGAGATCACGGAGCGGATGCTCCGCTACTTCATCCTCAAGATCCACAAGCGTCGCTACCTGGCCCGCCCCCGGGTCGTCGTCTGCGTTCCCTCCGGCATCACCGGGGTCGAGCGCCGCGCCGTCATCGAGGCGTCCACGCAGGCCGGCGCGCGCCAGGTGCACATCATCGAGGAGCCCATGGCCGCGGCCATCGGCTCCGGACTGCCGGTCCACGAGGCCACCGGCAACATGGTCGTGGACATCGGCGGCGGCACCACCGAGGTCGCGGTGATCTCGCTCGGCGGAATCGTCACGGCCCAGTCGATCCGGACCGCCGGCGACGAGCTGGACAACGCGATCATTCAGCACATCAAGAAGGAGTACTCGCTCCTCCTCGGTGAGCGCACCGCCGAACAGATCAAGATCACGATCGGTTCCGCGTACGACATGGACAAGGACGAGCACACCGAGATCCGCGGCCGCGACCTGGTCTCCGGGCTGCCCAAGACGGTCGTCATCTCGGCCGCCGAGGTCCGCAAGGCCATCGAGGAGCCGGTCAACGCGATCGTCGACGCGGTCAAGACGACGCTCGACAAGTGCCCGCCCGAGCTGTCCGGCGACATCATGGACCGCGGCATCGTCCTCACCGGCGGCGGCGCGCTGCTGCGCGGCCTGGACGAGCGGCTGCGCCGCGAGACGGGCATGCCGATCCACATCGCCGAGGACCCGCTGGACTCCGTGGCGCTCGGCTCCGGCAAGTGCGTCGAGGAGTTCGAGGCGCTCCAGCAAGTGCTGGACGCCCAGCCCCGACGGTAGGAACTCGATGGCCAGACGGGCGGAACCTGCGGTTCCGCCCGTCGCATCGTTGATATAGATCGTTGTCGTACGCGTAGTGGCGCAGAGCCCGATACCCGTACGGACGCGTACACAGGCACGAACAGACGCATACACAGGCACGAACAGACGCATACACAGGCACGAACATTCCGACGAGGAAGGCACGGCCGCCGCACGTGAGGGACACACGAGAGAGCCGGCTGCTCCTGGTGCTGCTGGTCGCCATCGCATTCGCCCTGATCACGGTGGATATCCGAGGCGGCGAGGAGTCACCGGTGGACGGTGCCCGGCAGGCCGCCGCCACGGTCTTCGGACCCGTGGAGAACGGCGTCGCGGCAGCGGTCAACCCGGTGGGCAACGCCATCGGTGCGGTACGCGACTCCGGCAGCCGGCACGACCGGATCGCCGCCCTGGAGCAGGAGAACGCCGCGCTCAAGGCGAAGCTCGGCAGCGACGACCGCAGCAACAGCCGCGTCCGGCAGCTCGACGCCATGCTGAAGAACGCCGGCGCCGGGCAGTACGGCATCAAGGGCGCCGAGGTCATCGCCATAGGAGCGGCCCAGGGCTTCTCCTGGACGATCACCATCGACGCCGGGGCCGACGACGGCATCCGCCGCGACATGACCGTCCTCAACGGTGAAGGGCTGGTCGGCCGGGTTACCACGGTCGGCCCGAACACCGCGACCGTCCTGCTGGCCAACGACCCCGGCTTCACCGTGGGCACCCGGATGGAGAAGACCGACGAGCTCGGCTTCGCCACCGGCCAGGGCTCCCGCCCGCTGTCGGTCCAGTTCCTCAACGGCAAGGCCAAGGTGAAGGCGGGCGACCGGCTCGTCACCTTCGGCTCCAGCAAGGACAAGCCCTTCGTGCCCGGCGTCCCGGTCGGCGAGGTCGTCCACGTCGACCCCTCCGGCGGCGCGCTGACCCGGACCGTCCACGTGAAGCCGTACGTCGGGTTCACCAAGCTCGACATCGTCGGCGTCGTCGTCCAGGCCCCGCGCGCGGACCCCCGCGACGCGGTCCTGCCGAAGCAGCCCGCGAAGACGGAGACGAAGCCCAAGCCGACCCCCACGGTCACCGTCACCGTCCAGCCCAACGGCGATCTCGTCGACGGCTCGGGCAAGGTCGTCGGCAACATCAACGAGAAACCGGGCGACGGCCGGGCGGCCGGCGACGCGGCGCAGAACCAGCAGGGCGACGCGCAGGGCGACGCCCAGCCGCCCGGCGACGCCCAACCCGACAACGCGGCAAACGACCAGGAGTAGAGCTGATCCCCATGCGCCTGAACCGGACTCTGCTCTCCACCGTCCTGGTCGTCCTCGCCCTCGTCGTCCAGGTCTCCGTCCTCGCCCGCCTCCAGCTCCCCGGCGCGGTCCCCGACCTGCTGCTGCTCACCGTGCTCGCCCTCGCCTTCGTGTACGGGCCGGTCAGCGGCTCGCTCATCGGCTTCGGCGCGGGCCTCCTCGCGGACCTCGCACCCCCCGCCGACCACGCCGCCGGGCGCTACGCCCTGGTGCTCTGCGTCATCGGCTATCTCGCGGGCCTGGCCCGCCCGGAGAACGGGCAGCTCAAGTCGGCCTTCGCCCCGATGGCCGTGGTGGTCGCCGCCGCGATCGGCTCGACCCTGATGTACGCGGGAGTCGGCGCGCTCGTCGGCGACACGGCCGCCCGCCATGTGGGCCTGTTCAGCCTGCTGTTGACCGCCGCGATCTACGACCTGCTGCTGGCGCCCTTCGTCGTGCCGCTGATCATGGCCCTGGCCAGACGCACCGAGAACGACCCGGTCTCCGAAGCCGCCGGCGGCGGCAGCGACGTGGCCGCGGGCTGGCTCGCCTCGGGCACCGGACTGCGGATCGGCAACCAGCGCGGCGGCCTGCGCGTCAAGGCCGCCCGCAGCCGCGCCGCCCGCGCGGGCCGCATCAAGGGGGTCAAGCGACTGTGAAGCCGTACAAGACCGGAGACACCACCGGGGGCACCGCGTGAGGCTGTATTTCCCGGGGGACGACCCCCGTACCACCACCGGGGGCGCCGCGTGAGCAACATTCCGGAGACCGGGCGGACCCAGCGGGTCCAGATCCGGCTCATCGTCATCCAGGTCCTCGTCTTCTCCCTGCTCCTCACCCTCGGCGGACGCCTCTGGTACCTCCAGATCCGCAACGGCGACGAGTACACCGCCGAGGCGGCCGGCAATGGCGTCCAGCAGGTCGTCCAGCCCGCCGTGCGCGGCTCGATCCTCGACGCCCGCGGTGTGCCCCTCGCCGACAACGAGACCCGGCTCGTGGTCTCCGCGAGCCGCACCGAACTGCTGAAGATGAAGGACGACGGCGTCGGGGTCCTCACCCGCCTCGCCGACGTCCTGGACATGAAGCCCGACGAGGTCCGGGACAAGGTCCGCCTCTGCGACGCCAAGACCCCCCAGCCCTGCTGGAACGGCTCCCCCTACCAGCCGATCCCGGTCACCGACGAGGCCACCACCCAACAGGCCCTCCAGATCCGGGAACGCGCCGAGGACTTCCCCGGCATCACCGCCGAGCCCACCGCCGTACGCCGCTACGCCGCACCCGGCAAGGCGAAGACCGCGCAGGTCCTCGGCTACCTCTCCCCGGTCACCGACGAGGAGATCACCAAGGCCATCGACACCGACTCGCCCTATCTGCGCTCCGACCAGATCGGCCGCTCCGGCCTGGAGCGCACGTACGACAAGGCGCTGCGCGGGAAGGCGGGCGTCACCCGCTACGAGGTCGACAACCTCGGCCGCGTCATGGGCGAGGCGGAGAACGACCCGGCGGTGCCCGGCTCCAACCTGGTCACCAGCCTCGACGCGCGGGTCCAGGCGGTCGCCGAGTACGAGCTCAACGAGGCGATGAAGACCGTCCGCAAGGAGACCGACAAGATCACCGGCCGCCCGTACGAGGCCGACTCCGGCGCGGTCGTCGTCATGGAGTCCAAGACGGGCCGCATCGTCTCGATGGCCTCCCAGCCCGACTACGACCCCAACGCCTGGGTCGGCGGCATCTCCGGCAAGGAGTACGCCAAGCTCACCAGCAAGAAGTCCAACTACCCGCTGCTCAACCGGGCCATCCAGGGCCAGGCCCCCGCCGGCTCCATCTTCAAGGTGGTCTCCGCGAGCGCCGCCGTGCGCGGCGGCCACGCCTTCAACGACCGCTACAACTGCAGCAGCTCCTACAGCCTCGGCAGCCAGACCTTCGCGAACTTCGAGTCCCAGGGCCACGGCCCCATCACCCTCGGGGACGCGCTCAAGTACTCCTGCAACACGGTCTTCTACCGGCTGGGCCACGAGGAGTGGGCGCGTGACGGCGGCATAAAGCCGAAGAAGGATGCCAAGAACTGGTTCTACCGGACCGCCCGTGACTTCGGCCTCGGCGCGGAGAGCGGCATCGACCTCCCCAACGAGGTCAAGGGCCGCATCCCGGACCGCCAGTGGAAGCAGGACTTCTGGAAGGCCAACAAGGACGCCTGGTGCAAGGAGGGCAAGAAGGGCGGCACGTACGTGCAGCAGATCGCGTACGAGAGCTGCCTCGAAGGCAACCAGCTGAAGGCGTACGACAGCATCAACTACGCCATCGGCCAGGGTGACGTCCTCGTCACCCCGATCCAGATGGCCACCGCCTACGCCGCCATCAGCAACGGCGGCACCCTCCACGCGCCCACCGTGGGCAAGGCCGTGATCAGCCCGGACGGCAAGAGCGTCCAGGAGATCAAGCCCAAGGCCACCGGCAAGCTGCCCGTCGACGCCCAGACCGTCAAGGACCTCGACAAGGGCCTGCGCTCGGTGGTCGAGCCCGGCGGCACCGCCGCCTGGCGGTTCGGCGGCTGGCCGCAGGACAAGATCCCGATGCGCGCCAAGACCGGCACCGCCCAGGTGTACGGCAAGCAGACCACCTCGTGGTTCGCGACCTACACCGACGACTACACGATCGTCATGACGATCTCCCAGGGCGGCACCGGCTCCGGCGCCTCCGGACCCGCCGTCCGCAAGATCTACGACGCGCTCTACGGCCTCGACGCCGAGGGCAACCAGGATATGAAGAAGGCCCTGCTGCCCACGCCCCAGAAGACGCTGCCGAAGGTCCAGCCGGACGGCTCGATCCACGCCCCGAAGGTCAAGCCGTACAACCCCCGGCCGACGCAGCCGGAAGGCCAGGAGGCGGACCCCGAGAACCTGGTGCCGCAGCCCCCGGGCCAGCCCGGTCTCACCGGCTCGCCCGCGTTCGGGAGGCGACCCTGATGGCAGGTGGCTTCTCCGTCTCCCGGTACGGCCCCGACCAGGGCTCCTGGTCCAGGCTGACCGCCCGCGACTCCCTCGTACGGCGGCTGGACTGGCCGCTGCTGGGAGCCGCGCTCGCGCTCTCCCTGCTCGGCTCGCTGCTGGTGTGGTCCGCGACCCGCAACCGCGACCACCTCACCCAGGGCGACCCGTACTTCTTCCTCTTCCGGCACGTCATGAACACCGGCATCGGCGTCGCCCTGATGATCGGCACGATCTGGCTCGGCCACCGCACCCTGCGCGGGGCCGTCCCGGTCCTCTACGGCATCTCGGTGCTGCTGGTCATGGCCGTCCTCACCCCGCTCGGCACCACGATCAACGGCGCCCACGCGTGGATCAAGCTGCCGGCCGGATTCTCCATCCAGCCCTCCGAGTTCACCAAGATCACCATCATCCTGGTGATGGCGATGCTGCTGGCGGCCCGCGTCGACGCGGGCGACCAGCTCCATCCCGACCACATCACCGTCGCCAAGGCGCTGGGCCTCGCGGTCATCCCCATGGCCGTCGTCATGCTGATGCCGGACCTCGGCTCGGTGATGGTGATGGCGGTCATCGTCCTCGGCGTCCTGCTCGCCTCCGGGGCCTCCAACCGGTGGGTCTTCGGCCTCCTCGGCGCGGGCGCGGTCGGCGCGCTCTCCGTCTGGCAGCTCGGGCTGCTCGACGACTACCAGATCGCCCGCTTCGCCGCCTTCGCCAACCCGGCGCTCGACCCGGCCGGCGTCGGCTACAACACCAACCAGGCCCGCATCGCGATCGGTTCCGGCGGCCCCACCGGCACCGGTCTCTTCAAGGGCACCCAGACCACCGGACAGTTCGTCCCCGAGCAGCAGACCGACTTCGTCTTCACCGTCGCCGGCGAGGAGCTGGGCTTCGTCGGCGGGGGACTGATCATCGTCCTCCTCGGCGTCGTCCTGTGGCGCGCCTGCCGCATCGCCCGCGAGACGACCGAGCTGTACGGCACGATCGTCGCCGCCGGCATCATCGCCTGGTTCGCCTTCCAGTCCTTCGAGAACATCGGCATGACGCTCGGCATCATGCCGGTGGCCGGTCTGCCGCTGCCCTTCGTCTCGTACGGAGGGTCCTCGATGTTCGCCGTCTGGGTCGCGATCGGGCTGCTCCAGTCGATCAGGGTGCAGCGGCCGATGTCCGCCTGAACCCGGCTCAGGCGGGTAGGTGTCCGTATATGGCGGACACCAAGCGAGAGATCGAGCGGAAATACGAAGCCACCGAAGCCACCGGAGGCGGCGAAGCCGCTGCGGCGACCTGGCTGCCCGGCCTGAGCCGGGTCGCCGGGGTCGACCGGGTCGTCCCCCGGGGCGTCACGGAGCTGGACGCCGTCTACTACGACACCGCCGGCCTCCGCCTCGCCGCCGACTCCCTCACCCTGCGCCGCAGGACCGGGGGAGCCGACGACGGCTGGCACCTGAAGTTCCCCGTCGCCACCGGCATCCGGGACGAACTGAGCGAGCCGCTCTCCGACACCCTGCCGGACTCCTTCGCCGCGCTCCTCCGCTCCCGGGTCCGCCACGACGAGGTGGCCCCCGTCGTCCGGCTGCTCTCCTCCCGGGACGTCCTCCACCTCACCGCCGCGGACGGCTCCCTCCTCGCCGAGGTCAGCGTCGACACGGTGTGCGCCGAACGGCTCACCGGGGACACGGCCGGGACGACCGCCACCTGGACCGAGATCGAGGTCGAGCTCGCGGACGACGGCGACCCCGCCTTCCTGGACGCGGTCGAGAAGCGGCTCCGCAAGGGAGGGGCGCGCCCCTCCCCCTCCCCGTCCAAGCTCGCCAGGGCACTGGCCGAGACCGCCCCCGTACGCGAGAGGAAGCGGGCGAAGGAGCAGAAGGACGAGCCGCATACCGCGGGGGACCACGTCCTCGCCTACGTACGCGAACAGGTCCGGGCGATCGTCGACCGCGACCCCGCCGTCCGCCGCGACCTGCCCGACTCCGTCCACAGGATGCGGGTGGCGACCCGGCGGCTGCGCAGCGCCTTCAAGACCTACCGCAAGGTCCTCGACCGCGAGGTCACCGACCCCGTGGGCGCGGAGCTCAAGTGGCTCGCCGGCGAACTGGGCGTCGACCGGGACCAGGAGGTCCTCGAAAAGCGCATCGGCAGCCGCACCGCCGCCCTCCCGGACACCCTGGTCCTCGGTCCCGTACAGGGGCGGCTCCAGATCTGGTCGGCCGCACACGGCACCGGGGCCCGCCGCGGGATCATCGACGTCCTGGACGGGAAGCGGTATCTGGCGCTCCTGGACGCCCTGGACGCGCTGAGCGCCGATCCGCCCCTGCGCCCCGCCGCCTCCCGCGCACCGGAGAAGGTCCTGCCGCGCGCGGTCCTCAAGGACTACCGGCGGCTCGCGCACCGCATGGAGCACGCCCTGGAGCAGCCGGCGGGCGCGGAGCGGGACGTGGCGCTGCACGAGGCCCGCAAGGCCGCCAAGCGCGCCCGGTACGCGGGCGACGCCGCCCGGCCCGCCCTCAAGAAGCCCGCCCAGCGCTTCGCCAAGCGGGTGAAGGCCGTCCAGTCCGTGCTGGGCGACCACCAGGACAGCGTGGTGGCCCGCGAGACCCTGCGCACCCTGGCGATCCAGGCCCACGCGGCGGGCGAGAGCGCGTTCACCTGGGGACTCCTGTACGGCCGGGAGGAGGCCGCCGCCGACGCGCGGGAGCGCGAGCTGCCGCAGGTGTGGGAGCGGGCCGCCGACCCCGTACTGCGGGCGGATCTGAAGCGCTGAGCCGCGCGGTACGCTGGATGGTCACCCCAGCCGGCTCACGAAGGTTCGCGAGATGTCTGCCGCATCGGTCTTCCCACAGCTCGAAGCTCTGCTCCCGCATGTGCAGAAGCCCATCCAGTACGTCGGCGGTGAGCTGAACTCCACCGTCAAGGACTGGGACAGCTGCGACGTCCGCTGGACCCTGATGTACCCCGACGCCTACGAGGTGGGGCTCCCCAACCAGGGCGTCATGATCCTGTACGAGGTGCTGAACGAGCGCGAGGGCGTCCTCGCGGAGCGCACGTACAGCGTCTGGCCGGACCTCGAGGAGCTGATGCGCGAGCACGGCGTGCCGCAGTTCACCGTGGACAGCCACCGCCCGGTCGGCGCGTTCGACGTCTTCGGGCTGAGCTTCTCCACCGAGCTCGGCTACACCAACATGCTCACCGCCCTGGACCTGGCGGGCATCCCGCTGGAGGCCAAGGACCGCACGGTCGACCACCCGATCGTCCTCGCGGGCGGCCACGCCGCGTTCAACCCCGAGCCGATCGCGGAGTTCATCGACTGCGCGGTCATCGGGGACGGCGAGCAGGCCGTCCTGGAGATCACCGAGATCGTCCGCGCCTGGAAGGCCGAGGGCCGCCCCGGGGGGCGCGACGAGGTGCTGTTCCGGCTCTCGAAGACCGGCGGCGTCTACGTCCCGCGCTTCTACGACGTGGAGTACCTCCCGGACGGCCGCATCGGCCGCGTCGTGCCCAACCGGTCCGGCGTGCCGTGGCGGGTCTCCAAGCACACCGTCATGGACCTCGACGAGTGGCCCTACCCCAAGCAGCCCCTCGTCCCGCTCGCGGAGACCGTGCACGAGCGGATGTCCGTGGAGATCTTCCGCGGCTGCACCCGGGGCTGCCGTTTCTGCCAGGCCGGCATGATCACGCGCCCCGTGCGGGAGCGAAGCATCACCGGCATCGGCGAGATGGTCGAGAAGGGCCTCAAGGCGACCGGCTTCGAAGAGGTCGGCCTGCTCTCCCTCTCCTCCGCCGACCACAGCGAGATCGGTGACATCGCCAAGGGCCTCGCCGACCGCTACACCGAGGACAAGGTCGGCCTCTCGCTGCCCTCCACCCGCGTCGACGCGTTCAACGTGGACCTGGCCAACGAGCTGACCCGCAACGGCCGCCGCTCCGGCCTCACCTTCGCCCCCGAGGGCGGCTCCGAGCGGATGCGCAAGGTCATCAACAAGATGGTCTCGGAGGAGGACCTGATCCGGACGGTGTCCACCGCCTACGGCAACGGCTGGCGCCAGGTGAAGCTGTACTTCATGTGCGGCCTGCCCACCGAGACCGACGAGGACGTCCTCCAGATCGGTGACATGGCGGTCAACGTCATCGCCAAGGGCCGCGAGGTCTCCGGCCAGAACGACATCCGCTGCACCGTCTCCATCGGCGGCTTCGTGCCCAAGCCGCACACCCCCTTCCAGTGGGCCCCGCAGCTGAGCGCCGCCGACACCGACGCCCGCCTGAAGAAGCTGCGGGACAAGATCCGCGGCGACAAGAAGTACGGCCGCTCCATCGGCTTCCGCTACCACGACGGCAAGCCCGGCATCGTCGAGGGCCTCCTCTCGCGCGGCGACCGGCGCGTCGGCTCCGTCATCCGCGCGGTCTACGAGTCGGGCGGACGCTTCGACGGCTGGCGCGAGCACTTCAGCTACGACCTCTGGATGAACTGTGCGGAGAAGACGCTCCCCGAGTTCGGGGTCGACGTCGACTGGTACACCACCCGCGAGCGCACCTATGAGGAGGTCCTGCCCTGGGACCACCTCGACTCCGGCCTGGACAAGGACTGGCTCTGGGAGGACTGGCAGGACGCGCTGGACGAGACCGAGGTCGAGGACTGCCGCTGGACCCCCTGCTTCGACTGCGGCGTCTGCCCGCAGTTCGACACATGGCCACAACTGAGCGAGAGCGGTAAGAAGATGCTCCCGCTCACGGTCAAGAAGCCGTAGTGACCAGCGGGGATGTCGTCCGGCAGGTGGCTGAGTCGCTTGCTGGCATGACGGAGGCGGAGTGCGCCGAGATGTTGAGAGGTCTCGGCGCTATGGAACGGGGCCAGGCTCCACAGGCTGTGAGGCGTACGCCGCTTCCTCCGCCTCGCCGAGACCCGCGCATCGTCTCCGCTGTGGAGTGGGTGTAGTGACCAGAGGCGTCCGGCCCGTGTCGGACGCCTTCTGCGTACCGCGCGTGGGGTCGCCTCGCCCCCGGCTGGGGCAGGCTTTTATGCGACTACGCCAATATTCGCGTGATCGCATGGACGGCGACCCCCTCCCCTTCGTACGGTCTTCATGTCGCCCCAACAGGGGGCCCGAGACAAGGGGTTTCACCATGGCTCGTGAGGAACTGACCCGGCTTACAGGAACCGGTACGGGCGAGTGCAACAAGAACGACTGCCCCAACGTTTACCGCAAGGCATCCGGGGCCTTTATCGTGCAGGGCGACGTGTCCCACGCGTTCGCCGCGCCGGACGGGGAGGGGCTCGTGGAGATCCCGGAGGAGACGTTGAGGGAGGCGTTCCGTGCTCTTGGATGGTGACGAGTGGGCGGCTCGGTTCGAGTCTTTCCGGCGTGAGGCATGGCGACTGGAGACTTTGCCGGAATATCGCGTCCCGCAGGAGGCCGAAGAGATCGCGGCATTTCTTGCGGGAGAGCGCCTCGACCCTCACGCCTACTCGAACGAGTACACCGACGACCTGAAGCGGGTACGGCGGGAGGGAAAGAGGAAGGGGCGCGTTCACATCGTGACTCGCCCCCTGTCGGACTACCTGCGCTATGAGTTCATGTACTACCAGCCGCATGTGTGGGCCGGTGAGGACATCCGGATTATGGATGTCACGGATCGTCTCAACCCTCTTGCGGGGGTGCAGGACTTTTGGATGTTCGACGGCTCAGAAGTCGTGCTAATGAACTACGAGCAGGACGGCACTCAGGTCAACCGAGAAGTATTCGAAGGCGACGTGAGTCTCTATGTCGAATACCAACGGATCGCCTTGGCTGGTTCAGTTCCCTTCGAGGAGTACGTGAAGGGCTTTGACCTTTGACCCGGAATCGCTGGGCAAGTCGAGATCAGACCTAGCGGAAGCACTACGCAGCGAGCGCAAGCGAGCCGGCCTCACTCAGACCGCGCTCGCTCGGCGCTGCAACTTGTCGCAGACCAAAGTCAGCAATATCGAGAGTGGCAAGGTCACGCCGACCATCGTTGATGTCGAGCTGATTCTAGAGACGCTCGGGACACAGGGCCCCGTTGCGATGGAGATACTCACCCTTGCTCGCTCGGCCAACACAGAGTGGCAGGACGACTGGGGGTCTCAGCGGCGGGGCCTTGACAAGAAGCAGAACGAGTTGGCACGGCTGGAGACTGTCACCACAGAATTCAGATTCTTCCTGCCGACTATGATCACGGGCCTTTTGGCAACGCCGGACTATGTGCGTGCCAGTCTCGCCCGGAACTCCGGTGACATGACCAAGACTGTCGCGAAGAAGCTGGAGCGACAGCAGATCCTGACGGACTCCTCGAAGTTCTTTACGTTCCTCCTCACGGAACAGGCTGTGCGCTGGCCGCTGGCATCCCCGTTGGCGATGGCTATGCAGCTCGATCGCCTGGCTTCTGTTTCGCGTATCCCGAACGTGCGGCTGGGTGTGATTCCACTCGGGATCGTCGGCCCTGTGGTCGAGACGCCACTGAGTGTCTTCACGGTTTATGACCGACGCTTGGTTCAAGTGGAGACCCACACGGGGGCGCTGATCCTCCGCGACCATCGGGACGTGAGCGCCTATCGGGATGAGTTCGATAGGTATGAATCCCATGCCGTCTTTGGGGGAGAGTGCCGGTCACTCCTTGGCGACTGGGCGCAGGGATTTACCCGACAACGCGAATAAGTGCGGTCCCATGTCATCCACAGGGCGAGACTGGTGGTCGTTCTCAACACTCGTTCGGGAAGGCGCACGGTGTGAGCGAAAGGCAAACGACCATGACCGGACCGGTACACCTCGCCCTTCCCCATCCACCCCCGAAACCGGCGGTTGGCTGCGAAGTGTGTGAGGCGCTGGCCGTTCAGCGGCTGGCGGCACGGGACAGGGGTGACCTGTCGGCGGCGACCGACGCCGATGTGGAGATCCGGAGTCACCCGCACAAGGTGAGGCGGGGGCGGTGACGCGTTCGCTCACCCGGTTCGTTCAGCACCGGATAGCGCAGCACCCCGATACGGACGTCACCTTCGAAGCGGAGTGTCTCGGCTGCAAGTGGAAGGCGACGCCTTCGACGGACAGCGCGGCCGTGGATGTGGAGTGCATGAGCCACACGGGGCGCAGCAACCATCGGGGCTTCCGCCGTATCTGCACTTCGTTCGCGGCAGTCGTCCGCGACGAGTGACCCATGACCCCCGGCGCATCGAGGGATGGCGAGCACCACTTGACCAGCGGTGCGCCGGAAGGGGCGCAGCGTGAGCGACATGCGCCGCTGTGCTGGCCCCTGTCGGCTCCCCCGTAGTCGGTAGGGGCCAGCATCGTTCGATCCGTGTTCGTGCCCCACAGGGGCACAGAGAGGCTGGCGGCGGTGCGGCTGCGTGTGTTCGTCCTGCTGGAGAGCAAGGGGCCGAGAGGCCCCCGCTTCCTCATGGTCAAGAACCTGGAAACGGGGGCGTGGCAGTTACCAGGCGGAGACGTGCCGCAAGGGGAGACGATCCCCGAAGTGGGTTCGCGCTTACTGGAGTTGCAAGCGGGAGCGGTGCTGGAGCTTGCCCGGCTGCTGGCGTTCGACCAGTCGCCGGGGGATGTACTGACGGCGGTGCTGGACGGTGGCTTCATGGGCCCGGAGAAGTCGCGGGTGCACATGCGTCTGTCCCGCAGGGTCGGCACCCTGCTGCCCATGAAGTGGGTCACCATGGCGGGACTCAAGGGGGAGCCCGGTTACGTGCACCATGCGGTCGTGAGCCGACTCATGGGGAATCTGACGGCCCCTGTCCTGGTGGATGGCCGCAACGACATGGAGCGGCGGGAGTCTGCCAACGGGTGACGCTGCGCCCGGTACGCCGACAGGCCCCGACGTGATGCCGGGAGCCTGTCATGGGAACGCCTGCGCGCCTGTCTCAGTCGCTGTCACCGATGTGCCGGTACAAGGTGGCACGGGAGATCCCCAGCGCCTTAGCGATGGCTGTGACGCTCTCTCCCTTGGCGTGCCGGGCACGGGCTACGGCTAGCTTGTCGTCGTCCACTACGGTCGGGCGTCCTCCGTGGTTGCCCTTGCGGGCCGCAGCGTCGAGCCCTTCCAACGTCTTCTCCCGGATGCCTTCCCGCTCAACCTCCGCACTGACCGCGAGGACGGCGAACACGATCGCGCCCGCCCCGTTCGGGTCGTACACACCCTGGAGGGGACCGGACAGGAGTTCCAGTTGGATGCCGTCCGCTTGAAGGGTGGAGGACAGGGACATCAACTCTGCCGCACTACGGGCGAGACGCTTCATCTCGACCACGGTCAGGATGACGGGTTGGTTGGGTGCAGCCTGCTTGAACTCGCGTGCCAGCGTGAGCGCCTTCTCAAGCTCCGGCCGCTCCTTCACGCGGGTACTGATCTTCTCGGAGAACACGCGGGTGCACTGTGCCCCGGCAAGGGCGTCCAACTGGGACTGGAGTTCCTGCCCCACGGTCGAGCATCGGGCGTAGCCGAGCCGGATCGCTGCGCCCGGCTTCCCTTCGGGTGCCTGTGCCACGGGTGCGCCCTGCGTCCACGCCTTGCCCGGGTTGCGGTCGGCAGGCGTCTTCACGGTCAGCTCTGCCTTGAGCGCGGGCACCAGGGCGAAGCGGCCCGTGTGGTAGTTCGCTGCCACCTTGCCCGCGCCGGTACGGCAGGGGCTTCCTGCGGGTGCCTGGCACTTCGGGCAGTCGTGGCGCTCCACCTGTTCGGCGGGGGTGATCTTCTTCGTCATGACTGGACCGTCTCATAAACGCGTCTCGAAAGCTAGCCGTGAGACGGATCTTTTGAGACGGGTTTCGAGACGGCGAGACGGGAGCGAAACGGACACTGCCGAGAGACTGGCCGATCGTCTCACTATCGATGGTTTATGAGACGCACTGTCTTGGCCCTGATGGGCGCTGTCGCGCACTCGGTCAGCCTGTCTGTGCTGGCCAGCGTGAGGGGCTGCGCGCTTGCCTCCCGGCCTGCTGGCCAGCGCTCGACCGCAGGGCGGGGAGTCGCCCTGTCGGGCGCTCTGGATGGCGCACAGTCGTACGCCTATCGACGGCAGGCGACGGCGAAGGGGAGGGGGTATGACCCCCGAAGGGGGCAAGCTCGCACCGCCGTGTCTTAGCAGCTCAAATCGTGCCACGGTTTCAGGGTCTTTCAGGCTGGCCCCGACCCTCCGGCCGGCTACGGGATAGTGCCAGGTCACAGGCTTGCGCCAGCCTTGCAGGCAGCGGCGGAACAGTGCAGAGAGTGAAGCCTTTCGCCCTGCGTCTAGAGGCTTGGCCAGGTGGCCGCGTAGCGGCCCGCAAGAGGAAGCGCCTTACTCCTGGGGCTTCGCTCTACGGGGGCGCGGCAGCGCCCCACTGGGCTAGCTTCCTGTGTCTCTCTTCTGTCGGCCCTTGGGGCCGTACTGGCGAAGCGGCTTCCGACTGTGGCGGCGGAGCCGCCCACTGCCCCTACTCCTTCGCCGTTGCCTTGCTGCGTTAGGACGCTGCCGCGTCCTGCTTTCGTTCGCCGTTGAGTCAAGAGGCTTTCCTCTGTCGGCCCCGAAGAGGGCCGCACTGCACTGGAGCCAAATAGATAAGAGAGGGCGTGAACGTTCGTGCAGCTCAGGCGCGATGTCGGCACACGCGAGACGTGCTCTCACTACACGCTGGGCGTGCGGTCACCTGTCCTGGTGGAGACGGCACGGCACTGGTGCACCCTTGGCCTTCTGGAACAGGTGAGGCGGAAGCATCAGGCACGCCGCGCCTGAACGGGCCGAGATGAGGTGGAGATCCTTGGCGCGGGCTACCGCGTTGCGGGTGCTCTGGTCGGACAGTCGCTTGCCCTCCATGCCGAGTAGTGCGGCCAGGCGGCCCGGCTCGAACGCGGCGTGTCCGTGGCGGTCGGCCCATCCGATAGCGGCGAAGTGGACCCGGTAGGCAAGCTGGTGCCGGGAGTCCTGCGCCATGCGCCGGTACTCGTGCTGAGAGACTCCGCCCCACGGGCGGTCATGACCGAAGCTGATAGTCACTGGTCGTGGCCCCCGGCGTTGGGGCCGCAGGTGTGGGCGTGTCCATCGATGAGAGGCGACGCGCACGCCTCGCAGGTCCAGACGATTTCGCTCGTGATGTTCAAGGGTTCGCGACTCCTGTCGGTGGAGCGCAGCACGTAGCCACGGCTCGGCGGTTGGAAGTCGCGCAGTTCCGTCCTGCGCTTCGGGAGGTCCTCGACATCCCTGCGAGCCCCTCGGGATCGCGGCCTCTCGCGGAGTGGCCAGCTCTACCACCGCTGAACGGTGGGAGCTACGGTCCCCGCTCGTCAAAGAGCGGGGAGGTATTCCTACGTGGCGCGTGGCTCGGCTGTCAAGCCGAGCCCCTCCCTATCCTTGCTGTCAGAGTTTCGCCGCGAAGTCGTCGCTCTTGATGACGAGCCGTTCGCGTACGTCACGGGGAATCTTCAGACGCAGATGTACGGAGGGCGCACGCACGCCCTTGACCTTGGTGCGGGTGACCTCGCACGTGATGCCCACACGGCGGAGGTCCTCAGCCATGACCTCCATCCCTCCGGACTCCCATGCTTCACGGAACGTCTTCCCGTTGTGGATGAGAGTCCATCGGTCCTGTGTGGTCTGGGGATCGATCGCACCCAGTTCGTCAGTGAGCTTGTCGAGCGTCTTCTCCGCCTGCTCCCGGGTGAACCGCGTCTTCGCGTAGCGCCCTCCCGGCTCCAGCCCCTTCATGTAGTAGGCGATGGCCTCTTCGAGTCGCTTCACCTCGGCGCGAGCCTCAGCGCCCTGCGCGTACTCGCGGACTTGGACGGGGAAGTCGCCGAGTACGCGCAGCACGTCGCCGACAAGAACGTCGTACACGCCCTGCGGATCGGGGGCACCGAGACCCCCGCTCTTGCACTTCTGGCACCGGAGATACCGGTACTGGCCAAACTTGTTGGACGTGACGTGCACCGTCATGTTCGACGCGCAGTCGGCGCAGACCAGGACACCAAGGAACTGAGTCGCGCCGTGTGTCTGACGCTGGGGCTGGTTCTTGCCGCGCCGGTCGATGGCCTCTTGGAGTTCGTTGAACTCGTCCTCGGTGAAGATCGGTTCGGCCACCCTGATCGGCTTGCCATCGTGTCCAAGTATCAACTTGGAGCGGCGTACCCCCTTGTTCTTGTTCTCCTCCACTCGGTACCCCATGAGAGCGGGGTTGCGGAGGCGTCGCAGAAGAGTCGTTGTGGTAAGCCCTGCGGACATGAGCCCGGACCGGACAAGGCACACGGCCATGCGTCGAGCGGACACCCCTCGAAGCGCCATACGGCGCGCCCAGTGCAACGCCTTGTGTGCGACAGGGTCGACGGCAAGGGTCGACCTTCCGTTCACCTTCGCCGTCACGAAGCCGTACGCGGGCTTGCCCACGAGCCATGCGTCCTGAGTCCGGGTGTAGTCCCACAGGGAAGCGACGCGAGTCGACGTGTTCGCCGCCTCGATCTCGGCGATGCCTCCGATGAGCGTGACCATCATCCGGCCCACCGTGGATTCGAGGTCGATGCTGTCGTTCTTCGAGACGAGGTTCTTCGCGTACCGCTCGCACCACTCGATCATGGTCGAGAGATCCGACATGCGACGGATGAACCTGTCGAGCTTCCAGAAGAGAAGGACATCGAACTCCGGAGCCCGGTTGTTCAGCCAGTCGCCCAGTTCCTTTCGCTTCCACGGCGGGACCTTCGTTGCTGACACGTTGAGATCAGAGGCGACGCCCACGACACGGCACCCCTTCTCTCTTGCTAGGAGGCGGAGGTCCAACTCCTGCCGCACGGGCGAGGTGGTGTCCTCGGTAAGGACAGACAGCCGGATGGACAGCAGAGCGCGCGGCGCATCCGCAGGGAGTAGGGCCTCCGCTTTCTTCAGCTCCTCTAGAAGGGCGAGGTCTGAGGCGGTCCACTCGGTTTCGATGGCATACGTCTTCATGGGGCGGAGAGTATGTGTGGATGTGGGCTCATGTCCATCTGCCCGCAGCTCGACCTGGACATCCAGATCGGTCCGACCGGCAAGAAGCTGCTCCCGCTGAGCGTGGTGAACAAGTAGCGCGTCCCTGACGCTCCGCAGGCCCGGTCCGGCAACCCCGGACCGGGCCTGCGCGTCCTTCACGGCATGGACGACGTGAGCAGGCCCCGGGAACTGGACCGGTCCGCGCCCGACACCGCGCTGACCAGGCTGATCAGGGTGCCGGTGCGCATCGTGGCACTGGTCCTCGTCCTGCCCGTCCGCATGGTCTGGGACCTGCTGGCCGCCGGCTGGCACGCCCTCGACCGGACCCTGCTCCGCCCGCTGGGCCGAGGGCTGGCCCTGCTGTTCGACACCCTGGTCGTCACCCCGCTGACCTGGCTGTACGCCAACGTCCTCACCCCGCTGGGCCGGGCCGTCGCCTGGCTGGCCACCGCCCTCCTCATCTGGCCCTGGATCGGCCTGTGGCGGTATCTGGTCGTCCCCGTCGCCCGGTACGGGATCGGGGCCCCGGCGCTGTGGCTGTACGCGTACGTCCTCACCCCGCTGGGCCACGGCCTGCGGTGGGTCGGCGCCGCGCTGCTGGCCCCGGCGGCGCGCTACGGCCTGGTCGTGCCGCTGGTGTGGCTGTACGGGGCCGTCCTCGCCCCGGTCGGCCGGGGCACGGCCTGGGTCCTCGGGGTGCTGTGGCGGGGCGTCTCCTGGCTCCTCCGCACGCTCTGGCTGGGCACGGCCTGGCTCCTGGAGCTGGTCTGGCAGGGCGTCGCGATCGTCGGGCGCGGGGTGGGGGGTGCGGTGGTGTGGCTCGTCATGACGCTGCTGGTGGCCCCCGCCTCCTGGCTGCACCGCCGCGTCCTCGCCCCGGTCGGGCGGGAGATCGCGGAGGCCGCCGAGGTCGCCTGGCGGATCGCCGGGTACCTCTCCCGGGCGGTGGGCCGGGGGATCGCCTGGCTGTTCCGGCACCTGATCGGCGTACCGGTGTCCTGGGCCTACCGAACGGTGTGCACCCCGGTCGGCCACTTCGTACGGGACGCCCTGTGGGCCCCGGCCCGACGCGCCGCAGTCGAGGCGGGGCGCACCGCCCGCGAAGCGCTCGCCGCCGCCCGGGAAACCGTGCGGCAGGCCCGCCGCGACGCCTGGCGCGCACTGGTCGGCGGCGCGAGCGGCGAGCGGTCCCGGGAACCGCTGGGGGTGCCTGCGCGTACTCTGGGTAGTACAACGACTGTCCCCAGCGCGGCGCAGGCGTCCGAGACCTCCCCGCCGATCGAGAAACTCGTCAAGCGGGCGTGAGCCGGCGCGGCACCCCGGGGACCACCCCGCACTTCGTGGGCGGCGCTCCACCGCGCCCGCCCCGCACCGAGGAGAAGAACCACTGGGCAAGCGACAGCCCGAAGGCCCGCCGCCCGCACCGGCAGTGCAGCGCATCCGTTTGCGCTACACCAAGCGCGGCCGCCTCCGGTTCACCAGTCACCGCGACTTCCAGCGGGCCTTCGAGCGGGCACTGCGCCGCTCCGAGGTGCCGATGGCCTATTCGGCGGGCTTCACCCCGCACCCCAAGGTCTCGTACGCCAATGCCGCCCCCACCGGCACGGGCAGCGAGGCCGAGTTCCTGGAGATCGCCCTCACCGAGGCACGCGACCCCGACCTCCTGCGCGAGCTGCTCGACGCCTCGCTGCCGGACGGCCTGGACATCACCGACGCGGTGGAGGCCCGCACCTCGGGCCTCGCCGAACGGCTGACCGCCTCCGTCTGGGAGATGCGCCTGGACGGGGTGGAGACGGACGAGCTCCGCGAGGCCGTGGCCGCCTTCAACGCCGCCGGGACCGTCGAGGTCCAGCGCAAGGCGAAGAACGGCATCCGCACCTTCGACGCCCGCGCCGCCGTCGCCGACCTGCAGGCCCTCGATCCATCGGCCGATAGGCCGGGGGACAAGCCCTGTGCGATACTGCGGCTGGTTGTTCGGCACGTGACACCTGCCGTGCGACCCGACGACGTCCTGTCCGGTCTTCGCGCTGTGGCCGACCTGGCGCCGCCCGTCCCCGCTGCGGTGACGAGGCTGGCGCAGGGGCTCTTCGACGAGGAGTCCGGCACGGTGACCGACCCGCTCGCGCCCGACCGCGAGGCCGCCCCGACCGCACATCCCGCGGTCGCAGCAGCCGTCGCGACGGCGCCGGAAGGTGCAGGTTCCGCGTAGGCGGTCGTTGTAGCGCAGCCCTCCGACCCGGGAGCCACCTGGGTCGGGCCGCGCACTGACCCAATAAGACTTTCGCCAGGCCGTCCGCAACACCGCGTACGGAACCGGCGAGCCAGACATCAGCTCCCGTGCGGCGCCCGCGCCCCGGACGAGCGGTATCGCACCACTGCGGACCGTGCCGGACCGGAATCAGACGCGGCGCCCGGGAGCGCGACGGGAGAACCGCCCGCATGCCTCAGCCGAACGAACCCGGTACGAACGGGAACAACGAAGACAACGCCCCCGGCGACAAGCTGCCGCCGCGCCGCAGGCGCCGCGCCGCCTCCCGCCCGGCGGGCCCGCCGGGCGGGCCCGTGACGCCCGCCGGGGACACCGCGCCGGCCGCCGTCGCGGAGACCCCGGTCACCGCCCCCGAGGAGACGGCCCCCGCGCCGGCTCCCGAGACCGCGCCGCCCGCCCGTGCGCGCCGCCGCGCCGTGCGCAAGGCGACCGCGCCCGCCGGTGCTCCGGAGACCGCCGAGGCCCCGGAGGTCGTCGAGCCCACCGCTGCCCCGGCCCCCGCCGAGGCTCCGGCCGCGGAGACCCCGGCCGCCGAGGAAGCCCCCGCGCCGCGCACCCGTCGCCGCGCGGTCCGCAAGGCGACCGCTCCGGCCGGCGCCCCGCAGGCCGCCGAGGTGGTCGAGGCCGTGGAGACCCCGGCCGAGCCTCCCGTGGACGAGGAGAGCGAGGAGCTGGAGGCCGAGGCTGAGGTCGTCGAGCCCGAAGCCGCTCCCGAGCCCCCGGCCCCGCGCCGCCGCCGTGCCTCCCGCAAGGCGTCCGCGCCCGCCGGAGCCCCGCAGGCCGCCGAGGCCGCTGTCGTGGTCGAGCCGGTGGCGTCCGCCGACCCCGAGAACGAGAGCGTCGTCAAGGTCGAGACCGCCGAGCCCGCCGTCGAGGCCCCGCGCGGCCGTACCCGCCGTCGCGCCTCCGCCCCGGCCGGTACGCCGCAGGCCGCCGCCGAAGCCGTGAACGAGCCCGCGCCCGCCGTGGAGCCCGCCCCGGCCGCCGCCGAGGCCGCCGAGGAGACCCCGGCCCCCCGCAGCCGCCGTCGCGCCTCCCGTAAGGCGTCCGCGCCCGCCGGAGCCCCGCAGGCCGCCGAGCCCGTCGAGGAGACGGCCGAGGCCGGCGAGAGCCTGCCCGCCGCCGTCGCCGAGGAGCTCGCCGCCGAGGTGGAGGAGGTCGAGGAGGCCGCCCCGCGCGGACGCCAGCGCCGCCGGGCCACCGCCGCCGCGGGCCGCCCCGAGTTCACCGCCACGACCGAGGAGCCGAACCGCAAGGGCCGCCGCGCGACGCGCCCGGCCGTCGCCGTGTTCCAGGCCCCGGTCTTCGCCGAGCCGATGTTCCAGACCCCCGAGACGGCGGCCGCCGCAGCTGCCGCCGCCGGTTCCTCCTCGCCGTACGACGAGGTCGAGGAGGCCGACGAGCAGCGGACCGCCGAGGCCGAGCAGGCCCCCGCGCCCGCTGAGGCCGCGCCGCAGGGCGGTTCGCGCCGCCGTCGCCGCCGCCGTGGCGAGGCCGCCGAGAGTGAGCAGGCCGCCGCGCCCGCCGCCCCGGTGGAGGAGCCCGTCGAGGACGAGCCCGAGGCCGAGGCGGACGCCGAGCACGAGGGCGAGGACGCCGACGAGTACGGCGACCGGCCCTCGCGCCGCCGCCGTCGCGGTGGCCGTCGCCGCCGCCGTGGCGAGGCCAACGACGTGGACGACGCCGACGAGAGCGCCGACGACCCGCGCGCCGCCCGCACCGAGGACGGCCGCGCGGACTCCGGTCGCGGCGAGTCCTCCCGTAACGACTCCGCCCGTGGCGACTCCCGTAACGAGTCCGCCCGCTCCGACGACGAGCAGGGCCAGGACGCCGACGAGGCCGACGACGACAACGACGGCGACTCCTCGGCCTCCGGGTCGAGCAGCAGCCGGCGTCGTCGCCGTCGCCGTCGCCGCAGCGGTGAGGGCGCGGCCGCCGAGGCCGACAACGGCACGGACGACCCGGAGCGTACGGTCGTCAAGGTCCGCGAGCCCCGTAAGAAGGAAGCGGAGCGCGAGCCGGGCACCGGTTTCGACGAGGTCCAGTCCATCAAGGGCTCGACCCGTATGGAGGCCAAGAAGCAGCGCCGCCGCGAGGGCCGCGAGCAGGGCCGCCGCCGGGTCCCGATCATCACCGAGGCGGAGTTCCTGGCGCGCCGCGAGGCCGTCGAGCGCGTGATGGTCGTCCGCCAGAGCGGCGAGCGCACCCAGATCGGCGTCCTCGAGGACAACGTGCTCGTCGAGCACTACGTCAACAAGGAGCAGGCCACCAGCTACGTCGGCAACGTCTACCTGGGCAAGGTGCAGAACGTCCTGCCCTCCATGGAGGCCGCGTTCGTCGACATCGGCAAGGGCCGCAACGCCGTCCTGTACGCCGGTGAGGTCAACTTCGATGCGCTCGGCATGGCCCACGGGCCGCGCCGCATCGAGACCGCGCTCAAGTCCGGCCAGTCGGTCCTGGTCCAGGTGACCAAGGACCCGATCGGCCACAAGGGCGCACGCCTGACCAGCCAGGTCTCCCTGCCCGGCCGCTACCTCGTGTACGTCCCCGAGGGCTCGATGACCGGGATCAGCCGCAAGCTGCCCGACACCGAGCGCTCCCGCCTCAAGACGATCCTCAAGAAGATCGTCCCCGAGGACGCGGGCGTCATCGTGCGCACCGCCGCCGAGGGCGCGAGCGAGGACGAGCTCCGCCGTGACGTCGAGCGGCTCCAGGGGCAGTGGGAGGAGATCCAGAAGAAGGCGAAGGGCACCAGCGGCTCCAACGCGCCGACGCTGCTCTACGGCGAGCCGGACATGACCGTCCGGGTCGTCCGCGACATCTTCAACGAGGACTTCTCCAAGGTCATCGTCAGCGGCGACGACGCGTGGGAGACCATCCACGGTTACGTCTCGCACGTCGCGCCGGACCTCACCGAGCGGCTGTCGCGCTGGACGTCCGAGGTCGACGTCTTCGCGACGTACCGCATCGACGAGCAGCTGATGAAGGCGCTGGACCGCAAGGTCTACCTGCCCAGCGGCGGTTCGCTGGTGATCGACAAGACCGAGGCGATGATCGTCGTCGACGTCAACACCGGCAAGTTCACCGGCCAGGGCGGCAACCTGGAGGAGACCGTCACCAGGAACAACCTGGAGGCGGCCGAGGAGATCGTGCGCCAGCTGCGGCTGCGCGACCTCGGCGGCATCGTCGTCGTCGACTTCATCGACATGGTGCTGGAGTCCAACCGGGACCTCGTGCTGCGGCGACTGCTGGAGTGCCTGGGCCGCGACCGGACCAAGCACCAGGTGGCCGAGGTCACCTCGCTGGGCCTGGTCCAGATGACCCGTAAGCGGGTGGGCCAGGGGCTGCTGGAGTCCTTCTCCGAGACCTGCGTCCACTGCAACGGGCGCGGTGTGATCGTCCACATGGAGCAGCCGACGTCCGTCGGCGGCGGCGGTGGCAAGAAGTCCAAGAAGCGCGGCCGGGGCGGCGCGGGCCAGGACCACGAGCACGGCTCCGAGCAGGACCACGGCCACGGCTCCGACGAGCACGCGGCGGCCGAGCCCGCCGAGACCGAGGCTGAGCTCGCCGCCGAGGTCGCCACCCCGGTGTCCCTGGCGGACCTGGAGCCGGCCGCGGACGAGGAGTTCTACGGCAGTGCGGCGGAGGCCGAGGCGGCCGCCACGCGCGGCCGTGGCCGTCGTCGGGCGTCCCGCAAGGCGTCGGCCCCGGCCGGCTCCCCGGCTGCCGCGCGGCAGCCGGAGGCCGAGGCTCCGGCCGTGGCCGCCGAGGTCGTGGAGGCCCCGGCAGCGGTCGCTGAGCCTGCCGCCGAGGCGCCGCCCGTCGCGGAACCGGCCCCCCAGGGCCGTGGCCGCCGCCGGGCGACCCGTAAGGCAACCGCCCCGGCCGGCTCGCCGAAGGCGGACGGCGCCGAGGCCCCGGCGGAGGTCCGGGTCGAGGCGGCTCCGGCGGCCGAGGCTCCGGCCGAGCCCGAGCCCGAGGCGCGGCCCTCCGAGCAGCCCCCGGCCGTCGTCGAGGAGGCCCCGGCGGAGGCAGCCGCCGAGACGCCGGTCGCGGCTCCGCCGCGGGCGCGTCGCCGGGCCACCCGCAAGGTGTCGGCTCCGGCCGGTCCGCCCGCGGGTGCGGAGGAGACGGCGGTCGTCGTGATCGACTCCGCTCCGGAGCCGGCGGCGGCCGAGCCGTCCGAGGCGACCGTGGTGGACGCGCCGGAGGAGAGCGGCGCGGACGGTGAGGCCGTTCCGGCCAGGAAGACGGCCCGCAAGGCCGCCAAGAAGGCCCCGGCCAAGAAGACGGCGGTGAAGAAGGCAACGGCGGACAAGACGGCCGCGAAGAAGACGGCCGCCAAGAAGACCACCGCGAAGAAGACGACGGCCAAGAAGGCGGCCAAGAAGACCGTCGCGGCCGATCAGTCGGCTCCGACCACGGTCTCGGCGTCGACCGAGGAGTGAGGCCGGCGTCGGCCGGGGACCGAGCGCCCTCGGCCGTCCGTGGTGAGTGAATGACGATGTCCCGTACCGGAGTCCGGTGCGGGACATCGTCATTCGTGGGCGGACTCGCGGGGCGGGGGCTCCGGTGTGTTCCGCCCGGCGGCCATCAGGGCCCGGAGGCGTGCGGGACGGCGGACGGCGGGCAGCGGACGGCGGCCAGGGGGCGGGGACGGCGGACGGTGAAAGGGGACGGCCGGTCCGGAGGATTTCCCTCCGGACCGGCCGTCCCCTTTCACGTCACCGGGAGCCCGCGCCCCGGCTGACCTCTCTCAGCGCCTCTCTCAGCGCCTCTCTCAGCGCCTCTCTCAGCGCTTCTCTCAGTGCTTCTCTCGCGCGAGCTCCAGCATCCGGTCCACGACCCGGCCGGACGCGTGCCCGTCGTCGAGGTCGCAGAAGAGGTGGTGGAAGCGGTCGAACCGCTCCTGGTACTCGGCGGAGACCTTGTCGATGTCCCGGATGGCGCTGACCAGCTCCTCCGACGTGGGGATCAGCGGGCCCGGGGAGTCCTTCTCGAAGTCGAAGTAGAAGCCCCGCAGGGTGTCCCGGTAGTGCTCCAGGTCGTACGTGAAGAACAGCATGGGCCGCTTGAGGTGCGCGTAGTCGAACATCACGGAGGAGTAGTCCGTGATCATCAGGTCCGCGGCGAGGTAGAGCTCCGCGATGTCCGGGTACTCCGAGACGTCCCAGACGAACCCGTTGCCCGCGCCGGGGACGGCGTCCACCACGTTGGAGTGGCGGCGGATGAGGAGCACATGGTCCTCGCCCAGCCGTCGCCGCGCGTCCTCCAGGTCCAGCCGCAGGTCGAAGAGGTACTGGCCCGCGCTGTGCGACTGGTCGTCGCGCCACGTGGGCGCGTACAGCACGACCTTCTTCCCGGTCGGCAGTCCCAGCGTCTCCTTGACCTTCTTGACGATCTGGTCCTGGTCGGGGGAGTAGAGGTAGTCGTTGCGCGGGTAGCCGGCCTCCAGGATCTCTCCGTCGAAGGAGAAGGCCCGCTTGAGGATGGGCGTGCTGAACCGGTTCGACGAGACGACCAGGCTCCACTCCTTGGCCTCGAGCGTCAGACGGTTCTGGTACTCGCGGTCGAAGTACAGCGTCTCGATGTCGTGGCCGATCTTCTTCAGCATCGTGCCGTGCCACGTCTGCACGATCACCTGGCCGGGGCGGCGTTTGACCCACTCGGGCAGATGCCCGTTGGTGACGATGTAGCGGGAGGAGGCCAGCGCCTCGTACCACTCCGTGCCCCACATCCGTACGGGCTCGGCGGTCGGGGGAAGGACGACCTGGCCGTCGCGGACCGCCCACAGGTGCTTCAGGGAGCTGCCCCGGCTGAGCAGTTCCTCGTGCATCGCGCGCGGGCTGTCGGAGTACTGCTTCCCGTTGTAGCTGAGGTAGAAGACCTGGTCGCGCAGCGGCTCCTGGCTCTTCGGCCCGTAGACCTCGCGCTGCATCTGGAGCTGGCGGTAGGGGCCGAGCTCCAGGTCGCTCAGCTCGGAACGGCAGTTGAGCTGCGGGAAGTCGCCCCAGCGGTTCTCGAACCAGTAGCGGCGGCCGCGGAGGTTCGTCTGGAGGGGGAACTGGCTTACGGCCAGTCGGTCGATGACGAAGGCGGTGTCCGGGACGCTCGGGTCCTCGGACCGCAGGAAGAGGTTCCAGCGCCCCGTCCGCAGCGGCACGCTTCCCGAACCGCCCATGACCGAGGGGTCGAAGGAGGTGGTGAAGGTGCCGTCGGGGGCCCATTCGACGTCGGCCCTGCGCTCGTCGAACCGGTTGCGGGCGCGCAGCACCAGGTCGGTTCCCACCAGCAGTTCGCTGGTGTGGCCGGTGACGACGATACGGCCGTCCCGCTCGGAGACCTCGGTGATGACGGCGCGTCGCGTACGGCCGATGATCTTCAGATAGCCGTTGGTGCCGGACGTCAGCGCCAGCTCATGGTGGTCCGCCCGGTCGCCGAGCGAGGCCGGCAGGTCGAACCGCAGGTCGGCGAGTCCGTCCTTGACGACGCTGCTGAACTTCCGCCGGGAGCCGTCCGGCGCCGTGGCCACCAGGACCGTGCTCCACAGCCGGCGCTCCGGCTGGGCCTGCTCCTCGACCGTGTCGCTGGAGACCAGTGCGACGTCCTCGACCGGGACGAGCGTACGGAAGGTCGCGGCCCCCGGGGCCCCTTCCACCGTTATGGGGTACTCGAGGAGTTCGCCGCTCTTCGGGTTGGTCAGCTGAAGGGTGAACGTGGTGCCCGCGACGGTCTTCTCCCGCAGGTCGCCGCTGATCTCCACGTCGGGGCCGACCAGCCGGCGGCCGGTGATCAGCGCGCGCACCTTCTCGATGCGGAGCTTGAGCGCGCCCCGTTCGACCGTGGGCAGCAGCCGGTGGTTCTCGTCGAGCCACTGGTACGGAGGGAAGTTGGCGGCCGAGCCGCCGCGCGCCCACACCCCGCTGCGCCGGACGAGCCCGGAGGAGTAGACGTTGATGCCGACGTGCCAGATCCCCTCCTGCCAGCTGTCGCCCTTGCGGAGCTTGGCCGGGTCGAGGGTGAGCTCCCAGCCCGCCCAGTCGTAGTTGTAGCGCCGCTGCCCGGAGTGCGTGGTGCACTCGGGGCGGTGGATGTTGCGGGCGGGCAGGAAGATCCTGCGCCTGGACTTGTCCCGCTTCAGCTGGACGACCTTGACGCTGCCGCGCTTCGTCGACATGTCGATCTTGTCGATCCAGGCGTCGCCCGACAGGACCAGCCGGCCGTCCTGCCAGGTGACGGAACGCAGGGGCGCGCGCAGGGAGAGGTCGCGGTCGATCCGCAGGGCCGCCTTGGGCAGCTCGATCCCGCTCTCCTCCAGCGGTCGGAAGCCGGCGTACTTGCGGAACGCCCCGGTGACCTCGATCGGCTCCTTGCGGCGCTGGGAGGCGATCAGGGCGATGAGCTCGGGCATCGCGTGCTTGCGGACCAGCAGCCACTGGACCCGCAGATCCGCGGGCAGGTCCATGACCGTCTGCGGGTCGATGAGGTCGAGGTAGCGGTTGGTGGCTTCGAGGAACGCCTCGTGGAACTCCGCGCCGGCGGTCGGCAGCACCCTCATGAAGAGCCGCAGGTCGTCACGGAGGACCCGGTCGTCGTACTGCCGCTTGAAGCCCGCGTACTCGGGACCGGGCTGTTCGGCGAGGAAGTTGCTCACCATGCTCACCGCGGTGACGCGGTCCCTGATCGCCTTCGGCTCGGTCCGCCGTTGGGTGATGGAGGGGGCCGCCTCGCCCTCGCGCAGCCGCCAGAAGTACACCGGCTCACCGATGATGTCGATCGCCTCGGCCCGGTAATGGGCCGGCAGGGTGACCGGAGTGTCCTCGTACATCATCCCCTCGGGGAAGGAGAAGGCGTGCCGCTCCCAGAAGGTGCGGCGGAAGACCTTGTTGCACGCGATGCGGTCCGCGATCAGCCTCGGATTCTCCGACACATGGGTCCGCTTGCGCGCCTCGCCCGCCAGCATCCTCAGCAGCGGCACCTGCCAGGACTTCTGCCCCTTGAGGTGGAAGACGTTGCCCGTCGCGAAGTCGGAACGGCTTTCGTCGAGGCTTTCCACCATGAGCCGGTAGGCGTCCGGCGGAATGACGTCGTCGCTGTCGATGAAGGCCAGGTACTCCGAATCCGGGGACATATGTGCGATGCCCGTGTTCCGGGCCGCACCGAGGCCGGCGTTCTCCTTGCGTATCAGCGTGAAACGCGCGTCCCGTTCCGCGTACTCCGCGGCGATCGCCGCCGCGTTGTCGGGTGATCCGTCGTCCACCATGAGGATCTCGATGTCGCGCAGGGTCTGCGCCTCCAGCGAGTCCAGACAGGCCGGCAGATACTGCTCCACGTCGTAGATGGGGACGATGACACTGAGCCGAGGGGCCATGGGGAGTAATTCCTTTCGGGTCAGGCCCGCTCGACGAATTCGAGCACCTGGGCGGGGAGCGGCGCGTGCGCGCGCTCGTCGAAGGGCACAAAGGGGATCGGCTCGTCCTCGCCGAGGAACACCCGGCGGACGACGCGCTCGGCGGCACGGCCGTCGTCGAACTCGCAGAACTTCCTGCGGAACGCGGCACGCAGCAGAGCGGCCGGTTCGCCCCGCCACTCCTCGGAGCGCAGGAGCTCGATGAGGCCGTCCTCGGTGGTCGCCACCGATCCCGGCGCCTCGCTCAACAGGTCGAAGTACGTCCCGCGGACCGCGGAGTACACCTCCCAGTCGTCGGCGAAGACCACGATCGGCCGGTCCAGGACGGCGTAGTCGAACATCGCCGAGGAGTAGTCCGTGATCAGCGCGTCGGACGCGAGGTAGAGGTCTTCGACCCGGGGGTGGGCGGAGACGTCGATGATCCGCCCGCTCGCCCGGAGATCGGCTAGCCGGGGCGACGCGGAGTAGAAGTAGTGGCCCCGGACCAACAGGGTGACGTCGGGGCCGAGTTCGTCGGCGAGGCGGAGCAGGTCCAGGCGCGGGGTGAACTCGCTCTGGTACTCGCGGTGCGTGGGCGCGTAGAGAAACGCGGTGGTGGAGTCCGCGAGCCCGAGGTCGCGACGGGCCTTGCGGACGTCGTCGGCCGTCCCGTTCACCAGGATGTCGTTACGCGGGTAGCCGGTTTCCAGAGAGGTGTAGCGGCAGGGGTACACCCGCTCCCACGCCGCTGTGGAGAAGCGGTTGGAGGAAAGGCTGAAGTCCCAGCGGTCGCAGCGCTCCAGCAGCCGCTCGAAGTCCATGTCCGTCGACGCCGGGAACTTGCGCTGGTCGAGCCCCATGGTCTTGAGGGGGGTGCCGTGGTGCGTCTGGAGGTGGATCTGCCCCTCGCGCTTGACCACGGCGTCGGCGAAATTCACGTTGTTGACCAAGTACTTGGCCCGCGCCAGGGCCGACCAGTACTCCCGCGAACCCACGCGCACGATCTCCACGCCCTCGGGTACGCGGTTCACGCTGTCGCCCCGGACGGCCCACACCCGCCGTATGTGCGGGGCCGTTCGCGCCAGCTCGGCGTCGATGGCGGCCGGGTTGCAGGCGACGCCGCGACTCCAGTAGGCGGAGAAGAGCGCGAGGTCCGCGTCGATCGGCGCGCGCAGCTGCGACCGGTAGTACGCGCCCATCGCGCCGCGCTTGAACCGGGTGAGGGTCGAACGCGTGCGTCTGCGCACAGCGCGGCGGGCCTTGATCGCGGTGTACGCGCTCGCCATGACCGGGTACGAGCCGCGCTCCAGCAGCGCGTACCGGTGACCCTGGGCCGCGGCGGGGCGGGTGAAGCCCTCCGGGAGACGGGACCGGTAATGCTCGGTCGCCAGCCGGAAGAATTCCGGGCGGGAACTCCGCGGAAGCCGGCCCGGACTCTCCAGCACGGTCAGATAGTGATCGATCATCTTCCGGAAAAGCGGCCGACGCCATTCGTTCAGTTCGGGACGGGCGTCCACGAACGAGAATACGCGATCATATTGCTCGAAGATGTCGAAGTGCTTTCGGCTGACGGTTTTGAGGATATTCCCGCCCTCACGCCGCTGCCGATAATGCACGCATATGTGGTCGAGCACGGCTATGCGTTCCGCCGATATCAGCGAGCAGAACGTCCAGGGGGCGTCCTCGTAATATCCGGGGGGGAACGTCAGGCCGAGCCGGGTGATGAAGTCACGCCGGTACGCCTTGTTCCAGGCGATCTGGAGAAGGTCCAGCAGCTCGGGGTGGTCCGACAGGGGAAAGGCCCCCGGCTCCTTGTCCTGCAGCAGGCCGGCTCGCTGGTTGGGCCGGACCTCGCCGTTCCAGAAGGTGCGCGCGTAGTCGTAGATCAGGATGTCCGGGTCGTCGGCCTCGTCCAGCCGCCGGGCGACCGCGCCGAGCGACCCGGGGGTCAGCGTGTCGTCACTGTCCAGGAACAGCACGTAGTCGCCGCGCGCCTCGGCCAGCCCGGCGTTGCGGGCGGGGCCGAGGCCGATGTTCTCGGCGAGGTGGAGGACACGGACCCGGTCGTCCCGTTCGGCGTAGGTGTCCAGGATCACTCCGGAACCGTCGGGCGAGCAGTCGTCGACCGCCAGGACCTCGAAGTCCGTGTAGTCCTGGTCCAGTACCGAGTCGAGGCACTCCTGCAAGTAACTCTGCACCTTGTAGACAGGCACGACGAGGGTGATTCTTGGCATCCTAGTAACCTGTTCTGAGAACTGTCCGTGGCCTGGCGCCGGGCAGAGGCCGGGCGGCGCTGCGCATTGATGGTAGAGGATTCACCAGCAGTTTCCGTTGCCGCGGTGGCGGGCGGCCGATCGCCTTTCGGGCCGGCCGGGCGACTGTGCACGGGAAGATGGTGGCGGAGCGTGGGCGGGGGTTCACGCAGAGGTGTCCGTCACCTTGCAACATTGCGCTCAATCAAGCGTTCTGTGGCGAGATGTCCGATTGGGCTTTCCCCTGGAACGCTTGGACTGCTCGGACCGCCGATAATCCTGCATCAGGACCGATGACAGGGCCCATGCTCGCGAAAGGACGCTCAATGAGCTGGTTGGTGACCGGTGGCGCCGGATACATCGGCGGACACGTGGTGCGCGCCATGGTGGAGGCGGGCGAATCGGTCGTCGTCTACGACGACCTCTCGACCGGCAGCCGCGACCGGGTGCCGCAGGGCGTGCCCCTGGTGGTCGGCAGCGTCCTCGACGCGGCGGGCCTGGAGAAGGCCGTCCGTGACCACGAAGTCACGGGCGTGGTGCACATCGCGGCGAAGAAGCAGGTCGGGGAGTCCGTCGAGCGGCCGCTGCACTACTACCGCGAGAACGTGACCGGCCTCCAGGTCCTCCTTGAGGTCATGGCCGGGGCGGGAGTGGACCGGCTGGTCTTCTCCTCCTCGGCCGCCGTCTACGGGATGCCGGACGTGGACCTGGTCACGGAGGACACGGCGTGCCTGCCGATGAGCCCGTACGGCGAGACCAAACTCGTCGGCGAGTGGCTCATCCGCGCGGCCTCCGCCGCCCACGGCGTCCGCAGCGCGTCGCTGCGCTACTTCAACGTCGCCGGCGCGGCCTCGCCCGAACTCGCCGACACGGGAGTGTTCAACCTCGTCCCCATGGTGTTCGAGCGGCTGGAGGCGGGGGCCGCGCCCCGGATCTTCGGTGACGACTATCCGACGCCCGACGGCACGTGCGTACGCGACTACATCCATGTGCGGGACATCGCCTCCGCGCACCTGGCCGCCGCGCGCCGCCTGCGGGACGCGGAGCCGGGCACGGCGCTGACGCTCAACATCGGCCGGGGCGAGGGCAGCTCCGTACGGGAGATGGTCGACCGCATCCTGGAGATCACCGGGAACGAGGAGCACGCGCCGGAGGTCGCCGGCCGTCGCGCCGGCGACCCGGCGCGGGTGGTGGCCTCCGCCGACCGCATCCGCGCGGAGCTCGGCTGGTCGGCCCGGTACGGCCTCGACGACATGATCGAGTCGGCCTGGCTGGGCTGGCGCAGCCGCCGCCCGTAGCGAGTGCCCGCCGGACCGCCCCCCTCGGCTGCCCCCTCCGGGGCGGTCGGGGGCCGGTTTGACCGCCTGCGGGGCGCCCCGTACTCTTGACAGTCGGCGTGTAACCATACGCGCCATTCCCCTGAGCACCTCCCTTCCGGCAGTCGCTTTCGACGCGGGCTGGAAGAGGCCGTTCATCCTTCTGTGAAGTCACCACGGGCCCCGGCCCGTGCGAGCGGCTGGCATCAGGGGTTTCCGTTCTGAGCGAGAGTGAGATCCGCGTGTACGCCATCGTGCGCAGCGGTGGTCGTCAGCACAAGGTTGCTGTTGACGACATCGTTGAGGTTGACAAGATTCCCACTGCCAAGGTTGGCGACACGGTCGAGCTCTCGACCCTGCTCGTTGTCGACGGTGACTCCGTGACCAGCGACCCGTGGGTCCTGGACGGCATCAAGGTCACCGCCGAGGTCGTGGACCACCACAAGGGCGCGAAGATCGACATCCTTCGCTACAAGAACAAGACCGGCTACCGCCGTCGCCAGGGCCACCGCCAGCAGTACACGGCGATCAAGGTCACCGGTATCCCCTCGGCTGCGAAGTAAGGGACTGAGAACACATGGCACACAAGAAGGGCGCATCGTCCACTCGGAACGGGCGCGATTCCAATGCTCAGCGGCTCGGCGTGAAGCGCTTCGGCGGTCAGGCCGTCAACGCCGGTGAGATCCTGGTCCGCCAGCGCGGCACCCACTTCCACCCGGGCACGGGCGTCGGCCGTGGCGGCGACGACACGCTGTTCGCGCTGACCGCCGGTGCGGTGGAGTTCGGCACGCACCGTGGCCGCAAGGTCGTGAACATCGTTCCGCTCGCCGTCTGATCTCTTCTTTCGGCGCGCACAGGGCGACACAGCACCTTCCGAGGGCGGATCTCAGCTTTCCCGGCAACCGGGGAAGCGGGTCCGCCCTCGGCGTGTTACGACAGAGACATTTCCGTATTCATCGCAGTACCTGGAGGCACCAACCATGACCACCTTCGTGGACCGCGTCGAGCTGCATGCCGCCGCGGGTAACGGAGGCCACGGCTGCGCCTCCGTACACCGTGAGAAGTTCAAGCCGCTGGGCGGCCCCGACGGGGGCAACGGCGGACGGGGCGGCGATGTGATCCTCGTCGTCGAGCAGTCCGTGACCACCCTGCTGGACTACCACCACAGCCCCCACCGCAAGGCCACCAACGGCCAGCCCGGCGCCGGCGACAACCGCTCCGGCAAGGACGGCCAGGACCTGGTCCTGCCCGTCCCGGACGGCACCGTCGTCCTCGACAAGGCCGGCAACGTGCTCGCCGACCTCGTCGGCCAGGGCACCACCTTCGTCGCCGGACAGGGCGGCCGCGGCGGCCTCGGCAACGCGGCACTGGCCTCCGCCCGGCGCAAGGCCCCCGGCTTCGCGCTGCTCGGCGAGCCCGGCGAGGACCGGGACATCGTCCTGGAGCTCAAGACCGTCGCCGACGTGGCGCTCGTGGGCTACCCGAGCGCGGGCAAGTCCTCGCTGATCTCGGTGCTCTCCGCCGCCAAGCCGAAGATCGCGGACTACCCCTTCACCACGCTCGTCCCGAACCTGGGCGTCGTCACCGCCGGCTCCACCGTCTACACCGTCGCGGACGTCCCGGGCCTCATCCCCGGCGCCAGCCAGGGCAAGGGCCTCGGCCTGGAGTTCCTGCGCCACGTCGAGCGCTGCTCGGTCCTCGTGCACGTCCTGGACACCGCGACGCTGGAGTCCGACCGCGACCCCCTCTCCGACCTCGACATGATCGAGGAGGAGCTGCGGCTGTACGGCGGCCTGGACGACCGGCCCCGCATCGTCGCCCTGAACAAGATCGACATCCCGGACGGCCAGGACCTCGCCGACATGATCCGCCCCGACCTGGAGGCCCGCGGCTACCGCGTCTTCGAGGTCTCCGCGATCGCGCACAAGGGCCTCAACGAGCTCAGCTACGCACTCGGCGGGATCATCGCCGAGGCGCGCGCCGCCAAGCCGAAGGAGGAGGCGACCCGCATCGTCATCCGTCCCCGGGCCGTCGACGACGCCGGCTTCACCGTCGCCGTGGACGACGAGGGCATCTACCGGGTGCGAGGCGAGAAGCCCGAGCGCTGGGTGCGCCAGACCGACTTCAACAACGACGAGGCGGTCGGCTACCTCGCGGACCGGCTCAACCGGCTGGGCGTCGAGGACGCCCTGATGAAGGCGGGCGCCCGGGCCGGCGACGGCGTGGCGATCGGACCCGAGGAGAACGCGGTCGTCTTCGACTGGGAGCCGACCGTGACGGCCGGCGCCGAGATGCTGGGCCGCCGTGGCGAGGACCACCGTCTGGAGGAGCCGCGGCCGGCCGCGCAGCGTCGCCGGGACCGCGACTCCGAGCGTGATGACGCGCAGAAGGAGTACGACGAGTTCGATCCCTTCTAAAGAGCTCGAAGAGCTCGAAGGAAGGGAAGGGCTGAGGGGCCGCCCGCAGAGGATGTACGGATTACGCAACACTTCTGCGGCCCGGTCCGGGCCCGTACGCGCCCCGGACCGGACCGGCCCCCCTTGCGCCAGATGGTGAACTGCGGGTTGCCGCCGGGCGGGCGGCCGATGACGCTCGCCTTGCACGACGGTCACGGAGGGTGGGAACATCGCACCGTTCCCCCGTCGTAGCTAAGTAGGTCGCCCTGTGTCTGTGCATCACGAAGCCAAGCCCCGGACCACAGCGGTCGTACTCGCCGGAGGTACCGGACAGCGCGTCGGCCTGTCGATCCCCAAGCAGCTGCTGAAGATCGCCGGCAAGGCCGTCATCGAGCACACGCTGACCATCTTCGAGAACGCGGATGACATCGACGACGTCATCGTGCTGATGGCGCCCGGGTTCGTGCCCGAGGTCGAGAAGATCGTGGCCAAGGCGGGCCTGGCCAAGGTCACCCGGATCATCGAGGGCGGCGACACCCGCAACGAGACCACCGAGCGCGCCATCGCGGCCCTCGGCGAGGGCCTCGCCGAGGGCGAGGACCGCAACGTCCTCTTCCACGACGCGGTGCGGCCCCTGCTGTCACAGCGTGTGATCACGGACTGTGTCGACGCCCTCGACCGCTACCAGGCCGTCGACGTCGCGATCCCCTCCGCGGACACGATCATCGTGACCCGCACCCACGGCGGGGACGGGGAGTTCATCACCGAGGTCCCCGACCGGTCCCGGCTGCGCCGCGGTCAGACCCCGCAGGCATTCAAGCTCTCCACGATCCGCAAGGCGTACCGGATCGCGGCCGGGGACCCCAACTTCCAGGCCACCGACGACTGCTCGGTGGTCCTGAAGTACCTCCCCGACGTGCCGATCTACGTGGTCGCGGGCGACGAGTACAACATGAAGGTGACCCAGCCGGTCGACGTCTTCATCACCGACAAGCTCTTCCAGCTCGCCTCCACCGCCGCCCCGCGCCAGGCCGACGAGGCCGCCTACCGCGAGCTGCTCTCCGGCAAGACCCTCGTCGTCTTCGGCGGCTCGTACGGGATCGGCGCCGACATCGCGACGCTGGCCGAGAACTACGGCGCGAGCGTCTACGCGCTCGGCCGCTCCACCACCGGCACGCACGTGGAGAACCCGGAGCACGTCGACGAGGCGCTCTCCAAGGCGTACGCCGAGACCGGGCGCATCGACTACGTCATCAACACGGCGGGCGTCCTGCGCATCGGCAAGCTGGCCGAGACGGACAACGCGACGATCCAGGAAGCCCTGAACGTCAACTACCTGGCCCCCGTGCAGATCGCGCGCGCCTCCTACAAGTACCTCGCCGAGACCCAGGGCCAGCTGCTGCTCTACACCTCCAGCAGCTACACCCGGGGCCGCGCCGAGTACAGCCTCTACTCCTCCACCAAGGCCGCCATGGTCAACCTGACCCAGGCGCTCGCCGACGAGTGGGCGGGCGAGGGCATCCGGGTCAACTGCGTCAACCCGGAGCGCACCGCCACCCCCATGCGCACCAAGGCGTTCGGCCAGGAGCCCGAGGGCTCGCTGCTCTCCTCCGAGGCGGTGGCCCGCACCTCGCTCGACGTGCTGCTCTCCACCCTGACCGGCCATGTCATAGACGTACGGCAGCAGGACCCCACGCGTGGCGCCTCAGAGGCATCCGGGTTCGAACAGGCACTGGCTTCCGTGCTTGACCGTCAGGAAGACGTGTAACACTCCCTGACCATCGTCCCTTTCGGGCCCTTGCGATCGCGCTGAGCGATCGCAAGGGCCCGTTCGCGTTTTCGGAGGTCTCTCACCCCCGACGATCCCTTCACCCGCCACGATCTCTTCGCCGTCTCTCCGCCACCCACGTGCGTCAGTTTCCGCACCACGTGAATTTCCGCACCACGTGAATCGACGGCACTCCCTCCCTGGAGCAGGATTCCTCGTGATTTCGACAGCCATTCGCCTCGCCCGAGTGGGCAGCGGGTCGGAACTGGCAGCAGCGGCCCTGATGGGGCTGAGCTACCTCTGCCTCCTCGTCGCCGCGCTCATTCCCCAGTTCTGGTTCTTCGCGGCGGCCGCCGCCGCCACCTACGCCAGCGACTGGTTCCTCCATCAGCGGGGGAGCTATCTGCTCAACCGGCTCAGCAAGATCAGGGCGGGACTGTCCATCCGCTTCCTGCTCCGCCAGATGATGCTCCTTCTCCTCCTGGCCCGTATGGACCTGGCGGCGGAGCCGCTGTTCTACGCGGCCGCGGCGTGCTTCCTGGTCTTCTACGGCCTCCAGGTCCCGCACGGCGCCCTGACCACCCTGGTCCGGCTGCGGCGCGTTCTGCCGGCCGTCACCCGCAACGTGGACCTGCGCGACCTCCGCATCCCCGACGCACCTCCCAGAGCGCTGCTGCACCGCGCCGGGGAGAAGATGCTGCACCTGGACGTCCCGGCCGTCGTGGGCGTGCTGATCGCCGCCCGTACGGGGCAGGACCTGCCGGCCTACATCGGTGCGGGACTCACCGTGGTGCTGGCCCTGCTGCTCATCGGGCTGCTCCTGCCCTACCTGCGCCGCAGCCGTCAGGTGCCCGCGCCCTCCGTGGTGCTCAAGGCCCTGGACGACTGGCTGCGCGCATACCGGCCGACCACGGTGCTCTACTTCTCCGGCTCCCACGAGTCCGCCTACCAGGGCAACATGTGGCTCGACACGCTGGCCCGCGCGGAGGGACGGCCGCTGATCGTCATGCGGGAAAGGGGGCTGGCGGGGCAGCTGGCCGAAACCTCCGTACCGCTGATCTGCGTCCCGGCCGCCACCCACCTGATGAACCTGGACCTCTCCACCGTCCGGGTCTGCCTCTATCCCGCGAACGTGGGCAAGAACATCCACATCCTGCGCGTGCCGACCACGAAGCACGTCTTCATCGGCCACGGCGACAGCGACAAGCTCGCCAGCGTCAACCCGTACTCCAAGGTGTACGACGAGGTGTGGACGGCAGGCCGGGCCGGCCGCGACCGGTACGCGCTGGCCGACGTGGGCGTCCGGGACGAGGACATCGTCGAGGTGGGACGCCCGCAGCTGGAGTCCGTCGAACGTTGGACCGGTACGGCCGCCCACCCCATCCCGACCGTGCTGTACGCGCCCACCTGGGAGGGCTGGGACGACGACCCGGGCAACACCTCGCTGCTGCTGGCCGGCGAGAACATCGTCCGGCGGCTGCTGGCGGCCGGGGACCCGGTCCGCGTCATCTACAAGCCGCACCCCTTCACCGGCATCCGCAGCAGTCAGGCCAAGGCGGTCGACGCCCGGATCAGGGCCCTCCTGGAGCAGGCGTCCGCCGAACGCGCCGCCGAACCCCGCTGGACGCGGGAGGCCGCGGACGCCGCCGCCGGGCAGAGCGAGGCCAAGGCGGAGATGGAGCGGATCGAGGCCCGCCTCACCGAACTGGCCGCCCGGGGCGTCGCCCGGGGCGATGACGCGGAGGAATCACGCGTCGCGCTCGCCGACCCGGCCCGCGAGGCCGAGACGGCCGGGCTGCGGACCGCGTGGAACGCCGCCTACTGGCGTTCCTTCGGCTGGTGGGAGCACCGTACGGTGACGGGGGCGCGGCCCAAGTTGTACGACTGCTTCAACGAGT
Organism: Streptomyces sp. cmx-18-6; assembly: GCF_046548915.1. Taxonomy (NCBI): domain Bacteria; kingdom Bacillati; phylum Actinomycetota; class Actinomycetes; order Kitasatosporales; family Streptomycetaceae; genus Streptomyces; species Streptomyces sp. cmx-18-6. Next base: position 595,336 of record NZ_JAEBEP010000001.1, on the reverse strand, counting down.
CCGACGCCATGGTCTCGGACGTCTCCAGCGTGGTCTCCGACTTCATCGCGAGCGGCAAGCCCTACGCGGTCACCGACTCCGCGGCGCTCGGGGCCGAGGAGTTCAAGCGGCAGAACACCGCCGTACGGGCCGCGGTCATCCTGTCCAACAGCGCCGAGGAGCTCGACGAGCTGCTGGCCGCGGTGGCCGACCCGGCGGCGGACCCGCTGGCCGGGGCCCGGCGCGAGCTGAAGGACTACCTTCTCGGCCCCGACGAGCCGACGTCCATGGAGCGCTTCAACGCCGCCCTCGTCGACCTCGCCGCGCGGGCCGAGGCGCGCAACGAGGCCGTCGAGCAGCGCCTCAAGGAGCAGGACCTGGCGGTGCCGGACCCGGAGGCGGCCTCCAGCGGCGTGGGGACGGGCGGGACGGAGGCCGTCGCCGACGCGGTCGCGGTCACCGGCGGCGAGGCCCGGCCGGTCGAGGATGCGGAAGCCGTTGCCGACGCGGCGACGGTCGAGGACGCCGAAGCCGTCACCGTCGAGGCTTCCGAAGCCGCCACCGACGCGGCGGCCACCGCCACCGGCGCCCCGGCCGCCGCGCCCGTCGAGGAATCGACGTCCACGCGCTGACATGCGCCGACCACGTGCTGATGACGCGCTGACCACGCGCTGGCAATGGGCTGATCACGCGCCCAGCGCCGTGTGATCGCACCGCCCGACAGTGGGGACAACCCCGCCCTCGGCTCGTATGTCCCCCTGCGGGAGGGATCTGCGAGCCGCTCGGCGCACCCGTACGTAAAAGCATATGGTCTGACGAATTTCGCCCCTCTTGTGATCCAATCCAAGGGTGGATACGGCCGAAAAGTCACAGAACAACCAGAACAACCAGAACGACCCCACGCCCGATGTCAGTGTGATCATCGGAGCCTATGAGGCCATGCCGTACCTCGTCCGCTGCCTGGAATCCGTCGAGGCGCAGACCATCGGCGCCGGGCGCATGGAGATCGTCGCGGTCGACGACGGGTCCACCGACGGGACCGGCGAGTACCTGGAGCGCTTCGCCGCCGGGACCGCGATCCCCACACGGGTGGTCCGGCAGGCCAACTCCGGCGGCCCCAGCGGCCCGCGCAACCTCGGGCTGAAGCTCGCCCGGGGCCGCTACGTCTTCTTCCTCGACGCCGACGACTACTTCGGCGAGGAGGCGTTGGAGCGGCTCGTCGCCATGGCGGACCGGGCCGGAACCGACGTCGTCCTCGGGAAGATCGTCGGGGTCGACCGGGGCGCCCCGAAATCCATGTGGAAGAAGACGGTCGAACGCGCCGACCTGTACACCTCCAACATCAAGTTCACGCTGAGCGCCCAGAAGCTGTTCCGCCGCGAGCTGCTCGTGCGGCTGGGCATGTCCTTCGACGAGCAGCTGAAGACCGGCGAGGACGCCCTGTTCACCATGGAGGCGTATCTGCGCGGCGGCGGGGTCTCCGTCGTCGCCGACTACACCTGCTACTACCTGGTGGGCCGCGAGGACGGCAACCAGGCGACCAAGCGGGGCAGCCACACCCTGCGGTTCGACTCCGCGCGCGCTCTCACCGGGCTGATCGCCGCTCATGTGCCGCCCGGGCCCCGGCGCGACGCGCTGATGGTACGCCCGTTCGTCATCACGCTGCTGCCCCAGTTCGGACCCGGATTGCTGAAACTTCCGCCCGCCGTGCAGCGCGAGAAGATGGCGCTGGCCGCCCCCCTGATGAAGGCTTACTGGACCCCCGGCCTCGCCTCCCGCCTCAAGGTCGCCGAGCGGATCAGGCTGACCTGCGTGGCCCGGGGCAGGCTCGACCTCCTCCTCGACTTCCTGCGCGTCCTGCGGGACAAGCGGCAGCCCGAAGTGGTCCGCCGCCGGAACCCGCCCCGGATCTACCTGACGTATCCGCAGTTCAGGAGGGCGAGGAGACTGCCGCGCGGCACGTATCAGGTGACGGTGACCGAGTGGGTCGGGGGCGAGCGCGTCGAGCCGCCCAAGCCCGTGCCGCACACGCCCCTGGTCCGGCGGGCCGCCCGCAAGGCCCGGCGCGTCGCCGGACGGGCCCGCCGGAGGCTCCGTAAAGCCGTACGCGCCCGCCGGAGAACCTGAGCCGGGCGGCGGGTCCGGGCAGGGCCTTCGGCAGGGGCCGGGAGGCGGTCGGGGCGACGCCATAATGCGGGCTTGAGCGAGATGGCGTCCTTGTCTCGTTCGCACCCCGTTCCGCCGGGGTTCACCCCATGTGCGTCCTTCCGGAAAGGCCCTCCCCGTGGCGTCCCTCGAAGCGATCCCCGAAGAGCTCAGCCGGCTGATGAAGTACTTCCCGGAGAGCCCGGCCGAGGAGCGCCCCGCCTTCCATAGCGCCGCCAGGGACTTCCTGGACCGGGCCGCCCCCCAGCTCGTCCGGCAGTTCTCCCCGCTGGCCCGGGTGAAGTGGCACCTGGCGGCCGGCGGGCGCGGCGACGAACTGGCGGAGCTGCTGCGCTACGAGCGGGAGAACCCGGGCGCCTTCTCCGTACGCGGTCTGCGGCGCGCCCGCATCGAGCTGCCCGGCATCTCCGGCTCCTCGCTCCCCGCGTCGGTGCGCACCTTCGACCGCAGCGAACTCCCCGTACGCGCCAAACTCCTCGACCTCGCCTGGCGGGACGGCAAGCTCCTCGTCCGCGGCTACGCCTACATCCCCAACGTCCCCTCCGCCACCGGCAGGCGCTCCCTGCGCGTCGCGGCGCTGCGCCGCCGGGGCAGCCGGTCCACCCTCCCGCTGCGCCTGCGCACGGTCCACGAACCGCGCGCCACGGCCGAGGCCAAGGGCGCGCTGCACAACTACGACTGGTCGGGCTTCGAGATCGGCGTCGACCCGGGCCGGCTGCGCGTACGGGGCCAGTGGCAGCCGGGCGTCTGGCGCCTGGGCATCGGCATCCCGCGCCCCGGCGGCATGTCGGTGGGCTCCGTCATGAAGAACAGTGCGGGGGCCGCCGGGCACAGCCTCACCCGGGTCCTCGACGACGGCGTACGCCTGGTCGCCGGCTTCGACCGCGACCGGCTCCGGCTCACCGTCGACGTACTGCCCGCCGAGGTCGTCGCCCAGGAGCCGGCCGGCGACACCCTCACCGTCACCCTCCGCTCCCGCGTCACCGCCCCCGCCGCCAAGCGCCCCACCGCGCTGCGGATCGACCACGAGCCGAGCGGCTTCACCACCGACCTCCCGCTCCAGGACGCCGGGACCGGCTCCGAGGGCTGGCTCCGCCACACCGCCCGTCTCCCCCTCACCGCCCTCCCCGTCGACGGCGTCGCCCCCGGCCGGCCCCGCAGATACCGCGTGTTCATCGTCTTCGCGGACGGCGCCACCCGCCGCGCCACCAACGGCGAGGACCTGCGCACCGGCGTCCACCCCCTGCCGGACGGGCGCGAACTCGCCGTCGTCACGGACGGCGCGGGGAACTTCACCCTCCAGGCGCGGACCGTCCAGCCGGTCGTCGACCGCGTCGAGTGGAGCGACGACGGCGAACTGGTGCTCTCCGGCTCCTACACCGGGCCCGCCGAGCGGATGGCGATGGTCCTGCGCCACACCGGCCGCCACGAGGACCGGCCGCTGCCCGCCGAGTTCGCGGACGGCCGCTTCACCGCACGCCTGCGCCCGGACGCCATGCCCACGTACGACGGCACCGTGCCGCTGCGCGCCGGCCGCTGGATGCCGCGCCTGCGGGAGCGCACCGAGTGGGACCACACCCGCGACCTGCCCGTCACGCTCCGCCCCGACCTGGTCTCCCTGCTGCCGCTCTCCCACCGGGGCGAGCACCGCACGTACACCGTGGAGCGCGTCGACTTCGACCGGATCTTCGTGGAGTCCGGCCCGGTCCTCCGCCCGGAGCTGCGCGGCGCCTACCGCCAGCGCCTGATGTGCGAGGTCCACACCCCCGCGCAGCGCGAACTGCCGTTGCGCGAGGCCGTGCTCTACAACAGCTTCGGCGGCAAGCAGTTCTCCGACTCGCCCCGCGCGGTGTACGAGGAGCTCAAGCGCCGGGGCACGGACGTCGAGCACATCGTGATGGTCCACGACCAGCAGGTCGTCCTGCCGCCCGGCGTGCGCGGCGTCGAGTGGGGCAGCGAGGAGTGGTACGAGGCGCTGGCCCGCAGCCGGTACGTCGTCACCAACGGCGGCCTCCGCGAGTGGTTCGTCCGCCGTGAGGGCCAGGTCGTCGTCCAGACCTGGCACGGCACCCCGCTCAAACGCGTCGGCGCGGACCTGCTCGGCACCCCGAAGGCGAACCTGGCCTACATCGCGAGCCTTCCGCAACGCTCGCGCCAGTACAGCCTGTTCATCACCCCGAACGCCTTCAGCACCCCGATCATGACCCACGCCTTCCGCCTCCAGTGCGAGGTGCTGGAGGCGGGCTACCCGCGCAACGACGTCTTCCACGCCGCCGACCGCGACGAGCGCGCCACGGCCGTACGGAAGAGGCTCGGCATCCCCGCCGGCAAGAAGGCCGTCCTGTACGCGCCCACCTGGCGCGACGACCAGCGCTACGGCGGCCGCCGCTTCAAGCTGGACAACCGGATCGACGTCGAGGCCGCCCGGCGCGAGCTCGGCGAGGACCACGTGCTGCTCTACCGCAAGCACCACAAGGTCCTCGACTCCATCCCCGGCGCGGGCCAGGGGTTCGTGCACGACGTCACGTACTACCCGGACATCGCCGACCTCTACCTGATCGCCGACGTCCTCATCACGGACTACTCCTCCGTGCTGTTCGACTTCGCCCACTCCGGGCGGCCGATGCTCTTCTTCACGTACGACCTGGAGCACTACCGCGACACCCTGCGCGGCTTCTGCTTCGACTTCACCGCCCGCGCCCCCGGACCGCTGGTCAAGACCTCCGAGGAGCTGGTCGCCGCGATCCGGGACATCGACGCGGTGAGCGAGGAGTACCGGGAGAAGTACGACCGGTTCCGGGCCGACTTCTGCGAGCCCTCGGACGGGCGCGCCTCCGCCCGGGTCGTGGACCGGATGCTCGCGATCCGGGAGGAGCGGCAGGACTGAACCGCCCCGGCCGCTCCCAGGGCCGTCCACCGGGCGGAATCGGCGGGCGGCCGGGGCGGCCGCTCGCGTACTGTGCTGTTCCGGGGGCGGTCGCGGCGGCACCGGGTACGGCGGCACACGGCCCCCACCGACCACCCGGCGAACCAGAGCGAGGCAGCACCGTGTCAGAGCAGAGGCCGTCGGAACACCGGTCGTCGGAGCACCGGCCGGACGTGACCGACGCCCGCCGGATCGTCGTCAAGGTCGGCTCCTCCTCGCTCACCACGGCGTCCGGCGGCCTCGACGCCGACCGGGTCGACGCCCTCGTCGACGTACTCGCCAAGGTCAGGGACGGCGGCGAACGCGAGATCGTCCTCGTCTCCAGCGGCGCGATCGCCGCCGGGCTCGCCCCGCTCGGCCTGGTCCGCAGGCCCAAGGACCTCGCACGCCAGCAGGCCGCCGCCAGCGTCGGCCAGGGCCTCCTGGTGGCCCGCTACACCGCCTCGTTCGCGCGTTACGGCGTCCGCGTCGGCCAGGTGCTCCTCACCGCCGACGACACCAGCCGCCGCGCCCACTACCGCAACGCGTACAGCACCCTGGACCAGCTCCTGGAGATGGGCGCGGTCCCCGTCGTCAACGAGAACGACACCGTCGCCACCGACGAGATCCGCTTCGGCGACAACGACCGGCTCGCCGCCCTGGTCGCCCACCTCGTCCACGCCGACCTGCTGGTCCTGCTCTCCGACGTGGACGGGCTGTACGACGGCCCGCCCGGCACCCCCGGCGCCTCCCGGATCTCCGAGGTCGCCGGGCCCGACGACCTGGCGGGCGTCACCATCGGCAGCGCCGGGAAGGCGGGCGTGGGCACCGGCGGCATGGTCACCAAGGTCGAGGCCGCCCGCATCGCCACCGCCGCCGGGGTCCCGGTCGTCCTCACCTCCGCCAGCCGCGCCGCCGACGCCCTCGCGGGCCGCGACACCGGCACGTACTTCCACCGCACCGGCCGCCGCTCCGCCGACCGGCTCCTGTGGCTGGCCCACGCCTCCACCCCGCGGGGCGCGCTCACCCTGGACGACGGCGCGGTGCGGGCCGTGGTGGAGCGCCGCACCTCGCTGCTGCCCGCCGGCATCTCCGCCGTGGAGGGCGAGTTCAGCGCCGGCGACCCGGTCGAACTGCGCGACCTGCGCGGTACGCCGGTGGCCCGGGGACTCGTCAACTTCGACGCCAAGGAGATCCCCCAGCTGCTCGGCCGCTCCACCCGGGACCTGGCCCGGGAGCTCGGCCCGGCCTACGAGCGCGAGGTCGTACACAGGGACGATCTGGTCATTCTCACGCCCCGCCTCGCCACCTGAAACGGCTGAAAGTCCTGCCATCGGGCAGGGACCTTTACCAAAACCGCCCCACGCCCGGCTGTGGACTGGTCCACTTTGTAGCGGGGATGCAGGGGTACCGCACAGCAACACATCACAGGAGGCCGCCGGTGAGACGAGCGCGCCCGGGGGCGTCGCCCCGAGGCACGGGCAGCCGCGCCCTGACGAGCGTCGGAGCGGGGGCGGATTTCGACCGGGACCCGCCCCTGGAAGGCACCGCCGAACAGGAGCCGGCGACGGAGCGGCAGGAGGACCGCCAGCAGTCGAAGCTGTGGCACATCACCCTCAGCGTCTCGGGGGACGAGACGCCGCTGGGCGAGATCAGACGCGGCCTGGAACAGCTCGCGCACGACCATCCCTTCCTGCTGACCAGCCGCTACGCCAACGACCACGCGGAGATCCGCTACTGGGAAGAGGCCCGCGACCTGCACGACGCGGCCGCGGTCGCGCTGCGGCTGTGGGGCGAGCACCGCTCCAGCGCCCGGCTCCCGCCCTGGAAGATCGTCGGCCTCGAAGTCATCGACCGTGAGACCTACCACCAGCGCATCGCCGAGGGATACGGGCCGCCGCCCGCCGCCCCGGTGGGCGTGCACCCGTACTGACCCCGGGGGATCCGAGGGCCGGTCCGGGGCGCTTTCTCCGGCTCCGGGGCGGGCGTCCGTCCCTCGGGTAGGTCGTCTCGCATCACGGGATACGTGCCGTATGCCCGCAGAGCGCGCATTACTCTGCGGGCATGACCACGCTCTCGCCCTACGACAACCTCTCGCCGGTCGCGCAGACCGCCTACCGGGCCCGTTCCGCCGCCGCAGATATCGCGCCACTTCCGCGCGCGGCCAAGGACGACGCACTGCTGGCCATCGCCGACGCCCTCGAAGTGCGGACCGCCGAGATCGTCGAGGCCAACGCGCAGGACGTCGAGCGGGCCCGCGAGGCCGGTACGAGCGAGGGCGTCATCGACCGGCTCACCCTCACCCCCGAGCGCATCCGCGCCATCGCCGCCGACGTACGGGACGTGGCCGCGCTGCCCGACCCGGTCGGCGAGGTGGTCCGCGGCTCGACCCTGCCCAACGGCATCGACCTGCGCCAGGTCCGCGTCCCCCTCGGCGTGGTCGGCATCATCTACGAGGCCCGCCCCAACGTCACCGTGGACGCCGCCGCCCTCTGCCTGAAGTCCGGCAACGCGGTCCTGCTGCGCGGCTCCTCCTCCGCGTACGCCTCCAACACCGCCCTGGTCCGGGTCCTGCGCGACGCGGTCGGCGGCTCGGGCCTGCCCGCCGACGCGGTGCAGCTCGTCCCGGGCGAGAGCCGCGACTCCGTACGGGAGCTGATGCGGGCCCGCGGCCTGGTCGACGTCCTCATCCCGCGCGGCGGCGCGTCCCTGATCCGTACGGTCGTCGAGGAGTCCACGGTCCCCGTCATCGAGACCGGCACCGGCAACTGCCACGTGTACGTCGACGCGCAGACGGACCTGGCGATGGCGGTGGACATCCTGGTCAACTCCAAGGCCCAGCGGCCCAGCGTCTGCAACTCCGCCGAGACCCTGCTCGTCCACAAGGACGTCGCGGACGCCTTCCTGCCGCTCGCCCTGGACGCGCTGGCCGAGGCCGGGGTGACCGTGCACGGCGACGAGCAGGTCCTCGCGCACGCCGGATCCACCAAGGCCACCGTGGTCGCGGCGACGACGGAGGACTGGGAGACCGAGTACCTCTCCTACGACATCGCGGCGGCCGTCGTGGACTCCCTGGACGCGGCGGTGGCGCACATCCGCCTCTGGTCGTCCGGCCACACCGAGGCGATCGTGACCACCTCTCAGGCGGCCGCCCGCCGGTTCACCCAGCTGGTCGACTCGACCACGGTCGCCGTCAACGCCTCGACGCGCTTCACGGACGGCGGACAGTTCGGCTTCGGCGCGGAGATCGGCATCTCCACACAGAAGCTGCACGCCCGCGGCCCGATGGGACTGCCGGAACTGACCTCGACGAAGTACATCGTCACCGGCGACGGCCACACCCGGTAGGCGACGGCCACACCCGGTAACAGCGCCCGTCAGCCGCGCCCGTGAGCCGCGCCCGGTCCGTACGCCGGGTGGGGCGTCCGGGCCGGCTTACGCGGACGGGTCAAGATCCGTCCGCATGTTCCCCTCCCCGCCCGCCGGGCGACTTTGCGGAGCACCTGCCGAAAAGGTCCGGGCGCGGCTACGCTGAATCCGTGCCGGACGACGTGGGGGGCAAGCCGTTCCCGGACGGCTGGGAGCCCGACGACGACCGCGGGGGCGCGGACGAGGACTTCGCCTCCGTGGTGTTCGACGAGGACTTCGTCCGGGCGGCGCCCGTCCATGAACCCACCGCCGTGGAGCGTCTGCTCGCCGCGGCGGAGGCCCGCGCGCAGGCCGAAGCGGCCCGGGCCCGGCGCAGCCGCCGCGTTGACGACTTCTACGACGAGCACGGCCCCGGCGGACGCTCCCGGGTCCACGATCCGCAGGACCTCGACTACGACCCGGACGACGACTACGAGGACGACCAGCCCCGCCCGGCCGCCTACGGGCGACACGGCGGCGCTCTGTGGCCCTACCGGAGCTCCGGGCGCTGGCACCGGCCGGTCGCCTGGCTGCTGGCCATGGTGATGGGCGTCGGGATGGTCGCCCTCGCCTTCAGCGCCGTCTACCGGGCCTCGGCCCACCGCCAGGACCAGGCCCCGCCGCCGGCGACCAGCGGGGTGGACAAGCCCGGGGCGGTCCCCACGGCCTCCGCCGGCCACCCCCGCCCGGCGGTCTCCGCCACACCCCGCGTCCCCTGAGACCCCGCACCGGGGCCGTCGCACGTCAGCCCCAGAAACCCCTGTCCTCCCTTCGGACCCAGGGCCCCCTTCGGACCCGGACCGTCACCCGTCCGGCGGTCACGCGTACCGGCACTTCTGGCCGCTCTCCGCGTTTACGTACGCGCCGATCGACCTACTCTGAAGATATGACCCCTCGCTTCCCGGGGGGCTTCTCGCTGCCGGACGCCCGACGGCCGAAGCAGACCGTTGCGCACCGAGCAGACCGGTGGTGCGGAGATCGGGAGAGAAGTCATGACAGGCCGCTCAGAACCGCCGGACGGCCCGCCCGAGAATCCCGAGGGCGGCGAGGACGAGTACCGCTCGCTCGTGTTCGACGAATCGTTCGTCCGGGGTGCCCGCGTGCAGGAGTTCTCGGCCCAGGAGCGGATGGGCGAGCCCGCCCGCGCCGTGCGGACGCTGCCCCCGCCGGCGGCCCCGCCCCGCCACAACTCCCGGGCCGCCGTCGCGCTGGTCGTCCTCATCGCCCTGGCCTTCGCCCTGGCCGTCTACATCGGCTTCCGCAACCCCTACCCGCAGCCCGTCACCCGGCGGGCCGAACCGCTGCGGACCACCGTGGTGCCCCTCGCCCCGCGGGGCGTCGTGCCCGCCGGATCACCCGAGCGGCTCTACCGGACCGCCCCGGTCTCCGGCTTCCGGGTCGGTGCGGAGGGCATCAACTTCCCCGCCGTGCGACGCACGCAGAACTTCTCGGACAGCCAGATCACCACCGCCCTCGCCACGGTCAAGGACTATCTGGTGGAGTCCTCGCTCAACCCCGACGTCCTCACCGGCCAGGTCCGCCGGCCCGTCGAGCAACTCCTCGACCCCGACCAGCGGGGCCAGTTCGAACAGTCGCTGACCGGCCCCGCCGACGACGGTCGCCACGCCGCCATCGGCTGGCTGGTGCGCTTCGACCCGGCCGAGGTGGAGCTCGCCGACCCACGGGTCCGGGTCCAGGGCACCCTCTCCTACGCGGAGGAGGCGGCCAGCACCCTGGAGGTCGTCTCGGACCACACCTTCACCTACGCCCTGCGCCCGGCGAAGGGACCGCACCGGGCGGACGGGGCCTCGCTGTTCACCGTCCGGCGCGAGCTGCACTTCCGCTTCGACCGGGAGGACCTGCGGCTGCACCGCCTGGAGGTGCGCACCGCCCACGTACAGGCCGGGCCGCAGTCCTGCTCGGCCGACGCGACGGGGACGCTGCGCCCGCTCCTGGCGGGGGAGCGGGCGGACGACCGGGGCCCCGCGGCCACCGACCCGTACGCCACGGGCCGGCCCACGTCGGCACTCTGCGGGACCCTGGCGCGCCCCGGCGGCGACCCTACTGCGCCCCCCGGGGCCCCTCCTCAGGCCCCTGCGACCCCTCAGAGCCCCCGTCCCCGTCCGTAGCGGAACCGCCCGAGGACGAACCATTCGCGGAAGAACCGCCCGCGGCGGGACCGCCCGCGCCGGCCGGACCCTGCGCACCGCCCTTCGCGCCTCCCGCGCCACCGCCGGTGAACTTGTCGCGCAGCTTGCCGCCGAGGTCCCCCGCGCCCCCGGCGATGTCACCGACCAGCTTCATCAGCGGGTCCTTGCTCGTACGCACGGTGTCGGCGTAGTGCGAGGCCGACTCCCGGAACGAGTCCGACACCGAGGCGTCCTTGTCCTCGTCGCGCCGCGGGTAGTGGCCGTCCATGATCCGCTGGTAGTCGCGGGTCTCCGACCACTTCTTCAGCTCGGCGGCCCGCACCGTGGTGAAGGGGTGCGTCCGGGGCAGCACATTGAGGATCTTCAGGACGGAGTCGCGCAGATCCCCGCCCTTCTCGTACTCGTCGGCCTGGGCGAGGAAGGCGTCCACGTTCATCTCGTGGAGGTGGTTGCCCCCGGCGATCTTCATCAGACCGCGCATCGAGGCCCGGATGTCCTGGCCCACCAGCAGCCCGGCCCGGTCGGCGGAGAGCTCCGACTTGCGGAACCACTCGCGCAGCGCCGTCACTATCGCCATGATCGCCACGTTCCCCAGCGGGATCCAGGCGACCTTCACGGCCAGGTTGGTCAGGAACAGCAGTATCGTCCGGTACACCGAGTGGCCGGAGAGCGCGTGGCCCACCTCGTGGCCCACCACCGCCCGCATCTCCTCCTCGTCGAGCAGCTCGACCAGGCCGGTGGTGACCACGATGATCGGCTCGTCCAGCCCGATGCACATGGCGTTGGGCTGCGGGTCCTGCTTCACGTACATCGGCGGGACCTTCTCCAGGTCCAGGATGTAACACGCGTCGCGCAGCATGTCGTTGAGGTGGACGAACTGCGCCTCGCTCACCCGTACGGAGTCGGAGAGGAAGAGCAGCCGCAGGCTGCGCTCCGGGAGCAGCCCGCTGAGCGCCTTGAACACGGTGTCGAAACCGGTCAGCCTGCGCAGGGCCACCAGGGCCGAGCGGTCCGCCGGGTGCTCGTATGCCCGGGAGGAAATCCCGGGGAATCGCCTGCGCGCCCTGCTCGGCACGTTCTCGTGACTGCGGTCGGTCATGGGTGGCCCCCTGTTCGTACGAGACGTTGCTCGTCCCCCGGACAAAAGCCAGCGTATGCGCTGGCGCTACGGTGTGCGGGGGGCTGTGGATAACTTTGAGGAGCGCCCGAAATGCCGCACACCGCCGTACTGCTCGCCGCCGTGACCAAGGAACAGGGACCGGGGGACACCCTCCGGATCGTGCTGCTGGTCTCGATCGTCGGAGCGGTGCTGCTCGCCTGGTTCCTGCTGCGTGGATACCGCAACGACGATGACAACGACTGAGTCGGCGTGAGCGTGCCCGAGGCTCCCGCATACGATGTGCCCGACGTCTCCTTCCGACTCACGATCGATAGGTCCTGCCGAAGATGAGCCTTACGAGCACCGCACACGAGCTGGTCACCCTCGCATCCGGAGGCGAGGGCGGCGGCAACCACGAAAGCCTCAACCCCTACCTCGTCGGCGGCCTGGCCTTTCTCGCGCTGATGTTCCTGCTCTGGGTCACCACCCGCTTCAACCGCGACCGCTGAGGCAGAGGCGTACAGCTGTGCCAGTAGGCTCTGCACGCATGGGAGAGCAGGAAGTGCCTACCGGCCCCGCCGAACGCCGGATCGGCGTCATGGGCGGGACCTTCGACCCGATCCACCATGGACACCTGGTGGCGGCCAGTGAAGTGGCCGCCCAGTTCCATCTCGACGAGGTCGTCTTCGTCCCGACCGGGCAGCCGTGGCAGAAGAGCCACAAGAAGGTCTCCCCGGCCGAGGACCGCTATCTGATGACGGTCATCGCCACCGCGTCCAACCCGCAGTTCTCGGTCAGCCGCAGTGACATCGACCGTGGCGGACCGACGTACACCATCGATACGCTGCGGGACCTGCGTGAGGTCCACGGCGACGCGGACCTCTTCTTCATCACCGGCGCCGACGCGCTCTCCCAGATTCTCACCTGGCGCGACGCGGAGGAGCTGTTCTCGCTCTCCCACTTCATCGGTGTGACCCGGCCGGGTCACGTGCTCACGGACGACGGACTGCCCGAGGGCGGGGTCTCCCTCGTGGAGGTGCCCGCGCTGGCGATCTCGTCCACGGACTGCCGTGAGAGGGTCGCGCAGGGGGAGCCGGTCTGGTACCTGGTGCCGGACGGCGTGGTCCGCTACATCGACAAGCGCCAGCTGTACCGCGGCGACTGAGCCACGGAGAGGGGCACCGGTGAACGACCGACAGAACCCGTACGACCACGACCCGTACTACCAGCAGCCGCAGATCATCGGCTACGACGAGTACGGGCAGCCGGTGTACCAGCAGCAGGGGCATCAGCAGGGTCAGCAGTACGACCCCTACGGCACCCAGCAGGATCAGGGGCAGGGCCAGAACCAGGGGCACGGCCAGGTTCCGGACGCCGGGTACGGGTACGACCCGTACGGCCAGGGCCGGCAGCAGCCCCAGGCCCCGTCGCATCAGTACGACCCCTACGCAGGTCAGCAGGGCCACGGCAGCCAGGACGGCGGGGGCTACGGCCGGACCACCCAGGGCTACGGCCAGGACCAGGGCCACAGTCCGGGCCAGGGACAGGACCAGGGCCAGGGTTACGGATACGGCGGGGGCTACACCGACTACGGCTACGCCCCCGGGCAGCAGCAGCAGCAACAGCAGCCGACCGCCTCCGTGGACACCGGGCAGCAGTGGAGCATTCCGCAGCAGGGCGCAGCCCCCGCACCGGAGCAGGCCCCGCAGCCGGCCGCGCGGCCCGCTCGCGAGCGGGAGCCCGACGCGGAACCGGACCCCGCCGTCCCAGGTCAGCGCGGCCCCGCCCCGGACTACCGCACCGAGCAGTTCTCGTTCATCGAGGAGCCCGACGAGGACTCCGAAGACGTCATCGACTGGCTGAAGTTCACAGAGAGCCGCAGCGAGCGGCGCGAGGAGGCGCGGCGCAAGGGCCGCAACCGGATGATCGCGCTGATCGTCGCCGCCGTGCTCGTGGTCGGCGGCGGAGTCGGCTACCTCTGGACGGCCGACATGCTCCCCGGCCTCTCCGGCTCGGAGGAGAAGAAGACCGCCGCCACCGGTGCGCAACAGCGTGACGTCATCGTGGTGCACCTGCACAACACCAAGAAGGGCGGAACGTCGACGGCTCTGCTCGTCGACAACGCCACCACCAAGCAGGGCACCACCGTCCTGCTGCCGAACTCCCTCGCCGTCGCCGGCGAGGACGGGACCACCACCACGCTCGGCAAGTCCGTCGACGACGACGGCAGGACCGGCACCCGGGAGTCGATCGACGCCCTCCTGGGCACCCGGATCAGCGGTACCTGGCGACTGGACACCCCGTACCTGGAGATCCTCGTCGAGCAGGTCGGCAACATCGAGATGGACACCGACATCGATGTGCCCGACGCCAAGAAGGGCGCATCGCCCCTGGTGAAGAAGGGGGAGGGGCAGACGCTCAGCGGCCCGATGGCCGTCGCGTACGCCACCTACCTCGCCCCCGGCGAGGCCGAGGCCAAGCAGCTGACGCGGTTCGGGGAGGTCATGCGCGCGGTGCTGCGCAAGGTCTCGGAGGACCCCAAGGCGGCGACCGTCACCGTGGAGACGCTCGCGCAGGTCCTGGATCCGTCGCTGCCGGAGAAGGACCTCGGGGCCTCGCTCGCCAGGCTGGCCTCGCGCGCCAAGATCGGCGACTACAAGACGGCCCTGCTGCCGGTCCAGGACGACGGCACGCTCACCGACGCGGCCACCCGAAGCGTCGTCAAGGACATCCTCGGCGGCACGGTGAAGGCCCCCGAGGCGGGCGCGCCCCTCCGGGTCGCCATCCGCAACGCCACCGGGAACGAGAGCGCCGGGGAGTCGGCGCGGATCAAGCTGGTCAACGGCGGCTACGCCTTCGTGAACAACGGCAGGGCCGACGCCGAGGCGGCGTCCGTCGTGCTCTACCGCACCGCCGAGGACAAGGAGAAGGCCACCGAGGTCGCCAAGACCCTGGGGCTGCCCGCCGACGCGGTGAAGAAGGGCGAGCCGGCCGCCAACGCGGACGTGTCCGCGCTCCTCGGCCGGAACTACAAGATCAAGTAGATCGCCGAGCACCCGTGGGGGCCTCGCTCGACCGGCGCGTCGCCGCCGGTCGGCGGGGCCCTTCCCACGACCCTTCGTACGGCCCCTCGCGCATCCCTTCACGCGGCCGTCAGTCGCTGCGCGGTGAGCAGTGAAGGGCTGTCGGCGGTCCGTGAGACCCTAGAGGTTGCATCCGACCGCCGACGAAAGCCTGCATGTGACCGCCACGGACCGCTCCATCGAGCTCATCAACGCCGCCGCTCAGGCGGCCGCCGACCGGCTCGCGCACGACATCATCGCCTACGACGTCAGCGACGTGCTGTCGATCACCGACGCCTTCCTGCTGGCCTCGGCCCCCAACGACCGCCAGGTCAAGTCGATCGTCGACGAGATCGAGGAGCAGCTCCAGAAGCAGCTCGGCGCCAAGCCGGTGCGCCGCGAGGGCGACCGCGACGCCCGCTGGATCCTCCTCGACTACGTCGACATCGTCGTCCACGTCCAGCACAGCGAGGAGCGCGTCTTCTACGCGCTCGAGCGTCTGTGGAAGGACTGCCCGGAGATCGCCCTCCCCGAGGACGCGGTCAAGACCCGTGGCAAGGCCGAGGAGCACGCGCAGCTCAACGGCAGCACGGAAGGTGACCAGAGCTGAACGGCAGCAGCAGCGGCAGGGGCCGCAGAATCGTCCTCTGGCGGCACGGTCAGACGGCGTGGAACCTGGAGCGCCGCTTCCAGGGCTCCACGGACATCGAGCTCACCGAGGCTGGCGTCGGGCAGGCCCGCCGGGCCGCCCGGCTGCTCGCTTCGCTGAAGCCCGACGCCGTCGTGGCCTCGGACCTCCAGCGGGCGGCGGCCACCGCCGCCGAGCTCGCGGCCGTCACCGGCCTCACCGTCGCCCATGACGCCGCACTGCGCGAGACGTACGCGGGCGCCTGGCAGGGCCTGACGCACGAGGAGATCGTCGAGCGGTACGGCGAGCAGTACGCCGCATGGAAGCGCGGCGAGCCCGTGCGCCGGGGCGGCGGCGAGCTGGAGACCGAGGTCGCCGACCGGGCCGCACCGGTCGTCCTGGAGCACGCCGACAAGCTGCCCGCGAACGGCACGCTCGTCGTGGTCAGCCACGGCGGCACGATCAGGACGACGATCGGCCGGCTGCTGGGGCTGGAGGCGCACCACTGGGAAGGACTCGGCGGGCTGACCAACTGCTGCTGGTCCGTCCTCGGGGAGGGCGCGCGCGGCTGGCGTCTGCTGGAGCACAACGCCGGCACCCTCCCTGAGCCGGTCCTCGGCGACGACGACTAGGACCTCTGTTCGGGCCGCACCCGGCCGTCTCCGGGCGGCCCCGGCCGGATTTCACTTTCCGGCAGGTCGCAGGCTAAAGTTCTTCTTGTTCGCAGCGCGGAAACGCAGGGAAACACAGCGGACAGCGGGGCTATAGCTCAGTTGGTAGAGCGCCTGCATGGCATGCAGGAGGTCAGGAGTTCAATTCTCCTTAGCTCCACAATCAGGATCCCGTCCCCGGCTGGGGGCGGGATCCTCTGCGTACGCCCCTAGCCGGCCTTCAGGGCGTACGTCGGCGGCGCAGCGCGGCGACCCGTTCACCGCTGGCCGTGTCCGCCGGGGTGTACGCGACGATCCGGCACCCGGGCATCCCGTTGACGGACAGCGACACCGACGTCATCCGTATCTCGCCGGTCACCGCACGGTGCTTGAACACCTTGACCCGAGGGCCCGGCGGAATCACGTCCCCGCTCCTCCACAGCCGGGCGAAGTGCGGGCTCGCAGCCGAGAGCCCCGTCACGAACGACTCCCAGGCCGGCTCGCCCGCATGGCCGCCGTAGGCCGCCCGCAGAGTCGCCACCATGACGGGCAGCTCCTGCTCCCGGTGGACGAGCGGGCAGGACTCCTCGTCCGCGACGAAGAGCTCCCACAGCGCGTTGGCGACGCCGGAGACCGGGCTGCCGGCCACCGCGAACAGGTCGCGGTAGGCGGGATTCGTGGCCAGGATGTCGTATCGGGCGTTGTAGACGACGGCGGGGTGCGGATCGAGCGCGTCGATGATTCCCTGGATCTCCGCATCGATCTCGACCGGGCCGCCCTGTCCGTCGGGCACGAACGCCACATCGGCCAGTTGATAGAGGTGCTCCCGCTCCGCCGGATCCAGCCGCAGGGTGCGCGCCACGGCGTCCAGGACCTGCCGCGACGCGTTGATGGGGCGTCCCTGTTCCAGCCAGGTGTACCAGGTGATCCCGACCCCCGAGAGCTGGGCGACCTCCTCGCGGCGCAGCCCTGGCGTACGTCGCCGCAGACCGGGGGCCATCCCCACGTCGGCGGGCGTCACGCGGGCCCGGCGACTGCGCAGAAAGGCCGCCAGCTCCGGTCGGCGTCGCCGTCCACGAGGTGCCGGCGCGGCAGGGAGCGGCTCATGGGGTGTCGTCGTCGCCGTCATCACTCCTCCATCGTCGGTGCGGCGTCGTGCAGTTGCCAGGTGCTGCCGGTACCAGTATCGGCGGGCTCTCGTTACCCGTATCCGAACGGGCTCAAGGTCGGACCATGACCTCGACGCCCCCACCGACACCGACATCGACGACCCCACCGATACGGGCCGGTGCCACCGCTCCGCCGACCGGCAGCACCGCAAAGGCACCGAAGCCTCCTGCGTCCAGTAAAGACCGCGCCACTGACAAGCGAGCCCGGCGGCTGCTCGTCGTGGTGCTCGCCGCCCAGTTCATGGCCCTCCTCGACACCTTCATCGTCAACGTCGCCGCACCCACGATCCGAGGCGAACTCGGTACGTCAGGGGCCGGGTTGCAGCTCGTCGTGGCCGGATACACCGTCGCGTACGCCGTCCTGCTCATCACCGGCGCGCGGCTCGGCGGCCTGTTCGGGCACGGACGCGCCCATCTGGCCGGGCTCGCCCTGTTCACCGCGGCCTCGCTCGCCTGCGGGCTCGCCGCGGGAACCGGCCAGCTGATCGCCTTCCGGCTGCTCCAGGGCGCGGGCGCGGCGGTGATGATCCCGCAGGTGCTCAGCCTGATCCAGCACCACTTCACCGGCCGGGCCCGGGCCCGGGCGCTGGGCGCCTATGCCGCCGTGCTCGCCGTGGGTGCGGCCGCCGGGCAGGTGGTGGGCGGTGTCCTGGTGAGCGCCGACCTGTTCGGCATGAGCTGGCGTCCCGTCTTCCTGGTCAACGTCCCGGTCGGCATCGTCCTGTTGGTGCTGGGCTCCCGTCTCCTGCCGCGCGAACCGCGTACGGCGGAGTCCCGGGTGCGGGCCCGAGGCCGTGGGCTCGATCTGCCGGGTACGGTGCTGCTCGCCACGGCCGTCACCCTGCTCACCGTGCCGCTCGTCCTCGGGCACGAGCTGGGCCGGTCGCTGTGGTTCTGGGCCTGCCTGGCCGGTTCCGCGGTCGTCCTGGCGGGATTCGTGGCGTACGAGGGGCGGTTGGCGGCGCGGGGCGGTGCCCCGCTGATCGCGCCCCGCGTGCTCCGGATCCCGGGCCTGGCCCGCGCCGCGCTGCGCATCGCGCTGATCATGGCGCTCAACGCCGGGTTCCTCTTCGCGGCGACGCTGCACCTCCAAGGGGGCCTCGGGCACTCGGCACTGCGTACCGGGCTGATGTTCGGCTCCAGCGCGTTGACCTTCGGTGTGGTCGCCATGACCTGGGGCCGGTGGCCCGCCGCGCTGCGCAAGGTCCTCGTACCGGCGGGGTTCCTGCTGGTGGCGCTGGCCACGGCCGCTGTCGGCCTGCTGCTGAGGGACGGTTCCGACGGGGGCCCGGTCCTGCACGCGGTGTTCGCCGTATGGGGGGTTGGGCTGGCCATCGGCTTCAGCCCCACCCTCACCGAAGCCCTGGCGACCGTACGCCCCGAGGACGCCGCCGACGCGAGCGGCGTCCTGGTGACCGTTACCCAGCTCGGCCAGCTGATCGGCGTCGCCACCTTCGGAACGCTCTACCTCGAACGCCTCGACGGGGCGGGGGCGGACGCCTCCGCCCGTGCCCTGGCGGCCTGCGCGGCGGCTCTCGTGGCGACGGCAATCGCGGGTGCGGCCACGGGGCTGGGGAGGCGTCGGAGCGGCGAGGGGCCCCGAGCGGGCTGACCCCCTTGCGGGGTCATGGCAGAATCGGAGCGCCGGAGGGGGCGACGGACCGATCGGGAGGGAGCGCGATGCCTGCGAGTCGCGAAGACGTCCCCGACCTGCCCCTTGTCGCCGCTCCGTTCCCCGGCTCCGTGAGGTCCGAAGATCCAAGGTCCGAAGAACGATCCCGTCTCGGCTGTCCGTCCTGCGGTTCGTCCCATGTCGCCCAGATGCTGGGGGACAACGGAGGGGTCTCCTACGTGTGCACGGCCTGCGGCCACAGTTGGAGCTGACTGATGGGTGCACACAGGCGTAAGTGCGACTGGTGCGGCAGCGGTACGCCCATCGTCAGGGACATGGACCCGGTCAACGCGGAGTACCAGTACTGGTGCGAGGAATGCGCACGGGCGCTGATCATAAAAGGCGACCCCATCGAGACCTATCGGGAGCTTGAGGGGGAGCCGATCTACGGACGGCTCCTGGAGGAGCACTGCACGCTCAAGCGCTTCTACTCCTTCGCAACCGCCTGACCTGCGACTGAAGACTCCACGCTGGTGACGATTCGGGCACAAGGTGCAGATCGGAAACGATTTGGTGAAGCACCGGGGGGACCGTGTAATGTTCTCGATGTCGCCAAGGGAAACCGGGCGGCGCGCGGCGAGGGGCTATAGCTCAGTTGGTAGAGCGCCTGCATGGCATGCAGGAGGTCAGGAGTTCAATTCTCCTTAGCTCCACAGTGAAGCAGTGAAGAAGCGGGCCACCCGGATCGGGTGGCCCGCTTCTTCATGTCCCTTTTTCGTTGCCCGGTTCCCGGCTCGCTCAGCCGCGTCCGCTGCCCAGGGCCCGCCGGTTGACCGCGGGCAGCGCGGGACGCTGCTCGGCGGGCGGCTGCTCGATCCGGAGCGCGAGCGCCGGGCAGCGCCGTACGGCCCGTTGGGCGCGCCCGCGCAGATGCATCGGAACGGAGGCGTCCGCCAGCGCCGGGTAGCCGTCCGGGCCCAGCCTGATGAGCTCGGGGGCGATGTCCGCGCAGAGGCCGTGGCCCTGGCACAGCGTCCAGTCCACCGCCAGCTTCTCGCCGCTCGGAATCGACTCCTCCAGATCCTGGTAGCCGGATCCGGGCAGCGGCAGCACGCCGAGCGTCTCCCGGCCGCACCCGCCGTCCAGGACATGGGCGGCGAGATCGTCCGTGAACGCCGACAAGGTCGACATCAGGAACCGCGCCGAACCGTCCGGGTGCTTGCACGCGCCCCGGCCCTTCACGGCCTGGGTCACCTCGCGCAGCGCCTCCAGCGCGGCGGGACCGCCCCCGTTCAGCACGTCGGAGAGCCCGCCCGCGGCCGCCGGCAGCCCCAGCTTGCAGGGCCCGCACTGGCCGGCGGTCTCGGCGGCCAGCCAGTTCGCGATCCGCAGGGACTCGCCGAGCGCGCAGGTGTCCGGCCCGATCGGCAGGATCGCGCCCGCGCCCAGAGCACCGCCCACGGTGGCCAGCGACTCCCGGGAGACGACCGCGTTGTGGGAGGCGACCGCGTCGATCCAGTTGCCGTGGTAGCCACCCGTCAGCACCCCTTGGGGCAGCGGCGGGGCGCCGGCCAGCTGGAGGACGTACCGCAGCGGGACGCCGGTCGGCACCTCGATGACCATGGGCCGGGCCACGGCGCCGGAGACGGTGAGCAGGACGGTGCCCGGTTCGTTCGGCAGCCCCGTGTGCCCGTACCTGCGGGGGCCGGTCCGGGCGGCGACGGCGAGCTGGGCGTACGTCTCCGCGTTGGACAGCAGCGTCGGCGCGCCGCCGACCCCGCTCTCCGCCGCTCGCTCGCGCCGGCCCGGAGGCAGGGCGGGCCCGCCGCTCGCCGCCCGGATCACCGAGGACGCCTCGCCCGACACCATGCGCTCCGGGGTGCGGATCACCCGGGCGCGCAACTGCTGGCCGCGCCGGTCGGAGAGGCCGCGCTCGGCGAGGGCCGCGCGTACGGAGACCTCGGTGGAGTTACGGGTGACGGCGACGACCAGCGTGCGCGCGCCGAGGGCCTCCGCGGCGAGCAGGGCGCCGTCCAGGATCAGGTGCGGGGCGCGGTTGAGCAGGACGGTGTCCTTGCGGCAGGCGGGCTCGCCCTCGCTCCCGTTGATCACGACGACGGGCCGCACCCCGCGCCGGATCGACGCCTTGGCCACCGCCCGCAGTTTCTTGCCGAAGGGGAACCCCGCCCCGCCCCGCCCGCGCAGGGAGATCGCTTCGGCCAGTTCGGCCAGCCGCTCACCGGTCATCGGTTCGAGGGGCCCGTGCACCTTCAGATGCATGGCGAGGTCGAGCCGCTCCACCAGGTCGAAGCCGGTGGTCAGATGCGGCAGGCCGACGACGCGGACCTCGGGAACATCGGGGAGGGGAACGTTCACGGGCGGTCTCCTGCGGGTGCGTGCCAGGGTTCGCCGGCCGGGGGCGCGGAGAACGGGCCGGAGCCGGGGGCGGCTGATTCGTGGGGCTCGTGAGCGGCTGACTCGTAAGTCGGTGACTGGTATGCGGCTGACCGGTAAGCGGGTGACTCGTATGCGGCTGACTCGTGGGCGGGCGAAGGGGAGGGTGTGCTGTGCGTCGGTGCGTTGCCATAAGAAGGTGCCGCATCGGCTGTGCCGTGGGCCGGAGTGCCGTGAGAAGGCGTCGCGTCGGCTGTGCCGTGGGCCGGAGCGGCATAAGAAGGCGTCGTGTGGAGCGGTGACGTGTACAGCGGTGGTTCCTGCGGGGGCGCGTAGGTGTGCTCGGCGCCGCCGGCCCGGTGCCGGGCCTGCACGGGCGGCGCGGGGGACGGAGCGGGCCACCTGGCGCCCGGCGGGAGCGGGGCCTCACCGGCCCGGGAGACGGCGCGGTAGCCGGCCGATATCCCCGGACCGGCCGCAGGGCCGTCCGCGAGCCGGTCGGAACTGCGCGGAGGCGGCTCGTACGGGGTCGGCCCCGCGCCGGGCGGCTGCTGGGCGGCCCCGACCCCGTACAGCAGCTCGGTGGGAGCCTCGTGCAGCGAGTGCAGCGAGCCGGGCAGCGGCACGGACGGGGACGTCATGGGCGGGGGCGTCGACGGTGGCGGCATGGGCGGCGGCATCGGCTGGGGGGTCCGCCGATGTGCCGGGGCCGACAGGGTGCGGGGGCGTACCGGAGTGCCCCGGACCTCCCGGCCCGGTTCGCTCCACCCGGTGGGGTCGCCCGGGTGCGGTTCGCGGTCCACGCCCGGCCCATAGGGCGCGCCCGGTTCGCCGTCCGGGCCCGGACCGCCCTGCGCGCCCGGCGGCGAGGACCCGCGCAGCACCGGATCCGGCACGGTCCCGTCCGCCTCGGGGCTCAGCAGCGTGGCGATCCGGTCGGTGATCCGGCGTTTCGTCGGGCGGGGCAGCGACCGCAGGCACAGGGCTCCGGCGACGGCGGCGAGGCACAGGCCGTACATCACGACGACCCAGGTGGCGGGCGCGCGGCCCGCGTACAGGCCGTGGATCAGCGCGAAGCACCAGGCCGGATACGCCAGGGCGTGCAGGGCGCGCCACCGCCCCGCGATCCCGCCCGTGTCCCGGGGCGCTCCCAGCGACTGCCCGAGCCGGCTGGCCGCGGGGGACGGCTGGGCGAAGGCGCTGCGCAGTGCGCCGGTCGCTGCGGTGACCACCATCAGCAGTCCGGCCAGCGAGCCGAAGCCGATCAGCCCCGCCGCGCCCGTCACGCCGAGGCCGAAGGGTATGAGGGCGCCGAGCAGGGTGACATGCCCGAGGGCGACCTTGACGGTTCCGTGCAGCAGCAGGAAGCCGAGTGCGGCCACGGCCGTGGCCCGGTGGATGCCCTGGCACAGGAGCCGTTGCCGGGCGGAGAGGAACAGCCGGTCGGTGGCCAGCAGCCCCCAGGCGACGGCTGCGCTGAGCGACACCAGCGACAGGACGCCGGTGGTGAAATCGAGGGTGGCGCGCAAGCCGTCGCTCCCCGCGACGGCGAGCAGGGGGACGAATACCAGGGCGGCGACAGTCAGGCCGCCCTGTACAGGCCGACTCATTCCGGGGCTCATGGTGGGGGATACGCGGATCTTGCGATGAGGGTTCATGGGGGCGACTCCGAATAGTTCGGCAAAGCGGTCCCGTTGCCGCATGCTAGGACGCCCCATACCGGACGGTACGAGCTTTGCTCGGTTGCCCCGATAGAAGTCGGTACGCCGAGTAACCTCCGCTTCCCGGGAGTTCCCCGCCTCCGGGGAACCGCCCCAGGACTCCACGGAAGGCCCACCGCAACCCCGTCGAACGCACACCGTGTGCCCACAGGAGCATCACGCGTCGACTACTGAGGGCGACGGACGAGCGGGTGGACAGCGGCTCCCGCGCGCGATGTCCGCCCACCGGTTGCTCCCCGCTCGCCTCCAGGCCCGTGCGGTACCCTGACGCCATGCGTGCCGTACGCCTTCTGCTTAGCGAGCCGCGCTGAACCGTCCCGACCGGTGAGAACGCCTGGTCGGAGTCAGCGCGGCGTCCCCTCCTGTGCGAGGGGATTTTTCGTTTCCCGGCAGATGACGATCGATGGAGCTTTGAGGATCATGAGCGAGACGAATTCCGCAGCCGAGACGGCCGCGCCGCACCGCTACACGGCGGCGATGGCCGCCGACATCGAGGCACGCTGGCAGGACTTCTGGGACGCCGAGGGGACGTACGAGGCGCCGAACCCCACCGGTGACCTGGCGGGCGACCCGGAGCTGGCCGCCAAGCCGAAGAAGTTCGTCATGGACATGTTCCCGTACCCCTCGGGTGCGGGGCTGCACGTCGGGCACCCGCTGGGCTACATCGCCACCGACGTCTACGCCCGCCACCAGCGGATGACCGGCCACAACGTGCTGCACACGCTGGGCTTCGACGCCTTCGGCCTGCCCGCCGAGCAGTACGCGGTCCAGACGGGCACGCACCCCCGGGCCTCCACCGAGGCCAACATGGAGAACATGAAGGTCCAGCTGCGCCGGCTGGGTCTGGGCCACGACAACCGCCGCTCCTTCGCGACGATCGAGGCCGAGTACTACAAGTGGACGCAGTGGATCTTCCTGCAGATCTTCAACTCCTGGTACGACACCGAGGCCGGCCGGGCCCGCCCGATCGCCGAGCTGGTCGAGCAGTTCGAGACCGGCACGCGGGCGACCCCGGACGGTCGTGAGTGGAGCGCGCTGAGCGCCGCCGAGCGCGCCGACCTGCTGGGCCAGTACCGCCTGGCGTACGCCTCCGACGCGCCCGTCAACTGGTCGCCGGGGCTGGGCACCGTACTGGCCAACGAGGAGGTTACCGCGGACGGCCGCTCCGAGCGCGGCAACTTCCCCGTCTTCAAGGCCAAGCTGCGCCAGTGGAACATGCGCATCACCGCCTACGCCGACCGGCTGCTGAACGACCTGGACGCACTGGACTGGCCCGAGGCCATCAAGCTGCAGCAGCGCAACTGGATCGGGCGCTCCGAAGGCGCGCGTGTCGAGTTCCCGGTCGACACCGCCGGTGGCATCACCGTCTTCACCACCCGTCAGGACACCCTGTTCGGCGCCACCTACATGGTGCTGGCCCCCGAGCACGACATGGTCGAGCGGATCATCCCGGCCGCCTGGCCCGAGGGCACCCACCCGGTGTGGACCGGCGGGCACGCGAGCCCGGCCGAGGCCGTCACCGCGTACCGCAAGCAGGCGGCGGCCAAGTCCGACGTCGAGCGGCAGGCCGAGGCCAAGGACAAGACCGGTGTCTTCACCGGCGCGTACGCGACCAACCCCGTCAGCGGCGAGAAGGTCCCGGTCTTCATCGCGGACTACGTACTGATGGGCTACGGCACCGGCGCGATCATGGCCGTACCGGCGCACGACGCGCGCGACTTCGCCTTCGCGCGCGCCTTCGAGCTGCCGATGCGCTGTGTCGTCCAGCCGTCCGACGACCGCGGCACCGACCCCTCCACGTGGGACGACGCCTTCGGTTCGTACGACGCGAAGCTGGTCAACTCCGCGAACGACGAGATCTCGCTGGACGGTCTGGGCGTCGTCGAGGCCAAGGCCAGGATCACCGAGTGGCTGCGGGAGCACGGCGTCGGTGAGGGCACCGTCAACTTCCGGCTGCGCGACTGGCTGTTCAGCCGCCAGCGCTACTGGGGCGAGCCCTTCCCGATCGTGTACGACGAGGAGGGCATCGCCCACCCGCTGCCCGAGTCGATGCTGCCCCTGGAGCTGCCGGAGGTCGAGGACTACTCGCCGCGCACCTTCGACCCGGAGGACGCGACCGCCCAGCCCGAGACCCCGCTGTCGCGCAACGCGGACTGGGTGAACGTCACGCTGGACCTGGGCGACGGACCGAAGGAATACCGCCGCGAGACCAACACCATGCCCAACTGGGCCGGTTCCTGCTGGTACGAGCTGCGCTACCTGGACCCGAACAACGAACGGCAGCTGGTCGACCCGGCGATCGAGCAGTACTGGATGGGCCCGCGCGAGGGGCAGCCCACCGGCGGCGTCGACCTGTACGTCGGCGGCGCGGAGCACGCCGTGCTGCACCTGCTGTACGCCCGTTTCTGGACGAAGGTGCTGCACGACCTGGGCCACATCTCGTCCGCCGAGCCGTTCCACAAGCTGTACAACCAGGGCATGATCCAGGCATTCGTCTACTACGACAGCCGGAGCATCGCCGTCCCCGCCGCCGAGGTGGAGGAGCGCGACGGCGCCTACTACTACGAGGGCGAGAAGGTCAGCCGCGTCCTGGGCAAGATGGGCAAGTCCCTGAAGAACGCGATCACGCCGGACAAGATCTGCGCCGAGTTCGGTGCGGACACCCTGCGCCTGTACGAGATGGCGATGGGCCCGCTGGACGTGTCGCGCCCGTGGGACACGCGTGCCGTGGTCGGGCAGTACCGGCTGCTGCAGCGGCTGTGGCGCAACGTGGTCGACGAGGAGACCGGCGAGGTCACGGTCGTCGACACGGAGCCCGGTGAGGACACCCTGAGAGCCCTGCACAAGGCGATCGACGGGGTCGGCCGGGACCTGGAGGGGATGCGGTTCAACACCGCCATCGCCAAGATCACCGAGCTGAACAACCACCTGACGAAGGCGGGCGGCCCGCTGTCGCGGTCCGTGGCCGAGCGGCTGGTCCTGCTGATCGCCCCGCTGGCCCCGCACATCGCGGAGGAGCTGTGGCGCCGGCTGGGCCGCACCGAGTCGGTCGTCCACCAGGACTTCCCGGTGGCCGACCCGGCGTACATCGTGGACGAGACCGTCACCTGCGTCGTCCAGATCAAGGGCAAGGTCCGGGCCCGCCTGGAGATCTCGCCCTCCATCACGGACGAGGAGCTGGAGGCACTGGCCCTGGCGGACGAGGCGGTCGTCGCGGCGCTGGGCGGAGCGGGGATCCGCAAGGTGATCGTCCGCGCGCCGAAACTGGTGAACATCGTCCCCGCGTGACCACCTCCGTACGTGGTTAGGGCCATCCCCTACGGGCAGGTTGGGGGTTCCGAAGGAACCCTCGGCCTGCCTGTTCCGTTTACGGTGGAGGGGGCGACCGGTACCGGCAGCCGCATCGAGACATCCGAGGGGCGTTCATGGAAGTCGGAGCCGTGATTGCGGTGGTGGCGCTGCTCTTCGTCGCGTTCGTCGCCCTGGGCGTCTATGCGACCGTCAAGGCCGTCGGCGCGGCCAAGCGCGGTGTGGACCGCACGATCACCCAGGCCCGCCGCACCGTGGAGGACACCACGCTCCGGGCCAAGAGCTTCGGTCAGCCGGGCGTCGCGGGCGAGCTCGCGCAGCTCCGGCTCACCCTGCGCACGTCGATGCGCGCCACCCAGGACGCCCTGCACGCCGGCGTGGCGGAGGACGCCTCGCTGGCGGAGTCGGTGGCCCTCTTCCGCCGGCTGAGCGCCCACGGCCTTGAGCTGGACGACGAGCTGAAGCGGCTGGAGCGCGAGCCGGACCGGGCGACGGTCGCCGGCCTGCTGCCGAAGCTGAAGGAGCGCACCCAGCGGATCACGCACTCGGCGGACTCGCTGCGCTGGGCGGCACGGGACCGGGCCCAGCAGTTCGCCGACGACGACCTGGACGCGCTGAACGCACAGATCGACATCGAGGCGGGTGCTCTGCGGCACTGGACGGTGGGGGAGCATTCGTCGTCGCGGACTGCGGACGCGGGGACCCCTCCGGGCCCGGGTGCCGGGCCGGGGCGGGCACGCGGCGCGGGGGCGGACTGGCCCGAGCCGGCCGCCGGAGCCGGAAGCAGCAGCACGGCCGACGAGTCCTGGGGCGGGCCGGCCGGCGAGGAGTCCCCGCAGGCGATCACGGGCCCGGACCCGCGCCTCCAGACGCGCTATCTGTGGCAGAAGTCCGCCAAGCCGGAGACGACCAACTGACGGCGTCGCTTGTGGCGAGGCATATAGCGGTGCGTGAGGTGCGTGAGGTGCCTGAGGTCAGTGAGGTGCCTGAGGTCCGTGAAGTGTTGAAGTCTCGGTGTTCTTGAGGTCTCGGCGTTTCGGTGTCGGAGTGTCTCGGTGTTCGCCGGTGACAAGGTGCGTTCCGAAGTGACCACGAATGATCAGAGGGTCGGGGTCGGACTCCCGCACTCCCACCTCGGCAGGTAACCTCCGGCTCATGTCCCGCCATGTCGCTGTCGTCACCGATTCAACGGCCTATCTGCCGCGCCAGGCGATGGAACGGCACGGCATCACCGCGGTGCCGCTGACCGTCGTCCTGGGTGGTCAGGCCCTGGAGGAGGGCACGGAGATCTCGGCCCGCTCGCTCGCGCTCGCCTTGCAGAAACGCCACTCCGTGACCACCTCCCGCCCGAGCCCCGAAGTCTTCGCCGAGGCGTATCGGGCGGCGGCCGAGGGCGGGGCGGATGCGGTGGTGTCGCTGCATCTGTCGGCGGAGTTCTCGGGCACGTACGACGCCGCGCTGCTCGCGGCCAAGGACGCTCCGATTCCGGTACGCGTGGTGGACACCGGCATGGTCGCCATGGCCCTCGGGTTCTGCGCTCTCGCGGCGGCGGAGACCGCGGACGCCGGCGGCAGCCTGGACGAGGTCGTCGTGGCGGCGGAGAAGCGGGCCGCCGGAACGTCCGCTTATTTCTATGTCGACACGCTGGACTACCTCCGCCGGGGCGGCCGTATCGGCACGGCGCAGGCGCTGCTGGGCTCCGCGCTCGCCGTGAAACCGATTCTCCAGCTCGACGGCGGCCGGATCGAGATGCTGGAAAAGGTGCGGACGGCGTCCAAGGCCATCGCCCGTCTGGAGGAGATCGCCGCCGAGAAGGCCGGTGAGGCGTCGGTGGACATCGCCGTTCACCACCTCGCCGCGCCTGATCGCGCGGAGCGCCTGGCCGGGCGGCTGCGCGAGCGGGTGCCGGGCCTGGTCGACCTTCACGTCAGCGAGGTGGGCGCGGTGATCGGTGCGCACACGGGGCCGGGGCTGCTGGGCGCGGTGATCTCGCCCCGATGACTCTGGCGCAGTGATTCTGCCGCAGTGATTCCGGCGCGGTGATTTCGCCTCGGTGACGGCACGAACGGGTGGCCGAGTTATCCACAACTGGCCGGTTGTCCACAGGAATCGGGGCTGCTCAGCGGGTTCGGGCGGTTGTGCCTAACGTCGTGAGGCATGGCCCTTCGAACTCCTCGGGTGTCACATCCCGACCACTCGTCCACCGTCGCGCAGTCCCCGTCTCCCGCGCTCGCGTCTCCCGCGCTCGCGTCTCTCTCGTCTCCGGCTTCATCGCCTCCGCCCCCGATTCCGCCTGCTTCCGTCGATGTCCCCGTGGGCGCGGCGGCCGCTGCCGAACGTGCGCCGACTGCCGGGAGCCGGGTGCGGCCAGGTCCCGGAAGCCGTCCGAGCGGCCGAGCGGGGCTCCGTCCCGGCGCTCGGCCGGGTGCCCGCTACGGCCGGCAGGGGTCCGCGCGGGGGCGTGCCGCCCTTGCCGCAGCGACCGCGCGGCGTCGGGCGGATGCGCTGATGGCCGGTGCACCCGGCCCTCCTGCGGACCCTGACCCGCGTCCGAATCCACAGCTGTACCCAAGGCCGACCCCGGCCCCGACTTTGTCCCCGACCCCGACTCTGTCCCCGGCCCCGGCTCCGACTCCCTCCCCGATTCCGCTCTCGACCCCCGCCCCGACTCCGTACCTCCCGCCGGACGAAAGCGCGCGACAGGACGCGGATGTGGAGGTGCGGGAGCCTGGGCGGGCGCGGGGTGTGTGGCGGGTGGTGTCGGAGCTTCGGGAGCGAGTGCCGCTGTGGGTACGGCTCCGATGCGGACTGGCGCCACGAACGCTCGCGGCGCTGGCCGTGCTGCTGCTCGCGGCCGTGGGCCTCGCCGCGTTCCACTTCTGGTCCGTGCGTCCTCAGGTGGTGCGCGCGCCGGAGGCGGTGGAGGACGGGGCGGCGGCATCTGCGTCGGTTGGGGACTCCTTACGGCTCGGTGGCGTGGAACCGGTGCCCGGGCCGATGGCCGGTGGCCCGCCTTCCCCCGCCCCGGACGCGGTGGTGGAGATCGTCGTGGATGTCAGCGGCAAGGTGCACCGGCCGGGCGTCCAGCGCCTTCCGGCCGGTTCGCGGGTGGCGGACGCGCTCAGGGCGGCGGGCGGTGTGCGTTCCGGCGCCGACGTCACGGGGCTCAACCGGGCGCGGGTCCTCATGGACGGCGAGCAGGTCGTGGTGGGTCTTCCCCCTGCCCCGGCCGCCCCCGGTGCGACGGGTGGGACCGGCGGGGCGGTGGGCACGCCGGGGGCGGCTGGCCCGGTGGCGCCGCTGAGCCTGAGCACGGCCACCAAGGAGCAGCTCGAAACACTGCCGGGGGTCGGGCCCGTGCTGGCGCAGCACATCATCGATCACCGCGCGCAGCACGGCGGGTTCCGGTCCGTCGACGAGCTCCGGCAGGTCAACGGCATCGGAGACCGCCGGTTCGCCGACCTTCAACCGCTCGTACAGCCATGAGCGCCCCTGTGGCAGTCCACCGTGGGGCGGACGGGGCAGGGGAGCCGGAGACGGCCGGTCCGCGCCGGGAGGAGGCGGTGGATCTGCGGCTCGTCCCGCCGGCGCTGGCGGTCTGGGCGGCAGCGGCGCTCGCCCTGGGGCTGCCGGGGCGCTGGGTGGGCATCGCGGCCGGGGTCTGCGCCGCTGGGGCGCTCGTGCTCCTGGCCGGACCGCGCGCGGTCGCCCCCACGGGGGTGGGGCGAAGCGCGAACGGTCCGGCGGGGCCCGGCCCTTCTCAGGTCGCCCCCACGGGGGTGGGGCGACCTGCGAACGGTTCGGCGGGGCGCGGCCGTTCTCGGGCCGTCGTGGCGGGGACCGTGCTGCTCTGCGCGGCGGCGGGTGCCGCCACGGCGGGGCTGCATGCCGCCGATGTACGGCGTGGACCGGTGCCCGCACTGGCGCGGGAGCACGCCCGGGTCGACGTGGAGGTGCGGGTGACATCGGACCCTCGGCCGACCCGACCGGGCGTCCGGGGGAGCCACAGCACCCCGCCCGCCCTGCTGCTCAACGCCGACATCACCGAGGTGTCCGACCCCGGTGGCGACCGCACCCGGGTGCGTACGCCGGTGCTCCTCATGGTCCTGCCCGGCGGCGACCGGGCGGCCTGGCAGCGGCTTCTGCCGTCCACCCGGCTCCGCGTCGCGGGGCGGCTGTCGCCGCCCGCCCACGAGGGTGAACGCCTGGCCGCCGTCCTGCGGGCGGACGCCGGGGGGCCGCCCCGGATCATCGGGCCCCCGACGTCGATCCAACGCGCGGCCGGGGAGCTGCGCTCCGGGCTGCGGGAGGCGACGGACGGTCTGGACGCGGATGCGCGGGCGCTGCTGCCGGGGCTGGTGGTCGGAGACACCTCCAGGGTCCCGCCCGAACTCCACGACGCCTTCAAGGCCACCGATCTGACGCACTTATTGGCTGTCTCCGGGGCGAATCTCTCGATTCTCCTCTTCCTTCTCATCGGTCCGCCCGGATCGGCGCTGAACAGTGAACGGCGCGGTCTGGCACCGAGATTGGGCATCTCCCTGCGGGGGACCGCACTGATCGGCGGCGCGCTGACGCTCGTGTTCATCGTCGTCTGCCGTCCGGAGCCGAGCGTCCTGCGTGCGGCAGCCTGCGGTCTGATCACCCTCCTCGCCATCGGAACGGGCCGCCGCAGATCACTGATCCCCGCTCTGGCGGCGGCTGTCGTGCTCCTGGTGCTGTACGACCCCTGGCTGGCCCGGAGTTACGGGTTCCTGCTCTCCGTCCTGGCCACGGGTTCCCTGCTGACCCTCGCGCCGAGGTGGAGCGCGGCACTGCGACGGCGGCGGGTGCCGGGCCGGCTCGCGGAGGTGCTGGCGGCGGCGGCCGCCGCGCAGGCGGTCTGCGCGCCCGTCGTGGTGGTGCTGGCCTCCCGGGTGAGCCTGGTGGCGATCCCGTGCAATCTGCTGGCGGAGTTCGCGGTGGCGCCCGCGACGGTGCTGGGGTTCGCGGCGCTCGCCACCGCCCCGGTCGCCCTGCCGGTGGCCGAGCTGCTGGCCCGGGTCGCGGGCTGGCCGGCCGGGTGGATCGCCACGGTGGCCCGTACGGGGGCGGACCTTCCCGGGGCGGAGGCCCCGTGGCCGGGAGGCTGGACCGGGGCGGCACTCCTCGCCTCCCTCACGGTCCTGGCCGTGCTCCTCGCCCCCCGGCTGGCACGCCATCCCTGGATCTGCTCGGCCGCCGCGCTCCTGTTGGTCCTGGTGGTGCTGCGGCCGGCCCCGCTGGCCCGGGTGATCACCGGATGGCCGCCGCCGGACTGGGCGTTCGCGCTGTGCGACGTCGGGCAGGGCGATGCGATGGTGCTCGCGGCCGGGGAGGGTGCGGGCGTGGTCGTCGACGCCGGGCCCGACCCCCGCCCGGTCGACCGCTGTCTGCGCGAGCTCGGCGTCAGCCGCGTACCGCTCGTGATCCTCACCCACTTTCACGCCGACCATGTGCGGGGGCTTCCCGGGGTGCTGCGGGGCAGGGCCGTGGGCGCGATTCAGACGACGAGCCTGGACGAGCCGCCCGAGCAGGCCGCGTTCGTGCGGCGGACGGCCGCCGCGGCCCGGGTCGCGATGGTGCGGGCGGCCCCCGGTGAGCGGCGGCGGGCGGGTCCGCTCGACTGGCGGGTCCTCTGGCCGCGCGACGGTCCCGGGGGAGCCGGGGAGGCCGGGGGAGTCAGGGAGACCGGGGGAGCCAGGGCGGCGAAGGCTTCGCGGGGGCCGAACGACTCCAGCGTGACCCTGCACGTGCGGGCGGCGGGCGGTCTCACGCTGCTGCTCCTCGGCGACCTCGAACCGCCGGCCCAGCGCGAGCTGCTGCACAGCCACGTGGTTCTGCCCCGGGTGGACGTCCTCAAGGTGGCGCACCACGGTTCCGCTTTCCAGGACATGGGGCTGCTGCACAGCGCACGGCCGAGGCTGGCGCTGATCTCCACCGGCGCGGACAACCCGTACGGTCATCCGGCACCCCGAACCGTCGACGCGCTCAGGGCCGCCGGGGCGCGGGTCCTGCGCACCGACACCCACGGAGCCATCGCGGTGACCGGTGCGGGCAAGGAGCTGCGGGCGGTGGGGAGTTCATGAGGGGAGGACCGATGTGCCGTACGTTACGGCTGCTCCAGCCATCCTTCGTACTCCGCGGCGAACCCGTCGAGCGCGGCCGGGTCCAGGCGTCCGGCCGGGTCCTCCACGACGACCAGCCACTGGGCGTCCTCGGCGTCGTCCTCGCCGGCCAGGGCGTCCCGTACGAGTTGGGGCTCCTCGGCGACTCCGAAGCGGTCGGCCAGCTCACCGGCCACCTCCTCCGCCGCGTCGCGGTCCGGCAGCACCAGTACATGTCTCACATCGCTCACCCGCTCATTCTCGGACACGGGCGTCCGTGCCGGGCACGGGGGCGCCCGAGCCCGAGAACGGGGCGTCCGTGCCCGGGGTGGTGGGGTTCCGGTCGGGACCGGTGGGGCTCCCGTGGGGACGTCCGGCGGCGACAGGGAGCGCAGCGCCCCGTAGCGGCCCCTCGGTCGGTGGTGTCATGGGGTGTGTCAGTGGGGCGTGGGATGCTGGAGCGCGATGGCCACCAGGAAGAATTCCACCGACGACCCGCTCGCCCCCCTCACGCTCGCCGTGGGCCAGGAGGACCTTCTCCTGGACCGTGCGGTGCAGCAGGTGGTGGCGGCGGCCCGCGCTGCCGACGCCGATACGGATGTGCGCGACCTCGCCCCCGACCAGTTGCAGCCCGGCACGCTCGCCGAGCTCACCAGCCCCTCGCTCTTCGCCGAGCGCAAGGTCGTGATCGTGCGCAACGCGCAGGACCTCGCGGCCGACACGGTCAAGGACGTCAAGGCGTATCTCGGAGCGCCGGTCGAGGAGATCACGCTCGTCCTGCTGCACGCGGGCGGGGCCAAGGGCAAGGGGCTGCTGGACGCGGCGCGCAAGGCCGGGGCGCGGGAGGTCGCCTGCCCGAAGACCACCAAGCCGGCCGAGCGGCTCTCGTTCGTACGGTCGGAGTTCCGGGCGCACGGGCGGTCCGCGACGCCCGAGGCGTGCCAGGCGCTCGTCGACTCCATCGGCAGCGACCTCCGGGAGCTGGCCAGTGCGGTGTCCCAGCTGATCGCGGACGTCGAGGGCACGATCGACGAGGCGGTCGTCGGGCGCTACTACACGGGGCGTGCGGAGGCGTCGTCGTTCACCGTCGCCGACCGGGCGGTCGAGGGGCGGGCGGCGGAGGCGCTGGAGGCGCTGCGGTGGTCGTTGTCGACCGGGGTCGCGCCCGTGCTGATCACCAGTGCGCTGGCGCAGGGGGTGCGGGCGATCGGGAAGCTGTCCTCCGCCCGGGGCGGCCGGCCGGCCGATCTGGCGCGGGAGCTGGGGATGCCGCCGTGGAAGATCGACCGGGTGCGGCAGCAGATACGGGGGTGGACGCCGGACGGCGTCGCCTCGGCGCTGCGGGCCGTGGCTGCGGCGGATGCGGGGGTGAAGGGCGGGGGGGACGATCCTGAGTACGCCTTGGAGAAGGCCGTCGTCGCTGTTGCGCGGGCCGCGCGGGCGGGGCGGTAGTCGCTCCCTCGGGTTCGCCACGGGCGCGGGGCCTCCCGCTCGACGGTTCCGTCCTCAAGCGCCGGACGGGCTGGGTGTGCCCCCTGCGGGCTCACCGTGGCGAGCGGGCCCTCGTGCGAGTGCCGGTTCCGTCCTCAAACGCCGGACGGGCTGGGTGTGCGCGGGCCGGCTGGATGTGCCCCCGGACAGGCTGGGTGTGCGCAGGCCGACTGGATGTGCGCCCCGGACTGGCTGGGGAGCAGCGCCCCCGGACTGGCTGGGAGCAGTGCCCTCGGACGGACGGGCTGGGAGCAGTGCCCCCGGACGGACTGCCCGGGAGCAGCGCCCCGGGGCAGGCCAGGGGTGCACGCGCCGGAAATGGACATGCCGAAGCCCCGGGCGTAGATCTGGGGAGATCTACGCCCGGGGCTTCCGGTTCACGCTTCTGGTGCGCCGCACCCGCGTGGCGAACGCAGGTTCGGTGTGCGGCGCGGGGTGCCGGTCAGGGGCGGGAGAGAGGGCCCGTCTGGTCCGTTCCGGCGGTCACATCAGTGAGCTTCGGGAAGAAGCTCAGCCCTTAAGGGAGGCAACCTTGGACGCCAGCGCCGACTTCTTGTTGGCGGCGGCGTTCTTGTGGATGACACCCTTCGAGACAGCCTTGTCGAGCTGACGGGAAGCGTCGCGGACGGCCGTGCCGGCCTTCTCGACGTCACCGGCAACGACGGCCTCGCGGGCCTTGCGGATCGCGGTCTTGAGCGACGACTTGACGGCCTTGTTGCGCAGGCGCGCCTTCTCGTTGGTCTTGTTCCGCTTGATCTGGGACTTGATGTTCGCCACGAATAGAGCCTTTTCAGGTTCGTTGGATCTTCCAGGTGAGCCGCGCCGCTCGTGAGAGCCACGAGGCACAGCTGTCCACGGTAGCAGCCACCGTCCGACCGGCCCAAACCGGTCGCTGCCGCGCAGGCGTGGGACGATGGAGCCTACGTATCGATCCGACCGACGATCCGACCGACCCGACATCGACCCGAGACACGGCGTTCGGCGTCTCAAGAATCAGGACCCTGCGTGCCCGCGACTCCTTCCAACGTGCCCGAGCCGAGCCGTACCGACCCGGCGCTGATCCGCAATTTCTGCATCATCGCGCACATCGACCACGGCAAGTCGACCCTTGCCGACCGGATGCTTCAGCTGACCGGGGTGGTCGACCAGCGGCAGATGCGTGCTCAGTACCTCGACCGGATGGACATCGAGCGCGAGCGCGGCATCACCATCAAGTCCCAGGCGGTCCGACTGCCGTGGGCGCCCGACACGGGCGAGGACACGGGCACCACCCACATCCTCAACATGATCGACACCCCGGGCCACGTGGACTTCACCTACGAGGTCTCCCGGTCGCTCGCGGCCTGCGAGGGCACGGTCCTGCTGGTCGACGCCGCGCAGGGCATCGAGGCCCAGACGCTGGCCAACCTCTATCTCGCGATGGAGAACGACCTCACCATCGTCCCGGTGCTCAACAAGATCGACCTCCCCGCCGCGCAGCCGGAGAAGTTCTCCGAGGAGCTCGCCAACCTCATCGGCTGCCAGCCCGAGGACGTGCTCAAGGTCTCCGCCAAGACGGGTGTCGGCGTCGAGGCGCTGCTCGACCGGGTCGTCCGGGACGTGCCGGCGCCGGTCGGCGTCGCGGACGCCCCCGCCCGCGCGATGATCTTCGACTCGGTCTACGACTCGTACCGGGGCGTCGTCACCTACGTCCGTGTCGTCGACGGGCAGCTCAACAAGCGCGAGCGCATCAAGATGATGTCGACCGGCGCCACCCACGAGCTCCTGGAGATCGGGGTGTCCTCCCCGGAGATGACCCCGGCGGACGGCATCGGCGTCGGCGAGGTCGGCTACATCATCACCGGTGTGAAGGATGTGCGGCAGTCCAAGGTCGGTGACACGATCACCTCCCTGAACAAGGGGGCGACCGAGGCGCTGGGCGGCTACAAGGACCCCAAGCCGATGGTGTTCTCCGGGCTCTACCCGCTGGACGGCTCGGACTACCCGGACCTGCGCGAGGCGCTCGACAAGCTCCAGCTCAACGACGCCGCCCTGGTCTACGAGCCGGAGACCTCCGCCGCGCTCGGCTTCGGCTTCCGCGTCGGCTTCCTCGGCCTGCTCCACCTGGACGTGGTCCGCGAGCGGCTGGAGCGCGAGTTCGGGCTCGACCTGATCGCGACCGCGCCCAACGTGGTCTACCGGGTCGAGATGGAGGACGGCAGCGAGCATGTCGTCACCAACCCGAGCGAGTTCCCCGAGGGCAAGATCGACAAGGTGCACGAGCCGGTCGTCCGCGCCACGGTGCTGGCCCCCAGCGAGTTCATCGGCGCGATCATGGAGCTCTGCCAGAACCGGCGCGGCAGCCTCCTCGGCATGGACTACCTCTCCGAGGACCGCGTCGAGATCCGCTACACCCTGCCGCTGGCCGAGATCGTCTTCGACTTCTTCGACCAGCTGAAGTCCAAGACCCGGGGTTACGCCTCCCTCGACTACGAGCCCACCGGCGAACAGTCGGCCCAGCTCGTCAAGGTCGACATCCTGCTCCACGGCGACAAGGTGGACGCGTTCTCAGCGGTCACCCACAAGGACAAGGCGTACGCGTACGGCGTCCGGCTCGTCGCCAAGCTGCAGAAGCTCATCCCGCGGCAGAACTTCGAGGTGCCGATCCAGGCCGCGATCGGCGCCCGGGTCATCGCCCGTGAGACGGTCCGCGCCATCCGCAAGGACGTCCTCGCCAAGTGCTACGGCGGTGACATCTCCCGTAAGCGGAAGCTGCTGGAGAAGCAGAAGGAGGGCAAGAAGCGGATGAAGATGGTCGGCAACGTGGAGGTTCCGCAGGACGCCTTCATCTCGGTGCTGTCGACCGACGAGTCCGCCGGGGAGAGCAAGGGCAAGAAGTAGGCCCCGGGCCTGTACCGCTTCTTTCGGGCAGGCCCCGGGCCCGTACCGCTTCTTTCGGGCAGGCCCTGGCCCGTACTGCTTCTTCCCCAGCAGGCCCCGGCCCGTACCGCTTCTTCCGGGGAATCGCCGTAGGGCCCCCTCGCCGCAGTACCGTGCGGTGAGGGGGCCCTGCCGTCTCAGGGGCCTCGTGCGTTTCGCGGGGCCCTTTCGTTATGAAAGCGGCGGCCCGTTGCCCCTTACGTGGTGGCCGAGTGCGCTCTACTCTGATCACGCATCGTTGGTTACTCGCCAGTTAAACAAGACGAACAAGCAGGTTGCGCAGCAGGACAGCACCGCACAGCAAGAGCAGTCGCAGTATCAAAGAAGCCGGTCGTAGCAATGCCGCAGGCCCGGAGGACGTCGTGAGCGACACACAGACCTTGATCGATAACCGGCCGCCCTCCGTGGCGGCCCTCTTCATCGACCGCGTGGCGGCGACCCCGGAGAGGGAGGCGTACCGCTACCCGGTCCCGTCGGCCTCGGGCGAGGGTCCCGACGACTGGAAGTCGCTGACCTGGGGACAGGCCGCGAAGCGGGTCTACGCGATCGCCGCCGGCCTGATCGCGCTCGGCGTGCGGCCGGAGGAGCGGGTCGCCCTCTCCTCCGCCACCCGCGTGGAGTGGATTCTCATCGACCTCGGCGTGATGTGTGCGGGCGCGGCGACCACCACGGTCTACCCCTCCACGAACGCCGAGGAGTCCGCGTTCATCCTGGCCGACTCCGAGAGCCGGATCCTTGTCGCGGAGGACGCCGAGCAGCTGGCCAAGGCCCGGGAGCGCCGTACCGAGCTTCCCGACCTCGCCCACGTCATCGTCATCGACCCGGCCGGCGTCGAGCCCGCCGAGGGCGACCCCGATGGCTGGATCATCACCCTCGCCGACCTGGAGGCCCAGGGCGACGAGCTCCTGGCGAAGAACCCGGACGCGGTCACCGAGCGGGTCTCCGCCATCACGGCCGACCAGCTCGCCACCCTCATCTACACCTCGGGCACCACCGGCCGCCCCAAGGGCGTACGGCTGCCGCACGACAACTGGTCGTACATGGCCAAGGCCACCGTGGCGACCGGGCTGATCACCGCCGAGGACGTGCAGTACCTCTGGCTGCCGCTCGCCCACGTCTTCGGCAAGGTCCTCACCTCGGGCCAGATCGAGGTCGGCCACGTCACCGCGATCGACGGCCGCATCGACAAGATCATCGAGAACCTGCCGGTCGTCCAGCCGACCTACATGGCAGCCGTCCCCCGGATCTTCGAGAAGGTCTACAACGGGGTCGCCTCCAAGGCCCGCGCGGGCGGCGGCGCCAAGTACAAGATCTTCCAGTGGGCGGCCGGGGTCGCCCGCGAGTACGCCAAGGTCTCCCAGGACAACTTCCGCCGCACCGGCAAGGCGTCCGTCCCCTTCGCGCTCGGCGCGAAGCACAAGGTCGCCGACGCGCTCGTCTTCTCCAAGATCCGTGACGCCTTCGGCGGCCGGCTGCGCGCCTGCATCTCCGGCTCCGCCGCCCTCGCCCCCGACATCGGCTACTTCTTCGCGGGCGCGGGCGTCCACATCCTGGAGGGCTACGGCCTCACCGAGACGAGCGCCGCCTCCTTCGTCAACCCGGGCGAGGCGTACCGCACCGGCACGGTCGGCAAGCCGCTCCCCGGCACCGAGGTGCGTATCGCGGACGACGGCGAGATCCTGATGCGCGGCCCGGGTGTCATGGAGGGCTACCACAAGCTGCCCGACAAGACCGAAGAGGTCCTGGAGTCGGACGGCTGGTTCCACACCGGTGACATCGGCGAGCTGTCGGCAGACGGCTATCTGCGCATCACCGACCGCAAGAAGGACCTGATCAAGACGTCGGGCGGCAAGTACGTCGCCCCGGCCGAGGTCGAGGGCCAGTTCAAGGCGGTCTGCCCGTTCGTCTCCAACATCCTGGTGCACGGCGCGGACCGTAACTTCTGCACCGCGCTCATCGCCCTCGACGGCCCCACCATCCTGAACTGGGCCGCCGAGAACGGCCTCAAGGGCAAGTCGTACGCGGAGGTGGTCGCCGCCCCGCAGACGGTCGAGCTCATCGACGGGTACGTACAGCGCCTCAACGAGGGGCTCCAGCGCTGGCAGACCATCAAGAAGTTCCGCCTGCTGCCGCGTGACCTGGACGTGGAGCACGGCGAGCTGACCCCGAGCCTCAAGCTGAAGCGGCCGGTCGTCGAGCGCGAGTACCAGGGGCTGATCGACGAGATGTACGCCGGGTCGCGCGAGGCGTAGGTCGTCAGGCGTACGCGGGCGGGAGGGCCGGATACCGAAGCATCCGGACCTCCCGCCCGCGCTGCGTTCCCGGCCCGCGTTCCGGATGCGATCCGCGCGCAATGCCGACGTCCGACTCGGCGACCCGGCCGGCCGGGCAGGCCGTCCTGCCGCCGAGGCTGCTCAAGGGCGCCGGAGTCGTCGGTGAGAAGGGCCCACCGCTCGGTGAGAAGGGCTCACCGCTCGCTGCGGAAGAGGTCGCGGAGCTCGTCGGTGCAGTCCACGGGGTCGACCCCGCGTCGCGGGTACGCCAGTATGCCCTCGCCCTCGCCCTCGCCCTCGCCCTTCTGCCTGGCCTTCTCCAGCTGCTTCTCGACGTAGGCGACGTGCTCGCGGCACTCGGCGCTGACAGGCTTCTCGGGATGCGGGCCCGGTGCCGAGGCGGCCTTCAGCCCGGCGGTGGCGGCGAGTCCTGCCACGCACAGCACTGCCCACGTGGCTGCCCACGTGCGGCGGTTCATCCGTATCGGCTTCGACATCCAGGCATCCTACGAGCGCTGTGGCGGACCGCAACGGGCAGCACGGCAGCGGTGCCGAGCCGCATCGCGACGGGAGCCGCGGCGGCGGCGCCGAGGAAGACGCATTCGCGCTTGTCATAGCGCGGGACACGCGGGACAGACGCGGATCCGATGCGTTCCTGCCGCCTTCCGCATACAGGCGTTCGAATCTGCTCGATTTTCTGCTCACTTCGGTAACTCGGTGCTTATGCGTGCGGCCCGTCTGTCACTCTGTCGGTGTCGTCGGACCCGTAGGAGCCGCATCGTGGGGCCCATTCCCTTGCAGCGGGACATCGTGCACCGTCCCGGCACCGCCACCGGTGCCGGGTATGTGAGCGGCCCGCCTCTGGTCAGCCGCACCAGCCTGCCCGGAATACCGCTGGCTCCGTCCGCCGCCCGCCGGTTCGTGCGGGCCGCGCTCGCGGAGTGGACCGGGCTCGGGGCCCCCGCGGCCGTGGGCTTCAGCGACCGGCTCGCGGACGACGCCGTGACCGTGGCCAACGAGCTGGTCACCAACGCGGTGGTGCACGCGGGCACCACCGTCGACCTGCTGCTGAGGCTGGAGGAGGACGCCGAGGGCGAGGAGCCGTCCGCCGCCCTCGTCCTGGAGGTCACCGACCACCACCCGGCCCGCCCGGTGAGCGGCGACGAGCCCGAGCGGCCGGGGAAACCGGCCGCGGCAGCCCCTGCCGGAGGCACGGCCGGCCCCGGCGGAGGCACGGCCGGCCCCGCCGGAGGCGCGGCAGTCCCCACCGAAGGCACGGCAGCCCCCGCCGAATCCGCAGCCGCCCCCGCCGATGAGCTGCCCGACCCCGCCGAGTACGGCCGGGGCCTCCAGCTCGTCGCCACCCTCGCCGAGTCCTGGGGCATCACCTACCGCACCGGCCTCAAGACCGTCTGGGCCCGCCTCCCCGTCGACGACTGGAGCGCCGCCGCGCCCGCCCAGCCCGAGCAGGAGGTCCTCAGCCGCGGGCTGCGCGCCGCCGAGATCCTCGCCCCGGCCGCCCGGCGCACCGAGCGCGACGACGCGGTCTGGGACAGCCGGGGCGCACCGGCCTTCCTCGCCGAGGCGTCCGACCTCCTCGCCGGGCAGCTCGACGAGGACCTGGTGGCCGCCATAGCGGGCCAGCTGCTGGTGCCCCGCCTCGCCGACTGGTGCGCGATCTGGCTGGAGAGCGAGGGCCCGGGACCGGCCGCAGCCCCCCGCCTCGCCCGGGTCTGGCACTGCGACGAGACCGGTACGGAGCCCCTGCGCACCGCCCTGGAGAGGGAACCCCTCCACCTCCCCGCCGACGCGGGATCCGGCCCCGTACCCATCTCCGTACCCTGGCTCAGCGCCCACGCGGAGAAGCCCCGGAACCTCAGCGGCCGCACCCACGAGCACCCCGGCGGCCGGGACGGGGCCGCGCTCGCCTTCCGGATCACGGCGGCCGGACGGGCGCTCGGGACCGTGCTCGTCGGGCGCGAGGGCGTCGCCCGGGTGCCCGAGGCGGTCGCGTCGCTCATCGAGGACTTCGTACGCCGCCTCGGCCTCGCGGTCGGAGCCGCCCGCGCCTACACCCGGCAGGCCACCATCAGCCGCATCCTCCAGCGCGGCCTGCTGCCCAGCAAGGTCGCGGACATCCCCGGCGTCACCAGCGCCCTCGTATACGAACCGAGCGACGACGGCGTCGTCGGCGGTGACTTCTACGACATCTTCCCCTGTCCGGGCGACCGCTGGTGCTTCGTCCTCGGCGACGTCCAGGGCAGCGGCCCCGAAGCCGCCGTCGTCACCGGTCTCGCCCGCCCCTGGCTGCGGCTGCTCTCCCGCGAGGGCTTCGGCGTCGGGGAGGTCCTGGACCGGCTGAACCGGCTGCTCCTGGACGACGCCATGGAGGCCGCCGAGGCCGCCGCCCTGATGGTCGCCGCCGCCGGGGGCCAGCAGCTCCACGACGGCTCGCAGTCCCGGTTCCTGTCCCTCCTGTACGGGGAGGTCGTCCCGCTCCCCGGCGGCGGCGTCCGCTGCACGGTGGCCAGCGCCGGCCACCCGTTGCCGCTGCTGCTGCGCCCGGACGGCTCCGTATGCCCGGCGGCCGACCCGCAGGTGCTGCTGGGGGTCGTGGAGGACGTGGCGTACGAGAGCCAGACGTTCGACCTGGAGCCCGGCGACAGCCTGCTCTGCGTCACGGACGGGGTGACCGAGCGGCGGTCGGGCCCGCTGATGTTCGACGACGGCGACGGGCTGGCCCGGGTGCTGGCCGGGTGCGCCGGGCTGCCCGCCGACGCGACGGCCGAGCGGATCAGGAGGGCCGTCCACGAGTTCGCGGAGCAGCCGCCGGACGACGACGTGGCGCTGCTGGTGCTGCACGCGGACTGACACGCGGGTTGACACGCGGACTGGCACGCGGGTTGACACACGGACTGGCAGCGGACCGGCACGCGGATTGACACGCGGACCGGCACGCGGATTGAAGCACCTCACGGGCGAGCGACAATGGACGGTATGCCTTCCGTACTGCCCGATGGTGAGCCCGTGCCCGACGACGGGGCGCTGCCCCGCCACGCCCTGGAAGGCGCAGCCGACCGCCCGCTCGGCTTCTATCTGCACGTCCCGTACTGCGCCACCCGCTGCGGCTACTGCGACTTCAACACCTACACCGCCACCGAGCTGCGCGGCTCCGGCGGCGCTCTCGCCTCTCGCGACAACTACGCCGCCCACCTCGTCGAGGAGGTCCGCCAGGCCCGCAAGGTCCTCGGCGACGACCCGCGCCCCGTCCGTACGGTCTTCGTCGGCGGCGGCACCCCCACCCTGCTGCCCGCCGCCGACCTCGTGACGATGCTGGCGTCGATCAGGGAGGAGTTCGGGCTCGCGGACGACGCGGAGATCACCACCGAGGCGAACCCCGAATCCGTCGACCCGGCCTATCTCTCCGCCCTGCGCGAGGGCGGTTTCAACCGGGTCTCCTTCGGCATGCAGAGCGCCAAGCAGCACGTCCTGAAGATCCTGGACCGCACGCACACCCCCGGCCGCCCCGAGGCGTGTGTCGCCGAGGCGCGGGCGGCGGGCTTCGACCACGTCAACCTGGACCTGATCTACGGCACCCCCGGCGAGTCCGACGACGACTGGCGGGCCACCCTGGACGCGGCGATCGGCGCGGGCCCCGACCACGTCTCCGCGTACGCCCTGATCGTCGAGGAGGGCACCCAGCTCGCCCGCCGCATCCGGCGCGGCGAGATCCCCATGACCGACGACGACGCGCACGCCGACCGCTACCTCATCGCGGACGCGGCCTTCGCCGCCGCGGGCTTCGACTGGTACGAGGTCTCCAACTGGGCCACCACCGAGGCCGGCCGCTGCCTGCACAACGAGCTGTACTGGCGCGGGGCCGACTGGTGGGGCGCGGGCCCCGGGGCCCACAGCCACGTCGGCGGGGTCCGCTGGTGGAACGTGAAGCACCCGGGCGCGTACGCCCAGGCGCTCTCCGAGGGCCGCTCGCCCGGCGCGGGCCGCGAGGTCCTCAGCCAGGAGGACCGCCGGGTCGAGCGCATCCTGCTGGAGCTCCGGCTCCGCGAGGGCTGCCCGCTCGCCCTCCTGAAACCGGACGGCCTCGCCGCCTCCCGCCGGGCCCTGGCGGACGGGCTGCTGGAGCCGGAGCCGTACGAGGAGGGCCGCGCGGTCCTCACCCTGCGCGGGCGGCTGCTGGCCGACGCCGTGGTGCGGGATCTCGTCGACTGATCCGGACGGCGGGCCTCACGGCTTGCAGTCCTTCGCCGTCAGCGGCCGCGCGTTCCCGGCGGGCTTGCCGCAGACGACGGTCCGCTCGGCGCTCGGCCCGGGGCGGACCACCTTGACGATGTTGAGGCCGTGCACGTTGTCGGAGACCGAGGACTTCGCCCGGCTGAACGAGATCGTCCCGGTCGGCATGTTGTTCAGGTCCACCGTGTGCAGCGTCGCCCAGGTCTCGGCGGCGCTCCGGCGGGCGTCACCGCGGGCGGCGGCGTCGTACAGCGCCGCCGTCGCGCTGTAGGAGATGACCGTCTGCCCGCTGGCGAACAGCTCGTCCTCGTACGCCGGACGCCCCGCGACCAGGGGGACGGCCTTCTCGTCGGGCCGCAGCTCCCGCAGGGTGCGGTGCGCGTCCCCGTAGAAGCCGAGGTTCTTTCCCCGGTTCAGCGGGGCGAGCGAGCTGTGGTAGAGCGTGACGTTCGTCGCGATGGAGGCGCTGTCGCTGAAGGTGTCCTTCGTCAGATCGTCCCCCGTGAACACCGTCATCGCCCGGTCCGAGCACCCGGTGGTCTCCGACAGGCCCCGCATCAGCGTCCGTACGTCCTCGACGCGCCCGGCGAAGTACAGCGCGTCCGGGGCCCGTTCGGCCTGGCAGACGGTGGTGAGCGGGGCGTTCAGGCTCGCGCCGCCCGCGAGGTCGTACTCCACGTCGCGGCCGACCGAGAAGCCCGACCCCCGGAGCATCTTCCGGCCCGCGGCCCGCTGCTCGTCGGTGTAGCGGTCCTTGTCCCCGTTGCCCGTCCTGCGCGACAGCACGACGGCGTGCGGGCGCTCCAGCTTCCTGGCGATCTGCCCGGCGATCAGCCCCAGCGCGTACGTCTGCTCCTCGTCGGTCGCCGCGAGGCCGAAGTAGTTGGGGTAGAGGCGGGGCAGGTCGCTGCTGGAGTTCGTCGTGTTCACCAGCGGCAGCCCGGCCGTGCGCAGCAGCGCCGCCGCGTCGTCGCTCTCGTCGGTGTTGCGGCCGAGGCCGACCACCCCCACCACCGTCGGATCCCGCCGGGCCACCTCGATGATCTTCTGCACGGCGGTGAGCTGGTGCAGCATGTCCTGGCCGGTGTTGGCGGTGAGCACCCGCAGCCGTACCGACCGCCGTA
Source organism: Streptomyces sp. cmx-18-6 (assembly GCF_046548915.1). Lineage (NCBI taxonomy): Bacteria > Bacillati > Actinomycetota > Actinomycetes > Kitasatosporales > Streptomycetaceae > Streptomyces > Streptomyces sp. cmx-18-6. The sequence continues at coordinate 550,901 of NZ_JAEBEP010000001.1, read as the reverse complement.
CGGTCTTGTTCACCGCCTGCTGATGGAGATAGACGCCGGTCAGCTCCTCCAGGCCCTTGCGGGTCGCCCGGCGGTCGTTGCCCGCCGAGGTCAGCGGACCCGCGTAGACGACGGTCACATACGCGTCGTCCGGTTCGATGTCCGCGTTCTCCTCGCGGATCGCCTGCTCGATCCGCTCGAACGTGATGCCCTTGCCGGCCCCGTGCAGCTCCAGGCCGTTGCCCCGCGCGAAGCGCACCTCGGGCACGGTCGCCACCCCGACGCACTCCCGGTCCTTGGCGGGCCCGGCCCAGATCGCGTCCGTGCTGCGGTCGGTCAGCGGCCCGTAGCAGTACGTGTCGCGCCAGTGCCCGGCCCACAGGAACGCCCCCAGCAGACTGCCCACGACGACCAGCACGGCGCCCTCCCGCGACATCACCCACCGCGCCCAGGTCCGCGGCACCCGGTTCGTCGAGAGCCGGGGGTGCACCGCCTCACGGTCCAGCTTCGCGGGGGTCAGCGGCAGTTGGAGCACCCACGCCAGGGACGCGGCCGCCGCCGGGGTCTGGCCCAGGCTCAGATCGGCGACCCAGTCCTTGTACAGGTCCCGGGCCCCCGAGGAACGGAACGGCGCGTTCGCCCCCGGCAGCTCCGGCGGCGGGGTGTGCCGCATGACCTCGGCGGCCGGCAACGCCGCGAGCAGCAGCAGCGGATCCACCTCGCTGCGCCGCGACCGTACGTTGTTGATCGCGTTGATCAGCAGAATGCCGCCGTTGTCCTGGGTGGCCCGGGGCAGGAACACCATCGGCGGGACCGTCCGCTTGGCCCGCCGCCAGTCCAGCGCACGCGGCCGGTAGTTGTCCCGCAGGTCCTCCAGCAGCGCCTGCACCCGCAGCTCCAGATGGAAGCGGCGCGCCTGCTCGTCGCCCGCCCCCGCCTCCGCCACCCGCCCGGCGACCGCCGCTGCCCGCATCCGGATCACGTCCCACGAGCCGCTCGGCGAGAGCCAGGACCAGCCGTCCGAGGGAAGGCCCGTGCTGGACGCGGCCAGGGAGGACGTGGTCGCGAACCAGCGGCTGGCCCGGCGCAGCCACAGCAGCGGCGGCGCGGCCCGGGTCATCAGGCCCACGACGGCCAGTCCGAACAGCGCGAGGAGCATCACCAGGAGCATCAGCAGCCAGTCGACCTCACCGAGCAGCACGCTGAGCAGGGTGATGAAGGACGCGCCGATGAAGGTCTCCGGCCGCACCGAATCCGTCAGCGGCTCCCACCAGTTGCCCCGGCGCGGCCGGTCGGCCCGCCAGCGCAGCCGGCTGAGCTGCTCGAGAATCCTTTCCTCACGGCTCTCGGCGGCGTCCTCGCCGGACTGGTCCAGCACCGTGGCGGTGGCCTGCTCGATCGCCCCGAGCAGCCGGGAGCGGGGGAAGGCGAACGGCTTGTACTGGGTGCTTCCCCAGGACTTCGCGGACAGCTTGCGCACCATGTCGAGCGCCGCCGTGTACGGGGCGGTCCCGTGGCCGGCCAGTAACTGCACCGGCACCCGTCTCGTGGGGTCGGCGTTGGCTCTGTACAGCAGCCTGACGATGTCCTCGACCCGCCCGTCGACGTCGAACTCGTCCGAGGTGTCCTCGGCCTTGATCACCACCAGGGGCATCACCGGCCGGTTCTTCCGGTACTCGCCGATCAACTGCCGCATCAGGTCGAAGACGTTGGAGGCCGCCTCGTTGTCCGCGTCCTCGTGCCAGCTCTCGCGCCCCATCGCGTTGCCCTTCCCCCGTGAACCCGGCCCGTGCCCCACTCTCCCTAACCGATGATGCGCGTGGGGCGCAGGTATTCACAGGGATCGGTACCCGATCCTCCCCAAGAGGACGGCAACGGGACGGCCACAGGGTGGCGACAGGGCCGGGACATCACTCCGGAAGGGTGACGAAGTCGATCAATTCCTCTACCCGACCCAGGAGTTGGGGTTCAAGATCCTTGTAGCTGCGGACCTTGGACAGGATGTGCTGCCAGGCCGCCCCGGTGTTCTCCGGCCACCCCAGCGCCCGGCACACCCCGGTCTTCCAGTCCTGCCCCCGGGGCACCGCCGGCCACGCGTCGATCCCCACCGACGACGGCTTCACCGCCTCCCACACGTCGATGTACGGGTGGCCCACCACCAGCACATGGGGGTCGGAGACCTGCGCCGCGATCCGGGACTCCTTGGAGCCGGACACCAGGTGGTCCACCAGCACCCCGAGCCGGGCGTCCGGCCCCGGCGAGAACGCGCCCACGATGGCCGGCAGGTCGTCGACGCCCTCCAGGTACTCCACCACCACGCCCTCGATGCGCAGGTCGTCGCCCCACACCCGCTCGACCAGCTCCGCGTCGTGCCGGCCCTCCACATAGATCCGCCCCGCCCGCGCCACCCGCGCCCGCGCACCGGGCACCGCCACCGAACCGGAGGCCGTACGGGTGGGGCGCACCGGACCGCCGGGCCCCGGGCGCACCAGCGTGACCACCTTGCCCTCCAGCAGGAAGCCGCGCGGCTCCATCGGGAAGACCCGGTGCTTGCCGAACCGGTCCTCCAGGGTCACCGTGGGCCCCTGAGCCGTCTTCTCGCAGCGGATCACCGCCCCGCAGAAGCCGCTGGCGACCTCCTCCACGACCAGATCGGGTTCGGCGGGGACCTCGGGCACGGGGGCGGACCTCTTCCACGGCGGGGTCAGGTCCGGCTGGTAGCTGCGCATGGCACGACGATAATTCGCCGTACGCGCTCCCAGGGCGCACCCCGCCCCGAAGATCGTCACCTCGGAGTTCCGCGCCCCGCCCGGGAGATGCTCACCCCGCAGATCCGCCCCCGCCCCGGAGACCCTCACCCCACCCCGAACCGCTCCGCCAGCGCCCCCCGCTGCGCCCGGACGAACGCCGCGTCCACCACCGCCCCGTGCCCCGGTACGTACACCGCGCCCTCGCCGCCCAGTTGGAGGAGCCGGTCCAGGGCGGCGGGCCAGCGCGAGGTGATCGCGTCCCGGCCCGCCTGCGGCTCGCCCGACTCCTCCACCAGGTCCCCGCACAGCACCACCGCGGGCTCCCCGTCCGTCCCCGGGACCAGCACCGCGAGGTCGTGGCCGCTGTGGCCCGGGCCCACGTTCGCCAGCAGCACCTGGCGGCCGCCGCCCAGGTCGAGGGTCCACTCGCCGGTCACCTCGTGGTGCGGGACCACCAGGGCGTCCACCGCCCGGTGGGCCTCCTCCTCCGCGAGGCCGTGGTGCACGGCCGAGGCGCCCAGCTCGTCCGCCGAGCGCCGCAGCAGGGCGGCGACGCCCACCGCCCCGTACACCTGGACCCCGGCGAACGCCGCCGTGCCCAGCACATGATCGAAGTGCGGGTGGCTCAGTGCGATATGCGTCACCCTCCGGCCGAGCAGCGCCTCGGCCTGCCCGCGCAGCTCGACGCCCTCGCGCAGGGTGGAGCCGGTGTCGAACAGCAGCACCCCGTCCGGCCCGGCCACCAGCGCGACCGTGGCGTCCCAGCCCGGCAGGCGTCGCCGCCCGATACCGTGGCCCAACCGCTCCCAGCCGAAGTCTTCCCAAGCGACGTCCATGCGACGACGCTATCGGGGCGACGTGCGCGGTCCCGGGGCGGCGTGGCCGGTCGGCCTTGCCCCCGCCCCACCCCACCCCCGTACACTGACCGGTGGGTAGCTGGCACTCGTACGCACCGAGTGCCAGACGGATACCGGAGTTCAGACACCGGAGAACGACAGCTGGAGGTGTGCGCCATGCTCAGCGAACGCAGACTCGAAGTGCTGCGCGCCATCGTCCAGGACTATGTCGGCACCGAGGAGCCGGTCGGCTCCAAGGCGCTCACGGAGCGGCACCAGCTGGGGGTCTCCCCGGCCACCGTCCGCAACGACATGGCGGTGCTGGAGGACGAGGGCTTCATCGCGCAGCCGCACACGAGCGCGGGGCGCATCCCCACCGACAAGGGGTACCGCCTCTTCGTCGACAAGCTCGCCGGCGTCAAGCCGCTCTCCTCGCCCGAGCGCCGGGCCATCCAGAACTTCCTCGACGGCGCGGTCGACCTCGACGACGTGGTCGGCCGGACCGTGCGGCTGCTCGCGCAGCTGACCCGGCAGGTCGCGGTCGTGCAGTACCCCTCGCTGACCCGCTCGACGGTCCGGCACGTGGAGCTGCTGTCGCTCGCCCCCGCCCGGCTGATGCTGGTCCTGATCACGGACACCGGCCGGGTCGAACAGCGTATGATCGACTGCCCCGCGCCCTTCGGCGAGGCATCCCTCGCGGATCTGCGGGCCCGGCTCAACAGCCGGGTCGTCGGACGCCGCTTCGCGGATGTCCCGCGCCTGGTGCGGGAGCTGCCGGAATCCTTCGACAGCGAGGACCGGGGGACGGTTTCCACGGTTCTTTCCACCCTCCTCGAAACACTGGTCGAGGAGACGGAGGAGCGGCTGATGATCGGCGGCACCTCCAACCTCACCCGCTTCGGGCACGACTTCCCTGTGATGATCCGGCCGGTGCTGGAAGCACTGGAGGAGCAGGTCGTCCTGCTGAAGCTGCTCGGTGAGGCCACGGACTCAGCCATGACCGTGCGGATCGGGCACGAGAACGCCCACGAGGGGCTCACCTCCACGTCCGTCGTCGCGGTCGGCTACGGTTCGGGCGACGAGGCAGTCGCCAAACTCGGCGTGGTCGGACCGACCCGCATGGACTACCCCGGAACGATGGGAGCGGTACGCGCAGTGGCACGTTACGTCGGACAGATCCTGGCGGAGTCGTAAGTGGCCACGGACTACTACGCCGTACTCGGCGTACGCCGCGACGCATCTCAGGACGAGATCAAGAAGGCATTCCGTCGGCTCGCCCGCGAGCTGCACCCGGATGTCAACCCGGATCCGAAGACCCAGGAGCGGTTCAAGGAGATCAACGCCGCTTACGAGGTGCTGTCGGACCCGCAGAAGAAGCAGGTCTACGACCTCGGCGGCGACCCCCTCTCGGCGGGCGGCGGCGGTGGCGCGGGCGGTTTCGGAGCCGGTGGCTTCGGCAACTTCTCCGACATCATGGACGCGTTCTTCGGAACGGCCTCGCAGCGCGGGCCCCGCTCGCGCACCCGGCGCGGCCAGGACGCCATGATCCGGCTGGAGATCGACCTCGCGGAGGCGGCCTTCGGCACCACCAAGGACATCCAGGTCGACACGGCGGTCGTCTGCAACACCTGCAGCGGCGAGGGCGCGGCCCCCGGCACGTCCGCCCAGACCTGTGACATGTGCCGCGGCCGCGGCGAGGTCTCGCAGGTCACCCGGTCCTTCCTGGGCCAGGTCATGACCTCGCGGCCCTGCCCGCAGTGCCAGGGCTTCGGTACGGTCGTGCCGACGCCGTGCCCGGAGTGCGCAGGCGACGGCCGCATCCGCTCGCGCCGCACGCTCACGGTCAAGATCCCGGCGGGCGTCGACAACGGCACCCGCATCCAGCTCGCCGGCGAGGGCGAGGTCGGCCCCGGCGGCGGCCCGCCCGGCGACCTGTACGTCGAGATCCACGAGCTGCCGCACTCCGTCTTCCAGCGGCGCGGCGACGATCTCCACTGCACGGTCACCATCCCGATGACGGCGGCGGCCCTCGGCACCAAGTGCCCGCTGGAGACCCTGGACGGCGTCGAGGAGATCGACATCCGGCCCGGCACCCAGTCCGGCCAGTCCGTGCCCCTGCACGGGCGGGGCATCACGCACCTGCGCGGCGGCGGCCGGGGCGACCTCATCGTGCACGTCGAGGTGATGACCCCCTCCAAGCTCGACGCGGAGCAGGAGCGGCTGCTGCGGGAGCTGTCCAAGCTGCGCGGCGAGGAACGGCCGCTGGGTCAGTTTCAGCCAGGTCAGCAGGGGCTTTTCTCCCGGCTGAAGGACGCCTTCAACGGCCGCTGAAGCCCTTTCCGCCTTTCACCGCACCGCCCCCCGGTCACCTGCCGGGGGGCGGTGCGGTGTTCGGTGGGAGAACCGGTCACGCCAATCGCTGGCTGATTCGGCCCTGTGCGGCGGACGTGGCACGATGCGGTCATGCCCTCCGAGTTGACCGATCTCTGCCGGTATCCGATCGTGCAGGCCCCCATGGCGGGCGGCGCGTCCGGACCCCAGCTCGCCGCGGCCGTCGCCGAGGCGGGCGGGCTCGGGTTCCTGGCCGCCGGGTACAAAACGGCGGACGGCATGTACAACGAGATCAAACAGCTGCGCCGGCTCACCGGCGGGCCGTTCGGCGTCAACCTCTTCATGCCGCAGCCCGCGCTGGCCGACCCCAGCGCCGTCGAGGTCTACCGCCACCAGCTCGCGGGTGAGGCGGCCTGGTACGAGACCCCGCTCGGCGACCCCGACAGCAGCGGCGACGACGGGTACGAGGCGAAGGTCGCCATCCTGCTGGAGGACCCCGTTCCGGTGGTCTCCTTCACCTTCGGCTGCCCCGTCCGCGACACGCTCGACGCCTTCGCCAGGGCGGGGACGTACACCATCGTCACGGTCACCTCCGCCGAGGAGGCCCAGGGAGCCCAGTGGGCCGGGGCCGACGCCGTCTGCGTCCAGGGCGTCGAGGCGGGCGGCCACCAGTCCACCCACCGCGACGACCCGCAGGCCGACCACACCGGCACCGGGCTGCTCTCCCTGGTCACCCAGGTCCGCGAGACCGTGCAGATCCCGGTCGTCGCCACCGGCGGCCTGATGCGCGGCGCACAGATCGCCGCCGTCCTCGCGGCGGGCGCGGACGCCGCCCAGCTCGGCACCGCCTTCCTGATCTGCCCCGAGTCCGGGGCCCACCTGCTGCACAAGCAGGCCCTGACCAACCCGCTGTTCGTCCGCACCGAACTGACCCGCGCCTTCTCCGGGCGGCCCGCGCGCGGCCTGGTCAACCGGTTCGTCCGCGAGCACGGCCCGTACGCCCCCGCCGCCTACCCCCAGGTCCACTACCTCACCACCGGGCTCCGCCAGGCCGCCGCCAAGGCCGGGGACGCCCAGGGGATGGCCCTGTGGGCGGGGCAGGGCCACCGGATGGCCCGCGAACTGCCCGCCGGCGAGCTGATCGAGCTGCTCGCCGCCGAACTGGAGGCCGCCAGGGCGGCCCTGAGCCCGAGGAGCCCCCGGTGACCGCACCGGTCTTCGTCGTCGAACGGATGCCCACCGAAGGGGAGTTCGTCCTCGACGGCCCCGAGGGGCGGCACGCGGTGTCGGTCAAGCGGCTGGAGCCCGGCGAGGAGCTGGTCCTCACGGACGGCCTCGGCCACTGGGCGGAGGGCGCCGTCCGGGCCGCCGAGGGCAAGGACCGCCTCACCGTCACCGTCCGCGGCGCCGTCCGGGAGGAGCCGGAGCCCACGCCCCGGATCACCGTCGTCCAGGCGCTCCCCAAGGGCGACCGGGGCGAACTGGCCGTCGAGACGATGACCGAGACCGGCGTCGACGCCATCGTGCCGTGGCAGGCCGCCCGCTGCATCACCCAGTGGAAGGGCGAGCGGGGCGCGAAGTCCCTGGCGAAATGGCGCGGTACGGCACGGGAGGCGGGCAAGCAGTCCCGCCGGGTGCGCTTCCCCGAGGTCGCCGAGGCCATGACGACGAAGCAGGTCGCCGCCCTGCTGGCCGGCGCCGACTTCGCCGGGGTCCTGCACGAGGACCGCGACCACGACAGCACCCCGCTCGCCACCGCCGAACTCCCCGCCACCGGCTCCATCGTGCTCGTCGTCGGCCCCGAGGGCGGCGTCTCCCCGCAGGAACTGGCCGCCTTCGCGGAGGCGGGCGCGCGCCCGTACCGGCTGGGCCGCAGCGTGCTGCGTACGTCCACGGCGGGGACGGCCGCGACCGCGCTGCTGCTGGGACGCACCGGCCGCTGGGGCTGAACCTCGGGCTGGGCGGCCCCGTCCGTGCGGGGTCCGGCGATAGCATGCCCGTACCACTGATCACCAGCGAACGAGGAGGCCCGGAGCCATGGCGGGAGAGCCGCAGACCGACTGCCTGTTCTGCAAGATCATCTCGGGAGACATCCCGGCGACCATCGTCCGCGAGAGCGACACGACCGTCGCCTTCCGCGACATCAACCCGCAGGCACCGACCCACATCCTGGTCATCCCCAAGGTCCACTACCCCGACGCCGCCTCGCTCGCCGCCGCCGAACCGCAGATCGCCGCCGACGTGCTGCGCGAGGCCGGAGCGGTCGCCGCCGACGAGAAGGTCGACGGCACCGGCTACCGGATCATCCTCAACACCGGCTCCGGCGCGGGCCAGACCGTCTTCCACGCGCACGCCCACGTCCTGGGCGGCCGCGGCCTCCAGTGGCCCCCCGGATAACGCCCGCCTCGTAGGAGCCCGACCCCATGTCCGTACGCGAGCTGGTGGTACTCGGCACCGCCAGCCAGGTCCCCACCCGGCACCGCAACCACAACGGCTATCTGCTGCGCTGGGACGGCGAGGGCATCCTCTTCGACCCCGGCGAGGGCACCCAGCGCCAGATGCTGCGGGCCGGGGTCGCCGCGCACGACATCGACCGGATCTGCGTCACGCACTTCCACGGCGACCACTCCCTCGGGCTCGCCGGGGTCATCCAGCGCATCAACCTCGACCAGGTGCCGCACCCCGTCACCGCCCACTACCCGGCGAGCGGGCAGCACTTCTTCGACCGGCTGCGCTACGCCACCGCCTACCGCGAGACCGTCCGGCTGACCCAGACCCCGGTCGCCGGAACCGGCGGGGTCCTCGCCGCCACGGCCTCGTACACCCTGGACAGCCACCGGCTCTCGCACCCCGTCGAGTCGTACGGCTACCGCCTCACCGAACCCGACACCCGCCGCATGCTGCCCGCCCTCCTCCAGGAGCACGGCATCGCCGGGCCGGACGTCGGCCGCCTCCAGCGTGCGGGCGTCCTCGGCGGCGTGACGCTGGAGCAGGTCTCCGAGGAGCGGCGCGGGCAGCGGTTCGCGTTCGTCATGGACACCCGGCTCTGCGACGGGGTGTACGCGCTCGCCCAGGGCTGCGACATGCTCGTCATCGAGTCGACCTTCCTCGACGAGGACGAGAAGCTCGCCACCGACCACGGCCACCTGACCGCCGGACAGGCCGCCCGGGTGGCGAAGGAGTCGGGCGTACGCCACCTCGTGCTGACCCACTTCTCGCAGCGCTACAGCGACCCCGAACTCTTCGAGACCCAGGCCCGCGCCGCCGGGTTCGACGGCGAACTCACCGTGGCGCAGGACCTGATCCGGGTCCCGCTCCCTTCCCGGCACCACTGACATATCCGCACCATTCGTTTGCGAGACACCGTGCACCTCCCCAAGGCAGAACTCCACCTCCACATCGAAGGCGCCCTCGAACCCGAACTCGCCTTCGCGCTCGCGGAACGCAACGGGGTGACCCTGCCGTACGCCACCACCGACGAACTGCGCAGGGCCTACGCGTTCGACGACCTCCAGTCCTTCCTGGACCTCTACTACGCGCTGATGGCCGTGCTGCGCACGGAGGAGGACTTCACCGAACTCGCCGACGCCTACCTCGCCCGCGCCGCCGCCCAGGGCGTCCGGCACGCCGAGATCTTCTTCGACCCGCAGGCCCACACCGCCCGGGGCGTCCCCATCGGCACGGTCATCGAGGGGCTGAGCCGGGCGCTGGAGCGCAGCGAGGAGACCCACGGGATCTCCACCCAGCTCATCCTGTGCTTCCTGCGCGACCTCTCCGCCGAAGCCGCCCTCGGCACCCTCGACGCGGCCCGCCCCTACCTCCACCGGATCAGCGCGGTCGGCCTGGACTCCGCCGAGGTCGGCCACCCGCCCGCCAAGTTCCGCGAGGTGTACGAGAGGGCCACCGCGCTCGGGCTGCGCAAGGTGGCCCACGCGGGGGAGGAGGGGCCGCCGTCCTATATCCGCGAGGCTCTGGACGTCCTCGGCGTCGAGCGCGTCGACCACGGGCTGCGCTGCCTGGAGGACCCGGAACTGGTGGCGCGGCTGGTCGCGGACCGGGTGCCGCTGACGCTGTGCCCGCTGTCCAACGTACGGCTGCGGACCGTCGACACGCTGAAGGACCACCCGCTGCCGCGGATGATGGCCGCCGGGCTCCTCTGCACGGTGAACTCCGACGACCCCGCCTACTTCGGCGGGTACGCCGGGGACAACTTCGACGCCGTACGCGACGCGCTCGCCCTGGACCCGGAGCAGTTGCGCACCCTGGCCCGGAACTCCTTCGAGGCGGCCTTCCTCGACCACGACGAGGAGCGCCGGGCCCGCTACCTGTCCGAGGTCGAGGCGTACGCGTTCGACTGACCGGGCCCGCCGCCGTCCGGACCGGCCGTCCGGATCGCGCTGCGCACCAGCCGCCTGCGCCGTACGCGGAGTTCGGTGACGGCCTGCTCCGGCGAGCCGAGCTTCGGCACCGCGCCGGACAGGCTGCCGGTGGTGGCGGCCAGCAGCGCGGCCGGTGCGCCACCGCGACGGCGCACCGAACCGGGCACCAGCGGACGGCCGCCGGTGTGCAGCGCCACGGCGGTCACGGGCGCGGCGACCAGGAGGGTGGCCGCACCCAGGACCAGCCCCATCGCCGGATAACCGGCCTCCTCGGAGAGCACGCTGCCCAGGAGCGGGCCGCACGCCACGCCCACGGAGGAGGCCGAGCCCGCCAGGACCGCCCAGCGGCCCCGTACGTCCAGGGAGGCGGCCAGGCCGATCAGATAGGAGAGGACCACCGGGTAGACGCTGTTCCACAGGATCTCGCCGGTCGCGAACGACCCGAGGTCCCGGGCCGACGAGGTGAGCACGATGCTCCCCGCGATGACCACGGTCCCCACCCCGATCGGCACTGCCCGGCCGAGCCGCGCGCCGAGCACCCCCGCGCCCATCACGCCCAGCAGGCCCGCGCCGAGGGCGGCGGCGAACACCGCGCCGACGGTGATCTCGGAGAGCCCCGCCTGCACCGAGCCGATGCGGCTGCTGACCCCCCACAGCGCGTTCTGCGCCATGGACCAGACGAGCATGCCGCCCGCCAGTACGAGACCGGAGCGGCGGTGCGGCAGTAGCCGGCCGGTGATCCGCGCGGCGGACTCCTCGGGGGCCGAGGGGCCGTTCAGCCGGGTGGTCGCGGGCCAGACGAGCAGGGCGACCAGGGCGATCGCGGCGAACGGGAGCCGGTGCCCGCCGCCGAGGTGCGGGATCGTCAGATATATGGCCCCCGCCGTGGCGGAGACGGTGAGCAGCCCGAGCGAGGACGTCCGGTGCGGGTCGCGCTGGGCGGCGATCCCGGCCGCCGCCACCGCCGTGGCCGTACCCGACCCGAAGCCGCCGAGCACCACGCCGAGCACCACGAGCGGCACCGACCCGGCCAGCGCGGCGCAGCCGTACCCGACGGCGGCCAGCACCAGACCGACCCGCGCCGGGGCACGGGACCCGTACCGCTCGACCCGGCCCGCCAGCGTGAACCCGGCACTGGCCGAACTCAGCAGCAGAGCACTGCCGACCAGGCCCGCCTGAGCGGGCGTCAGCCCGAGATGGACGCTGAGGCGCCCGACGACGGTGGGGAGCAGATAGGAGGCGAGGTAGCCGGCGGTGAACACGGCGACCAGGGGCCACGCGGCACGGCGCGAGGACATGGGCGTTCCTGAAGACATGCCTGAGGCAGGCAGGGGGGAGGGGGAGGGGAGGACGACACGAAGCGCGCTGGAAGAGGGCAGCACGGGGCAAGCGGGAAAATGCGAATATGCGGGGAGATGCGAGAAAGTGCGGCTCTCGTCGGGCAACGTCCCCGAAGGTGCTCGCGGGGCAATTTGTATCAAGCGCCCCCGGCTGTCCGAAAGTCGCCCCGATGTGATCTGGGTCACTGAGAAGTTTATGCACTTCCAGGCCGGGTAGCTGTGCATGTTTATGCAGGTCAGCAGTGGACGTTTCCGCGCCGCCCACACCATGCGCATCGGCGGGGAGGCTCCGCTCGCGCACCCCCATCGGGCAGACTGGCTGGATCTCACACAGTCCAGATCTGCCGCACGGCCGGGGAGCGCACGGTGAGCACTGACACTCCAGGTATCGACCCGCTGCTGGCGCTGCGGGCCCCGCAGGACCCCGCCTGCGACGTCTTCCTGACCGGCACGGTCTTCCTCGACATCATCTTCACCGGCCTCGACAGCGCCCCCGTGCGCGGCACCGAGTCCTGGGCCCGGGGCATGGGCTCCAGCCCCGGCGGCGTCGCCAACATGGCCACCGCCCTCGCCCGGCTCGGCCTGCACACCTCCCTCGCCGCCGCCTTCGGCGACGACCACTACGGCGAGTACTGCTGGGACGCCCTCGAACAGGGCGAGGGCATCGACCTGTCGATGTCGCACACCGTTCCCGGCTGGCACTCCCCGGTCACCGTCTCCATGGCGTACGAGGGCGAGCGCACGATGGTCTCCCACGGCCACGAGGCCCCGGCCCCGCCCGCCGCCGAGGTTCCCGCCGCCCCCACGGTCCCGGCTCCCGCAGGAGCCGCCGCGACCGGCGGCACCACGACCGCCACCGCCGCCCCCGGCCCCGCCTTCCCGCAGTGTCCGCCGCGCGCCCGCGCCGCGATCGCCTCGCTCGCGCCGGGCCGCAGCGAGCCCTGGGTGGCCGCGGCGGCCCGGCAGGGGGCGCGGGTCTTCGCCGACGTCGGCTGGGACGAGACCGGCCGCTGGGACCTGGACGCGCTGCCGGACCTGGCGCACTGCGAGGCGTTCCTGCCCAACGCGGAGGAGGCGATGCGCTACACCCGCACCGACTGCCCCCGCGCCGCCGCCCACGCCCTCGCCGAACGCGTCCCGCTCGCCGTGGTCACCCTGGGGGCCGAGGGCGCGTACGCCGTCGACGGGCGCACCGGCGTCAGCGCCCAGGTGCCCGCCATCGCGGTGGAGGCGCTCGACCCGACCGGGGCCGGGGACGTCTTCGTCGCCGGGTTCGTCACCGGCACCCTCGCCGACTGGCCGCTCGCCGACCGGCTCGCCTTCGCCGGGCTGACGGCGGCCCTGTCGGTGCAGGAGTTCGGCGGCTCGCTCTCCGCGCCGGGCTGGGCCGAGATCGCCGCCTGGTGGCAGCGGGTCCGCACCTGCGACAGCCAGGACCCCGCTGCCCTGGAGCGGTACGCGTTCCTGGACGAGCTGCTGCCCACCACGGCCCGCGCCTGGCCGCTGCGGCGCGCGGTCCCCACGATCGGCTTCCGGCAGTGAGAGGACCCGCGCGGCACGGCCGGTCGGCACGGCCGGTAAAACCTCTCGGCGTTGTCACCGCCAGGTCGTAGGCTGGGTAATCCAGAGGTTGTCGAGCAGCGAGAACCCTGCAACGGGAGGTATGCGCAGGCCCGAGGGCCGGCCCATGACTCACACACCCACACAGCCGCAGGCGCGTGCCCAGATCCGGATTCCGGCCGCACACCCCATGGTGATGCTCCTCGGATCGGGCGACTCGCTGTTGCGCGTGATCGAAGAGGCTTTCCCGGCGGCCGACATCCATGTCCGGGGCAACGAGATCAGCGCCACGGGCGAGGCGGCCGACGTCGCCCTCATCCAGCGCCTGTTCGACGAGATGATGCTCGTGCTCCGCACCGGAGCGCCGATGACGGAGGACGCAGTGGAACGGTCGATCGCCATGCTCAGGGCGGCCGGCGCCGGCGAGGGAGACCCCCAGGGCGAGACACCCGCCGAGGTGCTCACCCAGAACATCCTCTCCAACCGCGGCCGCACCATCCGCCCCAAGACGCTCAACCAGAAGCGGTATGTCGACGCGATCGACGACCACACGATCGTCTTCGGGATCGGCCCGGCGGGCACCGGCAAGACCTACCTCGCCATGGCCAAGGCGGTGCAGGCGCTCCAGTCCAAGCAGGTCAGCCGGATCATCCTGACCCGCCCCGCCGTCGAGGCGGGGGAGCGGCTCGGCTTCCTCCCGGGCACGCTCTTCGACAAGATCGACCCGTATCTGCGCCCGCTCTACGACGCCCTGCACGACATGCTGGACCCCGACTCGATCCCGCGCCTGATGGCGGCGGGCACGATCGAGGTGGCGCCGCTCGCATACATGCGGGGCCGGACCTTGAATGACGCTTTCATCATTCTGGACGAGGCGCAGAACACCAGCGCCGAGCAGATGAAGATGTTCCTGACCCGCCTCGGCTTCGACTCCAAGATCGTCATCACTGGTGACGTCACCCAGGTCGACCTGCCGAGCGGCACCAAGAGCGGGCTGCGCCAGGTCCAGGACATCCTGGAGGGCCTGGAGGACGTGCACTTCTCCCGCCTCACCTCCCAGGATGTCGTCCGGCACAAGCTGGTCGGCCGTATCGTCGACGCGTACGAGAAGTACGACAGCCGAAACGGTCAACAAGACGGTCAGTCGGACGGCCGGGAAGACGGCCGACGCGACCGGCGTAAAGGGAAGTAGTCGCAGGACACCATGTCGATCGATGTCAACAACGAGTCCGGAACCGAGGTCGACGAGCAGGCGATCCTCGACATCGCCCGCTACGCGCTGGCCCGGATGCGGATCCACCCGCTGTCCGAGCTCTCGGTGATCGTGGTGGACACCGACGCCATGGAGCAGCTGCACATCCAGTGGATGGACCTCCCCGGTCCGACCGATGTCATGTCCTTCCCGATGGACGAGCTCCGGCCGCCGTCCAAGGACGCCGAGGAGCCCCCGCAGGGGCTTCTCGGCGACATCGTGCTCTGCCCGGAGGTCGCGAAGAAGCAGGGCGAAGAAGCCCCGACGCAGCACTCCATGGACGAGGAGCTCCAGCTCCTGACCGTCCACGGAGTGCTGCACCTGCTGGGGTACGACCACGAGGAGCCGGACGAGAAGGCCGAGATGTTCGGGCTCCAGGCCGCCATCGTGGACGGCTGGCGCGGTGAGCAGGGGCTCACCGGCGCGTCCCCCGCCCCCACCGTCTCGTGATCGCGACCCTGATCACCGGGGCCGTCCTGCTGGTCGTCGTCGGCTGGCTGGCCGCCTGCGCCGAGGCGGGCCTCGCCCGGACGTCGAGCTTCCGGGCGGACGAGGCGGTCCGGGCCGGGCGGCGCGGCAGCGCGAAGCTGGCCCAGGTCGCCGCCGACCCGGTGCGCTATCTCAACGTGGCGCTGCTGGTGCGGGTCGCCTGCGAGATGTCGGCCGGGGTGCTCGTCACCTATGTGTGCCTCCAGAAGTTCCCGGAGACCTGGGAGGCGCTGGCCTGCGCGATGGGCGTGATGGTCCTCGTCAGCTATGTCGCCATCGGGGTCTCCCCGCGCACCATCGGCCGCCAGCACCCGCTGAACACGGCGACGGCCTCGGCGTACGTGCTGCTGCCGCTGGCCCGGATCATGGGCCCGATTCCGCAACTGCTGATCCTCATCGGCAACGCGCTCACCCCCGGCAAGGGGTTCCGCAAGGGCCCGTTCGCCAGTGAGGCCGAGCTGCGCGCCATGGTCGACCTGGCGGAGGCGGAGTCGCTGATCGAGGACGACGAGCGCCGCATGGTGCACTCGGTCTTCGAGCTGGGCGACACCTTGGTGCGCGAGGTGATGGTGCCGCGCACCGACCTGGTCTCCATCGAGCGCTACAAGACGATCCGGCAGGCCCTCACCCTCGCCCTGCGCTCCGGTTTCTCCCGGATCCCGGTCACCGGGGAGAACGAGGACGACATCGTGGGGATCGTCTACCTCAAGGACCTGGTCCGCAAGACGCACATCAACCGCGAGTCCGAGGCCGACCCGGTCGCCACCGCGATGCGCCCCGCCGCCTTCGTCCCCGACACCAAGAACGCCGGGGACCTGCTGCGCGAGATGCAGCGGGACCGCAGCCATGTCGCCGTCGTCATCGACGAGTACGGCGGCACGGCGGGCATCGTCACGATCGAGGACATCCTCGAGGAGATCGTCGGCGAGATCACCGACGAGTACGACCGCGAGCTGCCGCCCGTCCAGCCGCTGGAAGACGGCTGCTACCGGGTGACCGCCCGCCTCGACATCGGGGACCTCGGCGACCTCTTCGGGTTCGACGCGTACGACGACGAGGACGTGGAGACCGTCGGCGGCCTGCTCGCCAAGGCGCTCGGTCGGGTCCCGATCGCCGGGGCCTCCTCCGTCGTCGAGCTGCCGGACGGCCGCAAGCTCCGGCTCACCGCCGAGTCCCCGGCCGGCCGCCGCAACAAGATCGTCACGGTGCTGGTGGAGCCCGAGGAGAAGGAAGCCGGGAAGGAGGCCGAGACGGTATGACGCCGGAGCGGCTGCGGGCCTTCTGCCTGGAGTTCAACGCGAGCGTGGAGGAGTTCCCGTTCGGGCCCGAGACCTCGGTCTTCAAGGTGCTCGGCAAGATGTTCGCCCTCAGCACGCTGGACGCGAGGCCGCTGACGGTCAACCTGAAGTGCGACCCGGACGAGGCGATCCGGCTCCGCGAGGAGCACCCGGCCATCGTGCCCGGCCGGCACATGAACAAGCGCCACTGGAACACGGTGACCGTCTCCGGCGTCCCTGACCGGCTGCTGCGCGAGCTGATCGAGGACTCCTACGACCTGGTGGTCGCCGGCCTCCCGAAGGCGGAACGGCTCCGGCTGGACCGGCCGTAGGGTCGGTCGTCGAACTGCCTCGTCAGCCGCGCCGCAGCCCCGCCGCCACCGCCGCGCCCGCCGCCAGCAGGACGGCCGCCGTGATCGCCACCACCGTCCGTACGCCGTCGAACAGCCCGTCCTGCGTCGTCGCCAGCACCCCCAGCAGCGGGATGCCGACCGTGAGGCCCACCTGCTGGGTCGTGGTGACCAGGCCGGTCGCCAGGCCCTGCTGCTCGTTCGGGACGCCGGACGTCACGGTCAGGCCGTACGCGATGATCGCGCCCAGGTGGCACATGCTCGCCAGGGACACCGCGACCGTCGCCAGCCAGACCCCCGACTCCGTGCCGAGCCCCAGCAGCGCGCCGATGAACAGCCCCTGGCCGAGCAGCGACACCACCAGGGTCCGGCGCGCCCCGACGCGGCCGATCAGCCTCGGGGCGTACATCCCCGCCACCACCGACAGCACCCCCTGCACGCCGAAGACGAGCCCGGTGGCGAACGGGGAGAGGCCCAGGACCTCCTGGAGGTAGAGCGTCAGGACGAAGACGACGGTGCTCATCATCGAGAAGGTGACCAGGCCGCCCAGATTGCCGAACGCCACCGTCCGCCGCCGCAGCATCGGCAGCGAGACCAGCGGGGCCGCCGCCCGGGACTCCACGACCACGAACGCGGCCAGCAGACCGACGCCGAGGACCAGGGTGATCAGCACGTCCGCGCCGCCGAAGCCGTGCTCCGCCGCCGTCGTCAGGGAGTAGATCAGCGCCAGCAGTCCGCCGGTCACGGCGACCGCGCCCGGCACGTCGAGCCGGGGCCGGCCCGGCGTACGCGACTCCTCCAGCACCTTCGGGGCCAGCACCAGCACCACCACCGAGGCCACGGTCAGCAGGCCCATCGTGGAACGCCAGCCGAGCGTGTCCGTCAGCACGCCGCCCGCGACCATGCCCACCGTGAAGCCGAGCGAGAGCAGGGTCCCGCTGATCCCGAGCGCCCGGTCCCGCAGCGGCCCCTCCGGGAACGTGGTGGTCAGCAGCGACATCCCGGTCGGCACGATCACCGCGGCCCCGAGCCCCTGGAGGGCCCGCCCGGCCAGGAAGGAGGCCGGGTCCCAGGCCAGGGTCGCCAGCAGCGAGGACGCCCCGAAGAGGGTCAGCCCGGCGAGGAACAGCCGCCGTCGCCCGTACAGATCGGCGATCCTCCCGAACAGCAGCAGGAACCCGCCGGACGGCAGCGCGAACGCGGTCACCGCCCACTGGAGCCCCGAGGTGGACAGCCCCAGGTCCTTGCCCAGGACGGGCAGCGCCACATTCAGTACGGAGAAGTCGAGGGCCACCATGAACTGGGCGGCGCACAGCACGAAGAGGACGAGCCGCGCCCGTGCGGAGAGCCGGGGTGCGGGCGCCGCGGGAGGGGTCGGGGAGGGCGGGGGAGTTGAGGTGACAGGGGTTCCAGGGGTTTCGATCGCCATGGCCCCCACCCTGCGGCGGCCGGAATATCCGTGGGGAGCGGGAACTTATCCTGTTGCCCGCACCACCAGGCAGGGCGCACACGGACACCAGGGGGAGTACGTGGCCACACCGGCCCGGCAGGCGACGGACGGGGCGAAGGCCCACCGGCTCGCCGAACTGCGCGAGTTCCTGATGAGCCGCCGGGCCCGGATCACCCCGGCCGACGCGGGCCTCCCGGACGGCGGCGCCCGCCGGCGTACGCCCGGACTGCGCCGCGAGGAGGTCGCCGTCCTCGCGGGCGTCGGGGTCTCCTGGTACCAGTGGCTGGAGCAGGGCCGCGACATCACCGTCTCGCCGCAGGTGCTGGACTCCGTCGCCCGGGTGCTGCGGCTCAGCAGCGCCGAGCGCCGCCACCTGTACGTCCTGGCCGGGCTGAACGCGCCCCCGCCCGAAGTCGACCCGGCGCACGCCGACATGTGCGACGGGCTGGTCCGGCTGATCGAGGCGTGGATGCCGTACCCGGCGCACATCATGGACCGGTACTGGAACACGATCCTCTACAACGACGCGGCCGCCACGGTCCTCGGCATGCGTCCCGGGGCCGTGCAGAACTGCCTTGTCGCCTTCTTCACCGACCCGGTCTACCGCTCGCGCACCGCGCCGAGCTGGGCGGCGCTCGCCCCGCAGGTGGTGGCCCAGTACCGGGCGGCCTGCTCGGAGTGCCCGGAGGACGACGGCTTCCGGGCCGTGGTGGAGGAGGTGAAGGCCCTCAGCGAGGTCTTCGCCGCACTGTGGGATCGGCGCGACATCGCCCCCGCCGGGCAGAACCGCAAGGAGGTGGAGCACCCGCTCGTCGGCCCCCTGGTCCTGGAGGCCACCCAGCTGCGGGTGCCCGCCCGGCCGGATCTGGCGATCGTGCTGCACACCCCGCTGCCGGACACCGGGAGCGAGGCCAAGCTCCAGTGGCTCGCTTCATCGGAGGGCCGGCGCGGCTCGCTGTACCCGGTGCCGGGGTGACCTGCGGGGGTCCGGGGCCGCTTCGTATGCTCGTGCCATGACCGACAGCACCGGCACCGCCGACCTCGACGCCGAGGACCGCAAGATCGTCACCCTGGCGCGCAGCGCCCGCGCCCGCAACGGTGTGGCCGAGGGGGCCGCCGTACGGGACGAGACGGGACGTACGTATGTGGCGGGGACGGTGACGCTGGAGTCGCTGCAGCTGAGCGCCCTCCGGACCGCCGTCGCCATGGCGGTCGCCAGCGGCGCGACCTCGCTGGAGGCCGCCGCCGTCGTCTCCGCCGCCGAGGCCCCCGCCGCCGAGGACCGCGCCGCCGTACGGGACCTGGGCGGACCTGAAACGCCGGTGCTGCTCGCGGGTCCGGACGGCACCCTGCGGTCGCGGGTCACGGCGGGCTGACGGACCGGTTCCGGAAGCGGTTCCGTACGCCCTACCGGCCCGTCCGGGCGGACCGCTGTACGGGAGTGCCGCCGCGATCGGGGAGAATGGTCGGCATGAGCGCTCGACCGAACCAAGAAGCCGCTGCCCAGCAGACGGAGAACGACGCCCCCCACCGGGCCGGCTTCGCCTGCTTCGTGGGCCGCCCCAACGCGGGCAAGTCCACCCTGACGAACGCTCTGGTCGGCCAGAAGGTGGCGATCACCTCCAACCGCCCCCAGACCACCCGGCACACCGTGCGCGGCATCGTGCACCGCGACGACGCGCAGCTGATCCTGGTCGACACCCCCGGCCTCCACAAGCCGCGCACGCTCCTGGGCGAGCGGCTGAACGACGTGGTCCGCACCACCTGGGCCGAGGTCGACGTCATCGGCTTCTGCCTGCCCGCCGACCAGAAGCTGGGTCCGGGCGACAAGTACATCGTCAAGGAGCTCGCGGGGATCAAGAAGACCCCCAAGATCGCCATCATCACCAAGACCGACCTGGTCGAGTCGAAGGCACTGGCCGAACAGCTCCTCGCCGTCTCCGCGCTCGCGGACGAGCTGGGCTTCGAGTGGGCCGAGATCATCCCCGTGTCCGCGGTCAAGGAGGAACAGGAGGCGGGACGCAGTCCCTCGAACAAGGGTGGTGGCGGGCGAGGGGCAGGCCAAGTGGGCCTGCTCGCGGACCTGATCGCCCCGCTGCTCCCCGTGAGCCCGCCGCTCTACCCGGAGGGCGACCTCACCGACGAGCCGGAGATGGTCATGGTCGCGGAGCTGATCCGGGAGGCCGCGCTGGAGGGCGTGCGCGACGAGCTGCCGCACTCCATCGCCGTCGTGGTGGAGGAGATGCTGCCGCGCACGGACCGCCCGGCGGACAAGCCGCTGCTGGACATCCACGCCAACGTCTACATCGAGCGCCCCAGCCAGAAGGGCATCATCATCGGCCCGAAGGGCAAGCGGCTGAAGGAAGTCGGCACCAAGTCGCGCAAGCACATCGAGGCGCTGCTCGGCACGCCCGTCTTCCTGGATCTGCATGTGAAGGTCGCCAAGGACTGGCAGCGCGACCCGAAGCAACTGCGCAAGCTGGGCTTCTAGAAGCCCCTCGACATCGGGGCCGGTCTCACGCGCCCTCCTTGAGGACGCGTGAGACCAGCGTGCGCTGGGCCCCGGTCAGATCGGGGTCAGCGCAGTACACGGTGCGGTCCCCGACCGTGATCCGGTACTGGAAGCCGTCCGGCACCCCGGACGGCGGCGCGTCCCGGGTGCCGGAGGGGGCGGAGGCGAGGACCTCCTCGGCGAGCGACTCCCACCCCGCCGCGTCCTGGCGGCCCTCGGTGTCGATCTCGTGGCGGCGGGAGATACCGGCGAAGCCGCCGGTCCGGCTGACCTGAATACGCATGGGGTCCTGTCTATCCGGGGCCGGGCACACGCTCAAGACCGCCTCGCGGGCCCGCTCGCGCAGGACCGCGTCACTCCGCGATCGCGCAGGACTGCGCCGCACCGCGATCGCGCAGGACCGCGCCGCTCCGCGATCGCGCGAAACCGCCTCGCGGACCCGCTCGTTCGGCCCGTCCTACTCCGCTGTCGGCACGCCCACCTCGGACCATGCCTTCAGGACCGCCTCCTTCTCGCCGCGCTCCCCGAAGCGGCTCCCCGCCGCGGAGACCGTCAGCCGGGCGAACTCCGCGAAGTCCGCGGTGGCCGTCAGCTCGCCGCCGGTCAGCACGTCGAACCAGATCTGCCCCGCCCGCTCCCAGGCGTTGCCGCCCAGGGCGGTGGCCAGCAGGTAGAAGGCGCGGTTGGGGATGCCGGAGTTGATGTGGACCCCGCCGTTGTCCTCGTCCGTCTCGACGTACTCCTCCATCGACGCGGGCTGCGGGTCCTTGCCGAGCACATCGTCGTCGTACGCCGTGCCGGGGGCCTTCATCGAGCGCAGGGCGTCCCCGCTGACCCGGGGGGCCAGCAGGCCGGCCCCGATCAGCCAGTCGGCCTGCTCGGCGCTCTGGCCCAGCGAGTACTGCTTGACCAGCGAGCCGAAGACGTCGGATACCGACTCGTTGAGCGCGCCCGACTGGCCCTCGTAGCGCAGGTTGGCGGTGTACTGGGTCAGGCCGTGGGCTAGTTCGTGGGCGATGACGTCGATGGCGTAGGTGAAGTCGAGGAAGATCTCCCCGTCGCCGTCCCCGAAGACCATCTGCTCGCCGTCGAAGAACGCGTTGTTGTACTCGTGGCCGTAGTGCACGGAGCCGATGAGCGGCAGGCCCTTGCCGTCGATCGAACTGCGCCCGTAGGCGGAGAGCAGCAGTTCGAAGGTGGCGCCGAGTCCGGCGTACGCGCGGTTGACGCTGGCGTCCGAGGTCGGCTTCTCGCCCTCGGCGCGGACCTGGCGGCCGGGCAGGGAGGTGCGGTTCTCGCAGTCGTACAGGGTGCGGCGGGGCTTGGTGGGGACCGCGCCCGCCGTGGGGGTGACGGGCGCGGCGGCGAGGGCCGTCAGCCGGCGGCCCTCGCGGCGGAGCGCGTCGGCCTCCAGGGTGCGGCGGGCCGGATCGGCCAGCCGGGCGTCGCCGGAGTGCGACAGCTTGTCGAGGACGTGGGGCGGCACGATGGTGCAGAAGACGGGGTTGAGCCCGCCGTCATTGGTTCGAGGCTGCATGCACACAACTGTGGCACTCCGTCACCGTCATGTCACTGGTTGCGATGACGATTGACGAAATGGAGTGATGAGTCACCGTTTACCCGTCACCGATGCCCGATCCCGCATACTGATACGGACCGACACCCCGGGCCACCCTCGGTTAGGCTCGTCGCATCATGCGTTTCGGGCTGCTTCTCCTTAGCTGCCGCGGCGAGGGTCTGTAGTCGTAGGCCGACCCCCTCCCCGCGGAGTCTGGTGTTGCCACGACACCGTCGGCCGACCCACGTCGGACCCCCGAGGAGCCCTACGCCATGACGACCCCCGTGAATCCCGCCCCTGACGCTGTCGGCCGCCCCACGCCGATCACCAACGCGACGCAGCTCCAGAAGCCGTCCGGGATGCCGGTCCACAAGTACCGCGGCTACGAGGCCGTCAGCATCCCCGACCGCACCTGGCCCGAGAACCGGATCACCGTCGCGCCCCGCTGGCTGTCCACCGATCTGCGCGACGGCAACCAGGCGCTCATCGACCCGATGTCCCCGGCCCGCAAGCGCGAGATGTTCGACCTGCTCGTACGCATGGGCTACAAGGAGATCGAGGTCGGCTTCCCGTCCTCCGGCGAGACCGACTTCGCCTTCGTCCGCTCCATCATCGAAGAGGGCGCGATCCCCGAGGACGTGACGATCTCCGTCCTGACGCAGGCCCGCGAGGAGCTGATCGAGCGGACCGTCGAGTCGCTGGTCGGCGCGCACCGGGCCACCGTCCACCTGTACAACGCCACCGCCCCCACCTTCCGCCGCGTCGTCTTCCGGGGCTCGCGCGACGAGGTCAAGCAGATCGCGGTGGACGGCACGCGGCTGGTCATGGAGTACGCGGAGAAGATCCTGGGCCCCGAGACGATCTTCGGCTACCAGTACAGCCCGGAGATCTTCACCGACACCGAGCTGGACTTCGCCCTGGAGGTCTGCGAGGCGGTCTGCGACGTCTGGCAGCCCGAGGAGGGCCGCGAGATCATCCTCAACCTGCCCGCCACCGTGGAGCGTTCGACGCCCTCCACCCACGCGGACCGCTTCGAGTGGATGTCGCGCAACCTGTCCCGCCGCGAGTTCGTCTGCCTGTCGGTCCACCCGCACAACGACCGGGGTACGGCGGTGGCGGCGGCCGAGCTGGCCATCATGGCCGGGGCCGACCGCATCGAGGGCTGCCTCTTCGGCCAGGGCGAGCGCACCGGCAACGTCGACCTGGTCACCCTGGGCATGAACCTGTTCTCGCAGGGCGTGGACCCGCAGATCGACTTCTCGCAGATCGACGAGATCCGCCGCACCAGCGAGTACTGCAACCAGATGGAGATCCACCCGCGCCACCCGTACGCGGGCGACCTCGTCTACACCGCCTTCTCCGGCTCCCACCAGGACGCCATCAAGAAGGGCTTCGACGCCCTGGAGCGCGACGCGGCGGCGCAGGGGAAGACGGTCGACGACATCGAGTGGGCCGTGCCGTACCTGCCGATCGACCCGAAGGACGTCGGCCGCTCCTACGAGGCCGTCATCCGCGTCAACTCGCAGTCCGGCAAGGGCGGGATCGCGTACGTCCTGAAGAACGACCACAAGCTGGACCTGCCGCGCCGGATGCAGATCGAGTTCTCCCGGATCATTCAGGCCAAGACCGACGCCGAGGGCGGCGAGGTCACCCCGACGCAGATCTGGTCCACCTTCCAGGACGAGTACCTGCCGAACGCCGAGAACGCCTGGGGACGCGTCCAGCTGCGTTCCGGCCAGACCACCACCGACACGGACGGCACCGACACCCTGACCGTCGAGGCGACCGTGGACGGCACGAACACCGTGCTGACCGGGACGGGCAACGGCCCGATCTCCGCGTTCTTCGAAGCGCTCCAGGCCACCGGCATCGACGCCCGCCTGCTGGACTACACCGAGCACACGATGAGCGAGGGCGCCAGCGCCCAGGCCGCCTCGTACATCGAGTGCGCGATCGACGGCAAGGTCCTGTGGGGCATCGGCATCGACGCCAACACCACCCGCGCCTCGCTCAAGGCGGTCGTCTCCGCCGTCAACCGCGCGGCCCGCTGACCCGCGCCGCGGCACCTTCGTACGGGCGTCCGCTTCGCCCCCGTACGGGAGTGGACCAGGGACCCCGGCCGCCCGCTCCGGGCGGTCGGGGTTCGGCCACATCCCGGGGTTGTGACGTCCTGGATGCTGACGCCGCATCGCACATGTGGCTAACATCACGTCCAACACACGGCAGTGTTGCCGGAGCGTTACGGAGGTGTGCGACGTGAGGTCAGCCAAAGGACAACGCGCCCTGAGGCCGGTTCTCTACGGCATCCGCACGGTCTGGGACGCCGTGGGGGACGGGGCCTTCTTCTGCCCCGGCTGCGGGGGCGACCGCAACTACCGCCGCCTCACCGGACGCCGCCGCCTCACCGTCCTCGGCGTCCCGCTGGCCCGCCGGGGCGAGACCGGCCCCGTCGTGGAGTGCGCCGCCTGCCGCGCCCGCTTCGCCCCTGACGCCCTGGACCACCCCACCACCACCCGGTTCTCCTCGATGCTCCGGGAGGCCGTCCACACCGTCACCCTGGCCGTTCTCGCGGCCGGCGGGACCACCTCCCGTACGGTCCTGGACACCGCGGTCGCCACCGTGCGCGACGCCGGGCTCGACGACTGCACCCAGGAGCAGCTGTACACCGTGGTGGAGGTGCTGGCCGCCGACACCGGCTACGGCAGCGGCTCGGACCCGGCGGCCGAGGCGTGCGGCCCGACCCTCGCCATCGAGCTGCACGAGGTGCTGGCCCCGCTCGCCCCGCACCTGGCCGCCGGCGGCCGCGAGTCGGTCCTCCTCCAGGGGGCCAGGATCGCGCTCGCGGACGGGCCCTACTGCCAGGCCGAGCGCGAGGTGCTGACGACGATCGGCAACGCGCTCAAGCTCCCCGCCGAAGACACCGTCCGGCTGCTCGCGGCCGCCGCCCGCACGCCTTCTTAGGGCTCCTGGGGTACCGCCGTCCGGGTGTGGGCGACAATGGGCCCATGAGCTTGTTCCGGGACGACGGCGTCGTGCTGCGTACGCAGAAACTGGGCGAGGCCGACCGGATCATCACGATCCTCACCCGCGGCCACGGCCGGGTCCGCGCCGTCGCCCGGGGGGTGCGCCGCACCAAGTCCAAGTTCGGGGCCCGCCTGGAACCCTTCTCCCACGTGGACGTGCAGTTCTTCGCGCGGGGCAGCGAGCTGATCGGCCGCGGCCTGCCGCTCTGCACCCAGAGTGAGACGATCGCCCCGTACGGCGGCGGGATCGTCGCCGACTACGCCCGCTACACGGCCGGCACCGCGATGCTGGAGACCGCCGAGCGGTTCACCGACCACGAGGGCGAACCGGCCGTCCAGCAGTATCTGCTGCTCGTCGGCGGCCTGCGCACCCTCGCCCGGGGCGAGCACGCCCCCCACCTCATCCTGGACGCGTTCCTGCTGCGCTCGCTCGCGGTGAACGGGTACGCGCCGAGCTTCGAGGACTGCGCCAAGTGCGGGATGCCGGGCCCGAACCGGTTCTTCTCCGTCGCGGCGGGGGGCGTCATATGCGGTGACTGCCGGGTCCCCGGCAGCGTCGTACCCTCGGCGCAGGCCCTCGAACTGCTGAGCGCGCTGCTCAGCGGCGACTGGGCGACGGCGGACGCGTGCGAGGCGCGTCATGTCAGGGAGGGGAGCGGGCTGGTGTCCGCCTATCTGCACTGGCATCTGGAGCGCGGCCTGCGCTCGCTGCGGTACGTGGAGAAGTGACGCGGCGCTTCGGTGGGTGACGCGGTACGTAGAGAAGTGACACAGGGAGACTGAGAAGCTCATGGCAGTACGCGGGATCCTCGGCGGCCGTAACCGGCGCACCTACAAGACCCCCGAGCCCCACCCCTCGGGCGCGACGCCGCCGAGGATCCCCGGCGAGCTGGTGCCCCAGCACGTCGCCGTCGTGATGGACGGCAACGGCCGCTGGGCCAAGGAGCGGGGTCTGCCCCGCACCGAGGGCCACAAGGTCGGTGAGGGCGTCGTCATGGACGTTCTCAAGGGGTGTATCGAGATGGGCGTCAAGAACCTCTCGCTCTACGCCTTCTCCACGGAGAACTGGAAGCGCTCGCCGGACGAGGTGAAGTTCCTGATGAACTTCAACCGCGACGTGATCCGCCGCCGCCGCGACGAGATGGACGAGCTCGGCATCCGCATCCGCTGGGTGGGCCGCATGCCCAAGCTGTGGAAGTCCGTCGTCCAGGAGCTCCAGGTCGCCCAGGAGCAGACGAAGGACAACGACGCGATGACGCTGTACTTCTGCGTCAACTACGGCGGCCGGGCCGAGATCGCGGACGCCGCGCAGCGCATCGCCCAGGACGTGGCGGCCGGGAAGCTCGACCCGTCCAAGGTCAACGAGAAGACGTTCCAGAAGTACATCTACTACCCGGACATGCCGGACGTGGACCTCTTCGTGCGCCCGAGCGGCGAGCAGCGCACCTCGAACTACCTGATCTGGCAGAGCGCGTACGCCGAGATGGTCTTCCAGGACGTCCTGTGGCCGGACTTCGACCGCCGGGACCTGTGGCGGGCCTGCCTGGAGTACGCCCAGCGCGACCGCCGCTTCGGCGGGGCGGAGGCGGCGGAAGCGGCGGCGAAGGCCGCCAGGAAGTGACGTAGGACGTCAATCAAAGCCCGCCAGGAAGTGACGTAGGACGTCAATCAAAGCCCGCCAAGAAGTGACGTAGGACGTCAATCAAAGGAGGGCGGTCCCGGTACGCGCACCGGGACCGCCCTCCTTTGACGTTCGCGCGCCTACCCCTTGCTCGCGGCGCACTCCGCACACGTGCCGAAGATCTCGACGGTGTGCGCGACGTTCACATAGCCGTGCTGGGCGGCGATCATCTCGGCCCACTGTTCGACCGCGGGCCCCTCGACCTCCACCGCCTTGCCGCAGAGCCGGCAGACCAGGTGGTGGTGATGGTCACCGGTCGAGCACCGCCGGTAGACGGCCTCGCCCTCGGTGGTGCGCAGGACGTCGACCTCACCCGCGTCGGCGAGGGACTGAAGGGTCCGGTAGACCGTGGTCAGGCCCACGGAGTCGCCGCGGTGCTTGAGGACGTCGTGCAGCTCCTGGGCGCTGCGGAACTCGTCGACCTCGTCGAGGGCCGCCGCCACCGCCGCCCGCTGCCGGGTGGACCGGCCGCGTACCGGCGCTGCGTTCGTGCCACTGATCGGCGCCGTGGCCACAGGTGCCTCCTCGTGTCGCCCGTACATGTGTCGGGCCATTGTGCCAGCCCGCCCGGGCGCCGCACTCAAACGCGCACGTCACCCGAGGACCGGCGGGCAGCCGGTACCTCCAGGGTGCACTCCGCGCCCTTGACCTCGCTCGCCCGGGCCCGCCGTTTCGCGAGCGGGGCGGCGAGCGCGGTCAGCGCGACGAACACCGCGATGGCCAGCAGCACGATCGTCGCGCCCGGCGGAACGTCCTGGTAGTACGAGGTCACGGTGCCGGCCAGGGTCACCGCCGTGCCGATCACCACGGACAGCACGAACGTCACCTTGAAGGACTTGGTGATCTGCTGGGCGGCCGCCACCGGCACCACCATCAGCGCGCTGACCAGCAGCAGCCCGACGACCCGCATCGCGACGGTCACCGTGACGGCGGCCGTCACCGCGATCAGCAGGTTCAGCACCCGCACCGGCAGCCCGGTGACCCGGGCGAACTCCTCGTCCTGGCTGACCGCGAACAGCTGCCGCCGCAGCCCGACCGTGACCAGCACCACGAAGGCCGCCAGCACGCAGATCGCGATGACGTCGGACTCGGAGACGGTGGAGAGCGAGCCGAAGAGGTACGAGGTCAGGTTGGCGTTGGAGCCCGTGTCGGACAGGTTGATCAGCATCACCCCGCCCGCCATGCCCCCGTAGAACAGCATCGCCAGGGCGAGGTCGCCGCGCGTGTGCCCGTACCAGCGGATCAGCTCCATGACGACCGCACCGGCCACCGCGACGGCCGTGGCCATCCAGACGGGGCTGGTGGAGAGCAGGAAGCCGAGGCCGACGCCGGTCATCGCGATGTGGCCGATGCCGTCGCCCATCAGGGCCTGCCGGCGCTGCACCAGGTAGATGCCGATGGCGGGCGCGGTGATGCCGACCAGCACGGCCGCGATGAGCGCCCGCTGCATGAAGGGAGGGGTGAGGAATTCGAGGAGCATCAGGTCAGCAGTCCCGTCCGTACGGGCTCGGCGGCCGCGTGGGGGTGTACGTGGCCGGGCAGGGCGTGCTGGCCCAGAGCCTCCGGCGGCGGGCCGTCGTGCGTGACGCAGCCGTCGCGCAGGACCACGGCCCGGTCGATCAGCGGCTCCAGCGGGCCCAGCTCGTGCAGCACGAGGAGCACGGAGGTGGTCAGGGCCACCTGCTCGCGCAGGGTCGCCGCCAGGATCTCCTGGCTCGCCAGGTCCACCCCGGCCATCGGCTCGTCCATGATCAGGAGCTCCGGCTCGGCGGCCAGGGCGCGGGCGATCAGGACCCGCTGGTGCTGCCCGCCCGACAGGGCGCTCACGGAGTCCTTGGCGCGGTCGGCGAGGCCCACGAGCTCGATGGCCCGGTCCACGGCCGCCCGGTCCGCCTTCCCGGGCCACCGCAGCCGCGTCCGGGCCAGCCTGCCCGACGCGACGACCTCGCGGATGGTGGCGGGCACCCCGCCGGCGGCCGTGGTGCGCTGGGGCACGTAACCGATCCGGCCCCACTGGCGGAAACGCCGCAGCTCGGTGCCGAACAGCTCGACGGAGCCGCCGGTCAGCGGGACCTGGCCGATGGCTGACCGTACGGCGGTGGACTTGCCGGAGCCGTTGGCGCCGAGCAGGGCGACGACCTCGCCCCGGTGCACGGTGAGGTCCACCCCGCGCAGCACGGGGCGCGCGCCGAGAGTGGCCGTGGCGCCGCGCAGGCTGACGACGGGCTCACGGGTGGCGCTCACGGGCTCGCGGGGCTCGTGGGGGGCGCTCACGGGCTCGTGGGGCTCGCGGGTGGCGCTCACGCGCTCACGGGTGGTGCTCTCACGCTCCGGCATGAGCGCCTCCGATCCAGGGGTGGTACGAGTCCGGCCGGTGGTGCGGGTCACTTCGCGCCGAGCGCCTTCTGCAACGCGGCGAGGTTGGACTCCATCACCTCGATGTAGTCAGCGCCCTGGGACTTGCCCGTGATTCCCTCCAGCGGGTCCAGGACGTCCGTCTTCAGCCCGGTGTCCTTCGCGAGGGTCTTCGCGGTCCGGTCGCTGGCGAGCGTCTCGAAGAAGACCGTGGTGGCCTTCTCCTTCTCCGCGACGGTGTGGATCTCCTGGATCCGGGCGGGGGTCGGCTCGGCCTCGGGGTCGATCCCGGCGATGCCCTGCTGGGTGAGCCCGTAGCGCTCGGCGAGGTAGCCGAAGGCGGAGTGGGTGGTGATGAAGGTCTTGGTGGCGGTGTTCTTCAGCCCGCTCGCGTAGGCCGAGTTCAGCTTGTCCAGCTCGCCGACCAGGGCCTCGGTGTTCTTCTTGTAGTCGGCGGCGTGGTCGGGGTCGGCCTTCTCCAGCGACTTGCCGACGCCCTTGGCGACCTCGGCGTACTTCACCGGGTCCAGCCAGATGTGCGGGTCGGCGCCGCCTTCCTCGCCGTGGTTGTGGCCGTCGCCCTCGGAGTGCTCCTCGTGGGCTTCCTCGCCCTCGTGGCCGTGCTCCTCCTCCTCATGGGCGTGGTCGTGGCCGCTGACCTCGGAGCCGTGGTTCTCCAGCGTGGTGAGGGTCGCGGCGTCGACGGTGTTCCGCACACCGGACTGCTTGACCGCGTCGTCCACGGCGGGCTGGATGCCCTTGAGGTACAGCACGTAGTCGGACTCGCTGATGGAGCCGATCTGGCGCGGGGTGAGCTCCAGGTCGTGCGGCTCGACGCCCGGCTTGGTGAGGCTGGTGACGGCGACGTGCTCGCCGCCGATCCTCTCGGCCAGGAACTGCATCGGGTAGAAGGACGCCGTCACCTTCAGCTTGTCGCCGCCGCTCCCGTCCGCCGCGTCGGAGGTGGAGCAGGCGGAGAGAGCGGTCAGACCGAGGGCGACTGCTCCGGCGACGGCGGTGGTGGGTATCAGGCGGCGTACGTTCATGACAGTCATTTTCAACAAAAGTGGAAACGATTGTCAACAAGGCTGATGAGATGCCCGGAAGGTCACATAGGAACGCGGTGAAGATCCCTCAACCCCCACCGATTTGATCCCGGGGGTGCGCCCGCCGGTAATCTGAGTCCTTCGCCCGCCCGTCTCCCGACCACCACCCCCCACCGAGGCGCTACGCGCCGCCCCTGTCCAACTTTCCCGTCGTAATGAAGAGAGCACCGTGGCCGCCGACAAGATCGACACCATCGTCAGCCTGAGCAAGCGCCGTGGCTTCGTCTACCCCTGCAGTGAGATCTACGGTGGCCAGCGCGCCGCCTGGGACTACGGGCCGCTGGGCGTCGAGATGAAGGAGAACCTGAAGCGTCAGTGGTGGCGCTACATGGTCACCGCGCGCGAGGACGTGGTCGGTCTCGACTCGTCGGTCATCCTGGCCCCGGACGTCTGGGTGGCCTCGGGCCACGTCGCCACCTTCTCGGACCCGCTGACCGAGTGCACCTCCTGTCACAAGCGCTACCGCGCCGACCACCTGGAGGAGGCGTACGAGGAGAAGCACGGCAAGCCGCCGGTGGGCGGCCTCACCGACCTCAACTGCCCCAACTGCGGCAACAAGGGCACCTTCACCGAGCCCAAGCAGTTCTCGGGCCTGCTCTCCACCCACCTCGGCCCGACCCAGGACTCCGGCTCGGTCGCCTACCTGCGCCCCGAGACCGCCCAGGGCATCTTCACCAACTTCGGCCAGGTGCTCCAGACTTCGCGCAAGAAGCCGCCGTTCGGCATCGCGCAGATGGGCAAGTCCTTCCGGAACGAGATCACTCCGGGCAACTTCATCTTCCGGACCCGCGAGTTCGAGCAGATGGAGATGGAGTTCTTCGTCAAGCCGGGCGAGGACGAGGAGTGGCAGCAGTACTGGATGGACCAGCGCTGGAACTGGTACACGGACCTCGGCATGCGCGAGGAGAACATGCGCTGGTTCGAGCACCCCAAGGAGAAGCTCTCCCACTACTCCAAGCGCACCGCGGACATCGAGTACCGCTTCCGCTTCGGCGGCAGCGAGTGGGGTGAGCTGGAGGGCGTCGCCAACCGCACCGACTACGACCTCAAGGCGCACTCCGAGGCGTCGGGCACCGACCTCCAGTACTACGACCAGGAGGCCAACGAGCGCTGGACGCCGTACGTCATCGAGCCGGCGGCCGGTGTCGGCCGCGCGATGCTGGCGTTCCTGCTCGACGCCTATGTCGAGGACGAGGCGCCCAACGCCAAGGGCGTCATGGAGAAGCGCACCGTGATGCGCCTCGACCCCCGCCTCGCCCCGGTCAAGGTCGCGGTCCTGCCGCTCTCCCGCAACCCGCAGCTCTCGCCGAAGGCCAAGGGCCTGGCGACCGACCTGCGCAAGAACTGGAACATCGAGTTCGACGACGCGGGCGCCATCGGCCGCCGCTACCGCCGCCAGGACGAGATCGGCACGCCGTTCTGCGTCACCGTCGACTTCGACACCCTCGACGACAACGCGGTGACCGTGCGCGAGCGCGACACGATGAAGCAGGAGCGCGTCTCCCTGGACCAGATCCAGGCGTACCTGGGCGCGCGTCTATTCGGCTGCTGACAGCCCCCGAAAACCGCCCCGTACGCTTTCGTACGCGCGTGAGGCCCCCGGTTCCGGGTACGGAACCGGGGGCTTCGTCGTACCGTCCACCGGAGCCCCCCGCCGCCGTCCCGGGAGGTACGCGATGCCGTCGATCACCACCAGCAAGGTCACCAGATGGGACCAGCACGGCCGTGAACACGTCGTGCACGTACGGAAGTCGGGCATGGCGCGCGAGCTGACCTGCTCCACCTGCGGCTGGCGCCGCTCGGCGCAGTTCCTGCCCTGGCTGAAGGCCCAGGAGCACCTGACCGAGGCCCATCAGGCGACGGTGGACCCGGCGGCCTGAGCACCCCGGCGGCCTGATCGCCCCGGCGCCCGGAGACCCCGGCGGCCCGAAAAAGCTGGTGCGACGGGCTTCGGGAGCGGGGTACGGTTTCCGCATGTCTTCGTTCTTCCAGATCTACGAGTGAGAGCGCGGCGGGTCCGACCACCCGCCGCCCACCGGATCGATCTCGATCACCCGATCACTTCCTTCCTCACTTCTCACCACGAATGGGAGAACGCCGTGGCCAAGAGCCGCAACAACCTCCTCGGCGTCGGCGGACAGCGCAAGAAGCTGTCCCGCGCCGAACAGCAGGGCGCGGGTTCCGCGCGAGGCGCCGACCGCAAGGCCGCCGAGGACAAGAAGCAGGAGCTGGTGCGCAAGATGCGCGAGCGCGCCGAGGCCCAGGCGGCCACGACCGCCGAGCCGGGCGAGCAGGACGCACCCGCCGCGCAGGGCTGACACGCCGGAGCCCTTCCCGTACGGCCCGAGGCCCCGAGGTCTTCCCTTCGGTCCCTCCTTCCGTACGCGAACCGGCTCCATCCCGTACGGGTGTGGGCCCGGATCATCCGTGATCCGGGCCCACACCCGTGTCCGGGCCGGTCGCGCGGCCGGCGCCTCAGCACGGCCGCGCGGCGGCGTCTCAGCTCAGCCTGGTGACGGCGTAGGTCTCGATGGCGTCCCGCTGGTACTCGGACAGCCCCGGGGTGATCGCCTCGTAGACGGCGCGCCACTGCTCGTTCTCCACGCAGGAGCGCCCGACCGCGCGGTACTCCTCGGCGCTGACCGCGCGGAAGGCCGACGCCGCCCGGTACTGGGCGTCGATCTCCGCCTGCACCGCTTCGGCGTCATGGGGCGTACCGGCGGTCAGCAACTCGGCCAGTCGGATCATCTGTGCGGTGCGCTCGCGCTGTCCGGCCTCGATCTCCTCCTCGCTCATTCCCGCAACCCCGAGATCCGCGTTCCTCGCCGCCGCACCGGCACGGTCGGCGTCCCGGAACCGGCACGGGCGGCATCCCCAGAACTTTCCCCGTTCCGCAGCCGGAGGATACGGCCCTTGGCACGATGCTCGTACGAGGCCGTGGTGCGGCGTCGGGTGGAGGCGGGCGGTTGCCCGCCGACGAGTCCTGGGGGGCAGAGGCATGAAGCGGGGAGCAGGGAGCAGACGGGGAAGCCGGCCGCTGTCAGCGGCTTGTCCGGCGCTCGGCGGCCTGCTCGCCGCGACGCGATCCTGAGCGGCATGTCGCTGTACTGGTTCACGGTCACGTTCCTCGCCGCCCTCCGCCGCCCTCCGCCGCCCCCGGTCCGCCATCCGCTCTCGATGACGGTCGGTCAACGGGCCTATGCGCAGGGCCAATTGCGTCATCATCGTCCGGCAGGGGAGGAGAATCAGCGCCATGATGACCATGCTGAACGACATCGAAGCGCGCGGTATGCGGCACTGCGAGACGACGGCGCTGGGCGTGCTGCTGCGCCATGAGGGACTCGACTTGTCCGAGCCCATGCTGTTCGGGCTCGGATCCGGGCTGTCCTTCATCTACTGGGACAGCAAAAACATGGGCTTCCCCTTTCTGGGGGGCCGGGTCAGGCCGTTCGAGCTCACCAGGAACCTGGCCGCCGTTCTCGGGGTCCAGCTGGCGGTCGAGGAGACCACCTCCCCGCGCAAGGCATGGCAGAACGTGGCGGCGCCCATCGACGCAGGCCGACCGGTCGGCCTGCAGCTCGACAGCTACCACCTGGACTACTTCAGCACCAAGGTGCACTTCGGCGGGCACGTCGTGGCCATGTACGGCTACGACGAACAGAACGCCTACCTGGTGGACACCGCCGCCCAGGGCGGAGCCGTCTCGACCGGCCTCGCCGACCTGGCCAGGGCCAGAGCCGAGCGTGGCCCCATGACCGCCAGGCACCGCTCCTTCACCATCACCGCGCCCGCCGACCTGCCGTCACCGCAGGACGGGATCATTCCCGCGATCAGGACCTGCGCCGACGTCTTCCTGAACCCGCCCATCGCGAACCTGGGCCACCGGGGCATCGAGAAGACCGCGCAGCAGGTGCCGAAGTGGCTGCGGCGCAGCGAAAACCCGCAGGAGGACCTGCCACGGGCCGCCGTCCTCATGGAGAGAGCCGGTACCGGTGGCGCCCTGTTCCGCAATCTCTACCGGGACTTCCTCTCCGAGAGCGCCCAACTGATCGACAGCGGACACCTGCGCACCGGCCACAGCCTGTACGCCGAGGCCGCCACCCTCTGGACGCAGGTGGCCGCACTCATCGGGACAGCGGGCGAATCCGGCGACGCGCAGCACCTGGTGCAGGCCGGCTCCATCCTCCACGAGCTCTCGCGCGTCGAACGCGACGCGATGCGGGCACTCAGCATGCTCTAGACGAAGACGTTCCTGCGGCACTGCGGGCTGCGATCTCCGCCGGGGACGGCGTCGTCCACCCGGCCCTGTTCCCCGAGGTCTTCTGGGCGGCCCTGCACGGACTGGCCGCCCCGACCCGGGCGCGCGGGCTCCCGGCGGAGGGCACCGAGCGCAGGGTGGGACTGCTGGTGGACCGGCTCGCCGTGCTCTGACGCGCCGCCTGGCCCGACGCCCCGCACCGGCGGATACGGAGTCGGGCCCTGGGGCACCCCCCAGTCCCCGCCTAGTCCCCGCCCTCTCCGGTGAACTCGGGGAAGAGATGGGGGAGTTGCCTGGCGAGCTCCTGGGTGATCGCCGCGTCGGTGGGGTCCGTGACCTCCCACCCGTGCCCGGACGGGTGGCCGGCGAAGAGCCCGCACGCGTCGTCCTCGTTGCGGGCGTCGAGCGCCAAGCACCAGGGGAGCCGCGCCAGTTCGGCGCGCTCGCCGCTCCACCGGGCCCAGACGGCGCTTCCGGGCCGGCCTCCTTCGTCCCAGAGCATCGCCGCGTGGCCCCCGTTGTGGTCCTCGCCGAGTTCGCAGAGCACGTACCCGGCTTCGGGGCGGTGTCCCTGGGCCGACGACAGGGCGATCACGTGGTCCGGGGGCGGCAGAAGGGCAACGGCGGTGCACTGGTTGATCATTGAGGCCATCTCCTCGGATCGTCGGTGGCGTCGCCGGAGCCGGTCCCCCCGGCGATCAGGTCTCCGAGCGGGTCGGTCACACCCCAGGAGTGCGACGCGGTGTGGCGGTCGAAGAGCGCGCACCGCAGCACGCCCCCCGTGTCGACGTTGCGGAGGACGGCGGGGCACCAGGGCACGGTCTCGACCCGGTGGACGCGGTCCTCGGGCCCGCTGCCGGCCCAGAAGAACCACAGAGCGGGTCTACTGGGCGTCTCGGCGGGCCACAGGAGCGCGGCGTGATCGGTACGGGTGTCGTGCTCTCCCAGTTCGCACAGGCTGTAGTGGTCCAGGGCGAGGGAGCCGGGCGGGTCGTCCGGCCCGTCGTCCATGGCGGCGAGGGCGACCAGCACCTCGCTGATCGGGATTTCGGTCACGGCGGTGCATTGCAGCACGTCGGTCTCTTCTTCGGAGAGGGCCCACAGGCAGGGCATACAGACAGGGTCTACGGAACGGCCGGGTCGGCCGGGGAACCGCGCCACCCGGCGAGCGTCAGGCTCAGCCCGACCGCCGGGTCGACGACGGTGAACAGCAAGGGGAACCCCGCTTCCAGGGCTCGTATCGCGTCGTCCTGACGCTCGTGATCGGTCGCCCAGGCCCGCAGACCCTCGGGGGCGTCGGAGCCGTGGAAGACGACCGGCCGCACGTCCCGGGTGGCGGCCGGCCGCAGGACGTCGGCGGCCACCGCGAACCCGTGCCCGTGGCCGTACCCGTGCCCGTCAGCGAGGCGGAGGGCCTGCCGGCGGAGCCAACGGAGTACGAGCCGCCGGTTGGGCGCGGAGACCTCGCCGAGCGACGCGTACCGCAGTCCGTGCGTCACGGTGACCTCGGCGGCGTAACCGGTACGGGTCATGCGGCCCGCTCGTCGTCGGGAGCGGCGGGGCCGGTGGGGGCGGACGGGGCGGCGGGGCCGATGAGGGTCTGGAGCCGGGCGGCCGCGGCCTCGACCGCGTGCACCATCGCCTGGCGCTCCGCGTCCCGGTCGGTGATCGCCGCGTCCAACCGCGCGAAGAACAGGGCCCGGTACGCGGGATCGGACTCGATACGTCCCAGCTCCGCGAAGGGCTGGTCACGCGCGGCCGGACGGCGCACGAGCACCCACATGAGGCGGGGGAAGCACAGCCGCAGGCGGATTTCCAGCGCTCCCAGAGCGAGGAGGCCCCGAACCCGTAAACGTGCCAAGCTGCTCACAGCACCTCACCCCGGCTCCGTGCGTTGGCCCGTGCGGTACGGGCGCGAAGCTGCTCTATGGGGAGTGCGGGACGTACGTGGTGGGGCTCGACCTCCCACTCGGTGCCGCCGCCCATGGGCCGCAGCGACCAGTAGAAGCCGGCGACCCCACGGAACTCGCCCACGCGGCCACCGCGACTGGTGTCGACCAGCAGGGTGCCAGGGGCGGGGAGTTCGGGAAGCTCCGGAATATTAGGACGGGCGTTCTCGTCGTCCACCGATGGTTCCTCTCCGTAGCTCTTCGACTACCGGGGGGCTTCAGGGTGGACTAACGTGAAGAACCCTTCAACTGACCGAAGTTGAAGGAAGAATTAGGAGCGTGGCGTGGCCAACATCAAAAAGCTGAACCCCGACAGCAGTCCGCAGGCGGCCTACGGTGCCCGAATCCGGCAGTTCCGGGAGGCGCGGGGGTGGAGTCAGGACGAGTTCGCGCCGCGGATCAGGTACTCCAGTCAGCATGTATCGGCCGTCGAAACTGTTCGCAAACCGCCAACCCTGCGTTTTTCGCGTAGGTCTGACGAGGCGTTCGGTACGACCGGAACCGCTGACTCGTTCGAGCGTGAGTGGTCCGAGATGCGCAACGGCGTGCTGCTGGAGGGCTTCCCGGAGTACGTGGGGTACGAGGGTCGCGCGGTGGAGATCAGGTTGTTCGACGTCGGCCTCATTCCTGGCCTGTTACAGACACCGGACTACGCGCGGGCCGTCGCCTACGGGCACGTGGAACGAGGCTCCATCACCTACGAGCAAGCCGACGAACGCGTCGCGTTCCTGGAGGAGCGGCAGGCGGCCCTGGTGCGGTCGCAGCCGCCGATGATGTTCGTCGTCATGGACGAGAGCTGCCTCCACCAGGCGGTCGGCGGTCCGGAGGTCATGAACGCCCAGCTCCGGCGGCTGGAGGAGATGGCCGCGCGGCCCAACTGGATCATCCAGGTGGCACCGTTCAGCCTCGGCGAGCGCAGGGCGTTCTACCTGCCGGTCAACCTGCTGACCATGGCCGACCGGTCCATCGTCGCGTACGCCGAATCGCAGGCGCAGGGCTATGTCGAGCGCGAAACCTCGGTGGTGGCACCCATGTTCACGACCTACCATCAGATGCAGGGCGAGGCGCTGTCGAAGACGGTGTCTGTGGCCAAGATCAGCAAGCTGCGAAAGGGCACCCCGTGAAGACCGAATCCCCCCGTTGGTTCAAGTCCTCGTACAGCGACAACGGCGGCAACTGCATCGAGGTGGCTGCCAACTTCGTCGCCTCGCAGGGCATCGTGCCGGTCCGCGACTCCAAGTGCGTGGACGGCCCGGTGGTCGACGTCCGTACCGCCGCGTTCTCCGCGTTCGTCGCGGGCGTGCAGGCTGGAGAGTTCGGCACCGTCTGACAAGCCGATCCAGGGCCGCCCCATCGTGCCGCGCATGGTGGGGCGGTCCTTCTGTGTACTCCGACAGGCCGTCTGGCGTCACCTCGCCGTGTCGGGCATGGTGGGGCTTCCTGCTACGAAGGGGCAACCGTGACGACCGAATCCCCCCGTTGGTTCACGTCCTCGTACAGCTCGAACGGCGGCAACTGCGTCGAGGTGGCCGCCAATCTCGTCGCCTCGCGCGGCGTCGTCCCGGTCCGTGACTCCAAGCGCGTGGAGGGCCCGGTGGTCAGCGTTCCTGCGGCTGCGTTCTCCGCGTTCGTCGCGGGGGTGCGGGCCGGGGAGTTCGGCACCGTCTGATGTGCCGGGTCCGAGTCTGTCCACCGTGCCGTGCACGGTGGGCTTCCTGCAAGGAAGGGGCAACCGTGAAGACCGAATCCCCCCGTTGGTTCACGTCCTCGTACAGCGACAACGGCGGTGACTGCGTTCAGGTGGCCGCCCATCTCGTCGCTTCGCGCGGCGTCGTCCCGGTCCGTGACTCCAAGCGCGTGGAGGGCCCGGTGGTCAGCGTTCCTGCGGCTGCGTTCTCCGCGTTCGTCGCGGGGGTGCAGGCCGGGGAGTTCGGCACCGTCTGACGAACCGGTTCAGGGCCGCCCCACCGTGCCGCGCAGGGTGGGGCGGCCCTGCTGTCTGCGGAGCCGGCGGCCTCGCCGACGCGCTACCGCGCCACATCGGTGTCGTAGTCGTGCCGGGCCCGCTCGACGCTGTCGAGGTGGGTGGCGGCCCATTCGGAGAGATGGGCGAACAGCGGAGCGAGGCTTCGGCCGAGTTCGGTGATCTCGTACTCGACCCGAGGCGGGACCTCCGGGTGGTAGGTGCGCACGATCATGCCGTCCCGTTCGAGTTGACGCAGCCGCTGGGTCAACACCTTCGGTGTGATCTTGGCGATCCGTCGCTCCAGCTCAACGAACCGGTGCCGACCGTGCATGTTGAGGGTCCACAGGATCGGTGTGGTCCACCGGCTGAACACGATGTCCACGACCGGGCCGATCGGGCAGGCACTTTCTGGGTCGGCCGGCGCAAGTGCCGTCCAGGCCGGGCTGTCAGCCATGCAAGTCCCCTTATGGATAGCCACTTTCCTGTAGGTACCTACTATATCGACGGTGTTAGCTTTCGCCGGGTCGCAGCGAGGCCCCCCGCCCCGCAGCGTTCTCGCCCGCTCGGGCGTGAAGAACACGGTGAAGTGACACGGGAGTTGTTCATGATCGTAGTACTGGGAGCGACCGGCAACGTTGGCCGACCGCTGGTGCGGGCACTCGCGGCAGCCGGTGAGCAGGTGACGGCGGTGTCCCGAGGAAGTTCGGAGGTGGCCTTGCCCGAGGGCGTCCGGCACCGGCAGGCGGACGTGACCGTCCCTGAGAGCCTTCGGCCTGTTCTCGACGGTGCTGACGCGCTGTTCCTGCACGACGCCGGTGGCAGTGCGCACCCCTTCAGTCCACAAGACATCCTCAACATCGCGAAGGCCGGCGGAGTAGCACGCATCGTGTTGCTGTCCTCCCAGGGAATCGCAACCCGACCGCAGTCGCACTCCCATGGCAGCGTGGGACAGTCCAGGGAGGACGCCGTCCGCCAGTCGGGCGTGGACTGGACGATCCTGCGTCCTGGCGGCTTCAGCTCCAACGCGTACGCCTGGGTCGAGTCGGTCCGTGCCCGGCGGACGGTCGCCGCGCCCTTCGGTGACGTTGGCCTGACGACCATCGACCCCGCCGACATTGCCGAGGTCGCCGCCGCGGCCCTGCGCGAGGAAGGACATGCCGGGCATGTCTACGAGTTGACCGGGCCCGCCCTCAGCACACCCCGGCAACGAGCCGGGGCGATCGGTGACGCGCTGGGCGAGCCCATCGAGTTCATCGAGCAGACCCGCGACGAGGCCCGCGCGTACATGTTGCGGTTCATGCCCGAGAACGTGGTCGAGACCACCCTGGACATCCTCGGCGAGCCCAACCCGGCCGAGCAGCGGATCAGCCCCGACGTCGAGCGGGTTCTCGGCCGCCCACCCCGCACCTTCGGCGACTGGGCCCAGCGCCACATCGACGCCTTCCGGTAGGACCCGCACCTGCGCTGTCGGCCTCGGCCGGGGTTACCGGGAGCCGGCGCACCGAGGGTTGCCACCCGGGATGTCCTGGTCCAAGCGCTGAACGATCCCGGACAGGCAGCGGGCCCCGGCGCCGCTCTCCGGAGGAAGGGCGACCGCCGGGGCCTGCTGCCGCCCGTTCTCGTGAACAGGGCCAACCCCTGAAGGCCAACGGCGGCGCACCGAACCGGAATCGCCGGGCCGCTGAGCACCGGAGGGCCACGCGACGACGACTCTGCTCGGCCGTCAGGCCCAGGAGTTGAAGAGCGTTCCGCCCAACGTGGTGATGCCGTAGGCGCGAATACAGCGCCACTCGCCCTTGGTGAGCACCGACGTGTCCACGTCGGAGAGAGGCGTGGCGAGCTGCTCGCCGCTGAGAACCACGAAGCCTGCGTCAGCGAAGACGGAGGCCCATGGCGGAGGGGGGCGGAACTCCTCCGCGTACCAGTTCCGGCGTTCTTGTGCGAAGGCGATCCAGGGGTGATGGGCGTGACACAGGATGACGCTCTCGCCGGTGCGATCGATGACCGACGCGGTGTGGAAGGTCCGCGGGTACTCCTGGCCCTCGATCTCGCCCACGTGGCCTTCCACGACTCGGGCAGCGGCGTACAAGGCGGTCCGGAACGCCCGCAGGTCGGTATCCGGGGGGAGGAGGGGGCCGTCCTTGGGTGCGAAGAAGCCTGTCGCGCCCCGGGGCAGCGTGAAGCCCGGGTTTCCCTCGTCGACCATGCGGCTCATCCTGCCCGGTGCTGTCGCGTCGATGCTCCTCGGCCATCCGGGTGGCCCCCGCGGCGGTCAGGGGAAACGGCGGATACCGGCTGGGCATCATGGGGCGTATGAGTCGAATCGTATCCCGACGTACCGCCCTTGCCGCCGCGATCGCCGGTGTGGCCGCTGCGGGAGTGCCCCACAGTCCCGCGCTCGCCGCCGAGCGTTCCGTAGCGGCCGATGAGAGCCCGGCCGCGAACACGGTGGAGCTCTACGCGCCCCTGTCCGGGGAGATCGTCGACATCGAGGACGTGCCCGACGTGGTGTTCGCGGAGAAGATCGTCGGTGACGGCGTCGCCGTCAAGCCGTCCGGCAGCACGCTGGTCGCGCCCGCGGACGGCACCATCGGCAAGATCTTCGAGACCAACCACGCGTTCTCGATCGAGACCGACAGCGGGCTGGAGGTCTTCGTCCACTTCGGCATCGACACCGTCGAGCTGAAGGGGGAGGGCTTCCGGCGTATCGCCGAAGAAGGACAGCGCGTCAGCCGGGGCGACGCCATCGTCGAGTTCGACCTCGCGCTGCTGGAGGAGAAGGCCAAGTCCACCCTCACCCCGGTGGTGATCTCCAACATGGACGAGATCACCGAGCTGACCAAGCTCTCCGGTCAGGTCGCCGCCGGCCGGACGGTGATCCTGCGCGCCGCCAAGAGGTAGTCCGACCCGGGAAAGGATCTGTTCGCCGGGGAAGAGACGCGTGGCTGCGGGTTCGTCAGTCGGCGCGCGGCGTGTCCGTGGGCTTCCGTCCTGGCCGGCGGGGCCGCAGCAGCGCTGCCAGGAGGGGTTGCGGCTGCTGCCTCCAACTCCGTCGCTTTCCAGCGGACTTCGCTCGCGGAGCCGCCGCACGGCGCGGCGTCGGGATGTCCACCGGCTGGGTGGTCAGGTACCAGGAGCCTTCGCCCCCGTCCTCGCTGACGAGCAGGAAGCCGGGGCGGTGCAGACGCAGCGCCTGCTGCCCGTCCCTGAGCCCGTGCACGGAATCGGACCACGCGCTACCGGGGGTGTCACTGGGCCATGCGGGCGGAGGGCAGTCGCAGTCGGGCTCGAGCCGCAGGCACTGGCAGACGTAGGCGACCCGCCACAGGCCGTCGGTCCGGAACTGGACGGTGAGCACCGCCGG
This sequence comes from Streptomyces sp. cmx-18-6, assembly GCF_046548915.1. NCBI lineage: Bacteria > Bacillati > Actinomycetota > Actinomycetes > Kitasatosporales > Streptomycetaceae > Streptomyces > Streptomyces sp. cmx-18-6. The sequence continues at coordinate 509,136 of NZ_JAEBEP010000001.1, read as the reverse complement.
GCCGCCGTTGTAGCGGAGCACCTCGTCGCCTCGGCCCCGGTGTTCGGGGGTGAGGTCGGTGGCGGCCGACAGCGGTGCGACGCGGATCGACCAGCGGTGGCCGTCGTTGCTGTTCTCGGTGATGACGCGGAGGTGGGTGGCGTCGTCCGCGTACAGGTAGGTGCGCCCCCGGTACGCGCCGATGTGGTTGATCAGACCTTTGCCGCTGTTGGTCCGTTCCTCGGTGCGCGTCAGGGTCTGGAGGAAGAAGTTGCCCCCGCCGGTGACCTCGACGTCCAGCAGGGCGGGACGGCCGGGCTCGGGGCGGTCGATGAGCACGTCGGTCCTGCCGCTGCCGTGACCGGTGGACACATGGCGTTCCCCGGTGGCGGAGAACGGGCCTGGGGCGGTGGCCGGCGGGAGGGCGGCCGCCGGAGGGAGGGCGTCGATCGGTACCGGTCTGCCGTGCCGCCGGGCGTCCAGGCGGATCATGGCGGCGCGGCCGTCGCGCAGGGCCGACAGCGCGTCGGGCCCCGTACGCGCCGCACTGGCCCGGTCGTACGCCTCCAGCGCCGCCCGGTACTCCTTCAGGACGGCGGAGGTGGCGTCGGGACCGCCGGCATCGAACTCCAGGGTGGTCACCTCCTCCCCGAAGGCGGTGACCGACTCCTGTAGCGCTGCGGGCAGTTCGGCCGCCGGCTCGCCGGGCGGCTCCACCGTGGCGGGCCGTGGCCGGCGCAGCGTGAAGAAGAGCGCGCCCACCCCCAGGCCGAGCAGGAAGCTCACCGCGTATCCGATCACGTCCGTCATCCTCGCACGGGTGCGCCAGAGCTCAACTGCCCTTTCCGTGACCGTTGTCGCCGGCCCGCGCGCGTCGGCGGGCGGCCCCGGGCCCGGAACGGCCGGCCCGGCCGCCTCGCGGCTCTCGGGGGACGCTGCGTGCGGCTTTCAGGGCCTCAGGGCGACGCTTCGTAGTGGGCGGCGACCGCGGCGGCGCGGCCGTGCAGGGCGGTGCGCAGCCACTGCGGGGCCAACGCCTCGGCGTACGTCGTGAGTTGCCACAGCGCCCATTCGGCGTGCCGCGCGTCCTGGAAGGCCACCTCCAGCCGCAGCCGCCCGTCCGCGTCGGCTTGTTCGGTGAGGACGGCCAGTGCTGTGCCCACCAGGTCCTCGCGTCGCGCCGGGTCCACGCGGACCAGCGCGGTGACCTGGTCGCCGCCGGTCCGGAACCGCGTACCGCGTTCCTGCCATGCCCGCTCCAGGTCGACCCGCACCGGTCGTCGGGCGGGCTCGGCGAGCTCCTCGGCGGCCAGGATGCGGGACAGCCGGTAGGTGCGGTCCGCACCGGACCTCGTGGCCAGCAGATAGCCCTGCTCGCGTACGGTGACCAGGCCGATCGGGTCCACCGTGCGCCACTTGGGGGCCTGGTCGGCCGCCGCGTAATGGATGCGCAGCCTGTGCCCGGCGAACACCGCGCGCCGGACCTCGGCCGCCAGGTGGTCGGGCACCTCGTCGGCGTCCACCCGGCGTGAGAGGAGATCGGTCTCCGGGTCGATGAGCAGGCGTTCGGCCACGTCGGCCGCTGTGTCCCGGTGGCTCTCCGGCAGCGCGTCGACCACCTTGAGCATGGCCGAGGCGAGTGCCGAGCCGAGGCCGAACGCCTGCGAGCCGCGCCGCGATCCGGCGACCAGCAGGGCGAGGGCCTCGTCGTGGTTCAGGCCGGTGAGCTCGGTGCGGAAGCCGGGGAGCAGGGCGAAGCCGCCGTGCCGGCCGCGTTCGGCGTACACCGGGACGCCGGCCACGGACAGCGCCTCGACGTCGCGCAGCACGGTACGGGTGGACACCTCCAGCTCGCGCGCCAGCGCGGTGGCGGACATCCGGCCGCGCTGGCGCAGCAGCAGAACCAGGGAGACCAGTCGATCGGCACGCATGCGAAGACCCTAGGGCGTGTCCGGCAGACGGGGCGTCGCGGCCGTCCGAGAGGCTCAAGGAACAGGGGCCGGCCTTCGTCGACTTCGCAGGTCAGCCCGGCGGGCACCGCTGATTGAACGCATTCAAAACGTGTGGCAGGCTGGCTTCGGGCTTTCGCCGGGCTCTCGTTGCGGACCTCGCCCGCAGGGTGCGCGATCGGCACTTCCAGCACTTCCAGCACTTCCGGCACTTCCGGCACTTCCAGCACTTTCGAACGGGCGGGTGGGGCATGGGCTTTACGGGGGAGACCTCCGCCCGATTCGACCGTCGCGGGCCGTCCGCGACGGCGCCGGGGGGCGGGACGCGCCGCTCGGCCGGTAGTTCCTTCCGGCGTGCGGCCGTGGTTCTCGGATGTCTGGTCCTCGCGTGCACGTCGTGTGCCGGGGCGGGTGACGAAGAGACCGTGATCCGGCAGGCCGAGTTGGTCGGAGACTGGGGCAATGCCCGCGGAGCCGGCCTCCGGGTGTCGGATGATCATGACTTTTCGGCCAGCGGAATCAGCCATGCCGTGCCCGACCATCCGTGCCGGACGGACCTGTCCGGCACATGGAAGTTCTGGGTGCGGGAGGGCGCGTCGACGACCCTGGTGGCGTCGGAGTCGGCGGTCGAGGGAGCGTCCTTCGTCCTGGCGGCGGACGTCGACGGTCCGGCCGGGGAGTGCGACCTCCAGGCCCGGGTCCAACGCGACGATCGAGGCTTCGGCCTCTGCCTCGCCGTGGACCCCGACCATTCCTGCGCCGCGGGCGAGCTCCTGCGCAAGGAGCCGACCCGCCCTCGGTAGACCGTGCCGACACCACGGGCCGACGCCGTGGCCCCGGTCGGCGGACGGCCGCGGGGGCCCGTGCCGCGGTCGTCCGCGCAGGCCGTCCAGGCGGTGCGAATGCCGGGCGTCGCGGCTGGTCAGGGCTTCGTACAGCGGAAGGGGAGCGCGACCGAGGCCCCGGAGCCGACGTCACGAATGAGCTTTCGGTGACGGCTCCGGGGCCTCGGTGCTCAGCTGCGAGCGGCTGGCGGTTACGGCCGGGTCAGCGCCCAGACCGAGCCGGCGGATCCGCCGAAGTGCACGGCCTTGCAGTAGTACTCCGGCCCCGCCGCGTTAGCGGCCGCGTTACAGGACTTGGCCCCCTTGGCCGTGTACGAATACCACCGCACGACGGTCTCGGCGGAAGCCGTTCCGGCCGTCAGGGCCAGCACCGCGGTGGCGCCGACAGCGGCTGTGCTCACACGCGCCGCGGCGCGCTTCAGCGTGGATGTCTTCATGAAAATCCCCGTCCGTGATCAATTTGAGTGGTGATCGTGTCACGTGCCGAGCTTGCGGAAATAGGCGTGATCTGGCCAAAGCAGAGAACTTGAGCCATGTGCCGAAAGGCTGGGCGCGGCAGGAGGACAATGAGTCTTTTTCATCCTGTTGTAGGGCGCACCGCAGCCGCCGCGAACGCGGTGCGCTACTGGTCATGCCTCTTCGGTATCCAGCCGCTCGGCGGATCGGACCGAATAATCGGGCAGTTTTGAACGGCGGTCTCCTCACCGTTGTCGACGGTGGTGCCGTGCTTGTACCAGGAACTCCGACTTTGCCTCGACATTGCCCTGGGGCAACTGTTTTGCCGTGCCCGGGCAGGAAAAGGCTCAGAGGCCCTGGACGGACGTTTCGGCCGGTGGATGTCCCCGTGCCGTGCCCAGGTCCTTCACGCAACGCTGACAAGTTCTCGACCAGACCTGCGCGAATGAGCCAGAACGAGCCGACGTCTTCGCCCCGTGTACCCCGAAACGTCCCCCTTCCCGGGCATCACTTTCCTTGTGGCAACTGTTCGGAGCGGCTGTGGAGGGGTAGACCGAAAAGCGCCCCTGTCGACCATTGCTTCTCGCGCCCGAACGCATGAACGTTCAAGGTCGGGCAAAGAAGCGCATGACGCTACGGGGGGAAACATGGAACAGGACGAACGGCGGTCGAGACCCGACCTCTGCGGAATCGAGCGCACCACTCACTGGGCCGGCGTCCTGCTGTGTTACGCCCACGCGGTCGCCATGCTCCTCACCGCCGCCGTGGCCTTCATCGAGCCGGCAGCCGCCTGGTGGTCCGTCGCCTGGGTCGCCGCCTGGGTGCTGACCGGCGTCCTGCTGATCGTCTGGGCCCTCCTGCGCGCCGGCCAGAAGCGCCGGCTGCGGCGGACCGGCCGGCCCTGCGGTCCCTGCGAGCCGGGGGATCCCGGTGATCCCCGCGACCCCGGCGACCCCTGCGGTTCGCCCGCCGAGGGAGCCGAGGGCTACGGCCGGGCCGCGTGATCACCACGGTGCACGCGGCCACTCCTCCCGCGTACGCGACAATGGAGCAATGACCACGCTCGCCCCCGCCCTCCCCCAGCTCCGCATCGGCCCGCACACCGTGCGGCCGCCGGTGGTGCTCGCGCCCATGGCCGGCATCACCAACGCCCCGTTCCGGACGCTGTGCCGGGAGTTCTCCGGGGGCAAGGGGCTGTTCGTCAGCGAGATGATCACCACGCGGGCGCTGGTCGAGCGCAACGAGAAGACCATGCAGCTCATCCACTTCGACGCGACCGAGACACCGCGCTCGATCCAGCTGTACGGCGTCGACCCGGTCACCGTGGGCAAGGCCGTCCGCATGATCGTCGACGAGGGCCTGGCCGACCACATCGACCTGAACTTCGGCTGCCCGGTCCCCAAGGTCACCCGCAAGGGCGGCGGCTCCGCGCTCCCGTACAAGCGGCCCCTGCTGCGGGCCATCCTCAGGGAGGCCGTCTCGGGCGCGGGGGACCTCCCCGTCACCATCAAGATGCGCAAGGGCATCGATGACGACCACCTCACCTTCCTCGACGCGGGCCGCATCGCCGTGGAGGAGGGGGTGACGGCTGTCGCCCTGCACGGGCGCACCACCGCCCAGCACTACGGCGGCACCGCCGACTGGGACGCCATCGCCCGGCTGAAGGAGCACGTCCCGGAGATCCCGGTGCTCGGCAACGGCGACATCTGGTGCGCCGACGACGCCCTGCGCATGATGCGGGAGACCGGCTGCGACGGCGTCGTCGTCGGGCGCGGGTGCCTGGGACGGCCCTGGCTCTTCGCGGACCTGGTGAACGCCATGGAGGGCAGCGCGACCCGGCACGCGCCCACCCTGCGCGAGGTCGCGGACGTCATGGTGCGCCACGCGACGCTGCTGGGGGAGTGGATCGGCGACGAGGCCCGGGGCGTGATCGACTTCCGTAAGCACGTGGCCTGGTATCTGAAGGGCTTCGCGGTCGGCTCCGAGATGCGCAAGAAGCTGGCCGTCACCTCCTCGCTGGAGGAACTGGGCGGTCAGCTGCACGAGCTGGACCTCGACCAGCCCTGGCCGGAGGGTGCGGACGGACCGCGCGGGCGGACCTCGGGCAACAACCGGGTCGTCCTGCCGGACGGCTGGCTCAAGGACCCGTACGACTGCTCGGGCGTCGGCGCCGACGCGGAGCTGGACACCTCCGGCGGCTGAGCCCGTACGAGCCGGTACGGAGGCGGCCGAGCCGGTACGCGCCGGTCGAGCCGGTACGGAGGTGGCTGAGCCCGTACGAGCCGTCGAGCCGGTACGGAGGTGGCTGAGCCCGTACGCGCCGGTCGAGCCGGTACGCCCAGGGCTCAGCCGCCCACGTCCGGGCCCGCCCTCCGCTCCAGCGGGGCCGCGGCCGCCGAGTTCATCACGTTGAAGACGACGCTGCCCGCCCGGTAGCGGTCGTCCGTCCACTCGATGGCCCGGCCCGCCGCCGTGTACGTCAGGTGGCGCTGGCGCAGCAGCGGGCTGGCCCGGCGCACCCGCAGCAGCCGGGCGTCCTCGCTGCCCGCCGCGACCGCGTCGATCAGGTGCTCGCCGTAGTGCGCGACGATGTCCGCCCGCTCCGCGATGCTGTCCATGATCGAGACGCAGTCCTCCGGCAGCGCCAGGACGGCCGGGGCCACCCAGCCCGCGTACACGGTCCGCTCCACCATCACCGGCTCGCCGTCGAGCCACCGCAGCCGCAGCACGTACAGCACGTCGCTGCCCGGCTTGGCGTCCAGCCGCTCCGCCTCCTCGTCGGTCGCGGTCCGCGTGGCGCGGGTCAGGATGCGGCTGGAGACCTCGCACCCCATCGCCTGCGCCCACTGCGCGAAGCTGTTGAGCTGCTGGAAGCTCTGGCGGCGCTCCTGGCGCAGGACGACCCGCCGGGCCCCCTGCCGGGAGCCGATCAGCCCCTCGGACGCGAGGAGCGCCACCGCCTGGCGGACCGTGCCGCGCGAGACGGACCAGCGGGTCGCGAGGTCGCTCTCGGACGGCAGCCGGGAGCCGAGCGGGTGGACGCCGGTGCGGATGGCGTGCCGCAGCGACTCGGCGATCTCCCGATAGCGCGAATGGCTCACGCGTCCCCCTCGGCCGGCTGATACGGATCGATGGCTGTGTACAGGTCCGCTCGTCGGTGACGGTCCTGCCGCTCACTCTAGCGCCGGCGCAGAGCATTTCGATGCGAGGTCGTTATCTACCACAACCGCTGGATAGTGGGCTTTCCTCTTCCTGCCCTCTTGCGGCAGTAGACATGGGACGTTAACTTCCCGGACACCTGGCCCGGGCGAACTGGTGCCAGCTTGTATGAACAAGTGGCCCTCACGCTTCGCTTCTGGGAGACCTACCGTGCGCAGAGCCCGACCCCGCCCCCGTATCCGCGCCAACAGCCGCGCCGTTGCCGCCCTCGCCCTCTCCACCGCCGTTCTCACCGCCCTCACCGCCTGCGGCGCCGCGCCCGAGGAGAAGGCCGCGACCGGCGTGAACGGGGTCAAGTCCACCGAGGCCACCTCGGTCGCCGACTTCGGCGGGCTGGAGAAGCTGGTCGCCGCCGCCGAGAAGGAGGGCGAGCTGAACGTGATCGCCCTGCCGCCGGACTGGGCGAACTACGGCGAGATCATCAAGAGCTTCCAGGCCAAGTACAAGGTCAAGATCAAGAGCGAGAACCCGGACGGGTCCAGCTCCGACGAGATAGCCGCCGTCAAGTCCCGCAAGGGCCAGAAGCGCGCCCCCGACGTCCTCGACCTCGGCATCGCCTTCGCCCGCAGCGGAGCGGCCGAGAACCTCTTCGCCCCGTACAAGGTCACCTCCTGGGACAAGATCCCCGACAGCCAGAAGGACGCGGACGGCCGCTGGTACAACGACTACGGCGGCTATGTCTCCATCGGCTGCGACGCCGCCCGGATCAAGAACTGCCCCGAGACCTTCGCGGACCTGCTGAAGCCCGAGTACAAGGGCAAGGTCGCCCTCAACGGCAACCCGACCAAGTCCGGCTCCGCGTTCGGCGGCGTGTACGCGGCGTCCCTGGCCAACAAGGGCTCGTTCGGGGACATCCAGCCCGGCATCGACTTCTTCGGCAAGCTGAAGAAGAGCGGCAATTTCATCCCCGTCGAGTCCACCCCGGCGACCGTCGAGAAGGGCGAGACGCCGATCAGCATCGACTGGGACTACCTCAACGCCGGGTACGCCGACCAGTTCAAGGGCAAGGGCGTCGACTGGCAGGTCTCCGTGCCGAGCGACGGCGTGTACGCCCAGTTCTACTCGCAGGCCATCAACAAGGACGCCCCGCACCCGGCCGCCGCCCGCCTGTGGATGGAGTACCTGTACAGCACCGAGGGCCAGAACCTCTGGCTGAAGGGGTACGCCCGCCCGGTGCTGCTGCCCGCCATGACCGAGGACGGCACCGCCGACAAGACCTTCGTCACCAAGCTGCCCGAGGTCGAGGGCACCCCGGCCTTCCCCTCCTCCGAGGAGCTCGACCAGGCCAACGCCACGCTCTCCGAGAACTGGGACAAGGCCGTCTCCTGATGACTTCCGCCCACCCGTCCGCCGCCCCGGGACCCGGGGCGGCCCCCGCCGCAGGCCAAGAAGCCCCAGGCCGACAAGCCCCAGGCCGGAGGGCCACCGGCCGGAAAGGCGGCCGCCGTGCCGGTCGCCGCCGGCCGCCCCGCGCCTGGCTCGGCGCGCTCCCGCTGCTCGTCTTCGCCGGGCTCTGCTTCGGACTGCCCGCCGGGGCCCTGCTGTACGGGGCCATCACCCGTACCGACCCGGTCGCCGGCACCACCGAGTTCACCGGCGAGCACCTGCGACGCTCGCTCCAGGGGCCCTACCTCAACTCCCTCACCGGCAGTGTCGAACTCTCCGCGCTCACCGCCGCCATCGCCACCGTGTGCGGCGTGCTGATCGCCCAGGCCGTCGTCACCTCCCGGCGCGGCGCGCTGCGCGGGGCCGTGCTCACCGCCTCCGGGGTGCTCGCCAACTTCGGCGGCATCCCGCTGGCCTTCGCCTTCGTCGCCACCCTCGGGATCTCCGGGGTGGTCACGCAGCTCGGGCACCTGGACGCGCTCGGCTGGAACCTCTACTCCTTCACCGGACTCACCGTCATCTACCTCTACTTCCTCATCCCGCTCATGGTGATCGTCGTCGTCCCCGCGCTGGACGGGCTGCGCCCCCAGTGGCGCGAGGCCGCCCGCAACAACGGGGCCACCGCCTGGCAGTTCTGGCGGTACGTCGGACTCCCGGTGCTCGCGCCCTCGCTGCTCGGCGGGTTCGTCCTCCTCTTCGGCAGCGCCTTCGCCGCGCACGCCACGGCCGCCGCCCTCGTCGGCGGCTCCGTACCGCTGGTCACCCTGAAGATCGCCGACGCGCTCTCCGGGAACGTCCTGGTCGGCCAGGAGAACGTGGCGCTGGCGCTGAGCCTCGACATGATCGTGATCGCCGCACTGGTGATGGCGGTCTATCTGCCCCTCCAGCGACGGAGCTCCCGATGGCTGCACTGACCACCGTCCCGGCCGCTCCCGCTTCGGCCCCGGCGAAGGCGGCCCGCCGCCCGCGCCCCCGCTACTGGCGCGGAGCCGTACTCGCCGTCGCCGGGCTGTACTTCGTCACCCCGCTGCTCTCCTCGTTCGTCTTCACGGTCCACGTGCCGAACCAGGGCCTCACCTTCGAGGCGTACAGCGGGATCCTGTCGGCGGACGGCTTCACCGAGAGCCTGTTCCTCTCGCTCTCCCTCGCCGCCGCCACGATCGCCCTGGCCCTGCTGCTCGTCGTGCCCGCGCTCGTCGCGGTGCGGCTCGGGCCGCCCCGGCTGCGGGCCGTCGTCGAGATCGTCTGCATGATGCCGCTGGTGGTGCCGCCGATCGCCCTGGTCACCGGGATCGCGACCGTGCTGCGCTGGGGGCCCGACCACTTCTCCCGCACCCCGCTCTACCAGACCTTCCTGGCCGTGCAGAACGAGTCGTTCCCCGTCGTGCTGGTCCTCGCCTACACCGTGCTGGCGCTGCCGTTCGTGCACCGCTCGCTGGACGCGGGGCTGCGCGCCGTCGACGTCCCCACGCTGGTGGAGGCGGCCCGCAACTGCGGGGCGAGCCGGACGCAGGTGCTCCTGCGGGTCATCCTGCCGAACCTGCGCTCGTCGCTCGCCGGGGCCTCCTTCCTCACCCTGGCGCTGGTGCTGGGCGAGTACACGGTCGCCTCGCTGCTGGGGTTCCGGCCCTTCGCGGTGTGGATCGTCACCGTCTCCGGGGCCGAGGCCCGGATGTCGGTCGCCGTCTCCCTGCTGTCCCTGCTCATCACCTGGGCCCTGCTGCTCGTCCTCTCGCGCGCCGGAACCGCCTCGCCCGCCTCCGCCGCCGTCCCGGCCGGACCCACCGCCGCGGCGCCGGCCGCCGGAGCCCCGGCCGCCTCCGCCACCGGCCCGGCCGCCGCCCCCACCCCCGTACCCGGCAAGGAGTAGCCACCCATGTCAGCCCTGCCAGCCCCGCCCACCGCCACCACCGGCCGTCCCGAGCCGGTGCGCACAGCGGGCGTCCCAGCCTCCGCCGCCGGAGCCCGGGTGGAGTTCCGCGCCCTGCGCCGGGCGTTCGGCCCCACCGTGGCGCTCGACGGACTCGACCTCACCGCCGAACCCGGCGAACTCCTCGCCCTGCTGGGCCCCTCCGGCTGCGGCAAGACCACCGCGCTGCGGGTCCTCGCCGGGTTCGAGCAGCCCGACTCCGGCGAGGTCCTGGTCGACGGCGAGGACATCACCCCGGTCCCCGCCAACCGGCGCGACGCCGGCATGGTCTTCCAGTCCTACAGCCTCTTCCCGCACCTCAACGCCCGCGACAACGTGGCCTTCGGCCCCCGGATGCGGGGCGTGGCCACCGCCGAACGGCACGCCGGCGCGAACGAGCTCCTCGAACTCGTCGGGCTGCCCGCCCACGGCGACCGCTACCCGCACCAGATGTCCGGCGGCCAGCAGCAGCGCGTCGCCCTGGCCCGCGCGCTGGCCCTGCGCCCCCGGGTCCTGCTCCTGGACGAACCGCTCTCGGCGCTCGACGCCAAGGTCCGGCTCACCCTGCGCGAGGAGATCCGCCGCCTCCAGCTGGCGCTGGGCATCACCACGATCTTCGTCACCCACGACCAGGAGGAGGCCCTGTCCATGGCCGACCGGGTCGCCGTCCTCAACGCGGGCCGCCTGGAGCAGTGCGCGCCGCCGGCCGAGCTGTACGAGCGCCCCGCCACCCCGTTCGTCGCCGAGTTCGTCGGCACCATGAACCGGGTGCCGGGCCGGCTGACCGGGGACGGCTCGGTGGAGGTCGCGGGCGGCACGCTCCCGGTCGACGGCGAGATCCCGGCGGGCCGGGGCGCGGTCGACGTGCTCGTGCGGCCCGAGAGCATCGGCGTCACCGCCGACCCGGACGGCACGGCCACGGTCGTCTCCGCCGCCTTCCTCGGCTCGGTCACCCGGGTCCTCCTCGACCTCCCGGACGGCGTCGCGGTCAAGGCCGACCTGCCGTCGCGGGACGCCACCGCACTGGCTCCCGGGGTACGGGCACGGGTCACCCCGGTCCGTCGCCCGGTGCTCGTCGTACCCGTACGGGAGACGACGGCACCCGATGCCACGCACGCCGACGACCACCGGGCGGAGGCGTGAGGACCACCCCCGCCGCTCCCGCTCCCGCCCCCGCCGCCGTCCTCTTCGACATGGACGGCACCCTGGTCGACACCGAGGTGCTCTGGTGGGAGACGGCCCGCGAGGTCGCGGCCGGACTCGGCCACCGGCTGAGCGACGCGGACGCCCCGGAGGTCGTCGGCCGCGCCGTCGCCGACACCGCCGCTCATCTGATCGGGGTGACGGGGGGCGACTCCGCGACCCTGCCCGCCACCGCCGCCGAGCTGACCGACTCCTTCTTCCGGAAGGTCGACGCGGGCGCGCCGCTGCGGCCCGGGGCCGCAGCGCTGCTGGCCTCGCTGGAGGGCGCCGGGGTGCCGTTCGCCCTGGTCAGCGCCTCGCCCCGGAGTGTGGTGGACGCGGTGGTGGCGGGGTCGCTGGCCGGGGTGGACTTCGCCTTCACGCTGTCGGCCGACGACACCGTACGGACCAAGCCGCATCCGGACCCGTACCGGGCGGCGGCCGAGCGGTTCGCCGCCGATCCCGCCGCCTGCGTGGCGGTGGAGGACTCCCCGGACGGCACCGCGTCCGCCGACGCGGCGGGGTGCGCGGTGCTGGTGGTGCCCTCGCTGCTGCCGGTGGCCCCCGGGCGGGGGCGGACGTTCGCCCGTAGCCTGGAAGAGGTGGATCTCGGGGTGCTGAGCGACTGCCTGAGCCGTCCTGAGCTGCCCTGAGCCGTCCGAATCCTGAAATCCAGGGTCCGAAACCAGCGTGATTCGCGCCACCCTTGATCGGGGGTGCGCTCAGATGAGCGTTATGGCGGTGGCTGCACTTCTGGAAGACCTGGCACTCAGTGCCACGTAACAGCCTTCGGGAAGTGTACTCAGGTGCGGAACAGTCCGCTCATATGAGAGTCGAGGGTCAAGAATCGGCCATGATGCCTTCAGGATCCGAACGAAGGCCCGCAGCCCGCCCGCCGAAGCGGAGCTTTAGATCTGCTGGCGGACGGGTGGTTGCGGCCGCATGACGACCAAGTGGACGTACCCATACACCTTCGATCTGGGTATGTTCCTGGCCGTCAGGGCAGCCACCGCGTCCTCGAGGAGTCGAGACCCGTGTCGGAAAACAAAGATCCCCAGAAGTTCGTCTACGACTTCACCGAGGGCAACAAGGATCTGAAGGATCTTCTGGGCGGCAAGGGCGCCAACCTCGCCGAGATGACCAACCTCGGGTTGCCCGTCCCTCCGGGCTTCACCATCACCACCGAGGCGTGCAAGGTCTACCTGGAGAGCGGTGACGCCCCCAAGGAGCTGCGGGACGAGGTGAGTGCGCACCTCGCGGCGCTGGAGGAGCGCATGGGCAAGCGGCTCGGCCAGGCGGACGACCCGCTGCTGGTCTCCGTACGCTCCGGCGCGAAGTTCTCCATGCCCGGCATGATGGACACGGTCCTCAACATCGGCCTCTCCGACGCCTCGGTCGCCGGTCTCGCCACCCAGTCCGGCGACGAGCGCTTCGCGTGGGACTCCTACCGCCGGCTCATCCAGATGTTCGGCAAGACCGTCCTGGGCGTCGACGGCGACCTCTTCGAAGAGGCCCTGGAGGACGCCAAGGCGGCCAAGAAGGTCAGCGTCGACACCGACCTGGCCGCGGGCGACCTCAAGAAGCTCGTCAAGCAGTTCAAGAAGATCGTCCAGGACCGGGCCGGACGCGAGTTCCCGCAGGACGCCCGGGAGCAGATGGACCTGGCCATAAACGCGGTCTTCGACTCGTGGAACACCGACCGGGCCAAGCTCTACCGCCGCCAGGAGCGCATCCCCGGCGACCTCGGCACGGCCGTCAACGTCTGTTCGATGGTCTTCGGCAACCTCGGCCCCGACTCCGGCACGGGCGTCGCCTTCACCCGCGACCCGGCCAGCGGCCACCAGGGCGTCTACGGCGACTACCTCCAGAACGCGCAGGGCGAGGACGTCGTCGCCGGTATCCGCAACACGGTGCCGCTCGCCGATCTGGAGTCGATCGACAAGAAGTCGTACGACCAGCTCATGCAGATCATGGAGACGCTGGAGAACCACTACAAGGATCTCTGCGACATCGAGTTCACCATCGAGCGCGGCCAGCTCTGGATGCTCCAGACCCGGGTCGGCAAGCGCACCGCGGGCGCGGCCTTCCGGATCGCCACCCAGCTCGTGGACCAGGGCCTGATCGACGAGGCCGAGGCCCTCCAGCGGGTCAACGGCGCGCAGCTCGCGCAGCTGATGTTCCCGCGCTTCGACGAGGAGGCCGCCACCGAGCTGCTGGGCCGGGGCATCGCCGCCTCGCCGGGCGCGGCGGTCGGCAAGGCCGTCTTCGACTCGTACACCGCGATCAAGTGGTCCCGCTCCGGCGAGAAGGTCATCCTGATCCGCCGCGAGACCAACCCCGACGACCTCGAAGGCATGATCGCCGCCGAGGGCATCCTCACCTCGCGCGGCGGCAAGACCTCGCACGCGGCGGTCGTGGCGCGCGGCATGGGCAAGACCTGCGTCTGCGGCGCGGAGGACCTGGAGGTCGACACCAAGCGCCGCCGGATGACGGTCGGCGGCAAGGTGATCGAGGAGGGCGACCTCGTCTCGATCGACGGCTCCACCGGCAAGGTCTACCTGGGCGAGGTGCCCGTCGTGCCGTCGCCGGTCGTCGAGTACTTCGAGGGCCGGATGCACGCCGGGGCCGACGACGCGGACGAGCTGGTCGCCGCCGTGCACCGGATCATGGCGTACGCGGACCGGGTGCGCCGGCTGCGGGTGCGGGCCAACGCGGACAACGCCGAGGACGCGCTGCGGGCCCGCCGCTTCGGGGCCCAGGGCATCGGGCTGTGCCGCACCGAGCACATGTTCCTCGGTGAGCGCCGCGAGATGGTCGAGAAGCTGATCCTGGCGGACACCGACGACGAGCGCGAGAGCGCGCTGGCCGCCCTCCTGCCGCTCCAGAAGGCCGACTTCATCGAGCTGTTCGAGTCGATGGACGGGCTGCCCGTCACCGTACGGCTGCTCGACCCGCCGCTGCACGAGTTCCTGCCCGACATCACCGAGCTGTCGGTGCGCGTCGCGCTCGCGGAGTCCCGCAAGGACGCCAACGAGAACGACCTCCGCCTCCTCCAGGCGGTCCACAAGCTGCACGAGCAGAACCCGATGCTGGGCCTGCGCGGAGTGCGCCTCGGGCTCGTCATCCCCGGCCTGTTCGCCATGCAGGTGCGGGCCATCGCGGAGGCGGCCGCCCAGCGCAAGAACGCCAAGGGCGACCCGCGCCCCGAGGTCATGATCCCGCTCGTCGGCACGGTCCAGGAGCTGGAGATCGTCCGCGAGGAGGCCGACCGGGTCATCGCGGAGGTCCAGGCGGCCACCGGCACCGACCTCAAGCTGACCATCGGCACCATGATCGAGCTGCCGCGCGCCGCGCTGACGGCGGGCCAGATCGCGGAGGCCGCCCAGTTCTTCTCGTTCGGCACCAACGACCTGACCCAGACGGTGTGGGGCTTCTCCCGCGACGACGTGGAAGCCTCGTTCTTCACCGCGTACCTGGAGAAGGGCATCTTCGGGGTCTCCCCGTTCGAGACGATCGACAAGGACGGCGTCGGCGCGCTGGTGCGCAGCGCCGTGGCGGCCGGCCGGGCCACCCGCCCGGACCTCAAGCTCGGCGTCTGCGGCGAGCACGGCGGCGACCCGGAGTCGGTGCACTTCTTCCATGAGGTGGGCCTCGACTACGTCTCCTGCTCGCCCTTCCGCATCCCGGTGGCGCGCCTGGAAGCGGGCCGGGCGGCGGCGCAGTCGCGGGGAAGCGACAGCCGCTGAGTGCGGTTCGTGAGACCAACTCCGGGGATTTAAAAGGGAATTGGATCGGATCCCTCACCGGTCCGCCACCCTGGCCGGATCCCCGGAACGCCGAGAAGCGGCGGCGCCCTGTGCGGGGGCGCCGCCGCTTCGTCTTGCCCGCGGAATATGTGCCGTCCATCGCCCCGGGGCGGAATGAGGGCTACCGGTTTGTGCCGGTGTACGGAATGCGGGCAGTGGATGTGTCGTAGCGCACATTGCTTCGTTTAATGCGCAAAGAAATTCAGGGGGCTCTCCGGTGGATTCTGACGGCTCTCCGGTGGACCGGGGTGCGGTCCATGGATCCCCACCCATGGACCGCACCCGGCTTACCCCCGTCGGGTACGGAGCCGCACCGTCGCCCACCGCCGCCGAACACACAAAGCCCCCCACGGCCTTCACGTGCTCATCCGGTGGGCACCGGATGCGTACCCGACGTCGTACAGCTTTTCGGCTGAAGCGGAACGGGGCGAGGCGTTTCACTTCTGGCCGAAACCCCGTGGTGACCTCCTGTGACGCTCCGCATACCCTTTGGTGGGGGCAATTGCGGATGCAACAGGTGGGGGAGTAGTGCTGCGTATCCATGTGTCCAGGCTGGACCTTTCGCGGGTGCGGATGGCCACGAGGCCGGACGCGTTGTGGGAAACGATTCTCAGTTTCCACCGGCTCCGCGACCGGCGTGCTTCGACCGTGTTCGGGAAATGGCGCACGGAAGCGCGAGCCCGGTTGAACGGTGAAGCACAACTGCTCGCGGCCGTCGTTCCGCCCCGGGGCTATTTCCCGGATTTCCTGACGCCCTCGCAGGAAGGCGGCGACCCTTTCGGGCTGGACGTCGGGATAGAGGCCCTGCGCGACACCCCCGCCGACCGCATACGCCACGAGCTGGACCTCCTGGCGGCCGGACGACGCCGGCAGCGCGGCGGACGGCCCGGGGAGGGGAGGGGAGCCCTCGGCGGACATGCGGCGGGCGGCGGCGGGCGCACGGCGGGCGACGGCGGGCGGCTGACGGCCGCGCTGACCGCCGCGCTCTCGGAGGGCCGCGCCGAACCCCTCGCCCGGCTGATCGGGGCCCTGCGCGGCTACCACCACGCCGCCGTGGAGCCGTACTGGCCGCACATCCGGGCCAGCGTCGAGGCCGACCGTGCCGTGCGGGGCCGCGCGCTGCTGGACGGCGGGGCGGACGGGCTGCTGGCCACGCTGCCGCCGATGATCCGGTGGCGCGCACCCGTGCTGGAGGCGGACTACCCCGTCGACCGCGACCTCCACCTCGACGGGCGCGGGCTGCTGCTCCAGCCCTCGTTCTTCTGCCGGGGCACCCCCGTCGTCTACCGCGACCCGGCGCTCCCGCCCGTGCTCGTCTACCCGGTGACCCACTCCGGCGCGCCGGAGTTCGCGGAGCCGGGGCCCTGGCTCGGCCGGCTCGTCGGCCACACCCGCTCGGCCGTGCTCCAGTCCATCGGCACCGGCTGCACGACCAGCGAGCTCGCCCGCCGGGCCGGGGTCTCGATGGCCTCCGCGAGCCAGCACGCCTCCGTCCTGCGCGAGGCGGGCCTCGTCCTCACCCTGCGGCACGGCAGCTCGGTCCTGCACACGCTGACCCCGCTGGGCGGCTCCCTGCTCCGGGGCGGCGCCCCGCTCGCGCTGTCCTGAAAGAGCCGGTGGCAGCCGGCGGGAATTCGTCCTCCGTATGGCGATGAGTTCCGGGCGTCCCCGCTGTCTAACCCTTCGAAAGCGTCGGACGGGACCACCGCGGCGCACACGACGGGACAGAGGAAGAGGCGACGACCATGGCTCAGATGATCTTTGTGAACCTGCCGGTGAAGGACCTGGAGACCACGAAGGACTTCTTCGGGAAGCTCGGCTTCTCGACCAACCCCCAGTTCAGCGACGACAGGGCCGCCTGTCTGGTCATCAGCGACACGATCTTCGCCATGCTGCTGACCGAGCCGCGCTTCAAGGAGTTCACCGCGAAGGACATCGCGGACGCCTCGAGGACGACCGAGGTCATCCTCGCGCTCAGCGCCGACAGCCGCGAGAAGGTCGACGAACTCGTCGACGCGGCGCTGGCGGCCGGCGGGTCCCCGGCGGGCGAGACGCAGGACCTGGGCTTCATGTACGGCCGCTCCTTCCAGGACCCCGACCACCACATCTGGGAGGTCATCTGGATGGACGCGGCCGCCGCCGGGGCCCAGGGCTGAACCAGGGGACGTACGGCCAGGACTGAATCCGGGGTCCTGCGACCGGGACCGAACCCGGGGTCTACGACCAGGACCGAACCCGGGGGCGTACGGCCGGGGCCGGTACGGGCGACCGCACCGGCCCGGGGGCGTACGCGGGCCGTCAGCCGCGGAACGGCCCCGTGACCTCGTAGGTGATGCCGCCGGACGAACTCCCGCTGGTGCCGCGCTGCGAGGAGAAGTACAGCCGCTTGCCGTCCGGCGAGAACGCGGGGCCGGTGATCTCCGAGGAGGACTGGCCGGTGATCCGCAGGAACGGGGCCACCGTGTCGTTCGGCGTGATCAGGCAGATCTCCATGTTTCCGCCGTCCTCCGCCACGTAGAGGTCGCCGGAGCCGGCCCGGGTGACGTTGTCGACGCCGGTCAATGGGGCCGCGCCGCCCGTCACCAGGGAGTCGTCGTACGTCAGCGAGATCGACGAGGTGGTCGCGTCGTACGCCCACACCCGGTTGTCGCCCTTGGTGGTGAACCAGCAGGTGCCCGCCGCGTAGAAGCAGCCCTCGCCGCCGTTGAAGACCTTGGCGCCGGAGACCTGGTGGCGGGTCTGGGTGGAGGACGCGGCCGGGTCCGGCACGTTCGCCCAGGTCACCGGGCCGGAGGTGCCCGTGCCCGCCACCAGGACCTGGAGGGTGCCGCTCGACAGGTTGCCCCAGGCGGCGGGCCGGAAGCGGTAGAAGCGGCCGTCGCTCTCGTCCTCGGTGAGATAGATGTAGCCGTGGTCGGGGTCGGCCGCGGCCGCCTCGTGCTTGAACCGCCCCAGCGCGGGCCGCCGCACGGACGCGTTCACGCCCCAGGGGTCGGTCTCGTAGACGTACCCCCGGGTGACCTCCTCGCAGGAGAGCCAGGTCTGCCACGGGGTGGAGCCGCCCGCGCAGTTGTTGTTCGTGCCGGAGAGGATCCGGTACGCGGACGTCACCGTGCCCGAGGAGTTGAACCGCACGGCGCTCGCCCCGCCGCCGCTGCCCGAGGAGACCTCGGCGTTGGACACGTAGATCCAGCCCGAGCCGTCCGCGTACGTCGCCCCGCCGTCCGGGGCGCTGTGCCACCGGTAGGAGGTGCCCGACACGGTCTGCCCGGAGCGCGCGATGACGCGGCTGGTGAAACCGCTCGGCAGCTGGATGCCGTTGCCGTTGGCCGCCTGGAGTGCGCCGTACGGGCCGGGGGCCGGCTGGGCGGGGCCCGCGAAGGCGGCGCCCCGCCACAGGGTGCCGCCGAAGGCCGCCGCCGAGCTGCCGACCACGGCGGTGCGCAAGAAGGTCCGACGTTCCACGATCACTCCACGGATGAGTGAGGCCCGCCGCTCCGGACGGACCGGCGGGTGGCGCGTCAGGACTGTAGGAGTACGCAGTTGACGCCTCGTCAACACGCGGTGAACGGCGGGTGGCTGGGTCCGGGCCGGGACTGCTCCACCCGCACCGGCCGGGTACCGCTCCACCCGCACCGGCCGGGTACCGCTCCACTCGCACCGAGCCGGGGGCTACTCCACCCGCACCGAGCCGGGGACTAATCCACCCGCACCGGGCCGGGGACTAATCCACCCGCACCGGATACACCGGCACCGCGACCTCCTCGTCGTCCAGGCAGGCTCCCGTGGCCAGGTCGAAGCGCTGCTTCAGCAGCGGCGAGGCCACGAACGGCCGCCCGCCCGCCGAGCCGAGCAGCCCGCGCGCGAGGACGTACGCCCCGGTGAACGGGTCCCGGTTGCCGATCGCGTGCACCGCCCCGGCCCGGTCCATGAACAGGGCCGCCTGCCCGCCGTCCGGCAGCAGCACTGCCACCCCGCGCCCGGGGGTCAGCAGGGCCCGGTCGCAGACCGTCAGCCAGCCCTCCCCGTGCGCGACCCGGACGACGGTGGCGGTGGCGGTGGTGTTCAGCGTGTCGACGGTCATCAGGAGGCGGTCCCCTCCAGGGTGCGGACGGCCAGGACGGGCCCGGCCAGCAACTCCAGATCGGGCTTGACCTGATCCCGCTCGGGCACGAACTTCACCGCCGGGTCCGGGACTTCGGGCGCGTTGACGAAGGTCACGAACCGCCGGAGGCGTTCCGGGTCGTTGATGGTCTCGGCCCACTCGTCGCGGTAGCCGGCCACATGGTCGGCCATCAGCCGTTCCAGCTCGTCGCAGAGCCCCAGCGAGTCGTGGACGACGACGTCCCGTACGTGCTCCAGGCCGCCTTCGATCCGCTCCAGCCAGGCCGAGGTGCGCTCCAGGCGGTCCGCCGTACGGATGTAGAACATCAGGAACCGGTCGATGAGCCGCACCAGTTCGGCGTCCGAGAGGTCCTGCGCCAGCAGGTCGGCGTGGCGCGGGGTCGCCCCGCCGTTGCCCCCGACGTAGAGATTCCAGCCGCCCGCCGTGGCGATGATCCCGAAGTCCTTGCCCCGGGCCTCCGCGCACTCCCGGGCGCAGCCGGAGACCGCCGATTTCAGTTTGTGCGGGGCGCGCAGTCCCCGGTAGCGGAGCTCCAGGTCGATGGCCATCCGTACGGAGTCCTGCACGCCGTAGCGGCACCAGGTCTGCCCCACACAGGACTTGACCGTGCGCAACGACTTCCCGTAGGCGTGCCCGGACTCGAAGCCCGCGTCCACCAGGCGCGCCCAGATGAGGGGGAGTTGGTCGACCCGTGCGCCGAAGAGGTCGATGCGCTGGCCGCCGGTGATCTTCGTGTAGAGGCCGAAGTCGCGGGCCACCTCACCGATCACGATGAGCCTGTCCGGGGTGATCTCGCCGCCGGGGATGCGCGGGACCACCGAATAGGAGCCGTTGCGCTGGAGGTTGGCGAGGAAGTGGTCGTTGGTGTCCTGGAGGGCGGCCTGCTCCCCGTCCAGGACGTAGCCGCTGGCGCCCACGGTCGGGGCGAGCGAGGCGATGACCGAGCCGACCGTCGGTTTGCAGACCTCGCAGCCCTCCCCGCCGCGCGCCTCCTGGCGGCCGTGCGAGTCGAGCAGGGCGGTGAAGGAGGTGAGGCCCAGGGTCCGGACGATCTCGTACAACTCGGCCCGGCTGTGGGCGAAGCAGCCGCACAGGCCGGTGTCCTGGCGCTGCGGCAGCAACTGCCCGATCACCTTGACGCAACTGCCGCAGCCCGTCCCCGCCCGGGTGCACTTCTTCACCTCGGGCAGCGTGGTGTGCTCGCGGATCGCGCCCTTGGTCACGTTGTGGCAGGAGCAGATGACGGCGTCGTCCGGCAGCGCGGACGGCCCCAGCGCCACCGGCCCGCCCGCCCCGGCCGGCAGCACCAACTGCTCCGGCGCGACCGGCAGGACGCTCCCCGTCATCGGCCGCAGGGTCCCGTAGCTCTCCGCGTCCCCCACCAGCACCCCGCCCAGCAGCGTGCCGTCCGTGCCGACGACCAGCTTCTTGTAGACGCCGGAGCGGGAGTCGGAGTACACCACGTCCAGCGCGCCGTCCGCCGCCCCGTGCGCGTCACCGAACGAGGCCACGTCCACCCCGAGCAGCTTCAGCTTGGTCGACAGGTCCGCCCCGGTGAACTCGCCCTGCTCGCCCGCGAGTACGGCCGCCACCGCCTCCGCCATCTCGTACCCCGGGGCCACCAGACCGTAGACCCGCCCGTCCGACGCGAGCGCGCACTCCCCGATCGCGAACACCGCCGGGTCCGAGGTCCGGCACTCCGCGTCGACCGCGATCCCGCCGCGCTCCCCGACCACCAGCCCGCACTCCCGGGCCAGTCGGTCGCGCGGACGCACCCCGGCCGAGAAGACGACGAGATCGGTGGCGAGCGAGGAACCGTCCGAGAGGGCCATCCCCGTCACCGCCCCGCCCTCATCGACGGTGACCTCCTGCGTACCGACCCCGGTGTGGACGGTCAGCCCCATCCCCTCGATCGTCCGCAGCAGCGCCGCGCCCCCGCCCTCGTCCACCTGGACCGGCATCAACCGGGGCGCGAACTCCACGACATGGGTGCGCAGCCCGAGCCCCTTGAGCGCCCCGGCCGCCTCAAGACCGAGCAGCCCGCCCCCGACCACCGCACCGGTCCCGGACCCCTTCGCGTACTCCTCGATCGCGAGCAGGTCCTCGATCGTCCGGTACACGAAACAGCCCCGGGCGTCCTTCCCCGGCACCGGCGGAACGAAGGGGTAGCTGCCCGTCGCCAGCACCAGCGTGTCGTACGGGAACACCGCCCCCGACCGCGCGGTCACCGTCCGGGCCGTGCGGTCGACGTGCTCGGCCGGGTCGCCCACGTACAGCTCGAAGCCGTGCCGCTCCATGAACCCCGGCTCCAGCAGGGAGAGTTCGTCGGGGCTCTGCCCGGCGAAGTACGAGGTGAGCCGCACCCGGTCGTAGGCGGGCCGGGGCTCCTCGCCGAGCACGACGACCCGGGCGCGCCCGGCGGCCGGGGTCAGCCCGCGCGCGGCCAGGGACTCCAGGAAGCGCTGGCCGACCATGCCGTGCCCGACGAGCACGAGGGCAGGGGTGTTCGGGGTGGTGGTTTCCGGCATCTCAGTGGCCTCCGTCGTCGGTGAGCAGGTGGAGCAGGGACAGGGCGGCGGGCAGCGGTTCGTCGTCCTGCCAGGTGCGGGCGAGGCTCCCGACCGCGCCGAGGTCGCCCAGGAGCACCCCGCCGGCCAGCCGCCCGTCGCGCACGACGACCGTGCGGTACGCGCCCCGGGTGGCGTCGGCCAGCCGGATCACGTCGTCGCCGGGCCGCGGGCGGGCCTCCCCGAAGGCGGCGAGGTCGAGCGCTTCGAGGGGCCCCGGCGAGTTGAAGGATTCGGCTGAGGGGGAGCGCAGGGTGAGCCGGGTCAGGGCCCGGGTGCCCTCGTAGCGGGCGGGCCGCCCGGCCAGCGACTCGGCCAGCACGTCGGCCTGTTCCAGCGCGGGACCGGCCAGCCCGTAGAGCGTGGAGCGGTGCTCGGCGCAGTCGCCGAGGGCGTGGATGTACGGGTCCGAGGTGCGCAGTTCGTCATCCACCACGATCCCCCTGCGGACCTCCAGGCCGGCTGCCCGGGCCAGCCCGGTGCGGGGCCGCACCCCGCAGGCCAGCACCGTGAGGTCGGCGGCGAGTTCATAGCCGTCGGCGAGCTGGACGGCCCGTACGGCTCCGGCTGTGCCGGTCGTCCCGCCGGTGCGGCGCAGCCCGCGCACCCGGCACTCGGTGTGCACCTCCACCCCGAGCGCCTCAAGGTGGACGCGCAGCAGGGCGGCCGCCTCCGGGTCGAGCTGGCGCTCCATGAGGTGCTCGCCCTGCTGGGCCAGGACCACCCGCGCACCGCACTCCGCGAGCGCCCGGGCCGCCGACACCCCGAGGAGCCCGCCGCCGATGACGACCGCCCGCACTCCGGGGCGTACGGCGGCGCGCAGGGCCAGGGCGTCGTCGAGCGTGCGGAAGGGGTGCACACCGTCCGGCAGGGTGTCCCCGAGCCCGCGCAGCGGCGGCAGCACCGGGTTCGAGCCGGTGGCCAGGACCAGCCGCCCGTAGTGCAGGACGCTGCCGTCGTCGCAGTGGACCAGCCGGTCGGCCCGGTCGATCCGGACCGCCCGCACCCCGCGCCGCACCTCGACGGCCGGCAGGGCGACCACCTCCGGGGCATACCGCCCGGCCAGCACATCGGCCAGCAGCACCCGGTTGTAGGGGGCGTGCCGCTCCTCCCCGACGACGGTGACCCCGGGCACCCGCGCGGCGAGCCGGGCCCCGGCCATCCCCGCGCCGATCACGACGACGGGCGCGGCGTTCTCGGTCTTCCTCATGGCCACGAGCGTGCGGGCCGGGTGTTACCCGGCCGCATCCCGCCGGTTTCCCGGGCGGAACCGTGCGCTCAGCGCGGGGCGGCGGGCGGTGTGAGGAGCGCGGCGAGGGCCCTGGAGGGGGCGTGCCCGAGCGTGAGGTTAGTGTCAAGGACATGCCCGACATCAGCCTCACCACCTTGATCCTCCTCTGCCTGGCCGCGGCCGCCGCGGGCTGGATCGACGCGGTGGTGGGAGGCGGCGGGCTGCTGCTCCTGCCCGCGTTGCTGCTGGGCCTGCCGAACGTGTCGGCGGCCCATGTCCTCGGCACCAACAAGGCCGTCGCGATCGTCGGCACGTCGGGGGCCGCGATCACCTATGTGCGCAGAGCCCCGGTACGGGTGGGGCTGGCGGTACGGGTGGGGCTGATGGCGCTCGCCGGGTCGATGGCCGGGGCCTTCTTCGCCGCCGGGATCAGCAGCGAGGTGCTGCGCCCGGTGATCATGGTGGCGCTGCTCGGGGTCGCGGCCTTCGTGCTGCTGCGCCCGTCCTTCGGCACGGCACAGGCGGGCGACACCGACGCCCGGCCGGTCACCCGGGCCCGGGTCGTCACCGCGATCGTCCTCGTCGGCGGCGGGATCGGCTTCTACGACGGGCTGTTCGGACCGGGTACCGGCACCTTCCTGGTGCTGGCCCTCACCGCCGTCCTCCATCTGGACCTGGTCACGGCCTCCGCCACCGCGAAGATCGTCAACGTGTGCACGAACGCGGGGGCGCTGGCGATGTTCGCGTACCAGGGCACGGTCCTGTGGCAACTGGCCGCGCTGATGGCCCTCTTCAACCTGGCGGGCGCGATGGTCGGGGCCCGGATGGCGCTGAGCCGGGGGAGCGGCTTCGTCCGGGCGGTGCTGCTGACGGTGGTGTTCTCGCTGGTGGCGAAGCTGGGTTACGACCAGTGGACGGCGTAGGGGCCGGCCGCGACCGGCGGACGGCCCGGGCGCGGACTTCCGGGCTCACCGCACGTCGGTGAGATGGGCGTAGGCGACCACGTTGCCCTGGTAGCCGGTCTCCTTGGAGAACCCGCCGCCGCAGGTGATCAGCCGCAGCGAGGCGTGCGGGGAGTCGCCGTAGACGCGCTGGTCGGGGAAGTCCTCGTTGTCGTACACCTCGATGGCGTCGATCGAGAAGACCGCCGTACGCCCGTCCTCGCGGACGACCTCCACGCGGGTGCCCTTGGTCAGCGCGCCGAGGGCGTAGAAGACGGAGGGCCCCTCGGCGTTGTCGACGTGCCCGGCGACGATCGCGGTGCCCCGGGCTCCGGGCGCGACCCCGCCCGCGTACCAGCCCGCGAGGTTGCGGTCCTCGTCCGGCGGCACGTCGAGGCTGCCGTCCCGGCCGAGCCCCAGCCGCGTCATCGGCGCGTCCACGTCGATGCTCGGGATGCGGATGCGGACCGGGTCGGCGGGGCGCAGCGGTGCGGCGACCGGTGAGCCGGGCTGGAGCTGGGGCCCGGCGGCGAACGCCTGGGCGCTGGAGGGCTGCGGCGGGATCAGCTGGTCGCCGGAGCCGTTCTGGATGAGCCAGATGCCGCACAGCACGGCGATGCCCACCAGCCAGCCCTTGGCCTTCTGCGCGCTCTGGGACACGTCGTCGTCCTCGTAAGCCTGGTGCGTCGTGGATGCGTCTTGTGGGGTGCGTCTCGGACCGGAGGCGGTGGACCGAGAGCGGTGGATCGAGGGCGGTGGACCGAGGGCAAGGGACCGAAGACGATGAACCGAAGGCGATGGATCGAAGGCGGGCCGGGCGCGCTCGGGGACGCGCCCGGCCCGGTCGGTGGGGGAGCGGCGGGGCTCCCCGGTGAGCCTCCTCGGGGCAGGGCCCTCGGGGCAGGGCCCCAGGCTCGGCTGCCCTCGGTGGACTCGGATCGGCTGGGCTCAGTTGCCCTCGATGGGCCCGGTCCGGCTGGGCTCAGCTGCCCTCGGTGGGCCCGGTCCGGCGGCGCAGCAGCCACAGACCGCCGACCGCCGCCGTGCCGATCACGCCGACGCCCAGGGCGACCTGAGTGGAGTTCGGCTCGACGCTGCCGCCGACCCCGGTCCGCACATGGCCGGACGGGCGGTGGTGGTCGGGCTTGTCGTGCTTGCCGCCGCCGATCACCTTGAGGTCCCCGACCGCGTCCTTGCCGTTGTCGCAGGAGACGACGATCTCGTAGACGCCGGGCCGGGTGTCGTGGGGCACGGTGAACTGGCCGACCACGACCTCCTTGTGCGTGCCGGGACGGACCTCGAAGTCCCCGGCGTCCAGGGAGTTCGCGTCACCGAAGCCGGAGCCCTTGGGGCCGCAGGCGGTGGTGTTGACGGTGACCTTGGCGCCGGGGGCGGCGGTCGCGGGGGTGATCTCCAGCCGGCCGAAGTCGCCTGCGTACGCGGACGGGGCGGCGGTGAGACCGAGCGCTATGACGGTGACCGCGGCAGAGGCGGTACCGGTCACGAGGCGGGCAGGACTGCGCATGGGGGATCCTTCGGGCAGACGGCGCGAGCGGTTGTGTCCTGCCTCCGACCTAACGGGCGGCCGACACCGTGTGCCTTCTGACGCCAGGTCAGCTTTCACCCGTACGGACCGGCGCGGCACCCTTGCCGCCGGGGATCGCCGCAGGTCATGGCGGTGCGACTGGGCCGTTCGGTCCGTACCGCCGGGCCGGGTGCCGATCGGGTGAGGGGCGCGGCGGTAGCGTGATATACGTCACATGTATGGGCCTGTGGATCCCGGGCACACGCAAGGAATCCCCCCACGGGACGGATTTCCGCCCCCCACGGCACCCGCCCCCACCCGGCCCACCCCCCCTGGGCCCGGTGGGGGCGGTGTCACGTCCGGCTCCCGGCTCCCGTCCTGTGGGTCATGGGCTGTGGGCCGGGGTCACTCGCCGCCGGTGGCGCTCCAGGTGATCAGCGGCGGACGCACCCGGGCGCACAGCGGCTGCCCCTTGGCGTCGGTCAGCCCCAGCCGTCCGGTGAGGCGCCCGGACCGCGCGGCGGCTTCGAGGACGTCGGGATCGATGTCGCCGAACATCAGCTTGGCGCGCCGGAACATGGAGAAGACCCCGGCGTCGTCCACCGTCCCCCACGACAGATAGACGAACCGCCCGCCCAGCCGGTTCTGGATGTACGGCCCCGACACCTCCACCCCGTCCGCCGTGTCCTTCGCCGTGCACTCCAGGGTCCAGGAGGCGGAAGGAGCGTCCCCGGGATGCAGGCCGAGCAGCTCGTCGGGCCGGTCCTTGCGCTGGACGCCGACGTGGATGTTCTCGAACCCGGGAAAGTCGGAGTCCGGCCCGCAACTGCGGCCGGGGAGTGCGGAAGCCTCGATATGGATCTGCATGGCCCCATGGTCGGTCACGGCGACAGGGCGGGGCGGGGCGGGTCGAGCGGGGCAGGGTCGGGCGGGGAGGGGAGAGGCCAGGCGAGGAGGGGTGGAGTGAGTCCGCAGGCCACGGCAGGCCACGGCGGGGCCGGGCTGGGTGGGCGCGGGTGCGCGGGCCGTGTCAGAGGGTGTCCGCCGGCGCACTCCCGTACGCGGCCTCCAGTCGCCCCATCAGCCCCTCCATCACCTCTTCCAGCGCCTCGTCGTCGCCCGCGAACTCCACGTCGTCGATCCGCCGGACCGGCGCGATCCCCTGCGAGTTGCAGATGAACGCGCCCCGGTAGTCCCTCAGCCCGTCCAGGGTCACCGCCCGCCGGACGGACGGCTCCCCGGCCTCCGCGAGACCGCGCTCCAGCAGCGCCATGGTGACGCCCATGAGGGCGGGGGCGTCCGGCCACACC
Organism: Streptomyces sp. cmx-18-6; assembly: GCF_046548915.1. Lineage (NCBI taxonomy): Bacteria > Bacillati > Actinomycetota > Actinomycetes > Kitasatosporales > Streptomycetaceae > Streptomyces > Streptomyces sp. cmx-18-6. The sequence goes on along the minus strand of NZ_JAEBEP010000001.1, from coordinate 482,705 downwards.
ACCGAAGTCCCGTCCCAGAAACCGATGTTGGTGATCGCCCCCTCGGTCACCACCCCGCCCGGCCCGGTCAGCAGAGCCTCATCGAACCCGGCCCGCGCGGCCAGTATCCCGTAGTAGGTCTGCCCGAACTCGCCCGGCCGCTTGATGTGCGCCACGGCACGGGCGTACGGCACCGACATCAGGCTCCGGGCCCCGGACGCCATCACGGCGGCCTCGCGGACGGTGACCATGACCCGCGTACGGCTCTCCCCCGGCGGCAGGAGCCCCTGCACCCGCACGGAGGCGTCCCGCAGCCCGGCGCTGTCCAGGGCGCGCAGGATCAGCTCCCGCACCAGGCTGCCGTCCAGGGGCAGGTGAAACAACTCCTCGTTCGCGCCCGCCAGCCGATCGAGGTGCAACCCGAGCCCGCGCACCGCCCGGTCCCGGACCTGCATGGCGGTGAAGTGCCCGAACCCGAAGAGAGCGGGAACGCGCAGGTCGTCGGCGGTGGCGGGGTGGCCGTCCATCTCGACATGGGGGAGGGGAAGGGCGGATGCGCTGAGCGGGCGATTCGTCATACGGCAACCGTAGGCGGGGGAGGGCCTCACCCTCCTCGCATCGCAGGGTGAAAGAGATCTTCACTGGCTGTGCTCTTCGGCCAAGCCCGCAAGTGCCGCAGGGCTTCTCGCCGGGATTCGTGCGTCTTGTGCGTCAGGAATCAGCCAAAGATCAAGGCGGGCTACGAGTCGATGACGCAGGCGGATACGTTCGGCGTCGGTTCGACTGCGGTGCTGGGAGGGCGCTTTCGCGTCTTCCTGCTGCTCCGTGCCTCTGACTCGTTTCACGAGAGGGACCCGACTCCCTTGCGCGGAAAGAGAGTCAGCGATGAAGCGGAACCCGATGGGGGCGGCCGGGCAACCGGCCGCCCCCATTCGCGTATGAGAGGAACATGCGTCGCATGAGCAAGAACGTGGCGATCGTCGCCACCCGGGTGGGCAAGACGTTTCCCATGGGCAAGCAGACCGTGACGGCCTTGCGGGACGTATCCCTGTCCGTTCCCGCCGGTACGTTGACGGCTCTGACCGGACCCAGCGGTTCCGGCAAGAGCACGCTGCTCCACCTCATCGCGGGCCTGGAACGCGTCGACTCCGGCACGCTCGACGTCCTGGGGAGCGGGCTCCACGCGTGCGGCTCGGCCGAGTTGGCGGCGCTGCGGCTGCGGGAGATCGGGTTCGTCCACCAGGACTTCAGCCTCCTGGCCGACCTGACGCTGATCGAGAACGTGCGCCTCCCGCTCGAAGCCCTGGGCACCGCCCGCAGCGACGCGACCGCGGCGGCGCGCGAGGCGATGGGCCGCGTGGGCCTGGCAGGGCTGGAGGAGCGGTTCCCCGCCGAGGTCTCCGGCGGGCAGCAGCAGCGGGCCGCCATCGCCCGCGCCATCGTCGGGAACCGGACACTCGTCCTGGCGGACGAGCCCACGGGTTCGCTCGACTCCACGACGGGGGCGGAGATCATGGGCGTGCTGGCCCAGCTCCGCGACGAGGGCGTCACCGTCGTCCTCAGCACCCACAACCCGGCCAACCTCTCCCATGCCGACCGGGTCGCCGTCCTGCACGACGGCACGCTCGTCTCCTTCGACACCGCCGAAGCCACCGACTCCGTCGAAGCCGAAGCCGAAGCCGAAGCCGAAGCCACCGACTCCGCCGAAGTCGCCCCCATCCCCGAAACCCGAGCCGCCCCCACCGCCCAAGCCGTCAGCGCCGACGCCGCCAGCACCCCCGAGGCAGGCACGGCATGAGAACGTACGTGCACCTGGTCGGCAGACGCACCGTCGTCGGCCGGGGCGGTCGGCGCATCGGGCTCCTCGTCCTGCTGGCCCTCCCGGTCCTGCTCGCCACCCTCGCCGCCGGGGTGTTCGCCTCGGCCGCCCCCTCCGCCGAACAGCGGGCCGTCGGCGCCATGGGCCGGGCCGACGGACTCGTCAGCCACGCGGACCCCGAAGTGACGGCCGAGCTCGCTCAGGAGCTGCGGCGGCAGGCGCCGGGCATCACCACGCTCGCCATCGACGCCAACAGCGAGTTCCCCGTGTGGGCGAAAGACCGCACGATCGCCGTGCACTACGCCGACACCGACTGGTCATCGCCCTTGGCGCGCGGCCGGCACCGGCTGCTGGAGGGCCGGTTCCCTTCGGAGCTCGGGGAGATCGCGGTCAGCCGGGCCCTCGCCGAGGACCACGGGCTGAGCCCGGGCGACAGCCTGCCCTGCCGCTGGAAGCGCGACGCGCCCGCGCGGATCGTCGGCCTGATCGAGAGCCCGCAGTCCCACGCCTCCTACGACTACCTCGCCGCCCCCGGCCAACTGCGGGCCTGGCTGAAGACCGGGGGCGACACCGTCAATGTGCTGTCCTCGCACCACGGGCTGCTCCTCGCGGGCGACGCCGAGCAGATGGGCGTGGCCCAGAGCGTCGTCGGCGAGAAGAACATGTGGCTCGTGACCAGGGAGGGCTTCGTCGCCTCCCGGACGATGATCGAACGCGAACCCGCGCTGCTCCTCGCCCCCGGGATCGTCGTGCTCGGAGTCATCGCGGCCGGGGCGTTCGCCCTGCGGATGCGGCGCACCCGCGCCGAGTTCGCGCTCCTCGCCGGCCTCGGCGTACCGGACCGCGACCTGCGCCACGCCGCCGTCGCCGGGGCCGTGTCGGCCGGCCTGATCGCGGTCCCGGCCGGGTGGGCCGCCGGAAGTCTGCTCGCCCTCGCCGTACGCCCGGTGCTGCCCCAGGTCACCGACAAGGACATCGCCCCCTACGACCCGCTCCTCGCCGGGGGGCTCCTCACCGTGGTGCTGTCCGTGGCCGTGGCGGCCCTGGCCGCCGTACTGACATCGCGCCATCCAGCAGGGCTCCCCGCCCGTGAGCGGGCCCGCGCCACGCCCCGCGCCGGCAAGCGGGCCCGGCTCCGGGCTCCGGTGCTGTGCGGCCTCGCCGCACTCGGCGTCGCCGTCGCGGTCGCCTTCCAGGACGACGAGATGATCTCCGCCGCAGCGGCCGTGACGGCGATCGTGTTCCTGGCCGCCGCCGCGCTCAGCCGTATCGGAGACGTACTGCGCGCCCTGGCCCGGTGGGCCGACCGCACGCTCAGCGCGCGGATCGCCCTGCGCGCGTTCGCCCGCGACCCGCGCCGGCCCGTCGCGGCGATCGTGATCGGGTCCGTCGCCCTGGCCCTCACCATCGGCATCCTGGGCACCCTGTCCAGCCTCTCCGCCCGGGAACGCGCCACCTATGTCGGCAGCCGACACCTCAACCAGGTGGAGGCGCTGTTGTTCGCCGGGAGCGACCCCGGCACGGTCGAGAAGAGCCTCGCCACGGCCTTCCCCGAGGGGACCCCGATCGTCCGGGGTTCGTACCCGGTCGACGAGAAGATCCTCGCCGCCTCCACCACCCCCGCCCTCACCCCCTCCTGGAGGGTCGCCTGGATGGCGGGCGGGGGATACGAGGACTGGGCGCAGACGCTCGAAGTCGTCGACGACGAGAAGGCGTTCACGGTCCTCACCGGCCGCACCTGGTCCTCCCGGGAGCGCGAGGCCCTCCAGGACGGCCGCATCCTGGTCCTGGCCCCCGAGTACATCAAGGGCGACCGCGTCATCCTCTCCAGGCCGACGTCCCTGTCCGGCGAAGAGCCCGAGATGCGGCGCGAGTTGAGGGGGGCCGTCCTCTCCGACCCCGTCGACGCCACCACCCGTACCCGCGCCTCCGCCTACATCACCAGCGGGGCCGCACGCGCGCTCGGCGCGACGATCGTGGACTACTCGATCATCGCCTCCCCCGCCGTCCTCGCCCCCGACACGGAGGAACGGCTGGTCAAGGCCCTCGAACCGGTCGACGTCGTGATGTCGGACGTCCGCATCGAGACCGGCCCCGAAGCCACCCCGTCCTCCCTCTGGTACCTCATGCTCGGCCTCGCCCTCGCCACGGTCGTCACCGTCCTCGGCATCACCATCACCTCCTCCGCCACCGAACTGCGCCCCGACCTGGTACGCCTGCACCGCATCGGCCTGTCCCCGGGCACCCTGCGCCGCATCGTCGTCTGGCAGTCGCTCACCATCGCCGCCCTCGCGGCGCTCCTGGGCACCGCGGCGGGCTGGGGTCTGACCGCCGCCCGCAACTGGCCCGGGGACATCCCCGTCGTCATGGACTGGACAGCCGTCTCCATCGTCCTGGCCCTGACCCTCGTCCTCGCCGCCGGCTACGGGGCGCTCGCCACCCCACGCCGTATCGGCAACACCCTCAACCGCACCGAAACCTGACGCGACCGCCCCCCCCCCGAGCGCTCCTCCCGCCTTGCTCGCGTGCGAGGCCGGGGGAGCACGGGGTCGGGGAGCGCACGGCCGTCGTACGCGCCACGGGTTCCGGGCCGGTGCCATGCTTCCCGGGCCGTCGTACGCGCCACCGTTTCCCGGGCCGTCGTACGCGCCCCCGTTTCTCTGCCGGGCGTCGACTTGACCTCAACCGAACTTGAGGCTGAATGCTCAACGCCATGGACACCACATCTGGACCTGCCTCCGCGCCCACGACGTCCCCCGCCCCTCTCAAGGTCGCCGTCATCCTCGGCAGCAATCGGGAAGGCCGCTTCGGCCCGATCGTCGTCGACTGGTTCCTCAAGCGGGCGGCCCGCTACGAGGGCATCGAGACCGACCTCGTCGACGTCGCGACCGCCGACCTCCCCGTTGCCCTCTCCTTCAGCCCCGCCCCCGACGACGCGGCCCGCGTCGAGGCGGTCTCGGCGCGGCTGGCCGCGGCCGACGCTTTCGTCGTCGTCACGCCCGAGTACAACCACTCCTTCCCCGCCCCGCTGAAGAACCTCATCGACTGGCACCGGGCCGAGTGGCAGGCCAAACCCGTCGCCTTCGTCAGTTACGGCGGCAGGTCCGGCGGGCTGCGGGCCGTCGAGCAGCTGCGCCAGGTCTTCGCCGAACTGCACACCGTCTCCGTCCGCGACGCCGTCTCCTTCCACAACGCCGGCGTCCTCTTCGACGACGCGGGCGACCACCGCGACCCGGCGGAGGCCGACGCCGCGGCCAAGGAACTCCTGGACCAGCTGGTGTGGTGGGGCAACGCCCTGCGCAACGCCCGAAACGCGCATCCGTACGGCGCCTGACCTTCTCCGGGCCGACAATCGGTGCAGGGCAGGGGCCCGCCGTCCGGGCGGGAGCCCGCCGTACTCGGAGGAGACCGACGATGACAGCGCCGCCGGCATGGCTGACCGTACTGACCACGACCGACAGCGAGGAGAAGGCCCACGAGCTGGCGCAGGGGGCGGTGGAGGCCCGGCTGGCGGCCTGTGCGCAGATCTCCGCCCCCGTCACCTCCGTCTACCGGTGGCAGAACGCCATCGAGAGCTCCCAGGAGTGGCAAGTGCTGTTCAAGACGGCGGCCGAGCGCTACGACGAGCTGGAGGAGTACCTCCAGGAGGCGCACGACTACGACACCCCGGAGATCATCGCCGTCCCCGTCGTCCGCGGCAGCGCCCGATACCTCGGGTGGGTCACGGCGGAGACGGCCCCCGCAGCCGCCCTGTGACGGCGGCCATGAGCACCCCGGACCCCGGGCCCCCGCCCACGGGCGAGCTGCCGTTCTTCGTGTACGGGACGCTGCTGCCCGGCGAACCCAACCACGACCTGTTCCTCCGGGGCCGTACGTCGGGGGAGCGGGCGGCCGTCCTGCCCCGGGCCCTCCTCTACGACGGCCCCGGCTACCCGTACGCCATCGACGGCCACGGCCGCGTCCACGGCACCCTGCTCACCGCCGCGCCCGGGGTGTACGGGGAACTGCTCGGGCTCCTGGACCACCTGGAGGAGTACCTCGGGCCCGGCCACCCACGCAACCTGTACGAGCGGGTCGTCCGCGAGGTCGAGCTGCCGGGGGAGAGGACGCCCGGAGAGAAGGAAGCGGAGGAAGCGAAGGAAGCGAAGGAAGCGAAGGAAGCGAAGGAAGCGCTGGAACCAGGGGAAGGGCCCGTCCGCGCCTGGGTCTACCTCGCCGCGGCCGCCGTCACCCGTTCCCTGCGGACCAGCGGCAGCGTCATCGCCGAGGGCCGGTGGGTCACCGGACGGCCTCCAGGCGGACCGCGCACGCCTTGAACTCCGGCATCCGCGACACCGGGTCGAGCGCCGGGTTGGTCAGCGTGTTGGCCCGGCCCTCACCCGGCCAGTGGAACGGCATGAACACGGTGTCCGCCCGGATCGCCCCGGTGATCCGGGCCGGCGCCACCGCCCGCCCGCGCCGGGACACCACCGCGACGAGCTCGCCCTCCGCCACCCCGATCCGTGCCGCGAGGCGCGGGTGCAGCTCCACGAAGGGGCCGGGGGCCGCCGTGTTCAGCTCGTCGACCCGGCGGGTCTGGGCCCCCGACTGGTACTGCGCCACCACCCGCCCGGTCGTCAGCACCACCGGATACTCCCGGTCCGTCTCCTCGGCCGCCGCCCGGTGCACCACGGGCACGAAGGCGGCCCGCCCGTCCTCCGTCGCGAACCGGTCCAGGAAGAGCCGGGGCGTGCCCGGATGGTCCGCGTCCGGGCAGGGCCAGAACACCCCGTCCTCGGCCGCGATCCGCTCGTAGGTGATGCCCGCGTAGTCGGCCGCACCGCCCGCCGAGGCCCGCCGCAACTCGTCGAAGACCTCCGCGGGGTCGGCGGGAAACCCCTTGCCGTGACCCAGCAGCCCCGCGAGCCCGTGCAGCACCTCCAGATCGCTGCGCACCCCCTCGGGCGGGTCGAGCGCCCGCCGCCGCAGCAGCACCCGGCCCTCCAGGTTGGTCGTGGTCCCGCTCTCCTCCGCCCACTGGGTCACCGGCAGCACCACGTCCGCCAGCTCCGCCGTCTCGGAGAGGACGACGTCCGCCACCGCCAGGAAGTCCAGCGACGCCAGCCGCCGTTCCACGTGCGAGGCGTGCGGGGCGGAGACCACCGGGTTCGAGCCCATCACCAGCAGCGCCCGCACGTCCTGGCCGAGCGCGTCCAGCAGCTCGTACGCGCTGCGCCCCGGCCCCGGCAGGCTGTCGGGGTCCACGCCCCACACCCCCGCGACATGGCGGCGGGCGGCCGGGTCGGTCAGCTTGCGGTAGCCGGGCAGCTGGTCCGCCTTCTGGCCGTGCTCCCGGCCGCCCTGCCCGTTGCCCTGCCCGGTCAGACACCCGTACCCGGAGAACGGGCGGCCCGCCCGGCCCGTGGCCAGGCAGAAGTTGATCCACGCCCCCACGGTGTCGGTCCCCTTGGCCTGCTGCTCGGGCCCCCGGGCGGTCAGCACCATCCCGCTCTCCGCCCCGCAGAACAGCTCCACCGCCTCGCGCAGCCGCGCCACCGGCACCCCGCAGATCCCCTCCACCAGCTCCGGCCAGTGCGCCATCGCCCCGGCCCGCGCCGCCTCCCAGCCCCGGGTGCGGGCGCGCACGAACTCCTCGTCCACCCGCCCCTGTGCCACCACCAGGTGCAACAGGCCGAGCGCCAGGGCCAGATCGGTGCCGGGACGGGGGGCCAGATGCAGGTCCGCCTGCTCGGCGGTGCGGGTGCGGCGCGGGTCGACGACGATCAACCGGCCCCCGTTCTCCCGCAGCTCGGTCAGATACCGCAGCGCGGGCGGCATCGTCTCGGCGAGGTTCGACCCGACCAGGATCACGCACCCGGAGCGCGGAATGTCCTCCAGCGGGAACGGCATGCCCCGGTCGAGCCCGAACGCCCGCTGATGGGCCGCCGCCGCCGACGACATGCAGAAGCGGCCGTTGTAGTCGATCTGCGAGGTCCCGAGCACCACCCGGGCGAACTTCCCGAGCGCGTACGCCTTCTCGTTGGTCAGCCCGCCCCCGCCGAACACCCCCACCGCGTCCGCGCCGTGCGCCGCCCGCACCCCGCCGAGCCCCTCGGCGATCCGCCCCAGCGCCTCGTCCCAGCCCGCCTCCTCCAACGGGCCGCCGGGCCGCCTGCGTACCAGCGGGGAGGCCGGCCGGACCCCGGCGCGCAGCACGGCGGGCGCGGTCCGGCCCTTGCCGCACAACGCGCCCCGGTTGACGGGGAATCCGGTGCGCTCCACCACCTCGGCCACCTCCGGACCGGCGACCGGGCGCAGGGTCATCCCGCACTGGAGGGCGCAGTACGGGCAGTGGGTGGGCGTATCGGTACCGGTGGTCATGCGGCCCAGCCTGCGAGAGCGGTATTACGGGGACGGGGGCACCCGGTTACGCCACCGAAACGCCCGCCTCAGCCGCCCGCCCGGGACACTGTGAGATCCGGGCGCACGGCTTCCGGCGCACGGCTTCCGGCGCAGGGCCTCCGGCGCAGGGCTTCCGGCACAGGGCCTCCGGCGCACGGCTTCCGGCGCACGGCCTCCGCCCTCCGGCGCACGCCCCCGCCCCCCAACCCCCGGCCCCTCGGCTCACCGTGCCGCCGAGGCCAGCGCCTCCGTCACCCCCGCTTCCTCGGGCCCCAGGAAGTGCGGGTCGGGCCGGAGCACGGCGTCCAGGGCCGCCTTGCCCGACGCGGCGAGCTCGCGGGCCCCGCCGTAGTACCAGGTCGAGTCGCGCGGCTCGTCGACCCCGACTCCGTACGCGTCGATCCCGGCGGACCGGCACAGCGTGACCGCGCGGTGGATGTGGAAGCCCTGGCTGACCAGCACCGCGCGGTCGACCCCGAATATCCTCTTGGCCCGCACACAGGAGTCCCAGGAGTCGAACCCGGCGTAGTCGCTGACGATCCGGCCGTCCGGCACTCCGCGCTCGGTGAGGTACGTGCGCATCGCGTCCGGCTCGTCGTACTCCACCCGGCTGTTGTCCCCGGTGACCAGGACGACCTTCACCTTCCCGGTCCGGTACAGCTCGGCCGCCGCGTCCAGGCGGTGGGCCAGGTACGGGGTCGGCCTGCCGTTCCACAGCCCGGCGCCGAACACCACGGCGACCTCGCGGGCCGGGGCGTCGGCCGTGGTCCCCACCCGGGAGTCCGCGCCCACGCGCATCCAGGTCGCGGGCAGCAGCGCCAGCACGCAGAGGGCCATCAGACCCTGCACGGCGAGCCGTCGGGCCCGGCGGGAGCGCGGCAGCCGGGGCGCGGAGAGCCGGGGCAGCCGCAACCACGGTCTGCGTCTCCTCGCGCCGGCCTCCGAGGCATCCGACGCCTCGGACACCACCGGCGTCCCCGACGCCCGCCCCACCCCTCGCATCCCTCGCATCCCTCGCACGGGAGCCCCCCTCGCTGTTCGTTCTGTCGTTCGGTCCCATCTGACCTGACGAACGAAACGCCCGAAAGGTTCGCTGACCGGGCAGAACGGGTGCGGGCCCCCGGCCTCCGCACACCGCCCGCCCCGGCCCCGTGAGACGGCGGAAAACCTCCGTGACCCTCACGCAACGGCCCGGCAACCTCCGCCCGGCACCATCGGTCCATGCACCGCACCCGGCCCCCCGCCGTCGCAGGCGGCCCACCCTCCCCGTACGACCCCGCCACCGCGCCCGACCCCGTCCCGCGCACCCCGCCCACCCTGCTCGCCGTCGCCCACGGCAGCCGCGACCCGCAGGCCCTGCGGACCGTCCTCGCGCTCCTGGACCGGGTCCGCGACCTGCGCCCCGGCCTCGACGTCCGCCTCGGGCACATCGAGCTGAACCCGCCGCTGCTCCCGGACACCCTGGACGGTCTGCGCGGGGCCGACGCCGTGCTCGTGCCGCTGCTCCTGGGGCGCGGCCACCACGTCAAGCACGACCTGCCCGCCGCGGCGGCGGCCGCCCCTTCCGTACGCACCCGGATCGCCGCACCCCTCGGGCCGCACCCGCTGCTGGTGGAGGCGCTGTACGGGCGGCTCGTGGAGGCGGGCTGGGGGCCGGCCGACCAGGGGAGCCGCAGCGCGGCCGTGGTGCTCGCGGCCGCCGGGTCCCGCGACCCCGACTCGGCCCAGGACACCCGGCGCACGGCCCGGATGCTCGCCGAGCGCCTCGGCGGGGCGGCCGTGATCCCCGCGTACGCCTCCGCCGCCACCCCCACCGTCCCCGCCGCGCTGCGCGCGCTGGCCGCCCGGGGCCGCCACCGTACGTTCGTCGCCTCCTACTTCACCGCGCCCGGCCGCTTCGCGAGCGCCGCGGCGGCGGCCGCACCGCGCACCGCCGCCGTTCCGCTCGGCGCGCACCCCGCGATGGCCCGGCTCCTGCTCCACCGCTACGACCAGGCACTGTCGGCGACCGCACCCGCGGACGCCGTGAGGTTGCTCGCTTCCGCCTGACGACCGGGCCCGCTCACGACATGTTTGTCGGTCCCGGTCGCTACTGTCGGAACCATGGACGGCACACAGGGCGTACGCGGGGCAGATCAGACACACGACACACACGGCGCACACGACACGTACAGCACGCACAGCACGCACGGTGAGCGGGGCACAGGCAGCAGCTACGGGCCGGGCGACACCGAGCGCTTCGACACCGAGGAGGACAAGCGCCCCGGCCGCACCGCCTTCCAGCGCGACCGGGCCCGGGTGCTGCACTCCGCCGCGCTGCGCAGGCTCGCCGGGAAGACCCAGGTGGTGACGCCCGGCACCCGTTCGCTCGTCTGGGACGCCAGCCCCCGCACCCGGCTCACCCACTCCCTGGAGTGCGCGCAGGTCGGCCGCGAGCTCGGCGCGGTCCTCGGCTGCGACCCGGACCTGGTGGAGACGGCGTGCCTGGCCCACGACATGGGGCATCCGCCGTTCGGCCACAACGGCGAGCAGGCGCTCAACGACTTCGCGTCCGACTGCGGCGGCTTCGAGGGCAACGCCCAGTCGCTGCGGCTGCTGACCCGCCTGGAGCCGAAGCGGTTCGTCCGCGACCCGCGCACCGGCGAGCTGGTCAGCGTCGGCCTCAACCTGACCCGGGCCGCCCTGGACGCCGCCACCAAGTACCCCTGGCCGCGCGGCGCGCACCCCACCGACCCGCACTCGGTGAAGTTCGGGGTGTACGCCGACGACCTGCCGGTCTTCGCCTGGGCGCGCAAGGGCGCGCCCGAGGACCGCACCTGCTTCGAGGCCCAGGTGATGGACTGGTCCGACGACGTGGCGTACTCCGTGCACGACTTCGAGGACGGGCTGCACGCCGGACACATCGACCCCAACTGCCTCTACGCCGAGCCGGAGCGCCAGGCGATCTGGGCCGTCGCCATCGGCCGGTACGTCCCCGCCGACACCGACCCGCAGGAGCTGGCGGAGGCGCTGGACCGGCTGATCGACCAGGAGTGGTGGCCGCACGGCTACGACGGCTCCGCCGTGGCCCAGGCCCGCCTGAAGGACGCCACCAGCCAGCTCATCGGCCGGTTCTGCACCGAGGCCGAGATCGCCACCCGCGAGGTGTACGGTCCCGGCCGCCTCACCCGGTACGGGGCGGAGCTCGTCGTCCCGCGCACGGTCCGCAACGAGTGCGCGGTCCTCAAGGCGGTCGCCGACCGCTACGTGATGCAGCGCGCCGAGCAGGAGACCCTCCGCGCCGACCAGCGCGTCGTCATCGCCGAACTGGCCGCCGCGCTCACCGCCCGCGCCCCCGAGGGCCTGGAACCGCACTTCCGGGCGCTGTTCGACCAGGCGGACGACGACCACACCCGTAAGCGCGTCCTGATCGACCAGATCGCCGCCCTGACCGACGCCTCCGCACGATCCCTGCACGCCGCGCTCACCGCCCGCCGTGGCTGAGGGGCAGACTGGAGAGGACCGGAGAAATGACCACTGGGTGTGACCTCCGTGGGGCACACCCTCTTTCGCCATCACGCTGCGTGCGGGACGCTCGCAGCCGGGGGCGCCGCGCAGCACAGCACTGAGGAGGCATCAAGTGGTCGACGCACATCGGACGTTCGTCATCGTCGGAGCGGGACTCGCAGGGGCGAAGGCGGCCGAGACACTGCGCGCGGAAGGGTTCACCGGCCGGGTGATCCTCGTCGGGGACGAGCGGGACCACCCCTATGAACGGCCGCCGCTCTCCAAGGGCTACCTGGGCGGCAAGGAGGAACGCGACAGCGTCTTCGTGCACGAGCCCCACTGGTACGCGGGCGCCGACGTCGAGCTGCACCTCGGGCAGCCCGTCACGGCGCTCGACCGGTACGCGAAGACCGTGCAGCTCGGCGACAACACCGTCATCCACTACGACAAGCTGCTCCTGGCCACCGGCTCCGAACCGCGCCGCCTCGACGTCCCCGGCACCGACCTGGTGGGCGTCCACCACCTGCGCCGCCTCGCCCACGCCGACCGGCTGCGCAACGTGCTGGCCGCCCTCGGCCGCGACAACGGCCACCTGGTGATCGCCGGAGGCGGCTGGATCGGCCTGGAGGTCGCCGCCGCCGCCCGGGGATACGGGGCCGAGGTCACCGTCGTCGAGCCGGAGGCCACCCCGCTGCACCAGGTCATCGGCCCGGAGCTCGGCCAGATCTTCACCGAACTGCACAGCTCGCACGGCGTCCGCTTCCACTTCGGGGCCCGCCTCACCGAGATCGTCGGCCAGGACGGCATGGTGCTGGCCGCCCGCACCGACGACGGCGAGGAGCACCCCGCCCACGACGTGCTGGCCGCGATCGGCGCGGCCCCGCGCTCCGCGCTGGCCGAGGCCGCGGGCCTGGAGACGGCCGAGCGGGCGCACGGCGGCGGCATCGCCGTGGACGCCTCGCTGCGCACCTCCGACCCGCACATCTACGCCGCCGGGGACGTCGCCGCCGTCGCCCACCCGCTGCTCGGCGCCCGGCTGCGGGTCGAGCACTGGGCCAACGCGCTGAACAGCGGACCGGCCGCCGCCCGCGCGATGCTCGGCCAGGACGTGACGTACGACCGGGTGCCGTACTTCTTCTCCGACCAGTACGACCTGGGCCTGGAGTACTCCGGCTGGGCCCCGCCCGGCAGCTACGACGAGGTGATCATCCGGGGCGACGCGGGGAAGCGGGAGTTCATCGCGTTCTGGCTCAAGGACCGCCGGGTCCTGGCCGGGATGAACGTCAACGTGTGGGACGTCACGGAGACCATCCAGGAGATCGTCCGGGCCCGCCAGCAGCACGACCCGGACGCCCTCGCCGACCCGTCGGCGCCGCTGGACTCCCTGCTCTGACGCCCTCTCCGGGGGCGCGGGACCGCTGCTCGCGCCCCCGGAGAGCGTGCTCCGCGGCGACAAGGACGCCCTCTTAAGATCGCAGGTCGAGGAAAGTAAGAATTCTCCTTGCTCCAACTTGCGATTTTACTTTAGAGTTGACGCATCGTCATTCGGCGATCCTAGGGAGGGGCCGATCCATGACCACCGTGATCGAGCAGGACGAGACCGAATCCCCGCAGTTCTCCACCTGGCAGGAGCTCGACGAAGCCGTGCGCGACAACGGCGGCGTTCTTCGTGTCGCCATGTGGGCGCTGCGGGACATCAGCGGCTATCAGCGACTGAAGGTCCGGGTCCTGGAGTACATCCAGAGCGAGCTGGCGAACGTCGGGCTCGCGCAGCTGCCCCCGGAGCTGCCCGGCGATCAGAACAAGTACGTCGTCCTGTACAAGGCGGGCTCCCACGCGGCGGCGGTCATCGACGCCGTCCGCACCGGCACGAGCACCGAGGCCGCCGAGGCGGCCCTGCGCCGTCTGAACACGTCCGACGCCGCGCACACCGGCAACAGGGACAAGGCCAAGCTCTCCGAGGTGGCGGACAGGGTCGACGAGCTGGAGGACCTGCTGGAGGGGTTCCGGTCCGCTCTCGCCGACACCCGGTAGCCCCTCCCGGACATCGCTCGGCGATCATCGGCGGACCGCCGGCCGACCCCGCGACGATCCCCGGAATCCGTTCGTCAGGATGACGGGGATCCCGGCTCACCGCCGCGCGACTCCCACCCCCTCCAGCTCGGCCAGCCGGGCCAGGACGCGCCGGGGGAGCTCCGTGGCGGTGAGCCGGAACGGGCTCCAGCGGTCCTTCGAGTCGGGCTTCATCGACGCCGAGAACCGGAAGAGCCCCCTGCTGTTGGGCTCGGTCACCATCTCGCCGAACGCACCGCTCGGTATCAGCCAAGCCGTCATGATCGCCCCCGGCTCGACGTCCACGGCGACGAACAGCATGTCCAGGTCGGTGCGCGGCTGGAACGTCTGCGACCGCACGAAGGCCATCAGCCTGCCCTGCTGGAACTGCGTTCCCGTGGACATACGGGCCTTCACCTGCACGGCCAGCGTCGCGGAGCTTCCGCGCCGGTGGAATACGAGGTCCACCCCCTCGTCGTCCACGAGTGAGGTGGAGACGTTCAGCTCACCGCCCGTGGCGAGGATGCAGGAGGCAGCTACCAGGTACTCCGCCGCCTTCCCCATGCGTCCGGCGGCCGGGCTCTTGTCCACATAGTCCGCGTCATCGCTCATGGCGGGAATCTACCGAGCGCACCGCCCGCCGCACCGGCTTTCCGCCGGCCGCTCCCGGCCTCCTGAGCCCGGGGGCGGAGCCGGTTGTCCGAGTCCACCCGTAGACTTCACCCGTGGCAGGCAGGATCAATGACGACGACGTGAAAGCGGTCCGGGACGCGGTCCCGATCGACTCCGTCGTGTCCGAATACCTCCAGCTGCGCAACGCGGGCGGCGGAAACCTCAAGGGTCTCTGCCCCTTCCACGACGAGAAGTCCCCCTCCTTCCAGGTCAGTCCCGCCAAGGGCCTGTTCCACTGCTTCGGCTGCCAGGAGGGCGGCGACACCATCGCGTTCGTGATGAAGATCGACCACCTCTCCTTCTCGGAGACGGTCGAGCGCCTCGCCGCCAAGGCGGGCATCACCCTGCGGTACGAGGAGGGCGGCTACAACCCCTCCCACCAGCGCGGCGAGCGCATCCGGCTGATCGAGGCCCACCAGGCCGCCGCCGAGTTCTACGTACGCGCGCTGGAGAGCCCCGAGGCCGAGATCGGCCGGAAGTTCCTCGCCGAGCGCGGCTTCGACCAGGACGCCGCGACCCACTTCCGCGTCGGCTACAGCCCGGCCGGCTGGGATCACCTCACCCGCTATCTGCGCGGCAAGGGCTTCAGCGACAAGGAGCTGATCACCTCCGGCCTCTCCCAGGACGGCCGGCGCGGCCCCATCGACCGCTTCCGCGGCCGGCTGATGTGGCCGATCAGCGACACCGCGGGCGAGATCGTCGGCTTCGGCGCGCGCAAGCTGCGCGACGACGACAACGGCCCGAAGTACCTGAACACCCCCGAGACCCCCGTCTACAAGAAGTCCCAGGTGCTGTACGGCATCGACCTGGCCAAGAAGGACATCGCCAAGGCCAGCCGCGCCGTCGTCGTCGAGGGCTACACCGACGTCATGGCCTGCCACCTCGCCGGGGTCACCACCGCCATCGCCACCTGCGGCACCGCCTTCGGCAACGACCACATCAAGATCCTGCGCCGCCTCCTCATGGACAACGGCAGCGCCCGCGTGATCTTCACCTTCGACGGCGACTCGGCCGGTCAGAAGGCGGCCCTGCGCGCCTTCGAGGACGACCAGAAGTTCGCCGCCGAGACCTACATCGCCATCGCCCCGGACGGCATGGACCCCTGCGACCTGCGCCTGGCCAAGGGCGACGACTCCGTCCGCGACCTGGTCGAGCCGCGCACCCCGCTCTTCGAGTTCGCGCTGCGCCAGATCGTCGGCCGCTACGACCTGGAGACCCCGGCCGGCCGCGCGGCCGCGCTCGACGAGGCCGCCGCCGTCGTCGCCAAGATCAAGACCAGCAGCGTGCAGCGCGAGGTGGCCGTCCAGCTCGCCGGGCTCGTCGGCATCCTCGACCAAGAGTTCGTCGTCCGCCGCGTCGCCCAGCTCGCCCGCTGGGCCCGGGACAAGGGCGGCGACGGACGCGGCGGCCGGGGACCGGGCGGACCGCCGCCCCAGGACCGGCGCGGCGGCGCACCCCAGCAGGCCGTCCGGGCCCCCACCGCCCCCTCCGGCCCCGCGCTCCACCTCCGCAGCCCCGCCCACCGCACGGAGCGCGAGCTGCTCAAGCTGGCCCTCCAGAAGCCCGCCCTGGTCTCCCCGGCCTTCGACGCGTACGGCGTGGACGAGTTCACCGCCCCGCCCTACGCGGCCGTGCGCCAGTGCATCGCGGAGGCGGGCGGCGCCGAGCGCGGCCTCGGCGACGACCGCGAGTATCTGGTCGCAGTGATGGACGCGGCCCCCGACAACACCGTGCGCTCCCTCGTCACCGAGCTCGCCGTCGAGGTCTTCATCGGCAAGACGATCGACGAGGCGTACGCGGGCGAGCACCTGGTCAAGGTCCGGCTGCGCGCCGTCGACCGCCGGATCAACGACGTACAGGGCAGCCTCGCCCGCCTCGGCAGCCATGTCGCGCCCGACGATCTGGCCGCCGCGCAGAACGAGGTCTGGGTGCTCCAGCAGTACGCGCAGCTGCTCCAGGCCAAGGGCGCCGACGCGCTCTGAGCGCCGCGCCCACCGAGCCCTGAGCCCCGCGCCCACCGAGCTCCGGGGGCCCGCCCACCGAGCCGGGAGCAGTAATCGGCCGGTGACCGACCGGAACCAGAAAGTCCCCGCACGCCCCTCGTGGCAACCCTGTGCCGTGCCCCACACTGGGGCTGCCAGAGTCATCGGAGCGCGACCGGTCGACAGGACACCCCCTAGGACGACACGGCCCGGCGCGGACCTCCATCCCGTCATCCGGCAGCGATCACCTGGAGGTCGCCCCCGTGCAGACCCGGACCGTGACGACCACGACCGAGCACATGTCGGCGACCGAGCGCATGCCGACGAGCGAGCACATATCGGCGATCCCCGTGCAGAACCGGGCCGTCCACCACCCGGAGGGCCGGCCGGAAAACCCCCCGGAGACCGCGGCGGCCCGCCCGCCCGCGAGCGCACCCGAGGCAGTCCCGAGCGCACCCGAGGCAGTCATGGAGGAAGCGGAGCACGTCCCCGAACCCCGCGAGGCGCGCAGCCGGGCGGACAACGGCGGCCCCACCTCCGACCTCTTCCGGCAGTATCTGCGGGAGATCGGCCGCATCCCGCTGCTCACCGCCGCCGAGGAGGTCGAGCTGGCCCGCCGCGTCGAGGCCGGGCTCTTCGCGGAGGAGCGCCTCGCGAACACCCCGGACCTGGACTCCCGGCTCGCCGGCGACCTGGACCGGCTGGTGGTCATGGGCCGCACCGCCAAGCGCCGGCTCATCGAGGCCAACCTCCGCCTGGTCGTCTCCGTCGCCAAGCGGTACGTGGGGCGCGGGCTGACCATGCTCGACCTGGTCCAGGAGGGGAACCTCGGGCTGATCCGGGCGGTGGAGAAGTTCGACTACGCCCGGGGCTACAAGTTCTCCACGTACGCGACCTGGTGGATCCGCCAGGCCATGTCCCGCGCCCTGGCCGACCAGGCCCGCACCATCCGCGTCCCGGTCCACGTCGTGGAGCTGATCAACCGCGTGGTCCGCGTCCAGCGCCGGATGCTCCAGGAGCGGGGGTACGAGCCGACCGCCGAGGAGGTCGCCGGCCAGCTCGACCTGACCCCGGAGCGGGTCACCGAAGTCCTGCGCCTGGCCCAGGAGCCCGTCTCCCTCCACGCCCCCGTGGGCGAGGAGGACGACGTCTCCTTCGGCGACCTCATCGAGGACGGCGACGCCGCCTCACCGGTCGAGTCCGCCGCCTTCCTGCTGCTGCGCCAGCACCTGGAAGCGGTGCTCTCCACGCTCGGGGAGCGCGAACGCAAGGTCGTACAACTGCGGTACGGCCTGGACGACGGGCGGCCCCGCACCCTGGAGGAGATCGGCCGGATCTTCGGCGTGACGCGCGAGCGCATCCGCCAGATCGAGTCCAAGACCCTCAGCAGGCTGCGGGACCACGCCTTCGCCGACCAACTCCGCGGCTACCTCGACTGATCCGCCGAGACCGACCGGCCGAGGCGGCCGGCGCCGCGCCCGACAGCCGACGCCCCGGCCTCAGTCCACCTCCGCCAGCGCCTGGGCGAACTGGGCCGCGTACAACCGGGCATACGCGCCCCCGGCCGCCAACAGCTCCTCATGCGTGCCCTGTTCGACGATCGAACCGCTCTCCATGACCAGGATCACGTCCGCGTCCCGGATCGTGGAGAGCCGGTGCGCGATCACGAACGACGTACGCCCATGGGCCAGGCGCGCCATCGCCTTCTGGATCAGCACCTCGGTCCGCGTGTCCACCGAGCTGGTCGCCTCGTCCAGGACCAGGATCACCGGATCGGAGAGGAACGCCCGTGCGATGGTGATGAGTTGCTTCTCGCCCGCGCTGACCCCGGAGCCCTCGTCGTCGATCACCGAGTCGTACCCGTCGGGCAGCGTCCGGATGAACCGGTCCGCGTGCGCCGCCCGTGCCGCCTCCTCGATCTCTTCCCGGGTGACCTCGCGCGCAGCGCCGTACGCGATGTTCTCCGCGATGGAACCGCCGAACAGCCAGGTGTCCTGGAGCACCATGCCGATCCGCGACCGCAGATCGTCCCGGCTCATCCGCGCCACGTCGACCCCGTCGAGCGCGATCCGCCCGCCGGTCACCTCGTAGAACCGCATCAAGAGGTTGACCAGCGTCGTCTTGCCCGCGCCGGTCGGGCCGACGATCGCGACCGTCTGCCCCGGCTCCACGCTCAGCGACAGCTCCTCGATCAGCGGCTTCTCCGCCTCGTACCGGAACGACACCTTCTCCAGCGACACCCGCCCCAGCAGCTCCTTCGGAAGCTCACCGCGCTCCGGGTCCGGCCCCTGCTCCTCGGCGTCCAGCAGTTCGAAGACCCGCTCGGCCGACGCGATCCCGGACTGCACCAGGTTCGCCATCGAGGCCACCTGCGTCAGCGGCATCGAGAACTGCCGGGAGTACTGGATGAACGCCTGTACGTCACCGATCGACAGGGTGCCCGAAGCGACCCGCAACCCGCCGACGACGGCCACCAGCACGTAGTTGATGTTGGAGATGAAGAACATCAGCGGCTGCATGAGCCCGCTGGCGAACTGCGCCTTGAACCCGGCCTCGTACAGCGCGTCGTTCTGCTCGGCGAAGTCCCGCGCGGACTCCTCCTGCCGCCCGAAGACCTTCACCAGGGTGTGCCCGGTGTACATCTCCTCGATATGGGCGTTGAGCTTCCCCGTCACCCGCCACTGCCGCACGAACTGCGGCTGCGAACGCTTGCCGACCTGCGTCGCCACGACCACCGACAGCGGGATCGTCACCAGCGCGACCAGGGCCAGCAGCGGCGAGATCCAGACCATCATGATCAGCACGCCGATGATGGTCAGCAGGGAGTTGATGAGCTGCCCCATCGTCTGCTGGAGCGTCTGCGAGATGTTGTCGATGTCATTGGTCGCCCGGCTCAGCACCTCACCGCGCTTGGCCCGGTCGAAGTACGACAGCGGCAGCCGCGCCAGCTTCGTCTGGAGGTCCTCCCGCAGCTGGAAGACGATCCGGTTGATCACCCGGATCGACAGCCGCGTCGCCGCCAGCATCAGCAGCCCGGCCCCGAGGTAGATCACCAGCGCCAGCAGCAGGACGCCGCCCACCGCGCCGAAGTCGATGCCCTCGCCCGGGGTGAAGTCCACCCCCGAGAGCATGTCGGCCATCGAGCCGTCGCCCTCCTGGCGCAGCCTCTCGATCGCCTCCGCCTTCGTGGCGCCGTCCGGCATCCGCCGGCCGACCACCCCCGCGAAGATCAGGTCGGTCGCCCTGCCGAGGATCTTCGGCCCGGCCACCGCCAGCCCCACGCTGACCGTCACCGTGCCCAGCATCAGATACAGCGACGCCTTCTCCCGGCCGAACCGCTTCAGCAGCCGCTTGCCGGACCCCTTGAAGTCCATCGACCGCTCGGTGGGCGCGCCCCCGGCCATCATCCGTCCGCCCGGACCGGCCATTACGCGGCCTCCGCTTCCGTCAGCTGGGAGAGCACGATCTCCCGGTACGTTTCATTGCCGTCCATCAGCTCGTGATGGGTGCCGCTGCCCACGACCCGCCCCTCGTCCAGCACCAGGATCCGGTCCGCGTCGCGGATGGTGGAGACCCGCTGCGCCACGATCACCACGGTCGCCCCGGCGGTCTCGCGGGCCAGCGCCGCCCGCAGCGCGGCGTCCGTCGCGTAGTCGAGCGCCGAGAACGAGTCGTCGAAGAGGTAGATCTCCGGCCGCTGCACCAGCGTCCGGGCGATGGCGAGCCGCTGCCGCTGACCGCCCGACACATTGGTGCCGCCCTGCGAGACCGGCGCGTCGAGCCCGTGCTCGAGGCCCTCCACGAACCCCTTGGCCTGCGCCACCTCCAGCGCGTGCCACAGCTCATCGTCGCTCGCGTCGGGATTCCCGTACCGCAGGTTCGTCGCGACCGTCCCCGAGAAGAGGTACGGCCTCTGCGGCACCAGGCTCACCGTCTTCGCCAGCAGCACCGGATCGAGCGTCCGCACGTCCTCGCCGTCGACCAGCACCTCGCCGTCCGTCACATCGAACAGCCGGGGTACGAGACCGAGCAGCGTGGACTTCCCGCTGCCGGTCGACCCGATGATCGCGGTGGTCTCCCCGGGGCGGGCCACCAGATCGACCGCCCGCAGCACCGGCTCCTCGGCGCCCGGGTAGCGGAACTCCGCACCGCGCACCTCCAGATGCCCGTGCCGCCGCAGCTCGGTGACGGGGGAGACGGGCGGCACGACACTCGACTCGGTGCCGAGCACCTCCTCGATACGCTCGGCGCACACCTCGGCGCGCGGCACCATCATGAACATGAAGGTGGCCATCATCACCGCCATCACGATCTGCATCAGATAGGCGAGGAACGCGGTCAGCGCCCCGATCTGCATCCCGCCGCCGTCGATCCGGTGCGCGCCGAACCACACCACCGCGACGGACGACAGGTTGACCACCGTCATCACGGTCGGGAACATCAGCGCCATCAGCCGCCCGGTCGCCACCGAGACGTCGGTGAGCTCGGTGTTGGCGCCCCGGAACCGCTTCTCCTCGTACCCGTCGCGGACGAAGGCCCGGATCACCCGGTTGCCGGTGATCTGCTCGCGCAGCACCCGGTTCACCGTGTCCAGCCGCTCCTGCATCGTCCGGAACAGCGGCCGCATCCTCTTCACGATCAGGACCACCGACGTGCCGAGCACCGGCACCACCGCCAGCAGCACCGCCGACAGCGGGACGTCCTGCCCGAGCGCCATGACGATGCCGCCGACGCACATGATCGGGGCCGACACCATCAGCGTGAACGACATCAGCACCAGCATCTGGACCTGCTGGACGTCGTTGGTGGTCCGGGTGATCAGCGACGGCGCCCCGAACCGCCCGAGCTCCCGCGCCGAGAACGACTGCACCCGGTCGAAGACGGCCGCCCGCACGTCCCGCCCGAGCGCGGACGCGGTCCGGGCCCCGTAGAAGACGGCCCCCACGTTGCAGAGGACCTGCACCACGCTGACGGCGATCATGAGACCGCCGAACTCCAGGATGTAGCCGGTATCGCCCTTCACGACACCGTTGTCAATGATGTCCGCATTGAGGCTGGGCAGATACAGGCTGGCGCAGGTCTGGAGCAGCTGGAGGAGGACCACCAGCGCGATGGGTTTCTTGTACGGGCCCAGGTGGGCCCGCAGGAGTTTTATGAGCACGCGTATCTCTCGGAGTCGGCGTAGGGCAGAGGCCGACCCAGTTTCGCGTACGCCGTACTCCGAGGGCGAACCGTTTTCACCAAACTCAGGTCAAGGCTGGAGGACCGGTCCGGGCGGGCACGCGGGGAGGGGCGTACGCCGGAGACACCCCGGGGTCACTCCGCCTGCCGGCCCCGCGCGCCCCGCATCCGAGGGGTGGCCCCGGGTGCGTGCCGGACACCTCCAACCGGCTACTCCGCCTGCCGGCCCCCGTCGAAGGCCCCGGGGTGGATCTGATCCCGGGTCGCCGCGTACTGCTGCCGCACCGCCCCGCCGACCGGCAGCTCGTCGCCCGGCTCCAGCACCTGGGCGGCCGCGCCCTGCCAGGCCGGGGGAGTGCGCGGGTCGAGCGCGCCCTGCGACACCCCGAGGGCCCACGCCGCCTGCCGGGCCGCGCCGATCGCCGCGTACTGGGCGGGCTGCGGTACGACGACCTGGGTGCCGAACACCGCCGGGGCCAGCGCCTGCACGGCCGGCAGCTCGGCGGCGGCCCCCAGCAGGAAGACCCGCCGCACCTCCACGCCCCGCCCGCGCAGTACGTCGAGGGCGTCGGCCAGCGAGCACAGCATCCCCTCGAACGCGGCCCGGGCCAGGTGCTCCGGCTTCATCGACTCGCGCCGCAGCCCGCTCAGGGTCCCCGCGGTGTGCGGCAACTGCGGGGTGCGCTCGCCCTCCAGGTACGGCAGCAGCACCAGCCCGGACGCACCCGGCGTGGACTTCAGCGCCAGGGCCGACAGCTCCTCCAGCCCGTCCACGCCGAGCATCTCGGCGGTGCCGCGCAGGGCCCGTACGGCATTGGAGGTGTGCACCACCGGAAGGTGCATCCCGGTGGCGTCGGCGAACGAGGTGATCATCCCGCTCGGGTCGGCCAGCGCCTCGTGGTGCACGGCCATCACGGACCCGGAGGCCCCCAGCGACACCACCGCGTCGCCCACCGCGACCCCGAGCCCGAAGGCCGCGGCCATGATCTCGCCGGTCCCCGCGGAGATGAGCAGCCCCTCGGGCGTGGTCCCGGCGGAGTCGGCGGGACCGAGCACCTCGGGCAGCGCGGCGGAATGCCCGAGCGCGAGCTCCACCAGATCGGGCCGGTAGGCGGCGGACCCGGCCGACCAGTATCCGGTGCCCGAGGCCGCGCCCCGGTCCGTGGTCCGCCGGGCGGGCCGGCCCAGCAACTGCCACACGAGCCAGTCGTGCGGCTGCATGACGGCGGCGACCTGCTGGGCGTTCTCCGGCTCGGTCCGCGCCAGCCAGCGCAGCTTCGCCACGGGCTGCGCGGCCTGCGGCACGGCCCCGACCGCCTCGGCCCAGGACTGCCGCCCGCCCAGCGCGTCGACCAGATCGGCCGCGGCGACCTGCGCCCGCCGGTCGTTGCCGAGCAGGGCGGGACGCACCAGGTTGCCCTGCCGGTCCAGCGGCACCAGCCCGTGCTGCTGGGCGGAGACGCCGATGGCCTGCACCCCTTCGAGCAGCCCGCCGGAGGCCGCCTCACCGAGGGAGAGCAGCCAGACCTGCGGATCGACCTCGGACGCCTTGGCCTCGACCGGATGCGCGGCATACCCCTGCCGCAGCACGGCGCCGGTGTCCGTGTCGCAGACGACGATGTGAGTGAAGGCGGAAGAACTGTCCAGCCCCGCGACTATGCCCATACGCAGATTCTGCCGCACCGCGCGACTTTCCCGTAACCGCCGCCGCCCGCGGCCGACGCGCGTGGGGCCCCGCCACCGGGCACAGGGCTCGGGGACGGGGCCCCACGTCAGGCGTCGAACGCCAGGCGGTCGGACGCCGGATACGGATCAGTCAAGGATCAGTGAGGGGTCAGGTATTGGTGGTACCCCAGTCGTCCTCGCCGTTCTGGCTGCTGCGGTCCCGCAGCGACCGGACGCGCTCGGCCACGGAGGCGGGCACCTTGTCCCCCACCTTGTCGCTCACCGAGTGGTACGCCTTGCCGGCGATGTCCCGGCCGCTGTGCGCGGCGCTCTCGGCGGCATTGCGCACGGCGGGATTCTCCGTGAACTGCCGGGCCGACTTCTTCAACTGCTCGTAACGCTCGCGCCCGGATCGCGTGCCGAGCACGTAACCGAGGGCCACTCCGGCGATGAACGTGAGCCGGTACCGCATGGCTGCCACCCTTCCTACGCTTGGTGCGACGTGTGCAGCCCGCCTACCCGCGAGCACCCGAGATCACCCCGGGCGATACCGATTGGCGGAGCACCCCCCTGCTTGCGCTAATGTATGTGTCGCAGCGAACGCGCGCCGCCCGGCAGCCGCCAGGCAGGTACGATTTCGAAGCAAAGCAGCAATCCCCTGTAGCTCAATTGGCAGAGCAGCCGGCTGTTAACCGGCAGGTTACTGGTTCGAGTCCAGTCGGGGGAGCGCGATCCCCTGTAGCTCAATTGGCAGAGCATTCGGCTGTTAACCGGAGGGTTACTGGTTCGAGTCCAGTCGGGGGAGCCGAACGAAAGAGGGCCCTTCGGGGTCCTCTTTCGCGTGCCCGTCCGGGACCCCTCCGGGAGGCGCGGAGGACCCCGGAAGGACACTTTCGGGTCTCCTTGATTCCACCTGCAACCGGGCAGCACGCAGCGCCGTCCTCAAGATCAGGCGAAGTCGACCATCCGAAGCGAGAGATCGTATGACCGGCTATGCTGCGGCAGACGGTGCGCACACTTGTACGCGCCACGCCGAGACGGGGCGGTAGCTCAGCCGGTTAGAGCAGCGGACTCATAATCCGTCGGCCGTGGGTTCGAGTCCCACCCGCCCCACCACTGCGGTGACTGGCAGGAACGTTCCTACCAGCATCGAAGCGCCCCAACTGGTTGAGACCAGGGTGGGGCGCTTCGGCGTTTCAGGGTCTGCGTGAGCGGTGCGTGAGCGGCCGTGTCGGGAACCCCCGAACGGCGGGCGCAGGGAACGAGCGACTCGGCCTTCCTCCGGCCTTGCCCGCCGCGATCCGGTCGGATCTGAAAGTCCACTGCATCCCCTGAGCTGGGGTGTTGCAACGACCACTAGAACGGATGTTCGCAGTGGGGGCCTTTCGTCATGCCCGTGGTCAGTCGAGAGCGTCGATGGCCTTCACGATGAGGGCCCGCGCCGAAGGGCCGTACACCGCCGTCCGACGGAGTTCCTCGAACGCCTTCACGTACAGATCTACTTCGGAGGGCTGGGTGATGTTGACCTGGGCTGATAGCAGTTCGACCGAGACGAAGTCGTCGTCGTACACGTGAAAAATCTCCAGGGGCCACATACCCTGCTCTCTGCTGACGGACGAGGGGATGATCCCCAGGGAGACGGTCGGGAGGCCACCAACGCTCAGTAGGTGGCCAAGCTGCGCCGCCATGGCGTCCGCGTCTCCGACCCGGTAGTTGAGAGCGGCCTCCTCAATCAGGAAGACGAACACCCGCCCCGGTTCGCGGATGATGCGGGACCGCTCAACCCGGGCCGCTCCGGCCTCTGCACCGTCGTTGACCGGGATCCCCCGGAACTGGCCGATGGAGGAGAGCAGTGCGGAGGCGTACCCCTCAGCCTGGAGCAGGCCAGGGACCAGCGTCGGCGAGTAGACGCGGAACAGCTGGGTGGACCTGTAGAAGTCCACCCAGCTGTCCTGGAGTTGCTTGAGCCCGGCCCGCACTTGGTGCCGCCACTCCTGGTACATGGACTCCGCGTTGAGGGACTGGGTCATCAGGTCGGATGCCTGGTCCTCGGCGCCGCACGCTGCCGTCCACCGGGTGATGTCCGAGGCGGACGGTGCGGTGCGGGCGTTCTCGATGCGGGACGTCTTGGCGTGGTGCCAGCCGCACTCAGAGGCCAGCCGCACCACGGTGAGGCCGGCCCCTTTGCGCAAGTCACGCAGGCGGCGCGCAACGTTCTCACGCGCGACCTGAGCTGATGACGAAGGGGAGATGGGCACGGGCGGTATGTGTTCCTGTCAGGTGATCTTGTAGTGCTCGTGGGGTGTTGCTCGGTCCCACACGGCCCGGAAGGCATCGGCGCACAGCTTGGCTGCGGCCGGGTCGTCGGTGATCTCTTCACCGAGCGACGAGCCGTCCCCCGAGAAATGGTTCCAGTGAACCCACTGGTCGTCGAAGAGCCAGAAGTCGTTGCCAGGCAGGGCGATATCGGAGGCGCGACGGCGGGGCAGCCACCGCACCTGTTCGCCGGCGGCGACGTTCGTGAAGGTCCCGTCGTAGAGGAATCGGGTGTACTCGCTGACCGGCTCGGAGACGATGCGAGCCCGCTTGACGGACGCGCCACGCTGGGTGGTGTCCTGGATCAGGTCGAGCCAGGGGCGCCACCATGACTCGCGGTCTGCCGGATCGTGCCGGAAGCCGCCCCGCCACTGAGCGAACGGGCCTTCCTCGTAGTCGACGGCGTAGCTGTCTCGCATCTCCAGGTGGACTGCGGTGGTGCACCTGGAGATCAGGTCATCGAAGGTCGGCACGCTCGAGGGCATCGCACGCCTTCCTGATCATGTCGGCCATCCTGGCGGGGATGCGGATGACTGCCTCGTCGTCGGGGATGCCGACCGCGTGGCCGGGCACGGTGAAGGCCGCGCACTCGGCTTCGAGGGCTCGCCCCGGCTTCCAGCCCTGGAAGACCAGCTCCCTGTTCTCGGTGTCGACCCACACGGTGGGGCTCTGCTTGTCCCCCGTCTTGGGGTCGATCCCAATGAACTGTAGCGACATGCTGACCTCCGATATCGGGGTGTGCAGTTCTGTGCATCAGAGTTGATGCCTGGCTTCACCCTGGTCAAGGGGGCAATCCGGCCGATTACTCGTCAGGACGACGCCGTGCGCACAGTTCTGCACATGGGTGGTGTGCGTGCACGGGGCGTCCCTACAGTCAGCGGTATTCCTCACCGACTGCGACGGGGGGCCTACCCGTGATGACGATCAAGGTGTACGAGGTGAACCGCGACGGGGTCACCCGCGTGATCCGTCCGGAGGCCGCAGTGGTCCCCCTCGAACAGCCCGAGGCCACGCACCAGTTCCCCGCCTGCGAGTGCCCGGGGTGCACGGGTGCAGACCGGTGAAGGCCACCGCGTCGGCCGGGGGCACCGCCTACCGCACGCTCATCGGGCACACCGTGACCTGTGCAGCATGCCGCGCAGGTGTTTCCGGCCCGACAGCCGCACGCCTGGGCGGCACCTGGCGCAAGACCCGAAGGTGACCCGACCCCACAGACTCCCGCCCGGCTGCGCATTCCCTGGAAGGACCGCGGCCGGGCGGGCGATCCCCAACCGACAGAAGGAGATCACCATGAGCGTAGGCCAGTTACCCGTCGTCGCCCGAGGGCTCATCCCCGACGAGCGGTTCGCCAGCTGCCGGGGCACCGTCATGGACGCCAACCCCGACATGTCCCAGGAGATGGCCGGCCGGATCGTCGAGGAGGCGCTGAAGTTCGTGGCCGCCTGCTCCCGCAACCCCGGCGTCGGCCTCGCCCCGTCCAGGATCGTGGACGATGGGTGGCACGCCTTGCTCCTGCACACCGCGGTGTACGCCGAACTGTGCGAGGAGCTGGGCGAGAACTTTGTCCACCACTTCCCCGGATACGACCCGACGAACTACGACCCGGCCATCCTGGAGCGGACTCGGCAGGCCATCACCGACCTCGGGTACGTGCCGGACGTCGAGCTGTGGGGTGACCCGTCCGACGAGACCCTGGCGGCGGTCGCGGCGCAGTGCCAGCACGCCCCGGAGTGCACGATCCGGCCGATGCCGAAGCCGGAGTGGCCGTAGCCTTCCGGGCAGGAGGTGCCTCATGGCGAAGGAATGGACCGACCCGCGGTACGCGGACATGGTGGCCGCGTGGAAGGCCAGGCAGGAACCGGACTCACGTGACCCGGACGAGCCCCGGCCGGTACGGGGGTTCCTGATCCCCGCCGAGCCCGAGACGTAACGTGCCCAGATCGACCGCAGCCCCTGCCTCGCGCGGCAGGGGCTGCTCCTGTCACCATTGCCGTGCGCGACGGGGTGCGGGACAAGGGAGTCTGCGCAGGTCAGCCTACGTGCAGCCCATGGGATTGCGTGAGCGGTGCGTGAGCGGAGGCCCCGCAGGCTCTCCAGCGGAAACGTGAAACGGGGGTCGCCACTCCAAAGTGGCGGCCCCCGTTCATACGTTCAGACCATGATCCAGTGGACGCGCAGGGGACACGGGGACGGCTCAGTGGGCAGCACCGCCCTCAGCCGCCTTCTGTCGCCTGTTCGGAGTCCGGCGCGCGGTTCGTGCCACGGTGAAGCGCACGAGAGACACGGTGAAGCGCACGAGAGACTCGGTGAAGCCGCACGAGGGAGAAGTCCTTCCGCTGCTCCCCGTCAGTCCGCGGCGACGGCGCGCCGGACGGTTTCGCCACACCGACCTGCACGCGCCGGACGGTCATGACGGCGGGGCCCGGCGTCTTCTGGGGCCGGGCCCCGAGTTCACCGGTGTCGTCACCGAGACCGGGCCCCGGGTCCTGGTTCTCGCGCGCGGTGCGAGAGTCCGTGCCGTGAGCGTCGTACTACTGCTCGCGCGGCCCGTGCCGGTCTTCGTGCGGCGGCGCGTCACCGGGCGTTTCCGGTCGGTTCCCCTGCGTGGCGGACAGCACCCCGGGGATCCCGGCCGCGGCCAACGTCCATACCCGGCGCAGCTGTTCCAGTACGACCGCCTCCGGGTGGCCGGCGCGGGCGGCCGCCTCGACGCCCGACACCACGTACAGCACCAGGAGTTCGAGCCCCTCGTGGTCGAACTCCCCGGGCCGCTCCGCCCGGGCCCGGTCCAGGAGGTCCCGCAGGATCGGGAGCCAGGATCTCTGCCAGGGTACGAGCGTGGCGTCGGCACAGTCCCGGGACAGGCGGGCGGCCGCGCGTACGCAGACGTCGCACGCCAGCAGACGGGCGAGCGTCCGGGTCAGTTCGACCACCTGGGCGAGCGGGGGAGCGGTCGCCGTCCCCGTACCGCGGCGCAGCGCGATGCGGGTCTCCGAGGCGCCCGACATTCCCACGGCGTCGGCCAGGTCGTTCTTGGTGGGGAAGTGGAACGTGAGCGCGCCCAGGGTGACCCCGGCGGCCTTGCTGATCCGGGACAGCGCCGCCCCGGAGTATCCGTGACGGTCGAACTCGCCCGCCGCGGCCTGGATGAGCGTACGGCGCGTCTGCTCCGCCCGGCCCTGCCTCACCACTGAGCAGGCCCCCGAAGGGGCGGTACAGCAGGGGGTGTTGTGGCGGCCGGGGTGACGGGGTGGCTCGCCTTTCCGGGCGTCAGGTGAGCTCTGTACCACGGCGCGGCGCTCTCCAGACGGGCGAGCGGGCCCGGGCCTTCGGGGCAGCCGGCGAGCCGCCAGATCTCGTCGCTCCGGTACCAGTGATCGCGGGCCAGCAGCTCGAACTGCCGTTGCGTCACCCGTCCTTCGGCGTCACCGAACCGGCGCAGGCAGTCCTCCCAGGACCAGTCGTCCACGACGGCGGGAAGCACCCCGAGCGCCGCCAGCCGCACCATCAGATCGCGGTTGCGGACCGGGCGGGGGTCGCTCGCGTGGAAGACGCCGGGGAGCGCCCGGTGCGTGGTCGCCAGGGAGACGAGCAGGCGGGCCAGGTCCGACACGTCCACCACGGACAGCAGGGCGCGGCCGCCGTCCCAGTACGCGGGAACGCGCTCGGCCAGTTCGGCCAGGGCGGGGACGACCCAGCGGTCGCCGGATCCCAGGACGAGCCCGGGACGCAGCACGGTGCCGCCCGCGTCGATGACCGGGCTCTCGGCGGCGAGCCGGGTGCGGCTGGCCGCCGAGACGGGGGCGGGGGCGGTCTCGTTCACGGCGATGCCGTGGTGGGGGCCCGCGCCGTAGACGGCGGCGGTGGACAGGTGCAGGAGGCGTTCGACGCCGGCGCGCCGGGCCTCGTCGACGAGCGACCGGGTGCCGGTGAGGTTGACCGCCCGGCACTGGGCCTCGTCGCCCGTCACCCGCGCCGCGAGATGCATGAGGACGTCCACCCCGTCCAGCGCGCCGCGCAGCGAGGCGGGGTCTTCGAGGTCGACGGGCAGCCAGGAGACGCCGGGGACCTTTGCCCGTCCGGCGGGCGCGGTGCGCGTGAGCACCCGCACCGCGACGTCACGGCCGGGCCCGTCGCCGTCGCACAGCCGCCGCAGCACGGCCGAGCCGATGAAACCCGTCGCCCCGGTGAGGGCGATCACGCGAGCGCTCATGCGCTGTCCTGTCCGGTGGGTTGCGGGAGTCTGAGGTGGGCGATGACGTGCCCGGGTGCGAGCGCGGGCAGCAGACAGCGCCACATGCCGGCGATCCGGGCCGGCAGGTCGGCCCGGTTCGTCGACACCTGGGACATGATCTGCGTCCCGGTGTACGCGGCGACCAGCAACTGGGCGAAGGCCGCCTCGTCCACCCCGGGCAGCAGTTCTCCCCCGTCCCGCGCCACGAGCAGCTCCTCGCGGAAGCGCTCGGCCCACCACTCGTAGATCGCGTACTCCTCCAGGCCCGCCACCTCCTGCTCCACCGCGAGGCGCACCCCGGCGCGAAGCAGGGTGTTGTGCTGCATCTCCACAGCCAAGTACCCCGTCATGTCCAGGAGTTGCTGCAAATCGGTCCTGCCCTGCGGGAAGCGCAGGTCGACTGCCTGCTCCAGGATGACCGCACGCGCCAGGCCCTCCTTCGACTTGAAGTGGAAGTACACGGCGCCCGCCGTCAGGCCCGCGCGCTCCAGGATCCTGTTGATGCTCGCGCCGGCGTAGCCCGCTTCGTCGAACACCTCGGCCGCGGCCCGGAGCAGCACCTCGCGCGTGCGGATCGCCCGGACCTGCCTTGTCTGAGCCATGAGTCGTCCTCAACCTGATGAGCGGCATCCAAAAATAGAATGCTCTTCATCCTAAACGCCGGGCGGCGCTGCTCTCCACCTACACGGAAACCCCCTTCCAGGGACGCTTTTTGACGGTTTGTCAGGGAAGTTGGACGGGAAATCAGCGTTGTTCACCCACGATCCCTCGACAAGTAAAACGAATGACCTTTATGTTATCGATGTACTCCAGAATCGTACTGGGGTACGACAAGTCAGCGGTTAGGGGAGAACTGTCTTGCTGTCGATACTTGAGGACGACTGCTCATCCACACCGGTCGCCACCGTGCTCCAGGAGCAGACCCATAAGACCGATCCGGTCTCGGTGCTGCTGAAGTCCTGGCGCCGCAGAGGAAAGGACGCCTTCACGATCCACGCCCGGTGGCCCGCCGGCCATGGGTTCTACGCGCCCCGTCACGGAACGCACGACCCTTTACTGTGGTGCGAGACGGTGCGGCAGGTCCTGCCGTTCCTGTCGCACGCCGCCTACCGCGTCCCGATGGGCCATCAACTGCTGTGGCGGGACTTCACCTGGGAGCTGCGGGCCGAGAGCCTGGGGGCCGACAGCGCGCCCGCCGCCGTGGACCTGCACGTCACCTGCGAGGACGTGAAGTACCGCAAGGACCGGGCCTCCGCGCTGACCCTGTCCGTCGAGGCCGAACGCGACGGACGGCTCCTGGGCCGGGCCCGGACCGGCTTCACGATCCAGGACCGGGCCGTCTACGAGCGCCTGCGCGGCCCTTACGCCGGTGTGCTGAGCAGCGACCTCCACGACCGGCCCCTGCCGGCCCCCGCCGACCCGGCCCATGTCGGGCGCGGCGACGTCAAGGACGTGGTGCTCTCGCCCACCGGCGCTCCCCGCACCTGGGAGCTGCGGGCGGACACCACACACCCGTACTTCTTCGACCACGCCGTCGACCATGCGCCCGGGATGCTGCTGCTGGAGGCGGCGCGCCAGGCGGCCTGCGCCACCGCGCACCCCGCGCCCGTGGTCGTCCTGGGCATGGACACCGCGTTCGCCCGGTACGCCGAGTTCGACGCGCCCTGCCGACTGGTGGCCGACCCCCTGCCGACCGACGCCTCCGGGCGGCGGCGCGTGATGGTGACGGCCCAACAGCACGCCCGCCCGGTCGCGTCCACCACCGTGACCCTCGCCGAGGCCCCCGTACTCCGGCCCGCGGGCTGAGCGAGGGCGGACACGCGGCTTGGTCCGGTCCGCTCGTCGACCCGAACGCGTTGACGCGCGACAGGGCCCCCGGCAGCTCGGATGTCATCGACATCCTGAGCTGCCGGGGGCCCTGTCGCCTTGTGCCGATGGGTGGTTGAGATCCGGTGCCGGTGTCACACGGTCTGGGTGGTGTGGGATCGGCTGGTGGTCTCCTGGGTGTTCTGCGGGGTGTGGGTGGTCTTGGGGGTGGTCTTGGGTCGGTCGCTGAGCTTGAGCCAGATGACGCCGCCGATGATGAGGGTGAGCCAGAGGGTTTTGGTGAGGGTGAGGGTTTCGTCGAAGAAGAGGGGGCCGAGGAGTGCTGCGCCGACTGCTCCGATGCCGGCCCATACGGCGTATCCGATGCTGACTTCGATGGTGCGCAGTGCGGCGCTGAGTGAGTAGAGGGTGAGGAGGAAGAAGAGGACGGCGATGATGGACCAGGTGGGGATGGTGAAGCCTTGGCTGCCGCCTACGGCGAGGGCGTAGACGATTTCGAATGCGCCGGCGAGCAGGAGCATGAGCCAGGAGCGGGCGGCGGTGGGGGTGTTGGTCTCGGCGGCGGCGGCGGCGGTGGTGGCGGTGGTGGGGGTGGTGGAAGTCATGTGCGTGGGTCCTTTTCGGAGAGTTCGGAGAGTTTTTTTGGGGCGGGGCGGGGGGTTTCGGGGTGGTGCGGGTGTGGTGTGGGGGTGCTCAGGCTGCGCCGCTGAGCTGGAGGCCGACGACTCCGGCGATGACGATGGTGATGCCGAGGGCCTTGCGCCAGTCGAGGCGTTGTCCGAAGAGGAGGGCTCCGAGGATGGTGATGCCGACTCCGGCGACGGAGGTCCAGAGGGCGTAGCCGACGCCGACGTCGAAGGTGAGGAGGGCCTTGCTGAGGAAGAAGGTGGCGATGGCGCCGCTGATCAGTGTTAGGGCGGTCCACTTGCGGTTCTTGAAGCCTTCGGCCTTGCCGGCGGCGATGGCGACGGCGATCTCGAAGATGACGGCGACGGCGAGGTGCAACCAGTGCATGAGAGGTCCTCTTGTTCTGTGACGGATTGGTCTGTGACGGATGGTGCTCGCGGGGCTCGGGGCGGTGCCAGACACGAAGATTGTTGCTTGTACGTGCAAACATATCTGACAACTTCCCTCCTGGGGAGGGGGTGGTTCGGGGAAAAGATTGCATGGTCATGTATCTAGTTGTCAAACGGGACGGTGAGGTGGCGAGGGGGCTCCGTGCCGGGCCCCGGTCGGGTTTGTCGTCCGCCCCGGTCGCGGCTCGCGGGCGGCGATTAACATAGCGACAATTCTTTTCCTCGGGGAGGCATTCGTGTGGGAAACGCAGGAGCCACGGCGCATGCAGGCACGTGCGGCGCGAACGCGGGAGGTGCTTCTGCGCGCTGCCGCAGAGGTGTTCGACGAGGTCGGATACCCGGGGGCGAGCATCTCCAAGGTCGGTGAGCGCGCCGGGGTGACGGCAGGGGCCATCTACTTCCACTTCCGGTCGAAGGAGGGACTGGCCCGCGCGGTCATCCAGGAGCAGGCCGCCGACCTGGAGTTTCCGGTCAGCGAAACGGGACTTCAGCAACTCCTGGACGTGACCATGTATCTGGCGGAGCAGATGCGGCACAACACCCTGCTGCGGGCAGGGGTGCGCCTCGCGGTGGAGGAGAATGAGGTCGGGCTGCGGGACTATGCGATCTACGAGTGGTGGGCGGACCGCTTCGCCCGGGAGTTGGCGACCGCACGGGGCAAGGGGCAGTTGCTGCCGTCCGTCGACGAGGAGGCGTGTGCGTCGCTGCTGGTGGCCGCCTTCACCGGTACGCAGATCATGTCGCAGATCGCCAACGGCCGGGCCGACCTCACGACGCGGATCGCGAGCATGTGGCGATGCCTCCTGCCCGCGCTGGCCCCTCCTGACGTCATCGAACGATTGACCGTTCCCGCGCCCTGAGGTCCGTGCCGACCGGGGGCCGCCGGGGCCGTTTGTGGCAGGTCAGGGAGGGCGGGGTGATGGCGGTGTCGAGAGCGAAGCTGTCCGGTCGACTGTGTGCTCGGTCAAGCATGTGCTTGCCGAAGGTTACGGCCCGGGTCGTGACGGACGGCGGCTGTCGATGACGTACAGCAACGCTTGATCAAGCAAAGAAAAACCCCGGACGCAGCGAGTGCGTCCGGGGTGTGCGCTCTCATGGCCGTCTCGCGGCGGCCGCCGGTGTGGCCGGGTCAGCTGTGACCGGCGCCGCGAAGGGCCTGCACGGTCGGGCCGAGCTCCGGGTCGGCGGTGAAGGCGTTCAGCGAGGAGGAGAGCACCTCCGCGTAGGTGGCGCGGGCGGCCTGGTAGCGCCGGCGGCCTTCGTCGGTGATGACCGCGTAGACGCCCCGCTTGTCGGCCGGGCAGAGGTCCTTGTAGGCGAACCCGGCCTTTTCGAGCCGCCCCACCAGGCGGGTCACGGTCGATTGGCCGAGGCCCACCCGGTCGGCCAGGTCCTGCATGCGCAACTCGCTCGTCGAGGAGTGGTCGAGGTGTTCCAGGGAGCGGAACTCGGAGAGGCCGAGCCCGTGGCGGCGCTGCATGGCCTGGGTGAGCTCGCGCTCCACGTGTGCGTGGAGCGCGAGTACGCGGTTCCAGACGGCCTGGTCGGAGGTGCGCGAGGGCGCGAGGGGTGTAGTTGCCATGAGCGCGTCCTTAAAGGGGCTGAGGTTTGACAGCAGGATACATGCTCATGCAAGCTACTGGCCTTCCCTGCTTATTCCCCTGCGACCTGCTTGAGCAGTCTATGGTTGCACGTACAAGCAAACACTCTGGAGGTTTCGTGCCTACGAACTCGATCGACAGCCTCGATCACCTCGCCGGCCATATCGAAGAAGCGGTCAGGATCTGTCGCGAACATGTGGCCGAGGGAGGCGTCCCCTTCTCCGGGATCGTCGTCCGCGACGGCCGGATCCTGGGCACCGGCTTCAACCGGGTCCATGAGGACGGCGACCCCACCGCCCACGCCGAAGTCGTCGCCCTGCGCGCCGCCGCGCGCAAGGCGGGCCGCTTCGGCACCGCCGGCTCCACGCTGATCGCCTCGGGCGAACCCTGTGTCCTGTGTTATCTGGCCGCCCTCTACTTCGACGTCGAGCACATCGTGTTCGCGGCCGACCGGAAGACCGCCGGCGCCTACGGCTTCGACTACGGCAGCTCGTACTCCATCTTCTCCACCGACCCCACCACCTGGCCCCTCAAGGTGACCCACGCCCCGATCGACGGGCACGAGGCGCCGTTCCAGGATTTCCTGACCCGCCGGAAGGGTGCGATCCGATGAACGACCGCGCGACGAGCGACCGTGCGACGAGCGATCCCGTGAGGATCAGGGTCTGGTCCGACTATGTCTGCCCCTTCTGCATGCTGGCCGAAGGGCCCCTCGAAGAAGCGGTCAAGGATCTCGGCGTCGACGTCGAGATCGAGTGGATGCCGTTCGAGCTGCGCGCCCACCCGCAGCCCACCCTCCGCCCGGAGGACTCCTACCTGCCCGCCATCTGGGAGCGCGCCGTCTACCCGATGGCCCGCCGGCTGGGCGTCGACATCACCCTGCCCACCGTCTCCCCGCAGCCCTACACCCATCTGGCGTTCGAGGGCTACCAGTACGCGGCCGAGCGCGGCCGGGGCGCGGACTACACCCACCGCATGTTCCGGGCCTTCTTCCAGGAGGACCAGGACCTCGGTCGGATCGACGTCCTGACCACGCTCGCCGGTGAACTGGGCCTGGACGAGGACGAGTTCCGTACCGCCCTGGAGAGTCGCGCCTATCGTGCCAAGCACCAGGACGCCCTGCGCGAGGCCGCGGCCCACCAGGTGCGGGTCGCTCCGACCATCCTCGTCGGGGACACCCGCATCGAAGGCGTCCCGCGCGTGGCCGAGCTGCGCAAGGCGATCCTGGACGCGCATGCCCGGCAGGGCGACACCGACGACATCCAGGGCGCCGCCTGCGGCATCGACGGCTGCTGAGAAGACCGCTGCCGAGGAGGCGGTCCCGCACCCGGTGGACGGTGGGCGGTGGACGGTCAGGTGAAGCTCTTGACCGCTTCGTCCCAGACACGTCAGACAGGCCAGACAGGTCAGGCAGGTCAGACAGGTCAAGCGATCAGGCGGTGTAGCCGCCGTCGACCGCCAGCGAGGTCCCGGTGATCCACTGCGCGTCCGGGCCGGCGAGGAAGGCCACCGCCTTCGCGGTGTCGGCCCCGGCCCCCAGCACCTTCGCGGCAGTCCTCAGCCGCTCCTCCTCCGCCTCGTCCGTGCCGTCCGGGTTCATGTCGGTGACCGTGGGGCCGGGGTCCACGATGTTCGCGGTGATCCCCAGGGGGGCCACATCGTGGGCCAGGCCCTTGGTGAAGCCGATCAGCGCCGACTTGCTCATGGCGTACAGCGTCACGTTCGGCACCGGTACGCGGTTGGCCCAGCAGCTCCCGATGCTGATGACCCGGCCGCCGTGCCCCATATGGGGAACGGCGGCCTGGGAGGCGAGGAAGACGGCCCGCACATGGACGGCGAGCGTGCGGTCGATCTCGGCCAGTGTCACGTCCCCGATCGGGCCGTAGGGGAAGACCCCGGCGTTGTTCACCAGGATGTCGAGGCGGCCGAACGCGGCCGCCGCCAGTTCCACGGACCGGACGACGGCCTCCGGATCCGCGCTGTCGGCCTGGACGGCCACGGCCTTGCGGCCCAACGCCTCGATCGACGCCACGACTTCGCCGGCCCTGTCGGCGGCGCTCACATAGGTCAGCGCCACGTCCGCGCCCTCCTCGGCCAGCCGGAGCGCGGTCGCGGCTCCGATCCCGCGGCTCCCTCCGGTCACCAGCGCCACCTTGCCCGCAAGCTGAGACATTCCGGGTCCCCATCCCTGTTGAGCTATTTTTAGGTCGTACGATCTACAAATACTAAACAGGCAGGATGGGCCGAGGGCAACCCCCGTCCGGAGGAGGCAGACATGGCCGAAAGAGGCCGGCCGCGCGCGTTCGACCGCACAGCGGCGCTGCGGTGCGCGATGGAGACGTTCTGGGAGTACGGGTACGAGGGCACGAAGCTCACCGACCTGACCGCCGCCATGAACATCAACTCCGCCAGCCTGTACAACGCCTTCGGCTCGAAAGAGCGGTTGTTCCGCGAAGCCGTTGCGCTCTACGGCAGCACCACCGGCTCGGCCACCCACCGCGCCCTGCGCGACGCCCCGACCGCCCGGGCCGCCGTCGAGGCCGCGCTGCGCGGGAACATCGACAACTTCGCCGATCCGCACACCCCCAGCGGCTGCATGATCGTCCTGTCGGCCACCGCCTGCTCCGACCAGAACAGGGAAGTCGTCGAGCATCTGGCCCGGTGCCGCCGGGACTCGATCGCGGAGCTGGAGGAGCGACTCGAACGAGCCGTAGCGGAGGGGGAGTTGCCCCCGGGGACGGACACCCGTTCCATCGCCGCCTTCTACGCGACGGTCCTGCACGGGCTGTCGATCGAGGCGCGCGACGGCGTACCCCTGGACCGGCTCCGTTCCGCCGTGGACCACGCCGTCGCCCTCTGGGACACCCTGGTGGCGCAGCCGGCTGCGTAATCGGAACCGGACGACAGCGTCGTACGCACCCTGACCCGCCCGCCCGCCCGCCCGTCCGCCTGCTTGCCTGCCCGCCCGCTTGCCCGTCTGCCTGCCAGGGGCGGACCCAGCCCCGCCACGCACCGCCTGGCCGGCTGACTACCATCCTCTGTGACCGAAACGACCAAGCCGCCCGTACGCCGCCGCCCCCGGATATTCGCCGACCTCACCCCCCTGCGGGCCTCACCCGACTACCGGCGGCTGTGGTTCGGGAACACCGTCTCCTGGATCGGGCAGGGCATGACGGCCCTCGCCGTCTCGCTCCAGGTCTACGACATCACCGGGTCCGCGTTCTCCGTGGGCCTCATCGGGTTCTGCTCGTTCGTGCCGCTCGTCGTCTTCGGGCTGTACGGCGGAGCCGTCGCCGACACCGTCGACCGGCGCAAGCTCGGCCTGTTCAGCGCGGCGGGATCGTTCTCCCTGGCCGTCGTCCTGATGGCCGCCACCTTCGCGGGGATCGAGAACGTCGGCCTGCTGTACGCGATCGTCGCCCTCCAGTCCGTCTGCTTCGCGCTCAACGCACCGGCCCGCTCCTCGATGGTCGCCCGGCTGCTGCCGCCCGAACAGCTGCCCGCCGCCAACGCGTTGAGCTCCATGACCAGTACGACGGGCGCACTCGTCGGCCCGATGCTGGGCGGGCTGATCGTCGGCTGGTGGGGGTACCGCGCCGCGTACACCGTCGACGCCGTCACCTTCACCGCCTCCCTGTACGCGATGTGGCGGCTGCCCTCGATGCTGCCCGACCGGCAGGAGCCGCAGCAGCAGGGGCAGGGGCAGGGGCCGAAGCGGGAGGGCGAGGGCCGGAAACGGGCCTCCGTCCGGGACGGCCTGCGCTTCCTCGGGACCCGGCCCAACCTCCGGATGACCTTCCTCACCGACCTGTGCGCCATGGTGCTCGCCCACCCCCGGGCGCTCTTCCCGGTGGTCGCCGTCCTCTGGTACGGAGGTGACGCCCGCACCACCGGACTGCTCGTCGCCGCACCGGCGTTCGGGGCGCTGCTCGGCGGGGTGTTCTCCGGCTGGCTCGGGCGCATCCGGCGCCACGGCCTCGCCGTACTGCTGGCCGTGGGCAGTTGGGGGGTCGCCATCGCCGTCTTCGGGCTCACCCGGCACTTCTGGCTGGGGCTGCTGTTCCTCGCGCTCGCCGGGTGCGCCGACACCGTGTCCATGGTCTTCCGCAACACCATGCTCCAGGCGGCCGTCCCCGACGACATGCGCGGCCGGCTCCAGGGCGTCTTCATCGTCGTCGTCGCGGGAGGCCCCCGCCTCGGCGACTTCCTGGCGGGCTCGGTGGCCGACCTCACCTCACCCGCCGTGGCCGTCGTCGGCGGCGGCGTCGCGTGCGTGGTCGCGGTGTCCCTGCTCGCCCTGAAGTGGCGCGGCTTCGCCCGCTACGACGCCCGGGACCCGCAGCCGTGAGCGGCTGTACGCGACGGACGCCCGGGACCCGCAGCCGTGGGCGGCTGTACGCCGACACCTGGGGGCCAGCCGTGAACGCCCCTACTCGACTGCTAGCCCGCCCGACTGCTCGCCCGCCCGACTACTCGACGATCGAGCGGGCGAACCCCAGCTCCAGCAGGTCCTGCGGGCGCAGCCGCAGTTGGTCGGCGGTGGAGCCCGTCTCCTCCGGGGGCCGCTTGAGGATGGCCGCCGCCAGTTCCGGGGCGATCACGGAGAAGTAACTGTCCGCCGTGACATGGGTGTTGCCCGGTGCCGCGAGCGCCAGCGCGCCGCCCGAGCCGCCCTCGCCGATCACCAGCGTCGTCACCGGGACCCGGGCCGCCGCGATCGCCGCGAAGGTGTCCGCGATGGCCGCGCCCGCGCCCGTGCGTTCCGCCTCGGCGTCGTTGGCGGCCCCCGGGGTGTCGACCAGGGTGAGGACGGGCACGCCCAGCCGGTCCGCGAGCCGGATCGTCCGGGCCGCCGCACGGTACCCGGCCGGCCGGGTCGCGGTCCCGCACTGGGCGACGTACGCGACCGGCCGCCCGTCCGCGCGCAGCCCGAAGCCGGTCAGCAGCCCCGGGTCGCTGCCGCCGCACCGGTCGCCGTGGAGAGGGAGCCGTACGTCGAAGTAGTCGGCCAGGTACGCCTCCGCGCGCGGTCGCCCCGCCGCCCGGGCCCGCTCCACCGCCTCCCGGCCGGTCCCGGGCAGGGAGCGGCGGCCGGCCGACAACGCGCGCGGCACCGGAGCCGCAGCCACCTCCCGCGCCCCGGCCTCAGCCCCAGCCGCCTCACGCGCCCCTACTCCCGGCCCCCCGGGCGGCCCAGGTTCCCCATGCCGCCCCAGCGCCCGCAGCCACAACCCCACCGTCTGCGGCAGCTCCCCGACCGGGACCACCGCGTCGACCTGGCCCGCCGCGAACTGCCCCTCGGCGCTGTACGCGTACGGGTCCGCGTCCGGCGGTCGCACCCGGGACCCGGCGAAGCCGACCTGCGCGCCCGGCAGGGCCAGCACCACATCCGCACCCGCCCCCACGGTGGCCCAGCCGCCGCCGGTCGTGGGGTCGCGGACCACGGCGATCTGCGGGAGCCCCGCCGCGCGCAGCCGGGTGGAGGCGGCCGCGACCCGCTGGAGCTGGGTGAGCGCGACCATGCCCTCCTGCATCCGGCTGCCGCCCGTGGCGACGAGCGAGATCAGGGGGAGCCGGCGGGCCAGCGCGAGTGCGTACGCGGCCTCCAGCCGGTCGCCGGTGCGCTGCCCCAACGAGCCGCCCAGGAAACCGAATTCGAAGGCGAGCAGGACGCACTCCCGGTCGCCGACGACCCCGGCCCCGTACACGACGGACTCGTCCTCGCCGGTCCGCGTCCCGGCCCGCTCGCGCGCCGCGTCGTACCCCGCCCAGCCCAGCGGGCCGTCCGGGGGCAGGGCGCGCGGCGGCGGGCGGTGCTCGGTGAAGCCCGCCGGTCCGGTGAGCAGAGCGATCGTCTCGCGCGCCGTCATCCGGACGTGCGAGTCACCCGTTGGGGAGTTGACCGCCGGGGAGTCGCCCGCAGGGGAGTCGCCCAACGGGGAGGGGTCGGACGCTGGAAAGTCAGACATGGAGCGACCTCTTTATGATCTTGCCCAGGTCGTTGCGGGGCAGGGCGTCCAGGTAGTGCACCGTGCGCGGGCGCTTGTGCGGGGCCAGTTGGTACGCCACATGATCCGCCAACTCCTCGACGGAGGGTGGAGAGGCGGGGTCGGCCGCGACCACCCACGCCACGACCCGCTCGCCGAGGTCCGGGTCCGCCTCGCCGGTCACGGCCGCCTCCCGGACGCCGGGGTGGGCGAGGAGCACGTTCTCGA
The DNA here is from genome assembly GCF_046548915.1 of Streptomyces sp. cmx-18-6. Taxonomy (NCBI): domain Bacteria; kingdom Bacillati; phylum Actinomycetota; class Actinomycetes; order Kitasatosporales; family Streptomycetaceae; genus Streptomyces; species Streptomyces sp. cmx-18-6. The sequence continues at coordinate 442,219 of NZ_JAEBEP010000001.1, read as the reverse complement.
TCTCGCCCGCGCCGATCTTGTAGCCGCCGCTCTTGATCAGGTCGGTGGCCTTGCGCCCGACGATGGTCACGTATCCGTCGTCGTCCACCGTGCCGACGTCGCCCGTACGGAACCAGCCGTCCGCCGTGTGCGCGGCGGCCGTGGCGTCGGGCCGGTTCAGATAGCCGGTGAACAGGTTCGGGCCGCGCACCTGGATCTCCCCGATCGCCTCCGGCCCCTCCAGCACCGTGCCGTCCTCCTCCACGAGGCGCAGCTCCACCCCGGCGAGGGGCGGGCCGACCGTGCCGGGGCGGGATGCGCCGTCCGCCCGGATCCCCGTGTTCATCAGGGTCTCCGTCATGCCGTACCGCTCGATCACGCGCCGCCCGGTCGCCGCCGCGATGCGTTCGTGGTCGTGCACGGGCAGCGCCGCCGAACCGGAGACCAGCAGCCGGGCCCCCGCCAGCGCCCCGGCCAGCGCGTCCCGCCCGGAGCCGCCCGCCGACCCGTCCTGCCCGGCCCCGCCCGCCGAACGGTCCAGCACCTCGGCCAGCCGGTGGTACATCGTCGGCACGCCGAACAGCATCGTGCCCCCGGACCCCAGCTCACGGGCCACGCCCTCGGGCGAGAACTTCCCCAGGTGGCGCAGGGAACCGCCGCGCCGCAGCGGGCCGAGTACGCCGAGGACCAGCCCGTGCACATGGAACAGCGGCAGCGCGTGGACCAGGACGTCGTCGCCGGTCCACCCCCAGGCGTCCTCCAGCGCGTCCAGGGACGCGGCGACGGCCCGGCGGGGCAGGACGGCACCCTTGGGCGGGCCGGTGGTGCCGGAGGTGTAGACGATCAGGGCGGGGGATTCGGGTGCCAGGGCGAGGAATTCGGATGCCAGGGCGGGGAATTCAGGGATCAAGGAGGGGGACTTGGGGACCAGGGCGGGGGACTCGGGGTCCGCCTCGCCCGCCGCGTAGCCGTCGCCGTCCGTACGCTCGACCGCCCGCGCGTCCACCGTCACCCGCCGCAGCTTCTCCAGCGCCGGGGGCAGTTCGTCGTCCGGGCCCGCCAGTACGGCGGTGGGCTCGCTGTCGGCCAGGATGTGCGCCAACTCGCTTTGTCCTGTACGGGGGTTGAGCGGCACGGCCGGAACCCCGGCCCGCAGTGCCGCCACCACCGCGATCACCGTCTCCGGCGTCGGGGTCGCCCAGACGGCGACCCGGCCCGCGTCCGCGATCCGGGCGGCGAGGGCGGTGGATGCCTCGGCCAGCCGGCCGTAGGTCAGGGACAGGTCACCGAAGCGGACGGCCTCCCGGGAGGCTGCCGGGCCGGTGGGGGACTGGAGCGCGGGAAGAAGGAGGGTCACGCCGGAAGCCTAGGGCGTCGACGCGGACCTCGCCGGGGGCCCGAGAGCGATGAGGGCAGCGTCACCATGGGTCGGCTCCCGAGGGGCCCCGCTTCCTGGCCACGGCCCCCGGACCGCCGCCCCCCGGGGGACTCGCCCCCCGGACCGCCGTCCCCCGGGACTCCCGCCCGGACCGCCGCCCCCCGGGACCCCCGCCCGAACCGCCCCCCGGCGGACCGCCCCCGGACCGTCGCCCTCTAGCCGTCGCGCTGGAGGGTCCGCATCCGCCCGTACGCGTACACGCATCCCGCCAGCGCCAGGTCGGACAGGAGCATGAAGCCGATCGCGTACGAGTCCTTGGCGCTGTAGATCGCCCCCATCACCAGCGGCGGCACGAACCCGCCGAGCCCGCCCATCGCGCCGACGATGCCCGTCACACTGCCCACCTTGGCCTGCGGGGTCACCTGCGAGACCAGGGCGAAGACGCTTCCGCTCGCCGTGCCGAGCCCGGCCGCCATGGCCAGCAGCGCGATCGTGCCGATGGGGTCCAGCGGCGGTTCGAATGCCTGGACGACCGCCATCAGGGCCGCCGCCAGCAGCGCCCCGGAAGTCACCAGCGCCGGGTGGATCCGGTCCGAGAGCCAGCCGCCGATCGGCCGGAAGACGACCGTGACCAGCGCGAACCCGGCCGCCTTGGTGCCCGCCTCGGTCGGCGACATCTCGTACCAGATCTTCAGGTACGTCGGCAGATAGACCCCGAACGCCACGATCCCGCCGAAGCCGATCGCGTACAGCGCCGACAGCTCCCACGTCACCCGCAGCCTCCCGGCCTCGCCCAGCCGGTGCACCAGGGTGTCTGTGGGCACCTTCCGGTCGGGCCGGTCGCTGACCAGGACGGCGGCCAGCAGCGCGTACACCAGCAGGGCCCCCGCGACCACGAGGAAGGGGAGGTTGTCGCCGTGCTTCGCGATGCGCGGGGTGAAGTAGCCCGACAGCGCGACCCCGCCCATGCCCATGCCGAACACGCCCAGCGCGAACCCCCGTTTGGCGGGCGGGAACCACGAGTTGACCAGCGGGACGCCGATCGCGAACGTGGTCCCGCCGAGCCCCAGCAGGAAGCCGACCGCGATCATCGCCCCGTACGAGTTCTTCGCCGGGATCAGCAGCAGCACCGGCACGATCGTCAGCGCCGACACCACGGGGAACATCAGCTTCGCCCCGTACTTGTCGGTCAGCGCGCCCACCGGGATACGGCCCAGCGACCCGACGAGCACCGGCACGGCCACCAGGAACGACTGCTGGAACGAGCTGAGCCCGAGCCGGTCCTTGTAGTCCCCGGACATCGGCGCGATCAGGTTCCACGCCCAGAAGGTGAGCGCGAAGCCGATCGTCGCCATGACGAGATTGCGGTACGCGGCCGGGGACGGCCCGGCCGCCGGGGCGGGGGCGTCGGGGGGCTCGGGGGACTGCTTCACGGCTGTATCCACAGAGCAAGTCAAGGACGCGGGGCCCCGCACGGCCCGCCGGACTGCTCCATGCGGGGGCGGGGGCGGCGCGGCGGCCGTGAGGTGGCTGCGCGGGGGCTGGGCAAGGGCCGTGCGGCGGCCAGGCCGGGGCGGTGGCTCGGCCAGGCCGGGGCGGTGGCTCCGGAGGCGGGCTCCCCTCAGCCGATATCGACACAAGCTGGGACAATCGCGGTATGGACCGGCTGGACAGGGAAATCCTCGGCATCCTCCAGGAGGACGCGCGGATCTCGTACCGGGATCTGGGCCTGCGCGTGGGGCTCAGCGCCAACGCGGCGGGCGACCGGGTGCGCCGTATGCGCCGCGACGGGGTCATTCGCGGCTTCACCGTCATCGTCGACCCGGCCGCCGACACCCGTTCGGGCCTGGTCGTCTTCATCGATGTGACCCTGCGCCTCGACACGACGAACGAGGAGTTCGAGCGCTCGGTGCTGATGCTGCCCGGAATCACCGAGGTGGTGCACGTGACGGGCGGTCACGACTACCTGATCCGCGCGGCGGCGGCCGACCCGGCGGCGCTGGACGCGCTGCTGCGGCGGCTCAAACGGGAGGCGGGCGTCGCCCACTCCACCACCCGGATCGCGCTGCGGGCTGCCCCGAAGCGCTGAGGCCGGCATACGCCTCCTGATTCACGGCGGTCGTAACGCTGGGGCGGGCATGCACCCCCTGGTTCACAGCGGCCGTAGCGCTGAGGCGGGCATGCACACCTGGTTCACAGCGGCCATAGCGCTGAGGCCGGTATGCGCCCCGGTTCACAGCTGCCGTAGCGCTGAGGCCGGCACGCGCCCCCCGGTTCACAGCGGCCGTCCCCCGGCCCGCTACGGCCACCTGGCCCGCTACGGCCGGTTCTCAGCTCACAGCGGCGCTTCCACGGTCACCGGTCACAGCGGCCCTTCCCAGGTCACCGGCGTCGACGCCGTCCCGTCCTCCGCGCGCCCGTCGTCGGCCACCACCAGCCGTACCGCGCTCCGCCCGTCCGGCAGCCGTACCGTCGCGTCGACCGCCACCTCGATGGCCGAGACGCCGGACCTGCGGTGTGCGGCGGCCAGCGCCCCGCGCAGCGCCGCCAGCAGCTCCCGGCCCGCGTCCTCGCCCACCAGCGCGTCCACCGCTCCGGTGAAGTGCACGGACGGCGGGAACCCGAGCACCGCCGACGCCCCGCCGGTCTCCCGCAGCACCCGGCCGCGAAAGGTGCTCGGGGCCTCGGCGGGCGGCTGCTGGAGGGCGAAGATCGCGGTGCGGACCTCCTGGATGGTGGAGTCCAGCTCGTCCACGGCCCGGCCCAGCAGCTCGTCCGCTCCCTCCCGGCCCCCGGCACCGCCCCCGCCGCTGTCCGCATCGGCGTCCCCGCCCCTGGCCCCCTCGCCCTCGCCCGTGGCCCGGCGGCGCGTCGACTCCAGCATCATCTCCGTCGCGAAGAGCCGCTGGACCACCAGATCGTGCAGGTCACGGGCGATCCGGTCGCGGTCCTCGTACACCGCGAGCTGCTCCCGGTCCGCCTGCGCGTCCGCCAGCACCAGCGCCAGCGCCGCCTGCGAGGCGAACTGGGTGGCCAGCAACCGGTCCACGGCCGTGTACGGAGGTTCGCCGCGCCGCCGGGGCAGGGCGAGGGTGCCGATGAGCCGGCCGCCGCTCTGCAACGGCAGCATCATGCTGGGCCCGAACCGCGACCGTACGTCGGTGGTCATCCGGGGATCGGTGGCGGAGTCGTCGATGAACACCGGTTCGCCGCCGAGCAGTTGGACCAGCACGGGGGAGCCGGGCGCGATGGTCGTGCCGACGATGCCGGCCGGGTCGTCCAGCGTGGAGGCGGTGACGATCTCCATCCCGCCCTGCTCGGTCGGCTGGAGGATCACCCCGGCCGAGGCTCCGGCGAGCACCCTGGCCCGTTCGGCCACGGTCCTCAGGGCGTCGGCCGCGTCGGTGCCGGTCAGCAGGGCCGTGGTGACCGCCGCCGCCCCCTCGATCCAGCGCTCGCGCTGCCGGGCGCTCTCGTAGAGCCGGGCGTTGCCGATCGCGATGCCCGCCTGGGCGGCCAGGACGTGCAGCAGGGCCCGGTCCGTGTCGGAGAAGGGGCCTGAACTCTTCTCCGCCAGACAGAGGTGGCCGAAGAGTTCGGTGTGCACCTGGATGGGGGCGGTGAGGAAGGCCGGTGCGGGTGCCCCGCCGGCCGCCCGGCCGCCGCCCTCCGGCGGAAGCCCGTCCTGCGGGAGTCCTTCCTGTCGAAGCCCCTCCCGCGGAAGCCCGTCCTGCCGAAGCCCGTCCTGCGGGAGCCCCTCCTCCCGAACCCCCGCGCGGCGCTCCGGGAGGAGGTCGTCGACGCGCTGCCGCTCCGCCTCGGTCATCCCGGTGGTGTAGAGCGCCTCGGTCCGGTCCTGGTCGGGCTCCAGCACGGCGAGCGCCCCGCAACGGGCCCCGGTGAGGGCGGTCGCGGTGTCCACGATCTGCTGCAGGGTGGCCCGGAGCCCGAGGTCGCTGCCGATGCTGAGGACGGCCTCCAGGAGGAGCGGCAGCCGGCCGGCGGCGGTCAAGGCGCCCTAACCCGCCAGCGGGTTGAGGACCATCGGCTGGATCTTGCCGTCCAGCATCGCGCCGAGGCCGAGCACCGAGCACACGTCGGGCCGCTCCGCGATGTGCACCGGCATGCCGGTCGCGTCCCGGAGCATCTGGTCGAGCCCCGGCAGCAGCGCCGTACCGCCCACCATCATGATCCCGCAGTCCGCGAGGTCGGCCACCAGATCGGGCGGGCACTCGCGCAGCACCTTGCCCACGCCGTCGAGCACGGCGGTGAGCGGGGTGTGGATGGCCTGGCGTACGGCGGCGGTGTCGACCTGCACCGAGCGGGCGAGGCCGGTGGCCACGTCACGGCCGTGGATCTCGGTGAGCGCGGGCCCGGTGAGCTGGAGGCCGTTGCCGTGCAGCGCCAGTTGCAGCGGGCGCACGGACTGGCTCGGGAGCATCAGCTCATGGTGCTGGCGCAGGTGCTGGATGACCGCCTCGTCGATCGCGTTGCCGCCCACCGGGATGCGGACGGCGGTCACGATCGAGCCGAGCGAGAGCACCGCGATCTGGGTGGTGGCCGCACCGCACGCCATGATCATGGTGGCGGTCGGCTGCTCGACCGGCAGCCCGCAGCCCACGGCCGCCGCGATCAGGGTGTCCACCAGCTCGACCCGCCGCGCGCCGAGCCCGACGAGGGTCTCCACGGTGGCGCGCTGGGCCAGCGGATCGGCCTCGTGCGGGGTGCAGGCGGCGGCGCGCAGCCGGGGCTTGCGGCGCAGTTGGCGGCGGAGCTTGTCGCCGAGGAGGTGGCGCAGCATCCGCTGGGCCATCTCGATGTCGACGACGGTGCCGCCGGACACCGGGCGGACCACGCGGATGTACTCGGGGGTGCGGCCGGTCATCTGCTCGGCGAGCACGCCGACCGCGATGAGCGATCCGGTACGGGTGTTGACTGCGGCGACGCTCGGTTCGTCGACGACGAGCCCGAGCCCCTTGACGTACACACGGGTCCTCGCGGCCCCGAGATCGACGGCGATGTGGCAACGCTGCAACTGCTCAAGGCTGACGGTCACGGCAGGTTCTCCCGAGAGCGCGGATGGGGTACCGGCGGCAGCCGGCCTCTCATCGCATCGTCGCGTCCCCCGCCGGGTCGCGCGCGCTGGGATGCGCCGTAAGAGGGGGCAGAAGCTGACGGACCGCCAGCTCCCCCAGGGGCTCAGCCGGGCAGGAGCCGCTGGAACAGCCCCCAGGTGAACTCGGCGACGTGACGCTCCCCGGTCGCCGGGTCGGTGAGGGCCAGCGCCCACCGGGTCGGCGCGCTGCCCTCCATCGGCCGCGCCGGAGGAAAGGCGCGGGCCACCTCGTCCACGGTGCACGACCAGGGACGCAGAGCGGTTACGGAGGTGAGCTCGGGGCCCGCCGTCCCTGGGGCGCGCACCAGCCACTCGTTCCACACGGCCCCGCCCGGCGCGGCCGTCACCTCGAAGCGGAGGTCCGGCCAGAGCGGCACCGGCCACAGCAGCGCATCGCACTCCAGGTCGCCCACGCGGCGCTTCAGCGTCAGCTCCGGCTCACCGAGGACCGAGCGGTAGCGCCGCAGGGAACCCCGCCCCCGGGGCGCGCGGACCATGGCCTGCCAGCGGCGGTTGGCCTCCCGCAGGTCCGCGAGCGAGGCGCTCAGCTCGTGGCGCGCGTCCTCGGCCAGGTCCGGCTGGTGGTCGGCCATCCGGCGGAGCAGGACGAGCTGGAACTCGCGGGGCCCGAAGGGGGCGGGAGCGGTCATGCCGCCCATCCTCCCGCAGGCCGCACGCACCCGACGCCGCGCGACCGCCCTTCGGCCGAGGGGCGACGGGTGACAGCCGGAGGGTGACGGGTGACAGCCGACGGCCGACGGGGACGGGTGACAGCCGAAGGGTGACGACGGCAGTTTGACGACAGGCCCTAGCCCAGCATCCGCCGCAGCAGGTCCCGCAGCACGGTTCGCTCCGCCTCGGACAGCTCGGCCAGCGGCTCCCGGGCGAAGGTCAGCGAGTCCCGCAGCTCCCGGGCCGTGGCCGCGCCCGACTCCGTCGCGGCGGCCAGCTTGACGCGGCGGTCGGCCGGGTCCGGGCGGCGCTCGACCAGGCCGCGGGTCTCCAGGCGGTCGACGATGCCGGTCACGTTCGACGGCTCGCACTTCAGCTTGACGGCGATCTTCCGCATCGGCGTGGGCTCCAGCGCGAGCAGGCCGAGGACCCGCGCCTGCGCCCCGGTGAGGGAGTGCTCGGCGGCGGCACGGTCGTACTCCTCGTGGTAGCGCGCCACGACGGCGCCGATGAGCTCGACGACCTCAAGGGTCAGGGGGTCTGTGCGGGTGGCCATGGCAACCAGCGTACCGATTTACTTGACAATATGAAATATTAAGGCGCATGGTTGTTTCAGGTGATGAAGCTTTCTGTGAGGCTTCCGCGTAAGGCGCACCCCGTAGGACATGTAAGACATTCCCCGTAGGACATTGAGGAGACCCCGAGCCCATGTCTGCTGCACTTCCCACGTCCAGCCGCGAATGGCACCTCGTCGCCCGCCCCCACGGCTGGCCCAAGGCCGAGGACTTCGCGCTGCGTGAGGCCGCCGTGGCCGCTCCGGCCGCAGGCCGCATCCTCGTCCGCAACAAGTACTTCTCCGTCGACCCGTACATGCGCGGCCGGATGAACGACGTGAAGTCGTACACCCCGCCCTTCAAGCTCGACCACCCCATGGACGGCGGCGCGGTCGGCGAGGTCATCGCCTCGAACGCCGAGGGCTTCGCCGTGGGCGACCACGTCCTGCACGGCCTCGGCTGGCGCGAGATCGCCGCCGTCCCCGCGAAGCACGCGGTGAAGGTCGACGCCGGCATCGCCCCGCTCTCCGCCTACCTCGGCGTGCTCGGCATGACCGGACTCACCGCCTACGCGGGCCTGTTCGACGTCGCCTCCTTCAAGGAGGGCGACGCGGTCTTCGTCTCCGGCGCGGCCGGGGCCGTTGGCAGCCAGGTCGGCCAGCTGGCGAAGATCAAGGGCGCGTCCCGGGTCATCGGTTCGGCGGGCTCCGACGAAAAGGTCAAGCTCCTCACCGAGGAGTACGGTTTCGACGCCGCGTTCAACTACAAGAACGGGCCGGTCGGCGAGCAGCTCAAGGCAGCCGCCCCGGACGGCATCGACGTCTACTTCGACAACGTCGGCGGCGACCACCTCGAAGCCGCCATCAGCTCGCTCAACGTGCACGGCCGCGCCACCATCTGCGGCATGATCGCCCAGTACAACGCGACCGAGGCGACCCCCGGCCCGCGCAACATGGCGCTGATCATCGGCAAGCGGCTGCGCCTCCAGGGCATGCTGGTCGGCGACCACGCCGACCTCCAGCCGAAGTTCGTCGAAGAGGTCGCCGGCTGGCTGGCCTCGGGCGAGCTGAAGTACCGCGAGACGAAGATCGAGGGCATCGAGAACGGCTACGACGCGTTTGTCGGTCTGCTGCGCGGTGAGAACACCGGGAAGATGATCGTTTCCCTCGTCTGATCCGGGCGTGCGCCATGAGCGACCGCGCATGACCCGTGCATGGCCCACGCACGGCCGGGGAGGGGCACCCATTAGGCTCATCCACAGGCCGTCGCGATCGTGGGCGCGAGTCGCGGCGCACCAACAGGAGGAATCCTCACATCATGACCATTCAGAAGATCGACGTCGCCTACACCGCTGTCGCCACCGCCGAGAACGGCCGTGACGGCCGCGTCTCCTCCGACGACGGCCAGCTCGACGTCGTCGTCAACCCGCCGAAGGCCCTGGGCGGCAACGGCGCGGGCACCAACCCGGAGCAGCTCTTCGCGGCCGGCTACAGCGCCTGCTTCCAGGGCGCGCTGGGCGTCGTCGCCCGTCAGGAGAAGGCCGACATCTCCGGCTCGACCGTGACGGCCGCCGTCTCCATCGGCAAGACCGAGGCCGGCGGCTTCGGCCTGGAGGTCGCGATCACCGCCTCCATCCCGAACGTCGACGCGGCCACCGCACAGGCGCTCATCGAGAAGGCCCACCAGGTCTGCCCGTACTCGAACGCGACCCGCGGCAACATCAAGGTGGAGCTCGCGGTCGCCTGACCCGCAGCGCCGTCGCGCGAGGGCCGCACCCCTGCTCACCGGGGTGCGGCCCTCGCGGCGTTCCGGCCCCCCGAACGCCAGTACGCTGACGTGCATGAAGGATCTCGGGGCAGGCTTCGGCTACTTGATGAAGGGGCAGCGCTGGGTTGCCCGGCACGGGCGATGGTTCGGGATCGGGCTGCTGCCGGGACTCATCACCCTCGTCCTGTACGTCGGCGCCCTGATCGGACTCGGTTACGGGGCCGACGACTTCGCCGCCTGGGCCACCCCGTTCGCCGACGACTGGTCCTCGCCCTGGCTCGGGCTGCTCCGCAACACGCTGACCGCGTTCGTCTTCGTCTTCGGCCTGTTCCTCGCGGTCATCACCTTCACCGCCGTCACCCTCCTGGTCGGCCAGCCGTTCTACGAGTCGCTCTCCGAGGAGGTCGACCGCAGCGAGGGCGGAAAGGTCCCGGAGTCCGGGCTGCCGCTCTGGCGTGAGCTGTGGATCTCCGGCCGCGACTCCGTACGCGTCCTGCTGCGCGTCGCGTTCTACGGGATCATCCTCTTCGCCTGCGGCTTCATCCCGGTCGTCGGCCAGACCGTCGTCCCCGCTCTCGGCTTCTGCGTCTCCGGCTACTTCCTGGCCGAGGAGCTGACCGGCGTGGCCCTCCAGCGCCGGGGCCTGGTCCTGAAGAAGCGCCTGGTCCTGCTGCGCCGCCGCAGGCTGCTGGTGCTCGGCTTCGGCGTGCCGCTGACCCTGGCCTTCCTCGTCCCGTTCGTCGCGGTGTTCCTGATGCCGGGAGCCGTCGCCGGAGCCACCCTCCTGGCCCGCGACCTGGTGGACCCGGACGCGTCCCGGGGGGAGTCGCGCGCGGGGGCTCAGTCGAAGTAGGACTCCAGCGTCCCGCGCCGCCGCACGTCGAGCGTCGCGCAGTGGAACGAGCCGCCGAACGGCGCGTAGTGCATCAGGTCGCACGGGATGGGCTCGAAGCCCCACCGTTCGAGCGCGCGCAGCATCCCGGTGTGGTGCTGCTCCGCGATGACGCGCTTCTCGTCCACCATCAGGACGTTCATGCTGAGCCACTTGCCGCACAGCGACGTCATCTGGAGCAGCCGGTCGTCGATGGGGTCCGGCTCGGGGGCCACGAGGATGTCCCACGAGTCCAGCACGGCGGGCAGCCGGTCGACGTCGACGTACTCCGGGTTGATCATCGCCTTGCCGGGCGCGAGCACGAGGAACGTCGTGTCGATGTGCATGGGCGTACGGCAGCGGCTCTCGATCTCGTGGACGCGGTAGCCGGGACCCAGGTGGCGGCGCAGCCACTCGATGCCCATGGCGTTGGTGACGTTGGAGCGCGTCACGAACAGGTCCCGCCCGGCCCGTACGAAATCGGCCGCGTCGAACACCGGCTCGAACTCGGTGAGGATGTACCGCATCGGCTCGCCGGCCGTGGGTGTACGGAACTCCTTCTCGAACAGCTCGTCCGTCAGCTGCGGTTTCGGCGCGGCGGTCCAGCGGGCCCCGCGCCGGAAGTAGTCCTTGAGGATCGTGCGGTAGGAGTGCGTCTCGAAGTAGCGGCACGGCCACGCCATCGGGGTCTCGATGATCTCGTCGCCGATCACGAGCATGCTGTCGCGCGGGCAGGTGTTGCAGAACCCCCGCGAGGACCAGCCGGGGGTGGCGAAGCGCCGCCGGTGGTCGACCGCGTCCGGACGGGTGACGGTGACGCCGAGGGACCGCAGGAGCGCGACGAAGCCGTCCAGCTCCCGCTGGGCCGGCTCGATCAGCCGCCGGGGGTACTTGCGACCGGCCGCGAGCCCCTGGAGCCGGGCCGCCCACGGGGGGATGTTGCAGGACACCACCGGGTGGCTGGAGGGGATCGTCGCGTCGTCGAGCCGCCCGACGATGATCTCCTCCAGCGGGTCCCACTCGTTGTGCGAGTTGACCGGCGAGACGAGCGGGGCCGCGACGGGCTCGGCCGGCTTCGGCGCGGCCCGCACGCCAGGACCGCCGCCCACGGCCCGCGCGGCGGCGGGGGAGCCGTCCACCGTGCCGACCGGAGTGCCGGGCCTCCGCTCCACTGGTGCCATGATCAACCGCCCTCGGTCGCTGACTGCGGGAACCACGCTCCCCATGGTGAACGCGGAGGGCGGGCCCCCGCCACCTGTCGGCCCGGCCGAAAGGGCAGGCCGCTCGCACCCCTCGGGCTCCGGGCTCCGGCCGCGGGCGGACAGCGGGCACGCCCCTACGCCGGAGGCCGGGCCGCCGTCACGTTGCGGTAGGCCAGCTCCGCCAGCCGGGCCTGGCCGTCGCGGCTCGGGTGGAACCAGTCCCAGTGGCTCAGCTGCTTGCCGGTGAAGCGGAAGCCGAAGACCGCCCCGCCGTCGTACCGGCAGTAACGATCCTTCGCACAAACGTCCCGCAGCACCTCGTTGTACGCCACCACCCGGTTCCGCACGGCGTCGCGCCGGGCCACGGCCACCGGCGTCAGATCGTCCGGGTCGCCCAGCATGGACGGGCAGATGCCGAGGTTCCAGATCTTCTTGCTCATCTCGTTCGCCCGGCCCGTCGACCAGACGCGCTTCAGGTCCGGCACGCTGGCCACGTACACCTGCGCCTTGGGCGCCCCGGCCCGCAGCTGCCGCATCGACGCCTCCAGCATCGTCCGGAAGTCCGCCACGGGCGTCATCAGCCGCACCGAGTCCCGGCAGGCGTCGTTGGTGCCGACCATCATCGTCACCAGCTCCGGCCGGTGCTTCGCGGCCAGCTTCATCTGCTCCGGCATATGGAGCATGCGGGCCCCGGACACCGCGTGGTTCCAGCTCCGGCCCGCCGCCTTCGGCCCGCCGAGCAGCCGCGTGGTGAGGCTGTGCACCGAACTGTCCGTCCCGGTCGCCCACGACACCTGCGGGCAGTCCGTCAGCGCCGAGCAGGCGTGGAAGCCCCGGGTGATGGAGTCCCCGACCGCCGCGACCGACCTCGGGTGCCGGTTCCAGTCGGGATCGGGCGGCGGGGACGGCGACGCGGACGGCGACGCGCCGGACTCGTCCCGTGACACGCCGTCACCTCCGGCCCCGTCACCGCACCCGGTCAGCACGGCGACGCCCAGGCACGAGAGCGCCGTCAGCGCGGCTCCAGCGGTACGCATTCGACGGCGTGTCGCACGCTCCGGCATTCGCGGTTCCCCTCCGGTCGACTCCTGGTTTATGCCTCTGGTCATGCCCCCGGCAAGGCCGTTCATCCCCAGGTCGGGGGCGTGCGCGCCCTGCCGGGTGAAAGGCGGGCGAATCCGGGGACCGGGACCGACCGTACGTCACACGGACGGCCCCGCCGCACGGTAGCTTTTTCCCGTCGAACCAGTGGCACGGTGCTCACCCCCGTCACGGCGGGTGGCTCCGGTACATTACGTCACGTCACACACTGTCCCTTTTCAGGAGATTAACTCCCGATGATGTTTACTGATGACAACCTCGGGAGCCGGCCGGAAAGAGGCGGTACGGGCGCGAGGCCGCTGGGTAAGGCGTACCTCGTCCCACACGGGAGGTTCCGGTGACGACACGTGGAGTCCTGTACGTTCACTCCGCCCCGCGCGCGCTGTGCCCACACGTCGAGTGGGCAGTGGCGGGCGTCCTCGGCGTGCGGGTCCAGCTGGACTGGATCAGACAGCCGGCCGCGCCCGGCACCTGGCGGTCCGAGTTCTCCTGGAAGGGCCGCGCCGGCACCGCCTCGCAGCTCGCCTCCGCCCTGCGCGGCTGGGACCTGCTGCGCTTCGAGGTGACCGCCGAGCCGTGCCCCACCGCCGAGGGCGAGCGCTACAGCTCCACCCCCGGCCTGGGCATCTTCCACGCCGTCACCGGCATGCACGGCGACATCCTGATCCCCGAGGACCGGCTACGCGCCGCACTGGCCCGCTCGACGCGCGGCGAGAGCGACCTCGAGGCGGAGATCGCCTCCCTCCTGGGCAAGCCCTGGGACGACGAACTGGAGTCCTTCCGCCACGCAGGCGAGGGCGCCCCGGTCCGCTGGCTCCACCAGGTGGTGTGAGCCCCTCCCCGGAGGGGGAAATCAGGCCCCGGCACCCGGCGGTGCGCGCGTTCAAGCTCCCTGCCCTCCGCCCAGCCGGCCCTCGGGGAGCAACTCAAGCCCCTCCGGCGATTGAGGAGCGGGGTCCGGGGCAGCGCCCCGCAACACACGGAAGCCCGCCTCCCGACAACCGGGAAGCGGGCTTCACCCGTAAAAGAACCGGCTCACACCGACCGGAACGCCAGCACCACATTGTGCCCGCCGAACCCGAACGAGTTGTTGATCGCCGCGATCGGCCCCTCAGGCAGCACCCGCGGCTCCCCCCGCACGATGTCCGCGTCGATCGCCTCGTCGAGGTCCTCGACGTTGATCGTCGGCGGCGCGATCCGGTGATGCAGCGCCAGCACGGTCGCCACGGTCTCGATGCCGCCCGCACCGCCCAGCAGATGCCCCGTCATCGACTTCGTCGCCGAGATCGCGACATGGTCCAGGTCGTCGCCCAGCACCTTCCGCAGCGCCTTGATCTCCGCGATGTCACCCTGCGGCGTCGACGTGGCGTGCGCGTTGAGGTGGACCACCTCGGACGGCTTGAGGTCGCTGGAGTCCAGCAGGTTCTGCATCGCGGCCGCGATCCCGCGCCCGGTGGGCTCGGGCTGCGCGATGTGGTGGGCGTCGGCCGACAGGCCCTGGCCCAGCACCTCGCAGTAGACCCGCGCCCCACGCGCCGCCGCGTGCTCGGCCGACTCCAGGATGACGACGCCCGCGCCCTCGCCGAGGACGAAACCGTCACGGCCCGTGTCGTACGGGCGCGAAGCCTTCTCCGGCTCGTCGTTGCTCTTGGACATCGCCATCATGTTGGCGAACGCGGCGATCGGCAGCGGGTGGATCGCCGCCTCCGTGCCGCCGGCCACGACCACGTCGGCACGGCCGGTGCGGATCATCTCGACGGCGTACCCGATGGCCTCCGCACCCGAGGCGCAGGCGGAGACCGGCGTGTGGACGCCGGCCTGGGCGTTGACCTCCAGGCCGACGTTGGCCGCCGGGCCGTTGGGCATGAGCATGGGAACGGTGTGCGGGGAGACGCGGCGTACGCCCTTCTCCTTCAGCACGTCGTACTGGTCGAGCAGGGTGATCACGCCGCCGATGCCGGAGGCGATGACCGAGCCCAGGCGCTCGGGGGCGATGTTCTCGTCCTCGCCCGCCTTGGCGGTGAAGCCCGCGTCCGCCCAGGCTTCGCGGGCCGCGATCAGCGCGAACTGCGCCGAGCGGTCCAGCTTGCGGGCGAGCGGGCGGGGCAGGACGTCGCCCGGGTCGACAGCCGCCAGGGCGGCGATCCGGACGGGCAGTTCGGCGAAGCGCTCGCCTTCGAGAGGCTTGACGCCGGACCGGCCGGCCATCAGACCTTCCCAGGTCGATGCGGAGTCGCCACCCAGCGGAGTGGTTGCGCCGATACCGGTGACGACCACGGTGCGATTGGTCGAGTTCACTGGAAAATCTTCTCCACGTGTAGAGGGTCGTGAATCAGCGGCGCCACCGCCGGGTGGCGACACAGCCGGGCTGGGATCAGCCCTGGTGCTTCAGGATGTAGTCGGCTGCGTCGCCGACCGTCTTGAGGCCCTTGACGTCCTCGTCGGGGATCTTGACGTCGAAGCGCTCCTCGGCGGCGACGACGACCTCGACCATGGACAGCGAGTCGACGTCCAGGTCGTCGGTGAAGGACTTGTCCAGCTGGACGTCCTCGACCGGGATACCGGCGATCTCGTTGACGATCTCGGCGAGACCGGTGACGATCTCTTCCTGCGTGGCGGCCATTTTGGCGCTCCTTCGGTGGGTTTCTTCAGGGTTCGTGGTGACGGACCAAAAGGTCCGGTGTGCCTAGGGGAGGGTAACGACCGTCGCGGCGTAGACGAGACCCGCCCCGAAGCCGATGACGAGCGCGGTGTCGCCGCTCTTCGCCTGACCGGTCGCCAGAAGCCGCTCCATCGCGAGCGGGATCGAGGCGGCGGACGTGTTGCCGGTGGTCTCGATGTCACGGGCGACCGTGACATGCTCCGGCAGCTTGAGGGTCTTCACCATCGAGTCGATGATCCGCATGTTGGCCTGGTGCGGAATGAAGACGTCCAGGTCCTCCGGGGCGATCCCGGCCGCGTCCAGCGCCTGCTGGGCGACCTTCGCCATCTCGTAGACGGCCCAGCGGAAGACCGCCTGGCCCTCCTGCGTGATGGCCGGGAACTTGATCTCGCCCTTCGAGTCGAGCGGCAGCTTGGAGACGTCGCCGACGTGCAGGTCGTTCCAGGGCACCGTCTGCTTGATGGTCTCGGACTTGTCGCCCTCGGAGCCCCACACGGTCGGGCCGATGGCCGGCTCCTGGGAGGGGCCGACGACGACCGCGCCCGCGCCGTCGCCGAACAGGAAGGCCGTCGCGCGGTCCTCCAGGTCGGTCAGGTCGCTGAGCCGCTCCACGCCGATCACGAGCACGTACTCCGCCGAGCCCTCGACGACCATGCCCTTGGCGAGGGTGAGGCCGTAGCCGAAGCCCGCGCAGCCGGCCGAGATGTCGAACGCGGCGGGCTTGCCCGCGCCGATCTTGTGCGCGATCTCGGTGGCGACGGCCGGGGTCTGCTTGAAGTGCGAGACGGTCGAGACGACGACCGCGCCGATCTGCTCGGGCGTGATGCCGGCGTCCGCGATGGCCTTCCCGGACGCCTCGATCGACATCGCGGCCACGGTCTCCTCCTCGGAGGCCCAGTGGCGGGTGACGATGCCGGAGCGGGAGCGGATCCACTCGTCGGACGAGTCGATCGTTTCGAGGATCACCTCGTTCGGCACGACCCGGGTCGGGCGGTAGCCGCCGACCCCGAGGATCCGTGCGTACGGGGCGCCCTTGCTGGGCTTGATCTTCGACATACTCTCGGGCTCCTTAGGCGCCTGCGTGCTCGGAGATGAGCGCGCGGGCGGCGTCGAGGTCGTCGGGGGTCTTCAGCGCGAGCGTCTTGACCCCGGGGAGCGCGCGCTTGGCGAGCCCGGTCAGGGTGCCGCCGGGGCTCAGCTCGACCAGCGCGGTCACGCCGAGCTTCTGGAAGGTCTCCATGCACAGGTCCCAGCGGACCGGGTTCGCGACCTGCCCGACCAGCCGGGCGACGACCTCGGTGCCGGTGGCGACGGTGTGGCCGTCCGCGTTGGACACGTACCGCACGGTCGGGTCGAGGACCGTGAGGTCCCCGACCGCCGCGCGCAGCTTCTCCACGGCCGGGGCCATGTGGTGCGTGTGGAACGCGCCCGCCACCTTCAGCGCCACCACCCGGCGTACGCCTTCGGGCTTGTCGGCCTCCAGCGCGGCGAGCTGGGCCGCGGTGCCGGCGGCGACGATCTGGCCGCCGCCGTTGACGTTGGCGGGGGTCAGGCCGAGCTTCTCCAGGTGCGGGACCGTCACGGCGGGGTCGCCGCCGAGCAGGGCCGCCATGCCGGTCTCGGTGATCGCGGCGGCCTCGGCCATGCCGAGCCCCCGGGTGCGGACGAAGCGGAGCGCCGCCTCCTCCTCGATGACACCGGCGATCGCGGCGGCGGTGATCTCACCGACGCTATGACCGGCGACGACGTCGGGGGAGGGCGCGTCCAGGGCGGCGGCCGAGAGCAGGCCCGCGGCGACCAGGAGCGGTTGGGCCACGGCCGTGTCGCGGATCGCGTCCGCGTCGGCCTGCGTGCCGTAGTGGGCGAGGTCGAGCCCGATGGCGTCGGACCAGGCCGCGATGCGGTCGGCGGCACCGGGGAGGTCGAGCCAGGGAGTCAGGAAGCCGGGCGTCTGAGCGCCTTGGCCGGGAGCGACGAGTACGAGCACACTCACACTCTCTCTTGTGGACGGCCCGGTACGCCCGTGGGGACAGGGACGAAGAACCGTCAGGGGAATTGTTGAAGTCCGACAAAAGTCTAGGACTGAGGATCGGTCGCCGCCAAGCGCCCCAGGATGAGAGCGATCCGCAGGGTGAACGCGGAGCGCACATCGGAGGGTGACCACCCGGTGACGTCGGTCACACGTCGCAGCCGGTAGCGCACGGTGTTGGGGTGGACGAACAGCATCCGCGCCGCCCCCTCCAGACTGCTCGCCTGTTCGAGATAGACGCTCAGCGTCTCCAGCAGAGCCGAACCGGCTTCCTCCAGCGGTCTGTAGATCTCCTCCACCAACTGGTCCCGCGCCGCCGGGTCCCCGGCCATCGCGCGCTCCGGCAGGAGATCGTCCGCCAGAACCGGGCGCGGCGCGTCCTGCCACGCCAGGCACGCCTTCAGCCCGGCCGCCGCCGCCTGCGCGGACCGGGTGGCCGCCAGCAGGTCCGGGACCACGGGTCCGGCGACGACCGGCCCGGCGGCGTACGGCCCGATCAGGCCCTTGGCGACCTGGAGCGGGTTGTCGCTGCCGCCCGCGATGACGACGAGCCGGTTGCCCAGGACGCCGGTGAGGACCTGGAGCTTCGCGTGCCGGGCGGCCCGCCGGATCGCCTCCACGGTCAGCTCGCTGTCCCCGTCCGGCGCGGTGCCGAGGATGACGCAGACGTGCTCGGGCGAGTTCCAGCCGAGCGCGGCGGCCCGGGAGACCGCCCCCTCGTCCGCCTCGCCGGACAGCACCGCGTTCACGACCAGCGACTCCAGCCGCGCGTCCCACGCGCCCCGGGCCTCGGCCGCCTGCGCGTACACCTGGGCGGTCGCGAAGGCGATCTCCCGCGCGTAGACGAGCAGTGCCTCGCGCAGCACCGACTCATCGCCGGGCGCGGCCACTTCCTCGATCGCGGTCTCCATGACCTCGATCGTCGTCCGCACCATCTCCACGGTCTGCCGCAGCGTGATCGCCCGGGTCAGCTCGCGCGGCGCGGTCCCGAACACGTCGGTCGAGATCGCCTGCGGGGTCTCGGGATGCCGGAACCACTCGGTGAACGCCGCGATACCGGCCTGGGCGACCAGGCCGATCCAGGACCGGTTCTCCGGGGGCATCGCCCGGTACCACGGCAGCGATTCGTCCATGCGGGCAATCGCGTTCGCGGCCAGCCGGCCGGAGGACTGCTCCAGCCGTTTGAGGGTCGCGGCATGAAGGTGGGCGTCGTGGGCGGCGGGCTGCTCAGGATCGGGTCGGGGCACGAGGACAAGACTGCCTTATCGGGCCGGGGGATCGGCGGGGCGGGGCGATGGCGCCGCCGCGCGGGTCCGCCCCCGGGCCGCGCGGGGCGGCCCCAGCAGGCCGGTGGGAGGCCGTGCGAAGCCGTGCGGGGCCGCCCGGACGCACCGCCGGGCTACCGTGGGCCGGGTGATTTCCGTACACCGGTCCGAGGACCGCTACCGGGGCGGCGAGCCGGACGCCGGCATCGAGACCCGGCACGCCCTGTCCTTCGGCCCCTTCTACGACCCCGAGAACCTCCGCTTCGGCCCGATCCTGGCCTGCAACGAGGAACGCCTCGCCCCCGGCGCGGGCTTCGACGAGCACCCGCACAGCCATACGGAGATCGTCACCTGGGTCGTGGAGGGCGAGCTGACCCACCGCGACTCGGCCGGCCACTCCACCGTCGTACGCGCCGGAGACCTGGCCCACCTCAGCGCCGCCGCCGGAGTCCGCCACGTCGAACGCAACGACGGCCGGGCCCCGTTGACCTTCCTTCAGATGTGGCTGGCCCCCCTGGAGGCGGGCGGCGAACCCGCGTACACGGTCGTCCCCGGCATCGCGGACTCGACCCCGTACGCCCTGCCGGGAGCCGGCGCGATGCTGCACGTACGGCGGCTGACCGAGGGCGAGCGCACGGCCCTGCCGGACGCGGTGCGCCTGTACGTCCATGTCGTACGCGGCCGGGTCGGCCTGGCCGGCGAGGAACTGGGCCCGGGGGACGCGGCCCGGATCACCGGGGCGGAGGGGCTGGAGGCGGTCGCGCTGGCGGGGGAGGGGCCGGGGACGGAAGCCGGGGCGGCGGAGGGGACGGCGGAGCTGCTGGTCTGGGAGATGGCCGGCTGAGAGCGGGCCCCTGCCTGCGGAGGGCGGAGGGCGGAGGGTGGAGGGAGCCGGGGCAGGATGTGCCCCATGCCCGCCGTCATCGTCGGGATACGCGTACCACTGCTTGCCGACACCGGACCTGCCGGACGGGGCCCACGCGTCCCCGCCGCCGGCCCTCCCTGTCATGCCGCTGCTCCGCCTCTCACCCTTCCTTCTTCGCCTTACGGCTGCGCCAGATGCCGATTCCCACCGTGATGACGGTGATGACAACGATCATGACGGCTCCGGTGGGCCAGAAGCCGGATCTTTCCTGGGCGAGATGGAGCAGTTCCACGGTTTACTCCCCGGTCGAGGTACGTGCCCGTGCAGCGGAAGGGCTGGTCGGCGCCGGTGGCTGTGCCGACTTCGCCGTAGGGCCCGTAGCTGTAGCTGTAGCTGTAGGTGGCGGTGCGCTTGCCGCTCGCGTCGGCGAGGCCGATGACGCTGCCCTGGACGTCCGTGGGGTGGTATCGGCTGCTCCCGCCGGACGTCATGGCCGTGCGTGTGCCCGAGGGCTCGCGGACGAAACCGGTGGTGTTTATTTCCGGCTCGTGCCGATCGCCGCGTTGGTGACGGTCGAACTGCCGCGGGTGTGACGGCCGAGCTCCGTTGAGGTTCGTTCGACCGGTATGGCTTCAGCTCGAACCGCGATGATCGTCAGCATCTCCGCCACTGCGTTCGGCGCTGGTCCGGGAGATGGCCGGCTGAGAGCCGGGGGCCCTGCCTGCGGCGGGCGGAGGGGGCCGGGGCAGGATGTGCCCCATGCCCGCCGTCATCGTTGAGATACACGTACCGCTGCTGCCGACACCGGACCTGCCGGACGGGGCCTACGCGTTCCCCTGGATCGGAGACGTGGAGGACTTCCTCGCCGACCTGGAGGACGAAGGCGTCGTGGAGGTCCACGACGAGGGAGAGGAACACGGGGACGCCTACGTCTTCCTCCTCACCCTCGCCGGGGACGGAGACGGGACCGGGGTCGGAGCCGGGGTGGAAGAACTCCTGGCGGCGGCCTCCCGCGTGGCCGCGCGGGAGGGGGTCCCTGCCGGAGCGTTCGCGGTGGTCAGCGATGATGGGGCCGAGGAATTCGGGCTCGGGCGGCGGATAGCGCTCCCGCTGCCCGAGGGTCATGAGGAGGAGAAGCGATGAAACTGTCCGACGTGGTGATCGTCGTGGCCGTGCTGGGTCTGGCGGGGGCGCTCGCCGTCCTGCTCGGGGACGGCTGGGCGGGGCAGGCGGTCCCGCCCCTCTTCGGCGGAGCGCTCGCGGTGTTCGTGGGCCTGCGCATCAAGGAGCGGCGGCAGCGGCGCGGTGGTGTGAGGAAGTGAAGTCCGGCGGTACGGGGGCGACTTCGGGTCATTCGCTGCGCGCGCGGACCGCCAGGACGGCGACCAGCAGGGTCGGCGCGAGCAGGAGCGAGAAGCTGATCGCGTAGCCGCCGAGCTGACTCGTCCCGGCGGCCAGACCCGCGTTGAGCACGGCGGTGGCGAACGCCAGGACCACGACCTGCCCCAGGTTCATGTTCGTCTGCATGGCGCTGGTGGTGTGGCCCAACCGGTCCGGTGCGCTGTGGGCGAGCGACAGCACCGTGACGCAGGGGTCGAGCATCCCCATCCCGATCGCCGCCAGGGGCATGGCCGTCAGAGCCAGCAGCGGTGACAGCCCCGAGAAGCTGCCCGCCACGGCGAAGGCGACGGACGCCGCCATGATCAGGGCCCCGGCCGTGACGAGCCGGTGCCGGGCCACGTCCTGGAGCAGCTTCCCCTGCACCCACGACGCACCCGCCCACAGCACCGCCGATGCGGTGAACGCCACGCCGACCGTCACCGCCGCGACCCGCCGCTCGGTGATCAGCATCAACGGCACCAGCGCCTCGACGGTGAAGTACGTACCGGAGGTCAGCCCGCGCAACAGCACGGCGGTGGGCAGGCCACGGGCGCTGCGCCAGGTGCCCCGGGGCAGCAGACGCGGCGCGAAGACCACCAGGAGCGCGACCCCGGCGGCCACGAACAGCAGATGGCGCGCATCCCACCCCGACACCCCGTACTGGCCGAGCGCCGCGCCCAGACTGAGCATCGCCGCGACGAACAGCGGCGGCCGGGAGGCGCGTTCCTCGGCGGGTGGAAGGTCGGGCAGGCCGGGGGTGGTGTCGGGGGCGCGGGCCGTGCTGTCCGTCGCCGGGGTCGTGCCGTGTGCTGCCGCCGGGGCCGTACCGTCCGCTGCCGGGGTCATGTCTTGTGCCGCCGGGGCCCGTTGCAGCACCGCGACCAGGGCGATCGCGGGCAGGGCCGTCAGCACGGCCAGGCCGTAGAAGACCGCGCGCCAGGACCACACTTCGGCGACCACCCCGGCGATCGGCGGCCCGATCAGGGACGGAATGATCCAGCTCGCGCTCATCATCGCGAGCATCCTGGGCCGCAGATACTCCGGATACGACTGGCCGATGGCGGTCGTCACCGACACCGCGACCATCCCCGCCGCCAGACCGTCCACGAAACGGCCGACCACCAACTGCCAGATCGACACACTGGACGCCGACACCAGCAGCGTCACCACGGACAGGACCATCCCCAGCGCCAGCGGACGCCGCGCCCCGGAACGATCCGCCCAGTGCCCGCCCAGCACCCCGCCGAGCAGACTGGCGGCGACGAAGCTGCCCGCCACCAGGGGGAACAGGGACACCCCGTCCAGGTCCTGGGCCGCTGTCGGCAGCGTGGGCACGACGGCCAGCGCGGCGAAGCCGGTCAGGAACATCACGGCGGCGAAGGTGAGCGTGGCTGCCGCGTACTGCCGGGAGAAGATCCCCGGCGGCAGGGTGTCGCTCGGCGGTCGGAGGGTCTGTTCCCCGGTCATCGGTGTCCTGTTGTCGGGTACGGGCGAAAGCCGGGTCGCCCACCGGAAGCCCCGAAGCTTGGTCTGGACCACCCGGGGGCAGCTGGGAAGCTACGCGGGGGCCCCGGACTCGATCAACCGAATTACGGTCCAACTCGGCCCGCTGTGAACCCAGAAGGAACCCGCTGTGAACCCAGAAGGAAGAAGAACGATGAAACTGTCCGATGTGCTGATCCTCGTCGGCGTCCTGGGCCTGGGCGCGCTGCTGGCACTTCTGCTCGGAGGCGGGTTCGCGAGCCAGGCCGTGCTGGCGATAGCCAGTGGGGGCGGCGGTTCCTTTGTCGGCATGCGGATCCACGAGCGGCGGAAGGCCGCGAAGCGGCGCGGCGGCGGGGGGAATTGAAGGAGGGCGGTACGGGAGCCGGTTGCTCCGTAGCGCCCTCCTTCACTTCTCGCTGCTGGTCGCCCCGGCGCGGTCGCGTCACCGCCGCCGTCGTCCCGTCAGCGCAGCCCGTCCACGAACGCGCGCCAGGCGGGGGCGGCGATGATGATGCTGGGGCCGGTCGGGTTCTTGCTGTCCCGGACGGGGACGGGGCCGCAGGGGGCGTCGGCCATCTCGACGCAGTCGCCGCCGTTGGGGCCGCTGTACGGCGACTTGCGCCAGACGTCTCCTGCGAGGTCATGACCGTTTCCCATAGCGTTCCCCCATCACATGAGTGATCACCGACGCCGAGCGCGCAGGGGTGAGGGCTGTGGCTTGCAGGCGAGCGTAGCTGACCGAACGCTCCTTGATCACCGATGGGTTGGCGGTCATATGGGCCTGGTCGTAGCTCTCCGCGTAGAACAGGTCCGGGTTGTTGTCGAACCGGGGGAGAGTGAACGACCTCAGCATGGCCGGGTACTGGCCGACAGCGAACGGCAACACCTGGACGTTCACCCACGGGTCGTCCCGGAACTCCAACAGGCGAGCCAGTTGTTCGCGCATCACGTCCCGTCCGCCGACCTCCTGGAACAGCGCGGCCTCGCTGAGCACGACCCACAGGACGGGCGGGTCCTCCCGCTCGAGAACCCGCTGGCGTTCCAGCCTGGCCCGCCACCATCTCGCCCACCTTGTGCGGGTGCTCCATGCTGATCAGAGCCCGCGCGTACGCCTCCGTCTGGAGCAGCCCGTAGACCACCTGCGACTGGAACGTGGAGATGTACGCGGCCTTCGCCTCCATGTCCGCGTACGGGCGAAACGGCTTCGGCAGTTGACTTCGCAGGACCAGGCCCACCAGCCGTGAGAACAGCCCGTCCGTGCCCAGCGCCGCTTCCAGGGCCTCCGAGATCTCGCGGGTGGGGATCTTCTTCGTCCGCTCGATCCGGCAGATCAGCGAGCCCGAGCAGTGGATGAGCTTGCCCAACTGGTCCTGCTTCAGCTTGTGCAGCTCGCGCAGACGGCGGAGCTCGCGCTCACCGAGCTGATCGCCAACGTGGTGCGGCACGTGCCGGGCCGCCGCTGCCAGACCTCCATCTTCCGGCTGCCGACCGGTGACGGCGTACGGGTGGAAGTGGCGGACAGCAGCACGGAGTCGCCCATCGCGATCAAGCGGGACGAGCTCGACGACGGTGGGCGGGGGCTGATCCTGGTCAATGCCGTCACCGACGACTGGGGCGTGGTGAAGCGGTGGGACGGCAAGGGGAAGACCGTGTGGTTCGAGTGCGTCGACCGGAAGAAGGCGACCGGGGACCGCGCCCGGTTCAGCCCGCGACCTCCCGCAGAACCGCGTCCGTGAACGGGGTCCACGCCTCGGCCGCCCACGACCCGAAGGCCCGGTCCGTCAGCGCGACGCAGGCCACGCCGGCCACCGGGTCGATCCACAGGAACGTACCCGACTGGCCGAAGTGTCCGAAGGTCGCCGGGGAGGACGACGTGCCCGTCCAGTGCGGGGACTTGGAGTCGCGGATCTCGAAGCCGAGACCCCAGTCGTTCGGGTTCTGGTGGCCGTAGCCCGGCAGGACGCCCTTGAGGCCCGGGTGGACGACGCTCTGGGCTTCGAGGACCGTACGGGGGTCGAGGAGGCGGGGGGCCTGGACCTCGGCGGCGAAGCGCACCAGGTCGTCGACGGTGGAGACGCCGTCGCGGGCGGGGGAGCCGTCGAGGGACGTGGACGTCATGCCCAGCGGCTCCAGGACGGCCTGGCGCAGGTACTCGGGGAACGGGATGCCGGACGCCTTGGCGATGTGGTCGCCGAGGACTTCGAAGCCCGCGTTGGAGTACAGGCGGCGGTCGCCGGGCGGGGCCGTCACGCGGTGCTCGTCGAAGGCGAGGCCGCTGGTGTGGGCGAGGAGGTGGCGCACGGTCGAGCCCTCGGGCCCGGCCGGTTCGTCGAGCTCGACGGCCCCCTCCTCGTACGCCACCAGCGCCGCGTAGGCCGCGAGCGGCTTGGTGACCGAGGCGAGGGGGAAGCGGTGGGCGGACGCCGGCCCGTGCGTACCGAGGACGGTGCCGTCCGCTCGTACGACGGCGGCTGCCGCAGTCGTGACCGGCCAGGTGTCGATGATCCGCAGGCTCTCCATGCCCCGAGCCTAACGTTCAGAGGCGGAGCCTCATCGCCGGGCCCGGAGTGCGGGCGAAGCCGAGGGAGGCGTACAGCGACTCGGCGTCGTCCGGCGCGCGCGGGTCGACCAGGGGCGCCCCGCGCTCGCGGAACCAGCCGAGCAGCGCCTCCGTACAGGTGCGGGCGTGGCCCCGGCTGAGCGGGGCGGGGCAACGGGGTTACGGGGGTGCGGAGTTACGGGGAGGGCTCAGGGTTCGACTGCAATTCCGGGGGCACGCGCTCATCGAGTCGGCGGAGGAAAGGCAGGGAAGTCATGAGTACGCCTCGTGTGGGATGGACCATGGAACAGAGGGCGCTGGTCAAGCGCTACCTCCAGTTCGCCGCGTTTTTCGTTGTCTTCGGGGTCGCTTTCTCGGTTTTCCTCATCGTGTCGGGTAATTCCGGCGGCTGGTCGCTCCTCGCGATCATCGGCGGTATGTCTGCCGGCGGGTACTACTTCGTCCAGAAGGGCAGGGGCGGGCGGCCCTGAACCTTGCGGGGCCTGTGGCGCTGGTAGGAATCGGAATGAGAGGCAGGGGGCGGACACGGTGATTCTGGGGATTCTGGTGCTGGTGGCGGCAATCGGCCTTCTTTACTGGCGGTACGGCAGGGAAGGGAAGTAGGGAAAGGAAGTAACGGCGGGTCGGGCCGGGGCGGGTCGCGTCAGTCCGGGCCGAGTCGGGTCGGGTCGGGTCGGTGGGAGCTCGACGAGTGCTGCGGTGCTGCGAGTGGTGCGAGCGGGGTTGCGTGGTGAAGTGTGGGCCTCCGGCAACTCCGGTGACTCCGGCAACAAGGAGCGTCTCCTCCGATGACCGCACAGCCCGCACGCCCTGAGCCGATCGCCCGGCCTGCACGCCCTGAGCGCGGCGGTCCTGAGACCGCCTCGGGCGTGGAGGTCTCGCCGTTCAAGCCCGCTCTCATCAGAGCGGTGTTCAGGGACGTGACTTCGATGCGCGTCTCCCGGTCGGCCGTGTGGGCCGCCGCGTCGGTGACGCGGACGGTGCTGACGGAGATCATCGACGGCGCGAGGAGAGCGGCGGCGGAAGAAGCCCGGAAGAAGCTGGTTCCCAGGGACCTTCTTTCGGCGATCGACCGGGACATCGAGCTTGAGGTGGCGGGCGAGTGGTACGACCACAGCCCGACGTTCAAGGGCCTGACCGGTGTCCTGTACGACGCCGAGGGCGTCATCGTGTCACCGCGTGAGCGCAGGGGGGCACGCAAGCCGAGTGCTGTGGCCGGCGCCCACCGGTTCGAGGCCGGGGTCAAGAAGCTGTTGCGGAGCCAGGGGGTGACGGCCGACCCGGCGATGGTCCGCGACCTGGACGGAATCGCGAGCGTGTTCCTGACGGGCCTCGCCCGGGACGCGGCCATGGTCGTCCGCGAGGACGGGCTCAGACGTTTCGGCACGGTCGCCCTCGTGACGTCGGGCGAACCGGCTCCACCCCCGTTCCCCAAGGATTCCCACCGGGCCGTGCCCGGCCGTGGTGCCATGCCCGGCCGTGGTGCCGTGCCCGGGCGGGGTGCCGTGTCCGGTCGTCGTGGGGACGGGCGGACCATCGGCGGGGACGACGTCCTGGACGCCGCCAAGATCCAGTTGTTCGGCGGCAACCTCCGGCAGCGAGCCCTCACCGAGGCACGCGGGGCGACCCGGAACACTCCGACCGGTTGAGTGGGCGCGGCCGGGGATGGGACGCGGGTCGCGAGCCGAGTGAGGGGATTCGCTTGCTTCGAGTGCACTCCAAGGATTTAGCGTGGAGGCATGACGGTGATCGACGGAACTTCCCGGAGCACTCCCGCGACCAGCACACAGCCCGATCCACAGCCCGAACCCCCCTCGGGGGTGAGCGCCTGCGCGGCCGGTCCCCGGGCGCACCCCCGGCCGGTGGGGCGTGACAGCTACACGATCAGCGAGGTCGTCGCCTTCACCGGGCTCACCGCGCACACTCTGCGCTGGTACGAACGGATCGGGCTGATGCCGCACGTCGACCGGTCGCACACCGGTCAGCGCCGCTTCTCCAACCGCGACCTGGACTGGCTGGCCTTCGTCGGCAAGCTGCGGCTGACCGGGATGCCCGTCGCCGACATGGTGCGGTACGCGGAGCTGCTGCGTGAGGGCGAGTGCACCTTCGAGGAGCGGCAGGAGCTGCTGGAGTCGACCCGCCGCGATGTGATCACGCGGATCGCGGAGCTCCACGACACCCTGGCCGTCCTCGACCACAAGATCGAGTTCTACGCGGGCGCCCGCAGTGCGCCGGAAAGGCACAGTGCCTGATGACCGACAAGGACACGAACACGATCGCCGTCGTCCCGCTGGGCGGTGCCGGCGGACCATGGGTCGGGGCCCAGGGCCTCGGCTGCATGGGCATGAGCGAGTTCTACGGCGACACCGACGAGGCTGCCGCCCGGGACACCCTCGAAGCTGCCCTGGAAGCGGGCGTCACGCTCTTCGACACCGCCGACGTCTACGGGCGCGGGGCCAACGAGGAGTTCCTCGCCCCGTTCGTGAACGCTCACCGGGACGAGATCACGCTCGCCACCAAGTTCGCGCTGGTGCGCTCCGACAGCCCTGGGTACCGGGCCGTGAGCAACGACCCCGCGTACATCCGCACCTCCGTCGAAGCGAGCCTCCGCCGGCTGAACACGGACGTCATTGACCTCTACTACATGCACCGCCACGACCCGGCCGTCCCCTTCGACGAATCGATCGGCGCGATGGCGGAGCTGGTCCAGCAGGGCAAGGTCAGGCAGCTCGGGCTGAGCGAGGTGACCGGGCCCGAACTGCGCGCCGCGCACGCCGTGCACCCGATCGCCGCCCTCCAGTCGGAGTGGTCCCTCTTCAGCCGGGACGTGGAGAAGAGCGCGGTCGGCGCGGCGGTGGAGCTGGGCGTCACGCTCGTGCCGTACTCGCCGCTCGGCCGGGGCTTCCTCACCGGGGCGTTCACCGACGCGGGCAAGGACCTGTCCGAGGGCGACTTCCGTAAGCGCCAGCCCCGCTTCACCGGGGACAACGCCCGTACGAACGCGGCCCTGTTGGAGCCCGTCCACAAGATCGCCGCCGCTCACGGGGCGACGGCCGCGCAGGTGGCGCTGGCCTGGGTGCAGCAGCGGGCGCAGGTGCACGGCCTGACGGTGGTCCTGATCCCCGGCACCCGTAAGCGCAGCCGCCTGCTGGAGAACCTGGCGGCCACCCGGCTGACACTGACGGCGGAGGAACTGGCCCTGCTGGAGCCGATCGCGGGCCAGGTGGCGGGGGACCGCTACCCGGACATGAGCCTGACGTCGGAGGCTCGGGAGTAGTCCTTGCGGCGAGGGGACCGGGCCCAGCGTCGCAGCCATCGCTTGGTCCATGAAGGCCATCACGACCATTGGTCCGTGAAGGCCACCACGACCAAGCGCACCCGCCCCCTCACGCCCTCTGCTCACGGGCCCTCTGCTCACGCGCACCCCCTCATGCTCTCTGCTCACGGGCCTCCTCCTCATGGGCACCCCCCTCACGCCCTCTGCTCACGGGCCCCCTCCTCGTGGCCCCTCCTCACGCGCCCCCTCACGCCAGCCCCAGCGCGAACACCGCGAACCCCGCCGCCAGCAACCCCGCCAGTGCGCGGCGGGCGTTCGCGGCGCGGGTGCCGGCCTTCCAAGGGGCGTCGAAGCGGCGCGTGTACCGGGCGATCAGCACCAGCAGCCCCGCGAACACCGG
Organism: Streptomyces sp. cmx-18-6; assembly: GCF_046548915.1. Classification (NCBI taxonomy): domain Bacteria; kingdom Bacillati; phylum Actinomycetota; class Actinomycetes; order Kitasatosporales; family Streptomycetaceae; genus Streptomyces; species Streptomyces sp. cmx-18-6. The sequence continues at coordinate 413,656 of NZ_JAEBEP010000001.1, read as the reverse complement.
CAGCCACACCATCCGGGCCAGGATCCAGCCCACCGTGTCCGGCCCGGTCGTCAGCCCCGCCACCGCCGCCGTGCCGTCACCCAGCAGCGAGGCCGGTATCGCGGCGGCCAGCATCGCGCTCTGATGCCAGCACAGGATGGTCATCGCGGACAGGTTGACCACCACGACCGGCGCCCACAGCAGCGGCCTGCGCAGCAACCGCCCGAGCCGGTCCCGTACCAGGATCGCCGCCCCGCTCTGGGCCGCCGCCAGCGCCACCACCAGCAGCGACGGCGGGTGCGAGTTGGTCCGCGCCTCGCCCGGCACGCCGACCATCGACATCGGGTACTGGAAGGCCAGCAGCAGTCCGGCGAAGAGCACCCCGCCCCCGACGAGCAGCAGCCGCGCCCCCCGCTTCCCGATCCGCCCCTCGCCCCACGAGACGCCGAGCTGATAGGCGAACAGCCAGCCGGGCAGGACGTTCAGCACGCTCAGCCAGGACGGCACCGCGTCCGCGAAAGGCCCGTAGCGCAGGAAGTCCACCACCGCGACCGACCCCAGCAGCGGCAGCGCCGCCCACCCGCCGAGCCTTCGCGCGAGGCGGACGCAGAGCGGGGTCAGCGCGGTGACCACGGTGTACACCCCGACGAACCAGAGCGGCTGGATCACCAGCGTCGACCCCGTACGCAGGGTGTCGCCCGGCACGCCGAGCCAGGAGAGCGCGGCCAGCAGCACCGCCCACACGGCGGCCACGCCCAGCACGGGCCTGCCGAGCCTGACCAGCCGGCCGCGCAGCCAGGCGGCCGTGGTCGAGGGCCGGCGGCGGTAGGAGAGGACGGAGGCGTACCCGCCGACCAGGAAGAAGATCCCGAGCATCTGGAGGACCCAGGTGAACGGCGCGAGGCCCCCGAACGTCGAGAGCGGGCTCGCGTTGTGCAGGCCGTCCCCGTCGAGCCGGAAGCCGCCGACCATCCAGTGACCGGCGGGCACGGCCAGCAGCGCGAGGGCGCGCAGGCCGTCGATGGCCCGGTCCCGGTGGGCGGGGGTCGCGGCCTCGACACGGGCGGCGAGCTGATGCGTACGGGTGCGGGCGCTGGTGTGTGCACGGGTGTGTGTACCGGTCCGTGGCTGCGTCCGGGCGAGCGCAGGGGTCGTCGTCATCGGGCCGCACCTTCCACGTCGTCGGCGGCTCCCCGGGCTATCGCCGCGAAGGCCCGCAGTGAGTCCGTGCCCGGGGCGAAGTAACCGGTGTGCCCCTGGGCGTCGTTCGCCGGGATGCGGCGCGCCCCGAACGCCGGGTCGGTGGGGTCCGCGCCGTGCCCGAGGCCCGCGAACCGCACGCTCGGCACGTCGTCTATCCAGTCGGTCGGGTCCTTCGCCGCCCACACCCTCGCCCGGGTCCGCAACGCCTCCACGTCGTCCGCCCGCATACCGGGGGAGCCGAGGACCACCAGGTCGCTGGCGGGCAGGCGGGAGGCGGCGAGCCCGCAGACGACGGAGCCGTAACTGTGGCAGAAGACGGCGGGCTCGGGCAGCCCGTCAGCGATCAGCCCCCGCGCGAGCCGGGTCAGCCGCCCGGCGCCCGCCTCCGCGAGCCGCCCGGTCGCCGCGTCGACGCCGACGCCCACGGGGGTGGTGTACCCGGCCCAGGCGATGACGGCGGTGCCCGGACCGGCGGCGGTGTGCAGGGTCCTGGCCATACCGGGCGGGGCCCCGTGGGCGGCGACCTCCCGGTCGAAGGTCCCCGCGTCGTTGTCCGAGCCGGGAACCACCACGGAGACCCGGTGCGCCGAGCGCAGGTCCCCGAAGACCTCGGCGACCTGGCCGCGCCCGCGCGGGTCGAACGCCAGGATCTGGCGGCCGGGGGCGGCGAGCGAGCGGTAGCGGGGGTCGTCGTCGGCGGCGAGGGCGAGGGAGTTGGCGCGGTATCGCAGCTCAAGGGGCGCGCCGTCGAGATTGCCGACGACGGACGGATGGCGCACGAGGAGGAGTTGCCGCTCTCTCTCGGTCAACCCGTCGAAGAAAGCGGCCACTTCGGCGGGGGTGGTGCGCTCCGGGTCGGGCAGCTCCTCGCCCAGCGCCCGGTCCGCCCGCCACGACGCACTGCCGGGCGGCGGCCCGGTCACCGCCTGCTGCGCATCCCCCGAGACCCAGCCGGCGGTCCCCGTCACCATGCTGGTGGCCAGAGCGAACGTGACCAAGGTCCTTGCGTATCGGCGCATGCGCCCCTCCCCTTCTGCCGCCGCACCGATCGGCGCGACGGGAGGAAGGTAGGAAGACGATGGCTGAGGGGGCGTCACACCGGGGGGCCAAGTGCGGGGTGCTACTGGGGTAGGGGGTGGGCTGGACGCTTGGTGAAGGAATCCGGGGTCAACAGGGCGAAGTCGTGCCAGACTGCTCGCACTCTGGAGGGGAGGGGCCGCAATGGAGGGGACGCTCCTGGCGGGCCGCTACCGGCTCGGCCGGCGCATCGGGTCCGGCGGTATGGGGACGGTTTGGGACGCGACGGACGAGCGTCTGGGACGGTCCGTGGCGGTCAAGACGCTGAATCCACCGGACGGGGCCGGCGAAGCCGACCGGGACGTCTCGGTGCGGCGGTTCAAGCGGGAGGCCATGGCGGCGGCCCGGCTGTCCAGTCGCCACATCGTCACCGTCCACGACTACGGCGAGGAGGCGGGCGACGAGCAGGTCATGTTCCTGGTCATGGAGAAGCTTCCCGGCCGGTCGCTGGACAAGCTGCTCGCCGGCGCGGGCACGGACGTCGCGCTGGTCCGGAACTGGGCGCGTGACATCTGCCGGGCCCTGGAGGCCGCGCACGCGGCCGGAATCGTGCACCGCGACCTGAAGCCGGCGAACGTCATGATCGACGGGGACGGCCGGGCGGTCGTTCTGGACTTCGGCATCGCCCGGTTCACCGGTGGCACGGACCTGACGACTCTGACCAGGGTGGACGGAACGGTCGGCACACCCGCCTACATGTCCCCCGAACAGGCCCGCGGAGACCGCGTCCTGGACGCCCGCAGCGATCTGTACGCGCTCGGCTGCGTGATCTACGCCCTGCTGACCGGGCGGCCGCCCTTCACCGGCACCGCCTGGCACGTGGTGCTGCTGGGGCATCTTCAGGAGCAGCCGGCGCCGCCCAGCACGCACCGGCCCGGTCTGCGGCCCGAGTGGGACGCGCTGGTCATGGACCTGCTGGCCAAGGAACCGGGGCGCAGGCCCGCCGACGCCGCGGCGGTGGCCGCCAGGCTCGCCCTGATCCCGGTCACGGCCCCGCCCCCTTCACCAGGGCGACCGGCCGGTGGCCCGCCCCCTTCACCAGGGCGACCGAGCGGTGGCCCGTCCGGGACGGACCGGGCGCGGCGACTGGCCCGGGCGACCACGGTCACGGCCACCGTGAAGGACGCCGCTCGGCCCGCTGTACCGGAGGCGCGAAAGGCCGCCCGCCCCGCCGTGCCGGAGGCGCGGAAGGCCGCCCGCCCCGCCGTGCCGGAGGCGCGGAAGGCCGACAGCTCCGAGCCGCCGGAAAATGGAGCGATTCCGGTAGCCCTGGCTGTGGGGGTCGTGGCCCTGGTCGACGGTCTGCTCGCCTGGCAGTTGGCGGCCGGGTTCACGGACCTGGGCGTGGGCCGGTCCCTCCCGATCGGGGTGGCGGTCGCCGGGGTCGTGGTCCTTCTGTGCCGGGGCCTGGCGAGGGTGGGAGAGGAAAATCGCAGCCTGCTTTTCGCGATGTCGGCTGTGTGCATTCCTCTGACCGCCGCTGTGGCGGTCGCTGTCTGGTCGGAACTTCCCTGGTGGACGGCTCTGTTGGGGATACCCGCCGCATTCGTGTCCTTCTGGGCGGTGATCTTCTCCGGCGTGCACGCGGCATCTTGGGATCTGCCCCACGAAGTGGCGATGGGCTGCGCGGTCTTCGCTCTGGCGATCGCGGCCACAGCCATCGTGCTGACGACCGCCCACGGCTGGGTCTGGCACCAGGTGCTGCTCGAAACGTCGTTCAACTGGGTCGTGGGTGCGTTGGCCCCGGCCGTCATGAGCTGGTCGTTTCTCTTCGTCACGCGTCGGCTCCGGCGTCGCTCCGCCGTGCGGTCCGGGCGTTGAGGCCCCTCCGGCCCCTGGTCGGCCCACGGCTCAGGCCGCGTCCCCCGGCGTCACGAGCCCCGACTCGTACGCGAAGATCACCGCCTGCGCCCGGTCCCGCAGGTCCAGCTTGGCCAGCACCCGTCCGATGTGCGTCTTGACGGTCTGCTCGGCCAGCACCAGCCGCCCCGCGATCTCCTGGTTCGACAGGCCCCGGGCGATCAGCTCCAGCACCTCGCTCTCGCGCGGGGTGAGCCCGTTCAGCCGCAGGGCCTGGCCGCCGCGCGTCGCGCCCGCGGGGCGCTGGGCCGCGAAGTCCGCGATCAGCCGCCGCGTCACGGAGGGGGCCAGCAGGGCGTCGCCCGCCGCCACCACCCGTACCGCCGCGATCAGATCGGCGGGCGGGGCGTCCTTCAGGAGGAACCCGGAGGCCCCGGCGCGGAGCGCCTCGTACACGTAGTCGTCGACGTCGAACGTGGTCAGCATCAGCACCTTCGGCCGGTGCACCACCCCGATCGGGGGGTTCAGCAGCTCGCGGGCGGCGGCCAGTCCGTCCATCTCCGGCATCCGGACGTCCATCAGGACCACATCCGGGTGCTGGTGGCGGCTGACCTCCACCCCCTTCCGGCCGTCTGCCGCCTCGCCCACCACGTCGATGTCGCTCTGCGCCGCCAGCAGCGCCGCGAATCCCGCCCGCACCATGGCCTGGTCGTCGACGATGATCACGCGGATGGTCACAGGTCCTCCGGAGGCGCGGGGTGGGTTATGCGGGTGATGTGGGTGGTGCGACGGGCGCGGTGGGCGGCGGCAGCGGCATCCGGGCGGCGACCCGGAACCCGCCGTCCGGCAGCGGGCCGGTGTCCAGCGTGCCGCCGGTCAACCGTACGCGCTCCCGCATCCCGACCAGCCCGTGCCCGGTCCCGCTCGTCTCCAGCGGCGAAGCGCGGGTGGCGGCGGGCCCGTTGACGACCAGCACGAGGAGGTGACCCTTGTCCGGCGCGACGAGGATCTGGGTGCGGGCCCCCGGCGCGTGCCGCACCACGTTGGCCAGGGCCTCCTGCACGATCCGGTACGCCGACAGGTCCACCGCCGGGGGCACCCCGCCCGGCCACGAGCGCAGCTCTGTGCTCAGCGCCAGTTGTGCCGGGAGCCCGGCCCGCACCGTCGCCTCCACCAACTGCTGGAGCCGGTCCAGCCCGGGCTGCGGGGCCCGGTCGCCCTCGGTGCCGTCGCTGCGCAGCACCGACAGCAGCCGCCGCATCTCGCCCAGCGACTCCCGCGCCGCCGCCGCGATGGCCGTGAACTCCTCCTCGGCGGCCTTCGGCAGCCCGCTGATGCGGTACGGGGCGGAGTCGGCCTGCACGGTGATCACCGACATGTGGTGGGCGACCACGTCGTGCAACTCGCGCGCGATCCGCGTCCGTTCCTCCAGCAGCGTGCGGTGGGACCGCTCGGCCTCGCTGATCGTCTCCTGCTCGGCCAGCCGGCGCTGCGCCACGCCCCTCTCCCGCACCGCCCCGCCGATCACCAGCACGACCGCGCCGAGGATGGTCAGGAGCAGGGCGCTGCCGTCGCTGCGATCCGGTGAGATCAGGTGCAGCAGCGCGCCCGCCGCGCCCGTCACCAGCCATACGCCGATCACGGTCCGCCGGGTCTCGCGCAGCCCGACCGCCAGCAGCAGGAAGAGGTAGGCGACGATCACCGGCGGGGTCCACGGCCAGACGCCGTGCTGAGCGGCGGGCCGCCCCAGCAGCACCAGCGCGCCCGCGACGTCGGCGGGAAAGATGATCCACCATGCCTGGAGGGGCCGGTGGGCCAGCATCAGCAGCGGCGCCGCCTGCGCCACGCCGAGTGCTCCCGCCAGCGCGCCGGACACGCCGTAATCATCGGCCAGGACGGTGATGGTGACGGGGATGAAGGTGGCCGCGAGGGCGAGGACCACGACGTACGGGAGCAGGCGCTGCCACAGCTTCGGCGCGCCGGCCAGCAACGGCGTGGACGGATGGGACACGTGGGACAGCTCGTGGGCGAGCTCGCGCAGATTGCGGCGGGCGGCGCTCAGCAGGCCGTCGGCGGGCGGCAGGGGCCCGGCGGGGGAGGAAGTGGGCATGACCGGTTCAGCGTAGGCAGGCGAACGGGTCCCTGGCGTCATACCGGGGTTCCGAACCGCCGCCGCCCGCCTGATACTCCAGTACGGGGTGCCCTCCGGCCGGGCTCACCGGCTGGGCGGGCCCTCACAGCTCGGCGAGCAACTGCGCCTTCTTCGCGCTGTACTCGTCGTCCGTGACCAGCCCCGCCTGATGCAGCTCGCCGAGGTGATGTATCCGCTCGGCGATGTCCGCGGGGTCGCGCCGCCCGGCGCCCACCAGGACCGGGGTCGAGGCGACGGGCGCGGTCTGGGTCCGGCGGACGGATTCCAGTACGGCGGCGGCGAAGGGCAGCGACTGGTGCACCGGCCCGTATCCCAGGCCGAAAACAACCGCCGCCGGATCCTGGTCGGCCGGAGCGCGGCTCGCGGCGGCCGGGGCCCCGTTCACGGACGCGTCTTCCGCCTCCACCTGCCCGGAAGCGCCGCCGGGGCCGTGCAGGTCGCCCAGGCTGCCGCCCGTACGACAGTCGGAGGGGGCGGCCGCGCGGGGCACCAGACGCAGATAGCCGTCCAGGGCCTCGGGGGAGCGCCACTCGATTCCGGCCAACTCGCTCACCCGGTAGGTCTGGTCGCCCGCCTTCCACTTGGCGCTGGAGGCTCCGGTCCAGAACCACCGGAAGGAGACCCGCTCCCCGTCGAAAGCGGCCCGCCCGTCGTACGCCTTGAACTGCATCGGCGCTTCGGGGGCGGCGATCAGGAAACGGTCGGCGGGCTCGTCGCACTCAGGGCCGAGACGGGCGCGCAGCTCGTCCGCGTAGTACTCGGCGAGCAGCTCGCGCTCCGCCGGAAGCACCAGGCGGTAGGGGTCGCACCCCTCCTTGAGCTGCCCCGCGGCAGCCTCCAGGAGCGGGTCGGCACCCGGTCTCGGCACGACACGCAGGACCACCGTGTCCCGCTTGCCCGGGGTCAGCGTCACCGACGACAGCGCACCATGCGGGATGCGGCGCTCCCGCAGGCTCTGCAGAAGCTTCGGCGTGCGGATACCCCGTTCGAAGCGGATGAGCACGGAGTCGGTGTCGAACTCCCAGGTGGCATGAATTCCGGCCAGCACATCACCCATGTGCCTCATCGTATGCGGCGCGGGCTCACACGTCCCCCCTCGGTGTGCGTCCTCGTCGACCCGGCGCCCCTCGCGCGTCCGGCCGGCCGCTCACGCGTCTCTACGCGCGTCAGCCCTTCCGGTCACGGCGCGGGGGCGAGTGCCCCGGTGGCCTCCCAGACGAATCCGTCCAGATCGGCGAAGGGGCCGGCGGTGCCGCCGAGGACGACGCGGTGCGAGCCGGCGCCTTCGGCGGGGACGCCGAGGTCCTTGGCGAGCCCGCCGCGCTTGTACAGCGCCAGCTTGGCGGAGCCGGACTCGTCGGAGGCGAACTCGGCGTACTTGCCGCCGAAGCTCCTGGCCACGGTCAGGCCCCGGCCGACGTAGAACTGTTTGGCGGCCTTCACGTCCTCGACGCCGAGCAGGAGCACGATCGCGTCGATCTCACGGGTGGCCGGCCCGGTGTCCTTCTTCGCCGATGTGGCGACCTTCCAGATCGTGCCGTCCGGGGCCTGGACGACGCCGCCGTAGCCCCACAGCGACTTCACGGCGGGCTTCAGCACCGTGGCGCCGGCGTCCAGGGCGGCGCCGACGAAGCCGTCGACGGTGGCCGGCTGGGACACCGTGAGCGCCAGGGTGAAACCACGGAATCCGGCGGTGGGCGCCTCGGACGCCCGCAGGCGGATGTACGCGTCCACGCCGAAGGCGGTGTAGAAACGGCGGGCGGCCTCGGGGTCGGCCACCTCGAGGGTGACGGATGCGAGGGACGTGTCGGATGCGGTGGTTGCCATGACCATCACGCTAGGGGCTGCTCGGCAGCGGTGACTTCTCGATTCCTGACGGGTCTCGTCACCTGCTTCGCCACACACGCCGGCATGCCCTCCACCCTGATCGCCGGCCCCGCGCCGCGCATCGTGCCCGTGACATCGCCGTGGTCATCCGCCGCCTCCGCCCCCGCCTCCGCGGCCTGTCGCCGGAAGGCCCCCGGCGACATTCCGACGAGCTCGGTGAAGCGGGTGGTGAACGTGCCCAGCGACGCGCAGCCGACCGCGAAGCACACCTCGGTGACGCTGAGGTCGCCCCGCCGCAGCAGCGCCGTCGCGCGCTCGATGCGCCGCGTCATCAGGTACGCGTACGGCGACTCGCCGTAGGCGGATCTGAACTGACGGCTGAGGTGCCCGGCGGACATGTTCACACCAAGGGCGAGCGCCTCGACGTTCAGCGGCCGCGCGTACTCCCTGTCCATCCGGTCGCGGACGCGGCGCAGCCGCGCGAGATCAGCCAGACGCTGTGCCTGGACGCGCGCATGCCGCCATTCGGGCTGACACATGGGAACCCTCCCCTTCTCCGACGAGACCCGTTTCTCTCACGAGAGCCGTTTCTCTCGCGAGTCCCGTTTCTCTCACGAGACCCGTCAGGATCATCAGATCAGCGAAGCTCCTGGATGCGGACCAGGTTGCCCGCCGGGTCGCGGAACGCGCAGTCGCGAATGCCGTACGGCTGCTCGGTCGGCTCCTGGACGACCTCGGTGTCACCGGCCTGCGCCTTCTCGAATGCGGCATCGAGGTCCGGGGTGGCCAGCAGGATCCAGCCGTAGGTGCCCTTGGCCATCATCTCCGCGATGGTGCGGCGCTCGTCCTCGGTGACCCCCGGGTCGGCGGCCGGCGGCGCCAGGAGAATCGACGTGTCGGGCTGACCCGGCGGGCCGACCGTGATCCACCGCATCCTGCCCTGCCCGACATCGCTGCGGACCTCGAAGCCGAGGACGTCGCGGTAGAAGGCGAGCGACGCGTCCGGGTCGTCGTGGGGGAGGGAGCTCATGTGAATGGTGATGTCCATGACGGGCAGGCTAGGGGCGGTCCGCGAAGCACGCATCTCGATTCCTGATCAATTCCCGCATACCCGCACATTCAGGGACTCGCCCCGGGAGCGCACATGCTTCCCCCGCGCCCGTCAGCCGCCCCGGTCCGCCCGTCAGCTGTCCCGGTCACCGGGAATGCCGCTGTGGCAGCCGCTGTCGGCGGACGCGCAGCGGACCGACCCGTACGCGCCGACGCCGATCGCCGCGAAGTTGCCGAGGCTCTCGGTGCCGGGTGCGAAGTAGCCGCTGTGCCCGGCGGCTCCGGACGCCGAGACGAGCCGGGCGCCGAAGGCCGGGTCGACCGGGTCGGCCCCGTGGCCGATGCCCCCGAACTCCAGGTGCGGTACGTCCCCGATCCAGTCGTCCGCGTCCCGCATCGCCCAGATCCGGGCGTCGGTCTCCAGCCGCGCGGCGCTCCCGGCCCGCATGCCGGGGCTGCCCGCCACCGCGATGTCGGCCACCCGGTCGGGGGCGTCATGGGCGGCCATCCCGCACACCACGGAGCCGTAACTGTGGCAGAACAGCGAGACCTTCGACGCCCCGGGCAACGCGCCGACCAGCGCGTTCAGCCGCAGGGCACCCTGCGCCGCGAGCCCGCCGAGCGCCGCGTCCATGCCGAGACCGGCCGGGGCGGTGTAGTCGGCCCAGGCGATGACGGCGGTACGGGTGCCGGGGGCGGCCGCGCGCTCCGCCCCGTACAGGGCCTTCGCCATGCCGACCGGTGCGGCGTACGCGCGGCTGCTCCGCTCCAGCGTCAGGAGATGGGTGTCGACGCCGGGGACGACCACGGACACCCGGGCGGCGCGGTCGAGGTCGCCGAAGACCTCGGCGGCGCGGCCCCTCCCGGACGGATCGAAGGACAGGATCTGGCGGTCCTCGGCGAGCATCGACCGGAAGCGGTGCATCCGTTGCACCGCTTCGCTGCGGCCGTCCGGCGAGAGCGACGGGTCGTGCGAGCGCAGCTTCTCCGCTGCCGCCGCCTGTCCGATGGCCAGACGGTTGGCGTGGTAGCGCAGGGTGACCGGGACGCCGTTGAGATTCCCCACGACCGATGGGTGCTTGTCGGCCAGCGCGACCTGCTGCCCCGAGGTGAGCGTGGCGAAGAAGTGGGCCAGCCGGTAGGCCGGAGCATCGGCCTCCGGCAGCGAACGGCCCGCTATGCGGTCCCGCGCCCAGGAGGCGAGCGCGATCTCGCGGGGCCCGTCAGCGTGCTGATGCCGTACGGCGGACCAGCCCGTGGTCGCCAGCATCACGAACACCACCGCGACGGCGAGCAGCGCGCGCCATGCGGTCAACGTGGGGGAGGAGTCGAAAGAAGTCACTGCGCCACACCCTAGGAGACGGGCGAGGGCGTCCGTGACCCAGGTGGCACACGTCACCCGGCTGCGAAGGATTCAACCGAGATTCTTCACACAGGGTTATGGTCGGCGGCTGTCCGACGCCCGCGCATCCTGCCGCCAGTCGCCCGCGAGTGCCGGGACGAGCTGGTCGAGATACTCCTCCGTCAGATCGCGCAGCGTCTCCACGCTCGAATCCGGCCCCTGGCCCCACAGCTGGCCGGTCACCCGCATCACCCCGGAGAACGCGGCGACGGCCACCCGCGGCCGTGGGTCCCTCGACACGTCGAGCCCCTCGCGCTCCGCGATCAGGAGGGCGATCTCGTTCTCCAGGGCGACGCCGCGCCGCATATGGGCGGCGAGCAGGGAAGGGGTCGATTCGATCATCTGGTACGTCCGCATATGGAGGTCCACCGGGATGACCTCCTCGATCGCCTCGCCGATGCTGTTCCAGGCGCTGAGCACGGCGCGCCGCATGGCCTCGAACGGGGCCTCGCCGGCCGGGCGGCGGCGCAGCTCCGCGATGAAGCGGGACTCGACCATCTCCTGTACGGCGAAGGTGATGTCCTCCTTGCTCGCGAAGTAGCGGAAAAAGGTGCGCTGGGAGACGTCGACCGCCTCGACGATCTCGTCGACGGTGGTGCGCTCGTATCCCTGGGTGGTGAACAGTTCGAGGGCCGCGCGCAACAGGGCGTCGCGGGTGCGCTGTTTCTTGCGCTCGCGCAGTCCGGGCGGGGTTTCCACTCTCTGCCCGTGGGTCACGTACCGGTCCTCTTTCCCCTTGTTCTTCCAGGTCAGCTTACCTGTGAGCCACCTGACAGCTACTGACTGGTGAATGCGTTTGTCAACTGTCAGTGGCTGTCACTAGTCTCCGCCGTATGACTAGTCAGACCACCGTTGAGAAGGCGCAGCGGGAGCCGGAAGACGGCCCCGTACCCGCCGCTGCCAAGGGTCTTCGCGGCCACCCCTGGCTGACCCTGTTCGCCGTCGCCATCGGCGTGATGATGGTCGCGCTCGACGGCACGATCGTCGCCATCGCGAACCCGGCGATCCAGAAGGACCTCGGCGCGACCCTCGCCGACGTCCAGTGGATCACCAACGGCTATCTGCTCGCCCTCGCCGTCGCCCTGATCACCGCGGGCAAGCTCGGTGACCGCTTCGGCCACCGCCAGACCTTCCTGATCGGCATCGCGGGCTTCGCGGTCTCCTCCGCCGCGATCGGCTTCTCCAAGGAGATCGGCCTGGTCGTCCTCTTCCGGGTGCTCCAGGGCCTCTTCGGCGCGCTGCTGATGCCCGCCGCGCTCGGCCTGCTGCGGGCCACCTTCCCCGCCGAGAAGCTGAACATGGCGATCGGCATCTGGGGCATGGTCATCGGCGCGTCCACCGCGGGCGGCCCCATCGTCGGCGGTCTGCTCGTCGAGCACGTCAGCTGGCAGTCGGTCTTCTTCATCAACGTGCCGGTCGGCGTCCTCGCGCTCGTCTTCGGCCTGGTGATCCTCAAGGACCACCGCGCCGCCAACGCGCCGCGCTCCTTCGACGTGTTCGGCATCGTGCTGCTCTCGGGCGCGATGTTCTCCCTCATCTGGGGCATCATCAAGGCCGGTGAGTCCTGGGGCTGGGGCGGCGCTCTGACCTGGGTCTTCCTCGGCCTCGCGATCGTGCTCTTCCTCGCCTTCGGCCTCTGGCAGACCCGGGTGCGCGAGCCGCTCGTCCCGCTGGCGATGTTCCGCTCCATCCCGTTGACGGCCGGCGCCATCCTCATGGTGCTGATGGCGTTCGCCTTCATGGGCGGCCTGTTCTTCGTGACGTTCTTCCTCCAGGGCGTCCACGGCCTCAGCCCGGTCGACAGCGGTCTGCACCTGCTGCCGTTGACGGCCATGATGATCGTCTCCTCGCCGGTCGCCGGTCTGCTGATCACCAAGTTCGGCCCCCGCGTCCCGCTGGTCGGCGGCATGGTCTGCACGGCCACCGCCATGTTCGGCATGACGACGCTCAGCGAGTCCACCGGCACCTTCACGATGTCCCTCTGGTTCGCGCTGCTCGGCTGCGGGCTCGCCCCGGTCATGGTCGGCGCCACCGAGGTCATCGTCGGCAACGCGCCCCTGGAGCTCTCCGGAGTGGCCGGCGGCCTCCAGCAGGCGGCCATGCAGGTCGGCGGCGCACTCGGCACCGCCGTGCTCGGCGCGGTCATGTCCTCCAAGGTCAGCTCCGACTTCGCGGGCAACTGGACGGCCGCGGGCCTGCCCGGCACGCCCGACCCGAAGCTGGAGGAGGCCGCCGAGTTCGGCATGGTCCCGGTTGACGCGCTCTCCAAGGTCCCCGACATGACGCCGGACACCATCGACCTCATCGGAGGCGTCATCCACGACACCTTCATGTCCGGCATGGGCCTGGCCTTCACCGTGGCGGGCTGTGTCGCCGTGGTCGCGGCCCTGGTCGCCACCCTCACGAAGCGCGGCGAGAACGCGGAGGCGGGCGCGGGGGTCGGGCACATCTGACACCCGGTCCGCTTCCCCCGCAGAGGGGATGAGACCTCCCGCACCCGGGGGAGGGCACGTCAACCCAGCGCACGTCACAGCCCCGCCGAACCCTTTCGGCGGGGCTGTCGCCTATCAGGGTGGCGTGGCCCCTTCGCCTCTTCCCCGGGCGCTGCCGTGCTGGTCAGGCTGGTCGGGACAGCGCCACGCGCCACCACCCGGCGCGGCGCACGACCACGGGGGTTCATCCATCATGCGTACGACCGTTCTCGCCGCGGCCCTGACCGCGACCGCACTCACCGTGCTCATCCCGTCGACACTCATCCCGCCGGCGCTCGCCCAGGGCCGCGCGGAGCCGCCCGCGCTCGCTCAGGGCCGGGCGGAGCCGTCGGCACCCGCTCAGGGCCGGGCGGAGCCGCCCACAGTCGCCCAGGACCGGGCGGAGCCGCCCGCACCCGCCCAGGACTGGGCGCTTCCCGCCGCGAACACGCCCTCGGACGTCCGGCTCGGAGCCTGCGAGGCGGGCCGGCTCTGCCTCTGGAAGAAGCCCGACTTCGCCGGGGCCCGGCAGACCTTCGAACTCTCCACCGTCGACATCGAGAGCTGCACCCCGCTCCCCAAGGGCGGCGACGCCCAGTCCCTCGCCAACCGCACCGGGCGGCCCGTCACCACGTACCAGTCGGCCGAGTGCCAGGAGACGGGCGAGTTCGAGACGTACCCGGGCGGTGGGACCTGGCTGCCCCGGTCCCCGTACCAGGTCAGAGCCTTCAAGATCTGGGAGAACTGACTCCGCGGCCCTTCGACTCCCCAGCTCCCTGACCGCGTGGCCCCGGATACGCCCGAGGGGCGGCGACGCACGCGCGCCACCGCCCCTCGGGACCCTGCGAACCGGCTCTACGGCTACGCGTCGCCGCCCGCCGCGCCCGGATCGGCCGCGGCCACATCCAGGAGGTCGTAACGGTCCAGCGCCGTCTTCAGGGCCGACCGGTCGATCTTGCCCTCCTTCGCGAGCTCGGTGAGCACCGCGAGGACGATCGACTGCGCGTCGATGTGGAAGAACCGGCGGGCCGCACCCCGCGTGTCCGCGAAGCCGAAACCGTCCGCGCCCAGCGACTGGTACGCACCGGGCACCCAGCGCGCGATCTGGTCCGGCACCGAACGCATCCAGTCCGAGACCGCCACGAACGGGCCCTCGGCCCCGTCCAGCTTCCGCGTCACATACGGGACGCGCTGCTCCTCCTCCGGGTGGAGCAGGTTGTACCGCTCCACGTCCACGGCCTCGCGCCGCAGCTCGTTCCAGGAGGTCGCCGACCAGACATCCGCCTTGACGTTCCACTCCTCGGCAAGGATCCGCTGAGCCTCGACGGCCCACGGGACCGCCACACCGGACGCCAGGATCTGCGCCGGGACCTCGCCCGCCTCGCCCCGCTTGAAGCGGTAGACACCCTTGAGGATGCCGTCCACGTCCACGTTCTCGGGCTCGGCCGGGTGCTGGATCGGCTCGTTGTAGACGGTGAGGTAGTAGAAGACGTCCTCGTTGGCCTCGCCGTACATCCGGCGCAGCCCGTCCTGCATGATGTGCGCGATCTCGTACCCGAAGGCCGGGTCGTAGGCGACACAGCCCGGGTTGGTCGAGGCGAGCAGCTGCGAGTGGCCGTCCGCGTGCTGGAGGCCCTCGCCGGTCAGCGTCGTACGCCCGGCGGTCGCGCCGAGCACGAAACCGCGCGAGAGCTGGTCGGCCATCTGCCAGAACTGGTCACCGGTGCGCTGGAACCCGAACATCGAGTAGAAGACGTACACCGGGATCAGCGGCTCGCCGTGCGTCGCGTACGCCGAACCGGCGGCGATCAGCGAGGCCGTACAGCCCGCCTCGGAGATGCCGTCGTGCAGCATCTGGCCCGTGGGCGACTCCTTGTACGCGAGCAGCAGATCGCGGTCGACCGCCTCGTACTGCTGGCCAAGCGGGTTGTAGATCTTCGCACTCGGGAAGAAAGCGTCCATGCCGAACGTGCGGTACTCGTCGGGGGCGATCAGCACGAACCGCTTGCCGATCTCCTTGTCCCGCATGAGGTCCTTCAGGATGCGGACGAACGCCATGGTGGTGGCGATCGACTGCGAACCCGAACCCTTCTTCGCAGCCGCGTACGTCTTGTCCTCGGGCTGCGGCAGGGGCTTCGCACGCACCACCCGGGTCGGCACATAGCCGCCCAGGCTGTTGCGGCGATCGTGCATGTACTGGATCTCCTCCGAGTCGCGGCCCGGGTGGTAGTAGGGCGGGTAGCCCTCGTCCAGCTGCTTGTCGGTGATCGGGATGTGCAGCCGGTCGCGGAACCGCTTGAGGTCCTCGACCGTGAGCTTTTTCATCTGGTGGGTCGCGTTGCGGCCCTCGAAGTTCGGCCCCAGCGTCCAGCCCTTGACCGTCTGCGCGAGGATCACGGTCGGCTGGCCCTTGTGCGCCTTGGCCGCCGCATAGGCCGCGTAGACCTTCTTGTGGTCGTGGCCGCCGCGCCCGAGGTGCAGGATCTGCTGGTCGGACATGTCCTTGACCATGTCCCGCAGCCGCGGGTCGTCGCCGAAGAAGTGCTCGCGGATGTACGAGCCGGTCTCGGTGGCGTACGTCTGGAACTGGCCGTCAGGCGTCGTGTTCAGCTTGTTGACCAGGATGCCCGTGCGGTCCTGCGCCAGCAGCGGGTCCCAGGAGCGGTCCCAGACCAGCTTGATGACGTTCCAGCCGGCGCCCCGGAACTGCGACTCCAGCTCCTGGATGATCTTGCCGTTGCCGCGCACCGGGCCGTCGAGCCGCTGGAGGTTGCAGTTGACGACGAAGGTCAGGTTGTCCAGGCCCTCACGGGCGGCGATGGACAGCTGGCCCAGCGACTCGGGCTCGTCCATCTCGCCGTCGCCCAGATAGGCCCAGACGTGCGACTTGGAGGTGTCGGCGATGCCGCGCGCCTCCATGTAGCGGTTCATCCGCGCCTGGTAGATCGCGCCGAGCGGGCCGAGGCCCATCGAGACGGTCGGGAACTCCCAGAAGTCCGGCATCAGCCGCGGGTGCGGGTAGCTGGACAGCCCGTTCGGCGCCTTCGACTTCTCCTGGCGGAACGCGTCGAGCTGGGCCTCGCTCAGCCGGTCGAGCAGGAACGCGCGGGCGTAGATCCCGGGGGAGGCGTGCCCCTGGAAGAAGATCTGGTCGCCGCCGTCGCCCTGGTCCTTGCCGCGGAAGAAGTGGTTGAAGCCCACGTCGTACAGCGAGGCGGAGGAGGCGAAGGTGGCGATGTGGCCGCCGACGCCGATCCCGGGGCGCTGCGCCCGGGAGACCATCACGGCCGCGTTCCAGCGGGTCGCGTTGAGGACCTTGCGCTCGATCTCCTCGTCGCCCGGGAAGAACGGCTCGTCCTTCGTGGCGATCGTGTTCACGTAGTCCGTGCTGCGCATCTCCGGCACGGCGACGCGCTTCTCGCGTGCCCGTTCGATGAGGCGGAGCATCAGGTAGCGGGCCCGCTCACGGCCTCGCTCGTCGACGGCGGCGTCGAGGGAGTCGAGCCATTCCTGGGTCTCCTCCGGATCAAAATCCGGGACCTGGCTCGGAAGGCCGCCAATGATGATCGGGTTGCGATCGGATCCGGAAGCCACACTGTTCCTTCGCTGTTCGGTGGTGCTCTGCGGGGTCTGTTACGGGGAACGTACCCCCGGGACAACTGTGTGTGCGCCGCCTCCATCGTGCTACCGCGAGGGCCCGAACGTCATCTCTACCGTGGGGTAACCCCGAGGTTCCGAAATTTCTCCGGCGGGGCACGAGTATGGGCAGTACGCGGCGGGGTACGGGCAAACCGCAACCTTACGCCCAAGGCGTCCAAGTGTTCCCAAAGGCTGTTCGACTCCGATTGGCGGAGCGAAACGGCATAAGCTGAGGAAGGACGTAAACGGATGGGGTGACCTTGCGGAGCCCCGGAGAGACAGCCCCGAGCCCGGGAGAGACTTGCCGGAGCTTGCGGTGACGTGGCAGGGAACGTCACCGTTTAAGGCGGTCTCGTACGCCGGGTACTTGCGCGATTCGCCGGGCCCGTGTGGACTACGGCCTACGCCCCGCGCACGCGCGTGGCCGAGCATTTTCCGAAGACATGATCAGGAGGCAACCCGTGAGCGCGACCGCGGACCACGCGGAGGAGCGGACCAACCCGGCAGCACGCCTGGGGTTCGAGCCCGGACAAGTGGTCCAGGAGATCGGCTACGACGAAGACGTCGAGCTGGAGCTCCGTGAGGGCATTGAGGCCACTACCGGCCAGGAACTCGTCGACGAGGAGTACGACGACGTCGCCGACGTCGTCCTGCTCTGGTTCCGCGACGAGGACGGCGACCTTACGGACGCGCTGGTGGATGCCATTGGTCTGCTCGAGGACGGCGGTACGGTCTGGCTGATGACGCCGAAGACCGGCCGTGACGGATACGTCGAGCCGAGCGACATCAACGAGGCTGCCCAGACAGCCGGTCTCGCCCAGACCAAGAGCATCAGCGCGGGCAAGGACTGGACGGGCAGCCGTCTGGTCACCCCCAAGGGGGCCAAGGCCAAGCGCTGACCACTCGCTGCACCACCCGGGGGCCCCCGATGGCGTTCACGCGCTGCCGGGGGCCTTCGTACGCGGTCTTCCGGCCGTGCGTAGGGTGGGTGCGTCGCCCCCGGACGGACCGAGCCCGGGGGAGCGGAAGCGGCGAAGGGATACGTGTTCCATGGCGATCGAGGTCGGCACCGAGGCCCCGGACTTTGCACTGAAGGACAACCACGGCCGGACCGTGAGGCTCTCGGACCTCCGGGGCGGGAAGAACGTGGTGCTGCTGTTCTACCCGTTCGCCTTCACCGGGGTCTGCACGGGCGAGCTGTGCGCGCTCCGCGACGAGCTGCCGCGCTTCGAGAACGACGACACCCAGCTCCTCGCCGTGTCCAACGACTCCATCCACACCCTGCGCGTCTTCGCCGAGCAGGAGGGCCTGGAATACCCGCTGCTCTCCGACTTCTGGCCGCACGGCGAGACCTCGCGGGCCTACGGCGTCTTCGACGAGGACAAGGGCTGCGCGGTGCGCGGGACCTTCGTCATCGACAAGGCGGGCGTCGTCCGCTGGAGCGTCGTCAACGGCCTGCCCGACGCCCGCGACCTGAACGACTACGTCAAGGCGCTCGAAGCGCTCTGACGCCCAGAGGGCGTGTCCGGCGGATCCTGCCCGGTCCTGATCCGCCTGACATGCCCTGACCCGCCCGGTCCGCGACCGGATCCGGGCGATCTTCCGGCCGTGCCCGGCCAAAAGCCTGTTTTGGCCGGGAACCGGTCACTAGGATCCAATCGTTGATCCGATGCCAACGAACGACGGGGACGCTGGTGTCTGCCGGCCCCTGAGAAAACTACTGGAGGACTCGTGGGAGTCAGCCTCAGCAAGGGCGGCAACGTCTCGCTGACCAAGGCCGCGCCCAACCTGACCGCGGTCATCGTCGGTCTGGGCTGGGACGCCCGCACCACCACCGGCGGCGACTTCGACCTCGACGCCAGCGCGCTGCTGGCGAACGCCGAGGGCAAGGTCGCGGCGGACGGCAATTTCGTCTTCTTCAACAACCTGAAGAGCCCCGACGGTTCCGTCGAGCACACCGGTGACAACCTCACCGGTGAGGGCGAGGGCGACGACGAGGTCATCAAGGTGAACCTCGCCGGCGTCCCGGCCGACGTCGACAAGATCGTCTTCCCGGTCTCGATCTACGAGGCCGAGAGCCGTCAGCAGAGCTTCGGCCAGGTCCGCAACGCGTACATCCGCGTGGTGAACCAGGCCGACAACTCCGAGCTCGCCCGCTACGACCTGAGCGAGGACGCCTCGACGGAGACCGCGATGGTCTTCGGCGAGCTCTACCGCAACGGCGCCGAGTGGAAGTTCCGTGCCATCGGCCAGGGCTACGCCTCGGGTCTGCGCGGCATCGCGCAGGACTTCGGCGTCAACGTCTGAGGACGTCGGGCCCGCAGCGACACCGAGCGCGCAGCGCTCACGCTCCACCCGTCCGGCGCCGCATCCTGTGCGGCGCCGGACGTGCTCAGGGTGTGTCCGGCGGATCATGGCCGGGTCCACCCTGACCGGGCGCTTTCGACGCCCGAGCACGGGCGTCGAAA
Source organism: Streptomyces sp. cmx-18-6 (assembly GCF_046548915.1). NCBI lineage: Bacteria > Bacillati > Actinomycetota > Actinomycetes > Kitasatosporales > Streptomycetaceae > Streptomyces > Streptomyces sp. cmx-18-6. Next base: position 394,588 of record NZ_JAEBEP010000001.1, on the reverse strand, counting down.
GCGCCCGTCAGCGTATTCACGACTCGGGGAGGACACACATGGGCGTCACACTCGCCAAGGGAGGCAATGTCTCCCTCTCCAAGGTCGCACCCAACCTCACGCAGGTGCTGGTCGGGCTCGGCTGGGACGCACGCTCCACCACCGGAGCCGACTTCGACCTCGACGCCAGCGCACTGCTGTGCCAGTCGGGCCGGGTGCTCGGCGACGAGTGGTTCGTCTTCTACAACAACCTCACCAGCCCGGACGGCTCCGTCGAGCACACCGGTGACAACCTCACGGGTGAGGGCGAGGGCGACGACGAGTCGGTCATCGTCCGGCTCGACCAGGTCCCCGCCCACTGCGACAAGATCGTCTTCCCGGTCTCGATCCATGACGCCGACAACCGCGGCCAGGCGTTCGGCCAGGTCAGCAACGCCTTCATCCGGGTGGTGAACCAGGCGGACGGCCAGGAGCTGGCGCGCTACGACCTGAGCGAGGACGCCTCCACGGAGACCGCGATGATCTTCGGTGAGCTCTACCGGTACAACGGCGAGTGGAAATTCCGTGCAGTAGGCCAGGGGTACGCGTCGGGGCTGCGCGGCATCGCTCTAGACTTCGGCGTCAACGTTTCATAACGCCGCGTCCGCACGGCGCGGGGGAGCCCCGTACACACCGGGGGAGACCCTTACATAACACGATGGGGTAGCCAGTGGTCATGAAAACCTTCGGCTGGTCGTTCGCGGTCACCGCGCTCGGCCTGGTCGCAGCCTTCTTCTACGGGGGGTGGCAGGCATTCGGCATCGTCGCGATTCTGACGATCCTGGAGATCTCGCTGTCCTTCGACAATGCGGTGATCAACGCCGGAATTCTGAAGAAGATGAACGCCTTCTGGCAAAAGATCTTCCTCACCATCGGCATCCTCATCGCCGTCTTCGGTATGCGGCTGGTGTTCCCCGTCGTCATCGTCGCCGTGAGCGCCCAGCTCGGGCCGATCGAGGCCATCGACCTCTCCTTCAACGACCCCGACAGGTACAAGGAACTGGTGACGGACGCCCATCCGTCGATCGCCGCCTTCGGTGGCATGTTCCTGTTGATGATCTTCCTCGACTTCATCTTCGAGGACCGTGACATCCAGTGGCTGCGCTGGATCGAGCGCCCGCTCGCCAAGCTCGGCAAGGTCGACATGCTGTCGGTCTGCGTCGCGCTGATCATTCTGATGATCACCGCCATGACCTTCGCGACCCAGGCCCACCAGCACGGTGGCGGGCACGTGGACAAGGCGTCGACCGTCATGCTCTCGGGTATCGCGGGTCTGATCACCTACCTCGTCGTCGGCGGGCTCTCCGGGTTCTTCGAGGGCAAGCTCGAAGAGGAGGAGGAGCGCGAGCACGAGGCCGAGGAGAAGGCCAAGAAGGCGGGCAAGCCCGTCACCGGGGTCGCCCTCGCCGGAAAGGCCGCGTTCTTCCTCTTCCTCTACCTGGAAGTCCTCGACGCCTCGTTCTCCTTCGACGGCGTCATCGGCGCCTTCGCCATCACGAATGAGATCGTGCTGATGGCCCTCGGCCTCGGCATCGGCGCCATGTACGTCCGTTCGCTCACCGTCTACCTGGTCCGCCAGGGCACGCTGGACGACTACGTCTACCTGGAGCACGGCGCGCACTACGCGATCGGCGCGCTCTCCGTCATCCTGCTGGTCACCATCCGGTACGAGATCAACGAGATCATCACCGGCCTGATCGGCGTCGTCCTCATCGGCCTCTCCTTCTGGTCCTCGCTCCGCCGCAACAGGGCCATCGCTGCCTCGGGCGGGGCCGGCGGGGACACCGGAGGAAGTCCGGGACCCAAGGCCGAAGTCCACTCCGGGGTGTGACTCGGTAGGGATTGAGGAACGCTCTCTGCGGGGCGGCCCACACGGCGACGGCTCTCCGGGATCCCCCGGATCCGGCCCGGGGGCCGCCCCGCAGCAGTGTGCGGGGCCGGTGGCGACAGCCGACGGCCGGCGACAGGCCGACAGGTGGGGGTTGGGATGGGGTTCTTCGACGGCCTGTGGCCGGCGCGCGCGGCGCAGTTCGACTCGGGCAACGGCACATCGAGCGCGATCGTGCTCTCCAAGCGCAACGCCACGGTCTCGCTCAGCAAACAGGGCGCCCTCTCGGGCAACCTCCGGGTCAACCTGTCCTGGCGGATGCGCAGCTCCGACATCGAGGGCCGCTCGCGCCAGAGCGGCCGGCTGCGCCGCCCGCTGAAGCTCTTCCAGCCCGAGGTGGTCCAGGCGCACACCCAGGGCGTGGTCAACGTCGACCTGGACCTCGGCTGCATGTACGAGCTGACGGACGGCACCAAGGGCGTCGTCCAGCCGCTGGGCAACCTGATGGGCGACCTGAACGGCCCGCCCTACATCCGGCTCAGCGGCGACGACCGCTTCGGCGCGCCCTCCGGGGAGACGGTCTACGTCAACCTCGACCAGCGCGACCAGATCAAGCGGCTGCTGTTCTTCGTCTACATCTACGACCGGACGCCCGCCTTCGACCGTACGCACGCCAAGATCACGCTCTACCCGGGCAACGGCCCCCGGATCGAGATCGAGCTGGACGAGCGCGCGCCGCAGGCCCGGTCCTGTGCGGTCTTCACCGTGGAGAACATCAAGGACGAGCTGATCGTGCGGCGCGAGGTGAAGTTCGTCTACGGGTTCCAGTCCGAGCTGGACCGGCTGTACGGCTACGGCATGCAGTGGGGGCGCGGGTACAAGTCACGGACCTGAGGGCCGGCCCCGTAAGACCGCTCGAAACGGACCTGAGGGTTCCGCCGTTCTTCGCGCCGGGCCTCCCGTGCGGGGCTCCCCGTGCCGGGCCTTCCGCGCCGGGCCTCCCGTGCCGGGCCTCCTCGCGCCGGGCTCAGGACCGGATGAACGCTCCAGGTTCAGGACCGGATGAACTGCGGACCTTGCGGAGGCAGGACGAAATGCGGGTCCGGTGCGTGCGCGGCGGCCGCCGCGGGCTGCGGATAGCCGTACGCGGGCGGCGCACCGGCCCCCTGCGGGTAGCCGTACGCCGGCTGATGGCCCACGGCGGGCTGCGGGGCGGGCACAGCGGGCGCGGCGGGAGGCATGGCAGGGGGCGCGACGGGCGGCGGATAGCCGTACGCGGGCTGCTGGTGCAGGACCGTGGCCTGCGAGTCGGGGCCGGAGGCGGGGGCGGCGGCGGGCGGTTGGGCGGGCCCCCGCGCGTTCGACGACTGGGCGTTCGACGGCTGGGCGGACGACGACTGGGCGGCGGTCGGCTGTACGGCTGCCGCCGGTTCCCCGGCCGCCCCGCCCCCGGTCTCCGAATCGTCGACCGAGATCCCGAAGGCGGTGGCCAGCCCGATCAGTCCGGTCGGATACCCCTGGCCGACCGCCCGGAACTTCCACCCCTCACCGCGCCGGTAGAGCTCCCCGCAGATGATCGCGGTCTCTTCCCCGGTCTCGGGCCGCACATCGAAGACGGCCAGCGGCTCGGCGTCGGCGAGCGCGGCGTCGAAGAGAAGTATCCGCAGGTCCGGCACCTGCTGGAAGGCGGCCCCATCGGACGACGCGGCGATGACCACCTGGTCCACCGACGCGTCCAGCGCGGTGAGGTCCGCCTCGATGGTGTCCGTGAGCCCCTCGGCGATGCTGCGCTTGGGGAGCCGCCGGACCAGCCCGGAGGGGTGGCGCGGCTGGTTGTAGAAGACGAAGTCCTCGTCGGAGCGCACACGGCCCAGGGCGCCGAGCAGCAGGGCGGAGGCGTCCACGTCGGGGACGTCGGCCCCCGGGGTCCAGCGCAGCACGGCCCGTACGGCCATGGCGTCGACCGGGACGTTCGAGCCCTTCAGCATCGTGTGCGTCATGGGCGTCATCCTGCCTGCTGGCGGCCCCGGCGGACAACGTGGGGGCGGCGAAGACCGCACTTCGTTCCCCTGACGCCCGGCCGGAGAGGGGGAAGGAGCAGGGCCGGACGGTAGCGCGAAGGGAGCCCGGGCGAAGGCCGGGTAACCGGAAATTCATGTACATGGGGAACTGTTGACACTCGTCCGTACGTACTATTACCGGCCATACGTTGTCCGGCCGGTCAGGCAGTTCGGGGGAAACTCATGCGTCACTTCGGGCATATATCGCCCGCTGCCCGGGAGGGCCTGTTCTTTCGGGAGCCGTGTGAGTTCAGCGCGGCCTCGTCCGCGAGCCTGCTCTCGGTCGCCCTGGGCGCCACGCTCTACTCCCCGGCCACCCGGCCCACGCTGGCCGACGATGTGCTGAAGCAGGCCGGGCGAGGCGTCGTCTCCATGGTGCTCTGCCTGGAGGATTCGATCGACGACGCCGAGGTGGTCGACGCGGAGGCCAACCTGGTCAGGCAGTTCACGGACCTCGCGGAACGGGACGCGACCGGCGCGGGACTGCCGCTCCTGTTCGTCCGGGTCCGCGAACCGGGCCAGATCACCGACCTGGTGCGGCGGCTCGGCACGTCGATCCGGACGTTGTCCGGTTTTGTACTTCCCAAGTTCACCGAGGAGCGCGGGGCCCTCTTCCTGGAGGCCCTGGCGGAGGCCGAGGCGTCCTGCGGGCAGCGGCTGTTCGCGATGCCGGTCCTCGAATCGCCCGAGCTGCTCCACCTGGAGACCCGGGGCGAAGTGCTCCAGGGCATCGCGCGCTGCGTCGACAAGTACCGGGAGCGGGTGCTCGCCCTGCGGCTCGGCGTCACCGACTTCTGCTCCGCCTACGGGCTGCGCCGAGCGCCCGACATGACGGCGTACGACGTCCAGATCGTCGGCTCCGTCATCGCCGACGTGGTCAACGTGCTGGGCCGCGCGGACGGCACCGGCTTCACGATCACCGGCCCGGTCTGGGAGTACTTCCGCCGCCAGGAGCGCATGTTCAAGCCCCAGCTCCGCCGCAGCCCCTTCCTGGAGGGCAGCGCCGAGGAACTGCGTACGGCCCTCATCGAACACGACCTGGACGGGCTGCTGCGGGAGATCGAGCTCGACCGGGCCAACGGCCTGCTCGGCAAGACCTGCATCCATCCGTCGCACGTGGCCCCCGTGCACGCGCTGTCCGTGGTCAGCCACGAGGAGTTCACCGACGCGCAGGACATCCTGCGGCCGGAGCGCGGGGGCGGCGGGGTGCTGCGCTCGGCGTATACGAACAAGATGAATGAAGTGAAGCCCCACCGGGCCTGGGCCGAGCGCACGCTCCAGCGGGCCGAGGTCTTCGGGGTGGCCGGCGAAGACGTCGGCTTCGTGGACCTGCTGGCCGTCGGCCTGGCGAACTGAGCGCGTATCGATGAGCGAGCGCGCGACGAGAGAAGAGATCGTGGACGTGGTGTGGTCGGGCGACTGGGTGGCCGAGCGGCTGGGAGTGGCCCTGGAGGGCGACGGGGAGCTCCGGGGGCTGCTGGGCCTCGCCCTGCGCCGCAACCCCAAGCGGGCCCACCTGCTCGTCTCCAACGTGCTGGGCAAGCACGTGCCCCAGCACCCTTCCGTCGTGTACGGAGCCGGGTACGGCCTCGGCGAGCGCGTCCGGGCCCTCCTCGGCGCGCGGGAGGCCCGCCGCGCGGTCGTCGTCGGGTACGCGGAGACGGCCACCGGCCTCGGCCACGCCGTCGCGGACGGCCTGCGGGACGCCCCGTACCTCCACTCCACCCGCCGTCCCATCCCGGGCGTCGCACCGGCGGGCGGCTTCGAGGAGTCCCACTCGCACGCCACCTCGCACCTGCTGCTGCCGGAGGACCCCGGGCTGCTGGCGGGGCGCGCGGAGACCGGTGCTTCCGTTCTGGTGCTGGTCGACGACGAGTTCTCCACCGGCAACACGGTGCTCAACACCATCCGCGCGCTGCACGAGTCGCACCCGCGCGAGCGGTACGTCATCGTCGCGCTGGTCGACATGCGCTCGGCGGAGGACCACGACCGGCTGACCGCCTTCGCCGCCGAGATCGGGGCCCGCGTCGACCTGGTGACCCGCAACACGGGCACGGTCACGCTCCCCGAAGGCGTACTGGAGCGGGGCCGGGCCCTGGTCGCCGCGCAGGAGGCCGAGCAGGCGGAGCGGGCGGCAGGTCGGGGCGGGGAGGCCGGGCAGGCGGAGCCGCGTACGACCGCGTCCGGACCCGTCGCCCCCGTCACCCGGGTCGACCTCGGCTGGCCCGCGGGCGTTCCGGACGGCGGCCGGCACGGCTTCACCCCGGCCCACCGGGCGGCGCTCGAAGCGGCGCTCCCGGGCATGGCGGAGCGGATCGCGGCCGCGCTGGGGGACCGGGCCCGCCGGGGCCGGGTGCTCGTCCTCGGCTTCGAGGAGCTGATGTACGCGCCGCTGCGCCTGGGCGCCGCCCTGGAAACGCTGCTGGGCCCCGGCGCCGAGGTCCGCTTCTCCACCACCACCCGCTCCCCGGTCCTCGCCGTCGACGACCCCGGCTACGCGATACGCACCCGGCTCGTCTTCCCCGCCCACGACGACCCGGCGGACGGTCCCGGCGACCGGTACGCGTACAACGTGGCGGGGGCGGGCTTCGACGCGGTGGTCGCCGTCGTCGACTCCACCGCCGACACCGCCGAACTGCATGCCCCGGACGGCCTGTTGGCCCGCCTCGCGGAGCACACCGGCCATGTCCTGCTCGCCGCCGTCCCCTCGTACACCCCTCACCACCACCACACGCTGGAGCCCGCCGTGCTGCCCGAGCCCCTGAGAGGCCCCGCCTTCTCCAGTTACGCCCCCGAGGATGTCGGCTGGCTGCTCCAGGACCTCTCGGACACCGTGCTGGAAGCGCCCACCGAGGAGCGCGAGGAGGCGATCCAGAGCGGCGGGGCGCACTACGCCGAGTCGCTGCCCGTGGAGTACCAGCCGAGCGCCGAGTACCAGGCCCTGTTCACGGCCGCCCTGGACGCCTCCGCCGCGCGCATCGCCCGCGCGGTGGGCACCGTCACCGAGACGGTCCTCGCCGAGCGCGGGCCGCGCCCGGTCCTCGTCTCGCTCGCCCGCGCCGGAACGCCCGTCGGGGTCCTGATGCGCCACTGGGCCCGCCACCGGCACGGCCTGGACCTGCCGCACTACGCCATCTCCATCGTCCGGGGCCGGGGCATCGACGCCACCGCCCTGCGCTGGCTCGCCGCCCATCACGACCCGGCGGACGTGGTGTTCGTCGACGGTTGGACCGGCAAGGGCGCGATCACCCGCGAACTGGCGGCTGCCGTCAGCGAGTTCGAGGCGTCGGGCGGGCCCGCCGGCTTCGACCCGGAGATCGCGGTGCTCGCGGACCCGGGCGGCTGTGTGCGGACGTACGGCACCCGCGAGGACTTCCTCATCCCCTCCGCCTGTCTCAACTCCACGGTCTCCGGCCTCATTTCCCGTACGGTGCTCCGCGCCGACCTGGTCGGCCCCGACGACTTCCACGGCGCGAAGTTCTACCGCGAGCTGGCGGACTCCGACGTCTCCGGCGACTTCCTGGCCGCGGTGACCGCGCGCTTCGACGAGGTGGCGGACCAAGTGGACGCCGATGCCAAGGAGTTGCCGGCCGTCGACCGGGCCCCGACCTGGGAGGGCTGGGCGGCCGTCGAGCGGATCAGCGAGGAGTACGGCATCCACGACGTCAACCTGGTCAAGCCGGGCGTCGGCGAGACCACCCGGGTGCTGCTGCGCCGGGTCCCCTGGAAGATCCTCGCCAAGCGCGGCGCGGGCGCGGACCTGACCCATATCCGGCTGCTGGCGGAACAACGCGGCGTCCCGGTCGAGGAGGTCGAGGACCTCCCGTACAGCTGTGTCGGTCTGATCCACCCCAGGTACACCCGGGGCGCGACGGGCGCGGACGGCAAGGCGGTGACGGGCGCATGAGCACGACCCCACCGGACGCTTCACCGGCCACGCTGGTGGCCAGCGACCTCGACCGTACGCTGATCTACTCGGCCGCCGCGCTCGGCCTGTCGATGCCGGACGCGGAGGCTCCCAGGCTCCTCTGCGTCGAGGTGTACGGCCACAAGCCCCTCTCGTACATGACGGAGACGGCCGCCGCCCTCCTCACCGACGTGGCCGGCTCCACGGTCTTCGTCCCCACCACCACCCGGACCCGCGAGCAGTACCACCGCATCCACCTCCCCGGCCCCGCCCCGAGGTACGCGATCTGCGCCAACGGCGGGCACATCCTGGTCGACGGCGTCTCCGACCACGACTGGCAGACCCAGGTGGAGGCACGGATCGCCGCCGAGTGCGCCCCCCTCACCGAGATCCGCGCCCACCTCGCCGCCACCGCCGACCCGGCCTGGCTCCTCAAGGAGCGGGTGGCCGAGAACCTCTTCGCCTATCTGGTCGTCGAACGCTCCCTCCTCCCCGAGGAATGGGTGAAGGAGCTGGCGGCCTGGGCACAGGAGCGCGGCTGGACCGTCTCCCTCCAGGGCCGCAAGATCTACGCGGTCCCGGTGCCGCTCACCAAGAGCGCCGCCATGAGCGAGGTCGCCCGCCGCTCCGGCGCCACCCGCACGCTCGCCGCGGGGGACTCCCTCCTCGACGCGGACCTGCTGCTCGCCGCCGACCTCGGCTGGCGCCCCGGCCACGGCGAACTGGCCGAGAACGACTGGCGCGCCCCGCACGTCGTGGCGCTGGAGGAGCGGGGCGCGGCGGCGGGGGAGGAGATCCTGCGCCGGTTCCTGGCGGCTTCGACCGCGTGAGTTCCCGTGCGTGCGGGCGGTCGTTGCGCGAGGCTGGGGGGGCGGGGCGCGGAGTCTGTACGCCGCGCGCTCGTACGACATCGCCGTTCCACGAAACCGAGGGAAGCGCACCGGATGACCAAGGGCAACGAGACCACGATCACGGACGAGCTGTACGCGTACGCGCTGGCCCACAACCCGCCGCTGGACCCGGTCCAGCGGGAGCTGGTGGAGACCACGAACGCCCGGTTCCCCGACCGCGCGGGCATGCTGTCGGCCGAGGAGCAGGCCCCGCTGCTCGCCTTCCTCGTCCGGCTGGTGGGCGCGCGGCACGTGGTGGAGGTCGGCACGTTCACCGGGTTCAGCGCCCTGGCGATGGCGCAGGCGCTGCCCGCGGACGGCACGCTGATCGCCTGCGACATCTCGGAGGAGTGGACGGCGTACGGCCGTGAGGCATGGGAGAAGGCGGGCGTCGCGGACCGGATCGACCTGCGCATCGCCCCGGCCCTGGACACCCTGCGGGCGATGCCCGCCGAGCCGCACATCGACTTCGCCTACCTGGACGCGGACAAGGGCGGGTACATCGCGTACTGGGAGCAGTTGGTGCCCCGGATGCGGCAGGGCGGTGTCATCGCCGTGGACAACGTGCTCTTCCACGGCGGTGTCACGGACCCGGAGGCGACGGGATCGACGGCGGCGATCAAGGAGTTCAACGACCACGTGAGCGCCGACGACCGGATGGACAGCGTGCTGCTGACGGTCGCGGACGGACTGACGCTCGCGCGGAAGAAGTAGCGCGCCGCGCTTTTTCGCATACGTGGCCGGGTCCAGCCGCAACGCAAGAGCTGCACGGCCGGGCCCAGCCACAGCGCGTACGTGGTCGGGCTCAGCCGCGACGACTATGCGACCGGGCCCAGCCGCAACAATGACGTGGCGGGTTCAGCCGCAACAACGACGTGGCGGGTTCAGCCGCAGCAACGACGTGGCGGGTTCAGCCGCAGCAACCCCCGCCGCAGCAGCCACCGCCCCCGCCGCCGGACGGCGCGGGGGCGGACGCGGCGGCGCCGCCCACGGCCACGGCGGACAGCAGCTTCACCGTGTCGTCGTGGCCTGCGGGGCAGGAGGCCGGGTCCGAGGACTGGGCCATGGGGCGGCTGAGTTCGAACGTGTCGCCGCAGGTGCGGCAGCGGAATTCATAGCGAGGCATGGCCTCAGGCTAGAGCCATTGCCGCCCGGCGGCTACGGCCGCCCGGGACGGCGCGGACTCAGGCCCCGCCGCCGCGCTCCTCGCGGATGTCGGAGACGACCCGGGCGGCGGTCTGGCGTACGGCCTCGGTCTCGGTCAGGAAGTGCCAGTAGTCGGGGTGGCGGCCCTCCAGACCGGTGATGGCCCGCTCCAGCCGGGCCACGGAGTCGTCCAGCGGCCGGGCGTGCCGGGGGTCGGGCGTGTGCCGGCCGGCCATGGCGAGGCGCTGTGCGTCCCGTACGGCGAACCGGGTCCGCTCGATCTCCTGCTGCGGGTCCTTCGCCACGGCGTCCAGCCGCTGCAACCGGTCCCCGGCGGCGGAGACCGCGTCGTCGGTCGCGTTGAGCAGGGCGCGGACCGTGGACAGCCGGGACGTGGCGTCCGCCCAGCGCTGTTCCTCGCGTGCCTTCGCCGCCTCGGCGATCTTCGCCTCGGCCTGCCGTACGTTGACGGAAGCCTGCTCCGGGACCTGCTGGAGGTCCTGCCAGCAGGCGGCCGAGAAACGTCGCCGCAGCTCGCTGAGGACCGGCTCGACCGATCCCGCCCGCGTCGTCAGGGCCTGGGCACGGGTCCGCAGCGACACCAGACGCCGGTCGATCTCGGCGGCCCGCTCCGGCAGCCGCTCCGCCTCGGCGCGCAGCGCCTCCGCATCGCGCAGGACCACATCCGCGCGCTGGAGCGTCTCGGCGACACCGTGCTTCCCCGCGCCCTGGTTCAGCTTGGTCAGCTCCGGGGCGAGGGCGGCGAGCCGGGCCGCGAGCTCGTCGGCGCGCAGCCCCGCCGCCCGTACGGCGTCGAGCGCGTTGCTCGCCCCGAGCAGCGCCTGCCGGGCCCGCTCCACGGCGGGCGCGAGGCGGGCGAGCTGGGTCTCCGCACTGCCCAGCAGGGTCCCGAGCCCCTGCCCGAACCGGTCCAGCTCGCCCTTGACCCGGACGAGATCGTCCTTGGCCCGGGTCAGCTCGGTGCGGGCACGGGAGGCGACGGAGGGCTCCAGATCGTCCCGGTCCAGGTCGTGGGCGTCGACGGCGGTGATGTAGGCGTGGCTGACCTCGTCGATCCGGCGTCCCAGCGCGGCGAAGTCCTCCGACGCCTTGCGGCCGCGCGGGGAGCTGTCCACGGCGTTGATCGTCTCGATGGAGATCCGCAGGTCACGCTGGGCGGTGTCCAGCTCGTAGAAGGCTTCGGCCGCCGCGTCCCTGGCCGCCTGGGCCTCGGCACGCTGGCTCTCCCCGCGCCCGCCGAACCACCGCCGCGTACCGCCGCCGGCGAAGGCGGCGGGCAGGGCGGCGAGGAGCAGGGGCACAGGCAGCAGGAGGAGCGCCAGAACATCCCGGCCCCCCTGCCCCACGCCGACGACCCCACTGCGGGCGCCATCCCCGCTCCGGGCCGCAGCGGTCTCCTTCCGGGCACCGGAAACGCTCTCGACGGCGGAACCCCCACCCGCTCCTGCCTCTGGCCGCGTGTGTGTCGCCGTCACATCCCTCTCCCGTGCTGTTCCGCCCCTGCCCGGTACATTCTCCCACCAGGTAAGGACGAACACACGGGTCGGTTAGTTCGCGCTTTGGACCTTCACTTCCCCGTTGTCGCTGCGGGCCTTCACCACATGGGTGCTGCTCTCGCTCCGCGGCACCCCGACGCTGACCTCGCCGTTGTCGGCGCTCGCGTTCACGGCGTACTTCTGTCCGCCCTGCGGCAGATCGATGACGATGCTCCCGTTGTCGCTGACGGTGTCCACCAGATCGGGCACGCCGCTGAATCCCAGCCGGATCTCCCCGTTGTCCGCACGGGCGACCACGGACTTGGCGCCTACCTGCTCGGCGAGGACCGACCCGTTGGCGCTCCTGAGGTCCAGCGGCCCGCCGGAATCCCGTACGACGATGTCGCCGTTGGCGGCGGAGAGCCACAGCGGGGTGTCGAACCCGGTCGCAGTGACCTGCCCGTTTTCCGCGTCGGCCTTCACGGTCACCCCGCGGGGCACCTTCACCTCGTGCCGTGCGCCGCAGTCGTTGATCACGCCGGTGCACTTCACCCGCAGCGTCAGGGTGTCGTCCTTCATCGTCCAGACGGGATCGGGCCCGCTGCCCAGCACGACCCACCCGTCGACCCGACGCTCCACCTCGACCTGGTCCACATCGGCCGGGATGAGGGACACGGTCGAGTCCTCGGCGTCGATGGTCAGCGTCTTTCCCCCCAACGCGAACGACTTGCGCTCCACGGGCGCGTCATCGACGTCGGCGCTCCCGCACCCGCTGAGAGCGAGGGCGAGCACCATGGCCCCGCCCCCCACGGCGAGCACTCGGCCGGAAACCCTGCGGTGCGTGCGGGTCGGTGCGCTGGTACGGATGTCCACGATGATCGGTCCCCCAGGAAGTACGGCCGGACGGTGCCACCGGCCGTCGCCGCCGGTGTACGGCAAACCGTATGCACCGGGACCCCTGCCCGGGTATCCGGACGGCTACCGTCTCCGGGGTGGGGTTATCCCCCCACCCCGCCCTTATCTGTTTATGACCAGGGGGTCCGGTCCATGTACGCTGTTGCCTCATCCACGGGTGCGTAGCTCAGGGGTAGAGCGCTGCTCTTACAAAGCAGATGTCGGCGGTTCGAAACCGTCCGCGCCCACCAGAACGAAGACCCCCGGCCGATCATGGCCGGGGGTCTTCGGCGTCTGCGTGCGGCATCGGCGTCGAAGTTCTCATGCCGGACCATGCACGACGGCGCATGGTGAACGGGGTGTGGTGAACGGGGTGTCCGACCGGGGAGGAACTCACCGACGCGCAGCGTCTCGACCGGTTCGCGCTCAAGTACGCGCATGACGGTTGCCGGGTCAGAGAGGTCCGGCGGGTCCCGCACGGCACCTTGAGCGGTTACGCCTGGTCGGTCCGCTTCAGCGAGGGTTCGTAGCGGATCCGCTGTCGAACCAGTTGGAATGGGCGCTCCCCGTACGGCGTTGTGGAGTGGGTGACCGAGAACACCCGTGGTGACCGGTACGGCCCGCCCGAGCACGAAGCGGTACGGCGGCGGCTCATGGCCGAACACGCCGACACGGGCGAGCGGATGGCGTCGCTCCGCCGTGACTTCGAGGCGATCGTCGAGGCGAACGCCCTGGTGGCCGTCGATGACGAGCATGACCCCGAGGGGTCGAGCACCGCTTTCGAGCGGGCGCACGTCGCCGCCCTGCTGGCCCAGGCGCGCGAGCACCTGACTGAGCTGGACCTGGCCGTGGCACGGCTGGAGGCCGGCGACTACGGGCGCTGCGAGAAGTGCGGCGAGCCCATTCCGGCCGCCCGGCTGGAGGTGCGGCCGGCGGCCACCACGTGCGTCGGCTGCGCGGGCGGGGGCGCGGGGCGTCGCCGTTGAGCGTGCCGGTCGGGTGCGGTGTCCGGCCGGCAGTGCCTGCCGGAACACCTCGGGAGTCGCCCCGGAGGGGTCCGATTCGCACCAGGCGTTGGGGCAGGCGGTGCAGGAACCGTCCGCACCCCACCACAACTGCCCCTGGTCGACGCGCTGTCCGACGTTCCGTAACAGCACCCCGCCGCATTCGTCGCAGCGTTCCGTGATCTCGACCCCTTGAGCAATCACCGGCCGCCCTCCTTTCGTCGGCGGCGGAAGCAGGTTGCGTACGCCCCCGTCACCCGTCGCGAGCCGTAGGGGCGGGACGTACCCCATCATGGACGGTGGCGGCGCACCGGCAGGTGCGGGACGGGGATGCGGGACGGGGAGAGGGACAGCCGATGAGGCAGACGCTTGCGGAGATCCTGGACGGGGCCGCGCGCGGCCGGTTTCCGGCGCCAGACGGGAGTACGACCGTGGTGGAGGCGCCGAGCGGGCGGGACAGCGGCGTGATCGCCTTCACCGCGCACTCGGTGGTGTTCACCGACGAGGACCCCGCGTGGGTCCACGCGACCCTGGCCTCCGTGGACTGCGACGCGCTGGCGGCCACCATGCATCCGCGCTTCCTGCTGGCGTTCCTCGAACGGACCGGCCGGACCACCGACACGATCGACCTCCTCACGGTCGCGCCCGCGCTCCCCGGCGATCCTCCGCTGGACCTGCGGGAGGTCACCGATCCGGTGCATCCCCAGGGCGTGAGCGCGCGCAGGTATCGGGACGAGGTGCGGATGTGGGCGGTCGACGGTGGGGTGCTGGTCCTCGGACGTGGGGTGGCGGGCCGCTGGGAGGTGGCAGTGGAGCTGGACGAGGACGCCCGGCACCGCGGTCTCGGGCGCGCCCTGGCCACCGCCGCCCGCCATCTGGTGCCCGAGGGCGAGCCGCTCTGGTCGCAGCAGGCCGCGGGCAACGCGCGCAGCATCAGGGCGTTCCAGGCCGCCGGGTTCCGGCCGGTGGGCTCGGAGGCGTTGCTGCTCGGCCGGTAGGGCGCGCGTCGTCCCAGGTTTCCGCCCTGGGCCTTCGCGTACGTCCGGAAGCGGGGGTACGGGGTTGGGGATCGGGGGACCCGCACCCGTACCTTCACTCCATGGGGCTGGATATCAGTGTGATGATCGCGGACTGGGAGTGGCTGGGCGGCGTTCCGCCCCGCGAGCGCCTGGCGCGGCTGAGGAATGCCTGGTACGCCGATGAGACCGGGCTCTGGGACATCGACGCGCCCCCGCCCGCCGGCGACTGGGAGTGGCCGCAGGGGCCCGACGCCGCCTGCTTCGCCGTCTACGACTTTCCGCGCACCGCGGGTTCGTACAAGGCGCACTTCTGGGCCGGGGAGCGGTGGGAGCGCCTCCGCCCACACGCCGATCCGCGGTCGCGGACCGATCTGGACGCCTTGTTGCTCGGGTTGATCTGGGGCGGGTTCGACGGCGAGGCGCAGCACATCGACCCGGGCTTCTTCAGCGAAGACCCCGAGGTCTCCCACGGCTTGCTGGTCGCGCGGTCTCCGGGCAGTGTGCGGGAACTGGCCCTGGTGTGGGAGCGGGCCGGACCCCGCCTCGGCGGGCTGCGCGCCGCCTTCACCGAACATGCCGCCGCCCCCGGGGGCTGGGTCGGTGAGTTCGACGAGTTCGTCGACCTGCTGGAGGGCTGGGGCCGCGTCCTGGCCGAAGCTTCCCGGCGGGGCTGGGGCATCGTCGGGGTGAGCGGGTAGGGAGCGCTGGGGGCGTGTTCGGGGGCGTACGGGTCGGAGACCTGCGCACGCGTGATGGGCCACGGCTCGGCGGTGAGACGCCGCGCGGTACCGGGTCCTCGGGTCCTCGTCCCGGGATGCGCTCCGTGACCCCCCGATGCACCGTGGAGTCATGGCCGCGCATCCTCCCGTGATCGTGTACCCGCCCTCCGCGTCCGGAGCGCGGCGGGTCACCGTGCACGGGCAGATCGTGGGGCTGGCGCACGGGCGGGGCGAGGTGGCCGCCATGTTGCGGGTCGCCGGGTTCGCGCCGGGGCCGGACGCGGTCGTCGAGCTGGACCGGCCCGGGCTGATCGAGTGGCGCGGCGGCGACCTCGACACCTGGGACGCCCCGTGATCCGTCACCCGAACGGGTGCTTCCCAGTGGCTGGCCGGGTGGGCCGAAGGAAACGTCGGAGCTGACCCGCGCGCATGTGCAGCGCAGGTCAGGACAGCAGGCGCCCGCGCCTGTCCCGGCCAAGGAGTCCCCATGTCCCAGCCCACCGCACCGACGCCCGGCACCTCCCGTCCCGCCGCATCCGGCGCCGACACCGGCAACCCCTGGGCCGGCGGCGGAACGCTGTTCGCCGGCTTCCTGCTCCTCGTCGACGGTGTCCTCGGAGTGATCAAGGGCATCGCGGGGATCGCGACCAACGACGTGTACACGGCCGTCAACAACTACGTCTTCAAGTTCAACGTCACCGCGTGGGGCTGGATCCACCTCGTCCTCGGCGTGCTCCTGATCTTCGTCGGCTGGGGCATCCTCAAGGGCGCGACCTGGGCCCGCGCCGTGGGCATCGCCCTCGTCTCCCTGAACCTGATCGCCAACTTCATGTGGCTCCCGTACACGCCGGTCTGGGCCATCGTCACCATCGCCATCGACGTCTTCATCATCTGGGCGCTGAGCACCTACCGGTCCGACCGGGAGGGTTCCTACCTGGCCGGGTGATGGGGTGACGGGGTGAGGGGGAGAGGAGGGGTGACGGATGGCGCGTGACGGATGGCGCGTGACGGGCCGGAGCCGCGGATGCCCGTTGTCAGTGGTGCGGTCCACACTGGAGTCATGTGCCGCAGCATCAAGACCCTTCGTCCGCCCGCCCTCCCCGAAGAGGCCACCGAGGAGGACATGCGGGCCGCCGCCCTTCAGTACGTACGCAAGGTGTCCGGCTTCCGTGCGCCCGCCGCGCACAACCGGGAGGTGTTCGACCGTGCCGTCGACGAGATCACCGCTGCCACGATGAAGCTGCTGGACGGCCTGGAGATACGGGGCTCCGCCCGGAGCGCCGCCGAGGGCTGAGCCCGGCCGGGGGCGGGCGCTCAGGAGCAGGGGTGCTCGGGGCGCGGGACGCTCAGGGGGAGGCCGGGGCCGGTGACGGCACCGACGCCTCCGTCTTCGCCGCGCGTGCTGCGCCCGGGCGCTTGACGACGAACGCGGCGAGCGCGCCCGCCATGAACAGGGCCAGTACCGACACGGCCGTCCCGAACCAGGTCGAACCGAGCCACCGGCCCCCGAAGTAGCCGAGCCCCACGCTGTAGCCCGCCCAGGCCAGGCCCGCCAGGGCCGACCACGGCAGGAAGTCCCGCACCCTGCGGTGCGCGGCGCCCGCGCCGAGGGAGACCACCGAGCGGCCCGCGGGGGCGAACCGGGCGATGACGACGAGCGCGCCGCCGCCCCGGCTGAGGGCAGCGCCGAGACGTTCCTGCGCCCGGGTGAGACGGCGCGAGCGGGCGATCGCCCGGTCCAGCCGGTCGCCGCCGCGCCAGGCGAGCCGGTACGCGACGAGGTCGCCGAGCACCGACGCGGTGGCGGCGCAGAGGACCAGCACGAGCAGCGACGGCACCTCGCCCGCCGCCTCGCCGCCGTTGACGCCGGTGGAACCCGCGGCGGCCGCCGTGGCGGCGGTGATCACCAGGACCCCGCTGGGCAACAGGGGCAGAAAGACGTCCAGGAGCACCGAGAGGGCGACCACCGCGTAGATCCATGGGCTGCTGGTCAGCGCGCCCACACTCTCAAGCACCGTCTACTCCCCGATCATGTCAACGCCGCGACGTCGCAGGGGAGCGGCATGGGCGGCAGGTTCAGCTGTACAGCGTACGCGTGAGGGTGGTCGGCCCCTTGGCCAGGGTCGGGTGATATCGAGCGGGGCACGTACACCCCACGGGCGATACGCGCGTTAGGGAGGGGAAACGACCGACTCGATCAGGGAGCAGCGCATGACGGCACGGGTGGAACAGCGAGCGGGGCAACGGGCGGGCCGGACGACGGGTGCGGTACGGAGGCGGCGGCGGGCTCTGGCCGGAGCTGCGGCGGTCCTGCTGATGCTTGCCGGCGGCACCGGAGCCGGCGTCGCCCAGGGGGCGGACAGCGCAGGCACAGGAGCAGGCGCGGGCACCGGCGGTGCGGACAGCTCGCCCGCCCCGGAGGGCGACGGGCACGCGGCCCACGGCACCGGCACGGCGGGCGGCACCGGAACGGCGGGCAGCGCGGCGGGCGGCACCGGCGCGGCGGGCAGCGCGGCGGGCGGCACCGGGGAGGCGGGGCTCGTGGGTGGCGCTTCGCGAAGCGGGGGGCTCTGGATGCGGGTCGACGGGGTCTTCTCGCCGCCCGGCTCCTTCGTACCGTCCGACGCCCTGACGTACGACACCCGGCTGGTCCCGGCCGCCGCGCGGATCGAGGTCACGCAGTACACGGACCGGTCCGGCAACCGCGTCGGCACCAGGCTGCACGGGCTCCTCCCGAACCGTCCGTACGGGATGCATGTGCACACCGAGCCCTGTGGAGCGGATCCCTCGGCGGCGGGGCCGCACTACCAGCACCGCGCCTTGCCGACCGCGGACCCGGTCAACGAGGTGTGGCTCGACTTCCGGACCGACGGCGACGGCGACGGCGCGGCGGAGGCCCGGCACGACTGGGGGTTCCGGGAGGGTGACGCCCGCTCGGTGATCGTGCACGACGAACAGGGCGGCGCGGGGAAGCGGGTGGCCTGCTTCACGGTGCCGTTCGCGCCCTAGCGGGAAACGGCCCGGTGGGAAGCGACCTGGCGGGAAACGGCCCGGCGGGGAGCGACCTGGCGGGAAACGGCCCGGCGGGGAGCGACCTGGCGGGAAACGGCCCGGGCGGGAAGCGACCTGGTCTGGTGAGGGGATGCGGCGGTGCCCCGCCTCTCCGCGGTCGTCGCGCGGGGGAGCGGGGCACCGCCCTTTCGTCCGGGGTCGGCCTGTCAGGCCGATACGGTCGAGCTCCGCTCCTGGCGGGAGGCGTCCTCGGAGGCGACGCGCGTCTCCCGTCCCGCGAAGAACCGGTCCAGCGCCAGCGCGCCAGGACCGGTGAAGATCAGCAGCAGGAACGCCCAGCAGAAGAGCGCCGACAGCTCGCCGTTGTTCTGGAGCGGCAGGAGCGCGTCGGGCTGGTGCACCTTGAAGTACGCGTACGCCATGGAGCCCGAGGCCAGGAAGGCGGCGGCGCGGGTGCCGAGGCCGAGGGCGACCAGGGCCCCGCACACCAGCTGGATCAGCGCGGCGTACCAGCCGGGCCAGGCTCCGGTCTCCGGCTGGTTGCCGCCGAAGAGTCCGAAGAGCGAGGCGGCTCCGTGGAAGGCGAAGAGCAGGCCGATGACGAAGCGGAAGAGGCCGAGCGCGTAGGGCTGGGCCTGGTTCAGGCGGCTGAGCATGGGGGAGGGCTCCTTCGGTCGGGTGGGGACGTAAACCGATTGGGCGCCTCAGGTTAGGGATACCTGACCAGTGCTTGCAACTTCAACATTCCGCCGAGTGGCTGAAAAGCGACTACCTCTCACGGGTGAGTGAACGCTCAAAAACTGCCTCTAGCTGCGCTCCTTCCGCGCTCGAGTTGGCCTGTACCAATGTCAGCACAGAGTTTCGGCCACTCAACACGAGCGTCATCAGTTGGTTACCGAACCAGGGTCCGCCCGCCTTGGACCAGGTCACCGGCGTCGGTTCCGTCCGTCCGTGGCGTGCCAGCACCCGGCCCAGCCGCAGGCCCGCCCGGCTCCAGCCGAACCGGAAGCCCGAACGGATCGACCGGGGGATCGAGTTGTGCACGGGCGAGCAGGTCAGCTGGAGGATGCGGGCCTCCGGAGCGCCCTCGGCGTCGAGGGCCGGCCACTGCGGCTCGGCGATATACGCGTGGTGCACATCGCCCGAGAGGACGCAAATCGTCGCGGGGGCGTCCCGGCCGCTCCCCGCCTCCCGCAGGAGCTCCGTGAACCGGTCGAAGGAATCGGGGAAGGCGGCCCAATGTTCCAGGTCGGACGCCCGGCGCAGCTTCTCGCCGAAGCGCGCCCACCGGCTCCCGCGCGCGCCCGCGCACAGAGCCGCGTTCCAGCGCTCGGCGTCGTGGACGAGCGGGGGCAGGAGCCACGGCAGGGAGCTGCCGATCAGCAGGTGATCGTATGAGGCCGGGTCGTCGAGGACCTCCTCCCGCAACCAGCGGGCCTCGTCGGCGTCGAGCATCGACCGCTCCTGCTCGGCCAGGACCCGGGCCGCGCGGGTGTCCACCATCAGCAGTCGTACTCGGCCGAAAACACGTCGGTAGCTCCAGCGGGTGCGGGCGGGGTCCGCGTCGGTCTCGGCTGCGAAGCGGCGCAGCGCCTCGGTGCCGTCCGGTGCGGCGCGGACCGCCGCGTACACGGGGTCGGCGGCCAGTTCGGCGGGCGAGAGGTTGCCCAGATGCTGGTGGACCCAGTACGACATCAGCCCGCTGACGATCCGCTCGTGCCACCACGGGGTGGCGCGGATGTCCTCCTGCCAGGCGGCGCTGGTGTTCCAGTCGTCGATGACGTCGTGGTCGTCGAAGATCATGCAGCTCGGGACCGTGGAGAGCAGCCAGCGCACCTCGGGGTCGCGCCACGATTCGTCGTAGAGGTAGGTGTACTCCTCGTAGTCCGCGACCTCCGTGCCCGGCGGTTCGCGCAGGTCGCGGCGGGTGGCGAGCCTGCGCTGCGTCGCCCGGGAGGTCTCGTCCGCGTACACCTGGTCGCCGAGGAGCAGCAGGACGTCGGGGCGCTCGGCCGCCGGGTCGGCGGCGAGGCGGGCGGCCAGGGTGACCAGCGCGTCCGGGCCCGCCGGGTCGTGCCCGCCGCCGGGGGACGCCGCCCAGCGGCACGAGCCGAACGAGATCCGGACGTCGCGCCGGGCCTCCCCAGCCGCCGGTCCCTCTCGCGGTTCCTCCGCCGGTCCCTCCCGCGGCCCCTCCGCCGGGGCCGGTCCCGAAGGCCCTTCCCCCGAGTGCCCTTCCCCCGAAGGCCCTTTCGTCGCCCGGGCAGCCGCCGGGGGCGTGGTGATGGTGCTCGGCGGGAGGCGGGAGTCCTCGGGCGGCCAGACGCGCCGGCTCCCGATCCGTACCTCGTACGCCGTCGTGGAGCCGGGCGTCAGCCCCGTGACGACCACCAGGGCGTAGTGGTGCCCGGCCACCGCGAACGTCGGGGACGCCCCCGACGCGCCGTCCGCGCACCGCACCTCCACGGTGCACGGGCGGCTCGCCTCGACCCAGACGGTCGCGGTGGAACCGGACTCCCAGTCGACGTACCGCAGCAGTGGCCCCAGACGCAGCCCGGCCATGTCATGTCCTCCTCGCACCGTCGTCGTCACGGGTGATCCCGTACCCCGTAGCTCGTACGGGCCGACTCCTTGCGAGCCGACTCCGTACGAACGGTACGACGGGGGAGGGCGGGGAGGGCCGCCTGTTTCCTGCCGTTCGGGGGGTCAGCAGCCGTTGAGGGCGGTTTGCAGGGCGCTCTTCTCGGCGGAGTCCACGCTCAGGCCGTAGTGGTGCTTGACGTGCACCCACGCGCGGACGTAGGTGCACTTGTACGCCGCGCGCGGCGGCATCCACTTGGCCGGGTCCTTGTCGCCCTTGGCCTGGTTGACGTTGTCGGTGACCGCGATGAGCTGCGGGCGGGCCAGGTCGTTGGCGAAGGACTGCCGTTGGGCGTTGGTCCAACTGCTCGCACCGGAGCGCCACGCCTCGGCGAGCGGGACCATGTGGTCGATGTCGACGTCGGACGCCGCACTCCAGGTCGCGCCGTCGTACGGGGAGTACCAACTGCCGCTGACAGCGGCACAGGAGGCGTCCTGCTGGACGTTCGTGCCGTCGCGCTTGAGGACCACTTCACGGGTGTTGCAGGTCCCCGACTGGGTGCTCCAGTGCGGGAACTTGTCGCGGCTGTACCCGCTGGACGAGCCCTCCGCGCCCACGGTGAGCTGGCCGAGGTAGGTGCGTGCGGTCGCCGCGCTGACCGGGGTGGGGAGGGCGGCCTGCGCGGTCGGGGCGGTGAGCAGGACGGAGGTGGCGGCGAAGGCGGCGGTTGCAGCGGCGACGGCTGTGCGACGCGCGTAGACACCGGACATGCGAACTCCCTTGGTGTGGGGGGTGCGTGGGCAGGCGGCTGTGGAGCCCGCCCATCGTGGCGGCGCCAGGTTTCTGTGGGGTGGGCGCCAGGTAACAGAGTGACGACATGTGCACGTCACATCAAGGGGTGTGAAGGGGCGCGTGGGGGCGAAGTATCCGCCGGGCGCGTTGAAGTGTGAGATTTGACGAAGCGTCAGGGATGTGGTCCGGCGCGGTCTTCGGGAGCGGCTTCTACTCTTTGCCGTGTGCTGCTTCCGGTCTCACCGGCCCTCGGGGTCGTCCTCGCCGTCCTGTTGGTCCTCGCGGCCGCCGTCGCCGCGTGGGCCCGGCTGGGCCGCTCGCGCGAGATCCTCGTGGCCGGGGTGCGGGCCGCGGCCCAACTCGCCGCGGTGTCCCTGCTGATCGGCTGGGTCGTCCGGTATCTGGCGCCGCTGCTCGGCTTCGTGGCGCTGATGTTCGCCGTGGCCGCCTGGACGGCGGGGCGTCGCGTCACCCGTAACCGCACCTGGTGGTGGGCGGCCGTGCCGATCGCGGCGGGCGCGCTGCCCGTGGTGGGGCTGCTGCTGGTCACGGGGCTCGTGCCGGTGAGGGGCCTGGCGCTCATCCCCGTGGCGGGCATCCTCATCGGCGGGGCGCTCACCGCGACCGTACTCGGCGGGCGGCGCGCCCTGGACGAACTCGCCACCCGTTACGGGGAGGTGGAGGCGGGGATGGCCCTCGGGCTGCCCGACCGGGATGCCCGGCTGGAGATCGTACGGCCCGCCGCCTCGGACGCGTTGCTGCCGGGGCTCGACCAGACCCGGACGGTGGGGCTCGTCACGCTGCCGGGGGCGTTCGTGGGCATGCTGCTGGGCGGGGCCTCGCCGGTGGAGGCGGGTGCGGTGCAACTGTTCGTGCTGGTGGCCCTGATGGCGGTTCAGGCGGTGGCCGTCGCGGTGGTGCTGGAACTGGTCGCGCGCGGGCTGCTGCACCGGGGGTGAGAGCGCCCGGGGCGGGGCAGGGGCTCAGGCCGCGCTGATGTGCAGGCGGATCGAGCCGTCCTCGGCCGCCTCCACCCGAACCTGCGTCAGGTCCTCGACATGGGCGTCCGGCGACAGGGCCGCGGCGCGCGGGCCGACGCCGACGACGCGCATGCCGGCGGCCCGGCCGGCCGCGATGCCCGCCTCGGAGTCCTCGAACACGATGCAGTCCGCCGCCCCGAAACCGAGCTCCGCCGCGCCCTTGAGGAAGCCCTCGGGGTCCGGCTTGCTGGCGCCGACCTGCTCGGCCGTGACGCGTACGGCGGGCATCGGCAGCGCGGCCGCCGTCATCCGGGCCGTCGCGAGCGCGCTGTCGGCCGAGGTCACCAGTGCGTGCGGGAGGCCGGCGATCGCGGCCATGAACGCGGGGGCCCCGCCGATCGGCACCACGCCGTCGACGTCGGCGGTCTCCTCGGCGAGCATCACCCGGTTGTCCGCGTAGTTCTCCTCCACGGGGCGGTCCGGGAGCAGGACGGCCATCGTGGCGTACCCCTGGCGGCCGTGGACCACCTTGAGTGCGGCCTCGGGGTCCAGTCCGTGCCGGACGGCCCACCGACGCCAGCAGCGCTCGACCACCGCGTCGGAGTTCACGAGGGTGCCGTCCATGTCCAGCAGGAGGGCGCTTGCAGTGAGGACGGTGGCCGGCATCGGCTGACTCCAGAACGGGGTAGTGCGGGGCGCGCGGGGTGGTGGCGCGGTACAAGAGCAGCCCCGCCCGCCGGTCAGGGAGAGCGGGCGGGAGCTACTTTGTTCCACGAACATACAAAAACCTGGGCCGGAAAGCCAATCCCGCAGGTCCGCCCGTGCTCCCGTCCGCCCGTGCTCAGGTGCGTCCGCCATGCTCACGTCCGCCGGGCCCGGGTCCGCGTGCTCGCCGCGGCCCGTCAGTCGCGGCCCCGGCCGGTCGTCTCCGCCTCCAGCGCGCGCCGGGTGTTCGGCCCGTACACGCCGGCCGGGTCGCCCTGGATCGCCTTGTACGACTGGTAGACCCGTACGGCGTTCTCCACCCGGTCGTTGAAGTTCGCGTCTGAGGGGCCGTGGTAGAGCCACACCTCCTTGAGCCGGTTCTGCAACTCGGCCACCTGCGGCCCCTGGTCGCCGTGCCGCAGCGCGGAGGGGGCCGGCTCGGCGGGCGGGGCGGCGGACGGCGGGACCTGGTCCGGGGCCGGGCTGCCGGTCGCCGGGGCGCTCGGGGCCTCGGCGACCGGCGTGGCCGGGGCGGAGGCGGACGGGGTCGGCGTGGCGCTCTGCGTCGGCGAGGCGGAGGCGGACGCGGACGCCGAGGGGGTGGGCGAGGCCGACGCCGTACGGGACGGGGCGGCCGAGGGGGAGGGGGACGGGGCGACGGATGCCGCCGGTTCGTCCTCGGCGTCCGGGACGCTCGTGGTCGCCTCCGGCAACGCCCCGCTCGGGCCGCCGTCCCGGTCGAACAGCCCGCCGGCGAAGGCCGCCGTGCCGACCACCGCCGCCACGGCCGCCCCCACGGCCAGGATCGCGAAGGGCCGCCTGCGGCGCGGCTGCACGGGGTCGTCGCCGGGGGCGGGGGTGTGGAAGGGGGTGGTCGTGGAGTCGTGGGCGAGGGTGGGGCCCGAGCCGTGGAAGGGCGAGCCGGGGGAGCCCGCCGGGACGCCCCCGCCCGGCGACGGCGACGGCGACAGCGACAGCGGCATGGTGGTGTCGGCGGCACCGGAAACGTCCTGACCAGGCTCGGCCCCGGACCGGGACTCAGCCCCGGACCCGGCCCCGACTCCAGTCCCGGCCCCGACACCGCCCCCAGTGCCGGCCCCCGCCCCCGCGTCGACGTCGTCATCGGACGCCGTGCTCTCCGTCAACGTCACATACGGCCTGATCCGCAGCGGGTCGAAGTCCTCCGCCGCCGCGATCTCCGCCGAGCGGGCGGCGCGCAGCTCCTCGCCCGTGAGCCGTGTCGTGCCCGACGCGCCCGTGTCCGTACCGCACCGGCAGGGCACCCGGTGTTCCGTGCCGGGCTCGCCTGCCGTCCGTCTGCCGCACTCCGGGCATGCGTGTCCGGTCATCGTGGGTCCCCTCCCCTTGAACTGCCTGCGATTATGCAGCCCCCTCCGGCGAAGCCCAATGCCCCTGGGCGGCGCGCAGGGGGCCGCATACCACGCTCGGCAGGCCATAACAGGGCAGAACGGCCAGGATGGGGGTGTAGTGGATCAGCGGATCGAGGAGATGTCCATGGCCCAGCAGCTGAGCCCGCCGCCCATGGCCCCCGGCGAGGGACAGTCCCGCCGAACCGTTCTGGTGGCGATCGGCGCACTGCTCCTCGGCATGCTGCTCGCCGCACTCGATCAGACCATCGTCTCCACGGCGCTGCCGACCATCGTCAGCGAGCTCGGCGGCATGGACCACCTGTCCTGGGTGGTCACCGCCTATCTGCTGGCGGCGACGGCCGCGACACCGCTCTGGGGCAAGCTCGGCGACCAGTACGGCCGCAAGAAGCTGTTCCAGACCGCGATCGTCATCTTCCTGATCGGCTCCGTCCTCTGCGGTCTCGCCCAGAACATGCCCCAGCTCATCGGCTTCCGCGCTCTCCAGGGGCTCGGCGGCGGCGGGCTCATGGTGCTCTCGATGGCGATCGTCGGCGACATCGTCACCCCGCGCGAACGCGGCAAGTACCAGGGCCTGTTCGGCGCGGTCTTCGGGGTGACGAGCGTGCTCGGGCCGCTGCTCGGCGGGTTCTTCACCGAATCCCTCAGCTGGCGCTGGGTGTTCTACATCAACCTGCCGATCGGCGTCGTCGCGCTGCTCGTCATCGCGGCCGTGCTGCACATCCCGGTCCACCGCGAGAAGCACACGATCGACTACCTCGGCACCTTGCTCATCGCCGCCGTCGCCACCTGCCTGATCCTCGTCGCCTCCCTCGGCGGCACGACCTGGGCCTGGGCTTCGGCGCAGATCATCGCGCTCGCGGTGCTGGCCGCCGTGCTGCTGGTCGCGTTCGTCGCGGCGGAGCGGCGGGCGGTGGAACCGGTGCTGCCGCTGAAACTCTTCCGGATCAGGACCTTCAGCCTCGTCGCCGTGATCAGCTTCGTCGTCGGCTTCGCGATGTTCGGCGCGATGACCTATCTGCCCACGTTCCTCCAGGTGGTCCACGACATCACGCCGACCATGTCCGGCGTCCACATGCTGCCGATGGTCCTCGGCATGCTCCTCACCTCGACCGGCTCCGGCCAGCTCGTCAGCCGCACCGGCCGCTGGAAGGTCTTCCCCGTCACCGGCACTGCCCTGACCGCCGCCGGGCTCCTGCTCCTCCACCGGCTCGACGAGTCCAGCTCCACCTGGCAGATGAGCGCCTCGTTCTTCGTCTTCGGGGCCGGGCTCGGCCTCGTCATGCAGGTGCTCGTCCTCGTGGTGCAGAACGCGGTCTCGTACCAGGACCTCGGCGTCGCCACCTCCGGCGCGACGTTCTTCCGCTCCATCGGCGCGTCGTTCGGCGTGGCCATCTTCGGCACCGTCTTCACCAACCGGCTCACCGGCCAGCTCGACAGCGCGCTCGCGGGCCGCACCCTGCCACCGGGCGTCGACGCCGACCGGCTGGCGGCCGACCCCCGGGCCATCCAGATGCTCCCCGCCGACCTGCGGCCCTCGATCCTCGACGCGTACTCCACGTCCATCACGGACGTCTTCCTGTACGCAGCCCCCGTCGTCCTGGTCGCCTTCGTGCTGACCTGGTTCCTCAGGGAGGACAAGCTCCGGGGCTCGGTGACCGCGCCCGACACCAGCCAGACGCTCGCCTCGAACCCGGTGGAGCGCTCCTCCTACGACGAGTGCGCCCGCGCCCTTTCGGTGCTCGCCACCCGGGAGGGCCGCCGGGAGATCTACGAGAAGATCACCGCGCGGGCGGGGTACGACCTGCTGCCCGCCGCCAGCTGGCTGCTGCTGCGGATCAAGCGGCACGGCACCGTGGAGCCCGCCCGGCTCGCGGAGGTGGCCCCCGTACCGCTACGGGTGATCACCGAGGCGGCCCGGCAGGTGGAGGGGCGCGGACTGGCCCGCCGCGAGGGGCTCCAGATGATCCTCACCGACGAAGGGGCCGAAGCCGTCGTGCGGCTCTCGCAGGCCCGGGAGGACTCCCTCGCCGAACTGCTGGGCGACTGGTGGGGACCCGAGCGCCCCACCGACCTGGTCAAGCTCGTCGCCGAGCTGACCCATGAGGTCAGCGGGTCGAGCAAGGAGCGCCCCCATATGCCGGCCCCGCCCCGCGACCACGCGGCGGACTGGCACCACGACCTCGACCACCGCGACCTGGACCGGCACCGGCACCGGCACCACCGAGGCCGCCAGGACGACCTCAGCCGTCCCGATGACCTGAGCCGTCCTGATGACCTGAGCCGTCCCGATGACCTGAGCCGTCAGGGCGACCTGAGCCGTCCCGACCACCGGAGCCGTCCGGACGACCTGAGCCACCCCGACGACCTGAGCCGTCCCGACCGGGACCACCCCGGCCGGAACCTCGGCGACCCCCCGGACCCCCGGCCCTGACACCGGCCCGGACCCCCGCCCGGCACCCCCGGCCCTGACACCTCCCACTCCCCCCCGGACCCCAGCCCCCCCCGCCCGCCTCACAGCTCCTTGGCGAACCAGACCTCCGCGTACGGGTTGCGGCGGTGGAAGGCGGGCACCGCCGCGTAGCCGTGCTTCGCGTACAGCCCGCGCGCCTCGACCAGGTCGAGACGGGTGTCCAGCCGGAGCAGCCGCACCCCGAGCGCCCGCGCCTCCTCCTCGATCGCGGCCAGCAGCAGCCCGCCGCCGCCCGTGCCCCGGAACGCCGGGCGCACGTACACCCGGGTCAGCTCCGCCGAACCTGGCGCGCTCCCCTCGGTGAGCACCAGCCCGGCGCAGCTCGCCGCCTTGCCCTCGTGGCGGCCGACGACGAACTGGCCGGTCGGCGGCAGCAGCAGGTCGGCGCCGTCGTCGGCCAGTCCCTCGGCTATCTCCGCGTCGGTGGCGGGCCGCTGCCAGTAGCGGCCGGCGACCTCGTCGTAGTAGTCGCGGCGCAGCGTCGCGGCGTCGGGCGAGTCGAATCGTTCGGCGGTGACGGTCCAGGTCATGCGGGGCATTCTCGCTCCCGCGCGACCGAAGGTCGACGTGATTCCGCGCGGGCGGGGACAGCGGCCCGACCGACGCCCGACCGATGTCCCACGGACACGCGACCGTCCACCGACCGATGTCCCACGGACACGCGACCGTCCACCGACCGACGCCCCACCCCGGATCACCCGGGATGACAGTCAGGCAAAGAGGGGGTTGATTGTGTCTACCCCCTAGGGCAATGCGAGGCTTCACCCGGCACTGCCCTCACTCGAAGGGGCGGCGCATGGAACGGTGGGAGGGGCGGCGCGGCGTGGCGAATGCGGATCACAGTGTGCGCGGTGACGTGGCGACGGACGCGGAGAGCAGGACCCGGCTGACCCGGGCCCTGCTCTGGCTGGTCGTGGCCGTGCTGGCGGCACGGCAGATGACGGTGGTGCTGAGGCAGCCGCCCGGTGAACGGCTCACCGATCTGGAGACCTGGATCGGGGAGAACGGCGTTCTGCACGTGACGGGCTCGCTGTACGAGAGCGGCCGGTTCACCGGGACCCCCTTCGCGGGACTGGTGCTGAAGCCCCTCGCCGCTTCGGCCCAGCAGTCCCTGGGCGTCGCCTGGACGTTCGGGTCCCTGCTGCTCGTCGTCGCCCTCGGCGTCGTCGCGGCCCGCGCCCTGCCCGCGCCGGTCGGCCGGCGTACGGCGCTGCTCGCGGTCCCCGTGGCGATCAGCCTGCTCATGCTGTCGCTCCCGGTCCGCAACACCCTGCACCTGGGCCAGACCAGCATCCTGCCGGTCCTGCTGGTGCTCCTGGCCTGCTTCGCGGCCCGCGACCACCGGTTGCAGGGCGTCCTCGTCGGCCTCGCGGCGGCTCTGCAACCGGCGCTCCTGCTGTTCGCCGCGCTGCTCTGGCTGACCGGCAGGCGACGGGCCTCGGCGACCGCGGGCGCGGCCTTCGCCCTCTGCACGGTCGCCGCCTGGGCGGTGGCGCCGAAGGACTCGTGGACGTACTGGCTGCACCATGCCGTGGGCGCCGGGCTCGGCGAGCGGCCGGACAGCCTGGCCAACCAGTCCCTGCACGGCGCACTGCTCCGCCTCGGCTTCGAGGGGCCCGCGGAGATCGCCCTGTTCCTCGTGCTGGCCGCCGGGGTCGCCGTCGTCGGCGTGCGGCGCGCGGTCCGCTACGCCCAGGACGGGCAACTGCTCCTGGCCGTCGCCGTGACCGGCTGCGTCGTCGTGGCCGTCTCGCCCACGGCCTGGCAGCACCAGCTGCTGTGGGTGCTCCTCGCGGTCGTCGGCAGGGTCGGCAAGCGGGCCTCCGACCGGCTGGTCTGGCCGGCCGTCGTGGTGCTCGTCGTCACGCTCCCCGGCAGGATGCTGCTGCCGGACGGCGCGCTGCTCGCTCCCGTACGGGACAACGCGCTGCTCCTCGTGGCGCTCGCCGCCGCCTGCGTCGCCCCGTTCCTGCCGCGCACCTCGCCGTACTGGCGGCAGCCGATCCCCACCGACTACGCGAGACCGGTGGCCGCGCGCTTCGGACGCGTGCCGCTCCTGCCGTTCTGGCGCCGGGTGCTCAGCCGCCCCAACCTCCTGCTGGAACTCCTGCTCATCCGGGTCGTCTACTCCGCGTACTCCCAGGTCCGCCTGGCCGCCACCGCCGGCCGGCCCGTCGCGGAGGAGCACGGCCGGCAGATCCACGCCATCGAGCAGTGGCTGCACATCGACATCGAGCTCTGGGTCAACCACACGGTCGTGCAGATCACCTGGCTGCGGGAGTTCTTCGATTACTACTACCAGACCTTCCACTTCATCATCCCGCTGGCGATCCTCGGCGTGCTCTACGCGCGCCGCCCCGCCGACTACCGCTGGGTCCGCTCCTCCATCGGCTTCGCCACGCTGCTGGCGCTCGTCGGGTTCTGGCTCTACCCGCTGGCCCCGCCCCGGCTCATGCCCGGCCTCGGCTTCGTCGACACCATCAACGGGGTGCAGGACTTCTCCCGGCCCGACTTCGGGACGCTGACCACGGTCACCAACCAGTACGCGGCGATGCCGTCACTGCACTTCGGCTGGTCGCTGTGGTGCGGTGTGGTGATCGTGATGCTGGCCCCGAAGATGTGGATGAAGGCGCTCGGCCTGCTGCACCCGCTCTTCACGATCGCCGCGATCGTGGCCACCGCCAACCACTGGGTGCTGGACGCGGCCGGCGGCGGACTGGTCGTCGCGATGGGCTTCGGGCTGACGTATCTGCTGTCGGGGCCGAGGAAGTTGGCGACGGGGCCGGCTGCCGAGAATCAGGGGCCGGCCGGCGAGCGCCTGGAGCGGGCGACCGGATGCCCGGAGCCGGTGACCGGCCGTCCGGAGCGGGCGGCGGAGCCCGGGGGCGGGCGGCCCGCCGTGCCGGCCGCCCGGTCCGTGCCCGCCGTCGAGACCGCCGAGGTGGCCGAGGCCGCGGTGGCCGAGAAGGTGGGCGGCAAGCAGTAGCGGCGCCCCTGCGACATGGCGGGAGGCGGCCGGCGTCAGGCGACCGCGGACGTGCTCACCTGAAGCTGCTTGATGCCGTTGAGCCACGCCGACCGCAGCCGCCGCGGGTCCTCCAGGAGCCGCAGATCGGGCAGCACGTCCGCGATGGCGTTGAAGATCAGGTCGATCTCCATCACGGCCAGCGACTTGCCCAGGCAGAAGTGCGGGCCGCCGCCCCCGAAGCCCAGGTGCGGGTTGGGGTCGCGGGTGATGTCGAAGGCCCCGGGGGAGTCGAACACCTCGGGGTCGTTGTTGGCGGAGGAGTAGAACAGCCCGACCCGCTCGCCCTCCCTGATCCGCTGACCGCCCAGCTCCAGGTCCTGGGTGGCGGTCCGCTGGAAGGAGACCACCGGGGTCGCCCAGCGCACGATCTCCTCGGCCGTCGTCCTCGGGCGCTCCCGCTTGTAGAGCTCCCACTGCTCGGGGTGGGTGAGGAAGGCGTGCATGCCGTGGCTGATGGCGTTACGGGTGGTCTCGTTGCCGGCCACCGCGAGCAGGATCACGAAGAACCCGAACTCGTCGGAGGACAGGTTCCCCTCACCCTCCGCCGCGACGAGCTGGGAGACGATGTCCTGCGCCGGGCACTCCTTGCGGGCCGCCGCCAGGTTCATCGAGTACGCCACGATCTCCATCGCCGCCTCGGCCCCGACCTCCTCGGTGATCGCGTACTCGGGATCGTCGTACGCGGCCATCTTGTTGGACCAGTCGAAGATCTTCGCCCGGTCCTCCTGCGGTACGCCGATGAGTTCGGCGATCGCCTGGAGCGGGAGCTCCACCGCGATGTTCGTGACGAAGTCGAAGGACCCGTCCGCGTCGGCCGAGGCGTGGGCGCTCTCCACGATGGAGCGGGCCCTCGCCCGCAGCGCCTGCTCCAGCGAGCGCACCGCGCGCGGGGTGAAGCCGCGCTGGACGATCTGGCGGACCCGGGTGTGCTCCGGCGGGTCCATGTTGAGCATGATGAGCTTCTGGACCTCGATCTGGTCGCGGCTGATCGTCTCGTTGAAGCGGATGACGGCGGTGTTGGTGTTCGAGGAGAACAACTCGGGGTGCGTGGAGACGTACTTGACGTCCGCGTGGCGGGTGACGGCCCAGTACCCCTCGTCGCCGAAGCCGGAGATGTTGGTGGGCTGGGCGCACCACCAGACCGGCGCGGTCTGCCGCATCAGGGCGAACTCCGGGAGTGGGACGCGGGACTGGAGGAGGTCGGGGTCGGTGAAGTCGAACCCGTCTGGCAGATGGGGGCAGCGCATGGGCACCTCTCCACTCCGGATCTGGCGGCGAACCGTCAGGCAGTCGCAGTTTCTGATGCTCCATCAGAAACTGCCCGCAAGGTAGTAACGAGTTCTACAAGTCGCAAGAGTCCTGGCCGGATCCGTTCCCCGCGACCGGCCCGCGCAGCCGCCCTCCCCGAAGCAGGGGCGCGCGCAAGGGGGGTACGCGGTGGGTGCACGCCCCTTGCGCGGGCGGGCCCGCGTCACGAGACTGCTTGCAGAACTAGAACGCGTACTAGTTACTTCCATGGGCGCCGGGACGCCCCCAGCGGAAGTGCGAGGAGAGGACGAGCTCATGGCCGCGGAACCCGTCATCGTCGAAGCCGTACGCACCCCCATCGGCAAGCGTGGAGGCGCGCTCGCCAATCTGCACCCGGCCTACCTGCTGGGCGAGACCTACCGTGAACTCCTCGGCCGCACCGGCATCCAGGCCGACTGCGTCGAGCAGATCGTCGGCGGCACCGTCACCCACGCCGGGGAGCAGTCCATGAACCCGGCCCGCAACGCCTGGCTGGCCGTGGGCCTGCCGTACGAGACCGCCGCCAGCACCGTGGACTGTCAGTGCGGTTCCTCGCAACAGGCCGCGCACATGGTCGCCAACATGGTCGCCGCCGGAGTCATCGACGTGGGCATCAGCTGCGGCGTCGAGGCGATGTCGCGGGTGCCGCTGGGCAGCGGCTCCAAACACGGGCCGGGCAAGCCCTGGCCCGACGAGTGGAACGTCGACCTGCCCAACCAGTTCGAGGCCGCCGAGCGCATCGCCCGCAAACGCGGCCTGACCCGCGAGAAGGTCGACGCGCTCGGCCTGCTCTCGCAGCAGCGGGCGGCCGCCGCCTGGGCCGAGGAGCGCTTCAAGCGCGAGACGTACGCCGTCCAGGTCCCCACCACCGAGGAGGAGCAGGCGGCGGGCCAGGGCATGTGGCGGCTCGTCGACCGGGACGAAGGGCTGCGGGACACCTCGATGGAGGCGCTCGCCGGGCTGAAAGCGGTCATGCCGAGCGCGATCCACACCGCCGGCAACTCCTCCCAGATATCCGACGGCGCCTGCGCCCTCATGTGGGCCTCCAAACGGATGGCCCGGGCCCTCAAGCTCAGGCCCCGGGCCCGGATCGTGGCCCAGGCGCTGGTCGGCTCCGACCCGCACTTCCACCTGGACGGCCCCGTGGACGCCACCCGGGCGGTGCTCGGCAAGGCGGGCATGTCGCTGAAGGACATCGACCTGGTCGAGATCAACGAGGCGTTCGCGTCGGTGGTGCTGAGCTGGGCCCAGGAGTTCGAGGCGGACCTCGACGGCCTGGAGAAGGTCAACGTCAACGGCGGCGCGATCGCCCTCGGCCACCCGGTCGGCGCGACGGGCGCCCGCCTGATCACCACGGCCCTGCACGAACTGGAGCGCCGCGACAAGGAGTTCGCGCTCATCACGATGTGCGCGGGCGGGGCGCTGGCCACGGGGACGATCATCCAGCGGCTGTAGCCGCACGGCGGCCTGCTCTCCCGGAGCCCAGGGGGCCGTTCACCCCTCGGGCTTCCCGTGCCCGTCGACCCTCGCCCGCCCGTCGACCTCCGCCTGCCCCTCGACCCCCGCCCGCCCCTCGAACCCCGTCCGCCCCTCGAACCCCACCCGCGCGTCGAACGCCGCCCGCCGGGTCGCCCGGCGCAGGGCCTTCAGCAGGGTCGGGCCGATCGTCAGCGTCAGGGCGACCGTGAGCACCGCCCGCCCCAGGTCCCAGCCGAGCGAGGTCGCCGCGCAGTAGGCGAGGAAGCGCACCAGGTTCTCGTGGAGCGGGTCGCCCGCCACGAACGAGATGCCCGAGCCGAGACCGGGGATGATGGTCCAGCCGTACAGATTCATGATCGTGCCGTACGCGAACGCCGCCACGGACCCGTAGACGGCCAGCATCGCCAACTCCGCCCGCCCGCGCAGCCGGTCCGCGCCCGGCAGCAGGCCCGCGCCCATCGTGAACCAGCCCATCGACAGCATCTGGAACGGCATCCACGGCCCCACCCCGCCCGTGAGCAGGGCGGACGCGAACATCGTCACCGAGCCGAGCACGAAGCCGAAGCCGGGGCCCAGCACCCGGCCGCTCAGCACCATCAGGAAGAACATCGGCTCCAGGCCCGCCGTGCCCGCCCCCAGCGGGCGCAGCGCGGCCCCCACCGCCGCCAGCACGCCGAGCATCGCCACGGCCTTGGCGTCCATCCCGGACTCCGAGATCGTCGCCACCACCACCGCGACCAGCAGCGGCAGCAGCGCCGCGAACAGCCACGGCGCGTCCTGCGCGTGCGCGAGCCCGGAGTCGGCTCCGGCCAGCAGCGGCCACCCGAAGGCGACCACGCCGACCGCGCTGACCAGCACCAGCGCGGCGACCGACTTCGGCCCGAGCCGCACGGGCCGGGGGGCCCGCCCCCGTACCGCCGTCGCGTCGCTCATCGGTCCGCCTCCCGCCCCGTGCCCCGCACCCGTACGCCCGCTCCGCCGCCGCTCACGCGCCCGCCTCCAGTGCGCCGCGCACCTGGGAGACGGTCAGCCACTCCTGCGGGGCCAGGATCTTCGCCGTCTGGGGGGCGAAGGCGGGGGAGGAGACCACCACCCGCCCGGTCGGGCCGTCCGCGACGACCTCCCCGTCCGCGAGGATCACCACCCGGTGGGCCAGCTCCGCCGCCAGCTCCACGTCGTGCGTGGCCAGGACGATCGCGTGGCCCTCGGCCGCCAGCGACCGCAGTACGCCGACGAGCCGCCCCTTGGCCGCGTAGTCCAGGCCCCGGGTCGGCTCGTCCAGCAGCAACAGCGGCGGGCGGGCCGTGAGCACCAGGGCGAGGGCCAGGGCGAGCCGCTGCCCCTCGGAGAGGTCGCGCGGGTGGGTCGCGTCCCCGACGCCCGGCAGCAGTTCGGAGACCAGGGCCCGGCAGGCGCCTTCCGCCGCGCCCGCGTCCCGGTCGGCGGCGGCGCACTCGGCGGCCACCGTGTCCGCGTACAGCAGGTCGCGCGGCTCCTGCGGGACGAGGCCGACCCGGCGGATCATGGCGCGCGGATCGGTGAGGGCCGGGGCCAGTCCGCCGACGCGCACGGTGCCGGAGGCGGGCTCGACCATGCCGACGAGCGCGCCGAGCAGCGTGGACTTGCCGGCCCCGTTGCGGCCCATCAGCGCCACCGTCTCGCCCGGGGCCACCGTGAGCGTCACCCGCCGCAACGCCTCGATCCGGCCGCGCCGCACGCCCAGGTTCTCGACCCGGGTGACGGGGTCGGCGGCGGGGGCTTCGACGGTCCTCGTACGACCCAGGAGCCGGGCGATCCGCCCGGGACCGGGGCCGGGGGAGACGGGCGCGGGCGCGACGGACACGTTCACCGAAAGCTCCGGCGGCGCGGGCGGTGAGGTCTCCGCCAGCCGGGCCCGCAGCCCGCCCGCCCCGCGCCGGGCGTCCCGCACCGAGAGCGGCAGCGGGTCCCAGCCCGCCAGCAGCCCGAGCTCCGCGACCGGCGGCCGGACCGGCGAGATCGCCATGATGCCGGCGGGCGGCCCCATCACGGGGGCCGCTCCCGGCGCGGGCAGCAGGACGACCTGGTCCGCGTACTGCACGACCCGCTCCAGCCGGTGCTCGGCCATCAGCACGGTCGTCCCGAGATCGTGCACCAGCCGTTGCAGCACGGCGAGGACCTCCTCGGCCGCCGCCGGGTCCAGCGCGGACGTCGGCTCGTCCAGGACCAGCACCTTGGGGTGCGGGGTCAGCACCGAACCGATCGCCACCCGCTGCTGCTGGCCGCCCGACAGGGTCGCGATCGGCCGGTCGCGCAGCTCGGCCAGGCCCAGCAGATCGAGCGTCTCCTCCACCCGCCGGCGCATGACGTCCGGGGCCAGGCCCAACGACTCCATGCCGTAGGCGAGTTCGTCCTCGACGGTGTCCGTGACGAAGTGCGCCAACGGGTCCTGCCCCACCGTGCCCACCAGATCGGCCAGTTCACGCGGCTTATGGGTGCGGGTGTCGCGCCCGTCCACCGTGACCCGGCCCGAGAGCACCCCGCCCGTGAAGTGCGGGACGAGCCCCGACACCGTACCCAGCAACGTCGACTTGCCGACCCCGGACGGGCCGACGAGCAGCACCAACTCCCCTTCCGGGACAGCGAAATCGACCCCGGACAGGGTGGGCCGGTCCGTCCCGTCGTACCGCACGGAGACCTGCTCGAACCTGATCACGCCTGCTCCTTGCTGGGACGGTCGTGTTCTTCGAAGCGCCGCGCTGTCGGCGGCACGGGCGCGACCAGCGCGGGCAGCAGCCCGACCAGCACGACCGCCGCCGGCCACAGCGGCAGCACGGGCGCGGTCAGCGGTACGACTCCGGGGTGCAGCGCCCCAGGATCGACGGAGCCCGCCCAGATCATCGCGGCCGCCACCACCGCACCCGACCCCGCCACCAGCCAGGCCCGCGGCCCCCACCGGTCGGGGCGGTAGCGGGTGCGCACCGAACGCCGGCCGCCCAGCCGCAGCCCCGCCATCGCCGCGACGAGCCCCGCCAGCAGCAACGGCAGCCCGTACACGGCCCCTTGGGCGGCCAGCAGCCCGTAGGTCCCCGCGCACACCCCGAGCAGCCCGCCCAGGGTGAGCACGTTGGTGGTGTGCCGGACGGCGGGCGGGACCTGGGCGGTACGCCCGTAACCGCGCGCGTCCATCGACGCGGCCACCGCCACCGAACGCTCCAACGCCCCCTCCAGCACCGGCAGTCCGATCTGCGCGACGGCCCCGACCCCACCGGTCGGCCGCCCCCGCAGCCGCCGCGCGGTGCGCAACCGCACCACGTCCGCGACCATGTTGGGCGCGAACGTCATCGCGACGACGACGGCGACCCCGACCTCGTACAGCGCACCGGGCAGCGACTTCAGCAACCGGGCCGGGTTGGCGAGGGAGTTCGCCGCGCCGACGCAGATCAGCAGGGCGGCCAGCTTCATCCCGTCGTAGAGGGAGAAGACCAACTGCTCCGCCGTGACCCGGCCGCCGATCCGCACCCCCTGCGCCCAGTTCGGCAGCGGCACTTCGGGGAGCGTCAGCACGGTGTGCGAGCCGGGGATCTGCGAGCCGAGGAAGACGGAGAACAGCAGGCGCAGCGCCACGACGAAGAGCCCGAGCTTGATGAACGCCCCGTACGAGCGGGCCCACGGCGCGTCCGTGCGCCGGGCCGCCACCACATACCCCGCCACCCCCACCAGCAGCCCGAGCAGCAACGGGTTGGTGGTGCGGGACGCGGCGACGGCCAGCCCCAGCGCCCACAGCCACCACGCCCCGGCGGGCAGCGCGTTGGAGCGGCCCGCCTCGGGCGCGTGCAGGGCGCGCCGGAGCAGCCGGGCCGTGCCGGGGGAGCGCGTCATCGGCGCCGGCGGGCCTGGAACACGGCGGCGACGCCCAGCAGCAGGACGGCCCCGATGCCGACGAGGAGCCCGGCGGAGGGGCCCCCGCCGCTGTCCCCGCCGTCGTCGTCCGCTGCCGGGGCCGAGGCGGTGGGGGTGTCGGTCGGCTTGTCGCTGCCGTCCCCCGACACCTGCTCGCCGCAGCCCGTCCTCGGATAGCCGGAGATCGCGCAGATCATCGCGCTGCTGTCGTACCGCAACGGCTTCGCCACCGCCGCGAGCGCCTCCGCGCTGCTGGCGTCGGGCGCGACCTGGGCGCAGGCGGTGCGCGGCGCGGGCGGCTTCTCGCCGTCCGGGGCGTCCGCCGTCGTACCCGGGTCGATCACCAGGGCGACCCGCTTGGAGCCGTCCTTCGCCGGGGTGCCCGCGCAGATCGCCCCGAAGTCGGGGGCGCGGCGCGGCCGGTCGGCGTCGGCGGAGTCCTCGCTGACGGAGAACCGGAAGCCCTGGACCGTACCGTCGTCGGGGCGCAGGAGGGAGGGGCCCTGGGTGGCGTACTCCCAGTTCTTGCCGTCGCCCAGCCAGAACGACCAGTAGCGGTACCCGGCGGCCTCGGCGCCGCCCGCGCCGAACAGGACCGCCGACGCGGCGAGAAGGGCGGCGAGGAGAGCGGTCAGGAGGGTGGTCGGGGGAGCGGCGACGGGATTCCGGGGCCGTGCCGGAACCGGCCTACGCGTCACGGCTGCTGCTTCTTCCGCCGCATGCTCAGCAGGAACCCGACGCCCGCGCCGAAGGCCAGGCCGATGCCGATCAGCCACCACAGCCCCAGCCCGCCGTCGTCGCTGCTGGTGCCGCTGGTGGGCTGCGCACCGGTCGGCGTCGGCTGGGGGACGGCGGTCGCGGCGGGGGCGGGGCCGGTCGCGTTCAGCTGCCTGACGAGGTCGACCCCGCCGAACTCGCGGGCGTCCGCGCCCGTCGCGTGCGCGGCGAGGACCAGCTGCGCGATGGCGGCGGGCCCGCCCTGCCGCGCCCAGGTCGTGGCGTTCTTCTCCAGCCACCGCACCGAGGCGGCGGCCTTGTCCTTGTGCCCGGAGGCGGCGAGAGCGACGACGGCGTCCGCCGTGTTGCCGAAGTCGGGCTGCGGCTCGCTGTCCTCGGCGCCCGGCATCGGGGGCTGATCGAGGTGGGGGGAGGCGGCCAGGGTCTCGGCGAGGTAGTGGGCCCCGTTCTGGGCGCTCTCCTCGGCGGTGAGGTCGTCGCCCTCGCGGCAGGCGGGATCCTTCACCGCGTTGTCGTCGTTCACGGCCATGCCCTTGCCGAGCAGTCCGAGCACGGCGGCGGCCGACGCGTCGTCGTTGGCGACGAGCTCGCCCTGCTTGCCGGGCTGGTAGGCGAACGCGCCGCCGTCCTTCTTCCCGCACGGGATGGCCAGGGCCTGGAGCGCGGTGTACGGGGTCTTGCCGTCGTCGGTGCTGACCTCGCCGATCGGCACGCCGGTCACGGCGAGGGCGCCGACCACCACGCCGGTGGAGTTGGCGTCGCTGGGGCTGCCCGGGTTGTACCCCCAGCCGCCGTCGTCGTTCTGGACGGACTTCAGCCAGTCGGCCCCGTTGTTCGCCGCCTCGCGGTGCGTGCCCTCCGCGTAGAGGGCCTGGACGGCGGCGGCGGTGGCGTTGGTGTCCATCACGGTCGACGCGTCGCAGGGCTTGGAGGCGTCCCGGTACGACGTGAACGCGCCGCTGTCGCACTGCTGCCCGACCAGCCAGTCCACCGCCTCGGTGGCCGGTGTGACCTGCTCGGTCTTCTGGGCGAGGAAGGCGAGGGACTGCCGCCACACCCCGTCGTACGTGGGGTCCGTGGTGCCGTAGAGCCCGGCCGGCAGCTCGGCCGAGGGGGAAGGGCTCGGCGCGGCGAGAGCGACGGGTGCGGCCGCGCCCAGAAGAACGGCGGTGGTCGCGAGCGCGGCTGCGCTGCGGCGTACGGTCATGGCGGGCTGGGCCTCTCCTGCGAGGGCCGGAACTCCCCGGCGCACGGGGCACCGGGCTCCGGCCCCGTATGCCTCGACGGTGCCGGCCACCGGGGTTCCGGTGACCCTGGGGTCTGTGATCGCACGTCCCCTGGCCGCTCACGCTCCGCGGACAGGGCGTTCCGGCTGCCGCCGGGCGGGCGGTTCACGGCTGGGGTCCAGTGCCGGGTTCGCACCGGCTTCCCCCTGTACGGGCATGATGACGACCTGCCCACTCTACCGGCCCGTAGGGTCCGCCCCCGGGGCGGCAGACCGCTCGCGTCGTCCGGAGGGAGCAGCGCGCGGGGGGCTCTCGGGCACGACGGCGCTGTACGGGAGCAGGGCGAGCGCCGACTCCGTACGCGACCGGGTCCCCCGGCGGGAGTGCGGGCGTCCGGCCCCTGGCGGGCCTGCGCCCGCCCCGGTCACACGGCGACGTACGCCGCCGGGGTGCTGCCCGCCACCGCCTCCGCGCGGCCGAGTTTCACCAGGCGGCGCAGATGCGATTCGGCCTCGGAGACGGCGATCGACCGCGAGCCGTGCGGGATCTGCTCCCAGGGCCGGTTCCACTCCATCCGCTCGGCCAGCTCCCACGGGGTCAGCGGCGAGGAGAGCAGGGCGAGCAGCCCGGCGAGCCGCTCCTCGTGGTGGACCAGCAGCTCCGCCACCCGCCCGCCCGCATCGGTGAACGCGTGCTGGTGCGCGGGCAGCACCTCGGCCACGCCCAGCCGCCCGATCCGCTCCAGCGAGGCGAGGTAGTCCCCCAGGGGATCGGTGACGGCGGTGTCGTCGGGGTCCTCGTACAACCCGATGTGCGGGCTGATCCCGGGCAGCAAATGGTCCCCGGAGAACAGCCGCCCGTGCCCCGGCAGGTTCGCCGGATGGTCCTCCTCCAGATGGAGGCAGACATGGCCGGGGGTGTGGCCGGGGGTCCAGACGGCCCGCAGCCGTCGCCCGGCGAGGTCGAGCAGTTCGCCCGGCACGATCTCGCGGTCCGGCAGGGCGGCGCGCAGCCCCGGCAGGGTGCGCGGCCGGCCGCTGCCACGGGCGGCGAGCAGCGGGGCGAGGTGCTCCTCGGGCGCGCCGACCGCGGCGAGCTTCCGGGTGAGGTAGTCGAGCCAGGCGCCGGGTTCGGCCTCCCGGGTGCGCCGGACGATCGCGGTGTCCGCCTCGTGCATGGCGATCCAGGCCCCGGACGCCTCGCGGACCCGGCCGGAGAGCCCGTGGTGGTCGGGGTGGTGGTGCGTGATGACGATGCCGTGGATCCGGGTGACGTCGGTCCCGAGCGCGGTGAGCCCGGCCGTGAGCGTGTCCCAGGAGGTCGGGTCGTCCCAGCCGGTGTCGACGAGGACGGGGCCCCGGTCGGTGTCGACGAGGTGGACCAAGGTGTGGCCGAGGGCGTTGTCCGGGATGGGGACCTTGATGCTGTGGACGCCTCCGCCGTGGTCGGTCACCTGCGTCGAGTGCGTCACCTGCGTCATGGGCTTCCCATCTCTGCTCGGCGGCGTGCGCTGAGCCCACTGTAACGAGAACTCGTTCCAGTGGTAGCCCGGGTCTACTGCTTTCTCGGTCTTCCCGGGCCCTCGGAACGGTCCGCGCCGTGGACTCCTGGAACAGGAACTGGTATCAGTTCTGACGAACAGTCAGTTACGGTGCGCGGGTTCGCGGGAGGCGACGGCCATGACGGAACTCAACGAGCTGGTGGAACACGGACAGCTGTTCATCGGCGGGGAGTTCACCGACCCGCTCGGCGGCGACGTCATCGAGGTGATCTCCCCGCACACCGAACAGGTCATCGGCCGTGTGCCGCACGCCTCCGAGGCCGATGTCGACCGGGCGGTCGCCGCCGCCCGCCGCGCCTTCGACGAGGGCCCTTGGCCCCGGATGACGCCGGCCGAGCGGATCGCGGTGATCACCCGGATCAAGGACGCCTTCGCCGTACGCCACGAGGAGTTCGCGCGCCTGATCAGCGCCCAGAACGGCACCCCGTACAGCGCGAGCGTCATGGTGCAGGCGCTCGCCGCGATGATGGTCTGGGACTCGGCGATCACGGTGGCGGGTACGTTCCCCTACGAGGAGCGGCGCGACGGAGTCCTCGGCCCGCTGCTGGTGCGCCGCGAACCGGTCGGCGTGGTGGCGGCCGTCGTGCCGTGGAACGTCCCCCAGTTCACGGCCGCCGCCAAACTGGCCCCCGCCCTGCTCGCCGGCTGCACGGCCGTCCTGAAGGTCTCCCCGGAAACCCCCCTGGACGCATACGTGTTGGCGGAGATAGCGGCGGAGGCGGGCCTGCCGCCCGGGGTCCTCTCCATCCTCCCCGCCGACCGCGAGGTCAGCGAGTACCTGGTGGGCCACAAGGACGTCGACAAGGTCTCCTTCACCGGCTCGGTCGCCGCCGGCCGCCGCGTGATGGAGGTCGCCTCCCGCAACCTCACCCGCGTCACCCTCGAACTGGGCGGCAAGTCGGCGGCGGTGATCCTGCCGGACGCGGACCTGGAGGCGGCGGTCGCGGGCATCGTCCCCTTCGCCTGGATGATCAACGGCCAGGCGTGCGTGGCCCAGACGCGCATCCTGGCCCCGCGCTCCCGCTACGACGAGATCGCGGAGGCGTTCGCGGCGGCGGCCGGAGCCCTGCGCGTGGGCGACCCCCTGGACCCGACCACCGAACTGGGCCCCCTGGTGGCCCGCCGCCAGCAACAACGCTCCCTGGACTACATCCGCCTGGGCCAGGAGGAGGGCGCCAAGATCCTCACCGGCGGCAACCGCCCGCCCGCCCAGGAACGCGGCTGGTACGTGGAGCCGACGCTCTTCGGCTCGGTCGACAACTCCATGCGCATCGCCCGCGAGGAGATCTTCGGCCCGGTGATCTGCCTGATCCCGTACGGCGACGAGGCCGAGGCCGTCCGCATCGCCGACGACTCCCCGTACGGCCTCAGCGGCAGCGTCTGGACGGCGGACACCGAACGCGGCATCGACGTCGCCCGCCGCGTCCGCACCGGCACGTACAGCGTGAACACCTTCAGCCTGGACATGCTCGGCCCGTTCGGCGGCTACAAGAACTCCGGCCTGGGCCGCGAGTTCGGCCCCGAGGGCTACGGCGAGTTCTTCGAGCACAAGATGATCCACCTGCCGGCCGGCTACCGGGAGGCGTGATGGGCGACCGCTGGCACGTGGAGGTCGACCGGTCCCTCTGCATCGGCTCCGGCATGTGCGTGAACCACGCCCCGGACGCCTTCCGCCTGGACACCGCCCGCCAGTCCCGCCCCCTGGCCGAGGACCGCGACGCTGCCGAACAGATCCTCACGGCGGCGGAGGGCTGCCCGGTGGAGGCGATCACGCTGACGCTGGCGGAGTCGGGTGAGGTGGTGTTCCCGCCGGAGGAGTAGACGAGGGTTCTCGCCGATTCCGGTCGGCACGGACGCCAGGAGGTCCTTTCGCCGCTTCCGGTCGGCACGGCCGAAGGCGCCGCATCCGGGAGCTGCGGCGCCTTCGACCGGCGGTCGGACCGGCCGCCGGAAGCGGCCGGTGCGACCCGGTCGGCGTGCGGAGCGGTGCGACGGCGTTCCGGCGCACCGGACTTCGGGGACGGTCAGACGACCTTGAGCGTCTTGGGCCAGCTCTTGGAGACCTTGGTGAACAGGCTCTTGATGTGTGCGGGCTTCAGCTTGATGCAGCCCTCGGACTTGTAGTCGTGGTTGCCCTCCCAGCGGTACGGGGAGTCCTTGCCGTCCTTGCGGCCCTGCTTGCCGTTCTTCTTCATCTCGCTATGGATGAAGAGTTCGGTGCGCTTGGTCCCCTTGCTGCACTTCTTGTCCTGGAGCTTGATGACGTAGCCCTTGATCTTCTTGTTGTAGTTCTCCTTGTGGAACTCGATCTTGTACGAGCCGTTGGGGAGCCAACCCGCGTTGGACTTGCAGGAGTTCGTCGAGCCGTTGCCGGAGCCGGCTCGCCACGTGGCGACGGCCTTCTTCTTGCCCACCGGCATCAGGTGGAGCCTGGAGTCGCTGGGGTTCTTCTGGTTCTTCACGAACTTGAGGTAGTACTTGGGCGACTTCGCCTTGCCCTTGGCGGCGAACGACGACGCCGCTTCGGCCGGCTGGGCGGCGGGCCGCGCGGCGGCGGGCGGGGCGGTGGCCACGGTGACGCCCGTGCTCAGCAGTGCGACGGCGAGGGCGGCCGGTACGAAGCGGGTGCGCAAGGTCTGACTGTTCATGGAGCGAGTCCCCGTTCTGCTCAGGCTGATGGGCGGCGCGGTCTGGACGCCGTCCCCTGCTGCCCAGACATTGCCCGTCCCGCCGGCCCGGCGTCCACGGGAATCGGCGGGACGGGAATATGCGGGACGCCGACCGCCCTGACCTGCGGCTGCGCCACTCCCGAAGAAGCCGCGCCGGGACGTCCCGGCCCTGGGACGGGACGCCCGTGAGCCGTACGGCCGTCAGCCTCGCCCCGGCTCCGCCGTCCGCCTCGCCCCGGTTCCGCCGTCAGCCCCGCCCCGGCTCCGCCGTCAGGTCGATCAGGCGGCAGACCGTCTCGATGTCGATCTTCACCTGGGCGATCGAGGCCCGGCCCGACAGCCAGGTGATCAGCGCCGAGTGCCAGGTGTGCTCGATGACCCGGACCGCCGACAGCTGCTTCGGTGTCGGGTGCTCCAGGCCCATCGCGTCCAGGATGATCGTCGTGGTGAGCCGGGAGACCGTGTCCACCTCGGGGCTCACACTGCGGTCCGCGAAGGTCAGGGCGCGGACCATGGCGTCCGCGAGGTGCGGTTCGCGCTGGAGGGCGCGGAAGGCGCGCATCAGGGTCTCCGCGACCCGCCGCGCCGCGTCGTCCCCGGCCGGCGGTCGCTTGCGGAGCGTGGTGTGCAGGTGCTGGAGCTGGTCCTGCATGGTGGCGACCAGCAGATGGATCTTGGAGGGGAAGTAGCGGTAGAGGGTGCCCAGCGCGACCCCGGCCGCCTCGGCCACCTCACGCATCTGCACCGCCTCGAAACCGCCCCGGCTGGCGAGCTGGGCGCTGGCGTGCAGGATGCGGCGGCGACGGGCCTCCTGCCGCTCGGTCAGCGGCGGCGCCGCCGGTCTGGCGTCCGCGGTCATGCTGTCCCCATCCGCGATCGGTGAGTGGTCATGCCGTCCCCGTCCCCGTCACACGAGCCGTGGTCCGTGATCCGCGAGGCGCGGTCCCTGGTCCCCGGTCCGTGATCCGTGGCCTTGATCCCGTACCCGGAGGCGAAGGATCCCGCACCCGGGCAGACGAAGCGATGCGTCCGGGCGCGCACAGCATGCCAGGGCGTCCGTCGTGGCGCGAATCACCTGATCCGGCCGTCACGCCGACGCTACCTGCCGGTAGATTCGATGCACGTTGAACGATCAAGTCTGAAACTTGTTCTAGATTAGCGCGACCGGTTACGCTCCGGCGAACACGCAGTCAGAAGGGGGCCGAGTGTGACCGCTGAGGCCATAGAGACGGGCCCCCGCACGGGCGGCGACAGCTCCTCCGCCGGGGCCGGCGACCGGCCGCTGCGCATCGCGCTCCTCACGTACAAGGGCAACCCGTTCTGCGGTGGCCAGGGCGTCTACGTCCGCCACCTCGGCCGCGAGCTCGCGCGGCTGGGCCACAGCGTCGAAGTGATCGGCGCGCAGCCCTACCCGGTGCTCGACGAGGGCGTTGCGCTCACCGAGCTGCCGAGCCTGGACCTCTACCGGCAGCCCGACCCGTTCCGCACGCCGAAGCGGGGCGAGTACCGGGACTGGATCGACCTGGCCGAGGTC
Organism: Streptomyces sp. cmx-18-6; assembly: GCF_046548915.1. Taxonomy (NCBI): domain Bacteria; kingdom Bacillati; phylum Actinomycetota; class Actinomycetes; order Kitasatosporales; family Streptomycetaceae; genus Streptomyces; species Streptomyces sp. cmx-18-6. The sequence goes on along the minus strand of NZ_JAEBEP010000001.1, from coordinate 350,272 downwards.
GCCACCATGTGGACCGGCGGCTTCCCCGAACCGCTCACCTTCAGCCTCCGCGCCCGCCGCCATCTCCTGGCCCGGCGCGGCGAGTTCGACGTCGTCCACGACAACCAGACCCTCGGATACGGGCTCCTCGGCGACCTCGGGGCCCCGCTCGTGACGACGATCCACCACCCCATCACCGTGGACCGCAGGCTCGACCTGGAGGCGGCGACGAGCCGCCGTCGGCGTGCCTCCGTACGCCGCTGGTACGCCTTCACCCGGATGCAGAAGCGGGTCGCCCGCAAGCTGCCCGCCGTCCTCACCGTCTCCGGCTCATCCCGCGACGAGATCGTCGAGGACCTCGGCGTACGCGCGGACCGGATCAGCGTCGTCCACATCGGCGCGGACACCGACCTGTGGTCGCCCGACCCCTCCGTCGCCGAGGTGCCCGGCCGCATCGTCACCACCTCCAGCGCCGACGTCCCGCTCAAGGGCCTGGTCCACCTCGTGGAAGCGCTCGCCAAGCTCCGGACGGAGAACCCCGCCGCCCACCTCGTCGTCGTCGGCAGGCGCGCGGAGGACGGGCCGGTCGCCCGGGCCATAGAGCGGTACGGGCTCGTGGACGCCGTCGAGTTCGTCAAGGGCATCAGCGACGCCGAGCTGGTCGACCTCGTGCGCAGCGCCCAGGTCTCCTGCGTGCCGTCGCTGTACGAGGGGTTCTCGCTGCCCGCCGCCGAGGCGATGGCCACCGGCACGCCCCTGGTCGCCACCACCGGCGGAGCGATCCCCGAGGTCTCCGGGCGCGACGGCGAGAGTTGCCTCGCCGTGCAGCCCGGCGATGCGGACGCGCTGGCCGGGGCGCTCGCCCGGCTGCTGGCCGACCCGGAGCTCCGGGCCCGGCTCGGCGCGGCGGGCCGCGAGCGGGTGCTCGCCCGCTTCACCTGGGCCAGGGCGGCCGCCGGAACGGCCGAGCTGTACCGTCAGGCGATCGCCGCCCGCGGAGCCCGCAGGTGACTGCGGCCCCGCTCCCCGGAACCCGTACCTCCGATTCCTCCGACCTCGAAGGCAGGCCCTCGTGCTGACCGTCGACTTCACCCGCTTCCCGCTCGCCGCAGGCGACCGAGTGCTCGACCTGGGCTGCGGTGCCGGCCGGCATGCCTTCGAGTGCTACCGGCGCGGCGCACAGGTGGTCGCCCTCGACCGGAACGCGGAGGAGATCCGCGAGGTCGCCAAGTGGTTCGCCGCGATGAAGGAGGCCGGGGAGGCCCCCGAGGGCGCCACCGCCACCGCGATGGAGGGCGACGCGCTCAACCTGCCGTTCCCCGACGACTCCTTCGACGTCGTGATCATCTCCGAGGTCATGGAGCACATCCCGGACGACAAGGGCGTCCTCGCCGAGATGGTCCGGGTGCTCAGGCCGGGCGGCCGGATCGCCATCACCGTCCCGCGTTACGGCCCCGAGAAGGTCTGCTGGACCCTCTCCGACGCCTACCACGAGGTCGAGGGCGGCCACATCCGCATCTACAAGGCCGACCAGCTCCTGGCCCGCATCCGCGAGGCCGGGCTCAAGCCGTACGGCACCCACCACGCCCACGCGCTGCACTCGCCGTACTGGTGGCTGAAGTGCGCGTTCGGCGTGGACAACGACCGTGCGCTGCCGGTGCGGGCCTACCACAAGCTGCTGGTCTGGGACATCATGAAGAAGCCGCTGGCCACCCGCGTCGCCGAGCAGCTCCTCAACCCGGTCGTCGGCAAGAGCTTCGTCGCCTACGCCACCAAGCCGCACCTTCCGAAGGCCGAGGCGTGAGCACTCCCGAACAGACCGAGCACCTCGTCCTGCCCGGGGTCCTGACCGCGGCCGAGGCCGCCGAGACGGTCGCCGCACTCGCCGCCGTACAGCGCGAGGACGGGGCGCTGCCCTGGTTCCGGGGCCACCACCTGGACCCGTGGGACCACACCGAGGCCGCGATGGCGCTGGACGCGGCCGGCGAGCACGAGGCCGCCGAGCGCGCCTACGACTGGCTGGCCCGCCACCAGAACGGGGACGGTTCCTGGTACGCCGCCTACCACGACGGCGACCCGGGGCAGCCCACCGACCTCAGCCGTGAGACCAACTTCTGCGCCTACGTGGCGGTCGGCGTCTGGCACCACTACCTCGCCACCGGCGACGACGCGTTCGTCGACCGGATGTGGCCCACGGTCTTCGCCGCGATCGAGTTCGTGCTCCGGCTCCAGCAGCCCGGCGGGCAGATCGGCTGGAAGCGGGAGGCGGACGGCACACCGGTGCACGACGCCCTGCTGACCGGCTCCTCCTCCGTCCACCAGGCGCTGCGCTGTGCGCTGGCCATCGCGGAGCGCCGCGAAGAGCCGCAGCCCGACTGGGAGTTGGCGACCGGGTCGCTGGCCCACGCGATCCGCGAGCACCCCGAGCGCTTCCTCGACAAGGACCGCTACTCGATGGACTGGTACTACCCGGTCCTCGGCGGCGCGATCACCGGAGCCGAGGCCACCGCCCGCATCCAGGAGGGCTGGGACCGCTTCGTCGTACCCGGCCTCGGGGTGCGCTGCGTACTGCCCAACCCCTGGGTGACCGGCGGCGAGAGCTGCGAACTCGCCCTCGCCCTCTGGATGACGGGGGAGTCGGACCGGGCCCTGGAGATCCTCCAGTCCATCCAACACCTGCGCGCCGAGGGCGGTTTGTACTGGACGGGGTACGTCTTCGAGGGCAACCGGGCCTTCTGGCCCGAGGAGCTCACCACCTGGACGGCGGGCTCCCTGCTGCTGGCGGTGGCCGCGCTCGGGGGGGACGAGGCGACCACCGCGGTCTTCGGCGGCGAGCGGCTGCCGGTCGGCCTGGAGCCGGACTGCTGCCGCTGAACCGGCCCTGGGGGCGGGCCGGTTCAGCCCCGGAAACGGGTCCGACTCAGCGGCGGACCCGGCCCGCGATCGCGTGCCCGATGAATAGATAGACCAGGGCCGCCAGACCGTATCCGGCCACGACCCGCGCCCACGCCGCGTCGAAGGTGAACAGGTCGTAGGACCAGCCCGCCAGCCAGGTGGCCGCGTCGTGCACCCACTGCACGAAGTCGTTGCCCCGGTTGGCGTCCAGCAGGTACATCAGGATCCAGAGAATGATGATGAAGGCCAGGATGTCGGCCACCACGGCGATGATCCTCGCCGCTGAACTGCTGCCTGAACGGGTTCTGGGAGACATGGACCTCTGGTTGCCGCTTTACGCAGGGTGAAACCCGGAGGGGCTGTGGCGGGTTGCGACTCGGTGGGGGAGGCGGGGAACAAAAAGGATGCGCCCCCCTCCCGCGCCGCGATTAGGGTGCCGCGCATGACGCTTCTTTCTCACGACCGTTACTGCGACGAGATCCTGGCCCAGACCGATGCCCTGCGCGCGGTGGTGAAAGGCGCGGACCTGACCGCGACCGTCCCTTCCTGTCCCGACTGGAATCTGCGGCAGCTCGCCGTGCACGTCGGCGGCGCGCATCGCTGGGTCGGGGAGATCGTCCGGACCCGTTCCGCCGACGACGTCCCCGAGGACAAGGCGCCCGGGGCGGCCGGGCCCGAGGGCGACGATCCCGCCGCGCTGGACGCCTGGCTCGCCGAAGGCGCGGCCGCCACCGTCGCCGCGTTGCGGGAGGCGGGGCCGGACGCCGAGGTGTGGACATGGGCGTGGGAGCGGCGTACCGCGTTCTGGGCGCGGCGCATGACGCACGAGACGGCGGTGCACCGGGCGGACGCGGCGCTCGCCGCGCGGGTTCCGTACACGCTCGCCCCCGAGATGGCCGCCGACACCATCGACGAGTGGCTGCGCATCGTCTCCTTCGCGCAGGAGGGCGGCGATCCGGAGGCGGCCGAACTCCGGGGCGGCGGGCGCTCGTTGCACCTGCACGCCACCGACGTACCCGGGGCGGAGTGGCTGATCGAGTTCGGTGGGGACCGCTTCACCTGGCGGCACGCGCACGGGAAGGCGACGGTCGCCCTGCGCGGCCCGTTGACCGACCTGATGCTCGTCTTCAACCGCCGGCTCGACCCCACCAGCGAGCGGGTGGAGGTGCTGGGCGACGCCGAGCTGCTGGACTTCTGGCTGGACCGGTCGTCCTTCGGCTGAGCGGTGCCCGGCCCGCCTGACCCCGGCCTGCCGGACCCCGGCCTGCCGGACCCCGCCCCGGCGGACCCCGTCAAGGTCCGCCGGAAAGGCCCTAGTTGTTCAGCTCCGCCAGGACCCGCAGCGTGTGCGGGTCCCGGGCGGTGACCAGCAGGTCCGTCACCGGTCCCTTGCGCCACTCCGCCAGCTTCTCCGCGATCCGGGTGCGCGGGCCGACGAGGGAGATCTCGTCGGCGAACGCGTCGGGCACCGCGCGTACCGCCTCCTCCTTGCGGCCCCGGAGGAACAGGTCCTGGATGCGCCGGGCCTCCTCCTCGAACCCCATCCGGGCCATCAGGTCCGCGTGGAAGTTGCGGGCAGCGTGCCCCATCCCGCCGATGTAGAAGCCGAGCATCGCCTTGACCGGCCACAGCCCCTCCGCCACGTCCTCGCAGACCTGGGCCCGGGCCATCGGCGCGACCATGAACCCGTCCCGGAGCCCGGCGAGCGAGTCCTCGTAGACGTGGGTGCGCCTCGGGGACCAGTACAGCGGCAGCCAGCCGTCCGCGATCCGGGTCGTCTGGGCGATGTTCTTCGGCCCCTCCGCACCCAGCAGTACGGGGAGCGAGGACCGCAGCGGGTGGGTGATCGGCTTCAGCGGTCTGCCGAGGCCGGTGGCGTCCGGGCCGGTGTACGGGTGGGAGTGGAAGCGTCCCGCCATCTCCACGGGAGCCTGGCGGGCCAGTACCTGGCGGATCACCTCGACGTACTCGCGGGTCGCCGTCAGCGGGCTCTTCGGGAACGGCCGCCCGTACCACCCCTCCACCACCTGCGGGCCGGACAGGCCGAGGCCGAGGAGCAGCCGGCCGCCCGAGAGGTGGTCCAGGGTCAGCGCGTGCATCGCCGTCGCGGTCGGCGAACGGGCCGCCATCTGCGCGATGCCCGTGCCCAGCCGGATACGGGAGGTGTGCGCGGCGATCCAGGTCAGCGGGGTGAACGCGTCCGAGCCCCACGCCTCCGCCGTCCACACCGAGTCGTAGCCGAGCCGCTCCGCCTCCTGGGCGAGGGCGAGATGGCCGGGGTCCGGGCCGCGGCCCCAGTATCCGAGTGCGAGTCCGAGACGCATTCCGTTGCCTCCGGCCGTATATGACGATCCGTCAGGTGGTTGGGGTGCGCGAGGACTGTACGACAACGGCCCCCCGCCCGGAAGGGCGAGGGGCCGCTGTGCGCGTGAGGTGCGGGTCAGCCGCGCTGGATGCCCGTGGTGTCCTGGAGCACACCGCGACGGCCGTCCTGGGTCTGGGCGATGAGGCCCTCGCCGCGCTGCTCGACCGCGAGGTACCAGGTGCCCGGCGCCAGCTCGGCGATCGGGTTCGGCGCACCGTCCTCGCCGTACAGCGGACGGGCCACCGGCACGGCGAACCAGAACGGGGTGAAGTCGCCCGCCGGAGCCGCGCCGCCCTGCGGGGCGGCCTGCTGGGCCTGGGCGGCCTGCGCCTGAGCGGGGTCGGTCTGACCCGGCTGGCCGGTCTGCGCGCCCGGGTAGCCGTAGCCCTGGCTGGGCTGGGCGCCGTAGGGCTGCTGCTGCGCGCCGGGGTAGCCGTAGCCCTGGCCGGGCTGGCCGCCGTACGGCGGCTGTACGGCCTGCGCCGGGCTCGGTGCGCCGATGAGCGGGGCCTTGAGCGCGGGCACCAGCGGGCTCGCGACCGCGCCGGCGGCGAGCACGATGGTCCCCAGCAGGCCGAGGATCAGGCCCGCGCCGGCGTCACCGCCGTCGATGATCGTCCAGAAGGCGGTCCACAGGGCGAAGACGGTGAGCGCGACCCCGAACTGGCCGACGTCCAGCCCGGCGACCTTGCGGCCGGGCGTCAGACGGCCGACGATCACCAGCGCCGCACCGATGATGCCACCGAGGTAGACGCTCATCAGGAGCCCGAGCAGGTCCCAGGCGTTCGGGCTGTTGAGGCGGGAACAGTCCAGGCCGTTGCTGCCGCAGTCGTAGCTGTAGAGGCTGAGGAAAGAGGCGATGAACAGCACGACCGCTGCTCCGATCACCACGCCGTCGCCTCGAGTGAGGGAGCGGATATTCACGTGAAGGTCCTTAGTCGGTCGTCTCGTCGGTGCGGTCGTCGCTACCGCCGGTGCGGCGGGGTACGGCACGAAGCTCGGGGGTGGCTCCCCATCGTACGGATGAATCTATCGTCTGACCGGGCGGGTTGCGCCCCGGCCCGGGACTTGCACGGTTATCCCCCCAATATCCCCGCAGGTCTACCCCTTCAGGAAGCCGGCGATGCCGTCCGCCATGCCGTGGGCCGCTTTCTGCCGCCAACTCGCGCTGGTGAGCAGGGCCGCGTCCTTCGGATCACGCATATTGCCGCATTCCACGAAGACTTTGGGCACGGTCGACAGATTCAGTCCGCCGAGATCGTCACGGGTGTCCAGCCCGGTGCCGCCGCCGATGTAATCGGCGGGTGCGCTTTGGGTGGCGCGGACGAAGTTTCCCGCGATCCGCGCCCCGAGATCGGCCGAACTCTTCACGATCTTCGAGGTGTCCGCCCCGCCGCCCTTCACCGGGGCGGGCAGGATCACATGGAAGCCCCGGTTGCCCACCGCCGACCCGTCCGCGTGTACGGAGACCACCGCGTCGGCCTTCGCCTCGTTGCCGATCCGGGCCCGCTCGTCGATGCAGGGCCCGAACGGCCGGTCGTCATCGTGCGTCAGCAGGACCCGGGCTCCCTGCGCCTCCAGCAACTTCCGCAGCCGATACGAGACATCGAGGGTGAAAGCAGCCTCCGCATAACCGGCTTCCGTGGACGTACCGGTCGTATCGCACTCCTTGCGCCCGGTGCCGATGTCGACCTGGCGGTTGATCTCCTCGGTGTGCTCGCGGTTACGGGGGTTGTGACCCGGGTCGATCACCACAGTCCGGCCGGTCAGCGGGCCCCGGGGCAGCGGCCCGGTGGGGGAGGGGGCCTCGCTGGGGTCGGCGCCCGGAGCGGGGGGCGTCGCGGAGGCGGTGTCTCCGCGCGGCCGGGGCGAGGCCGCGCCGGCTCCGTCCGTCGTGTCCGGGCCGCCGCCGCATCCGGCGACGGTCAGGCAGAGCGCGGCCAGCGCGGCGGCCACCAGGAGGGGCCGGGCGCGGCGGTTGGGGGGAACGCTGTCGTCGTACGGCACGCGGCGATGCTATCCGGGCGGGTCCGGGACGCCGGTACGCTGCCGGCGCGGGTCAGATCCCCGGGCCGTACGGGACGTCGTCACGCCGCCCGCGCGGGTGAGAGCCCTGGGCCGTACGGGACGTCGTCACGCCGCCCGCGCGGGTGAGAGCCCTGGGCCGTACGGGACGTCGTCACGCTGCCGGTGCGGCTCAGATCCCCGGACCCGTACGGGACGCCGTCACGCCGCCCGCGCGGCTCAGATCCCCGGACCCGTACGCCGCAGGACCCGCAGCGAGTCCGTCGCGGACACCTCGGTGAACGCCCCCGACTCCAGCGCCCGCAGATACACCCGGTACGGGGCCTGCCCGCCGTCCGCCGGGTCCGGGAACACGTCGTGGATCACCAGCAGCCCGCCCCCGGCGACATGCGGGGCCCAGCCCTCGTAGTCGCCGCTCGCGTGCTCGTCGGTGTGCCCGCCGTCGATGAAGACCAGGCCCAGCGGCCCGCCCCACACCGCCGCGACCTGCGGGGAGCGGCCGACGAGCGCCACCACGTGCTCCTCCAGGCCCGCCCGGTGCAGGGTGCGGCGGAACGTCGGCAGGGTGTCCATCAGCCCGACCTCCGGGTCCACCACGCCCGGGTCGTGGTACTCCCACCCGGGCTGCTGCTCCTCGCTGCCCCGGTGGTGGTCCACGGTGAGCGCGGCCACCCCGGCCGCTCGCGCCGCGTCGGCCAGCAGGATCGTGGAGCGCCCGCAGTACGTGCCCACCTCCAGCAGCGGCAGCCCGAGCGCCCCGGCCTCGGCGGCGGCCGCGTACAGGGCGAGCCCTTCGTGGACCGGCATGAAGCCCTTGGCGGCCTCGAACGCGGCGAGCACGTCCGGGGAGGGAGCGGCGGCGGTCACGGGGTTCCTCCAGGCGGGGCGGATCTGCTTACGACGGCGCTCCATCGTGCCGTACGGTCCGGCCCGCGCTCCCGGCGGGGGCCGCCCCCACGGCGACGGCGGCGGGCCCCGGCCCGCCGTCCGTGCTGCTCGCCAGGAGCACCGGGTGCGCCGCCGTCCGCTGCGCGGGCAGGAACGCCGCCAGCACCAGGCCGATCAGCACCGCGCCCGTGGCGATCAGGAACGAGATCCGGAAGCCCTCCATGGACGGCACGTCCACCGAACCCGTCCGCACCGAGGTGCCGGCCAGCACCATGCCGATGACGGCGCTCGACACCGACGTGCCGATGGAGCGCATGAGGGTGTTGAGGCCGTTGGCCGCGCCGGTCTCCGACGGGTCGACGGCCCCGATGATCAGCGCGGGCAGCGAGGAGTACGCGAGGCCGATCCCCGCCCCCAGCACCACCGCGATCACCACGGTCTGCCAGGCGGCGCTCATCAGCCCGAGCCCGGCCCCGTAACCGATCGCGATGACCGTCATGCCGAGCATCAGCGTGGCCTTGGGGCCGCGGCGGGCGGAGATCTTGGCGTAGAGAGGGGAGACGAGCATCATCGCCAGGCCCAGCGGGGCCACGCACAGCCCGGCGACCACCATGGACTGCCCGAGGCCGTAACCGGTGGACGCGGGCAGCTGGAGCAGTTGCGGCAGGACCAGGGAGACCGCGTAGAAGGCGACCCCGAGCATGATCGAGGCGAGGTTGGTGAGCAGCACCTCGCGGCGGGCGGAGGTGCGCAGATCGACCAGGGGGGCCGGGATGCGCAGCTCGTACACGCCCCACAGGAGCAGGGTCAGGAGGGACGCGGCGAGCAGGCCGAGCGTGGGAGCCGAGGTCCAGCCCCAGTCGCCGCCCTTGGTGACGGGCAGGAGGAGGCAGACCAGACCGAGCGAGAGCCCGAGGGCCCCGGCGTGGTCGAAGGAGCCGGGGGCGCGCAGCGGGGGCTCGGGGACGAACGCGTACGTCAGCGTCATGGCGAGCACGCCGAGGCCGGCCGAGCCGAGGAACAGCGCGTGCCAGTCGGCGTGCTGGGCGACCAGGGCCGCGACCGGCAGCGCGAGCCCGCCGCCCACCCCGATCGAGGAGCTCATCAGGCCCATCGCCGAGCCGAGCCGCTCGCGCGGCAGCTCGTCGCGCATGATGCCGATGCCGAGCGGGATGGCGCCCATGGCGAAGCCCTGGAGCGCGCGGCCGGCGATCATCACGACCAGCTCGTCGGTGGACGCGCAGATCAGCGAGCCGACCACCATGACGGCGAGCGAGGCGAGCAGCATCCGGCGCTTGCCGTGGAGGTCTCCGAGCCGGCCCATGATCGGGGTCGACACGGCCCCCGCCAGCAGGGTCGCGGTCATCACCCAGGTCGCGTTGGCCGGATCGGTGCTCAGCAGGACCGGCAGATCCTTGATGACGGGGACCAGCAGGGTCTGCATGACCGCGACGGTGATGCCGGCGAAGGCGAGGACGGGGACGAGGTGGCCGGTCCGCGTCCGCCGCCTCGGCTGTTTCGGGAGTTCCCCGGCGGGCCGAAGCCCGTTCGTCCGTGTCCTTTTCGTCCGTCGCATACGTGGGGCCTCCGGGCAGCGTCGATCACCCGGGCTCCCCCCAAGTGCGTGCATGGTGAACGCTTCGCGGGCGTGCGGTATTTCCGCCGAACGACGGCAGTGACATCGCGGACAACGCCCGCCGGGTGCGGGCCACCGGGGCGCGGGTGCTGGTCTTCACCGGCGAGCACCGCCCGCGCTCGTGCGCCGCGTGCTCGTGCGCCCCGCGCTCGACGCCGGAGCGCCGGCGTCGGCCCGGCAGGCCGAGGGCGTGGCCGAGATCCGCCGGGCGGGCGAGGTGTCGTTCCGGGCGTGGGCGAGCCGGTTCGCCGACACCGTGGCCGCCGCCTCGCTCGGGACGATGGCGGGACGCCTGGAAGGCGCTCAGCTCCTGGGCGGGTATGGGGGATACGGGCGGGAGTCAGGGGCGGGGATGCGGAACACTGCACCGGGTGATCGTGATGCAGCCCGTCCTGGAGATGTGCACGCCCGGCGATTTCGCCCTCTGGCCCGTCGTCGAGGTCGAGTCGGCCGGCTTCCTGCCCCTCGGCGGAGAGCTCTCCCCCACTGAGGTCGGGACGGCGGTGGCGCGGATCGCCGGCTGCAACGACATCGACCCCGAGGGCGACCGCCCGCCCCGTCCGGCCGACCCGCTGGGCTCGTTCCTCCATGGACTGCTGACCTTCGACGACCTCTTCGCCGCCGGTGGCCTGCGCGTCACCGACACCTCCACAGGCGTCACCTTCCTGCCCGGCTGCTGCGACGGACTGGAGGACTGGCGCGACTGGCACCGGTTCATCGACGCCGGCGGCCGGCTCGGCTTCGGCCACGACCCCGTGTCACCGATGGCGGAGCGCTTCGGCCACACCGTCCGGCTCACTGTCAACGCCGAACGGAGCGACAGTCCGGTGATCGAACTGTCCGTGTCCGAGCTGCGCGACCTGCTCGCCGGCGTCGAGCGCGACCTCGGTGGCTTCCTGGCGTCGGCGGCCGACTGGGCCTCCCGGCACCTGCCCGGCCACTGTGCTGCCGTCACAGCGGCTCTCGCCCGCGTGCTCCGCCTTCCCGCACCGGCCGTACGGCCGGAGGCGTAGGGGGGCGGGCGGCCCGGGTTTCGGTAGTCGATTCGGTCAATGGCCCTATGAGACACGTCGTCTGACCTTCCGTCAGATTGAAACGTGTTCTACTCTTGCGCCGTTCCAACGGCTGCGACCCACGAGGATCCGCATGGGCATCGGCATGGACATCGGCACGGGCAAGGGCGTCGGCGACCGGAGTGCCGGCATCGGGATCACCGAGGAGCACCGCGCGCTGGCGCACTCCGTACGGGGGTGGCTGGCGCGGGCCGTTCCGGCCGGTGAGGCGCGGGAGCTCCTCGACGCGGACGAACCGGCCGCCGCCTCCGGGGTGCGCCCCGCGCACTGGAAGGCGCTCGCCGGGCAGGGGCTGACCGGGATCCATCTGCCCGAGGAGTACGGGGGCGGGGGCGGCGGTCTCCTGGATCTCGCCGTGGTCCTGGAGGAGGCCGCGTACGCCTCGCTGCCCGGTCCCTACCTCGCCACCGCGCTGGTGGGCGCGGTGCTGCGGCGGGCGTCGCCCATCCCCGGGAGCGGCGACCTCCTGCGGGGCATCGCCGCCGGGGACCGTACCGCCGCCGTCGCCCTCGGGCCCGGCACCCTCACCGCCACCCCCGCCGAGGGCGGCCACCGACTCGACGGCGCCGCGCCGCCCGTCCTCTCCGCCGGGGCGGCCGATCTGCTGCTCCTGCCCGCCGCCACGTCCGCCGGGATCCGCTGGTTCCTCGTGGACGCCGGGGCCCAGGGGCTCGCCGTGCGCCCGCACCGCAGCGTCGACCCGACCCGGCCGACCGCCGAGGTGCGGGCCGGGGCCGTCCACGTACCGGCGCACCGGGCCCTGCCCCTCGACCCGGCGCTCGTCGGCGACCTGGCCGCCGTGCTGTTCGCCGCCGACGCCTGCGGGACCGCCGCCCGGAGCCTGGACACGGCCGCCGAACACGCCTCCGTACGCGAACAGTTCGGGCGGCCCATCGGCGCGTTCCAGGCGGTCAAGCACCTCTGCGCCGACATGCTCGTCCGCCTCGAACAGGCCCGCGCCCTGACCTGGGACGCGGCCCGCGCCGCCGACGAGGAGGCCGGGGCGGCGGGCCGGGGGCGCGAAGTGCGCGGGTTCACCGCCGCTCTGGCCGCCGCCACCGCGCCGGAGGCCGCGTACACCTGCGCCAAGGACGCCATCCAGGTGCTCGGCGGCATCGGCTTCACCTGGGAGCACGACGCCCACCTCCGGTTGCGCCGGGCCGTCCTCGCCCGCCAGCTCCTCGGGGCCGCCGGCGTCCACCGGCTCCGCGCCGTCCGCCTCGCCGAGGGCGGGGCCCGCCGCGAACTCGCCCTGGAACTCCCCGCCGAGGCAGCCCGCCACCGCGCCGAGGCCCGCCCCCACCTCGCCGCCGCCCGGGGCCTTTCGCCCCGCGAGGCCCGGCGCGCCCTCGCCGCCGGCGGCTACGCGGCGCCGCACCTGCCCGCCCCGTACGGGCTGGGCGCAAGCCCCGTACAACAGCTCGCGATCCAGCAGGAGTTGAGGGAACAGGGCATCGCGCTCAGCGACCTTTCCATCGCCACCTGGGTGGTGCCGTCCCTCATCGCGTACGGGACCGACGAGCAGCGGCAGCGCTACCTCCCGCCCACCCTGCGCGGCGACCTCCAGTGGTGCCAGCTCTTCTCCGAACCCGACGCCGGATCCGACCTGGCCGCCCTGCGCACCCGTGCCGTACGGACCGAGGAGGGCTGGCGGATCACCGGGCAGAAGGTCTGGACGAGCGCCGCCCGCACCGCCGACCACGGCATCCTGCTGGCCCGCACCGACCCGGACGCGCCCAAGCACCGGGGGCTCACCTACTTCCTGGTCGACATGAAGAGGGCGCGGGGCATCGACATCCGCCCGCTGAAGGAGATCACCGGCGAATCCCTGTTCAACGAGGTGTACTTCGACGACGTCCTCCTTCCCGCCGACGCCGTCGTCGGGGAGGTCGGCGGCGGCTGGCGGGTCGCCCGCAACACTCTGGGCAACGAACGCGTCCACATGGCCGACCGGATGACCTTCGACAGCGGCCTCGAAGCCCTGATCGCCCGCTCGGCCGGGCTCGACGGCATGACCAGGGCGCGGATCGGCGCGCTCGCCGCGGAGGCCCACGCGCTCGCCTGCATCGGGCTGCGCACCACGCTCCAACAGGTCTCCGGTCTCGAACCGGGAGCCGGGGCCTCGGTGCGCAAGCTCGTCCAGACCGACCACCAGCAGAAGGTCGCCGAACTCACCCTCGAACTCCTCGGCCCGGCAGGCGCGGTCGACGAGCCGGCGGCCGGCGGGCGGGCCCTGCACGGCTTCCTGATGTCCCGCTGTCTGACCATCGCGGGCGGCACCACCCAGATCCAGCTCAACGTCGTCGCCGAACGGATCCTCGGCCTGCCCCGGGACTGAGCACATGACAACGAAACGCGAGGAGTCGGAAGATGAAGGCTTACATCGTCGGCGTCGGCATGACGAAGTTCGAGAAGCCCGAGACCCGCGACTGGCAGTACTGGGACATGGTCCGCGAGGCGGGCACCGCCGCGCTCGAGGACGCGGGGGTGCGTTACGACCAGGTCGAGCAGGTCCCCATCGGCTACTGCTTCCAGGCGTCCACCGCCGGACAGCGGGCCGTCTACGAGCTGGGGCTCACCGGCGTCCCCGTCTACAACGTCAACAACAACTGCGCCACCGGCTCCACCGCCCTGATGCTGGCCCGGCAGTTCGTCCAGGGCGGCGGCAGCGACTGCGTCCTCGCCCTCGGCTTCGAGAAGATGGCGCGCGGGTCGCTCGGGGGCGGCACGGACGGCGGCGGCGACTTCGCGGCCTCGCCCGTCGCCCGGCACTACGGGATCATGGCGGCCGCCCACGGTTTCGAGATGTCCCCGCCCACCGCGCAGATCTTCGGCAACGCGGCCCGCGAGCACATGGAGCGGTACGGGACCACGCCCGCGCAGCTCGCGGCGGTCGGGGCCAAGAACCACCGGCACTCGGTGAACAACCCGTACGCCCAGTTCCAGGACCCGTACACGGTGGAGGAGATCCTCGCCGCCCGTACCGTCCACCGCCCCCTCACCAAGCTCCAGTGCTCGCCCACCTCGGACGGGGCGGCGGCGGCCGTCGTCGTCTCCGAGCGGTTCGTCGAGCGGCACGGGCTGGGGGAGCGGGCCGTGGAGATCGCCGCCCAAGCCATGACCACCGACACCGAGGCATCCTTCGCCTCCGGCACCTGTATCGACGCCGTGGGCGCGCCGATGTCGCGGGCCGCCGCCCAGCAGGTCTACGCGGCCTCCGGCCTCGGGCCCGACGACCTCGACGTGATCGAGCTGCACGACTGCTTCTCCATCAACGAGCTCCTCACCTACGAGGCGCTCGGCCTGTGCGGCGAGGGGGAGTCCGGGAAGCTCGTGGAGTCGGGGGCGACGACGTACGGCGGGCGGTGGGTGGTGAACCCGTCCGGCGGGCTGATCTCCAAGGGGCACCCGCTGGGCGCGACCGGGATCGCCCAGGCCGTCGAGCTGACCTGGCAACTGCGCGGCGAGGCGGGCCCGCGCCAGACGCCGGACGCCCGCACCGGCCTCGCCCACAACATCGGGCTGGGCGGGGCGGCGGTGGTGACGCTGCTGCGGCGGTGAGGGGGCGGGACCGGGAGGCAGGGACCGAGGGGGAGGGGCCTGGGGGCGGGACCGAGGGGGAGGAGGCTGGGGGCGGGACCGAGGAGGCGGGACGGGGCCCGGGCCCCGGATCCTGGACCCGGGCCCTGGGCCCCGGGCCCCGGATCCTGGACCCCGGACCCCGGACTTCGGCCCCCGGACCCCGGACTTCGGACGTAGGACCCCGGCCCGGGATCTCCGACCGATACCCGATGTACGGGGCATCCAGTACCTGCGACCATGACCGGCATGGCAGATGTCCCCGCACCCGCGTCCCCCCGTTCCGCCCGCACCTCCCGCTCCCGCATACCCACCGGCGCGTGGGCCGTCGTGCTCGCCGCCTGCACCGGGCAGTTCCTCGTCGTCCTCGACGTCTCCGTCGTCAACGTGGCGCTGCCCTCCATGCGGTCCGACCTGGGGCTGAGCGCCGCCGCGCTCCAGTGGGTCGTCAACGCCTACTCGATCGCGTTCGCCGGGTTCATGCTGCTGGGCGGGCGGGCCGCCGACATCTACGGGCGCAAGCGGATGTTCCTCGTCGGGCTCGGCGTCTTCACCGCCGCCTCCCTCGCGGGCGGCCTCGCCCAGGAGGGCTGGCAGCTTCTCGCGGCCCGCGCCGGACAAGGGCTCGGGGCCGCCGTCCTGGCCCCCGCCACCCTGACCATCCTCACCGCGGCCGTGCCCGAGGGTCCCGCGCGGACGAAGGCGATAGCGACCTGGATGGCGGTCGGCGCGGGCGGCGGCGCGGCCGGCGGGCTCATCGGCGGGGTGCTCACCGACGCCCTCTCCTGGCGCTGGGTCCTCCTCATCAACGTACCCATCGGCGCGCTCGTCCTGGTCGCCGCCGCCCTGTGGATCACCGAGGGCCGGGCCGGCGACCGCCGCCGCATCGACCTGCTGGGCGCGCTCCTGGTCACCGCGGGCCTCGCCTCCGTCGCGTACGGCATCGTCCAGACCGAGGCCGCGGGCTGGGCGGCCCCCGTCACCCTCGTGCCGCTGCTCTCCGGGATGGCGCTGCTGGGGGCGTTCGTCCTGGTCGAGGCGCGGACGGCGGTCCCGCTGGTCCCGCTGCGGGTGTTCGGCGTACGGGCGGTGTCGTCGGCCAACGTGTCGATGTTCCTCATGGGGTCGGCGACCTTCTCCATGTGGTACTTCATGACCGTGTACGCGCAGAACGTGCTGGGCTACACGCCGTTGCAGGCCGGTCTCGCGCTGATGCCGACCTCGGCCGCCGTCATCATCGGCTCCAAGGTCGCGCCCCGGCTGATGGTGCGTACGGGAGCCAAGAGCCTCGCCGTCGCCGGGGTGCTGATCACCGCCGCGGGCTTCGGCTGGCAGTCCACAATGGGCGTCGACGGCTCGTACCTCACCGCGATCTGCCTGCCCGGCATCCTGATGATGGCCGGTGCCGGGCTCGCCTCCACCCCGCTGGCCACCCTCGCCACCTCCGGCGCGGCCCCCGGGGACGCCGGTCTCGTCTCCGGCCTGGTCAACACCTCCCGCACCATGGGCGGCGCGCTCGGCCTCGCGGTGCTCTCCACCGTCGCCGCCGCCCGTACGGCGGGCTCCACCGACGCCGCCGCGGTGACCGCCGGATATGCGACGGCCTTCCTCACGGCGTGCGGGGTGCTGCTGGCCGGGGCGCTGGTGATGCTGGTGTGGCTGCCCAATCACCGGACATCCCGGCCGGTGGCGGGCGGCCGGACTCAGCAGGAGCCGGCGACGAAGGCGGAAGCGACGGCGGAGGCGACCGCTCAAGCGCAGTCGCAGCAGCGCGTCTGACCGCACGCATCTGACATGGCGTCAGCAGTCTTCCCAACTTCCGGGGGCTGCGTTATACATGGGCCATCGGTGAGAACACGTTCTAGAACGGCGTGTCCGGCCGATCCCCGCACGGCCTCGGTGCGGCCGGTGGTGCGGACAGCCGCACCGAGGTCTTCCCACCGTCAAGGAGCGGCTTCGCCATGCCCATTGATGCCCGAGCGGCCCTCGCCGCCGAACCCCGCCGAGCCGAAATAGCCTGGAACCACAAGGACGTTCAGCTCTACCACCTGGGTCTCGGCGCGGGCGTCCCCGCCACCGGCCCCGACGAGCTGCGCTACACCCTGGAGTCCCGGCTCCAGGTGCTGCCGAGCTTCGCCACCGTGGCCGGCGCGGGAACGGCGGCCTTCGGCGGGATGGGCGCACCCGGCATCGACGTGGACCTCGCCGCCGTCCTGCACGGCGGGCAGTCCGTGCGCGTGCACCGGCCGATCCCGGTGACCGGCCGCGCCGTGCAGACCTCGAAGGTCGCGGCGGTGTACGACAAGGGCAAGGCCGCCGTCATCGTCCTGCGTACCGAGGCGAGCGACGACGACGGTCCGCTCTGGACCAACGACGCCCAGATCTTCGTACGCGGGGAAGGCGGCTTCGGCGGCGAACGCGGACCGTCCGACCGCCTCGGCCCGCCCGACCGCGCCCCCGACCGCACGGTGGAGCGCCCGATCCGCGAGGACCAGGCGCTGCTGTACCGCCTGTCGGGGGACTGGAACCCGCTCCACGCGGACCCCGCCTTCGCCAAGCAGGCCGGCTTCGACCGGCCGATCCTGCACGGGCTGTGCACGTACGGCATGACCCTGAAAGCCGTCACCGACACCCTGCTGGACGGCGACGTCTCCCGCGTCGCCGCCTGCCGCACCCGTTTCGCCGGAGTGGTCTTCCCCGGCGAGACCCTGCGTATCCGGATGTGGGAGGCCGGCGACGACCGCGTCCAGGTGACGGTCACCGCCGCCGAACGCGATGACGCACCGGTCCTCGCCGACACGCTCGTCGAACACTCCTGAACACACCTGAGCACTCCTGAACACACCCGAGACCTGACGTAGACGCCGATGTGAGGGGAGCCCCACCCATGCGCGCAGCCGTACTGCACGAGATAGGCCAGGAGAAGCTGGAAGTCCTCGACGACGTCGAGGCGGTGGGGTTCGGCCCGGGGAAGGTGAAGCTGCGCATCCGGGCCACCGGACTCTGCCACTCCGACGTCTCCGCGATGAACGGCGTCCTCCCCCAGCCCGCCCCGTTCATCCCCGGCCACGAGGGCGCGGGCGAGGTCCTCGACGTCGGTGACGGGGTGAGCGGCCTGAGCGCGGGCGACCGGGTCCTCGTCTGCTGGCTGCCCGCCTGCGGGGCCTGTCCGTCGTGCAGGCGCGGCCAGACCCAGCTGTGCCTGGCGGGTTTCATGAACGCCGGCACCCCCAACTTCAAGCGCCCCGGCGGCGACGTCTTCGGCTTCGCGGGCACCGGCACCTTCACCGAGGAGGTCGTCGTCGGCGCGGGCTGCGCGGTGCCGATCCCCGACGACGTACCGTTCGCCATCGCCGCCCTGATCGGCTGCGGGGTCACCACCGGCCTCGGCGCGGCCATCAACACGGCGAAGGTGGAGGCCGGTTCGTCGGTCGCGGTGATCGGCTGCGGCGGCGTCGGCATCTCCACCATCCAGGGCGCGCGCGTCCAGGGGGCCGCCCAGATCGTCGCCGTCGACCCGGTCGCCTCCCGCCGCGAGGCCGCCCTCCGCTTCGGCGCCACCGAGGCCGTCGCCCCGGACGAGCTGGCCGACGCCAAGCAGCGGATCACCGGCGGCGAGGGCTTCGACTACGTCTTCGAGGTCGTCGGCAAGTCCGCCACCGCCCGCACCGCCTACGACAACACCCGGCGCGGCGGCACCCTCTGCGTCGTCGGCGCGGGGGCGATGGACGACCACTTCCAGGTCAATATGTTCGAGCTGTTCTTCGACGAGAAGCGCATCCTGCCCTCGATGTACGGCGGCGGGGACGTGCTCCGCTCCTACGAGCGGGCCATCGCGCTCTGGCGGGCCGGCCGGATCGACCTGGAGTCGATGATCACCCACCGGGTGCGGCTGGAGGAGGTCAACGACGCCCTGGACCAGATGCGGACCGGCGAGTCGCTGCGTACCTGCATCGAGCTCTGAACCCGGCCCCCGAACAACGACGTTGAGGAATGCCATGTCACTTCCCCTCCCGCTGGCCGGGCTGTCCGCGATCGTCACCGGCGCGGGCCGCGGCCTCGGCCGCGCCGAAGCGCTCGAACTGGCCCGGCTCGGTGCGGCCGTCGTCGTCAACGACTACGGGCAGCCGGGCCGCGACGGCTCGGGCGAGGCGTCGGCCGCGCCCGCCGAGGAGGTCGCCGCCGAGATCCGGGCCGCGGGCGGCCGGGCGATCGCCCACCTCGGTGACGTCTCGGACCATGAACAGGCCCGCGAGCTCGTCGAGTCGGCCGTCCTTGCCCACGGCAAGCTCGACATCCTGGTCAACAACGCGGGCATCCTGCGGGACCGCATGATCTTCTCGATGACCGAGGACGAGTGGGACGCGGTGATCCGCGTCCACCTCAAGGGCCACTTCAACACCACCCACTTCGCCGCGGCCCACTGGCGCGCCCGCTCCAAGGAGAGCGGCGGACCGGTGTTCGGGCGGATCGTCAACACCTCCTCGGAGGCGTACCTCGCGGGCTCGGCGGGGCAGCCCAACTACGCGGCGGCCAAGGGCGGCATCGTCGGGCTCACCACGTCCACGGCCCTGGCGCTGGCCAAGTACGGCGTCACCGCCAACGCCATCTGCCCGCGCGCCCGGACCCGGATGACCGAGGACGTGTTCGCGGGGTTCCAGGAGCCGGCGGACGGCGCACTCGACGCGCTGGCCCCCGAGCACGTCTCCCCGCTCGTCGGCTATCTCGCCTCACCGGCCGCCGCCGGGGTCAACGGGCAACTGCTCGTCGTGCACGGGGGCATGGTCGCGATCGTCGAACGGCCCAAGGTGGCCGCCAAGTTCGACGCGGCGAAGGAGACGTTCACCTTCGCCGAGCTGGACGATCTGATCACCCCGTACTACGCGGACCGGCCGCCGAACGAGACCTTCGCCGCCGCCGAAGTGCTGGGCCTGAAGCGGGAGTAGCGGACGGGGGGAACGAACAGATGGGCCCGGTACGGCTGTTCGCCGTACCGGGCCCACTCGCCCAGGGCGTGCCAGGCGTCGCGGACCCGGTCAAGATCCGCCGGACACGCCCTGGCGCTGATCTGCGGCTCAGGCCGCCCTGGACTCCTCCTCGGCGGGCCTGCGGTGGCGGCCGTGCGGCTGCACCGATGTGTTCTCCATCGACGCACCCCCTCGGTGCTTTCCGGAACCGCCGGTCCCGGCCCCTTCCGCGTCGCCCCCCGGCGTACCGGTCGTGGTCGTGTCGGTTCGGGTTTCAGACATGTGGGAAAGTCACCCCGTTGTGATCGCTTACCTGTGTCTCACGTACATATGCGCAGGTCACGCCGCCGCTGCCCGACGCGGCCACCGTGGGCGCCCGCCCGGTACGGCCGCGTGATCCAAGATCCCCAGTTTAGGGCCTCTCGTGTGGATCATGCCGGGCCCGCCGGCCCCGGCACGCTGAGCCGCCCTGATCCGACCTGATCCGACCTGAGCCGCCCTGATCCGAACGAAAGACCCTAGTCGGGTGGGGCCGGTCGACGCAGAGGCGCCTGCCCCAGCGGAACGGGCCTGCACACAGTCGGAGGGGTGATGGCGGCGGACGGTTCCCTTCCGCTCGCATCGCCGTCGGCCCGGTCCGTCGCGGGCTGTGGTTCCTCGTCCGCCGGTGCGTCGAGCAGGGCCACGGCGCAGGGCGTCGCGGCGTTCGCGTACGGCAGGCGCAGCACCCCGTCCCGGGTCCAGTACCCGGCCCCCGCCGACCAGCCCTCCGGGGCCGCGAACTGGTGCAGTCGCCGTCCCTGCGGACGCCAGACGCCGACCCAGGTGCCCGCGGCGCCGTCGATCCGCAGCGCCACCGCACAGCTCTCGGGCATCAGCATCTGGCCGGGCTGCACCGCGAACGGCGTCACCGCCGCGTCCGCCGGACGCAGGCACTCCGGGAAGCGCACCGGCAGACAACTACCGAGGACGCCCCAGCCGAGCCGGTCGTGGCCCGGCGCGTCGGAGCGGAGCAGCAGCAGCCCGCTGTCCGCGTCGGCCAGCACCAGCCGGTCGTTGCTCTCCGGCGTGATCTGGAGGAGCGGCGTCACCTCGCCGTTGCGCTCCAGGTCCACGGCGACCGCCTTCACCGGCCCGCCGCCCACGAGCCGCCGGTCCAGGGCCAGTATCCGGCCCGCCCCGTCCAGCCAGACCCCGCCGGAGCAGTGCCCGGGGATCTCCGCGACCAACTCGGGCCCGAACGCGCCACCGGCCACCAGCCACACCAGGGACGAGTGCTCGCCCGCCGACAGGGCGTACACGCTGCCGCCGTCCGGGGAGGGCGGCAGCAGCGTCATCTCCGGGCACTCGACCGCGCCGAGCGCCAGTTCGCCGGTGCCGGGCCCGGTCGGGTAGAGCAGCGAGAACATCTGGCGGTCCGCGACCCGCCGCCGGATCAGCACCCGTCCGTCCGCGAGCGGGGCCACCTGAGCGTCCGGCTCCTCGGGCTGGTTGAGCGGCAGCGGTACGGCGTAGGGCTCGGGCCCGTCCAGTGTCCAGCGCTCCGGGTACCAGGCCCGCTGCTCGCCCGGGGGGCCGGGGGCCGCCGTCAGCCGGGTGCCGTACGCACCGTCCGCGGTGAGCGTGAAGGCCGCGGGATCGCGAGGGGCGCGGCCCCAGGGTGTGGCGGCCGCCCCGGCGGGCTCGTCCGACGCGGCCGGAACCGCCCCGGGACGCCCCTTTGCCCCGGCGAACTCCACGCGCGCGGCCGGAAGCGCTCCGGCGGGCTCATCCGACGCGGCAGGGGCCGCCCCGGCGAACTCCTCCCGCTCGGCCGGAACCGCGCCGACAGGCCCTTCCGGCTCGCCGGACTCTTCCGGTTCCGGGGGTTCCGCCGTCGTGGCGGCCCCGGCGGTTCCGCCCTCGATGGCACAGGCAGTCATGGACTCGTCACCTCCGGCTACGAAAACTAGTTTTCGCACTTCCAGCCGAACAACATCAGCCACGCCTCTTCACACATAAGGGTGGTGATGCCCGGATTCTCCTGAGCGGGAGGGGGCGAGTGTGCTGGAGGGGACGAGCGAGGGCGGCCCGGGGCGGCGGACCACGCCGGACAGGTAGCCTTTCCCCCGTGCCCCGTCTGTCTGAAGTCATCGCCGCCCTCGACGCCCTCTGGCCCCCCGAGCGGGCCGAGGGATGGGACGCGGTCGGGACCGTCTGCGGCGATCCGGACGCCGAGGTCGACCGGGTGCTGTTCGCCGTCGACCCGGTCCACGAGATCGTCGACGAGGCCCTGAAGCTCGGCGCCCGGCTGATCGTCACCCACCACCCGCTCTATCTGCGCGGGACGACGACGGTCGCCGCCGACACCTTCAAGGGCAAGGTCGTCCACACCCTCATCAAGCACGACATCGCGCTCCACGTCGCGCACACCAACGCCGACACCGCCGACCCCGGGGTCTCCGACGCGCTGGCCGGCGCTCTGGACCTGCGCGTCACCGGACCCCTCGTACCGGACCCCACCGACCCCGAGGGCCGGCGCGGGCTCGGCCGGATCTGCGAGCTGGACCACCCCGAGACCCTGGCCGCCTTCGCCGCCCGGGCCGCCGCCCGGCTCCCCGCCACCGCGCAGGGCATCCGGCTGGCCGGCGACCCGGACGTGCTCGTGCGCACCGTCGCCGTCAGCGGCGGCTCCGGCGACAGCCTCTTCGACGCCGTGCGCGCCGCCGGCGTCGACGCCTTCCTCACCGCCGACCTGCGCCACCACCCGGCGTCCGAGGCCGTGCGGCACTCGCCGCTCGGCCTGGTCGACGCCGCGCACTGGGCCACCGAGCAGCCCTGGTGCGAGCAGGCGGCCGCGCAGCTCGACGCGCTTTCCGACCGCCACGGATGGGACCTGCGGGTCCATGTCTCGAAGCAGGTCACCGACCCCTGGACCACCCACCATTCCTCTGGAGCCCCCAACTGAACGCCGCGCCCGCCGACCAGATCCGACTCCTCGACGTCCAGGCCCTCGACGTACGCCTCGCCCAGCTCTCCCACAAGGGCAACTCGCTGCCGGAGCACGCCGAGATCGAGCAGCTCAGCAGCGACCTCGCCCAGCTGCGCGACCTGCTGGTCGCCTCCACCACCGAGGAGAGCGACACCACCCGCGAGCAGACCAAGGCCGAGCAGGACGTCGACCAGGTGCGCCAGCGCGCCGTGCGCGACCAGCAGCGCCTGGACTCCGGCGCGGTCTCCTCGCCCAAGGACCTGGAAAGCCTCCAGCGCGAACTCACCTCGCTCGCCAAGCGGCAGGGCGACCTGGAGGACGTCGTCCTGGAGATCATGGAGCGCCGTGAGGCCGCCCAGGAGCGCGTCACCGAGCTGACCGAGCGGGTCTCCGCCGTCCAGGCCAAGGTCGACGACGCCACCGCCCGCCGCGACGCCGCCACCGCCGAGCTGGACGCCGAGGCCGCGACGGTGGCCAAGGACCGCCAGGTCGTCGCCGAGGTCATCCCCGCCGACCTGCTGAAGCTGTACGACAAGCTCCGCGCCCAGCAGGGCGGGGTCGGCGCGGCCCGGCTCTTCCAGCGCCGCTGCGAGGGCTGCCGCCTGGAGCTGAACATCACCGAGGTCAACGACGTGAAGGCCGCGTCCCCCGACACGGTGCTGCGCTGCGAGAACTGCCACCGGATCCTGGTCCGCACCTCGGAGTCGGGCCTGTAATGAGCGCTGCCCGCCGGCTGGTGGTGGAGGCCGACGGCGGCTCCCGGGGCAACCCGGGGCCCGCCGGTTACGGCGCGGTCGTCATCGACGCGGCCACCGGCGAGACCTTGGCCGAGGCCGCCGAGTCCATCGGCGTCGCGACCAACAACGTCGCCGAGTACCGGGGCCTGATCGCCGGTCTGTCGGCCGCGAAGGCGCTGTTCCCGGACGCGGGGACCGACCTGGAGGTCCACGTCCGGATGGACTCCAAGCTGGTCGTCGAGCAGATGTCGGGCCGCTGGAAGATCAAGCACCCCGACATGAAGCCGCTGGCGGCCCGCGCCGCCGCGATCCTGCCGCCGTCCTCGGTGACGTACGAGTGGATCCCGCGCGCGCAGAACAAGCACGCGGACCGGCTCGCCAACGAGGCGATGGACGCGGGCCGCGACGGCCGGCAGTGGGAGGCGTCCGCCTCCACGGCCGGACTGGACGCGCCGGCCCGCACCCCGCTGCCCCCCGCCCAGGGCCCGCCCGGCGACGCGGCGGCGGGAGCGGCGAAGGCCCGTGCGGCGCTGGCGGCGGCGCGGGGCGGAGCGGCGGACTCCGGGACGCTGTTCGAGGTCGACGCCTCGGAGGAGCCCGAGCCCACGGACGCCACCGCCGTCGCCTCCCCCCAGGTGGGCTGGGCCGCGGCCTCCGACCTCGGCGCACCCGCGACCTTCGTCCTGCTCCGGCACGGCGAGACGCTGCTCACCCCCGAGAAACGGTTCTCCGGCAGCGGCGGCACCGACCCCGAACTCTCCGCCATCGGCCGCGACCAGGCCACCCGGGCCGCCGCCCACTTCGCCGCCCTCGGCACCGTCCAGGAGATCGTCAGCTCCCCGTTGCGCCGCTGCCGCGAGACCGCCGCAGCCGTCGCGGACCGCCTCGGCCTGGACGTCCGCGTCGAGGACGGCCTGCGCGAGACGGACTTCGGCGCGTGGGAGGGCCTGACCTTCGGTGAGGTCCGGGAGCGTTACGGGGACGACCTGACGGCCTGGCTGGCTTCCCCGGACACCGCGCCGACCGGCGGCGGCGAGAGCTTCGCGGAGGTCGCCGACCGGGTCGCGGCCGCCCGGGACCGCCTGATCACCCGTTACGCGGGCCGCACGGTCCTGGTCGTCACGCACGTGACCCCGATCAAGACCCTGGTCCGGCTGGCGCTCGGGGCCCCGGCGCAGTCGATGTTCCGGATGGAGCTGTCGGCGGCCTCGATCTCGACCGTCGCGTACTACGGGGACGGCAACGCCTCCGTACGCCTGCTCAACGACACCTCGCACCTGCGCTAGCGGGAACGAGGACCGGCATGGACTGGCCGACCGGGCTGCTCGGGTTCGCCGCCGGACTGCTGATCTCGGTGGCGACCGCCCCGGTCGGGGTGTCGGGCGCGGTGTTCCTGCTGCCGGTCCAGGTCAGCGTGCTCGGGGTGCCCAGCCCGGCGGTCACCCCGACCAATCTGCTCTACAACGTGGTCGCCGGGCCCGGGGCTCTGCTGCGGCACCACCGGAGCGGCGGGCTCCGGGGGCCGCTGACCCGGCTGCTGGTCCTGGGCACCGTTCCCGGGGTCGTGGTCGGCGCGGTGATCCGGGTCTTCGCGGTGCCGGGCCCCTCGGTCTTCCGGCTCCTGATCGCGGTGCTGCTGCTCCCGCTGGGCGGCTGGCTCTGCCTCCGTACGCTGCACCGCGCCTCGCGCACCGCCGCCCCCGCGCGCGAACCCTCGCCCCGGGCCATCACCCGCCTCGCCGTGGTCGTCGGTGTCGCCGGGGGCGTCTACGGGATCGGCGGCGGCTCGATCCTCGGCCCGATCCTGGTGGGGCGCGGGATGCCGGTCGCGAAGGTGGCCCCGGCCGCGCTGGCCGCCACCTTCGTGACCTCGGTCGTGGGCGCGGGGACGTACGCCCTGCTCTCCCTGACCACGACCGGCGACATCGCCCCGTACTGGTCGCTCGGCCTGGCCTGCGGTCTCGGCGGCCTGTGCGGGGGATACCTGGGCGCCCGCCTCCAGCCCCGCCTGCCGGAGACGGCCCTGCGGCTGCTGCTGGGGGTGCTGGCGCTGGGCATCGGCGGGCTGTACGCGGTGCAGATCGTGCGCTGAGGACGCGTCTCTACGCCCCGAGCTCCGCCGCCTCCGCCGCCAGACGCGCCACCCGGTCCCAGTCCTTCGCCGCCACCGCGTCGCCCGGGACCATCCAACTGCCGCCCACGCACGCGACGTTCGGCAGGGCGAGGTAGGAGGGGGCGGAGGCGAGCGAGATGCCGCCGGTCGGGCAGAAACGGGCCTGGGGGAGCGGGGCGGAGAGGGCCTTCAGATAGGCGGTGCCGCCCGCCGCCTCGGCCGGGAAGAACTTCATGTCGCTCACCCCGCGCTCCAGCAGGGCCACCACCTCGGAGGTGGTCGAGACGCCGGGCAGGAACGGCACCCCGGAGGCCCGCATCGCCTCCAGCAGCGCGTCCGTCCACCCCGGGCTGACCAGGAACCTGGCCCCCGCGTCGACCGTGTCCCGGACGTGCTGCGGCGAGATGACCGTCCCCGCGCCGACCACCGCGCCCGGCACCTCGGCGGCGACGGCCCGGATCGACTCCAGCGCGGCGGGCGTCCGGAGGGTCACCTCGATCGCCGGGAGCCCGCCCGCCACCAGCGCCCGCGCCAGCGGCACGGCGTCGGCCGCGTCGTGCAGGACGACGACGGGGACGACGGGGGCGAGGTCCAGCACGGAGGTCTCGGAGGGTGCTGCGGGCGGCGGCGAGGAGGAGGTCATGGCCCCATCCTGCCGCGCCGCCAGCGATATCTGCAACGCCCGTTGCGCAGGGTGCAATGTGCCTAGTGGATCTCCGTCACCACCACATCGAGCGACCACGGCCGCCCCCCGCGCGCGGGGGCCTCGGCCTCCACCACGTACCCGAGATCCCGCAACGCGTCCACCAGCCGCTCCGGGTCCTTCGGCCGCGCCCCGGCCGTCAGCAGGTCGCGCACCATCCGCCCCTTGGTCGCCTTGTTGAAGTGGCTGACGACGGACCGCTTCTCCACCCCGTCCACGATCTGCGACTGGAGCACCCGCACACTCGCCGTACGCGCGGCGACCTCGCCCTTCGGCTTCCAGGCCGCCGCGTACGCCGACGAGCGCAGGTCCAGCACGAGCCCGTCGCCGGCCGCCTCGGGCATGACCGACTCCATGGGCGTACGCCAGTACGCGCCGAGCGCGCCGATGCCGGGGAGCTTCACGCCCATCGAGCAGCGGTACGGCGGAATCCGGTCGCCGATCCGGACCGCGCCCCACAGCCCGGAGAAGACCAGCAGCGACTTCGCCGCGAGCCGCCGGGCGTCCGCGTCGAGGGAGGCCAGGTCGAGGGCGTCGTACAGCACACCGGTGTACAGCTCCCCGGCCGGCCGGGTCCCGGCGGTCCGCAGCCCGGCGTTCTTTCCGACCTCGCCCCGGAGTCCGACGCTCAGCCCGAGCACATCGCGGGCCTTCTCCTCGTCCGCCCGGCACAGCTCGACGAGCTCGTCCAGGACCGTCGCCCGGGCCTCGGTGAGACCCGGCAGCGACAGCGACTCGGGCTTCACGGGAGCCCCGCGCCCCGAGGCGGCCTTTCCTTCGGAGGGCGGCAACAGCACGAGCACGGCGGTTCTCCTTCGTACGCACGACGAACGGGACCCGGTCCGCGTGCGGGCTTCCCGGGTCCTCCGGCAAGGGTACGGGGGCGGGCCGGGGCGGCCGGTGGGAGCCTCGACGCCCGCTCGGCGGCGGTCGCCGGGGCATCCGCCGGAAAGCGGCCGGAGGCCAAAAGGCCGACCGCGTGTGCGCCATTGGCGACCGGGCTGCGCCGTGAAAAATAGTCAAGGATTCAAGGGTGTGGCGAATCACGAACGGAATGCCCAATACCGCTTATGGCGGAAATTTGAAATATATTGACCGCCTCACCGTCATCGTGATGTGCTCCCTCTGTGCCGATCGCTCGGGGGTGTATCGGCATACGCATGCGCGCGGAATCTGCGAGAGCGGAATCTGCGGCAGTGGAATCTGTGGCAGTGGAATCCAGAACAATGGAATCCGAAACAGCGAAAACTTCAACAGGGGGATTCTCGTGCGATTTAACGCACCCACAAAAGTGAAGACAGTTGTTCCGATGGCGATGGCCGCCGCGATTCTCGGAGGTTCGGCGGCCCCTTCGATCGCGGCGCCCGCACCCGCGGCGGGCACCGCGTCCGTGGTGGAGCCGGCGAAGAGCTTCGGCACCATCTGCAAGAAGAAGTCGCGCAACCACATCCTCAAGAAGTACTACCGGGGGCCCGCCGCCTACACGCTGCGATGCGGGACCGCCAAGTGGGGCTGGAAGCACATCAAGGCGCGTCACGGCTGGAACGCCACGATGGACAAGAAGATCAACGCCGCCATCTGGTCGGGGCGGGCGAACGGGCGGGGCGGGTTCTCCACGTACACCGCGAGCTGCCCCTCGAAGGAGAAGTTCCGTACCATCATCGGTACACCCGCCGCTCGTAACGATCTCCTCACCGCGTACAAGGTGAACTCCGGCTCGTACGTTCCGGCCTGCTGAGGCTCGACCGGGCCGGCCGTCCCGTCGGTGAGGCGATGAAGAGGAGCAGGACATGTCGGCGCGAACGCCAGCCGAAGACGCCTTGGCCGCGTCGTTCGTCTCGGGACTGCCGGGAGACGAGACGGCGTACCACGTTTCCCGTCTGGACATCGACCACGCCCCGGACGGGACCGTGACGCTGGTGTACCGGCTCGGCGTCAAGCGCGAGGGGCGGCCCCGTGAGCAGTGGGAGTTCACGCTGCCCTGGAGCGACAAAGCGTTCCGCGACGTGTTCACGTCCCCCTCCCCGTCTCCCGAGAAACTCGATCAGCTGGTGGCTTTGGTCCGTGCGCTGATGGAGGAGTGGTGGGACACCAAGGGGGGTAATCGGAAATCGGCGAAAATGGGCCGACGTCTCCCGGACGGCCCGTAGAGAAGCTCGCCGGACCGCATGACACGAAAGACCTTGCGCGAGAATCGGCGCAAGGTCTTTCGTGCGTGGACCGGTACCGGGGAAAATGTCATACGCGCGGCCGCGCAACCGCTCGTACGACGGGAGGCGGGTCGGTTCGTCGTCGCGGAGGATGCGTCCCGGCCAGGCGCACTGTGAACGCTCACCCGGCCTCCCGGGCCCCCTCCCGCGTGAGCGCGGCGACGGCCGCCCGGGGGTCGTCGGCGTGGAAGCGGAGCGTCCGGGCCCGCCCGCGCCGGCCCAGCGGCCGCACGAACTCCACCGGTTCCGTCAGCTCCACCGTCACCGTCGTCCCGCTGCCCACCACCACATCGAGCACCCCGTCCTCATCGACCCGCACCAGCCCGCCGTCCGGATAGCGCCGCTCGACCCGGGCGGCGGCGACGGCGGAGGCGGGCACCCGCAGATCGAACAGCGCGCCGTAACGCAGCCGCAGCGAACCGTCCGCCTCCACGACGTGCGGCCGGGTCACGCAGGCCGCGTGCAGTGCGAGGATCAGCACCACCCCGTACACGTCCACCACGAGCAGGATCGCGTGGACCAGCGGCCACGGGATCACCAGGGCCAGCACGACCGTCTCGAGGACGGAGACGAAGAGGAACGCGTACATCATCCCGGTCTGGGGCCCGGTGTACGGGACGGCCAGGGCCCCCTCCGGGATGCGGTGGCGGCGGCGTACGACCCACAGCCCGAGACTGTGCAGCGCCCGGAACTCGTGCACCACCAGCCGCCGCACGACGACCGGCGCCAGAGCGCGCAGCGCCGAACGCCCGGCTTCCCGCCGCCCGGCCCCCGCCCGCCGCCGGGCCGCGTACAGCCGCCACCACACCGAAGCCTCCAGCGCGAGCACGCCCACCACCAGGGCCTCGGTCACCAGCAGGACCGCGCCCGGTATCCGCACCCCGCCCGCCAGACAGACGAGCAGCGCCAGCTCGGCGGGCAGCACCGCCCACACCGCACCCCGCGCGACGCGCAGGCCCACCGTCTTCTCCACCGCCCCGCCCCCCGTCCCCGTCCTCACGACGTCCTCCCCGGCGTCCCGTGCCTCCGTGCGGCCAGCGCCTCCATCACCAGCCGCACCACCTCGCGCTGCGCGGGCGGATAGTCGTCGAGCAGCGCCCGCCCGAATCCCGTCACCGCCATCCCTCCCCCGGGGATCACCGCGAGGACCTCATCCGGTACGGCGGCGGCGAGGTCGGCGGCCAACGGCGCGATACGCGGGTCGTCCGCCCCGGCCTCCGCCAGCCCGTCCAGCCGCTCGTACAACGCCGCGACGCCCGGGTCCTCGGCCAACGGCCGCAGCGCCGCGTACACCGCGCTCCCCCCGCCGCCCGCCGCGTCCAGCAACGCCAGGTGCTCGCGGTCCTTGGCGGCGGCGGGGGACTCGGTGGCGGGCGCGCCCTCCAGGAGCGCGGCCAGGGCGGGCGGGAGCGGCCCGTCCGAGGCGGGCGGCGACGCCAACAGCGCGCCCAGCACCCGCCGCCGCTCCCGGATCTCCTGCTCCTGCCGGGCCAGGTCCGCGTCCAGCTCGCCCAGCACCTCCGCCAACTCCCGCCCCGCGTCGTCCGCGAGCACGTCCCGCACCTCGTCCAGGGAGAGCCCGAGCTCGGTCAGCCGCCGGATGCGGGCCAGCAGGACGGCATCGCGGACGGTGTACGCGCGATAGCCGTTGGCCCGCCGGGCGGGCTCGGGCAGGAGGCCGACGTGGTGGTAGTGCCGGACGGCCCGGGAGGTGACTCCGACGAGCGCGGCGATCTCTCCGATACGCATGCGGCCAGTAGAAACTCTGACGCTGCGGCAAGGTCAAGCGCCGCTCTCCTCCCCGGGCGGCGCCGTCCTGCCATCGGAGGAGGAACTCCGCCCCCTGGATGCCCTGCGAAGGCGTCGCCCTCGTGGTGCAGGCGACCTCCACCGGGCCGCAGGCCGACCGCGAGGCCGAGCCCCTCTGCTGCGCACGCGGCCCCGTCCCGCTCCACCTGCCCGTCGACCGGGACGAGAGCCCCGTGACGCTGTTCAGCGACCCGGGGGGCGACGACTACCGCCGGCACCCCACCATCCCGTACGGAAAGCCGCTGCCGATCCCCGAGCCCCTCGCCTTCGACCTGGAGACCGCGGACTTCGGCTGAGGGGCTGGGCCGGTGGGGACTCCGGTCGGGCTGTCCGTACGGCCCGGTAGAATGACCGGCACGGCAGACGAGCCGCGCGGACGGCCGCGTGGGGATCCTTCGGGATCCTCCCGAGGAACGTCCGGGCTCCACAGGGCAGGGTGGTGGCTAACGGCCACCCGGGGTGACCCGCGGGACAGTGCCACAGAAAACAGACCGCCCGGGGCTTCGGTCCCGGGTAAGGGTGAAACGGTGGTGTAAGAGACCACCAGCGCCTGAGGTGACTCAGGCGGCTAGGTAAACCCCACCCGGAGCAAGGTCAAGAGGGGTCGTCCCCGAAACGGGACGGCCCTGCGTGAACATTCGAGGGCTGCTCGCCCGAGTTCACGGGTAGACCGCACGAGGCCGGCAGCAATGCCGGTCCTAGATGGATGGCCGTCTCCCCGGCCGCCGCGAGGCGACCGGGAGACAGAACCCGGCGTACAGCGCGACTCGTCTGCCGGCAGGCCAAGGGCCTTTGACCAGGTGTCCCATCCGGTCAAAGGCCCTTTCTCGCGTTGCGCGACGCATGGGCCGGGGACCGGGAAAGCGCCCTCGCCCGGGCCGCGCTCCTGATGGGATGGGGCCATGGAGAACGTGGAGGGCGATGCCCGGGGCGCCTGGTGGTCGCGGCCGTTGGTGGTGTTCCTGCTCGGTTCGTTGCTGCTGTCCGTGTTGTCGCACGCGTTCCAGGGCGGCTTCCGGGCGGTGCTCATGGCTGTCGGGGCCGCCCTCGAAGTGACCGGAGTGGTCTGGGGCGTGGTGCGGTGGGTCGCGTGGCGGCGGCAGCCCCGGACCGTCACCGGCCGTTGAGGCCGGCGGGGTGCTTCCCGCGCAGCGCTGGTCCGGCCGGGACCAGGCAGCCCGCGCAGGTGGTCACCACCATCGTCAGGGCGATCAGTCCCGCATGGAGGGGCGGGAGGTGGGGCGGGGTTCCGGCCAGGGCGAAGCTGAACGCCGCCAGGGGGATCGCCGCGGCCAGGCCGCCCACGAGCAGGCCGGTCAGGACGATCAGCGCGGCCTCCGTCATCAGCATGCGGCGTATCTGTCCGCGGCCGGCGCCGACCAGCCGGAGCAGCGCCAGCTCCTGACGGCGGCCCACCATGATGAGCGTGAGGGTGTTCAGTACGGAGACGACCGTGAAGACTCCGATGACGCCCACGGCCACCACCGTGATCACCTGGCCCGCACCCCGGTCCTCGGACTCCAGGTGTACGGCGTCGGGGCCCCGCGACACCGACGCGCCCAGCACGGACCCGTCGAGCGCCCGCTCCACCGCCGCCCGCACGTCGCCCGCCCCCGGCTGCTGTGCGACCAGGATGCGGCGGTGCAGCGGGGCGGCCAGGTGCGGGGCCAGCTCGGCGGTCGAGAACAGCAAGTCGCCGAGGGCCGACGACCGCCGGTAGAGCGCGGCCACCTCGACCTGAACCGTCGCCCCGTCCCCGTACCGCACGGTGACCTCGTCCCCGACGCCGACGCCGAGGGAGCGCGCCCGGCCCTCTCCGATGGCGACCGTGCCAGGGCCCAGTTTCGCCAGGCTGCCGGAGGAGACGTCCGGGTCGAGCGTGGCCGGCAGCGCGGCCGGGTCCACTCCGATGACGGGGAGCCGGTCCAGCCGGGGTTCGCCCGTCTCCCGGTGGGCCAGCACCACGGTGCTGTGCATGACTCCGGTGGCGGCGCTGACACCGGGCGCCCCGCGGACTTCGGCCACCGCGTCCCCCGGGATTCCCGGCCCGTCCGTCGTGACCTCCAACGACGCGCCCATGGCCGCCGCTGCCTGCCTGCCGCCCTCCCGGTCCAGCGTCGCGCCCGCCGAGAGCTGCACCCCCACGAACGCCACGACCAGCACGATCGGGGTGATGGCGGCGCCCAGACGCCGGGAGCCGGCCCGGGACGCCGCGACCGCGAGATGGCCGCCGGGGCCCAGCCTCCGGGCCGGCGCGCCGAGCGCCCGCAGGGCCGCACGGGCGATCCACGGGCCCAGCAGCGCGCAGGCGATCACCAGGGCCATGGCCGCCGTACTGGCGGCCATCGCGGCGAGTTCGCCGTGCTGAAGCACCGCGGTGCCCGCGGAGCCGACCCCCGCGAACAGCAGGACGACACCGGCGACGCCCCGGCCCCGGCCGGCCCTCCCGGGCTCGGTGGCCGCCTCTCCCATCGCCTGCGCGGGGCGCACCTTCGCGATCCGCCCGCAGGCGATGGCCGCCGACACCCGCGCGACCACCAGCGTCAGTACGGCGGTGACCACAGGGGTCGCCATCAGCCAGGGGTCCGTCGGCAGTTCGAGGCCGATGGGCACGGCGCCGCGTGCGCGCAGCAGGTGGATCAGCAGGAGGAACACGGGCGCCGCGCCGATCGCGCCGAGCACGGCGGCGGGCGCCGCGACGCCCCGCACCTCCCGGCCCACGGTCCGCCGCAACTGGCGCGGCGTCGCCCCGACCGCCCGCAGCAGAGCCAGCTCCCGCGCCCGCTGGTGCACCGCCTGGGCCACCGTGCTCGCGACGACGAGCAGGGCGATCATCAGGACCGTCGCGCACACCGTCGCGAGGAGCAGGAGGAGCGCCGTCCTGCTGGGCGCGGCCTCCACGAACTCCGGATCGCCCCGCCCGTTCCCCGTCAGGACGCGCAGCGCCGCGGAGTCCTCCCCGTACCGGCTCCCGGCGGACGCGTCCACGGCCGGCGTCGCGCCGTCGAGCGCCTTGCGCAGAGCGGGATACAACTCCCGTACGGTCGCGCCCGGTTCGGCCAGCACGCCGATCGCGTCGGTCGTCTCCGGGTGCCCGGCGAGCCGGCGGGCGTGCGCGTCGGTGAAGAACACGGCGCTCTGGTGGGCCAGGCCGGCGGTGTCGCCCCGGCCCAGAGGGGCGACGATGCCGGAGACCTCGTACGCGAAGGGCTTCCCGTACGCCTGAAGCTGTACGCGGCCGCCGACGCGGGCCCCCGCCCGCGCCGCCAGGTCGCCGTCCAGGACGACCTGGCGGTCGGTGGCCGGGGCGCGCCCGTCGCGCAGGGTGAAGGGCGCGAGGGAGGCCACCTGCCACCCGTGGCCGTGGACGGGCGTCCTGCCGGAGTAGGCGGAGCGGCCCGGCACCGCCCTGCCGTCCGCGTCCGCGACGCTGAGGGGGACGTTGTCGTCGGCGACCGCCGACCGCACGCCCGCGACGGCCGCGATCCTGGGGACCGCCGAGCGCGGCACGCGCACCCGCTCGGTGAGAGCGGCACGGACGGTCGTCGGCGGATCTCCCCACGGCTTGGCGGTGTACCGCGTGCTCTGGTCGCCCGCGACGACCGCGGCCGTCGCCGCGTAACGCTCGACGTGCGCGTGGGCGGCGAAGGCCGACAGCGTGGCGAGGGCGAAACCGCCGAGAAGCAGCGAG
Source organism: Streptomyces sp. cmx-18-6 (assembly GCF_046548915.1). Classification (NCBI taxonomy): domain Bacteria; kingdom Bacillati; phylum Actinomycetota; class Actinomycetes; order Kitasatosporales; family Streptomycetaceae; genus Streptomyces; species Streptomyces sp. cmx-18-6. The sequence continues at coordinate 316,631 of NZ_JAEBEP010000001.1, read as the reverse complement.
GTGAGGACGAGCGCCGCGAACACGGCGGCCCACGCCTTGCGGTGCCTGCGCATCGACCGCCGGGCCAGAAAACGGGCGGTGCGTCGACCGGCGATCACTCCACCGGCGGGGCGACGCACTCCACGGGCGGTGCCACGTCCCCCACCGGCGAGGCGACGCACTCCACCGGCGGGGCGACGCACTCCACCGGCGGGGCCACGTCCCCCACCGGCGGGGCCACGTCCCCCACCGGCGGGGCGACGCCCTCCACCCGGGTCGGCCCCCCGGCGGCCGGCTGCTGCGGTGCCCGTCATCGGCCGCTCACCGCTCCCCGAGGCGTGCCATCGTCCGCGCGACGGCCTCCGGTTCGGGCCGGTGGAGGGCGTCGACGACGCGCCCCGCCTCGATGAACACCGCCGCGTCCGTCCACGAGGCGGCGACCGGGTCGTGCGTGACCATCACGACCGTGTGGCCCTGCCGGTCCACCGCGTCGCGCAGGAGCGTGAGGACATCGCGGGCGGTGACCGGGTCGAGCGCCCCGGTAGGCTCGTCCGCGAAGATCACCGCGGGGTCGGTGACCAGGGCGCGGGCGATCGCCACGCGCTGCTGCTGACCGCCGGACAGCCGCAGCGGCGAGTCGTCGGCCCGCTCCGCGAGCCCCACCGCCGACAGCACGCGCAGGGCCCGCTCCCGTACGGCGGGGGAGTCGGGGCGTTCGCCGCTCAGCAGCAGCGGCAGCGCCGTGTTCTCCAGAACGGTGAGCGAGGGTACGAGGTTGAGCGCCTGGAACACGAAACCGATCCGGTCCCTGCGCAGCCGGGTCAGCGCCGCCTCACCGAGCCGGGACAGATCGGTCCCGCCGATCCGCACCACGCCCGAGGTCGGCCGGTCGAGCCCGGCCGCGCACTGGAGGAACGTGGTCTTGCCGGACCCGGAGCGCCCCATGACGGCCAGGAAGGCGCCTCGGTCCACCGTGAGACTGACGTCGTCCAGCGCGTTCAGCTGTCTGCCGCCGCGCCGGTAGCGGCGGGTGACCGACTCCATGATCAGCGCGGGTACGGCGGCGGGATCGCCGGTGTCCGCCCCGGACGCCGTCCGCGACGCCGCCGGTGTCACCGGTCGCGCGCCTGCCGCCGTCGCCGGACCGCGTGCTGCCGACCGAAGCCTCACCATGTTCATGCCCTCCGGGCTGTGCGACCGGTCAGCCGGTCCGTCCTGGGCCGCCCGCCCGGGGCCCGGGCAGGCCGTGTTCGCGCCTGTGGACGACGCTAGGGACGCGGGGGGCGGCGGGCGATGGTGCGTGAACCCGCGCCCGGGTTCAGCCGGCGCCACCCTTTACTGGCGTGACGGGTGCACCGCGCGCAAAGACCGTCCTCCGTATGCTCGACATGCTCGACGGTGAGTCGCCCGGGGGGAGCCTCATGAACCAGCTCGCGTCACAGATCCGCCGGTCCTGGCTCGCCTCTCTCCACCTCTATTCGGGCCTGCTGGTGGCCTGGCTGTGCTTTCTGGGGATCTTCGCCGTGGCGGCCGGGCTGTTCTTCACCCTGTCCCTGATCGGTGCCCCCGCCTGGCCGGAGATCGTTCGCCTGCTGCGCAGACTCGCCGGATACGAGCGGGTGCGGGCCGGCGCCCGACTCCGCGCCCCCGTCCCGGAGCAGTACCTGCCGCTCGACGGCCCACCGGCCGACCGGGTGCGGCTGGCGCTGACCGACCCGGGGACCTGGAGGGACGCCCGGTGGCTGCCGGTCGCGGTCCTGACCATCGTCGTCCTCTCCGTGCTGACCCTGCCCCTGTGGCTGATCGGACTGCTCGTCGACGGGCCGCGCCTGGGCATCGGCGGCGCTCTCGACCGCCGCCGCCGGGACCGGTACGGCACCACGACCCGGGAGCGTTCGCCCCTGGTGCTCCACGGACTGGAGAAGCTGGCGGACCTTCAGGCCGCCTGGACCGCCGCCCTGCTGCGCCCCTCGTCGTCAGCCCGGCTGGGCGAGCGGATCACCGAGCTTTCCGAGAGCCGGGCCGGAGCGGTGGAGGCGCACAGCGCCGAACTGCGCCGCATCGAAAGGGACCTGCACGACGGCGTCCAGGCGCAACTGGTCGCGCTCTCCCTGCGGATCGGGCTGGCCAAGCAGCGGCTGCGCTCCGATCCCGACGCCGCGCTCGCCCGGCTCGACGAGGCGCAGTCCGGCCTGGAGAGCGCCCTCGCGGAGCTGCGCCACGTCGTGCGCACCGTCCACCCGCCGGTTCTGACGGACCGGGGGCTCGCGGGCGCCGTACGGGCGCTGGCGGCGTCCTCGGGGATTCCCGTCGACATGAGCCTCGGCCCGGTGGAGAACGGCCACCGGCTGCCCGCCGCGGCCGAGGCGGCGGCGTACTTCGTGGTGGCGGAGGCGCTGACCAACATCCGCAAGCACAGCGCCGCCGGGCGGGCGTCGGTACGCTTCACCCGCGGCAAGGGGCTGCTGACGGTGTTGGTGGCCGACGACGGCCGGGGCGGGGCCGACGAGAGCGGCGGCAGTGGTCTGCTGGGCATCCGCAGGCGCGTCGCCGCGCTGGACGGAACAACGCGCCTGCACAGCCCTGCCGGTGGGCCGACCGAACTGAGAGTGGAGCTGCCGTGCGGATCGTGATCGCGGAGGACAACACCCTGCTGCGCGAGGGGATGGTCCTGCTGCTGACGAGCAACGACCATGAAGTGGTGGCCACTTGTGCCGCGGGCCCCGAGATCCTGCCGGCGCTGCGCGAACACCGCCCGGACGTCGCCGTGCTCGACGTACGCCTGCCGCCGTCCTTCCGCGACGAGGGCCTGCGCGCCGCCCTCGCGGCCCGCGACGAGTTCCCCGGCCTGCCCATTCTGGTGCTCTCCCAGTATGTGGAACAGACGTACGCCGCCGAGTTGTTGGCGGGTGGCGCGCGGGGCGTCGGCTATCTGCTCAAGGACCGGGTCGGGCGGGTCGAACAGTTCCTGGAGGCGCTGGAGCGCATCACCTCCGGCGGCACGGCACTGGATCCGGAGGTGGTGACCGAGATCCTGAGCCGGAAGGCGGCGGAGCGACCCCTGCGAGGGCTGACGCCGCGTGAGTACGAGGTGCTGGGGATGATGGCCCAGGGGCTCGCCAACGGCGCCATCGCCGAGCGCATGGTGATCACCGAGCGGGCCGTGAGCAAGCACATCCGCGGCGTCTTCGACAAGTTGGGGCTGCCGCCCGAGGGTGGCGACGTGCACCGCAGGGTCCTGGCCGTGCTCGCCTTTCTCGACGGCGGCAGGGCCTCGACGGTCTCCGGCCCCTGAGGCGGCGGTCTCCGGCCCCTGGACACCCTCCGCCCCCTCGGCGCTCTCAACGCCCCCAACGCCCCCGCCCGATGAGCGAACGTGTCAGAGGTAGTCCTTGAGGGACGTGCACGTGCCGCGCAAGGTCTCCAGGCGCTCGTTCTGAGCGGAGACGTACGCGGACACCGAACCCGGACCGCGGTCCTTCGGCGAGGTGTCACGCAACTCCTTCGCCGCGTCCCGCGCGGCGTCGGCCAGCTTGCCGTCCTCGGTCCTGCCGGCCAGTTCGTCGAGCTTGTCGGCACGGTCCTCGACGTCCCTCACGGCCGCGTCCGCGTCCTTGGCGTCCGGGTCGAAGAGCGCCAGGTCCAGGATCTCCAGACACGTATCGCCCCGGTCCAGCACCTTCTGCGGAGTGTTCTCGCAGGCGGTGAGCCCGATGACGGCGGGCACGACGAGCGCGACCGCCACCGCCGCCCTCACGATCCCCTGCCGCCTTCCTCCCGCGAGGCCCTTCAGCTCCTCGTTCGCCTTCATCTTCCCGCTCTCCTCGAAGTGGCCTTCTTCGGCGGCGTACCGGCTGATCCGGCTGACGCGCCGCGTCAGTCGCCGGCGCCGGCGGCCCGCGACCAGCGCACCACGGCCCAGAGCACGGCGATGACGTCGAGGGAGAAGCCCACGATCATCACCGTCGTCCGGGTGGAGCCGGTGACCGTGTGGGAGACCACCGAGGTCAGCATGGCTCCCACGAAGAAGACGAACAGGGGCGGGACGATCCACCCGCTTCCGATCTTTCGCTTCGTCCCTGCCATGGAGTCCTCCAGTCGGTACGGATCCGCCGCGCGGTCTCGGCCCGCGCTGTCCCGGTCCATGCTCCCCGGGGCGACGGCCCGGGGCAGTACACCCCGTACCCGAACGGTGGTGGAGCCTGCACCCCCTGCCGGACGCGCGCCTACTTCTCCCCGGCGGGAGGCCCGGAGGGCGGACCGGGGGGCGGCTCGGCGGCCGGGTCCGTGGGCCAGTGCTCCGTCAGTTCCTCCGCGTACACCTGCGAGAGCGGCTGCGGGCCCACGTACTGCTGGCAGTCGCACTGCCCCGCCTCGTAGCGCAGCGGCTTCTTGTCCTCGTCCCAGGCGGTCGGCACCTCGACCCGCTCGTGGCAGCGGCCCCGCTTGTCGTGCTTGGCGAGGTGGTGGGTGCAGCCGCACACCGGCTCCGGCGACTTGTGCGCGGCTTCGAGCGCGAGCCGCTCCTGCTTCGCGGCCTCCAGCAGTTCCAGCCTGCGTTCGTGCCGGTTGCGCAGGGCGGTGCGGACGGTGTCGGCGGCCCACGCGAAGCCACCGGTCCAGAACAGGATGAGAACCCACCAGAACCAGCTCATCGCGACCTTCCTCCCCCCGCGGCCCGGAACCGTCTCTCCCGCCGGGGCACACCTTCGTAGTAGATCAGCAATCATGGATGGGCCTCAAGGCCGTCACCCGCCCGGCCGCCCCGGAATACCCCCGGCACGTCGGCTCCTTCGTGTGATCTGCTGCCCGTGATCATCGTGCCGGGGCCGTGCGGGCCGGGACGTACCGGGCCTGGGGCAGGGAGTGACGCGGGTGGCGGAGAACGCGTACGGGGGCGGTCGTGCAGCACCGGAAGAGGCGGCGCCGGAAGGCGTAGCGCCGGATGCGGTGCCGGACGAGGCATCGGACGCGGTACGGGGACGGGGCGCGGTACGCCACCGGCTACAGGTACGGGTGCGGCGGGCGACGGCCCAGGACGCGGAGGCCGTCACCCGCGTCTTCCTGGCCTCCCGCGCCGCCGCCATGCCGTATCTGCCCCGGGTCCACAGCGACGAGGACACCCTCGCCTGGATCACCCATGTCGTGCTGCCCACGAGCACCGCGGAGATCGCGGGCAGGCCGCTGAGCCTGTACGTGTTCCGGCGCAACGCCGCCGCCCGCGCCTTCTACGAGCGGCACGGGTTCACCGCCGTCGCGTTCGACGACGGCGGCCGCAACGAGGAGGGCGAGCCGGACGTCCTCTACCGCTGGACCCCCTGATACCGCTGAACCCCCTGAACCCCAGGGCCTGCGGGTCAGATCACCGGCGGCCGGCCCAGCCGTGTCATCCGCCACACCGTGGACCAGCGCATCGGCCGCCGGTCGCCGCAGGGGGTGCGGACGCCCTCGGTGAAGCCGCCGGCCCAGGCGCGCAGGCCCTTCGGGTCGCGGGTGCGGGCCAGCGTCAGCAGGGTCCAGGTGCCGAGGTAGGCGGGGACCAGGGGGAGGGGCAGGTTGCGGCGGGCGAGCCAGACGCGGTTGCGGGCCGTCATCCGGTAGTACACCGCGTGCCGGGCCGGGGAGGTCTTCGGGTGCTGGAGCAGGAGCTCCGGCTCGTACAGCACCTTCCAGCCGGCGTCCAGCGCCCGCCAGGCGAGGTCCGTCTCCTCGTGGGTGAAGAAGAACTCCGCGGGCCACAGGCCGGTCTCCGCCAGCATCTTCATGGAGAACGCGTGGCCGCCGCCGAGGAACGCGGTCACCGGGCCGCCCCGCATCGGGTCGCCCGCCCGCAGCCGGGGGACGTGCCGGCGCTGCGTCTCGCCGTGCTCGTCGGCGATCCGGAAGCCCACGATGCCGAGCCGGTCGTCGGCGGCGAAGTGGTCCTGGACCCGGCGGAAGACGTCCTTCTCGACCAGGAGCCCGTCGTCGTCCAGCTCGATCACCACGTCCACGTCGCCGATCTCGGCGAGCCTGCGCAGCCCCTCGTTGCGGCCGCCCGGGCAGCCGAGGTTCTCCGGCAGCTCTATGGTGGTCACCCCGCCCTCCAGGTCCTCCAGGCCGGGGGTGGAGGCGTAGTCCGGGAGCGCCGTTCCGTTGCCGATGATCACGAGTCGGGTGGGCCGGGCGTCCTGCATGGCGACCGACGCGAGCAGCGCCTCGACCGCCTGCGGGCGGTCTCCCATGGTCACGATGGATACGCCGATGCGTGGTGCGGACAAGTTCGGTACTCCTGGGCTCGGCCGCCGGTCGGATGCTGGTCGGCAGCGGTGCCCGCGATCGTAACGCCTCGGTGTTCAGTCCGCCGTTACCGCCCGGCCATCCACGGGCTCGTCGCCGTTCAGGAGCGCGTACACGGCCATGTCCCGCCGCCGGTCGCCCACCAGCCGCCAGCCCCGCAGCAGCCCCTCCCGCCGGAAGCCCACGTCCTCGGCGATCCGGGCCGACGCGGTGTTCCACGGTTCGATGAAGAGCTGGAGGCGGGGGACGCCGAGGTCGCGCAGGGCCCAGCCCGTCACCGTACGCAGGGCGGCCCGGGCGACCCCCTGGCCACGCCCGGAGGCGGCCATCCAGTACCCGATCGAGGCCCGGCCCTCCGGCAGGTCCCGCAGTCCGAGCCCGATGGCCCCGACCGGGCGGCGGTCCCGGGAGCGGACGATCGCGAACGGGTACTCCGCACCGGTCGCCGCCTCGTCCCACTGCCTGCGGACGAACGCCTCGGCGGCCCCGTCCGAGTAGCGGGACGGGACCGTCGTGATGAGCGGGATGTACGGGTCCCGCGCGGCCTCGCGGAGGAGGGGCAGGTCGCTCATCTCCCAGGGGCGCAGGACGAAGTCCGGGCCCGCGGACATGCTCGGAACGGTCAGCGGGTCGGGGCCGGGTTCCGCCTCATCGCCGGTGTGGGCGCCGGTGTCGGTGTCGGGTGTGGACTGCGGTCGGGGATCAGGCTCGGGATCAGCCATGTCCGTATCCTCCCGTGATCGGCCCGATTCCGCCCATCGGCGGGGAGGGTGCGTCGCCCGAACTCCTCCCCGCCGCAGCCGCAGGGGGACGGCTCACCCCTCCTTCGGCGTCCGCTCCCCTCCGGCCAGGAAGCGGCCGGTGAGCAGCGCGCCCGCCAGGACCAGCGCGGAGTTGACCAGGATGGCGGTGGAGACGCCGGACAGCACCGCGTCCGGGCCCGTCAGGCCCGCCATCCTCGCGGTGACGATCGCGCTCATCACCGGAATGCCGAGGGTGATGCCGACCTGCTGGGTCATCGTCGCCAGCCCGGTGGCCCGTCCCTGCTCCTCGTCCGGCAGTCCCGAGGTCGCGGTGACCATGAAGCCGACGATCATCAGCATGTTGCCCACCCCGCCGACGAAGGTGGCCGCCAGCAGAAGCCAGATCCAGGCCCCTGAGCTGCCCAGCGCCACCAGGGAGAGGGTGGCGGCGGCCTGGACCGTGCCGCCCAGCACGATGGCGCGCCGGTTGCCGAACCGGCTCACCGCCCGTCCGCCGAGCACCCCGCCGACGACGGTGCCCAGGCCGAGGACGCCGAAGGCGAGGCCGGTGGCGAGCGCGGAGTAGCCGAGGACTTCCTGGAGGTAGAGGGTGAGCAGGAAGACGAGCGAGGTCTCGGTGACGAAGGCGATCAGCCCGGCCGTGTTGCCCCAGACGACGCTGCGCCGCTTCAGGATGTGCACCGGGACGAGCGGGGCGGCCGCCCGCCGCTCGATGCCGACGAAGGCGATCAGGAGGACGGCTCCGGCGGCCAGGGCGGCCAGCGTGGTGGGCCGGGTCCAGCCGGTCTCGCCGGCCTGGGTGAGCCCGAGGACGAGCAGCAGCAGCCCGCCGGTGACGGTGACCGCGCCGGGTACGTCCAGCTTCGGCCGCCGCTCCGGCCGGGAGTCGGTGATCACGGACGGCGCGAGGATCACGACCAGGGCCGCGACCGGTACGTTGACGAAGAAGGCCCAGCGCCAGGAGAGCAGGTCCGTCAGGAGGCCGCCGAGGATCGCTCCGGCGGTGAACCCGGCCGACATCAGGGCCCCGTTGAGCCCCAGCGCCCGGTCGCGCAGCGGCCCCTCCTTGAACGCGGTGGTCAGCAGCGCGAGCCCGGCCGGGGTGACGGCCGCGGTCGCCAGGCCCTGGAGCACCCGTGCGGTGAGCAGGACCTCGGGCGAGGTGGCGAGGCCGCCGAGCGCAGAGGAGAGGCCGAGGACGGCCATGCCGCCCAGGAACAGGTTCTTGCGGCCGACGAGGTCGGCGACGCGGCCGAAGAGGAGGGTGAACCCGGCGGCGGCGAGCGCGAAGGACGTGGCGATCCACTGGAGGTTGTGGAGGGAGAAGCCGAGCCCCTGCCCGACGACCGGCAGGGCCACGTTCAGGATCGAGAAATCCACCGCGATCATGAACTGGGACCCGAGCAGCAGCGCCAGCACGAGCTTCTGGCGGCTCGTCATGCGAAGAGCGGAAGCCGCGGGGGCGGTGGGGGTCGCTGGGGTGGTGGCCGCCGGGGGAGTGGAGGGTGGGGCGTTGCGGGGTGCGGACATGGCAGGGATGCCTTCCTGGGCACGGATGCACTAACGGTTCTGTGGTTCCGTTAAGGTGAAGTCACCGTAGCAGGGGCAGGGCGATTAATGGAACTGGAGACCCGTTATGAAGGCTGAGGGTTCTGAGGGCGTCGGCGGCCCGGACGCCGACTGCGGCGAGCCGGGCACCGTGCGACCCGGCGGCCGTACCGCGCGGGTGCGGGAGGCGGTGCTGCGCGCGGCCGGCGACGCGCTGGCCGAGGACGGCTTCGACCGGCTCGACCTGGCCGACGTCGCCCGTCGCGCCGAGGTCGGCAAGACGACCGTGTACCGGCGCTGGTCCACCACCGCCGGACTGGTGGCCGACCTGCTCACGGACATGGCGGAGCAGTCGCTGCCGCGCACGGACACCGGATCGCTGGCCGAGGACCTGCGGGCCAACGCCCGCCTCGTCGTCCGGACGCTGACCGATCCCCGGCAGGGGGCCCTCTTCGCCGCCGTCATCGCCGCCGCGACCTGCGACCCGAGGACCGCCGAGGCCCTGCACCGCTTCTACGCGGTGCGCATCGGGGAGTGGTCCGGCTGCGTCGAGGCGGCCATCGCGCGGGGTGAGCTGCCCGAGGGCACGGACCCGGGCGAGGTGATTACGGCCGTGTCGGCGCCCCTGTACTACCGGCTGCTCGCCAGCGGCGGCCCGCTCGACGAGGCCGCCGCCGACCGCGCGGCCGACGCAGCGGTCGCCGCGGCGCGGGCGGGGGTGTTCGTACGGTGAGGGGTGCGGTGTTCGTGCGGTGGGGGGTGCGCGGGGCCCTCGGGGCGGACCGGCTTCGCCGCGCCCCGTACCGCGTCGATAAAGTGCTGGAATGATATTCGGTAAGGCCGGTTTCGGGGGAGCGGTCGCGGACTTCGAGACCGCGGTGGCGGCTCGGGACGCCAAACGCTCCGGCAAGGCGTTCGTCCGGTTGCAGGAGACCTTCGGGCAGGCCAAGGAGGCGGAGCTGCTCGACGCCGGGCCCCGGCTCGCCGCCGTACTGGAGCACGCGCCGCCCGGCCCCCGCGCCGTCGTCGCCGTCCTCGTCGGGGCCTGCGTCGAGCGCGGCGCGGACGCCGAGCGCTGCGCTCCCGGCGTACTGGCCGGGCTGCGGACGGCACTTGAGGCGGCCGTCGCGTTCGCCGAGGCGTGGGAGGCGACCGGCGGCGGCGCGTTCCCCGCCCCGGACGGCGGCGAGCCCGGCGACGAGGCCGTCGAGCGGGCCGGCTTCGAGGCGACCGTGGGCTGGTGGACGCTGCGCCAGTGGGAGATGGCGGCGGTCGCGATGCTGAACCACCCGGCGGTACGCGGCCGAGCCGGCGACCGGGGCGCTCTGCTGCACCTGCTCACCACCGTGGAGCGGGCGTCCGGCGCGGAGTTCACGTACCTGGCCCACGCGCTCCGGGTGCTGGACGACGAACCCCTGGTCGTCCTCCACCGGACGAGCGGCACCGGCTACGCCCTGCGGCTGTCCGGCATCGGCGACAACTTCCAGCTGCACACCCTGCTCGCCGACGCGCTCATAGGCGGCGGCCATGTGGCGGGCCACGCGCCCTCGCCGCAGGAGGTGGCCGTCTGCCGGGACACGCCGGGCCAGGTGGACACCGTGGGCTCCTTCGACCTGACGGCACCGGACGGCGGCAGCATCGGGAACGAGGGCTCCCCCTCCGGCATCCCCGTCGTCGACGGCGTACGCCTGCTGGTACTGGACGAGCCGTCCTACCGGCGGTCCTGGCCCGCGGGCCGCTTCCTCCCGGGCATGCGCGGCGACGTCATCCTGGAACGCGCCCTCGAACCGGAGGAGACGCGGCGCTGGTTCGCCCAGGTCTCCCCGGCCAGGGAGCTCACCGCCTGACCTCCCCGCTGCGGCGGGGCCTCAGCCGATCCGGGCCCCGGTGCCGCTGACCCGGACGCGGGCCTCCCCGGCGCGCAGCTCGACCGTGAGCGTGCCCGGGCGGCCCATGTCCGCGCCCTGGTGCAGCGTCAGCACGGCCGCCTCCGGGACGAGCCCCAGCTCGCGTGCGTACGCGCCGAACGCGGCCGCCGCGGCCCCGGTCGCCGGGTCCTCGACCACCCCGCCCACCGGGAACGGATCCCGGACGTGGAAGACCTCCGGTCCCTCGCGCCGGACCAGTTGCAGGGTCGTGAGGTCGAGCCGGTGCATCAGCGCTTCCAGCCGGGCGAAGTCGTACGCGAGATCCGCCAGCCGCTCACGGGTCGCGGCGGCCAGCACCAGGTGCCGGGCCCCCGCGTAGGCGATGCGGGGCGGCAGGGCGGGGTCGAGATCGGCGGCCGCCCAGTCCAGGGCCGCCAGCGCCTCCGCGAGGTCCGCCGCGTCGATCCCCGTGACGTGCGGGACCACGCTGGTCAGGGTGGCCCGGAGCTCGCCGCCCTCCCGGACGACGGTGACCGGCACGTGACCTGCGGCCGTCGCGAACTCCAGCGCGCCCGGCCCGTCCCGCTCGGCCAGCGCGATGGCCGTGGCGACCGTGGCATGACCGCAGAAGGGCACCTCGGCCTTCGGGCTGAAATAGCGGATCGTGTACGCGCCCTCGCCGGTCCGCTCCGTGAGGAACGCCGACTCGCTGTAGCCCACCTCCGCCGCGACGGCGAGCATCCGCTCCTCGTCGAGACCCGAAGCGTCCAGGACGACCCCCGCGGGATTGCCGCCCTCGGGGTCGGAGGAGAAGGCGGTGTAGCGCAGGACCTCGGGCTCGTTGTCACGTGTCATGCGGCACCCTAACCCCTCCGCCGCGCCCGCCGTCCAGGCCCCTCCATCTCATCGCCTTCTCCCGCCGCGTACGGCTGCCGCGCCCCCCGGGATCGCGGCAGCCCCATCAGCGCGGCGGCCGGTCAGTGGCAGTTCTTGACGCCCTTGTTCGCCACGGTCGACCTGCCCCAGGAGCAGGAGTCCTGGAGCTTCCCGTTCGGCTTGATCAGCCGGGCCTTGTCGCCGGTGTTGTTCCAGACGTACGAGCCCCGGTTCCAGTGCACGGCGCCCGAGGTGTTCGAGCCCTTGCCGGTGCGCAGCTTGACGGTCTTGCCCGCGCCGACGGTGTAGGCGCCGAAGGTGTAGGTGAAGCCGGTGTTGTCCTTCACCTTGTAGCCCTTGAGCTGCACCTTTTTCTTGCCGCTGTTGTGGATGTTCACCCACTCGGCGTTCAGGGACTTCTTCGACCGGTCGTCCTTGCCGGGACCGTCGTACTGGACGAGGCCGAAGTGCAGCCCGCCCTGGTGGGCGGCCGCCGAGGCCGGAGCCGCCGTGGCGAGGAGGGAGCCGGCCAGTGCGGTGGCGGCGGCCAGGGCGATCGGCGCAGCGGTGCGTATGCGCATGCGGTGTTCCTTCTGTGTCGTTCTGGTGAAGGCGTAACGAGATGCGATCATACGGTCAGTACGCGCTTGCTCGACGCAGAGTGCGGGAATGCGCAGGATCGGTCATCCAGCGCCACGTTCGGACAGGAACGGTCACCCCTGCCGACCCGCCCACCCGGCACCGCGGGATCCCTCAACCCCGGCCCACGTACGGCATGTTCGTCGCCATCACCGTCAGGAACGGGATGTTCGCCTCCAGCGGCAGCTCCGCCATGTGCGCCACCGTCCGCGCCACATCGGCGGCGGCCATCACCGGCTCCACCGCCAGTTCGCCGTTGGCCTGGAGGATGCCGGTCCGCATCCGCTCGGTCATCTCGGTCGCCGCGTTGCCGATGTCGATCTGACCGCAGGCGATCCGGTGCGGACGCCCGTCCAGCGCCAGCGACTTCGTCAGCCCGGTGATCGCGTGCTTGGTCGCGGTGTACGCGATCGAGTGCGGGCGTGGCGCATGGGCCGAGATCGAGCCGTTGTTGATGATCCGGCCGCCCTGCGGGTCCTGCTCCTTCATCAGCCGGTACGCCGCCCGCGCGCACAGGAACGCCCCCGTCAGGTTCACGTCCACCACCGCCCGCCAGTCCTCGACGGCCAGGTCCTCCACCGGCACCCCGGCCGGCCCGAACGTGCCCGCGTTGTTGAAGAGAAGGTCCAGCCGGCCGAACCGCTCCCGTACGGCGGCGAAGAGCGCGTCCACCTCCTCGGCGTCGGTCACGTCCGTGGTCACGCACAGCGCGTCCGGGGCCCCGGCCGCCGCGGCCGTCTCCGCCAGCGGCTCCGCCCGCCGCCCCGCGAGCGCGAGCGACCACCCCGCATGCGCGAGGGCGAGCCCGACGGCCCGCCCGATTCCCGAACCAGCACCCGTGACGACGGCGACTCGTTGATCAGTGTTCATGGCCCGGCAGCGTACGGGAGAGGTCGGTGCACAGGGCACGCGGTGCTCATCGACCCGCCATGCGGATGTTGTGCACGCGACAACGGCGCGTCGCGGGCCGGCGATGCCCTGGATTCCGACAGCATCCGGCAGCATCCGGCAAGCGAGGGGCATATGACAGCCGTACAGACGTCCATGGCGCCCGGTCAGGGTGTCCGATCAGCCGAACCCACCACCATCACCACGGCCGCCCGGTTATCCGGTCCCGGCCTGGACCGCCGCCGTCTGCTCACCGGGGCGGGAGCCGCCGCAGCGCTCGCCTTCACGATGAACCTGCCCGCCGCCGGCACGGCGAGCGCCGCCGAGCTCGACGCCCGCCGGATCACCGAGAACCCCTTCACCCTCGGCGTGGCCTCCGGCGACCCGCTCCCGGGCTCGGTGCTCCTGTGGACCCGGCTCGCCCCCCGCCCGTACGAGCCCGCCGGCGGCCTCCCCGCCGGCCGCGTCCAGGTGAGCTGGGAGCTGGCCCACGACGAGGGCTTCCGCCGCATCGCCCGGCGCGGATCGGTCACCGCCCACGCGGAGTTCGCCCACAGCGTGCGCGCCGACGTCCAGGGCCTCGACTCCGGACGCGTCTACTACTACCGCTTCCGCACGGGCAGCTGGACCAGCCCGACCGGCCGCACCCGCACCGCGCCCGCCGCGGGAACCCGCAACAGCTCCCTCACCCTGGCCGCCGTCTCCTGCCAGGCGTACCACGACGGGTACTTCACCGCCCACCGCCACCTCGCCGCCGAGGACGTCGACGTGGTCTTCCACCTCGGGGACTACCTCTACGAGTACGCCGTCACGGCCACCGGCGGGGCCCGCAACTACACCGACCGCCGCCTCCCCGCCCACTACAACCGCGAGACCATGACCCTGGAGGACTACCGGCTGCGCTACGCCCTCTACAAGTCCGACCCGGACCTGCGCGCCGCCCACGCCGCCCACCCCTTCGTCGTCACCTGGGACGACCACGAGACCGAGAACAACTACGCGGGCGACATCCCCGAGAACGACGTCACCCCGGAGGAGTTCCTGCTGCGCCGGGCCTCCGCGTACCGCGCGTACTGGGAGAACCAGCCCCTGCGCACCCCGCAGCGCCCCACCGGCCCCGACATGCGGCTCCACCGCCGGCTCACCTTCGGCCGGCTCGCCCAGTTCGACATCCTCGACACCCGCCAGTACCGCAGCGACCAGGCGTACGGGGACGGCTGGCGCACCCCGGGACCGGAGTCCGAGGACCCCGCGCGCACCATGACCGGGGCCGCCCAGGAACGCTGGCTGATCGACGGCTGGCGCGCCTCGGACGCCACCTGGAACGTCGTCCCGCAGCAGGTCACCTTCGCCCAGCGGCGCGATGTGCCCACCGCCGCCTACAAGCTGTCCATGGACGCCTGGGACGGCTACCCGGCCTCCCGGCAGCGGGTGCTGGCCGGGGCCGAGTCCGCCGGGGTGGACAACCTGATGGTCCTCACCGGCGACGTCCACGTCTCCTACGCCTTCGACCTGAAGAAGGACTTCGACGACCCGTCGTCGCGGACCGTGGGCACGGAGATCGTCACCACCTCCATCGCCAGCGGCAAGGACGGCGCGGAGCGGCCCGCCAACTGGGAGAACCAGACCCGCGCCAACCCGCACATGAAGCACTACAACGGGCGGCGCGGCTACGCGCTGGTCACCCTCACGGAGAAGACGGCCCGCGCCGACTTCCGTACGGTGTCGGCGGTCACCACCCCCGGAGCACCGGTCTCCACCGCCGCCTCCCTCGTCACGGAGGCGGGGAACCCGGGGCTCAAACCCGCGTAGAACAGCTCAGCGGTCCGCCGGGTAGCGGACGCCGATACGGTCCCGTACCGCGTCGAGCGTCCGCATCACCGCCAGCGAACCCTCCAGCGGCACCAGCGGGGACTCCATCTCGCCCGCCCGCACCGCGCGCATCACCTCGACGGCCTCGTACTGCATGCCGGACAGGCCCTGCGGCCCCGGCCCCGAAGTGACCGTCTCCGGCTCCCTGCCCGGCCGGTGCAGCACGAAGTGGTCCGGGTGGAAGAAGTCGCGCGGGAGGTCGATCCGCCCGGCCGTGCCGATGACGGTGGCCGCCGTGGGGTGGTGGCCGACGATCGAGCAGGAGAGCAGCGCCGTCGCGCCCGACTCCCAGCCCAGCAGCATCCCCGTGTTCAGGTCGACGCCCTCGGGGGAGAGCAGCGCGTCGGCCCGCACCCGGTCCGGCTCGCCCAGCAGCAGGTGGGCGAAGGAGACCGGATAGACCCCGAGGTCCAGCAGCGCCCCGCCGCCGAGGTCCGGGTCGCGCAGCCGGTGGCCGGGGGCGAAGTCGCCCGCGAAGCCGAAGTCCGCCTGCACGGTGCGGATCTCGCCGATCGCCCCGTCCCGCACCAGCTCCGTCAGCCGGCGGACCACCGGGTTGAGGTAGGTCCACATCGCCTCCATCAGGAACAGGCCCCGGTCCCGGGCGAGCGCCACCAGCTCCTTCGCCTCCCGGCTGTTGAGCGTGAACGCCTTCTCGCACAGCACGTGCTTTCCGGCCCCCAGCGCGAGCGAGGCCGCCGCGTGGTGCGCCGAGTGCGGGGTGGCCACGTACACCACGTCCACCGTGTCGTCCGCGACCAGCTCCGCCCAGCTCCCGTAGGCACGCGCGATCCCGTGGCGCTCGGCGAAGGCCCGCGCCGAGGACTCCGTACGCGAGGCGACCGCCACCACCTCCGCGTCGGGAAGCGCCCGGACGTCCGCCGTGAAGGTCGCGGCTATGCCGCCCGTCGCCAGAACACCCCAGCGCACCGCCGTGCCGCTCATGCCCGCCTCCACCGCCGACCGGAAAAAGGTATCGACCACTCCGGCCGAGCTGAGAGCATAGATGCGGATTCAACGATGTGGAGACGAGAATGCCGGACAGCGGCGGCAGCCGGGCCCAGCGAGAACACATACCGACCTCCGGGAACCGTCCCGGAACCGAAGCCGACAGCGGCCCGCTCACCCCGCCCGTCCCGCACGGGGACGCCGGAGCCCTGGCCGTCGACCCGGCCGCCCCGCAGGTCACCGCCCCCGCCGGACTTCCGGCGGCCCCGGAGGCGGGCGGCCTCACCGCCCCCGCCGCGAAGGCGGCCCGGCGCACCGGGTTCCTGGTCACCATGGTCCTCGGCGGGCTCACCGCGCTGCCGCCGCTCTCCATGGACATGTACCTCCCGGCGCTCCCCGCCGTCACCGACTCCCTCAGCGCCCCCGCCGCCACCGTCCAGCTCACGCTGACCGCGTGCCTGGCCGGAATGGCCCTCGGCCAGCTCGTCGTCGGACCGATGAGCGACCGCTGGGGCCGCCGCAGGCCGCTGCTGCTGGGCATGGTCGTGTACGTCATCGCCACCGCGATCTGCGCGCTCGCCCCCACCGCCGAACTCCTCATCGGCTTCCGCCTCCTCCAGGGGCTCGCGGGGGCGGCGGGCATCGTGATCGCCCGGGCGGTGGTGCGCGACCTCTACGACGGCGTGGAGATGGCCCGGTTCTTCTCCACCCTGATGCTGATCTCCGGCGTCGCCCCGATCATCGCCCCGCTCATCGGCGGGCAGGTGATGCGCTTCACCGACTGGCGCGGCATCTTCGTCGTGCTGACCGGCGTCGGCATCGTGCTCACCCTCGTCGTCTGGCGGTGGCTGCACGAGACCCTGCCGCCCGGCGACCGCCACACCGGCGGCGTCGGCGAGGCGCTGCGCACCATGCGGGGGCTGCTCGCGGACCGGGTCTTCACCGGCTACATGGTCGCGGGCGGGCTCGCCTTCGCCGTCCTGTTCGCGTACATCTCGGCCTCCCCGTTCGTCGTGCAGGAGATCTACGGGGCCTCCCCGCAGACCTTCAGCCTGCTCTTCGGCCTCAACTCCATCGGCCTGATCGTCGTCGGGCAGATCAACGGCAAGCTGCTGGTGGGCCGGATCAGCCTGGACAAGGTGCTCGGCTTCGGCCTCGCCGTCATCGTGCTCGCCGCCGTGGCGCTGCTGCTCATGACCACCGGCGTGTTCGGGGAGGTCGGCCTCGTGCCCGTGGCGGCCGGACTGTTCGTGCTGATGTCGGCGATGGGCCTCGCGATGCCCAACACCAACGCCCAGGCCCTGATGCGCACCAAGCACGCGGCGGGCTCCGCCTCCGCGCTGCTCGGCACGTCCTCGTTCCTGATCGGCGCGATCGCCTCCCCGCTGGTCGGCATCGCGGGCGAGGACACGGCCGTCCCGATGGCGGTCGTGCAGGTGGTGTGCGCGGTGGCGGCGGTGGGCTGCTTCCTGGGCCTGTGCCGCCCGTGGCAGCGGGCGGGGCAGGACACCCTGTAGGCCCGCCCGACACCCCCTGAACCCCGGGCTCCCGGGACGGCCGCGCGAGATCAGTCGGTGCGCGGGCAGCCGATCAGACGGGCCCGCTCCTGCCGGTCCGTCCAGCGCAACACCCCGACCCCCGACGTCTCCACCTCCGGCAGCCGCGCGTTGCGCGACAACGGGGCGGCGGTCCAGGTCGCGAAGTCCACCGCGACCGGCCGCCCGCCCCCGGAGACCGCGACGTCGGGGGAGACGCCGACGATCTCCCGGCCCCGGTCCGTCGTGTCCTGCGGCGGAACGGTCAGCCGGGTCACCGGGCCGCCGCCCTGCGTCCCCCGCTCCGCCGCAGGACCGGGGGCCGCGCCCTCGCCCGCACCGCCCTCGCTCATGCCGCGCGCACCACTGGTGCCGCCCGTCGTGCCGCCCGCGCCGTCCGGGTCGCCGCCGCAGGCCGCCAGGAGGAGGAGCAGGGCCGGCAGGACCAGCCCGCCGACCAGGGCCGACCGCACGATCCGCCGTCTCATGGCTCCCCCGCCGGGCCGGCCGCTCCGTGTCTCCCAGCCGATCCCGCCCAGCCGATCCCGCCCGGCCGCTCCGTGTCTCCCGGCCGATCCCGCCCGATTCCGCCCGGCCGCGCCGGATCCCGCACGCATCGCCGCCGAAGTGAGTACGTGCGGCGGGTACGCCTACAATTCGGCGGTGAACGTCACCCTCCCCACCGACCGGACCCTGCGCACGGCCCTGGCCGGGCTGCTCGACGGGCTGCCCCCGAAGCAGGCCACGCAGGCCGTCGACCGGCTGATCGCCAGCTATCGCGGGCAGACCCCGACCGACGCCCCGATCCTGCGGGACCGCTCCGACGTCGTCGCGTACGCCGCGTACCGGATGCCCGCCACCTTCGAAGCCGTACGGTCCGCCCTCGACGCCCTCGTCGAGGCAGCCCCCGACTGGGCGCCCGCCACCCACACCGACGTCGGCGGCGGCACGGGAGCGGCGAGCTGGGCGGTGGCCGGGGCCTGGGAGGGCCCGGCGACGACCGTCCTGGACTGGGCCGAGCCCGCCCTCGCGCTGGGCCGCGAACTGGCCGAGGCGTCCGGGGTGCCGGGACTGCGCGAGGCCCGCTGGGAACGGGCCCGGATCGGTGCGGCGCTGGAGCTGGCGCCGGCGGACCTTGTCACCGTCAGCTACGTACTCAAGGAGCTGCCCGCGTCGGCCAGGACCGAGCTGGTCGACGCGGCGGCGGCGGCCGGGCAGGCCGTGGTGATCGTGGAGCCGGGCACCCCGGACGGATACGCGCGGATCATCGAGGCCCGCGACCGGCTGATCGCCGCCGGGCTGCGGATCGCGGCCCCCTGCCCGCACAGCGCCGCCTGCCCGATCGAACCGGGCGCGGACTGGTGCCACTTCTCGGCCCGGGTCAGCCGCTCCTCACTGCACCGGCAGGTCAAGGGCGGCTCGCTCAGCCACGAGGACGAGAAGTTCAGTTACGTCGTCGGCACCCGCTTCCCCGCCGCCCCCGCGCCCGCCCGGGTCACCCGCAGGCCGCAGCTCCGCAAGGGCCAGGTCCTGCTGGAGCTCTGCACCCGCGACGAGGGCCTGGCCCGCTCCACGGTCACCAAGCGCCACGGCGAGCTGTACCGGGCGGCCCGGGACGTCGCCTGGGGCGATCCCTGGCCGCCGGAGGGCGCCGCCTGAGGGATCAGGCCCGCAGCTCCTGGGTGCAGCACTTCACGCTGCCGCCGCCCTTGAGCAGCTCGCCCAGGTCCATCGGGATGGGCTCGAAGCCCCGGTCCCGCAGCGGGTCGAGGAGCCCCGTCGCCGCCTGGGGCAGCAGCACATGGCGGCCGTCGCTCACCGAGTTCAGCCCGAACGCCGCCGCGTCCGCCTCCCGGGCGAGCAGCGCGTCCGGGAAGAGCCGGCGCAGCACGGACCGGCTGCCGGGGGAGAAGGCGTCCGGGTAGTACATGATCTCGTCGGCCTCCGCGTCCAGCACGCACAGCGCGGTGTCCAGGTGGTAGTAGCGCGGGTCCACCAGTTCGAGCCCGATGACCGGCACCCCGAAGAACTCCTGCGCCTCGTCGTGCGAGAGCGGACTGGAGCGGAAGCCGCGCCCGGCCAGCAGATAGGAGGCGGTGACCGCGAAGTCCCCCTCGCCCTCGTTGACGTGATCCGGCTCCCGGACCTCGGTGAAACCGTGCTCCCGGAACCAGTCCCGGTGCGCCTCGGCCTCCTCGAACCGCTCCCGGTAGGCGAACAGGGCTCCCAGCACCCGCCCGTCGATCACGGTCGCGCCGTTGGCCGCGAAGACCATGTCCGGCAGGTCCGGGCGGGGGGTGAGCAGCTCGACGGTGTGGCCGAGACCGCGGTAGCGGTCGCGCAGGTCCTCCCACTGGGTCTGGGCCAGCGGCAGGTCGACGGGCTTGGACGGGTCCATCCACGGGTTGATGGAGTAGGTGACCCGGAAGTGCGTCGGAGCGCACATCAGGTAGCGACGGGGGGTGGCGTCACGGTTCAACTGAGGCTCCTCGCGAACGGCGGCCGCGGCCGCGGAACGGTGGGATGCGCACGGTCTGTGCGTGAGCCCATGGTGCGCCGTGCGGACGCGATCCGCAGCGGACCGATCGGGTGGTTCATCAGAACGTCCGGTTACGGTCACCGCCCGCCCCCTCCGTCACGTCCTCCACCGCGCCCGTCCCCCTCCCCCTCCCTCTCTCTCCACCACGTCCTCCACCGCCCCCGTCCCCACTCCCTCCGCCGCCCCGTCCATCAACCCGTCCACCGCCCGGAATCCGGGCAAGACGATACGTATCGATTCGCCGGGCATAGGATCTGCCGCATGGCACCCCACAAGGCTCCCGACTCCAGCCGTCGCAGCGACCGCTCCCGCCGGGCCATCTACGACGCCGCCCTCGCCCTCGTCGGGGAGGCCGGATATCCCCGTACGACGATCGAGGGCATCGCCGCCCGCGCCGGGGTCGGCAAGCAGACGATCTACCGCTGGTGGCCCTCGAAGGCCGCCGTCCTGATGGAAGCCTTCCTGGACATGGCGGCGCGCGCCGCCGAGGAGGCGGGACCGGGGGCGGGCGGCGGTGAGCAGGGCATCCCGGACACCGGGGACCTGGCCGCCGACCTCAAGCTCGTCCTGCGCGCCACCGTCGACGAGCTGAACGACCCGCTGATGGAGGCCCCCACCCGGGCGCTGACCGCCGAGGGGATCGTCGACGCGCGACTGGGCGCCGAATTCGTCGAAAAACTGCTCGATCCGCAGCTCGCGTTGTATGTCACACGGCTGCGGGCCGCCCAGGAGGCCGGGCACCTGCGCGCCGACGCCGATCCGCGGATCGCCCTGGAGCTGCTCATCGCCCCGTTGACCCACCGCTGGCTGCTCAGGACCCTTCCCCTGACCCACGCGTACGCCGACGCGATCGTCGATCTCACCCTCGGCGGGCTGACTCCCCGGCCTTGATCCTCATCCGCTATGTGGTGACATCGGGCGTGATGGTGCTCACTCGGTGCGGTGGTACGCGGCCCCGCTGGTGAACTCTGGCCACCCGAGCCGCCGGATGGTGCGACGATGGATGGGCAACGCTGAGGTGAAATGCTGAGGTGAGGGGATAGATGGGCGCCGATTCCGGCCGCTTGCGCGGCACAGAGAGCAGGATCTCCCAGTGGCTGCGGCGACGCCCCAAAGCACCGGGGGCCGAAGCCGAGGGGACGGCCAGAGTGGCGCTGCTCCTGGCGGTCGCCGACGCGGGCATGCCCATCGCCCCCGCCGCCCACCCCCTCGGATACCGATGTTCGTGCGAGCGCATCGGCTGTCCCACCCCCGCCCGGCACCCCATCTCCTTCGCCTGGCAGACGCAGTCGACCACCGACCGCGGCCAGATCGAGCGCTGGGCCCGCAGCCAGCCGCTGGCCAACTTCATCACCGCGACCGGCATGATCCACGACGTGCTGGACGTCCCGCTCACCGCCGGCCGCAGCGCCCTGGAGCGCCTTCTCGCGGCGGGCATCGACGTCGGCCCGGTCGCCCAGTCCGGCGAGGACCGGATGCTCTTCTTCACCGCCACCCGCGGCACCCCCGAGGACGAGGACGAGTGGTGGCCCTGTGAGCTGGACTGCCACCCCGAGACCATGGACGCCCACCCGGGCCTGCGCTGGCACTGCCGCGGCAGTTACGTACTCCTGCCGCCCGCCAGGCTCCCCGGCGAGCTCGACGTCCACTGGGTGCGCGGCCCCGAGCATGAGCTCCCCGACCCGCTGACGCTGTTGGAGACGCTCACCGACGCCTGCGCGCGGTACGCGGGCAGTGCCGAGCAGAGCGAGCTGGACCACGACTCGATCGCCTGGCCGCTCAGCCGCTGAGCCGTCGAGCCGTCGAGCCGTCGAGCCGTGAAGTGGCGGGGCGGGGGCGGGGCGTTCTCGAGCGCCCCTTACTCGCCCTTCGCCCTGCTCGCTCTCTTCGCCCTGCTCACCCTGCGCCTCACTCGCCCTTCGCCGCGACCAGACCCGGCAGCCGGTTCAGCACCCGCACCCTGCCGCCGGCCCCGGAGCCCTCCCCGCGCTCGGGGACCTGGACGAGCTGGCTGGAGACCCGCTCCTTGGTGAGGCTGTTCGTGACCTCGCCGGTCATCAGCGCCTTGACGTCCGCGTTGACCTCCGGCTTCAGGCCCTTCGCCGCGACCTGCCGCTCGAAGTGCTTGCTGCTGAAGAAGACCAGCGCCCCGCCGCCCTCCGTGCGCAGGCCCAGCGGCCCGAACGCGCCGCCGGCCAGCGGCTGGTCGACGTACTGGTAGGAGAACCCGGCCCGCCGGGTCGTGCGCCGCGTCTCGCGCCACCCCGAGGTCGCCGTGCCGGGGGTGAAGACGTCCGGGGCGCCCTTTTGCAGGTACTCGGTGTACGAGGTGCTCAAGTCGGCCGGAGCCACGGCCAGTTCACCGTCACGCGGCTCCACCGGAGTGGCGAGCCCGTCCTCGTCGAGGGTGAACTCCGGGACCTGGGAAGGCGGGACGACTGCGAGGTAGGACGCCTTCCACAGCGCGTCGGGGCCACTCCGTACGAACGCCACCAGCCAGCGGGTGTCCAGCTTCCCGCCGTCCTCGTCCCGGTTGGAGTCGGTGTTCGCCAGGAACCAGCGCGGCCAGCCCGCCTTCTTCGGGATGACGTAGGTCGTGTCCGTCAACTCCAGGGGCTGGTGGGCCTTGTTGCCGTCGGGGTTGTACGTCCGCCGCGCCTTCAGCCCCGCCTGGTTGATCGCCCCGAGCGAGCCCGTCACCCGGTCCGCGTCCAGCGCCGGATCGTACGCCTTGTCGGCCGCGTTGTAGGCGTCGGTGAAGTCCTTGAGGGCCTGGGCGGCCTCCGACTCCGACGCCCCCGGCAGCACTTCCCGCTCGCCGTGCACCGTCACGCAACCGCTCGCCGTCAGACACAGCACCGCCGCCGTCGCGATCCCCGCCGCCAGCCGACCCGGATTCCTGGGGCCCTTCGTTCGGATCATGCCGGGCCCGCGGGGTCCGGTGCGCACTTTCCCGAGCTCTCGGCTTCGCTCGAGCAGGGAGGGGCCCCCTCCCGCGTTGTCGTCAATCACCGTGGCCCCGCCATGCCTCAGTCCTCCGCCTTGCAGCCGCACGCACCGGACCCCGCTCCCTGATCCGGCCTGATCCAAACGAAAGACCCTGGTCATCCGTTGCTCTGCGCCTTCTGCATCCGTCGCCCGCACTGACCGTCGAAACCCTACCGGGGCCGCGTACGGCGTGCGGGCGCGGAGGTGGATACCGCACCCACAACGTGACCTGGGAGCCCGGGACTCAGGACTGGGCGGGGTGGCGTACGGGGACGACCATCGGCGTCCCCGTACGCGGATGCGGGAACACCTCCACCGGCTGCCGGTACACCTCGCCGAGCAGTTCGCCGCTGAAGACCTCCTGCGGCGGGCCCACCACCGCGACCCGCCCCTCGTGCAGGACGGCGGCCCGGTCCGCGTACGCCGCCGCGAGACCCAGATCGTGCAGCACCACCACCACGGCGTCCCCGGCGGCGGCCCGCTCCCGGCAGATCCGCAGCACCAGCTCCTGGTGGCGCAGGTCCAGGGCGGCGGTCGGCTCGTCGAGCAGCATCAGCGGGGCCCGCTGCGCCAGCACCCGGGCGAGCGCCACCCGGGCCCGCTCACCGCCCGACAGCGCGGAGAACGGGCGGCCGGCGAACCGGGTCACCTCGGTGGCCGCCATCGCCGCCGCCACCGCCGTATCGTCCTCGTCCTCCAGCGCCGTACCGGCCCACGGGGCGCGCCCCATCCGTACGACGTCCTCCACCGGGAACGGGAACGACAGCACGGCGGCCTGCGGCAACACCGAGCGACGCAGGGCCAGTTCGGGGGCGGACCAGGCTCCGGCCGGGCGGCCGCCGATCCGCACCTCGCCGCTCCCGGCGGCCAGATCGGCGGCGAGCGCGGCCAGCAGCGTCGACTTGCCGGCCCCGTTCGGCCCGACGAGCGCCACCACCTCGCCGGCGTGGGCGGTCAGGTCGACGGAGTCCAGCACCTGCCGCTGCCCCAGCCGGATCGAGAGCCCGGCGGCCTCGACGGCGGGGGAGCCGGGGGTGAGAGGCGAGGGCAGCTCCCGGGTGCGCACCGCGAACAGGTCTCTCAGCGTCCTCATGCCCAACCACCTTGCTTACGACGGGTCCTGCGCAGCAGCCAGAAGAAGAACGGGCTGCCGAAGAGCGCGGTCAGCACCCCGAGCGGCAGCTCGGCGGGGGCGGCCACGGTCCGGGCCGCGAGGTCGCCCGCGACCAGCACCAGCCCGCCGCCCAGCGCGCTGCCCGGGATGAGGAAACGGTGGCCCGGGCCGTTCGCCATCCGCAGCAGGTGCGGAACGAGCAGGCCGACGAAGGCGATGATCCCGGCGACGGCGACCGCGGCGGCCGTCAGCAGCGCCACGACGAGGACCAGGATGATGCGCAGGCGTTCGACGTCCACGCCCAGATGGCGGGCGGGCCGCTCGCCCAGAGCCAGCAGGTCCAGCTTGCGGGAGGAGAACGGGGCGATGAGCAGCCCGGCCAGCGCGCACGGCAGCACCGCGAGCACCTTGGGCCAGGTCGCCTGGGAGAGCGAACCGAGCTGCCAGAAGGTGATCTGGGTGATCTGCGCGTTGTCCGCGAAGAAGATGAACAGCCCGATCAGCGCGCCCGCGAAGGCGTTGACGGCGATACCGGTGAGGATCAGCGTCACCACCTCGGTCCGGCCGCCGGAGCGCGAGAGCGTGTAGACGAGCAGCACGGTGGCCAGACCCGAGACGAACGCGCAGACGGTGATGGTCCAGTTGCCGAAGAAGCTCAGCCCCAGCGCGATCGAGGCGACCGCGCCGACCGCCGCGCCCGCCGAGATCCCGATCACGGCGGGCTCGGCCAGCGGGTTGCCGAACACGCCCTGCATGAGCGCGCCCGCGCAGCCGAGGGAAGCGCCGACGAGCAGCGCGAGGACGACCCGGGGGAGCCGGACGTTCCACAGCACACTCTCCCCGACCCGGTCCAGCGGCTGACCGCCGAGCCCGACGCGGTGCTGGACGGAGGCCAGGACGTCACCGATCGGGATGGAGTACGCGCCGATCGCGGCGGAGAGCAGACAGCCGGCGAGCAGGGCCACGGAGAGCCCCACGGCGAGCACGAAGGCTTTGCTGCGCGGGGACTTGGGGGCGACCTCGCTGTGGTCGGCCGCGCCGCCGGGAGCCTCCTTGGCGAGTGGGTCCCCGGTGCGTTCCTCGTACGAGGTGGTCACTGGCCCTTGCCGCCCTTCGGGTACAGCTGCTCGACGATCTCGGCGAGCACCCGGTCGGTGCGCGGGCCGTAGTTCAGCAGCACGCCGTCGTCGATCGTGACGACCCGGCGGTCCATCCCGGCCGGGGTCTCCGCGATGCCGGGGATCTTCACCAGGCCGTCCATGCCGCCCACCGAGTCGAGCCCCTTGCTCATCAACAGGATCGCGTCGGGCGCCGCCTTGGCCAGCGCCTCGCTGGTGATCGCGGTGAAGTCCTTCTTCAGCCCGGACGTCTTGCCGGCGTCGACCGCGCCCGCCGCCTCCAGCAGCGAACTCGCCCCGGACTCCGCGCCGCCCAGCAGATACACGGAGGCCGACCCCCGCAGATAGAGGAAGGCCACCCGGGGCTTCTCGCCGTCCGCGTGGTCCGGGATGGTCTTCTGCACGGCCGCGATCCGGGATTCGGTGCGGGTCTTCAGCTCGCTCCCGGCGGCCGGCACGCCCAGCGCCTCGGCGACGGTGTCGATCCGGCGGCCGACGTCGGCCAGTTCCTTGGCGGGCTCGACGACGACCAGCGGGATGCCCGCGTCGCGGATCTGGTCGATGGCCTCGCTGGGACCGGTCGTGGTGTCCGCGAGGACGACGGTCGGCTTCAGCGAGAGCACGCTCTCCGCCGAGACGTCGTGGGCGCGGGTCACCACCGGGAGCTTCTCGGCCTGTTCGAAGGTGGCGGTGATGTCCCGGGCGACGACCTGCTCGCCGAAGCCGAGGGTGAAGACGATCTCGCTCAGCGACCCGGTGAGCGGCACGATCCGGTCGGTGGAGTCGACCGTGACCTTCTTGCCGTCCGCCGAATCGATCGTCACCGGCAGCTTCGGCGCGGGCGCGGCGGCCAGCGGCTCGACCCGGTCCGCGTCGGCCGAGCCCTTGGCGGCGGCCTTCGGCGCGGAACCGTCGCCTCCGCCGCAGCCCGTCAGGACGAGGGCGAAGGCCATCGCGGCAGTGAGGGCGGCGCCCGCTCGGCGGCCGCGGACCGGGCGACGGCCGAAAGCCGGCCGTCCGCTGTCCGGGCCCTGAGAGGCGAAGTCCTGCGAGATGCGCACGGGGCACCGTCCTGTCGTTCTGCGGAGTGCGATGGGGTGGTTCGGCGGGTGGTTCTGTTGCTTCGGGTGGTTCGGTGGGCGGTTTCGGCGGGTGGTTCGAGTGCTTCAGGTGTGACGGATGTGTCGTTCGCGTGGAGGCGGCGGAGGGGTTCCGGCACGGGCTGGGAATACCTTAGGTTAGCCTTACCTGCGCATCTAGCCCTCGGAGGGGTCCCTCATGCTGTCGTCCAGATCGGCCCGCGCGCTCGCCGTCGCGCTCCTCGCGGTACTGGTGGGAGCCCTGCTCCCCGCCGCCACCGCGCAAGCGGCCAGCCGCACGGTGCAGGGCGGACGACTGGACTGGGGCATCAAGTCCTCCTTCCAGAGTTACGTCACCGGCCCCATCGCCCAGGGCAGTTGGAGCCTGACCGGCGGCGCCGCCACGGTCGGCGGCAGCCAGTTCCGCTTCCACTCCGCGAACGGTTCCTACGACCCGGCGACCGGCGCCTTCAGCTCCGGCTTCTCCGGCGGGGTGCACTTCACCGGCCACGAGAAGGCCGACGGAAGCAACGAGCTCGACCTCACCATCAGCCGCCCCACCATCAGGATCAACGGCGGCAGCGGCACGCTCTACGCGGACATGGTGAGCAAGGAACGCGGAACCGGCAAGGTCTCCAACCGCTCCCAGGTGCCGCTGGCCACCCTCGGACTCGGCGGGATCGACATGAAGGGCGGTTCCACCCCCATCGCCCTCAGCAACGTCCCCACGACGCTGACCGCACAGGGCGCGTCCGCCTTCGCCGGCTACTACACCGCCGGCACCCCGCTCGACCCGATCAGCCTCTCCGTGGACACCCAGGGCGCCCCGGCCGAACCGAAGCCGGCCCCGTCCGAGAAGAAGGACGAGGGCGCGAAGAAGGACGCCGAGAAGGACAAGGAAAAGGACAAGGCCGACAAGAAGGCCGAGAAGGAGAAGGCGGGTCGCTTCGAGGACGCCGCCGTCGACTGGGGCGTCCGCCGCACCTTCCGCGAGTACGTCACCGGCTCCATCGGCCAGGGCGAGTGGACGCTGGCGGACGGCGCGCAGGACGGCGGGGCCCTGTTCCGCTTCCCGCAGGGCAAGGGCACGTACGACGCGAAGAAGCAGACCCTGGAAGCCGGTTTCAGCGGCAGCATCCGCTTCACCGGCGCACACGACCTCGACCTGAAGTTCGCCGCCGTCTCGGTGGCCGTGACCAAGGGCGAGGGCACCCTCTCGGCCGACGTCACCAGCGAGGGAACCACCCGTAAGGACGTCCCCCTGGTCACCTTCGAGGCCAAGGACTTCGTGCCCGAGAACGGCGTCGCCGTCCTCACGGAGGCCCCCGCCACCCTCACCGAGGACGGGGCCAAGGCGTTCGCCTCCATGTACAAGGCGGGCACCGCGATGGACCCGGTCTCGCTCGCGGTGGCCGTGGACGAGAAGGCCGAGCTGCCCGCGCTCCCCGACCTCGGCAGCGAGCCGACAGCCGCCGCCGACCCCACGGGGAAGCCCTCGGCCGAGCCCTCCGCCGAACCGGTCGCCGCCGCCTCGGACTCCGGCCCGGGGGCCGGCACGTACGCCGCGATCGGCGGCGGTGTGCTGCTGCTCGCCGCGGCCGGGGCGTTCTTCGCCCTCCGCCGCCGAGGGACCGGCGCCACCGCCTCCGGGGGCCCCGACGCCCCCGCTCCTCCGACCTCCTGACGCCCCGTGAGCGCCTTAACGTTCCCCGCCCCCTCCCCCCACGCCTCTCTCCCGCCCCCGTTGCTCTAGGAGACCCCTCGACATGGCAGCAACCCGTCGCCCCATAGCCCTCGCCGCAGCCGTCGCCACGGCCGCAGCCCTGGGCGCGACCTTCGCCCTACCGGCCGTCGCGGCCGACTCCCCGGCGGCGCCGCCCGCGGCTGATTCGCCGGCCGCGCCGCCGGCGGCCGACTCTCCGGTGGCGCCGCCCGCGGCCGATACGCAGGGTGCGCGGCCCGTGGCCGACTCCCCGGTGGCGCCGCCCGTCGCCGACTCCCAGGAGCCGCCCGCGGCCGCTCCGCCGATCGAGCTCGTGGACGGCAAACTGGAGTGGGGCGTCCTGAAGCGCTTCCGCGACTACGTCGTCGGCAGCTTCGCGCAGGGCACGGTCTCCACCGCGGACGGCGCCCAGCAGGCCGCCGGCAACGGGGTGTTCACCTTCAGCGGTGGCACGGGCACGTACGACGTCGAGACGCACGCCTCCAAGGCCGCTTTCAAGGGCAGCGTGCGATTCGAGGCCCACCACGGGCTCCTGGACATCCGGCTGAGCGACGTCAAGGTCGGTACGGGCCGTCAGGCCGGGACGATCACCGCCGACTTCACCAGCAAGAAGCTGGACGGCACCGTCGTCACCAAGGACGACGCCGTCATCGCCGACCTCGACATGAGGGCCGTCAAGCAGAGCACGGGCAAGGACGGCGCGATGATCTTCGCCGCCATCCCCGCCAAGCTGACCGCCGCCGGCGTGGACGCCTTCGGGGGCAACTACCCGGCGGGGACCCCGCTCGACCCGGTGACGCTCTCGGTCAAGCCGGCCAAGCCCATCGACCCGCCCATCGACCCGCCCGTCGACCCGCCGGTCGATCCGCCGGTGGACCCCCCGGTCAAGCCTCCCGTGAAGCCCCCGGTCAAGCCGCCGGTGAAGCCGCCCGTCAAGCCCGCCCCCGCCAAGCCCGTCAGCGGCCCGGTCGTCGACGGCGCCCTGGACTGGGGCGTCAAGGAGAAGTTCCGCTCGTACGTCGTCGGGCCGCTCGCCCACGGCAAGATCGAGACGAGCGACGGCGCGACCTCCCACGCGGACGGCTACCGCTTCAACAAGGCCACCGGCCGACTCGACGCGGACAAGAACACCCTCACCGCCGCGTTCAAGGGCAAGGTGCGCTTCCTGGGCCACGAGACGAACGGCGCGTATCAGCTCGACCTCTCCCTCAGCAACCTGAAGGTCGACATCAAGGGCTCCACCGGCAAGCTCATCGCCGACGTCCTGACCACGGAGCGCCCGGCCAAGGGGAAGCCGAAGGGCGGGTTCAAGGAGTTCACCGCCCTGACCTTCGCCGACCTGAAGGTGCCCGCCGGCGCGCTCGCCGCCAAGGACGGCATCGTGAACCTCAAGGGCATCCCGGCGACCCTCACCGAGGGCGGCTCCGAGGCGTTCAGCCGCAGCTACCTGAAGGGCGAGAAGCTCGACGCCCTGAACGTCGCGGTCTCGCTCGACGAGGACGCGCAGCTCCCGGCCCCGGGCGGCTCGACCGGCGGCTCCGGCTCGACCGGCGGCTCGGGCTCCACGGGCGGCTCCACCACGGGCGGGTCCACCACGGGCGGCGGCACGGTCGGCGGTGGCGGCACGGTGGGCGGCGGTACGGTCGGCGGTTCCACCGGCGGTTCCACCGGCGGTACGGTCGGCGGCTCCGGCGCCCTGGCCGCCACCGGCTCCAACGTTCCGACCGGCGCCCTGATCGGGGCCTCCGGCGTGATCGTGGCGGCCGGCGCCGGTGTCGTGATCGCGGCGCGCCGTCGCCGTAACGTCACCGCCTGACCGACCCGCACCATCAGCACGACCCGCACGACCCGCACCATGTGAACCACTCGTAGGGCCGTACCCGCCGGTACGGCCCTACGGCTGTTCCCGGGCGGTGCTTGAATGCCCACGTGAACCACTACGACGTACCCCGTGGCATCGACGTCCTGCGGGTGTTCTGCGGACCGGACGGCCGCCACGGCAACGCGCTCGGGGTCGTACGGGACGGGCGCGGCCACCCCGATGACGCGTCCCGGCAGCGGCTGGCCCGGCGACTCGGCTTCAGCGAGACCGTGTTCGTCGACGACCCGGAGCGCGGCCGGGTGGACATCCACACCCCCGGGCAGCGGTTGCCGTTCGCGGGGCGTCCACTGGTCGGCGCGGCCTGGCTGCTGGACCTGGAGATCCTGGAACTGGCCCTGGGGGACGTGTTCGCCCGCCAGGACGGGGAGTTCACCTGGATCACCGCCCGCCCCGAGTGGGCCCCGCCGCGCACGCTCCAGCAGTACGCGACGGCCGCCGAGGTGGCGGCCCTGCCGGGACCGCCGCCGGGGGAGGGCGGGCGCTACGCCTGGGCCTGGGAGGACGAGGCCGCCGGGCGGGTGCGGGCGCGGGACTTCCCGGGGCGCGGGGAGGGCGTCGTCGAGGACGAGGCGACGGGGGAGGCGGCCATGCTCCTGAGCGCGCGGCTCGGCCGGGCCCTGAACATCAGACAAGGACGCGGCTCCCAGATCCTCACGGCGCCCGCGCCGGACGGCACGGTGGAGGTGGGGGGCCGCGTCCTGATGGCCGCCCGGGACCGGGCCCCGGGCGGCACGAGCATGACGACGACAGCGACAGGGGCTACGCGCTGAGCGGGAACACCTCGCCCAGCTCCCGGAAGACGGCCGTGTTCAGCGAGAAGGCGCGCTTGCACTCCTCCACGATCCGCTGCTTCTCCAGGTCGTCCGCGTTCACCGCGTCCAGCAGCTCGCGGTAACCCCGCTTGAAGGCGGCCGGGTTGGTGATCTCCTCGAAGACGTAGAACCGCACGCCGTCGCCCTTGCGCTCGAAGCCCCAGGTCTTCTCCGCCTTGTCGCGGATGATCTGGCCGCCGGAGAGGTCGCCGAGGTAACGGGTGTAGTGGTGCGCGATGTACCCGGCGGGCCAGGTGCGGGCGCACTCGGCGACCCGGGCGGCGTACGCGGCGGTGGCGGGCAGCGGCTCCAGGCCCTCGCGCCAGTCGGCCCCGCGCAGGTGCGCGAGGTCGCGCTCCAGCTCGGTGGAGCGCATCAGCTCGGGCTGTATGAAGGGCCCCGCGACCGGGTCGTTGCGCAGAGCCTCCGCGCCCTCCTCCAGCGCCCGGTACACGAACCACAGCTGCTCGGTGTAGCGCGTGTACGCGTCCACTCCCAGCCGCCCGCCCAGCAGGTCACTCATGAAGGTCGAGGTCTCGGCCTCGGTGTGCTGCTCGTGGGACGCGGTGCGGATCAGCGTGGAGAAGGGAGTGACGGTGGCGGTTGCGTCCAAGGCGGGCCTCCGGGGCCGAGGGGGACGGGAAGTCCAGAAAGAAACGGAAAAGAGTGAGGAAAGAGGCGAAAACACCGGCAGGCGACCGCCGCGGTGATGCGGGCGGCGCGCGCCGGTACGCCCGATCCTCCTACTTAGGCTTACCTAAGTCAACTGGTTCCCGACTGTCTGTCGGTAAAAAAATACGCCCCGAGGGCCCGAGGTGGGCGGTTAGGGATGATTAAGGGTGATTGATGACGAGGGGGCCGGTGACTACGGAAGGGTGAGGATCTCCGCCCCGGTCTCCGTCACGACCAGCGTCTCTTCGAACTGCGCCGTCCGCTTCCGGTCCTTCGTCACCACGGTCCAGCCGTCCTCCCACAGGTCGTACTCGTGGGTGCCCAGCGTCAGCATCGGCTCGATGGTGAACGTCATGCCCGGCTGCATCACCGTGGTCGCGTTGGGGCTGTCGTAGTGCGGGATGATCAGACCGGAGTGGAACGAGGAATTGATCCCGTGCCCGGTGAAGTCGCGCACGACCCCGTACCCGAACCGCTTCGCGTACGACTCGATGACCCGGCCGATGACGTTGATCTGCCGCCCGGGCTTCACCGCCTTGATGGCCCGGTTCAGCGACTCCCGGGTGCGCTCCACGAGCAGCCGGGACTCCTCGTCCACGTCGCCGCAGAGGTAGGTGGCGTTGTTGTCGCCGTGCACGCCGTTGATGTACGCGGTGACGTCGAGGTTCACGATGTCGCCGTCGCGCAGCACGGTGGAGTCCGGGATGCCGTGGCAGATGACCTCGTTGAGCGAGCTGCACAGCGACTTCGGGAAGCCCCGGTAGCCGAGGGTCGAGGGGTACGCGCCGTGGTCGATCATGAACTCGTGCGCGACCCGGTCGAGTTCGTCGGTGGTGACGCCCGGGGCGATGTGCTTGGCGGCCTCCTCCATCGCCTGAGCGGCGATACGGCCGGCGATCCGCATCCGCTCCACGGTGTCGGCGTCCTGGATCTCCGGGCCGGTGTACGGCTTCGGGGCCGGCTTCCCCACGTACTCGGGGCGCCGGATGTTTCCGGGTACGGAACGGACGGGAGTGATCTCCCCTGGTACGAGAAGCGACTGGCCAGACATGCTAGCGAGTCTAACCAGCGACCTCGGGGCACCATGGCGATAAGGAAAGGAGCCGTCGATGGCCCTGTTCAAGAAGCGCACGGTGGGCAAACCGGGCGAGTGGTACTACTGCCTGGAGCACAAGAAGGTCGAGGAGGGCCCCGAGTGCCCCGCCCAGAACCGGTTCGGCCCCTACACCTCCCGCGAGGCGGCACAACACGCGATGGACACGGCCCGCGACCGCAACCTGGAGTGGGACACGGACCCGAAGTGGCACGACGAGGACAAGGGCGACCGCCCCAACCGCCCGTCCGGCGGCACCTCCAGCCCGTCCGGCGATTGAGGACGCCTTTGAGCCGCGCCGCCGCTTGAGGCCGTACCTCCAGCCCCTTGGGCGCTTGAGGCCGCACCCCCAGCCCGTCCGGCGTTTGAGGCCGCACTCCAGCCCCTCCGGCGCTTGAGGAGCGGGGTACGGGGCGGAGCCCCGGGACCCGGGCCACCCGGCCCGCCCCGGGTCACCCCTCCACCCGGGCCTCCCGCCTCCGCACCGCGTCCTCATCCGTCTCCGAGTCATACCGCACCAACTTCGGCAACGCCGCCGTCAGCAGCACCACCGACGCCACACACGCCACCCCGCCCGTCCAGATCGCCGACCGGGTCCCCGTCCAGCCCGCCATCGCCCCGGCCCGCACCTGCCCCAGCTGCGGCCCCACGCTGTACGAGAGCACCTCGATGCCCGCCAGCCGCCCCCGCAGCTCCTCCGGAATGGTCTGGTTCCAGATGGTCGAGCGCCCCAGCCCGCTCAGCATGTCCCCCGCCCCCGCCACGCCCAGGCACAGCAGCACCACCCACACGCTGGAGAACCAGCCCGCCGCCGCGATCGCCAGCCCCCACACCGCCGCCCCGAACACCACGAACAGCCCGTGCCTGCGCACCCGGGACGTCCAGCCGCTGGTCAGCCCCAGCACCAGCGAGCCCACCGAGCCCGCCGCGTACATCAGCCCCAGCGACCACTGAGCGTCCAGCTCGTCCGCCAGGAACGGGAAGATGGTGTTCGGGAAGGCGAAGAACATCGCCGCCAGGTCGATCGCGTACGTCCCCAGCAGCACCGGCCGGCTCCAGGCGTACCGGGCCCCCTCCACGATCCCGCGCAGCGACGGCTTCGCCGCGTCCCTGGCGGGCGGCGCGGGGGAGAGCCGCAGACAGAGCAGCACGGAGGCGGCGAACGTGCACACCGTCACCGCGTACGCCGTGCCGTGACCCGCGTACGCCACCACCAGCCCGGCCAGCGCCGGGCCCGCGATCGCTCCGATCTGCCACCGCAGCGAGTTCAGGGCGGCCGCCGCCGTCTGCTGGGCGTGCGGCACGATCCGGGCCATCAGGGAGTCCAGCGCGGGCCGCTGGAGCCCGGCCAGGGCGGCGACCCCGCCGGCCACCACGTACAGCGGCCACAGCAGCGGCTCCGGCAGCAGGGCGTTCACCAGCAGGATCGCGGCGAGCACGCCGAGCCCGGCCTCGGTGAGCAGGATGACCCGCCGCCGGTCCACGGAATCGGCGAGCGCACCGCCGTAGAGACCGAAGAGCACCAGCGGCACCAGCTCCACCGCGCCCATCGCCCCGACCGCGAGCGGCGAGCCGGTGAGGTCCTTGATCTGGAGCGGCAGCGCGATGAGCGCCATGAAGCTGCCGAAGTACGTGATCAGCCCCTGGACCCACAGCAACCGGAAGTCGGGCGAGGAACGCCACGGCGAGAGGTCCGGCAGCAGGGCGCGGAACCGCGACGGGGGAGGGGCGGCGGGGGAGTCGGGAGAGCCAGGGGACCCGGGAGAGTCGGGAGAATCGGGAGAGGCAGGGGGAGCTTCGGTCACGAAGGGCCATGATCGGCACTACCGGGCGCTCCGGGCAAACCGATTTCGCCGGGCCCGCTCCGGACCGAGCCACCACGGGCCGGGGCACGGGCCCCCACGGACCAAGGGCCGAGGCAAAGGCCCCCGCCGACCACAGGCCGGGGCAGAGGCCCCGCCCCCGCCTCACCACCGCCCCGCCCTCGCCTCACCACCGCCCCGGCGGCGGCTCCGTCAGGCGGTCCGCGAGGCGGGAGAGCCGGTCCCGGAAGGTGTGGCCGCCGCGCGCCGCCGGCCTGCCGTTCTCCCCCGCCGCCGCGCTCACCAGGTGCTGCACGATGTCCAGGTCCACGTCGTCGTCCCCCGCGACCACCAGCGACTCGTGGGCCAGCCCGCCGACCTCGGGATCGCCGCCGCCCAGGGCCAGCACCCGCGCCCCGGCCCGCCGGGCGTCGTGCACCCGCTCCAGCAGCCCGCCGCCCGGCCGCTCCGGCGCGACCAGCAGCACCGTCTCCCCCCGCCCCGCCGCCTCGATCCGCCCCAGCCCGACCGCCAGATGCGCGGGATCGCCCGGCTCCACCCGGTGCCGTACCAGCGTGGGCGTCAGCTCCGGCAGCCCCGACCAGGTGGACTCGTCGGCCAGGTGGGCCGCCAGATGCCACGGCTCGTACGCCTCGGTCCCCACCAGCAGGAGCCCGCCGCCCCGGGTCCCCCGCCCCCGCGGACCGCGCCCCGGCGACCCGCCTCCCTCCGGTACGAGGGACGAGCGCAGCGCCAGCGCGAACCGGCGGGCGGCGGCCGGCCACTGGGTCCCGGCCAGTACGTCACGGAGCAGGGCGACACGTACGGCATCCATGGCCCGGCATCCTGCCCCCGCACCCCGCCCGGCGGGACGCCTGTCCCCTCGGCTCACCCGAAAGGGGGACCGCCGGAGAGCCGGCGGAGGACCGTACGGCGAGGGAGACCGCAGGCCCGCGGGACGGGATTCCGGGCGCTACCTGGCAGTAGGGTCGGCCCATGACTACACAGGACAGCGGCAGCGCGCCCAAGCCCCCCGCCAAGGACCCCTGGGACCTCCCCGACGTCTCCGGCCTGAGCGTCGGCGTACTCGGCGGCACCGGCCCCCAGGGGCGGGGCCTCGCCTACCGGCTCGCCCGCGCCGGACAGCGGGTCACCCTCGGCTCCCGGGACGCCGGACGCGCCGCCGCAGCGGCGGCGGAGCTCGGCCACGGCGTCGAGGGCGCGGACAACGCGGAGTGCGCCCGGCGCAGCGACATCGTGATCATCGCCGTGCCGTGGGACGGCCACGCCAAGACCCTGGAGTCCCTGCGCGAGGAGCTCGCGGGCAAGCTCGTCATCGACTGCGTCAACCCGCTCGGCTTCGACAAGAAGGGCGCCTACGCCCTCAAGCCGGAGGAGGGCAGCGCCGCCGAACAGGCCGCCGCCCTGCTGCCCGACTCGCGGGTCACCGCCGCCTTCCACCACCTCTCGGCGGTGCTGCTCCAGGACGAGTCGATCGAGGAGATCGACACCGACGTCCTGGTCCTCGGCGAGGCGCGGGCCGACACGGACGTCGTGCAGGCGCTGGCGGGCCGCATCCCCGGGATGCGCGGCATCTTCGCGGGCCGGCTGCGCAACGCCCACCAGGTCGAGTCGCTGGTGGCGAACCTGATCTCGGTCAACCGCCGCTACAAGGCCCACGCCGGACTGCGCACCACCGACGTCTGACCTGCCGCGCACCACGGAGAGCTCCCCGAGGCGGGGCACAACGGGGCATGGGGGACACTGGACGCGACCGCGACCGTTCCCCGACAGGAGCCGCCCCCCATGCCCCGCCTCGCTCTCTACGCCCTCGTCGTCTGCGCCCTCGCCGTCACGGCGGCCGTGGTCTCCTTCGTCCAGGGCAGCCTGCTCGGGATCATCTGGGTGCTGGTCGCGGGGCTCTCGTCGAACATGGTGTGGTTCTACGTGCGCAAGCAGCGCATGGAGGCGTCCGCCGACGCCGGCTGAACCCTCCCCGCCGCACCCTTCGTGGGCCCTCCGCCGTTCGGGTCGAGGGCCCTTCCCCGTGGGCGCGCCCCCGGAGACCGGACGCCGCCCGGGGCCGACCATGTGACGGCCGCGCCACGGCCGTGGCGCGGCCGACGAGGGAGGACCGCGTGGCAGACGCGAGGGACGACGGGGCCCGGGACAACGGGGCCCGGGACGAAGGGGCCCGGGGCGACGGGGCCCGGGGCGACGGGGCGCGGGGTGACGGTCGGGGGTCGACGGTACGGGCGGACACCGGGGCGAGGGGCTTCCTCGGGGAGGTGCGCGACGCCGTCTCCACCCGCTCCGCGCTCGTCATGCTCGGAGTGCTCCTGCTCCAGCTGGGCTTCGCCCTCTCCTACATGGGCGCCTTCCACGCGCCCAAGCCGCACCAGGTGCCGATCACCCTCGTCGCGCCGCCCGCCGTCGAGCGGGACCTTGTGGCCCGCCTCGACGCGCTGCCCGGCGACCCCCTCCACGTCACCCCCGTCGCCAACCGTGCCGAGGCCCGGGCGCGGCTGCTGGACCGGAGCACCGACGCCGCGCTCGTCGTGGACCCGGCAGGGCGCACCGACACCCTGATCGTCGCCTCGGCGGGCGGCCCTTCGGCCACCACGGCGGCCACGGAGATCCTTCAGGAGGTCGCCCGCGCGCAGGACCGCGCGATCGTCGTCCGGGACATCCGCCCACCCGCCGCCGGCGACTCGCGGGGCCTGTCGTCCTTCTACCTCGTCCTCAGCTGGACCATCGGCGGCTATCTCGCCGCATCGGCCCTGAACATGGCGGCCGGCTCCAAGAAGCCCACCCTGCGCCGCACCCTGGTCCGGCTGACGGCGATGCTGCCGTACGGCCTCGTCTCGGGCATCGGCGGCGCGATCATCGTGGGCCCGGTGCTGGACTGCCTGCCGGGCGCGTTCTGGGAGCTGGTCGGCATCGGCGCCCTGGTGGTGTTCGCCTCCGGGGCGGTGGGCGTCGCCCTCCAGTCGGTGGCGGGGACGGTCGGCCTGGGCCTGACCATCCTGATCTTCACGATCCTGGGCAACCCCAGCTCGGGAGGGGTGTACCCGTCCTCGCTGCTGCCGCCGTTCTGGAGCGCGATCGGCCAGGCCCTGCCGCCGGGAGCCGGTACCACGGTGGTCCGCAACACCGTCTACTTCGACGGCAACGCCACCACCGGGGCCCTGTGGATCCTCGGCGCGTGGGCGTTCGGCGGGGTGGCGGTGGCGATCCTGGCCGCCGCCCTGCGCGAGGGGCGGCGGTCAGGACCCCGTACGGAGCCCGCGACCGCCGCCGTGTGAGGGCGCGCCGCGGGCTCAGCCCACCGCGCACACCGGGTTCTGCTCGTCGAAGAACGCCCGCCAGAAGCGGTAGAGGTCATAGCCGCAGTACCGCTGAGCCCCGTCGACGCCCAGGCCGCGCAGCAGCGCGTCGATCCCGTCGAAGAACACGATGTTCACCCCGGGGATCCACAGGATGGCGAACACGGCGATGAGCCCGAACGGCGCGATCGGCTCCACCTGACGCCGGATCCGGTACGAGAGCCAGGGCTCGATCACGCCGTAGCCGTCCAGCCCCGGGATCGGCAGGGAGTTCAGGATCGCCGCCGTGACCTGGAGCATCGCCAGGAACGCCAGCGCGTACCGGAAGGCGAGCGGCACCCCGTCGAGCGCGTCCAGCCAGAACGGGGCCGTGCAGACGATCGCGAACGCCACGTTCGTCAGCGGGCCCGCCGCTGAGATCAGGCTGTGCTTCCAGCGGCCGTGGATCCGGCCCCGCTCGATGTAGACGGCCCCGCCGGGCAGCCCGATCCCGCCCATGATCACGAAGAGGACCGGCAGCACGACGCTCAGCAGCGCATGGGTGTACTTGAGGGGGTTGAGCGTCAGATAGCCCTTCGCCCCGACCGAGAGGTCCCCGCTGTGCAGCGCCGTGCGGGCGTGCGCGTACTCGTGGAGACAGAGCGAGACGATCCAGGCCCCGGTGACGAAGAGGAAGACCGCGAAGCCGGTGGCGCCCGCGAAGCCCGTCCATACGGCCCAGCCCGCGACGGCGGTGACGGCGGTGATCCCGAGGAAGACCGGGCTGATCCTCCGGTCCCCGCGGGTGGCTGCGGTGGTCATCGGCATGCAACTCCTGGGGCTGGGCTGGGCTGGGCTGGGCTGGGCTGGGCTGGGCGGGACGGCGACGGCGACGGCTGACGGTTGCGGATACGCCGGCACGGCGGGAACGACGACGGCCCGGCCGGGAGTTCCCCCGGTCAACCCCACGACCCTTCAGCACCGCGACGCGGCGACCCTTCAACGCGGCGGCCCGGCCACCACGGCGACCCTTCCACGCGGCTACCCTTCAGCACGGCGACGCCACCACCACGGGCGACCCGGCCCCCCTGCCCCGGCCACCCCCGAACCCCGGTCAACCCCGAACCCGGCCAACCCCGCACCCCTGTCAACACCGCGACCGCGCCCGTCGCGGACAATGGGCCCGTGCGCTACTGCATCCTCGGCACCACCCGGGCACTCCGCGACGACGGTACGGCCGTCGCCCTCGGCGGGGCGCGGCTGCGCGCCCTGCTCACCGTTCTCGCGCTGCACCCCGGGCGGGCCGTCCCGGCCGGGGTGCTCGTCGACGAGGTGTGGGACGGCGACCCGCCCGCCGACGCGGCCGGTGCGCTCCAGGCGCTGGTCGGGCGGCTGCGGCGGGCGCTCGGCCGCAGCGCCGTCGAGTCCGTGGAGAGCGGCTACCGGCTCGCCGCCGCGCCCGACGCCGTGGACCTGCACCGCTTCGAGCGGCTGGCGGGGGAGGGGAGCCGGGCGCTGGAGCAGGGCGAGGCGGACCGGGCCGTCGCCGTCCTGGACGAGGCCCTCGCGCTTTGGGACGGGCCGCCGCTCGCCGACCTGCCCGACCGTACGGCGTCCGCCTCCCGTCTGGAGTCCCGCAGGCTGGATGCCCGGCGGGCCCGGCTGGACGCGCTGCGCACCCTCGGCCGGGGCGAGGAGGCGCTGTGGGAGCTGGCCGCGCTCTGCGCCGCCCACCCGCTGGACGAACCGCTCCAGGCCCTGCGCGTCAGGGCCCTGCGGGACACCGGGCGTACGGCCGAGGCGCTGGCGGCGTACGACGAGGTCCGCACCGTACTCTCCGAACGCCTCGGCACCGACCCGGGGCCGGAACTGCGCGGCCTGTACGGGGAGCTCCTCCACCAGGAAGCCGGGCCCGGGCCCCTGAAGCCTTCCGCGCCGCGGCCCGCTCCCGGCGAGCCGCCCACCGCCCGCCCGGCCTCCCCGCCCGCGCGCCCGGCCTCCCCGCCCCCGCCCGGCAACCTCCGCGCCCGGCTCACCAGCTTCGTCGGCCGCGACCCCGACATCGCCGCCCTGCGCGAGGACCTGACCCGCACCCGCCTCGTCACCCTCCTCGGCCCCGGCGGCGCGGGCAAGACGCGGCTGTCGCAGGAGACGGCGGAGGCCGTCGCCGGAGACTGGCCCGACGGGGTCTGGCTGGCGGAACTGGCCCCCGTCGACGAACCCGACGCCGTGCCCGAGGCGGTCCTCAGCGCGCTCGGGGCCCGGGAGACCGTGCTGCGCGGGGCCGGGGCCGAGGAGCTGCGGGCCGTCGCCGAACACGACACCGGCGACCCCCTCGTACGGCTCACCGAGTACTGCTCCCGGCGGCGGCTGCTCCTCCTGCTGGACAACTGCGAGCACGTCATCGAGGCGGCCGCCGCCCTCACCGACCACCTCCTCGCCCACTGCCCCCAGCTCACCGTCCTCGCCACCAGCCGCGAACCCCTCGGCGTGCCGGGCGAGTTCGTCCGCCCCGTCGAACCGCTGCCCGACCCGATGGCGCTGCGGCTCCTCGCCGAGCGCGGGGCCGCCGCCCGGCCCGGGTTCCGCACCGACGCGGACGAGGAGACCGCCGCCGCCTGCGCCGAGATCTGCCGCCGGCTCGACGGGCTGCCGCTCGCCATCGAACTGGCCGCCGCCCGGCTGCGGATGCTCAACCCCCGCCAGATCGCGGACCGGCTGGACGACCGCTTCCGCCTCCTCACCAACGGCAGCCGGACCGTGCTGCCCCGCCAGCAGACCCTGCGCGCGGTCGTCGACTGGTCCTGGGAGCTGCTGGACGGAGCCGAACGGGCCGTCCTGCGCCGGCTCTCCGTCTTCGCCGGCGGCTGCGGGATCGCCGCCGCCGAGGAGGTCTGCGCGCTGCCCGCCCCGGGCGACGGCGTGAGCGTCGACTCCCTCGACGTCGCGGCCCTGCTCGGGTCCCTGGTCGACAAGTCCCTCGTCGTCGCCGCGCCCGGCGAGGACGCCGAGATGCGCTACCGGCTGCTGGAGACCGTGGGCGAGTACGCCGCCGAGCGGCTGGCGGACGCGGGCGAGCGGGACGCCGTGGAGCGCCGCCACCTGGTCCACTACCGGGAGTTCGCCCGGACCACCGGACCGAAGCTGCGCGGCGCCGGCCAGCGGGAGGCCATCGAGCTCTTCCGGCGCGAGTACGAGAACCTGCGCACCGCGCTCCGCCACGCCGTCGCCGCCCGGGAGGAGCAGGAGGGGCTCTGCCTCGTGCTGTCGCTGTCCTGGTACTGGATGATGCGCGACCTGAGCGCCGACGCCCGCCAGTGGGCGGCGGCGGTGGCCGCGCTCGGCCCCGACCCCTTCGCCCCGCCCGGCGTCCGGGCCCCCTCCCTGCTGGAGCGGACCACCGACCTGCCGCCGCCGTGGAAGCCCGAGCAGGTGGCGGAGGCGCGGCGCGGGGTGGGACTGATCCAGCTGGTCAGCGTGGACCACGCGATGGACGAGTGGCTGACCCCGCAGGGCCAGGAGCGGATGC
This sequence comes from Streptomyces sp. cmx-18-6, assembly GCF_046548915.1. Lineage (NCBI taxonomy): Bacteria > Bacillati > Actinomycetota > Actinomycetes > Kitasatosporales > Streptomycetaceae > Streptomyces > Streptomyces sp. cmx-18-6. The sequence goes on along the minus strand of NZ_JAEBEP010000001.1, from coordinate 275,779 downwards.
GGATCATCGCCCGCACCTACCGGCCCGGGCAGCCGCAGACCTGCCGTACGCCCGGTTCGCTCTGGATGTTCGCGGTCCTGATGGCCGGCGAGGTCGACGAGCTGCGCGAGCTGATGAGCGAGACCGTGCGCGCCTCCCGGGAGTTCGGTTACGAGTGGGAGCTCGGCGCGGCGCTGGAGATGCGCGCCAAGATCCTGGCCAACCGCCCCGACTGGGCGGGCGAGGCGCTGGCCGACGCCGACGAGAGCCTGGAGATCTTCGCCCGGCTCGGCGACGCCTGGGGGGCCGCCGAGGCGCTCTCCTCGCGGGGCGAGGCGAACGAACGCGGGGGCCGGTTCACCGAGGCCGCCGAGGACTACCTCGCCGCGATCGACTACGCCCAGGCGCTCGGCGCCCGGGCCCAGGTGGCGGTGTTGCGGGCCCGCTACGCCGGAGCCCTCACCGAACTCGACCGCTTCGACGAGGCCGAGGCCATCCTGCGCGAGATCGTCCACGGCGTGCGGTCCGCGGGCCACGAGGCGATGCCGACCGCCCGGCTGCACCTGGGGTTCCTGCTCGGACGCCAGGGCCGTGTGGCGGAGGCGCGTGAGCAAGTGGACCTGCTGCGCGAGGAGTTCAGCTCCCGTACGGTCGGTGTCTTCGACGGATTCGTGCTCGGGGTGCTGGCCTGGCTGGACAACCTCACCGGCGCGTACGCCTCTGCGCTCACCGCCGCCCTGACCGCGCTGGGCCGCTCCCAGGAACGGCTGTCGATGATGATGGCCCCGCAGATGGCGTCCATGCAGCTGATGACCATCGCCAGGGCGCTCGCCGGACTCGACGCCCCCGGGGCCCCGGAGACCGCCGCCCGGATGCTCGGCCTCCAGGCGGCGCTCCTGCCTCCGGGGCACGTGCTGACCGCGATGGAGCGCCGGACCCTGGCCGAGGCCGAGGAGGCCGTACGCGCCCGGCTCGACGACGAGACGTACACGGCGGCGTACGAGGAGGGCGGCGGCCTCACCCTCGACGAGGCCACCGCCCTGGCGCAGGCGTACCGCTGACGCCTTCGGCATCCCGCCGGGCTCAGGTCTTCCTGCGGAACTTGGCGACCGCCAGCGGCGCCATCACCACCGTGATCCCGGCGGCCCAGGCGAGCGTCCACCAGACCGAGTTCCCGACCGGGAGGCCCTGCATGAGCGCGCGCGCCGCGTCCGCCAGATTGGAGAGCGGGTTGTAGTCGGTGAACGCCTGGAGCCAGCCCGGCATGGTCTGCGTCGGCGCGAAGATCGACGAGCCGAACTGGAGCGGCATCAGCACGAGCATCGTCGTGCCCTGGACCGCCTGGGCCGTCTTCATGGTCAGCCCGAGCAGGATGAAGATCCACATGATGGCCGCGCCGAAGGCCGCCGCCAGCGCGACCGCTCCGATGAGCCCGAACACCGAGCCGTTCAGCTCCATGCCGAGGGCGAACCCCATGGTCAGCAGGATGAGCGTGGCGACCATCAGCCGGCCCATCTCGACCACGATCTTGGCGACGAGCACCGAGGAGCGGGAGATGGGCATCGTCCGGAACCGGTCCATGACCCCCTTGCGGAAGTCGTCGTTGACGCCCGTGCCCACCGCCATGGCGATGTTCATGCCCATCATCGCCATCAACCCCGGCACCAGGTAGTTCACATACTCCTGCCGGTTCCCGCCGAGGCTGGCGCCGACCGAGCCGCCGAAGACGTACACGAAGAGCACGATGAAGACGATCGGCATCAGAAGGACGTCGAACATCGACTCCGGGTCCTTCTTGATCTGGAGCAGATTGCGCCGCACCAGGGCCCCGATGTGCCGCAGGTTGGCCCGCGGCCCGATCCGGCCCTCCTCGGCCGCCACGGCCTTCGACGGTGCGCCGCCCGCGGACCCGGCGGGTGCGGGGGTCAGGGTGGTGGTGCTCATGCGGCGACCTCCTGGATAGCCGGGTCGGTGAGGGGGGACGCCTTGTCGCCGGTGATCGCGAGGAACACCTCGTCCAGGCTGGGCAGGGCGGTGGAGATATGGGCGAGGGAGAACCCCCGGGCGCCCAGCAGCCCCACGACGGCGGTCAGTTGCTGGTCGCTGAGGATGGGCACGTACAGCAGCCCCTCATCCGGCACGGCCTGCGCCCCGGCGACCCCGTCGAGTCCGGCCTCCCGGACCGCCCGGGCCATCGCGGCCAGCTCGGCCGGGTCGGAGGGCCGGATGTGCAGGGTGCGGCCGCCGACCTTGGCCTTCAGCTCGTCGACCCCGCCCCGGGCGATGATCTTCCCCTTGTCGATGACCGTCAGCTCCTTGGCGAGCTGTTCGGCCTCCTCCATGTACTGGGTGGTCAGCAGGACGGTCGCGCCCTCGGCCACCATCCGCTGCACCTCGTCCCAGACCTCGTTGCGGGTACGGGGGTCGAGCCCGGTCGTCGGCTCGTCCAGGTACAGCACGGACGGGCTGCCGATCATCGAGGCGGCCAGGTCGAGCCGGCGGCGCATTCCGCCGCTGTACTCCATGGAGGCGCGCTTGGCGGCGTCGGTGAGCGAGAACCGCTCCAGCAGCTCGTCCGCGCGGGCCCGCGCCTGCTTGCGGGGCAGGTCGAGCAGCCGCCCGATCATGTAGAGGTTCTCCCAGCCGGAGAGCTTCTCGTCGACGGAGGCGTACTGCCCGGTCAGCCCTATCCGGCGGCGCAGTTGACGGGGCTGCTTCACCACGTCGTAGCCCGCGACGACCGCGTGTCCGGCGTCGGGGGTGATCAGGGTGGAGAGGCAGCGTACGAGGGTGGTCTTGCCCGCGCCGTTGGGGCCGAGCACGCCGAGGACGGTGCCTTCGCGGACGTCGAGGTCCACGCCGTCCAGTGCCTTGGTCTCGCCGTAGTGCTTGACCAGCCCCCGTACCTCGACGGCGTTCCTGCCGCTCCCGGGGTTCGTGTCGATTCGTTCCATGTCCACCATGGGACCAGCGCCCGCCGACAGCTCACCGACAGTCCGCCGACACGGGTCCGGACGCGCGCGACAGCCCGCCGATGGGGGATGTCGGCGGGCTGTCGGTGGTGCGGGAAATGGCTGGTGCGGGCCCCGGAGGGCCGGTGGATCAGTGGAAGGTGTGCTCCGGCGCGGGGAACGCGCCGCCCACGACCTCGTCGGCGAACTCCTTCGCCGCGTCCCCGAGCACCTTGCGCAGGTTCGCGTACTGCTTGGTGAAGCGCGGCGTCCTGCCGCCGGTCAGCCCGACCATGTCGGTGTAGACGAGCACCTGCGCGTCGGTCGCGGAACCCGCGCCGATGCCGACGGTCGGGATGTGCAGCGTGCGGGTGACCTCGGCGGCCAGCTCCTCCGGTACGAGCTCCAGCACGACGGCGAACGCCCCCGCGTCCTGGACCGCCTTGGCGTCGCGCAGCAGCTGCTGGGCCGCCTCCTCGCCCCGCCCCTGCACCCGGTAGCCCATGGCGTTGACCGACTGGGGGGTCAGGCCGATGTGGGCCATGACCGGGATGCCCGACTCGACCAGCAGCCGGATCTGCTCGTGGGACCGCTCGCCGCCCTCCAGCTTGACCGCGCCGACGCCCGCCTCCTTGACCAGCCGGGTCGCGTTGCGCAGCGCCTGGACGGGGCCTTCCTGGTACGAGCCGAAGGGGAGGTCACCGACGATGAGGGCGCGCTTGGTGCCGCGTACGACGGCTGCGGACAGCATGGCCATCTCGTCCATGGTGACGGGCACGGTGGTCTCGTAGCCGAGGTGACAGTTGCCCATCGAGTCCCCGACGAGCATGACCGGGATGCCCGCCTCGTCGAAGACGGACGCGGTCATCGCGTCGTAGGCGGTGAGCATCGGCCACTTCTCGCCGCGCTCGGTGGCGGCGGCGATGTCGTGGACGGTGATGCGGCGGGTGGACTTCCCTCCGTACAGCGCCTTGCCGTTGTCGGGGGAGGCGCCTGCGGGCGAGGGCGGGGTCTGTGCGGGCGAGTCCTGTGCGGAAGGGATCTGTCCGGGCGAGTCCTGTGCGGACGGATTCGGTGCGGACGGATTCTGTGCAGCCTGAAGCGACATGGCTGGTGAACTCCTTCGTCATCTCGAGGCGCCCTGACGGCGTCCCCGGATCCCTTCCATGGTGGCATCCCGCCCGGGCAAACGGGAAGTGGGCCCGCAAGGCCCCCTGTCGGCCGGAGACTGTTGGGCAAAGCTTTTACAATACGAGACGGTCTCGTATCGAAATGGCGTTAGGCTCGCTCCCATGTCCCTACCGTCCTCCTCCGCCTCGGCCTCCGCCGGCTCGGCTCCCTCGTCCGCGCCCGCCGCCGAGCCCCGCATACCCGAGGCGGTCCACCGCCGCCGCTGGTGGATCCTCACCGTCCTGATGTTCAGCCTGCTCATCGTGGTGCTGGACAACTCGATCCTGAACGTCGCGGTCAAGACGATCGCCAGCCCCGCGCCCACCGGCGTCGGCGCCACCCAGAGCGAGCTGGAGTGGGCGATCAACTCCTACACGCTCGTCTTCGCCGGGCTCCTGTTCACCGCCGGTCTGCTCGGCGACCGCGTCGGCCGCAAGAAAGTGCTCCTCTTCGGCATCCTGGTCTTCGGCCTCGGCTCGGCCCTGGCCGCGTTCTCCGCCTCGCCCGGGGAGCTCATCACCTGGCGCGCGCTGATGGGCTTCGGCGCGGCCTTCGTGATGCCCGCCACCCTCGCGGTCCTGATGAACGTCTTCGAGCGCGACGAACAGCCCAAGGCCATCGGCATCTGGGCGGGCAGCGTCGGCCTCGGCATCGCGATCGGCCCGATCACCGGCGGGCTGCTCCTGGAGCACTTCTGGTGGGGCTCGATCTTCCTCGTCAACGTCCCGGTGGTGGTGCTCGCCCTGGTCGCCATGGTGATCCTGGTCCCGGACTCCCGCGACCCGAAGCCCGGCAAGGTCGACCCGCCGGGCGTGGTGCTCTCCATCGTCGGGCTGGTCCTGCTGGTGTACGGGATCATCCGGGGCGGCGAGCTGGCCGACTTCACCGACGCCACCGTGCTGCTCTCCATCGCCGGCGGACTGCTGGTGCTGGCCGGATTCGTCTGGCACGAGAAGCGCAGCAGCCACCCGGCGATCGACATCACGTACTTCAGGAAGCCCGCGTTCTCCGCCGCCGTCGCCGCCATAGCGCTGGTCTTCTTCGCGCTCATGGGCGTGACCTTCTTCTCCGCCTTCTACCTCCAGAGCGTGCGCGGCTACAGCGCCCTCCAGTCCGGCCTGCTGATCCTTCCGCTCGCCGTCGCCCAGATGATCTTCGCGCCTCGGGCCCGGCTGGTCGTGGACCGCTTCGGGGCCCGCGCGGTCTGCACGGTCGGCATGCTGCTGGTCGCCGCCGGGCTCGCGTCGTTCGCCCTGTTCGACGCCGGTACGCCGGTGTGGGTGCTGTGCCTCGTCTTCTTCGTCCAGGGCGCCGGGATGGCGCACATCATGCCGCCCGTCACGGTGGCCGTGATGCAGGCGCTGCCCCGCGAGAAGGCCGGTTCCGGATCCGCCGTCAACAACACCTTCCGCCAGGTCGGCGGCGCGCTCGGGATCGCGGTCCTCGGCTCGGTGCTCTCCACCGTCTACCGGGGGGACATCGAGGGCCACCTCGGCGCGGTCCCGGCCGGGGCCAGGGACGTGGCGGGGGAGTCCATCGAGGCCACGCTCGGCGTCGCCGCGAAGCTCGGCCCAGTGGCCGGAAAGCCTCTGGCCGCCGCCGCTGCCGACGCGTTCATCAGCGCCATGCACGTGACCGCGCTCGGCTCGGCGGCCGTCGCCCTGGTCGGCGCGCTGGTGGTGGGCCTGTACCTGCCGGGCCGGGAGCCGGCCGTCACCGAGGAGCCCGCGGACCGGCCGGCGAAGGAGCCGGTGGGCCGCTGACGGGCCGGCGGACGTCGTCCCGGGCGTCGGGGCGTCGCCGTCCCGAGCGCCGAGCGCGGCCGTCCGGCGCACCGGGTCTCGTCGTCCGGCTTGCGGCGGCCGTCGTCCCGTGCCTCGCCGGTCGGCGAGAATCGGGGCGACGGTCGTACGACGGCACGGCGAAAGGCGGCTTCAGGTGCGGGACCAGGACGGCGAGCAGGACCGGCACGACGCGCGGGAGGACTGTGACGCGCGGGGCGACGGGGCGCAGGACCCCGAGCCCCGCCGGGGCCGCCCCCGCAGCGCCGCCGTGGAGCGGGCGATCCTGGACGCCGTCATCGCCCTCCTGGAGGCGGGCGAACCCCTGGCCGGCCTCTCCATCGAACGCATCGCGCGCACGGCGGGCGTCGGCAAGGCCACCATCTACCGCCGGTGGGCCGGAAAGGAAGAGCTCTTCGTCGACGTCGTACGGGACATGGAGCCCGTCGACCCGCCCGTCTCCGGCACCGCCGGCCTCGCGGACCTGCGCGTCCTGCTGGAGTCCCTGCGCACCCGGGGCCTCGCCCAGCGCTCCTCGGTGCTCCTGCACAACATCTTCGCCCAGATGAAGAGCCACCCGAAGCTGTGGGACGAGTACCACGCCACGGTGATCGGCCCCCGGCGCCTCGCGATCCTGGAGGCGGTGCGGCGGGCCGTCGCCGCGGGGGAGCTGCGCGGCGACCTCGACGTGGAGTTGATCGACGACCTCTTCGTCGGCCCGATGCTCGTCCGTACCGTGCACCGCCCCGACGCCCCCCTCCCCGAGGACCTCGCCGACCGCATCATCACGGCGCTGCTCCAGGGACTCGCCCCCGCCGCGGCGACCGGCGGCCGAAGAGCCTCCGAGGAGGGGCCGGGCGGGGCGCGTTCCGGGGCGGCGCGCCGAGTGTGATCGTTCTGTCACAAGCCCCCGCCGACCGCCCCGGACCGGAACCTCTCATCCCGCTCCGCTCGTCCTGCTGACGGAAGGGCCGTCGTCGGCGGCAGGAAAGACGCCGTTCATCGCCTAGGGTCGAGGGCGCGGCGATGGTGCGGAGCAAGGCAGTGAGGACGAGTGCGATGGTGCAGGCGTACGGAGCGGACACGGGCAACGGAAGCGCGGAGCAGCCGAAGCCCACCGGATCCCGCTTCCGGGACCTGCGCGACAGACTCGCCCGGGACCGGGGGATCTGGCGGCGCGGGATCGTGCTGGCGATCTGCTCGGTGCTGCTGGCCCTGCTGATGATCGTCCACGCGCGGGTCCCGAACCGGGTCGGCAACCTCGGCAGCCTCATCGAGACGTTCCTGCCGTGGATAGCGCTGTTCGTCCCGGTGCTGCTGCTCCTGGCGCTGGTGCGGCGCTCCGCGACCGCGCTGATCGCCCTGCTGCTGCCCGCCGTGGTCTGGCTCAACATCTTCGGCGGCCTGATCACCGACAAGTCCGGCACCGGCGGCGATCTCACCGTCGCCACCCACAACGTGAACGCGGGCAACCCCGACCCCGCCGGCACCGCCCAGCAGGTCGCGGGCTCCGGGGCGGACGTCGTGGCCCTCCAGGAACTGCCGGGCGGGCAGGTGTCGACGTACGAGAAGTCGCTCGCCGTCCGCTACCCGTACCACTCGGTCCAGGGCACGGTCGGGCTGTGGAGCAAGTACCCGCTCAGCAACACCAGGCCCGTCGACATCAAGATGGGCTGGACCCGGGCGATGCGCTCCACGGTCAAGGCGCCCCAGGGCGAGGTCGCGGTGTACGTGGCCCACCTGCCCTCGGTCCGGGTGAAACTGCACGCCGGGTTCACCGCCAACCAGCGCGACGACAGCGCCGACGCCCTCGGCGAGGCCATCGCCGACGAGCGGGTCGAGCGCGTCGTCCTGCTCGGCGACCTCAACGGCACGATGAACGACCGCTCCCTGAACGCCGTCACCTCCCAGATGCGCTCCACCCAGGGCGCGGCGGGCGACGGCTTCGGGTTCAGCTGGCCCGCCTCGTTCCCGATGGCCCGGATCGACCAGATCATGGTCAAGGGCGTCGAGCCGAAGTCCTCCTGGACCCTGGCGGCCACCGACAGCGACCACCTGCCGATCGCGGCGCGCGTGGAGCTGTGACCACGGCCGCGCAACCGGCCGTTCACCTCGCGGCACAAAACGTCTGCGACAATTTGTTCCAGTCACTTACATAAGCGGTACCAGCCGTCGCCCGGAGCCAGCTCCGAGGCGACGGCTCTGTTCTGCCCGTACTCCGCCTCCGGGCGCCCCCGCTCCACCGTGAAAGGTCCCTCCCCATGCCTCTGGCCCTGCTGGCCCTGGCCGTGAGCGCCTTCGGCATCGGCACGACCGAGTTCGTCATGATGGGCCTGCTGCCCAACGTGGCGGACGACCTGGGCACGTCCGTGCCGACCGCCGGCTACCTCGTATCGGCGTACGCGATCGGCGTCGTCCTGGGCGCGCCCCTGCTCACCGGCCTCGGCTCCCGCATCCCGCGCAAGAAGATGCTGCTGCTCCTGATGGCGCTGTTCACCATCGGCAACCTGGCCTCGGCGCTCGCCCCCGACTTCGGCTGGCTGCTCGCGGGCCGCTTCCTCGCCGGACTCCCGCACGGGGCGTTCTTCGGCGTCGGCGCGGTCGTCGCCGCCCGGCTGGTCGCCGAGGGCCGCCAGGCGCGGGCGGTGGCGACGATGTTCCTCGGCCTGACGGTCGCCAACATCGTCGGCGTGCCCGCCGCCACCCTGCTCGGCCAGCACCTCGGCTGGCGGGCCACCTTCCTGGTCGTCGCCCTGATCGGCCTCACCGCGATGGCGGCCCTGGCCCGCCTGGTGCCCCGTATCCCGGTCGAGGCCCACCAGGACGTCCGCCGCGAGCTGCGCGCCCTCGGCAACCGCCAGGTGCTCCTGGGCCTGCTCACGGCCGTCTTCGGCTTCGCCGGGGTCTTCGCGGTGTACTCGTACCTCTCGGCCATGACCACGAAGGCGATGGGCTTCGGCGAGTCCTCCGTCACCGTGGTCCTCGCCCTCTTCGGCATCGGGATGACCCTGGGCGCACTGGCGGCCGGCCCGCTCACGGACCGGGCGCTGCGCCCGACGCTGTACGGCTCGCTCGGCGCGCTGGCGGTGGTCCTGGTGGTGTTCCCGTTCACGGTGCACGTGCAGTGGGCGGCACTGGTGATGGTGGTGCTGCTGGGCGGCGTCGGGTTCATGACGACGACCCCGCTCCAGATGCTGGTCATGAACAAGGCGAAGGACGCCCCGACCCTGGCCTCCGCCTCCAACCACTCGGCCTTCAACCTCGCCAACGCGGGCGGCGCGTGGCTGGGCGGCGTGGCGATCGCGGCGGGCTGGGGCTGGACGTCCCCGGCGTTCGTGGGCGCGGTCCTGGCGGTCATCGGCCTGACAGTGGCGGCCACGGCGGGCTGCCTGGACCGGGGGACGGGCCGGACGTCGAGGGTGGTGGCCCACCAAGCCGGTCCGGCACCCGAGGACAAGCCCCCGGCCCGGGCGGCCGCAACCTCCAGCCGGTCCGGCACCCCTTCCAGCCCGTCCGGCGTTTGAGGACGGAACCGTTGGGCCGGGCGGGCCTGAGGCGACGTCGCCTCCGAGCCAGTCGGGCCATCCCAGCCGGTCCGGCACCCCTTCAAGCCGGTCCGGCGTTTGAGGACGGACCCGTTAGGCCGGGCGGGCCCGCGGCCACGTCGCCCCCGGGGCAAGTCGGGCCACCCCAGCCCGTCCGGCGCTTGAGGACGAAGAGCGGCCACCGGACGCCCCCGGTGACCACCCCCCGCTACGACGACTCGCGCCAACGATTCGTGATCGGCAACCGCCGGTCCTTCCCGAACCCCTTCGGCGAGATCTTCGTCCCCGGCGGATACTGCCGCCGCTTGTACTCCGCCGTATCCACCATCCGCAACGTCTTCGCCACCAGCTCCGCGTCGAACCCGGCCGCCACGATCGCGTCCATCCCCTGATCCCGGTCCACATACAGCTCCAGGATCGCGTCGAGCACGTCGTAGTCCGGCAGCGAGTCCGTGTCGACCTGCCCCGGCCTCAGCTCCGCGCTCGGCGGCTTGGTGATCGACGCCTCCGGGATCGGCGGGGTCTGGCCCCGCTCCTCGGCGGCCCGGTTGCGCCACTTCGCCAGCCGGAAGACCCACGACTTGTAGACGTCCTTGATCGGCCCGTACGCGCCGACCGCGTCCCCGTACAGCGTGGAGTAACCGACCGCCAGCTCCGACTTGTTGCCCGGCGCCAGCACGATCTGCCCCTCCTGGTTGGAGATGGCCATCAGCGTCGTACCGCGCAGCCGCGCCTGGAGGTTCTCCTCCGCGAGCCCGCTGAGCTCCAGCGACCCCATGTACGCGTCGAACATCGGCGCGATCGGCACCGTACGGAAGTTGAGCCCGGTCCGCCGCGCCAGCTCGGCCGCGTCGCCCTTGGAGTGGTCCGAGGAGTACTTCGACGGCATCGAGACGCCGTACACGTTCCCCGCGCCGAGCGCGTCGCACGCGATGGCCGCGCAGAGCGCCGAGTCGATCCCGCCGGAGAGCCCGAGCAGCACACTGCTGAAACCGTTCTTCGCGGCGTACGCGCGGAGCCCGACGACCAGCGCCGAGTAGACCTCCTCCTCGTCGTCCAGCCGCTCCGCGTATCCGCCCGCGAGCTCCGGCTCGTACGCGTCCAGGGGCCGGTCGGACAGCACCACGTGGTCGATGCGCAGCCCGTCGTCCACCACGCCCGAGGGTGCGACGGCGTCGGCGGCGGGCAGTTCCAGGTCGAGGATGACACTGCCCTCGGAGAACTGCGGGGCGCGGGCGACGACCTCGCCCTCCTTGTCGACGACGATCGAGTCGCCGTCGAAGACCAGCTCGTCCTGCCCGCCGATCATCGCCAGGTACGCGGTCGTGCAGCCGGCCTCCTGGGCCCGCTTGCGGACCAGATCCAGCCGGCTGTCGTCCTTGTCCCGCTCGTACGGCGAGGCGTTGACCGACAGCAGCAGCCCCGCCCCGGCGGACCGGGCGGCGGGGACGCGCCCGCCGTCCTGCCAGAGGTCCTCGCAGATCGCGAGGGCCACGTCGATGCCGTGGACCCGTACGACGGGCATCGTGTCGCCCGGCACGAAGTACCGGAACTCGTCGAACACCCCGTAGTTCGGCAGGTGGTGCTTGGCGAAGTTGAGCGCGATCCGCCCCCGGTGCAGCACGGCCGCCGCGTTGCGCGGGGAACCGGCCGGCTGCCCGAACCGCTCGGCGGTCTCTTCGGAGCGGTCCAGGTAGCCGACGACGACCGGCAGCTCGCCGAAGCCCTCCGCTTCGAGCCGGGCGGCCAGCGCACGCAGCGCCTGACGCGAGGCTTCCACGAAGGACGACCGCAGGGCCAGGTCCTCGACGGGGTATCCGGTCAGCGCCATCTCGGGGAACGCCACCAGGTGGGCGCCCTGTTCGGCGGCGTGCCGGGTCCAGTGGACGATCGCCTCCGAGTTGCCGGAGAGGTCACCGACGGTCGAGTCGATCTGATTCAGTGCGAGGCGTAGTTGAGGCACGCGGCCCAGTGTAATCGTCTTTCTGACGCGATGTCCTGGCGGGCCGGGCAAAATCTCACCCGGCCCACCGAAGGCGCAGGTCAGAGGTGCTTTCCGGCCTGACCTGCTGAAGACGTCACATCAGTCGCGATAGCCGAGAACCGTTCAGTCGCGATAGCCGAGAACCGTTCAGTGGCGATAGCCGAGGACCGTCATCATCCCCGCCTCCGCGTGGTAGACGTTGTGGCAGTGGACCATCCACAGCCCCGGGTTGTCGGCGTCGAACTCCACGGTCAGCGACCGGTGCGGCAGCACGATCGCGGTGTCCTTGCGCGCCCCGGCGGCGTTCCCCGCCAGCGCGAAGGTGTGCCCGTGCAGATGCAGCGGGTGCCACATGGCCGTCCCGTTGTCGAAGACGAGCCGCACGCGTTCGCCCGCCTCCATCGGCCTGCGCTGCCCGGCGGCGTACGGCTGTCCGTCGAAGGCCCAGTCGTACTCCGCCATCCCGCCGGTGAGCCGCATCCGGATGGTCCGGTCCGGCGCACGTGCCGCGAGCGCCGCCGACTCGTCCGGAACCAGCCGCCCCGCCTCGACCAGCTTCCCGTCCAGCTCCCTGGGCCGTACGGAGGCGGTGGGCGCGGCGCCGCTCCCGGTCGTCCGCAGCACGGCGAGGGCCGACGCCTCCTTCCCTCCGGCCTTCTTGCCCTCCGCGAGGGCGGTCAGAGGGAAGACCCCGTCCCCGGCGGTGACGAGGACGTCGTACCGCTCGCCCATCCCCAGCAGCAGCGCGTCCCCCGTGGTGTGCCGGACGGGGAAGCCGTCGGTGTGGGTGACCGTCAGCCGGTGCCCGCCGAGCGCGACGCGGAAGGCGGTGTCGCCGCCGGCGTTGATGATCCGCAGCCGAACGCGCTCACCGGGCCGCGCCCGGAACGTCTCCGGATCGTCCGCCACCCGCCCGTTGACGAGGTAGTACGGATAGGCCACATCACCGGCGTCGCCGCCGAGCAGCTCACTGCGGGCGTCCATCGTCATCCGCGAGGGCCCACGGCCGTCCGGATCGTCCTCGCCGGAACCGGACATGGAGTGCGCGCCATGATCCATCCCGCCGCCGTCGCCCATCCCCCCGGACAGCTCCTCCAGCACGGCGTCCGGAGTGGACCCCGCCACCCCGTCGACCCAGTCGTCGAGGACGACGACCCACTCCTTGTCGTACGCCAACGGCTCCTTCGGGTCCTCGACGATCAGCGGCGCGTAGAGCCCCCGGTCCTGCTGGACGCCGGAGTGCGGGTGGAACCAGTACGTCCCCGGATGCGGCACCGCGAACCGGTAGCGGAAGCCGGCCCCCGGCGCGATGTCCCGCTGGGTGAGCCCGGGGACCCCGTCCATGTCGTTGCGCAGGGCGAGGCCGTGCCAGTGCATCGAGGTGGGCTGCGGGAGGTGGTTGGCCAGGGTGAGGTCGAGCGTGTCGCCGGCGGTCACCCGCACCTCGCGCCCGGGCAGCCGGTCGCCGTACGCCCAGGAGGGGACGGTGACGCCGCCGCCGAGGTCCAGCCGGGTACGGGTGGCGGTGAGGGAGACCTTGCGCACGGGGCCGGAGCCGCGCGCCGCCTCGGCCGCCGCGACCTCCTTGCCGCCGGGGGAGACGTACGTACCGCCCGGGTCCTGGACACCGCCGGGGGAGTGGGAGCCGTCGTGGCCGCCACCGCCGGAACAGGCGGCGAGGACTCCCGTACCGGCGACGGCGAGAGCGGCGCCGAGCAGGGCGCGTCGGGTGGGTTGCGTGGGGCGGGTGGAGTGCGTGGGTCGGGTGGGGTCCATGGGCATGCTGAAGACACCTCTGAAGAGCAGCTGTTGGTTGGTTCGGGAAGGGGCGGAGGTGAGACGCCCCGTCCTAAATGCGCAGCACCGAAATGCCGGCGAGCACCGATATCGGGGGAGGAGGGTTCGGCCGCGGCACGCGCAGGAGTCCCGCACCGATGGGCGTACCGCCCGTCCGCCCGTCCGCGCGCAGCCCGAACAGCCGCGCGGTGAGGACGACGAGACCCCAGACGCCGAGGACGGCGAGACAGACGGAGAGCGGGTCCATGCCGCTCATGGGGGCGTCGTCGGGGGAGTGGTGCGAGGGGTGGCCCGCGTCGGAGGAGGCCCCGGCGGCCGGCGCGGTCGCTGCTTCAACCACGGGCACGGGCACGGGCATCGGGTGCGCGGCGCCGGACACGGCCACGGGCATCGGGTGCGCGGTGTCGGACACGGCCACGGGCATCGGGGGTGCTGCGCCGGCCACGGGCAGTGCGGGCATGGCCACGGCCGCTGGGGGTGCGGCGGCCCCACGGTCCGCGTGCTCGGCCGGATGTCCGACCGTATGCATGGTGACGATGCCGAAGAGCAGCGCGGCGAGCAGCAGGAGCTGCCCGTACATCACGCTCCCGCTCCCGCTCCGCACCCCGCCACCCGTGCCGGCCATGGCGCCACCCTACCCCCGGTGGGTATAAGGACAGGCGGCGGCCCGGCACCCCTGGGGATGCCGGGCCGCGAAAGGCGGGGGCGCTCAGCTGCGGGAGTAGACCTTCTCCGCCCAGGCCGCGATCTGCTCCTCGGTGAGGTGCTGCGCGAGATCGGCCTCGCTGATCATGCCGACCAGCTTCTTGTTCTCCACGACGGGCAGCCGGCGGATGCGGTGGTTCTGCATCTCCTCCAGGACCGCGTTCACATCCGCCCCCGCGTCGATCCAGCGCGGCGTGCCCTGGGCGAGATCGCCCGCGGTCACCTTCGAGGGGTCGTGGCCCATGGCCACACAGCCGACGACGATGTCGCGGTCCGTGATGATGCCGACCATCCGGTCGGAATCACCGTTGGCCGAGACGGGCAGCGCGCCCACGTTGTGCTCACGCATCAGCTGCGCCGCACGGTCGAGCGTCTCGTGGGCGGGGATCCAGCGGGCCCCGCTGTGCATGATGTCTTTGGCGGTCGTCATGGGGTTTTCCTCCTGCGTGCCGATGGCACTGCCGTACGGCCCCGAGCGCAACCCATCGTCACGGGCCCGCTCCGGGCGCGCGACCGCAATCACCCGTTCGGGTGTACTGGTACGAGGGCGAAGGCTGACGCCCGGCGTACGGCCACGCCTCAGGTACGGGGCTTCGCCCCGCGCGCGGCCAGCATGTCGCGCATGAGCCCCAACTCGGACTGCTGACCCTCGACCATGCCCCCGGCGAGCCGCTTCTCCGCCGGGACGGTGCACAGCGAAGCGCACGCCTCCGCCATGGCGACGTCGCCCTTGTGGTGGTCGGTCATCAACTGGAGGAAGAAGACCTCGGCCCGCGCACCCTTGAGGCTCCCGAGCCGCTTGAGCTCGTCCTTGCCGGCCATGCCCGGCATCAACGCCCCCGCGGGGCCCCCGTGATGCTCCCCGTGGCCACCGTGCCCCTGAGCGCCGTCGCCCATCCAGGCCATGGGCTTCTCCCCGCCCGGGGCGACCTTCGGCAGCTCCCACAGGTCGAGCCAGCCCAGCAGCATGCCGCGCTGGTTGGCCTGGGTGTTGGCGATGTCGTAGGCGAGGCGGCGTACGTCCTCGTCGTCCGTGCGGTCGCGGACGATGAAGGACATCTCCACGGCCTGCTGGTGGTGCACGGCCATGTCCCGGGCGAACCCGGCGTCGGCGGAACCGGTGGCCGGCACACCGGGCTCCCCGTCACCGCGCGCGGAGGCGACGGTGGCGGCCCCCGCCAGGAGCAGGGCGAGCACCACGGCGGCTCCGGCCACCCACCGCACCCGCCGGGTCCGCCGGGTCCGAAGCCGCTCCCCGCTCTCGCCGTCGCCGTCGCTCTCGCCGTGGCCCTCGCCCCGCTCCGCACGCCCTCGTACGGCGGTCACTGCGGCACCGTCGCCAGCCCGCCGGTGCACGGGGCGCCGAACTCCGGGGTCTGCTTGCCCTGGACGTACTGCGCGAGGAACTGGTCCACGCGCCCGTCCTCGGCGCTGTCCACCGTCACCTGCTTCCCCCACGCGCTGAGCATGATCGCGCCTTCCTGGCCCGGGTAGGGGCTCATCAGGGTGAACGGGGTGCTCCGGACCCGCTCGGCGAGCTTGGCGACGTCCGCGGCGGCGGCCCGGTCGTTGTAGGTGATCCAGACCGCGCCGTGTTCCAGGGAGTGGACCGCGTTGACGTCCGGGACGGCCTTTTCGTATACGTCGCCGTCGCAGTTGAGCCAGGACTGGTTGTGGTCGCCGCCGACAGGAGGCTTCATCGGATAGTCCACGGCCCCGGCCACGTGCTTGCGCCCGAGCTCGCTCGCGTCCCAGGACTCGAGCCCCTCGATGGCTCCGCCGGTGTCGCTCCCGTTCCCGCCGGGCTGCTTGTCGTCCTGCGCGGGGGAGCCGCCCGCACGGTTCTCCCCCGTCTGCTCCCCCGACTTCTCCTGCGCCCCGTTCCGTGCCTCGGCCGTGTCCAGCATCAGGTACGTGCCGAAGCCCACCGCGGCGGCCACGACGGCTGCGCCGAGCCCCAGGACGAGGGCCCGGGCACGGGAGGAGCGCGCACTGCCGCCGGCCTGCGGAGGGTGCGGGGGCTGAGGGGGGTACGGGGGGTGGGCGCCGTACCGGGGGTCGTGGGGGGCGCTGGGACCACGGGGGTCGCGGGGATCACGGGGGTCGAAACTCATGGCGTCGAGTCCTTCTGCGAAAGGGTGGGGGAGACGGCCGGAGGCGCGCTGACCGATGCGCGCGGACGGGCGGGGAAGGCGGCCACCGCCCCCGCGCGCCACGGTCGCCGATCGTAGTGGGTGGCCGGGTGCTCCCTCTCACACCGTGTGCGTAATCTGGGGGAAATCCCGGGTCGCGATACTGAAGTGTCCCCCTACCCCGGGCGGTGGTGCACGGACCGTCTGAACTGCAAGGATGTGGCAATGGACAAGCAGCAGGAATTCGTCCTCAGGACCCTTGAGGAGCGCGACATCCGCTTCGTGCGGCTGTGGTTCACCGACGTCCTCGGGTTCCTCAAGTCCGTCGCCGTGGCCCCGGCAGAGCTGGAGCAGGCATTCGACGAAGGCATCGGCTTCGACGGCTCCGCCATCGAGGGCTTCGCCCGGGTGTACGAATCGGACATGATCGCCAAGCCGGACCCGGGCACCTTCCAGATCCTGCCCTGGCGTGCGGAGGCCCCCGGCACCGCGCGGATGTTCTGCGACATCCTGATGCCGGACGGCTCCCCGTCCTTCGCCGACCCGCGTTACGTGCTCAAGCGCATCCTCGCCAAGACCTCGGACCTCGGCTTCACCTTCTACACCCACCCCGAGATCGAGTTCTTCCTCCTGAAGAACAAGCCGGTCGACGGCACGCGCCCGACCCCGGCGGACAGCTCCGGCTACTTCGACCACACCCCGCAGAACGTGGGCATGGACTTCCGCCGCCAGGCGATCACGATGCTCGAATCGATGGGCATCTCGGTCGAGTTCAGCCACCACGAGGGCGCACCCGGCCAGCAGGAGATCGACCTGCGGTACGCGGACGCGCTCTCCACGGCGGACAACATCATGACGTTCCGCCTGGTGATGAAGCAGGTGGCGCTGGAGCAGGGCGTGCAGGCCACGTTCATGCCCAAGCCCTTCTCGGAGTACCCGGGTTCGGGCATGCACACCCACCTCTCCCTCTTCGAGGGCGACCGCAACGCGTTCTACGAGTCGGGCGCGGAGTACCAACTCTCCAAGGTGGGCCGCTCGTTCATCGCGGGCCTGCTGACGCACGCGGCGGAGATCTCGGCCGTCACCAACCAGTGGGTCAACTCCTACAAGCGCATCTGGGGCGGCTCCTCCCGCGCGGCCGGCGCGGGCGGCGAGGCCCCCTCGTACATCTGCTGGGGCCACAACAACCGCTCCGCCCTCATCCGCGTCCCGATGTACAAGCCCGGCAAGACCGGCTCGGCCCGCGTGGAGGTCCGCTCCATCGACTCCGGCGCCAACCCCTACCTCACCTACGCGGTCCTGCTCGCCGCGGGCCTCAAGGGCATCGAGGAGGGCTACGAACTCCCGGCCGGCGCCGACGACGACGTCTGGGCCCTCTCCG
Source organism: Streptomyces sp. cmx-18-6 (assembly GCF_046548915.1). Classification (NCBI taxonomy): domain Bacteria; kingdom Bacillati; phylum Actinomycetota; class Actinomycetes; order Kitasatosporales; family Streptomycetaceae; genus Streptomyces; species Streptomyces sp. cmx-18-6. Next base: position 258,354 of record NZ_JAEBEP010000001.1, on the reverse strand, counting down.
ACGCGGAGCGCCGCGCGATGGGCATCGAGCCGCTCCCGCAGAACCTGGGCGAGGCGATCTCCCTCATGGAGAAGAGCGAACTGGTCGCCGAGACACTGGGCGAGCACGTCTTCGACTTCTTCCTCCGCAACAAGAAGCAGGAGTGGGAGGAGTACCGCAGCGAGGTCACGGCCTTCGAGCTGAAGAACCTGCTGCCGGTGCTGTAGCGGCGGGGGCGGACAGGCCGGGCGCTGTCGCAGCGCCTGTTACGCGGCTTCGGGCCGGCGGTGACTCCACCGCCGGCCCGAAGTGGTCCACCGCCCCGCCCTCGCCCTCCCCTCATCCCCCGACAACCGCCGGTGGCAAGGGAATCCATGCGCCATCATGGGGCAGGACCGCAGGGTGCAGTTCACGTGCTTTCGCCCGGCAGGGGAGAGTGCGAGTGGCAAGGGGAGCCGCAGTGGCTGGAGTATCCGGGCAGGCCAGGGTGTGGGTGTGGGCGACGGCCGTGCTGTCGGGGGTGGCGGTCGTCGCTCTCGTTCTCGTGGCGATCTTCGCCGACCTGGATTCGGCGGACCGGCTCGCGAGCGTGGCCGGGGCTGCCTTCGCCGCGCTCGGCCTCGTCGTCGCCGTCGTACAGCTCGCCCGTTCCGGCAGTGCCGCACCACCGGTCACGGGAGCCCGCTCGGTCCAGGCCGGGGGCAGTATCGGACGCGCCGTCACCGGTGACCACAACCGCCTGTACGGATCGGCGCCCGCGGTGCCGGCCACGCCCGTACCGACTCCTCCGCCGGCCGGCCCGACGCCTCCGGGGGAGCGGGGGGTCTCCGCCGCCGGGAACATCGGCGAGGCGGTCACGGGCGACGGGAACGAACAGCGGTGACATGGTGGCGCCGCTTCAGCAAGACTGCCGCCGCCGCCCACGACTTCGCCTGTGACACGGCTGAAGACTCACCCGGGCCACGGGCGATCACGGCTGAAGGCTCACCCGGGCCACGCGCGATCACGGCGGACGGCGATGTGGGGTGGGCCGTGACCGGGGACAACAACCACACGGTCGTCAACAACCTCGTCCTCGGCAGCGGCCCCAAGACGCTGTCGTCGGTCTACGAGGAGGAGATCAGGTACTTGGCGGCGGCTCATTTCCAGGGGCGCGAGAGCGAACTCGCCGCCATGGACGCCTTCGCCGCCGGTGAGGACCCGGCCGGCACCGGCTACTGGCGGTGGCTCGCGCCGGCCTGGTCGGGCAAGACCGCCCTCATGGCCCAGTTCGCTCTGCGCGGCCGGGAGGGAGTGGACGTGATCGCCTTCTTCATCACCGCACGTATGGCAGGCCGGTCCGACCGCACCGCCTTCCTGACCACCGTTCAGAATCAGCTGCGCGCCTACCTCCAGGACGGTGACGTCGACTGCACCGGCTACGGCGGCTTCTCCGACGCGCTGAACCGGGCCGCCCGGCAGGCGCGGTCCCACGGCAGACGGCTCGTCCTGATGATCGACGGGATGGACGAGGACAGCGGTGTGGAGTCGGCCGCCAGCGGCTACAGCATCGCGGGCCTTCTCCCGCGCACGCTGCCGGACGGCCTCCACGTGATCGTCGCGGGCCGCCCCAACCCTCCCGTCCCCAGCGACGTGGCTCCCGACCACCCCCTGCGCTCGCCCACGATCAGTCACCGCCTGGCCGACTCCGCCGCCGCACGCGCCGTCCGCGCGGACGCGGAACGCAGCCTCGAAGCACTCAACGCCGCCGGAGGGATCTCCCTGGATCTCGTCGGCCTGACGGCAGCGGCGGGCGGTGGTCTCAGCGCCGCCGATCTCTCGCTCCTCACCAAGGAATACACGGCGCGACGCATCGAGGTCGTCCTCGGTGGCGCCACAGGGCGCTCGTTTCAGCTTCGTCCCGCTCAATGGGCGACGACACACGACGGTTCGCCCGTCCCGCTCTATTCCTTCGCGCACCAGGAACTCCTTTCCGGCGCCCGCCAGCTCCTCCCCGTCCCGCTGCTCGACGGCTACCGGGACCGGGTTCATGAATTCGCGGAAATCTACCGAAAGAAGGGATGGCCGGCCGATACGCCCGAGTACATGTTGACGGGTTACCCGCAGATGGTTCGCGAACAGCGGGACGCCCCGCGCCTCACCGCGCTGGCGACGGATTCGGCGCGGCACGAGCGGCTGTGGCAGACGACCGGCACCGACACACGTGCTCTCACCGAGATCGGCGACGCCTTCACCCTGCACCTGGCGTCGACCGAACCCGACCTGCGTTCCTGCGTTCAGCTCGCTCACTGTCGCGACGGGCTCGAACAGAAGGTCCTCAACGTTCCGGAGGCGGCGATTCGGGCCTGGGCCAGGGCCGGGTACATCCGCAAAGCCGTGGCTCTGGCCGCCGCCCGGGCTGAGTTCTCTGCTCACGGCAGTGGTTTCGGTGACATCCTTCGTGAGGCTTTGAAGGCGGCTGAATCCGGAATGGTCATGGAGGCCGTGCACGCCATCCCCGAGAACAGGGGACGGGACTCGGTACTCCGTGATTGTGTCGCGGTCTTCGCGAAGGAGAACCACCTGCGAGAGGCCGCGGACGCGGCCCGTGCGCTGACCGATCACCACGCCCGTGCCCAGGCGCTGACGGAGGTGGCGGAAGCGCTGGTGAAGGCAGGTGAATCGGATCAAGGCGCGGAACTCGCGCAGGCCGCCGCCGAGATATTCCGCACCATCGCCGACCCCGGCTATCGAGCGGAGGGTATGGCCTGTGCGACGGCGGCGATCGCGAAGGCGGGCCGGAAGGACCGAGCTGGAGAACTCGCTCGCGCCGCCGTCGAAGCAGCCCGCGCCGTCGGCGACCCCGAGGACCGGGTCAACGCTCTGGTGAGTGCGGCGGTGGCGCTCGCTCAGGCCGGTGAGACGGAGGAAGCCGTGGAACTCGCCCGAGCCGCCGCAGACATAGCCCGCGCCCTCGGCGAACCCGAGGAGCAGGCGTCGGCGCTGGGCGAAGCGGCAAAGGGCTTGCTGGTGCTGAACAGGACGGACGAGGCGGCCCGTCTGCCCCGGCTCATCGCTGCCCCCGGCCTTCGCTGCACGGAACTACTGGATCTGGCGCGGTTCCTCGTCACGGAAGGCAGGGCGGACGAAGCCGCCGACTTCGCCCGACTCCTCGCCGAGGCGGTCGGTGCCATGACCGACGCCGAGCAGCGGGTGCCGACACTGGCCGCTGCGGCCGGGGTGCTGGCGCGGGCGGGGAAGGCGGACGAAGCCTCAGAACTCGCCCGCGAGGCCATCGGACTGGCGCGCACCACCATCGACGCCGATGGCCGAGTCCCAGCACTGGAAGGTGTGGCGCGCCTCCTGGCGGTTACCGGAGAGGCGGAGAATGCTGCCCACCTGGCTCACGCGATCACGGACCCTCGTTCCCGGGCAACGGCGCTGACGGCCGTGGTGCGGGAGCAGGCCACAGCGGGGAAAACGGACGAAGCCGCCCGTCTGGCCCGTACGATCGTTGATCCCGGTCAGCGGGCCTTGGCGCTGTCGGCCGTGGCGGTGGCGCTGGCGGACGCCGGGGAGAGCGCACGGGGGAGGGAGCTGGCACAGGCCGCCGCCGAAGCGGTCCGTTCCGTCAATGTCTCCGAACGCCGGGCCGGGGCCTTGGCACAGGTGGCAGAGGCTTTCGCCAAGGCCGGCGAGCCGCAACAAGCCGCCCACCGTGCTCAGGAGGCTGCCGAAGCGGCCCGGGCCACCACCGATCCCGACTGGCATGCCACGGTCCTGACACGGGTGGCACGGGCGCTGGCGGGGGTGGGGAGAGCAGACGAAGCGGCAGAACTGGCCCACGGAGCCGCCAGAGTGCTCACCACGAGCGAAGATCCGCGCGATCGGGCCTTCGGTGTGGCACAGGCGGCAGAAGTGCTGGCGAGGGCGGGCCGGAACGAGCAAGCTGTGGAACTCGCCCGCATCGCTGTCGAAGCGGCCTGCGCGGGCGAACGGTATCTGCATACCGCAGGGCTGATGGCTGTGGTGCAAGCGCTGCTGGTGGCGGAGAGAACGGATGAAGCCGGCCGCGTCGCCCGCACGATCGCCGACGCCGACCATCGGACGTCGGCGCTGGCGATCGTGGTGGCGTCGCTGACGGAGGCGGGAGAGACGGAACGGGGGATGGAGCTGGCGCAGGCCGCCGCTGAATCGGCCCGTACCGTCACCGGCCCCGAAGCCCGGTCGGGGGCCCTGGTGCAGGCGGCGGAAGCGATCGCGAAGGCGGGTGGAACGGATCAGGCCGCGGAACTCCTGCGGGCTGCGGCGGAAGCGGCTCGCACCGTCACCGCCGCCGACGAGCGGGCCAGGGCGATGGCGGGAGTGGCGACATCGCTGGTGAAGACCGGCGAGACGGAACAAGCCGTGCAACTCGCGGAGGCCGCTGCCGAGGTGGCCCGCGGCGCCACCAACCCCCGGTGGCGTGCCTGGGCCCTGAGAGAGGTGGCTCAGGCACTGATGATGGCGGGAAGGGCGGACCAGGCGATCCGCCTCGCCCACACCATCACGGAACCGAATGATCGGGCCTCAGCACTGGCGGACGCCGCCCACACGCTCGCGATCACCGGCCAGGCGGACCGCGCCGCCGAAGTCGCCCGCGCCGCCGCCGAGACAGCCCGAGCGACCGGGAGCCCTCAGCGGCGAGCCATGGCCCTGTTGGCTGTGGTGCACGCGCTGGTGGCGGCTGGAAGGGCGGACGAGGCAGGGAAGATCGCCTATGCCATCGTCGAATCGAAACCGCGAGCCGCCGCACTCTCGGGCATCGCCCGGCACTGCGCCGGGACGCCTCGCGGAAGAGAGCTGCTCGCGTGGTCCCTCTCCCTGGAATCACTGAGCAGCCTGGCCGAAGAGGTGGCGCTCCTGGCGCCGGACGTCCTGGACGAGATGGTGCGCTGTACGCGTCAGTCGCTGGGAGGCGCTCAGCCCTGAATCCGCCGTGGGCCGGTGCGGCCCCGTGGAACCGGCCGCACCGCCGCGCGGACCTCGGCGCAGGCGGGCCCGCACCCCCGCGCCCACGCCTGGACCGCGCATCCGGCCCGAGTCAACGGGTCGGCCCCCGCTCGTCGACGAGAACGGTGGGCGCGGACAGAAACACATCGGCGCTCACCGGGCCGTAGGCGATGTTGAACGTGTCCAGCCAGTACGACCAGTCGCGAATCCCCGCCGCACTGCTGAACCGGTAGTTGAGCTGCCAGCGCACCCACTGCCCGGGGGCGAGCCGCACGGCCGGAGGGCGTCGCGGCCGGGGAGGAAGGCCGAACAGGGGCTGCACACGGGGGAAGACCCGCAGCCGCCCGTCCGCCTCCCGGAGCCGGACGTCGACTTCGCCGTGGTCTTCCTGGCACTCGTGGGGCTCAAAGCCGTCCTGCACGGCCCGGGCTCGGCCGCCGGGATGGCTGACCGGCCCAGGCCGACCGCTCGGGCCCGCCCCCGTACAGCGTCGAGAACGGGCTCGAAGGGCGAGTACGGGCCCGAAGGGCGCTACACCGGCGGCGTCCCCGGCGGCGACGGTGCCGGGGGCGGGTTGGGCAGGGGCGGGCCCGGGTCGGGCGGGGTCTTCGGGGGGCCGCTGCCGTGTCTGCCGTCGTTCAGGATCTTGCGGGCCGACAGGCCGTAGATGCCGAACGGCGGGAAGAGGTCGACGCGGCGCGGATAGTCGCCCTCCGCGCACTCCTCGCACAGCAGGTCACGGCCGCCGTTGCGGTGCCGGGCGGCGGTGACCGGGGCGTTCCAGCACGCCTCGCAGGTGCGGACGTCCGTCGCGGACAGGGCGATCATCGACGCCTCCCGGGCGGGGCCGGTAAAGCGTGACGGGTGGTACGCATGAGGTGCCTCCGTCTCTCGTGGATGGGTGGCGACCCGTCCCGGCCACTGTCGCCGGGGAGCGAGTGGCGGCGGCGGGGCGGCAGCTGGGGAGCAGGCGGGGCGCCCGGTCGAGCAGAAAGTCAGGAAGTCAGGAGCTCAGGGGGTCGGGGAGCCGGGAAGCCGGGAAGCTAGCGGGCGGGGAGGCCAGGGAGCCCGGCGGTGCGGGAGCCAGGCAGTGCGGGAGTCCGGCGGTGCGATGACCCGGCGGTGCGATGACCCCGCGGGCTTCGCGGGGCCCCGCGGGCCTCCCGCGCGTCGCCCGACGCACCCGGTCTCATCCGCGGGTCTCGCGCCATATGCGGACGAGCTTCGTCGCGGTGGGGCAGACCGTGCCCTCGCGGCAGGCGCCGCACGTCATCGTGTGGCCGAGCAGGTCGCGGTAGGCCGCGTCGGGGGAATCGGTCGTGGTCACGGTCGCCTCTCTGCTGATCTCGGCCCAGACGAATTCGGCGGTGCGGGTGAGGGTGTGCCCGAAGTGGTCGGCCGTGGCCAGGGCGGCGAGGACCGCCGCGTGCTCGACCTCGGTGAGCGTGCTGGGGAGGTCCGCCTCGACACGGATGCCGGCCGCGACGTCGGTGACGCGCGGCTCGGTACCGATGGCCGCGGTGAGCATGCCGGTCAGTGCCGCTGCCCGCGCTTGTGCTGAGCGCACAATTCTCCCCTGGTGAAGCTGATGTCACTCCATGTAATGCTGAATACTCAGCTTCAACCTGATGGGTTAGCTTTGTCAATATCGAGCCCTGAACGCCGCACCCTCACGGAGCCGCCGAAATGCCTCGCGATACCCCGTACTTGCAGGTGGCCGACGAGATCCGTGCCCGGGTGCTGGCGGGTGAATGGGCCGTCGGCGACAAGCTGCCGTCCCGCGCCCGGTTCGCCGAGGAGTACGGCGTGGGCCAGTCCGTCGCCCAGCGGGCGATGGAGCGGCTGATCATCGAGGGCATCCTCGAAGGCCGCGCCGGTTCCGGTACGTATGTCCGCAAAGCCCGCGAGCGCCGCAGGATGATCCGCTCACGCATCCACCGGGAGGGTGGCGGCTCCCCGTTCCGCTCCGCCCTGAAGGACCAGGGCTCCGCGGGCACCTGGGAGTGCAACAGCAGGGCGCGGATCCCCGCCACCGAGGACATCGCCGCACGGCTGGCGATCGAGCCCGGCGACTTCTGCGTCATGACCCACTACGAGTTCCTGGCGGACGGTCAGCCCGCCCAGCTCGCCACGAGCTGGGAGCCGATGGCCATCACCGGCGGCACCGACGTCCTGCTCCCGGAGATGGGACCGCGGGGCAAGATCGGCGTCGTCGCCCGTATGCGCTCCATCGGCGTGGAAATCTCCACCGCCATCGAAATGCCGCGACCGGCCCGCGCCACGCGCGAGCAGGCCAATTTCCTCGGCATCTCCGTGGGCGATCTGGTCACCCAGTTGGAGCGCATCTACTTCGACTCCGAGGGCCGCCCGGTGGAGACCGCCGACATCATCGTCCCGGACATCCGCTGGGAGATCGCGTACGAGATCGAGGTCGACGACTCCCGGTTCTGAGCCACGGCCCTCGCGGTGCCGCCCCGCGGCCCGGCTCCGAAGAGCGGCTCCCGCGCGACGGCGCGGTGAGCCGCCTTCGGTCTGTCGGGCCGCGATCGGCGACGGGCCCGCGAAGTCCGTCGCCAGCGCGTCCGTATACCGGGGAGACGGGCCGGGCCCGCGGGGTGAACGGCCTGTTGTACTGTTACCACCCCTCGTGCACCGGCGCGGGGACGGACCGAGGAGGTGAGACCCATTACCGCTGGATCAGACTGGGTGCTCACCTCGTACGATCGCGTCGCCGCCCGACCGGCAGCAGTGGTCGGCCGGACGGCATAGCCGATCGCGGAGCGCCCATCGGATTTCCCGAAAGGCTTCTCCCCGTATGCCGGTTCACTCCTTCAGCTCCCTCTCCTCCACCGTCGCCACCCTGCGCCGCGCCGGGTGCGTCTTCGCCGAGGACGAGGCGGAGCTCCTCCACACCACGGCCGCTTCCCCGGACGAGCTCGCCGCCATGGTCGAGCGCCGCGTCGCCGGGCTTCCGCTCGAACACGTCCTGGGCTGGGCCGAGTTCTGCGGCCGGCGGTTCGCCGTGGACGCCGGGGTCTTCGTGCCCCGGCGGCGTACCGAGTTCCTGGTGGCGCAGGCCGCCGGTCTCGCGCCGGACCGGGCCGTCGTCGTCGACCTCTGCTGCGGTACGGGGGCGCTCGGCGTCGTCCTCGCCGCCACCCTGGACCGGGTCGAGCTGCACGCCTGCGACGTCGAACCCGCCGCCGTGCGGTGCGCCCGGCACAACGTCGGCGACCTCGGGCGGGTCTACCGGGGCGACCTGTTCGACCCCCTCCCCGCCGCCCTGCGCGGCCGTGTCGACGTGCTGCTCGCCAACGTGCCGTACGTACCCACTGCCGACGTCGAACTCCTCCCCGCCGAGGCCCGTGTCCATGAACCCCGGGTCGCCCTCGACGGGGGCGGCGACGGGCTCGACGTCATGCGCCGGGTCGCCGCCGAGGCCCCCGGGTGGCTCGCCCCCGGCGGCAGCCTGCTGGTGGAGGCCAGTGAGCGGCAGCGGGACGCGGCGGTGCGGGTCCTGCGCGATGCCGGGCTCGCCCCGCGCGTGGTGGACTGCGAGGAGCTGTACGCCACCGTCGTCATCGGGACCGCCGGGGCGGGACCCGTGAAGGCGGGGCGGGTCACGTGAAGCGGTACCGCGTCTGGCTGAACGGTTCCCCGGAATGCGCGGGGGACCGCTCCGGGGGCTGCCCGGTCGTGGACATGGTTCCTCCGGTGGGTGCTCGGGAGTGCTGCCGCGGCATTCTCCGTGGGCGGACTCCGCCGCTGCCTCGAATTCATCGGTACAGGACTAGGCTCGAAGAGTTGAGGCGCGGCGACGGGGCGGCGCGCTCAGCCAGGCAGGCAGATCGGTTCGGCGGGCAGGAGAGCATGCGATGACGACGGTGCCGGGACGCAGGAGCAGTACGTTCACCAGGCTGCTGCGACACGGATTCACCGACCCCTCCGCCGCCGAACAGCTCCTGGAGCTCGACGCGCTCGCCTCCGTACGGTCCGATCCGGTCCTCCTGGAGGCCCTCGGCGCCACCGCCGACCCCGATCTGGCCCTGCGCGGGCTCGTCCGGATCGTGGAGGCCGAGGAGGACGGCGAGCGGCAGGTGCTGCTGGACACGCTCGTCACCGCCAAGCCCCTGCGCGACCGGCTCCTCGGCGTCCTCGGGGCGTCCGAGGCGCTCGGGGACCACCTGGCCCGGCACCCGCGCGACTGGCAGGCGCTCGTCACGTACGAGGCCGTCGACCTGCACCCCGGGGTGGCCGAGTTCGAGCGCGGGCTCGCCGAGGCCGTCGACCCGGACTCGCTGCGCGTCGCCTACCGCCGCTGTCTGCTCACCCTCGCCGCCCGCGACGTCTGCGGGACCACCGGCCTCGCCCAGACCGCCGCCGAACTGGCCGACCTCGCCACCGCCACCCTGCGCGCCGCCCTCGCCATCGCCCGTACGGCGGCCCCCGAGGACGCCGCGCAGTGCCGGCTGGCCGTCGTCGCGATGGGCAAGTGCGGCGGGCACGAGCTGAACTACGTCTCCGACGTCGACGTCATCTTCGTGGGCGAGGCGCGCGACGGGGTCGACGAGAACAAGGCCATGCAGGCCGCCACCCGGCTGGCCGCCCACATGATGCGGATCTGCTCCGACAACACTCCCGAGGGCACCATCTGGCCGGTCGACGCCAACCTCCGCCCCGAGGGCCGCAACGGGCCCCTGGTGCGGACCCTCACCTCGCACCTCGCGTACTACCAGCGGTGGGCGAAGACCTGGGAGTTCCAGGCGCTGCTGAAGGCCCGCGCCGTCGCCGGCGACCCGGAGCTCGGCGCGGAGTACGTCGACGCCGTCTCCCCGCTCGTCTGGCAGGCCGCCGACCGGGAGAACTTCGTCCCCGACGTGCAGAAGATGCGCCGCCGCGTCGTCGACAACATCCCCGCCGACCGGATAGACCGTGAGCTGAAGCTCGGGCCCGGCGGGCTGCGGGACGTCGAATTCGCCGTCCAGCTCCTCCAGTTGGTGCACGGGCGCAGTGACGCCTCACTGCACAGCGGCACCACCCTGGAGGCCCTGCGGGCGCTCGCCGAGGGTGGGTACGTGGGGCGCGCGGACGCCGCCCAGCTCGATGAGGCGTACCGCTTCCTGCGCTCCATGGAGCACCGCATCCAGCTCTACCGCCTGCGCCGCACCCACCTCGTCCCCGAGGACGAAGCCGATCTGCGGCGGCTCGGGCGGTCCCTCGGGATGCGGACCGACCCGGTCACCGAGCTCAACAAGGCGTGGCGGCGGCACGCCTCCGTCGTACGGCGGCTGCACGAGAAGATCTTCTACCGGCCGCTGCTCGACGCCGTCGCCCAACTGGCCCCCGCCGAGTCCCGGCTCAGCGCGAAGGCCGCCGCGATCCGGCTGGAGGCCCTCGGGTACGCCGACCCCGGCGCGGCCCTGCGCCACCTGGAGGCCCTGTCCTCCGGGGTCTCCCGCAAGGCGGCGATCCAGCGCACGCTGCTGCCGGTGCTGCTCGGCTGGTTCGCGGACTCCGCCGACCCGGACGCCGGGCTCCTCGGCTTCCGCAAGGTGTCCGACGCGCTCGGCAAGACCCCGTGGTACCTGCGGCTCCTGCGCGACGAGGGGGCGGCGGCGGAGAACCTCGCCCGGGTCCTCTCCGCCGGCCGCCTCGCCCCCGACCTGCTGCTCCGCGCCCCGGAGGCGGTGGCGATCCTCGGCGACCCGGAGGGGCTCAAGCCCCGCACCCGCGAGCACCTGGAGCAGGAGGTGCTGGCGGCGGTGGGGCGTGCGGGGGGCGCGGAGTCGGCGGTCGCGGTGGTGCGGGGGGTGCGGCGGCGGGAGCTGTTCCGTACGACGGCCGCCGACATCATCGGCTCGTACGGCACCGAGGACAGCCCCGCCGAGCAGGACCACGGGGCCCTCGTCGACCGGGTCGGCTCCGCCGTCACCGACCTCAACGCCGCCACCGTCGCGGGCGCGCTGCGGGCCGCCGTACGCGAGCGGTGGGGCGACACCCTGCCGACCCGGTTCGCCGTCATCGGCATGGGCCGCTTCGGCGGGCACGAGCTGAATTACGGCTCCGACGCCGACGTCCTCTTCGTGCACCGGCCGCGCGAGGGCGTGAGCGACGAGGAGGCGAGCAAGGCGGCGAACGCGGTCGTGGGGGAGATGCGGCGGTTGCTGCAACTGCCCACCGCTGATCCGCCGTTGCTGATCGATGCCGACTTGCGGCCCGAGGGTAAGACCGGGCCGTTGGTGCGGACGTTGAAGTCGTACGAGGCGTACTACCGGCGCTGGGCGCTGATCTGGGAGAGCCAGGCGCTGCTGAGGGCCGAACCCATGGCGGGCGACGCGGAGTTGGGGCGCGACTTCATCGAGCTGGTGAACCCGTTGCGGTATCCGGCGGAAGGGCTCGGGGAGGACGCCGTACGCGAGATCCGCCGGCTCAAGGCGCGGATGGAGTCCGAGCGGATGCCGCGCGGCGCGGACCCCACGCTCCACGCGAAGCTGGGGCGCGGCGGGCTCAGCGACGTCGAGTGGACCGTGCAGTTGATGCAGATGCAGCACGGGTGGGCGGAGCCGGGGCTGCGGACGACGCGTACGCGTGAGGCGCTGGCGGCGGCGTGTGCGGCGGGGCTGATCCCGGGTGAGGACGCGCAGATGCTGGACGAGGCGTGGGTGCTGGCGACGCGGGTGCGGAACGCGGTGATGCTCGTGCGGGGGCGGGCGAGCGACACGTTCCCGTCCGATCCTCGGGAGATGACGGCGGTGGGGCGGTACCTCGGGTACGAGCCGGGGCATGTCGGGGACATGTTGGACGACTATCGGCGGATCACTCGTCGGGCTCGGGCGGTGGTGGAGGAGCGGTTCTACGGGGCGGTGGTCTAGGCGCGACCCCGCTCCCTCGCGGGGCTCCGCCCCGGACCCCGCTCCTCAAGCGCCGGAGGGGCTGGTTCGGGCCTCCGCCGGTGTCGCGCGTCACGTGCGTGGGCGAAAAGATGTCCTCAAGCGCCGGACGGGCTGGGGGTGCCGGAGGGGCTGGTTCGGGCCTCCGCCGGTGTCGCGCGTCACGTGCGCGGGCGGAAAGGATGTCCTCAAGCCCCGGACGGGCTGGATTTGGCGCCGGGCGGGCTGGAATGGGCGGACGGGCTGGGGTGGGCGGACAGGCTGACGTGGGTTCGGCAGTGGTCCGTGAACGCTCCCAGGGCCAGTTCGAACGCCGCGTCCGCCCTTCTCGAGCCCACCGCCGCCAGCGCCTCCGCCAGTTTCTCCGTGTCCGGGGAGTCCGGCGGGAGCTCCCACATCGTGTCCGGGGCCGCCAGGTCCAGCGCCGAGCCCAGCACCAGGTTCTCCAGGGCCGTGATCACCGTCATCACCTCCGCCACCGGGAAGCCCACCTCCAGGAGCAGGCGTACCGCGCGCTCGTACTGCTCCAGCACCTTCGGGGCGCGTACCGGGGACGTCATGAGCAGCGGGATCGCGTGCGGGTGGGCGGCGAAGGCGGCGCGGTAGGAGCGGGCCCAGGCGGTGAGGGCCGTGTCCCAGGGGCGCAGGTCGAGCGTGGCCGTGTCGATCGACGCGCTGACCCGTTCGCGTACGAGCTCGATCACTCCCGCCCGGCCGTCCACATGGTGGTACACCGAACCCGTCTGCACCCCCAGCCTGCGGGCCACCTGCGGGACGCTGAACTCGCCCTGTTCGTCGATGAGTTCGAGCGCCGTGGCGCCGATGCGCTCCCGGTCGAGCAGCGGCGTGCGCGGCCGTCCCATGTGCGGTTCTCCTGATCTGCGTCTGATCTGCGTCTGATCCGCGTCGACGGAAGGTCTTCCCCGATGGCCCCTGGTGAGGCTACATTCCCCGAAACCGAAAGCCTTTAGGTTTATCCGTCCGGGGGACGAACCGGGGCCGCCCGCCTGCCGCAGAAGGGCTCCTCTCGAACATGTCTGCGCCCACCCTCAGGAAAGGCACGCTCGGCACCGCCGACATCGCCTTCTTCGTCATCTCCGCCGCCGCCCCGCTCACCGTCATGGCCGGCGTCGCCCCCATCGCCCTCCTGCTCGGCGGCATCGGCGCCCCGGTCGGGTACCTGGTCGCCGGGGTGACCCTCGCGGTCTTCGCCGTCGGGTTCACCACGATGAGCCGGCACGTCCGCAGCGCCGGGGCCTTCTACGCGTACATCACGCGCGGGCTCGGCAAACCCGTCGGGATCGCCGCCGCGCTCATCGCCATGCTCGGCTACAACGGGATGGAGATCGGCGTCTACGGGCTCCTCGGCTCCGCGAGCGCCGACACCGCCCACGCCCTGTGGGGCCTCGACGTGCCCTGGCTGCCCGTCTCGCTCCTCGGGCTGGTGCTCATCTGGTACGGCGGATTCCGCTCCATCGACTTCGGCGCCAAGGTGCTCGGCGTCCTGCTCGTCGCCGAGACGGGGATCCTCGTCCTGCTCGCGGGGGGCGTCCTCATCGACGGGGGCGCGTCCGGTCTCTCCCTCGCCTCCTTCTCGCCCGGCAACGTCTTCGTGCCCGGCACGGCCGCCGTCCTGGCCTGCGCGTTCGCCGCCTTCACCGGCTTCGAGTCCACCGTCATCTACCGCCGCGAGGCCCGGAACCCGGAACGGACCGTCCCCCGCGCCACCTACATCGCCGTCGCCTTCCTCGGCCTCTTCTACGCCTTCATCGTCTGGGCCGTCATCCAGGCGTTCGGGGACGAGAAGGTCGTCCAGGCCGCCGCCGACGACCCCGGCGGGCTCTTCTTCTCCGCCATCACCGCCTACGTCGGGCCCTGGGCCGCCGACCTGATGCACGTCCTCATCGTCACCAGCGTGCTCGCCTCGCTGCTCGCCTTCCACAACGCGATCAACCGGTACGGTCTCGCGCTGGCCGAAGAGGGGGTCCTGCCCGCCGTCCTCGGCCGTGTCCACCCGCGCCACCGCTCCCCGTACGTCGCCGGGGCCGCGCAGACCGTGCTGGGGGCGATCGTCGTGATCGGGTTCGCCGCCGCCGGGGCCGACCCGTACGCGCAGCTCCTGCTCTGGGTCAACACCCCGGGCATGATCGGGCTCATGGTCCTCCAGCTGCTCGCCGCACTGGCGGTGTTCCTGTTCTTCCGGCGCGTTCCGCACCAGGAGGGCGTGCTGCGAACCGTCGTCGCCCCGCTGGCGGCGGCCGTGCTGCTGACCGGGGCCATCGGGCTCGTCGCGTACAACGTGGACCTGTTCACCGGCGCCTCGACCGGCGTGAACCTCCTGCTCGTCGCGCTCGTGCCCGGCGTCTTCCTGCTGGGGCTCCTCCTCGCCCGCCGCCTCCGGCGCCGGCGGCCCGAGGTGTACGCCTCCTTCGCCGCCGAGCCCCGGGAGGACCGGGACCAGCCCGCCGAGCCCGCCGACGCCACCTCCGTAACCCTCTGACGACCATGCAAGGAGCCACCACCGTGCCCGCAGCCGATCTTCTGATCACCGGAGCCCGTGTCCGCACCCTCGACCCGGACCGGCCCACCGCCACCGCCGTCGCCGTCAGGGGCGGGACCATCATCGGGGTCGGGGACGCCGACGACCTGCGCGAGCTGCGCGGGAGCGGCACCGAACACCTCGACCTCGGCGGCGCGACCCTCACCCCCGGGCTGACCGACGCCCACAGCCACCCCGTGTGGGGCCTGGAGATGGCCACCGGCGCCGACCTCACCGCCGTCCGCGACCTGGACCAGCTCCGCGCCGCCCTCGCCGCCGCCCCGCGCACCGAGGGGTGGGTCATCGGGTGGGGGCTGGACCACAACGCCTTCGGGGAGCTGCCCGTCAGCCATGCCCGCATCGAGGAGGCCCTCGGCGGCGCGCCCGCCTTCATCCGCCTCTACGACGGGCACTCCGCCCTCGCCTCGGCCGCCGCCCTCCAGCGGGCGGGCATCACCGGGCCCCGGACCTTCGCCCAGCGGTCCGAGGTCGTCTGCGACCCGGGCGGGCGGCCCACCGGGCACCTGATCGAGCATGCCGCGATGGACCTCCTCACCCCGTTCCTGCCCCGGCCCTCCCTGAGCGAGCGGCGGGCCGGGCTGGTGGAGCTGCTCTCCGCGATGGCCGCCACCGGGCTGACCGGGGCGCATGTGATGGACCTGGGGGACGGTTCCGTACCCGATTTCCTGGCCGCCGTGGAGGAGGACGCCGACCTGCCCGTACGGCTCCGGCTCGCGCCCTGGTGCATGCCGGGCGCGGACAAGGAGGCGCTGGAGGAGCTCGTACGGCTCCAGAGCGAGGCGGGGCGGCTCTGGAGGGTCGGCGGGGTCAAGTTCTTCATGGACGGGACCGTCGAGGGCGGCACCGCCTGGCTGGAGGAGGCCGACTGCCACGGCCAGGGCACCGAGGCGTTCTGGCCGGACCCGGCCGCGTACACCGAAGCCGTCGCCCACCTGCACCGCGCCGGCGTCCGCACCGCCACCCACGCCATCGGGGACGCGGCCGTGCGGCACGTCCTGGACACCGTGGAGGGGCTCGGCGGAAGCGGGCGGCTCCGCCACCGCGTCGAGCACATCGAGTCGGTCCCGCACGCGGTGGCGGAGCGGTTCGTCCGGCTCGGGGTGATCGCCTCCATGCAGCCCACCCACACCGCGTACACCCGCGCCGACCACACCGACGCCTGGTCCCGGCGGCTCGGCGACGAGCGCGCCGCCCGCGCCTGGCGCTGCCGGGACCTGCGGGACGCGGGGGCCTATCTGGCGCTCGGCTCGGACTGGCCGATCGCCCACTACGACGTACGCCAGGTGCTGGCCACGGCACGGCTGCGGCGGCTTCCGGGGGCGTACGACACCGAGCCCGTCGCCCCGGAACAGGCGCTGACCGGGCTGATGGCGCTGGAGGGCTGCACCTCGCACGCGGCCGTCGCGGCGGGGGAGCAGGCGGTGGCGGGGCGGATCGCGGCCGGGTTCCGGGCCGACCTGACGGCCTTCGGGGTGGACCCGGTTCAGGCCCCGGCGGACGAGCTGGGGGAGGCCCCGGTCCGGCTCACGGTGACCGGGGGGCGCGTCGTGCACCGGGGGTGAGACGCGGAAGCAGGCGGGGTGCGGGCGGACATCCCGTCCGCCCGCACCCCGCCCGCGTACCGTCCACGGCCTTCGTTCCCGTGCCGTCTACGGCCTTCGCGCGCCCGCCGCCTCCGGCTCGGGCTCCCGGGCGGGTTCCCCGGCCGGGTGCGGCAAGCGGGCCGAGCGCACTCCCGTCAGTCGGCCGGCGGCCTTCGGCGAGGGCACCCATTTCGGCAGGTGGTGCGGCAGCGAGCCGTACCAGGTGCGGGAGACCGCGTAGCCGAACGCGAGGCAGACCATGCCGCCCACCGCGTCCAGCCAGAAGTGGTTGGCGGTGGCCACGATGACGACCAGGGTGAGCGTCGGGTAGAGCAGGCCGAGGATGCGGGCCCAGGGGGCCGAGGCCAGGGCGAATATCGTCAGCCCGCACCAGAGGGACCAGCCGATGTGCATCGAGGGCATCGCCGCGTACTGGTTGGACATGTTCTTGAAGTTGCCCGAGGCCATCGAGCCCCAGGTCTCGTGCACGAGCACCGTGTCGATGAAGTTCGCGCCGTTCATCAGACGGGGCGGCGCCAGCGGGTAGAGGTAGTAGCCGAGCAGGGCGACCGCCGTCGTCGCGAAGAGGACGAGCCGGGTCGCCGCGTAACGGCCCGGGTGGCGGCGGAACAGCCAGACGAGGACGCCGATGGTCACGACGAAGTGCAGGGTCGCGTAGTAGTAGTTCATCGAGACGATCAGCCATGTCACGGAATTGACCGCGTGATTGACCGTTTCCTCGAACGCGAGGCCCAGGAACTTCTCCGCCGACCAGATCCAGTCCGCGTTCCGCAGGGCCTGGGCCTTCTGCTCCGGCACGGCGTTGCGCACGAGCGAGTACAGCCAGTAACTGACCGCGATGAGCAGGATCTCGAACCAGAGCCGGGGACGGCCGGGCGACCGGAGCGATCGCAGGCGCGCCGCCCAGCCGGTCCTCCCGGCGTCCGGCGAAGTGGCGGGGGCCGCGGGGGCCGCCTCGGCCACGATGGGTGAAGGACCGGCCGCAGACCGGCCTTCCTGTGCTGTCACGTCCATTTCACCCATAGGCAGAGAGTCTTCCATAGAGATTCCCCTGCCTTCGATCATCCTCCGGTCGGGTTCCGGTCGCACACTCTGCGCCTCAAGGATGAGTGTGCGACCCTGAGCCCGTTCCGGGACCGGATGCCGTCGTCCCGCGAACCACCAGCTCGGGCATGAAGACGAACTCGCTGTGCGGGGCCGGGGTTCCGCCGATCTCCTCCAGCAGCGTGCGCACCGCGGCCTGGCCCATCGCCGTCACCGGCTGCCGGATGGTGGTCAGCGGCGGATCGGTGAACGCTATGAGGGGCGAGTCGTCGTAGCCCACCACGGAGAGGTCCCGCGGCACTTCCTTCGACAGCCGGCGGGCCGCCCGGATCGCCCCGAGCGCCATCATGTCGCTCGCGCACACGACCGCCGTGCAGCCGCGTTCCATCAGGGCGGAGGCGGCGGCCTGGCCGCCCTCCAGCGTGTACAGAGAGTGCTGGACCAACTCCTCGACCTCGTCCGGGGTGAGGCCCAGTTGCTCCCGCATCGTCGCGTG
The DNA here is from genome assembly GCF_046548915.1 of Streptomyces sp. cmx-18-6. Taxonomy (NCBI): domain Bacteria; kingdom Bacillati; phylum Actinomycetota; class Actinomycetes; order Kitasatosporales; family Streptomycetaceae; genus Streptomyces; species Streptomyces sp. cmx-18-6. The sequence continues at coordinate 240,810 of NZ_JAEBEP010000001.1, read as the reverse complement.
GAAGCCCTCGATCTTGCGGAGCACCGGCACGAAGCGCTTGGGGCCTACCGCCAGGCCGATACGGGTGTGGCCCAGCGCCACCAGGTGGGTCACCGCCAGCCGCATCGCCGCCCGGTCGTCGGGGGAGATGAAGGGGGCCCGGACCTTGGCGGAGAAGCCGTTCACCAGGACGAAGGGGACACCCTTGGCGCGCAGTTGCTCGTAGCGCTGCATGTCGGCCGAGGTGTCGGCGTGCAGACCGGAGACGAAGATGATGCCGGAGACGCCCCGGTCCACCAGCATCTCGGTGAGCTCGTCCTCGGTGGAGCCGCCGGGGGTCTGGGTGGCGAGGACCGGGGTGTAGCCCTGGCGGGTCAGCGCCTGGCCGATGACCTGGGCCAGCGCCGGGAAGATCGGGTTCTCCAGCTCGGGCGTGATCAGGCCGACCAGGCCCGCGCTGCGCCGGCGCAGCCGTACGGGACGTTCGTAGCCCAGTACGTCGAGCGCCGCGAGGACGGATTCGCGGGTGGTCGCGGCGACCCCGGGCTTGCCGTTCAGGACTCGGCTGACCGTCGCCTCGCTGACCCCCGCCTGAGTTGCGATATCGGCAAGCCGTGCGGTCATGTGAGTGGACTGTACCGGGCCGGTGTCGGATTGCCCACTGTGCGCGGGCCCGCCGGGAGCCGTACGCCTCGCCGGGCGGACGCGCGGCGTGCGCCTCCCCGGCAGACCCGGCGTGCGCCCCTCCGGAGGACCTGGCGCGCGTACCTCCCGGAGCACGCGTACGCCTCCTTTCCTCAGGCCCGCGTCTGCCCTTCCGCAAGCCCCGCGCAGGTCTCTCCTCCCTTCCGCGGGCCCCGCTCGGGTCTCCCCCCACCGAGCCTCCCGGCAAGGTCTTGCAAGCTCTTGCGGCCCGGGATCGCGGGCTGCGGTCGGATCGTCGCACTGCGGTCATGCGGTGCGCGGCCTGCCCCTGCCAGGGTTTCTCCGGTCTCGTCAAGTGGCTTGACGGCAACCTTGAGGACACGCGAATGTAACGATCAACAGGGCTTGCAGAAATCTTCCGCAAGGTCTTTCGGCGGTCTTTCATCCTTGTTACGTTCACGTCGACCCGGCGCCGCGACGGAGCGGTACGGCAGTTGAAGGAGTTCAGATGCGACGTGGCATAACGGCCACCGCCCTGGTCGCGGCCCTGGCGCTCGCGGCGACCGCCTGCGGCAGCGACAGCAAGACCGAAGGCGGCACGAGCTCGGGTGGCGAGCTCTCCGGCACCGTGACGTGGTGGGACACCTCGAACGTCGGCGAGGACAAGGTCTTCAAGAAGCTGGCCGAGGGCTTCACGAAGAAGCACCCGAAGGTCAAGGTCAAGTACGTCACCGTGCCCTTCGGCGAGGCGCAGAACAAGTTCAAGAACGCCGCCGAGGCCGGCGACGCCCCCGACGTCATCCGCTCCGAGGTCGCCTGGACGCCGGACTTCGCCAGCCTCAGCTACCTGGCCCCGCTGGACGGCACCCCCGCCCTGAAGAACCAGGACGACTTCCTGAAGCAGGCGGTCGGCTCGACGAAGTACGACGGCAAGACCTACGCCGTGCCCCAGGTCATCGACTCGATGGGCATCTTCTACAACAAGAAGCTGCTGGACAAGGCGGGCGTCAAGCCCCCCGCCGACCTGGACGAGCTCAAGAGCGCCGCCGCGAAGATCAAGGACAAGACCGGCAAGACCGGCCTCTACCTGCGCGGCGACGACCCGTACTTCTTCCTCTCCTTCCTGTACGGCGAGGGCGGCGACCTGGTCGACGCCGACTCCAAGACCGTCACCGTGGACAAGCCCGAGGGCGTCAAGGCGTTCAAGGCCGTCAAGGACCTGGTCGACTCCGGCACCGCGAAGACGGACGCGTCGGACGGCTGGGAGAACATGATGCAGTCGTTCAAGAACGGCGACGTCGCGATGATGATCAACGGCCCCTGGGCCGTCGCCGACACCCTCACCGGCAAGGAGTTCACGGACAAGGACAACCTGGGCATCGCCCCGGTCCCGGCCGGCTCCGCCGCCCAGGGCGCCCCGCAGGGCGGTCACAACCTCGCCGTCTACGCCGCGTCCAAGAACCTCGACGCCTCCTACGCCTTCGTCGAGTACATGACGTCCGTCGAGAGCCAGGCCCACATCGCCGGCGAGCTGAACCTGCTGCCGACGCGCACCTCCGCGTACGCCAAGAAGGAGGCCGTCAACAGCGAGATCGTCGGCTTCTTCAAGCCGGTCGTCGAGACCGCCGTCCAGCGCCCCTGGATCCCCGAGGGCGGCAGCCTCTTCGCCCCGCTCGGCATCGAGTACACCAAGGTCCTCACCGGCCAGACGACCCCGGAGAAGGCGGCGAAGTCCACCGGCGACGCCTACCGCAAGCTCCTCAAGGACTGGAAGTAACAGGAAGGCTGGCCGGCTGATGGCTGTTCACACCAGCCAGTCGGTGGCGAAGGCCGCGGGCGAGAACGTCGCCCGCGGCCGGAGCCGCGGTACTGGCACCCCGACACCGGGCAAGGTCCGCCGGTGGCTGTCGACGCACTGGTACGCCTGGGCCATGGTCGCCCCTGTCGTGATCGTGATCGGCGTGATCATCGGCTACCCGCTGGTCCGCGGCATCTACCTGTCACTGACCGACGCCACCGAGCGCAACGTCGCCCGCTCCATCGGCGTCAACGAACTGCCCGCCACCTACAAGTTCGTCGGCGCGGACAACTACATCGACGCACTGACCGGTTCGCAGTTCCTCGGCACGCTCGGCTGGACGCTGGTGTGGACGATCTCCTGCGTGAGCATCACGTTCGTCCTCGGCATGAGCCTGGCCAACATCCTCAACCGCCGCATCGCCGGGCGCTCCGCCTACCGCATGGCCCTCATCCTGCCCTGGGCCATCCCCGGTTTCGTCTCCGTCTTCGCCTGGCGCTTCCTCTACAACCAGGACCGCGGCCTGCTCAACCAGATCCTCGGCGGGGCCGGCATCGACGCCGTCCCGTGGCTGAACGACCCCGCCTGGGCCAAGTTCTCCGTCATCGCCGTCAACGTGTGGCTCGGCATCCCGTTCATGATGGTCGCCCTGCTCGGCGGACTCCAGTCGATCCCCTCCGAGCAGTACGAGGCCGCCGAGATGGACGGCGCCACCGCCTGGCAGCGCTTTTGCCACATCACGCTGCCCGGACTGCGCCCGGTCTCCACCACGGTGATCCTGCTCTCCACCATCTGGACCTTCAACATGTTCCCGGTGATCTTCCTGCTGACCCGCGGCGGACCCGGCGAGTCCACCCAGATCCTCGTCACCCAGGCGTACAAGTTCTCCTTCGAGATCAGCCCGCGCGACTACGCCCAGTCCTCCACCTGGGGCGTGCTGATCCTCGTCATTCTGATGCTCTTCGCCGTGGTCTACCGGCGAGTCCTGCGCACCCAGGGAGACAAGTGGTGACCACCGCGCCCCAGACCACCGCGCCCCGGACCGCCGTATCCCGGGCCGCCGACCGGCACGCCGTGCCCAGGGTCCGGCCGCGCGGCGAGCGCTCCCCGCTCGCCTCGGTCGCCCTGCACCTGACCCTGATCATCGCGTCGGTGATCGCGGTCTTCCCGGTGCTGTGGGTCCTGCTGACCTCGCTGAAGCCCGCCAAGTACGCGACGACCACGGACTTCTTCCGCGAGACGACCTTCGTCAACTACACCAACCTGATCCGGGACACCGAGTTCCTGCGCTGGTTCGCCAACTCCGTGATCGTCGCCGGGTTCTCCACCGTCCTTGGCGTCTTCGTCGCCGCCACCACCGGCTACGCCGTCAGCCGCTTCCGCTTCCCCGGCAAGCGCGGGCTGATGTGGACGCTGCTGATCACCCAGATGTTCCCGGTGGCCGTCCTCATCGTGCCGATCTACACGATCATGTCGAACCTGGGGCTGCTGAACCAGCCCGCCGGTCTCGTCATCACCTACCTCACCATCTCGGTGCCGTTCTGCGCCTGGATGATGAAGGGCTTCTTCGACACCATCCCGCGCGAGATCGACGAGTCGGGCGAGGTCGACGGCCTCACCCCGTTCGGCACCTTCTGGCGGCTGATCCTGCCGCTGGCCAAGCCGGGCCTCGCGGTCACCGCGTTCTACTCCTTCATCACCGCCTGGGGCGAAGTGGCGTACGCCTCCGCCTTCCTGGTCGGTGACGAGAACCTGACGCTCGCCGGCGGGCTCCAGAAGTTCGTCAACCAGTACGGCGCGCAGTGGGGCCCGATGACCGCGGCCTCCGTGCTCATCGCCATCCCGGCCGCCCTGGTGTTCCTGTTCGCGCAGAAGCACCTGGTCACCGGCGTCTCCGCCGGAGCCGTCAAGGGCTGACGACCTCCGGACGCCAGCACCCGCACGCACCACCGCAACTGTCACGGCGGCGCCGGAAACCCCGACCCGGCCACCGGCGCCGCTCCCCACCCAGACACCCCAGGGACGACATGACCCAGCACCTCGCTGCCCCCTCCACCGGCACGTCCGACGACGCCCCGGGCCACCGCACCGGCTGGTGGCAGGACGCGGTGATCTACCAGGTCTATCCGCGGAGCTTCGCCGACGGCAACGGCGACGGCATGGGCGACCTCGCCGGCGTCACCGCCCGCCTGCCCTACCTGAGGGACCTCGGCGTCGACGCGGTCTGGCTCTCCCCCTTCTACGCCTCCCCGCAGGCCGACGCCGGGTACGACGTCGCGGACTACCGGGCCATCGACCCGATGTTCGGCACCCTGCTGGACGCCGACGCGCTGATCCGCGAGGCGCACGGCCTGGGCCTGCGCATCATCGTCGACCTGGTCCCCAACCACTCCTCCGACCAGCACGAGTGGTTCAAGCGCGCCCTGGCCGAGGGCCCCGGCTCCGCCCTGCGTGAGCGCTACCACTTCCGCCCCGGAAAGGGCGCGGACGGCGAACTCCCGCCCAACGACTGGGAGTCCATCTTCGGCGGCCCCGCCTGGACCCGTACGACGAACCCGGACGGGACCCCGGGCGACTGGTATCTCCACCTCTTCGCCCCCGAGCAGCCCGACTTCAACTGGGAGCACCCGGCCGTCGCCGACGAGTTCCGCTCCATCCTGCGCTTCTGGCTCGACATGGGCGTCGACGGCTTCCGCGTCGACGTCGCCCACGGCCTCGTCAAGGCGGACGGTCTGCCCGACCTCGGCTCCCACGACCAGCTCAAGCTGCTCGGCAACGACGTCATGCCGTTCTTCGACCAGGACGGCGTGCACGCGATCTACCGCAGCTGGCGCACCATCCTGGACGAGTACCCGGACGCGATGGGGCCCGGAGGGCCTTCCTCGGACGGGCGGCGGGTGACGGGCGGGCGCATCGCCGTGGCCGAGGCGTGGACGCCGACCGTCGAGCGCACCGCCAACTACGTGCGCCCCGACGAGATGCACCAGGCGTTCAACTTCCAGTACCTGGCGACCGCCTGGGACGCCGAGGAGCTCCGCAGGGTCATCGACGTCTCGCTGGACGCGATGCGCCCGGTCGGGGCCCCCGCCACCTGGGTCCTGTCCAACCACGACGTCACCCGGCACACCACCCGGTTCGGGAACCCGGCGGGCCTGGGCACCCAGATCCGTACCCCCGGCGACCGTGAACTCGGCCTGCGCCGGGCCCGCGCCGCCACCCTGCTGATGCTCGCCCTGCCCGGCTCGGCCTACGTCTACCAGGGCGAGGAGCTCGGCCTGCCCGACGTCACCGACCTGCCCGACGAAGCACGCCAGGACCCGTCCTTCTTCCGCGCCGCCGGCCAGGACGGCTTCCGCGACGGCTGCCGCGTCCCGATCCCCTGGAACCGTGAGGGAACGTCGTACGGATTCGGCGACGGCGGCAGCTGGCTCCCGCAGCCCGCCGGCTGGGGCGAGCTCTCCGTCGAGGCGCAGACCGGCGTGGCGGGCTCCACGCTGGAGCTGTACCGGGCCGCGATCGCCGCCCGCCGCGAGCACCCGGGCCTCGGCGCGGGCACGGACGTGGAGTGGCTGGACGGCCCCGAGGGCGTCCTCGTCCTCGCCCGCCCCGGCTTCGTCTGCACCGTCAACACCACCGCCGCCCCCGTCCGCATCGCCGCCCGCGGCCGGGTGCTGCTCGCCAGCTCCCCGGTCACCGTGGACGGCGCGGAGATGGAGCTGCCCGCCGACACCACGGTGTGGTGGACGGTGTGACACTGCCCGCACCCAGGACCACGGCAGCCCCCCGCCTCTCCGACATCGCCGGCCAGGCGGCGGTCAGCGAGGCGACGGTCAGTCGGGTCCTGAACGGGAAGCAGGGCGTCGCGGACACCACGCGTCAGCGGGTGCTCGCGGCGCTCGACATCCTGGGCTACGAGCGGCCGCTGCGGCTGCGGCAGCGCAGCGCCGGACTGATCGGCCTGGTGACGCCCGAACTCACCAACCCGATCTTCCCGGCGTTCGCGCAGTCCGTCGAACAGGTGCTGGCCGGACACGGCTACACCCCCGTGCTCTGCACTCAACTCCCGGGCGGGGCGACGGAGGACGAGCTCGTCGAACAGCTCGTGGAGCGGGGCGTCGGGGGCATCGTCTTCCTGTCCGGGCTGCACGCCGACACCTCGGCCGACCCGGCGCGGTACGCCGCGCTCACCGAGCGCGGTGTCCCGTTCGTCCTGATCAACGGCTACAACGAGCGGATCAGCGCCCCGTTCGTGTCACCCGATGACAACGCTGCCGTACGGATGGCGGTGAGCCATCTCGCGGACCTCGGCCACCGCCGGATCGGCCTGGCCATCGGCCCGCAGCGGTACGTCCCCTCGCGCCGCAAACGCGACGGGTTCGTGGAGGCGGCCGTCTCCCTGCTCGGCATGGACCGCTCCGAAGCCGAACTCCTCGTCTGCTCCACCCTGTTCGGCGTCGAGGGCGGCCAGGTGGCGGCGGGCGCGCTGCTGGACGCCGGGTGCACCGGCATCGTCTGCGGCAGCGACCTGATGGCCCTCGGCGTGGTCCGTACGGCCCGGGGGAGGGGGCTCGACGTCCCGCGCGACGTCTCGGTCGTCGGCTTCGACGACTCGCAGCTCATCGCCTTCACCGACCCGCCGCTGACCACGGTGCGCCAGCCCGTCCAGGCGATGGCCGCGGCGGCGGTGGGCGCGCTCCTGGAGGAGATCGGCGGGAGCCCGGTGCAGCGCACCGAGTACGTCTTCCAGCCGGAGCTGGTGGTACGGGGCTCGACGGCTGCGGTACGGGGCGGCTGAGCCGGTACGGGGCGGTGCCGGCCGGTACGGAAGCGGGCCGGGGCAGGGGCGGGTCCGGGTCCGGAGGGGGGACCCGGACCATGGCGTCCAGGGCGGCCAGCTCCGCCCGGTGCGGGGCCAGTGGGGAATCCGGGGTGTCCGCGGCGGACCGGACCGTCTCCGTCTCGTCGGCGGTCGGCCCGGGGGCGAATCCCTCCGCCCAGAGGTCGTGCGCGACGACGTCGCCCCCTCGCTCGCCGCCCCTTATGTCCAGCGGTCCGCGACGCGGCGGGCGGACAGAGCTGTTGAAGAGGTCCGCCACGTACAGGAGAGGCGCCCGGGAGTCGGCCCAGGAAGGGCCGGCGGGGAGTTGCAGCGACTCCCGGGCGCCTCTGGTGTACGTGACCGGCCCGGCCGGCCGGGCGCGTGCATACGGCCGACCGGACCGGAGTCGGATGAAACGTAACAGGCCCGCAATATCTTGCGAAAGACCTTGCAGCAAGAAACCGCGAAGAAAAACGGCTTGTTTCATGGATGTGAGCGCGGGATGTCCAAAGGGTTGACCAGTTCCTGACGGCCTCGTACGGTCTGCTCCGCGGCAAGGTTTGCATTCTTGCAGCAAGAACCTTCAGGAGCCTTGAGGGCATGGCGCGTTGCCGGCTGAGGCTGCACCGTCACCCGCGTTTCCCCCACCCCGCAGGAGGAAAGACATGGCACGCAGATCCCCGTCCGCGGCGCTCGCCCTCGCGGCCGGCGTCGTCGCCGCCTTCGTCATCCCCACCGGATTCGGCGCCGCGTCCCCCGCGCGGGCCGCCGCTCCGGGCGACAAGGACGTCACCGCCGTGCTGTTCGAGTGGAAGTTCGCCTCCATAGCCAGGGCCTGCACGGACACGCTCGGTCCGGCGGGCTACGGATACGTCCAGGTCTCACCGCCCCAGGAGCACATCCAGGGCGGCCAGTGGTGGACGTCGTACCAGCCCGTCAGCTACAAGATCGCCGGTCGTCTCGGTGACCGGGCCGCCTTCTCCGCCATGGTGAACACGTGTCACTCGGCCGGGGTCAAGGTCATCGCGGACTCCGTCATCAACCACATGGCGGCGGGCAACGGCACGGGCACCGGCGGCTCGTCGTACACGAAGTACGACTACCCGGGGCTCTACTCCGGCAATGACATGGACGACTGCCGCGCCCAGATCACCAACTACAACGACCGCGCCAACGTCCAGAACTGCGAACTGGTCGGCCTGGCCGACCTGGACACCGGCGAGGACTACGTACGCGGCAAGATCGCCGGCTACCTCAACGACCTGCTCTCGCTCGGCGTCGATGGCTTCCGGATCGACGCGGCCAAGCACATGCCCGCCGCCGACCTCGCTGACATCAAGACCCGGCTCACCAACCCGAACGTCTACTGGAAGCACGAGGCGATCCACGGGGCCGGTGAGGCCGTCTCACCCTCCGAGTACCTCGGCAGCGGAGACGTCCAGGAGTTCCGTTACGGGCGGAGCCTGAAGCAGGTCTTCCTCAACGAGAACCTGGCCCACCTGAAGAACTTCGGCGAGGGCTGGGGCTTCATGGAGTCCGGCAAGTCCGCCGTCTTCGTCGACAACCACGACACCGAGCGCGGCGGCGACACCCTCAACTACAGACACGGCTCCGCCTACACCCTCGCCAACGTCTTCATGCTGGCCTGGCCCTACGGCTCCCCGGACGTCCACTCCGGCTACGAGTTCAGCAACCACGACGCCGGACCGCCCAACGGCGGCCAGGTGAACGCCTGTTACAGCGACGGCTGGAAGTGCCAGCACGACTGGCGCGAGATCTCCTCCATGGTCGGCTTCCGCAACGCGGCACGCGGCCAGGCCGTCACCCACTGGTGGGACAACGGCGGCGACCAGATCGCCTTCGGCCGGGGCAACAAGGCGTACGTGGCCATCAACCACGAGGGCTCCTCGCTGACCCGGACCTTCCAGACCTCGCTGCCGGCCGGTGACTACTGCGACGTGCAGAGCGGCCGGGGTGTCACGGTCAACGGCTCCGGCCAGTTCACCGCCACGCTCGGCGCCGGTACGGCGGTGGCCCTGCACGCCAATGCCCGTACGTGCTCCGGTGGCGGCGGCTCCAACCCCGACCCGGGCCCCGGCAACGGCCGGTCCGGCGCCTCCTTCGGCGTCAACGCCACCACCCAGCTCGGCCAGAACATCCACGTCACCGGCGACCAGGCGGCCCTCGGCAACTGGAACCCGGCGAACGCGCCGAAGCTCGACCCGGCCGCGTACCCCGTGTGGAAGCTGGACGTGAACCTGCCCGCCGGGACGTCGTTCGCGTACAAGTACGTCCGCAAGGACGCGAGCGGCAACGTCACCTGGGAGAGCGGCGCCAACCGCACCGCCACCGTCCCGTCCTCCGGGAAGGTCACGCTGACCGCCGACGTGTGGCGCGGCTGACCTCTTGATGAACCCGCGGGCCGGCGGCCTCGGTCGCCGGCCCGCGGCCCACCCTCCTGACACCAGCCGAGGAGCACCCTCCCGTGTCCCGAACCACCACCCTCGGGCGAGGGGTCGCCGCCGCGCTCTGCGCCGCGCTGCTGCCCCTCGTCCCGGCGGCCACCGCCGCCGCGTCGCCCCGACCACCCGCCCCGCCATCGGACGCGAAGCTCGCGCGCGAGGCGGCCCGGCACGACCTCACGCGGGAGCAGTTCTACTTCGTGCTGCCGGACCGGTTCGCCAACGGATCCACCGCCAACGACCGCGGCGGGCTCAAGGGTTCACGCCTGGAGCACGGCTTCGACCCCACCGACAAGGGGTTCTACCAGGGCGGCGACCTCAAGGGCCTCACCCAGAAGCTCGACTACATCAAGGGCCTCGGCACCACCGCGATCTGGCTGGCCCCGATCTTCAAGAACCGGCCCGTCCAGGGCGCCGGCAAGGACGCCTCGGCCGGCTACCACGGCTACTGGATCACCGACTTCACCCAGGTCGACCCGCACTTCGGCACCAACGCCGACCTGGAGAAGCTGATCGACAAGGCCCACGCCAAGGGCATGAAGGTCTTCTTCGACGTCATCACCAACCACACCGCCGACACCGTCGACTACGCGGAGAAGACCTACGGCTACAAGCCCAAGGGCGCCTTCCCCTACCTCGACAGGACCGGCCGCCCCTTCGACGACCGGGACGGCGTCAAGAAGGTGGACGAGGACTCCTTCCCGTACACCCCGGTGAAGACGCCGAACACCGGCAAGAAGGTCCCGTCCTGGCTCAACGACCCGGCCATGTACCACAATCGGGGCGACTCGACCTGGGCCGGCGAGTCCAACGAGTACGGCGACTTCTCCGGGCTCGACGACCTGTGGACCGAGCGTCCCGAGGTCGTGAAGGGCATGGAGAAGATCTACGAGAAGTGGGTCCGCGACTTCGACATCGACGGGTTCCGCATCGACACCGTCAAGCATGTGGACCTGGACTTCTGGACCCAGTGGGCCACCGCGCTCGACGCGTACGCGGCGAAGCGCGGCCGGGACGACTTCTTCATGTTCGGTGAGGTCTACTCCGCCGACCCGGCGATCACCTCGCCCTACGTCACCCGGGGCCGGCTGGACTCGACGCTGGACTTCCCCTTCCAGGAGGCCGCCCGGCAGTTCGCCTCCCAGGGCGCTCCGGCCGCGCGGCTCGCCTCGGTGTACGGCGACGACTACCGCTACACCACCGACAAGGCCAACGCCTACGAGCAGGTCACCTTCCTCGGCAACCACGACATGGGCCGCATCGGGACCTTCCTCAAGCAGGACAACCCGGACGCCGATGACGCGGAGCTGCTGAAGCGGGCCCGGCTCGCCAACGAGCTGATGTTCCTCGGCCGGGGCAACCCGGTGATCTACTACGGCGACGAGCAGGGCTTCACCGGAGCGGGCGGCGACAAGGACGCCCGCCAGACCCTCTTCGCCTCGAAGACCGCCGACTACCTGGACGACGACCAGCTCGGCACCGACCGCACCCACGCCTCGGACGCGTACGACGCCGGGCACCCGGTCTACCGCTCCATCGCCGGGCTCTCGAAGCTCACCAAGGACCACCCGGCGCTGCGGGACGGTGTGCAGAGCGAGCGGTACGCGCAGGGCTCGGTGTACGCCACCTCGCGCATCGACGCCGAGCGGCCCCACGAGTACCTGGTCGCCTCCAACAACGCGCGCGCCCCGAAGGAGGTCCGGCTGGCCACCGAGTCGGCCGGGATGAACTTCCGTACGCTCTACGGTGGTTCCGGCACGGTCCGCAGCGGTACGGACAAGAAGGTCACGGTCACCGTGCCCGCCCTCTCCAGCGTCGTGCTGCGGGCGGACAAGCCGCTCGGTGCACCCGCCGCCAAGCCGGCGATCGCGCTGAAGGCCCCGGCCGCCGGAGCCACCGGCACCGTCGAGATCTCCGCCGACGTGGACGGCGGCCAGCTCAACCGGGTCGTCTTCGCCGCCCAGGCGGGCAACGGGAAGTGGCAGACGCTCGGTTCGGCCGACCACGCCCCGTACAAGGTGACGCAGTACCTCGACGCGTCGGTGAAGGCGGGAACGCCCCTGCGCTACAAGGCCGTTGTCGTGGACCGGGCGGGCCGCACCTCCAGCGCCCTCGCCGCGACCACCGCAGGACAGGCCCCGCCGACGCCGAAGCCCGTCGCCGTCGAGCGCGACCGGGCCGTCGTCCACTACCACCGCCCGGACGGCGACTACGCGGGCTGGCAGCTCAAGTCCGGTGACAGGACTGCCGACTTCATCGGGCGGGACGCGTTCGGCGCGTTCGCCTGGGTCGACCTGGCGGAGGGCACGGGCTCCCTCCCGTACACCGTCGAGAAGAACGGTGCGGCCGACGGACCGGAGCGGACCATCGACCTCTCCGCGGCTGGGCAGGTCTGGATCGAGCAGGGCGAGGACGAGCAGGCGGTCGAGGCCCCCGAGGCCCCGCCGCAGGACACCACGAAAGCCGTCCTCAACTACCACCGCCCGGACGGGAATTACGAGGGCTGGGGGCTGCACGCCTGGACCGGGGCCAAGGAGCCCACCGACTGGGCCAAGCCGCTGATGCCGGTCAGGAAGGACGCCTACGGGGTCACCTTCGAGGTGCCGCTCGTCGACGGGGCCACCTCGCTCAGCTACATCCTGCACAAGGGCGACGAGAAGGACCTCCCCAGCGACCAGTCCCTCGACCTTGCCACGTACGGCCACGAGGTCTGGATGCTCGGCGGTAAGTCCGGCTATCTGCTCCCGCAGATCGGCGGCGGGGCCGCCCCCGACCTCGGCAAGGCCGAGGCGCAGTGGATCGACGCCGACACCGTGGTCTGGAAGGTGAAGACCACCGACGCCACCAGCCAGCAACTCGTGTACGCGAAGAAGGGCGGCATCTCCGTCGTCGACGGGGCGCTCTCCGACGAGGGCCAGTGGCTGCGGCTCGCCCCGGCCGCGCTCAGTGACGCGCAGAAGGCCGAGCACCCGCACCTGAAGGACTATCCGGCCTTCACCGTCGACGCCCGCGACCGGGACCGCGTCCGGGAGTCCCTGCGCGGCCAGCTCATCGCCACCCAGCGCGCCGCCAACGGCGCCCTGCTCGCCGCCACCGGCGTACAGACGGCGGGCGTCCTGGACGACCTGTACGGGAAGAACGCGGCCTCGGCCCGACTCGGCCCGGTCTTCCGCGGGGACACCCCCACGCTCTCCGTCTGGGCCCCGACCGCCCAGGCCGTCGCCCTCGAACTCGACGGCCGTGCCCACCCGATGAAGCGCGACGACCGCACCGGCGTCTGGTCGGTCACCGGCAGGAAGGACTGGCGGGGCAAGCCCTACCGGTACGCCGTCACCGTCTGGGCTCCCACCGTCCAGAAGCTGGTCACCAACAAGGTCACCGACCCCTACTCCACCGCCCTGACCGCCGACTCCGCCCGCAGCCTCGTCGTCGACCTCACCGACCCGAAGCTCGCGCCGCGCGGCTGGTCCGCCCTGAAGAAGCCCGCCGCCACCCCGCTGCGGGACGCCCAGATCCAGGAGCTGCACGTCCGGGACTTCTCCATCACGGACCGCACGGCGAAGCACCCGGGGGAGTACCTGGCCTTCACCGACACCCGCTCGGCCGGCATGAAGCACCTGAGGAAGCTCGCGGACTCCGGCACCAGCCACGTCCACCTGCTGCCCGTCTTCGACATCGGGACGATCCCCGAGAAGAAGGCCGATCAGCGAAAGCCCGCGTGCGACCTGCCCGCCCACGCCCCCGACTCCGAGGAGCAGCAGGACTGCGTCAGCGAGGTCGCCGCCGAGGACGGCTTCAACTGGGGCTACGACCCGCTCCACTACACCGTCCCCGAGGGCTCGTACGCCTCCGACCCCGACGGCACGCGGCGCACGGTCGAGTTCCGGCAGATGGTCCAGGGCCTCAACGGGGCCGGGCTGCGCACGGTCATGGACGTCGTCTACAACCACACCGTCGCCTCCGGGCAGGACGACAAGTCGGTCCTCGACAAGATCGTGCCCGGCTACTACCAGCGGCTCCTGGACGACGGCTCCGTCGCCACCTCCACCTGCTGCGCCAACACCGCGCCCGAGAACACCATGATGGGCAAGCTCGTCGTGGACTCGGTCGTCACCTGGGCGAAGGACTACAAGGTCGACGGCTTCCGCTTCGACCTGATGGGCCACCACCCCAAGGACAACATCCTGGAGGTCCGCAAGGCGCTCGACCGGCTCACGCCCGCCAAGGACGGCGTGGACGGGAAGAAGATCATCCTGTACGGGGAGGGCTGGAACTTCGGCGAGGTCGCGGACGACGCCCGGTTCGTCCAGGCCACCCAGAAGAACATGGCCGGCACCGGCGTCGCCACCTTCTCCGACCGGGCCCGCGACGCCGTGCGCGGCGGCGGCCCCTTCGACGAGGACCCCGGCGTCCAGGGCTTCGCCTCCGGCCTCTACACCGACCCCAACTCCTCCCCGGCCAACGGCGCCCGCGCCGAGCAGAAGGCCCGGCTGCTGCACTACCAGGACCTGATCAAGGTCGGCCTCAGCGGCAACCTCGCCGACTACACCTTCACCGACGCCTCCGGCCGCAGGGTCAAGGGCTCGGACGTCGACTACAACGGGGCCCCCGCCGGATACGCGGCCGCCCCCGGCGACGCGCTGGCCTACTCCGACGCCCACGACAACGAGACGCTGTTCGACGCCCTCGCCTTCAAGCTCCCGGCCGGCACGACGGCCGCCGAACGGGCCAGGGCCCAGGTGGTCGCGATGGCCGCCTCCGTCCTCTCCCAGGGGCCCTCGCTCTCCCAGGCGGGCACCGACCTGCTGCGCTCCAAGTCGCTGGACCGCAACTCCTACGACAGCGGCGACTGGTTCAACGCCCTGCACTGGGACTGCCGCGACGGCAACGGCTTCGGCCGGGGACTGCCGCCGGCCGCCGACAACCGGGACAAGTGGTCCTACGCGAAGCCGCTGTTGACGGCCTCCGCCACGATCGCCCCCCGGTGCGCCCAGATCGAGGGCGCTTCGGCCGCCTACCGCGATCTGCTCACCATCCGTACGACGGAGAAGGAGTTCTCGCTCTCCACCACCGGCCAGGTGCAGTCCGCCCTGTCCTTCCCGCTCTCCGGCCCGGCCGAGACCCCCGGCGTGATCACCATGCGCCTCGGCAAGCTCGCCGTCGTCCTCAACGCCACCCCCGACACCGCTGCCCAGCGGCTCGCCGCCCCGGCGGGCACGACGTACGCCCTGCACCCGGTCCAGGCCAAGGGTGCGGATCCTACGGTCAAACGAGCCAGGTACGACGGGAAATCAGCCACTTTCACCGTACCGGGACGCACGGCGGCGGTCTTCTCCCTGCGCTGACGCCGACCGGCACTACGGTGTCGGCAGACGTCGGCGAAGGAGCCGCGACAGCCGTCCTGGTCCACCCGGCCGGTCCCGCTTCCCCCCTGGAGGGGAGGCGGGACCGGCCCGGTTCGTGCGGCAGGAGTTTCGCCCGGGGCGGGCCGGCTCACCGGCGCCCTCTGCCCCAGCGTGCCGGACGGTGATGATGACCAAGGTGGGATTCCTTCCCGAGGAGACGAGCAGCTTCGTCGGGAGGCGGGCCGAACTGGCCCGGCTGGACACCGCGTTGGCCACACGGCGGATGACCACCCTGATCGGGCCCGGCGGCGTCGGCAAGACCCGGCTCGCCGTCCGGGCCGCCCGCGCCGCCGCCGACCGCTACCCGGACGGCGCCTGGTGGGCCGACCTCTCCCCGCTCTACGACGACGGGTTGCTGCTCCCCACCGTCTCGGACGCGGTCGGGCTCGCGGACCACACCCTGCGGATGCCCGTCGAGGCGCTCTGCGAATGGCTCAGCGACAAGCGCCTCCTGCTGGTCCTCGACTCCGCCGAACACCTGCGCGCCGCCTGCTCCCACCTGCTGGCCGAGCTCCTCACCACCTCGCCCGGCCTCACCGTCCTGGTCACCAGCCGGCAGCCGCTCGGCACCCGGGGCGAGCACGTCGTACGCATCCAGCCGCTGCCGGTCGACGGCGCGCCCGACGCGCTGCGGCTCTTCGAGGACCGGCTGCGCGCGGGCGACCCCCGGGCGGGCCTGGACGCGCCGGGGGACCGGGCGGCCGCCGCCGACATCTGCCGCCGCCTCGAAGGCATCCCGCTCGCCATCGAACTCGCCGCCGCGGGCATCGGCCGCCACACCGTGGCCCAGCTCGCCACCCGCATCGGGACCCGCTTCGACGCCCCGGTCGACGCCGAGGACCTCACCGCCTCCCGCCTCGACCTCCTCGCCGACGACACCCTCTGGCCCCGCCGCCACCGCACCCTGCGCACCACGATCGGCTGGAGCCACGAGCTCTGCACCCCGCTGGAGCGGCTCCTGTGGGCCCGCCTGACCCTGCTGCGCACGGACTTCGACGAGGAGGTCGCCCGCGAGGTCTGCACCGGGGGGCCGCTCACCCCGCAGGAGGTGGACCGGGCGCTGCAAGGGCTCGTCGCCCAGTCCGTCGTCCAGCGCGACGGCCCCCGCTACCGGATGCTCGACACCCTGCGCGAGTACGGCCGCATGTGGCTCACCGAACTCGGCGAGGAGCGGGCCGCCGCCGACCGGCACGCCGCCAGCTTCCTGGGCCTGGCCCGCCGGGCCCACGACGGCTGGACCGGCCCCGACCAGATCTCCTGGTACCACAAGATCGCCGACACCCACCTGGACCTGTGCGCCGCCCTGGACCACCTG
Source organism: Streptomyces sp. cmx-18-6 (assembly GCF_046548915.1). NCBI lineage: Bacteria > Bacillati > Actinomycetota > Actinomycetes > Kitasatosporales > Streptomycetaceae > Streptomyces > Streptomyces sp. cmx-18-6. The sequence continues at coordinate 224,387 of NZ_JAEBEP010000001.1, read as the reverse complement.
CTCGCCCGCGATGTGGCGGCGGCCCAGGAGATGGCGGGCCGCGTCGGCTTCTTCTGGGCGTGCTGCGGCCATCTGTCCGAGGCGCGCGGCTACGCCCAACGGGCCCTGGACGCAGGCCCGGTGGACGGCCCGCACCGGACCCGGCTGCAATGGGTGCTGGGTGTCGCGGCCCTGCTCCAGGGGGACTTCACGACCGCCGAGAAGTACGGGGCGCTCTGCACGGCCGTCGCGCTGTACGACCGGGACGACGAGGGGATGCTCGGCGCGGCCTACCTTTCCGGCCTCACCCAGCTGATGACGGGGGAGCCCGCGGCGGCGCTGGAGGCGGCGGAGCGGGTGCTGCGGATGACGGGGGCGGCGACCGACACCGCCGCTGCCGGGACGACGCCGGCGGAAGGGGCCGAGGCCGAGGCGGCTCCGGTCGACGCGGTTCACGCCGACACGGCTCCGGTCGAGGTAGCCCCGGTCGACGCGACTTCGGCGGACGCGGCTCCGGTCGAGGTAGCCCCGGTCGACGCGGTTCACGCCGAGCCGACCCCGGTCGACGCCGGTGAGGCCGCCGCCGCCGACCGGACCGCCGCCGAGTCCGCCCACCGGCTGCGCTGCCGCCTGGTCACCGTCTTCGCGCTCACCGCCCTGGGCCGGCTCACCGAGTCCGGGCGGGCCGCGACCGAGCTGCGCCGGTCCTGCGAGCGGAGCGGCGAGTACTGGACCCGCTCCTACGCCGACTACCAGCTCGCCCTGATCGCCCTGCTCCAGGGCCGCCCGGAAGCCTCCGCCGCGCACGCCCGGGCGATGCTCGCGGGCAAGCACCGGCTCCGCGACAGCTTCGGCATCGCGCTGGGCCTGGACATCCTGGCCGCCGCCATCGCCGCCCAGGGCGAGGGGGCCCGGGCGGCCAGGGTCTACGGCACCGGACACGCGTACTGGCGGATGGTCGGCCACCCCCAGCGCGGTACGCCGGAGCTGGGGGCGGTCCGCGAGACCTGCGAGCTCCAGGCCCGGGCCGCGGTCGGCGACGAGGTCTACCAGCGCGCCTTCGAGCGCGGCCAGACGGACAACGCGGAGGTCGGCCTCGCCGCGGCGCTGCACAGCGGACTCCCGCTCCGGGGGACCCGGGGAGGGTGATGCGTACGGACCGGTTCGGACGGCGGACTACCCTCGCCAACACGTCATGGGTTAGGTTAGGCATGCCTAAGTAACCACTTGGGTCCCCTGACCGCTTCTGGAGACTCGGATGCGTCCATTCAGCGCCCGTGCCACGCAGCCGACCCGCGCCGAGCGCGTTCGGTCGATCCTCGTCGTCGCCCATTCGATGACGGTGGTGAGCGACGGCGTGCAGACCGAAGTCCGCCGCCTGGACGGCACCGGGGCGATGGGCCACATCCACCTGCACGCCCCCACCGAGGGCGGTCACGCGCCGGCCGGCCAACGGGTCCCGGCCCGCCTGGAGTTCACGGACATCGCCCCCACTCCCGTACGCGACCGGCTGCGCGCCCGGGTCACGGTGACCGGGCTGCTGGCGGCCCCGTACAGCACCGACGCCGAGAGCTCCACCTGCATGGAGTTCGGCCAGGCGGTCCTGGAGGACGCCGAGGGCCGCACGTTCACCACGCTCGAAGAGCTGGAGCAGACGGAGACCGACCCGGTCGCCGCGTGCGAGGCGGGCATGCTGACGCACCTGCTCGACGACCACAGCGAGCTCGTCCCGCTGCTGCTGCGCCTGGTCCGCCCGCTCCCGGACCGGGGGATGGTCCGAGCCCTGCCCCTGGCGATGGACCGCTACGGCGTGACCCTGCGCCTGGAGTACCCGAGCACCCACCGCGACGTGCGGCTCCCGTTCCCGAAGCCGGTGACCGACATCGACCAGGCGGGCCCCCAGATCCACGCCCTCCTGGCCGCCGCCCGCCGGGTCTCCCACCGCAACGGCCTGCTGACCTGAGCCGCCCCGAGTGAGGGCCATCCCGCAGGCGCACCCGGGAAGCGGCCCGGAGCGGGGGATGAGGAGATGGGGATAGGGTCCTGCGGTGAACGGCGCGCCCACCGGGCGAACCCGCACACCGGACCTCGCCGCCCCTCACCCCCTCACATCGGAGGCGCCGTGTCGCTGCGCATCACCCCGCTGACGGACCCCGCAGACGGGGCGTACGGCCGGCGTCTCGCCTGGCTGGCGTCCGATGCCGATTCCATCCCGGTCGGGACGGCCTTCCTGCGCCTGTTCATCGACCCCGGACAGGCCCACCTGGCGGAACTGAGCCTCCAGGTCCACCCCGTGGAGCGACGCAAGCGCATAGCCACCCGGCTTCTCGAAGCCGCCGTGGCCGCCGCCCGGGACGACGGCCGACGCTGCGTCGTCGCGCAGGCGGGGGCCGGATCGCCCGGCGACCGCTTCCTGGCGGCGCGCGGCTTCCGCAAGGTCCTCACCCTGCGGTTCTTCCGCTTGCCGCTGGCCGACGCGGACCCGGCGGCGCTCGACGCGATCGTCGAGCGCCCGCATCCCGGCTACCGGCTGACGTCATGGCGGGGGACCGTTCCCGACGAACTCGCCGCGACGTTCGCCGCGTCACGCCGCGCCATGGACGACATGCCCATGGACGACACCGACTACGGCACGGTGACCTGGGACGTCGACCGGGTCCGGGCCGCGGCGAAGGCCGTCGAGGCGCGCGGCGAGCAGTTGCACACCGTCGCGGCCGTCGACGCCTCCAACGGCTCGATCGCCGCGTTCACCGAACTGGTCGTCCCCGGCGACGGCACGGGCGACGGCCAGCACTACGGCACCGGCGTGCTGCCCGAGCACCGGGGACACGGCCTCGGCCGCTGGATGAAGGCCGAGTCGATCCGCCGGATCCGCGCGCACTGCCCGGAGCTCGGGGGCCTCCTGGCGGACACCGCCGACAGCAACACGCATATGAGACGCGTCAACGACAGCCTCGGATACGCGCCCACGCACACCACACACCAGCACCAGTTGGACCTGGACGGCGTCCGAACGGGCTGACCGCCTGAGGGGGGGAGCCGGGGGCTGTCGGGCGTCGCCCTCAAGGCATGCCCCCGGGCAGCCGCTGCGCCGGGACCGCCGGTACGTCCGGGGCCAGGGCGGACAGCCGGGCCAGCAGGTCCCCGAACGGGCCGTCCAGCGGCTCCTGGGAGAGCACCCGGAGCACGATGCCCGCCATCTCCTGGTCGTACGCGGCGCTGACGGCGGCCAGTGCCGCGAAGTCGTGCACCAGCTGCGTCTCCAGCTCGGCGCGCGGGATGCGCCGCCCGTCCAGCCAGATCAGCGCGGTCGACTCCGCGAGCGAGACCCAGGAGCGGACCACCAACTCCAGCCGGGCGGGCGGGACGTCCACCCCGAGATGCGCGATGATCTGCTCGTACGCGGCCTGCCGCACCCCGTCGATCATGGCGTTCGCCGTCGACGAGCCCACCGCCGGGCCGCCGCGCATCAGTGCGGAGAAGCCCGGGCCGTGCTCCTCGACGAAGTCGAAGAACCGCCCCATCACCCGCAACAGCCGCGCCCCCAGCGGCCCTTCGAGCGGCTCCAGGAAGCGGGTGGCCAGCTCGTCGGCCGCTCGCCGCAGCGCCGCCTCGTACAGGCTCTGCTTCCCGGGGAAGTAGTGGTAGACCAGCGGCCGTGAGATCCCTGCGGCGGCGGCGATCTCGTCGATCGACACATCCTCGGGAGAGCTCCGGCTGAACAAGTCCAGTGCCACGCCGATGAGTTGCTGTCTGCGCTCGTCGACGCCCATCCTGCGCCGTACCCCGGTCGTCATCCGGACAGCCTAACCGGGGCACGGGACGGAGGGCCCCGCAGGTCCGGGAGTCGGCATCCGCTACAGGTCCAGGACGAGACGCCCGCCCCGGCAGCGGGAGACGCAGATCAGCATCGAGTCGCCGCGCTCGTCGTCGGTCAGCAGCTCGTCGCGGTGGTCGATCTCACCTGCCAGGACGCGCTGTTGGCACGTACCGCAGAAGCCCTGCCCGCAGGAGTACGAGACATGGGGCAGCTCCTCGCGGACGGCCGCCAGCACCGACTGCCCGGCCGCGACCTGTACCGTACGGCCGCTGCGGTGCAACTCCACCTCGAACGCGCCGGATTCCGCCGCATCCGCCGTCGCGGCCGAGAACCGCTCCAGGTGCAGGGTGCAGCCCTCGGGGAGCGCGGCGGTGACGGCCGCCATCAGGGGCTCGGGGCCGCAGCAGTAGACCGCCGTGCCCGGGGCGATGCCCGCCAGCACGCCGGCGGTGTCCGGGTGACCCGTCTCGTCCTGGGCGACCACCGTGACCCGGCCGCCGTCCGCGCCGAGCTTCTCGACCTCGTCCAGGAACGGCATCGAGGCGCGGGACCGACCCCCGTACAGCAGACGCCAGTTCGCCCCCGAAGCGGCCAGCGACCGCAGCATCGGCAGGACCGGGGTGATGCCGATGCCGCCCGCGACGAAGACGTACGCCGGGGCCTCCACCAGCGGGAACCGGTTGCGCGGCCCCCGCACCTCGATCTCCGCGCCCTCCTGGAGCTGCTCGTGCACCTCGCGCGAGCCGCCCCGGCCGTCCGCCACCAGCCGGGTGGCGACCGTGTACGTGTCGGGGTCGTCCGGGTCGCCGCAGAGCGAGTACTGCCGCACCAGACCGGACGGCAGCACCAGGTCCAGATGGGCCCCGGGCTGCCAGCGCGGCAGCCCCGACCCTTCCAGGCGAAGCTGTACGACGCCCTCGGCGGCCAGGGTCCGTTCGGTGATCAGCAGCCGCCGGACGGTCGTCGGCCGCCGCTGCGAGTGGCCGGATATCGGCTCCGCCAGGGCGGGCATCGGCCACAGCGGGGACCGGGCGATCCGGCGGCGCAGCGCCCTCCGGGTGAGCAGGGCGGTACCGGCGACGAGGGCTACGGTGCGCAGACGGGGCAGGGCCATGGGTCAGGACGTTCCCGTCGTACGGGCCTCGGCGGCCAGCGCCGCGGGCGATTGGGCGAGGTAGGCGACGGCCTGGGCCGTGCTGCCCTCCTGCGAGGGGTGGTAGGACCGGCTGAGGTAGCTGGGGATGGACCGCAGGATCGCGCCCGTGCTGGGCAGCGTGCCCTGCTTGCCGCTGGTGTGGAACGCCTTGAACGACGCCTTGCCGTGCAGCAGGCTCGGGTCGTTCTCCATGAAGAACCGGGTCCCGCGCTGCCAGAGGAAGACCAGCGCCGAGAAGGCCGCCGCCCAGGTCCGCACCCGCCTGCGGTAGCCGCCGTCGACGTGCATGAACACCTCGAACGCCACCGACCGGTGCTCCACCTCCTCGGCCCCGTGCCAGCGCAGCAGGTCCAGCATGGTCGGATCGGCCCCCCGGCGGTCCAGCGCCTCGGCGTTGAGGATCCAGTCCCCGAGGAAGGCGGTGTAGTGCTCGATCGCCGCGATCGTCGCCACCCGCTCCATCAGCCACCACTTCGACGCCCGCCCCGGCGGCAGCGTCCGGTCCCCGAGCAGCTTCTCGAAGAACCAGTCGACCTGCGCGGTGTACGGGGTCGGGTCGAGGCCCAACTCCCGCAGATGCGGCAGCACATCGTCATGGGCCTGCGAGTGCACGGCCTCCTGCCCGATGAACCCGATGACGTCCTCGCGGAGTTGCTCGTCGTGGATGTACGGGAGGATCTGCCGGTACACGTGGATGAACCAGCGCTCCCCGGCCGGGAGCAGCAGGTGGAGCACGTTGATGGTGTGCGTGGTGAACGGGTCGCCCGGCACCCAGTGCAGGGGGGTCTTCTCCCAGGCGAAGGAGACCTTGCGGGCCTTGAGCGGCGTCCGCTCCGACGCGACCGCCGCTGGCTGCGTGTTAGACATGGTGTCAATGTACTGACGGGTATGCCGGGGGGCCAGAGGCGTGCGTGCACGGATTTCCGGCCGGGTTAGGACGGATCTCCGGCCGGGCCGTGCTGGAATCTCCGGCCGGGTCATGCTGGAGGGATGACGACGAACGCAGACCGGGCCCGTTCCTTCGACACGGTGGCCGCCTCCTACGCCGCTCACCGCCCCTCCTATCCGCCCGCCCTGCTGGACGCGATCGAGGAGCTGTCCGGCCGGGCCCTGGCCGGAGCGCGGGTCGCGGACGTCGGCGCGGGCACCGGCATCGCCACCGCCCTGCTGGACGGCCGCGGAGCCAGGGTCACGGCGGTGGAGCCGGGTGACGGGATGGCCGCGCAGCTCCGCCGGGGCCTGCCGCACGTGCCCGTGGTCCGGGGCGACGGCAACCGGCTGCCGCTGCGCACGGGTTTGCTGGACCTGATCACGTACGCCCAGTCCTGGCACTGGACCGACCCCGCCCGGTCGGTCCCCGAGGCCCGCCGGGTGCTGCGGCCCGGCGGGGCGCTCGCCCTGTGGTGGAACGACTCCGATCCCACCGTGGACTGGATCGGTGACCAGGACCGGCGGCTGCGGAGCTTCTTCGGAGCCGAGGCCCCGACCGCGTACGACAGCCGGGCCCGCTTCCGTGCCGCGCTGCCCGAAGGGCTCGACTTCCGCACCCGGCTGGTGGCCTGGAGCCGCCGCGTACCGATCGACGTCCACCTCGCCAACATCGCCACCTACTCCGACTTCCTGGTCGCGGACCCGGCGGCGGTGCGGGACTGCCTGGACCGCGAACGCGCGCTGCTGACCGCCCGGTTCCCGGGCGAAGAGGTGGAGGAGGTCTACGTGGTGAGTCTTGCCGTAGCCCGCCCCTGAGCCTGCCTTTGGGTGCAGGATGGGCCGATGGCGACAGAACCGGAATGGCGAGTCGGAGCCGGTCCCCGGGCCGCGGGCGTCCTCCTGGCGGCGCTGCTGCTCCTGACCGGGTGCAGCGCGGCCGGCGACGCCGGGAAGGACCGCGCCGCCGGGAAGGGCGGGGCCGCCGCTCCGCCGGCCGCGACGGGAACCCTGGAGCAGCTGGCCGAGAAGGCCGGATGCGACCCCGACGTACAGACCGACGCCGACGAGCTCCGGCAGGCCAACTGCACGACGACGACCGGGCGTTACGTGCTGACCACCTTCGCCACCGACCGCGGCCAGCGCGAGTGGATCAACGAGGCCAAGGACTACGGCGGCTCGTATCTCGTCGGCCGGCGCTGGGTGGCGGTCGGTGAGGCGAAGGTGGTCGCGGCGCTGCGCGGCCGGCTCGGGGGGACGGTGGAGACCGCCTCGCCGCACCACTCGGGGGAGAGCGGCGATGGGGGGAGCGAGGAAGGGCACTCCGGTCACCACGGGAGCTGACCGCGCAGGTTCAGGGGGGCGGGGGGCAGTGGGCTGGGGGAGACGGGCGCGGCTGGTGCCGGATCAGCGGCAGCGGCGGCCGTCGTTGATGCACCGCACCATCTTCTTCATCAGCCGCTGATCGAAGACGTTGATGAAGTCGCCGTGGTCGGTGATCGGCTTGTGCAGCTGCTCGGGGAAGGAGTCGACGGCGAAGCCGGGCCCCGGCGGCACGTCGTACACGATCCGCTGGACGAGCTGCGGAACGGCCCGGAAGCCCCTGGGGCAACGCCCGTTGGGCTGGGCGAACGCCACATGGGTGCGGTGGTTGGCGCTGTCGGTGTTGCGCCCGTCCCAGCAGTTCTGGAACGCGAACGTACGCACCACCCGGCTCCCGGCGGGACAGATCGGGTACTTGTCCTTCAACTGGCGGTCCTCGAACCCGGTGCAGCTCCAGGAGGCGTTGGCGTTGGCGTCGCCGTTGGTGAACGCCTTCGCGTCCCCGGTGATGATCCGCAGGAAGCGGGGCATCGCGGTGACCTTGCCGACAGGGGAGCCGACGAACTTCAGGGTCACCTGGGACGGCGTCTGGATCTTGCCGGTGTTCTGGTCCCTGCCCCCGCCGTCCGCGTCCGCGTCGGCCTCGTCCTGTCCGTTCTGGAGCCGCAGGACGGGCCAGTAGTAGGTGGACCGGTCGCCCTGATTGCGGCAGGTGGTGGCGCCGTTCGCCAGAACGTCGTCGCCGGCGAACGCGTCGTTGGCCTGATTGCCGATGTAATCGTGCATATGGTGCGCGCCGTTGCTCACGCCGGGCGCGACGATGACGTTGTCCGGGTTGAACTTCCCGTTCTCGTTGCGGCCGCAGTCGGTGGTGAACGTGCCCCGGGACGCGCCGCGGCGCTGGCGGGGGCGCTGGGTATTGGGCTGGACGGACTGGATGTCGACGAAATCGGCGGCCACGGGGCCGTTGCCCGATTGCCCCTGCCCCGGGTCGGGGCCGGGGTCGGGGTTCTCGCCCGGGTCGGGGTCCTGGCCGGGGCCTTGGCCTTCGTTCTGGCCCTGGCCCTCGGTCTGTCCCTGGTTCTGGCCTTGGTCCTGCCCCTGTCCGTCGTCCTGGCCGCTGTCGCCGTCGCCTGCGCCGTTGCCGCCGTTTCCGGGGCGGCTGTCGTCGGCGCGCAGGCTGCACCCGGCCAGGCCGTCCAGTCCGTCCGGCCGTTCCGCGACGCGTCCGATCGCGATGCCGATGCGGTCGAGGCTCGCGGCCCGCTTGCTGCGCAACGGGCCGAGCACGGCGTTCTCCGCCAGCCCGGGGTCCCGGGCTATCTCCTCCTTCCGGTCGGCGAACTGCCGGTAGGCGTCGGTGATCTGGGTATCCATCGCCGCGAGCTCACGGTCGACCTCGGGGCGCGCCGGGTCGGGCACATCGGGCAGCCCGTTCACGGCTTCTGGGCAGTCGATGGTGGACATCTGGCGGCCGGCGTTCTGGGTCCTGGTGGGCGGAGAACCGGACGGTCCTTCTCCCGCGGAGGCGTAGACGTTGACCGCGACCAGCCCACCTCCCCCCAGGATCAGGGCGGTACAGGCGGCAAGGGCCCGGTTCGCCGGTGTGGAACGTTTCTTGCGGGTCGTGCGTCGCATGGGACTCCTCTGCTTCGAGGGAGAAGCGTGACGTCCCATACGCGCGGCCCCCACGGCCCGTTCAGCTCCCCGGCCGATTCGTGGGAACCTCCAAAGCCGGAAAGCGGCCGGAGAGCGGTCCGAGCGCCCGACTCTCAGGCGAAGGCGGCCAAGGGGGCGTCCACCGGTGCCGCGGTGAGCCGGTTGGCCAGGGTCGACAGGGTGTACGCGCCGATGCCCAGGACCACTTCCAGGGCGTTCTGCTCGGTGTAGCCGTGGGCCAGGAAGTCCCGCAGGTCCGCGTCGTCGACCGCGCCCGCCGATGCGAGCACCGTCAGCGTGAACCGGCGTACTGCTTCGAGGCGTTCGTCCGGCAGCGGGAGCCCCGCCGGGTCACGCAGGGCGGCGACGAGCGCCGGGTCGGCGTCCAGGGCGGCCAGCTTCGCGGTGTGCATCGCGACGCAGACATGGCAGTCGTTGCGGGTGGCCATCGTCATGATCAGGACCTCGCGGGAGAGCGGATCCAGCGTGCATGCCTCGAAGATCGCGCTGACCTTCAGGAAGCCCTCCAGGGTGTGGGGCGAGGCGGCGAGCCGGGCGATGGCGGCCGGCCGGTAGCCCAGCCGCTCCGTCACCGCCTCCATGGCGCGTCGCGAACCGGCCGGGGCGGTCTCGGGGGTGTGGTCGGGGAAGGGCATGGCGGGCCTTTCGGGCAGGCGGAAGTGCGGCGGAAGCCGGGGCGGAGGGAAGTGAGGGCGGAAGGAAGCGAGGGCGAGTAGAATCGACAACATGGTTGACGAAAAAAAGGTAAACCAGGTTGTCGAATTCTGCAACGCCCGCCGTGCTTGCCGTGCCTGCGACGTCTGGAATGTTCGCGATGTCTGAGGTGGCCGGGCGGGGAGCCGGGGAGCCCGGCGGCGGGGCCGGCTTCGAGCTGCCGCTACTCCTCCTCGCGGGCTTCCGCTCGATCATCGACGCCCTGCACCGTGACCTGGCCGAGCACGGACACCCCGAGGCCCGGCCCGCGTACGGCTTCGCCCTCCAGGCCGTGGGCCGCGAGGGTGCGGGCATCAGCGAGATCGGCCGGCGGCTCGGGGTCTCCAAACAGGCCGCCGGGAAGACCGTCGAGAAGCTGGAGGCGCTCGGCTACGTGGAGCGCGCCCCCGATCCCGTGGACGCCCGCCGCACCCTGATCCGGCTGACCGCGCACGGCGTCGACCTGCTGGCCCGGTCCGCCGAGGGCTTCGACCGGCTGCGGGCCGAGTGGGCCCGGGTGCTGGGGGAGGAGCGGCTGACGCACCTGGAGGCGGACCTGCGGACCATGGCTCCCGCGAACGTGTTCCGGCTCGACGCGGCGGGTTGGTTCACGGGCTGAGGGGCGTGAGGGCCCGGGCCGAAGGCGTAACGAACCCCGGAGGGGAGGCACACCGCACCCCGGCCCCGCACACCCACCGCGCCTGGCCCGCACACCGCCCTGCCTGGCCCGCACACCCACCGCGCCCCGCCCGGAGCCCCACCGCACCCTCGCCCCGGAACCCCGCCCCGCCCGGAGCCCCACCGCCCAGGAGTCCCATCGCACCCCCGCCCCGGAACCCCGCCCCGCCCCCGGCTTCAGCGGAAGGGCTCGTCGCTCAGCCGTGGTCCAGATAGGCGAGCACCGCGAGGACGCGGCGGTTGTCGTCGTCGGACGGCGGCAGGCTCAGCTTCCCGAAGATGTTCGACGTGTGCTTGGCGACCGCCCGCTCCGTGATCACCATCTGCCCGGCGATGGCCGCGTTCGACCGGCCCTGCGCCATCAGCTCCATCACCTCGCGCTCGCGCGGCGTGAGCCCGCCCATCGGCTTGTCCTGCGAACGCCGCGACAGCAGCTGGGAGATGACCTGCGGATCCATCGCCGTGCCGCCCGCCGCCACCCTCCGTACGGCGTCGATGAACTGGTCGGCGTCGAAGACCCGGTCCTTCAGCAGATAGCCGATGCCCCCGTCGCCGTCCGCCAGCAACTCCCGTGCGTACAACTGCTCCACGTGCTGGGACAGCACCAGCACCGGAAGGCCGGGCCGCGCCCGCCGGGCCGCCAGGGCGCACTGGAGGCCCTCATCCGTGTGGGACGGCGGGAGCCGGACGTCGACGACGGCGACGTCCGGCTCCAACTCGGCCAGGGCCTTGGTCAGTTCGGGCCCGGTCTCCACCGCCGCGGCGATCTCGAACCCGTACGCCTCCAGCATCCGCACCAGGCCGTCGCGCAGCAGGAAGAGGTCTTCGGCTAGGACAACGCGCAAGGAAGCTCCATGGTCACCATGGTGGGACCGCCCGCTGGGCTGCTGACGGCCAGGACACCGTCGAATGTACCGAGTCGCCGTTCGATTCCGCTCAGGCCGGAGCCCGATCCGACGCGCGCACCGCCTCCGCCGTTGTCGGTCACGGAGATCCGGAGCATCCCCTCGTCGTGGTGCAGGTCCACCCAGATCCGGTCGCCCCCGGCGTGCTTCACGGCGTTGGTCAGGGCCTCGCTCACCGCGAAGTACGCCGCCGACTCCACCGACGCCTCCGCCCGCCCCGGCAGCTCCACCGTCACCTCCGTGGCGACCGGCAGCCGCAGGGCCAGCGCCCTGACCGCGTCGCCGAGACCGCGTTCGGCGAGGACCGGCGGATGGATGCCCCGGACCAGGTCGCGCAGCTCGGTCAGCGCCTCCGCCGACGACTCCCGGGCCATGGCGAGCATCTTCTTGGCCTGTACGGGGTCCTTCTCGATGAGCGCCTCGATGGCACCCAGGTTCATGCCCATCGCGACCAGCCGGGCCTGCGCTCCGTCGTGCAGGTCCCGCTCGATGCGCCGCAGTTCGGAGGCCGCGGTGTCCACCGCCTCGTGCCGGGTCTCGGTCAGCCGGTCCACGCGCAGCGCCAGCGTCTGCTCCGGGGTGGGGGACAGCAGCGGGCGGGCGATCACGAAGTGCAGCCGCAGGAGCGGGACCGCCGTCCGGAGCCCGACGACGAGGAGGACGACCCCGAGGGCCAGCGCGGCCAGCCCCGTCAGCTGGCTGTCCACGGGGATGAACAGGAACCAGTACCTCTCGTTCTGGAACACCCGCCACAGCCCTGCCGCCAGGACGAGCCCCTCGACCGCCCAGACCATCAGGCCGCCGGCGACCACCGCCACGATCGGGCCGGCCGTCATGTCGACCAGCAGCCACTGGAGGTCCCGCCAGGTCGCCGGGTCCTTCAGTAGCGACGTGGTGCGCTCCACCTGCCCGGCGATGCCCCCGCGCGGGGCCGGCGGGAACGGGCGGTAGGGGGCCGGTATCCGTACGCCGGCCCAGTCGGCCGACCACCGGCGGCGCTGGTCGGCGTGGCGGCGCACCAGCTTCAGCACGGCCGGGGTGGTGAACACGCCGATGCCGAGCAGGACGAAGGTGATCGAGAGCACCGCGAGGACGAAAAGGATGATGGAGACCGCCAGCCCGTAGACCGACAGGAAGAGCCCTCGCCCAGCTGCCAGCATCGGTGGCCGTATCCGTGTCGCGAGCGCATCCATCGTCGTCCCTCTCCGCCGGCAGGGACCCGATCCGGCCCCGTTCCGCAGTCAGTCTCTCCTCTGCGGGTTCCGCCCCGGCAGCCGGTCCGCCGCCCGAACGGGGGTGTACCTGGCACCACCCCCGGTCCTGGCCCCAGCCCCTCGCGGACGGGGCTTCGACGGCTGGGGCGGGGTGGTCCTCCGTCGAGAGGCTCTGACACACGCGGGCGGCCCCGGACCACGGTGGGAGACCGTGGTCCGGGGCCGCCGGATGTGCGGGGGCCGCCGACGTCGAGCGGCGAACAAGGCGGTCAGGGCGTGTACTTGTACCCCACCCGGCGGACCGTCTGGATCGAACGGCGGTGCTCCGCACCCAGCTTGCGGCGCAGCCGGGCGACGTGGACGTCGACGGTGCGCCCGTCGCCCACGTGCCCGTAACCCCACACCGTCGTCACCAACTGGTCGCGGGTGTGCACCCGGTGGGGGTGCGCCACCAGGTGGGCCAGGAGCTCGAACTCCAGGTACGTGAGGTCGAGCGTGACCCCGTCGACGGAGGCCGTGCGCCGCGTCGAGTCGATCCGGACGGGGCCGGGCGACGGCTGCTCCTCCCCGACCTGCCCCTCCGCCGGCTGCTGCGGGAACGGCGCGCGGCCCTGCCGGTCCAGCTGGCGGGCGTGCTGGGAGGCGGCGACCGCACCGGCCAGCGCCGGCTGCTGGTCGGCCGGGACGAGCACCAGGTAGCCGATCATCGGCGGCTGCCCCGGCAGGGCGGGCAGCGTGTGCTGGGGAGCGGGCAGCCAGGTCGCGCCCGGCGGGAGGAAGTCGGCCACGTCGGACAGCCGGGCGACCTCGTCACGGTCGACGGCGCGCAGACGGTGCCGGTTGGGGGAGAGGGATCGGGCGGTGGGGGTGGCCGCAGCGGGCGCCGGGGAGGCTGCGGTGGCAGCGGTGGCGGCGGAGAAAGTACGAGTGTTCGCCATGGAGGGTCAGCTCTTTCGCGCGAGGAGTCGTCGAGGACGGACTTACGTCGTGCGCGCGGACCGAAGGCCGGGTGAGCGGCTTTAGAGGGCCTGCGCGTTCCACGCGCGGCAACACACCCGGTCGAAGTCATGGTGCTGACGGGAAGGCCAGAACGGCTCGAGGTCGCTGCGACCCGACGCGATGTACTGGAAGCTGGCCATGGCTCCATTGAAGCAGACATTGCGGCTGTGCATCAGACTCCTCTCACCCGTCGATACGGCGTCTTGACGTTACCTTCCTCACGCTGCGCTCCGATGCGCTCACGGCACGCCCGCGACACACGGCGAAGGGCCCGCCGGTTCACCGGCGGGCCCTTCGGCGGTGTTCGCCGCGCGGGGGGCGGGGTCAGACCTGGTCGGCCTTCTCCAGCGCGGTGCAGCAGGTGTCGACGATGAGCCGCGTGACGACGTACGGGTCGACGTTGGCGTTGGGGCGCCGGTCCTCGATGTACCCCTTCTGGTCCTGCTCGACCTGCCAGGGGATGCGGACCGACGCGCCGCGGTTGGAGACCCCGTAGCTGTACTCGTTCCACGGGGCGGTCTCGTGCAGACCGGTCAGCCGGTCGTCGATGCCCGCGCCGTAGTTCTTCACGTGGTCCAGCGGCTTGGAACCCTCGCCCAGCGACTCGCACGCGGTGATGATCGCCTCGTACCCCTCGCGCATCGCCTTGGTGGAGAAGTTGGTGTGCGCGCCCGCGCCGTTCCAGTCGCCCTTGACCGGCTTCGGGTCCAGGGTCGCGGACACGTTGAAGTCCTCGGCGGTGCGGTAGAGCAGCCAACGGGCCACCCACAGCTGGTCGGAGACCTCCAGCGGGGAGAGCGGGCCCACCTGGAACTCCCACTGGCCCGGCATGACCTCGGCGTTGATGCCGGAGATCCCGAGCCCGGCGGCCAGGCAGTTGTCGAGGTGCTTCTCCACGATCTCGCGGCCGAAGATCTCGTCCGCGCCGACCCCGCAGTAGTAGCCGCCCTGCGCGGCCGGGAAGCCGCCCTCGGGGAAGCCGAGCGGGCGGTGGCCGTCGAAGAAGGTGTACTCCTGCTCGATGCCGAAGATCGGGGCCTGGCCCGCGAACTGCTCGGCGACCGGACGCAGCACGGCCCGCGTGTTGGACTCGTGCGGCGTCATGTCGATGTTGAAGACCTCGCACAGGACGAGGACGTCGTCGCCGCCCCGGATCGGGTCCGGACAGGTGAAGACGGGCTTCAGCACCCGGTCGGAGGCGTGGCCCTCGGCCTGGTTGGTGCTGGAACCGTCGAATCCCCAGATGGGCAGATCCGCCACGTCCTGCGACGGCGTGCCGTCCATGATCTTCGTCTTGGAGCGAAGCTTCGCGGTCGGCTCGGTGCCGTCTATCCAGATGTACTCAGCCTTGAACGTCACGGACGCCATCCTTTGCGGGTGCAGCGGTCTATGCCGCGCAGCTTGGCAAGGCGCGATTTCCCGTCCGTTGCCCGAGTGTGAACCCCGTGTTACCGAGGTTGTCTGCGTCAAAAGAGCGCCTTGTCGGGGTGCGTCGGGCGAGCGTACAGATGTTCTCCCCAGGCCGCAGCGCCCCCGGCCGCCGTACGTCGAAACCGTCCGCGTCGTATACGGGGTTGACGTGCACCACGGCCGTCCGCCGACCCAGGTCCAGCCGCTCGCGCCCCCCTGCAGCACCTCGCCCGCCGGCCCCGCCCCGTCCCCGGGAGGTGTACGGGGGTCTCCTGGCCGCCCCCGCCGCAGCACCCGGCACACTGACCCCATGACGACAGCCGCCGACCGCACCACCGCCCCCGACCGCACCGCCCCCCTCCGCATCGGCCTGCTCGGCGCGGGCCCCTGGGCGCGCAACACCCACGCCCCCGCGCTCGCCGCCCACCCCGGTGTGGAGCTGACCGGGGTGTGGGGCCGCCGCGCCGAGGCGGCGGACGCCCTCGCCGCCGTCCACGGAGCCCGGCCGTACACCGGTGAGGCGGGGATCGACGCGCTCCTGGAGACGAGCGACGCCGTGGCCTTCGCGCTGCCGCCGGACATCCAGGCCCCGCTGGCGGTCCGGGCGGCGGAGGCGGGCCGCCACCTCCTGATGGACAAGCCGGTCGCCACGACGGTGGAGGGAGCACGCGCGGTCGCGGAGGCGGCGGCGAAGGCGGGGGTCGCGTCCGTCGTCTTCTGCACCCTGCGGTTCGCGCCCGAGACGGCAGCGTGGATCGCCGAACAGGCGGCGGCGGACGGCTGGTTCACCGCCCGCGCCCAGTGGCTGGGCTCGCTCTACGCCCCGGGTTCCGGCAGCGAGTACGCCGACTCGCCGTGGCGACGCGAGAAGGGCGGGCTGTGGGACGTCGGCCCGCACGCGCTCTCGGTGCTGATCCCGGTCCTGGGCGACGTCACGGAGCTGACCGCCGCCCGGGGCCCCGCCGACACCGTCCACCTGATCCTGCGCCACACCTCCGGGGCGTCCAGCACGGTGACCCTCGGCCTGAGCGCCCCGCCCGGCGCGGCGGGCGTCGAGATCCAGCTCAGGGGCGAGCGCGGAACGGCCGTACTCCCCGGCTGGAGCGGCGCGGAGGCCGCGTTCCGGGGAGCGGTGGACGCGCTGGCGGACGCGGTACGCACGGGGACGCCGCATGCCTGCGACGCCCGCTTCGGCCTCCACCTGACGGAACTCCTGGCGGAGGCGGAGGCCCGGGCGGCCGGCTGATCAGCTCGGCGGAAGCGCCCGGCACAGGGCCTCCAACGCCTTTGGGTAGGCGTGTTCGCCGGGGGTCGCGTACCCCACGACGAGCCCGTCCCGGGCGGTGTCGGCGGCGGCGGTGTCGGCGTGCGCGCGCCGGGGCTCCCGCGCGCCCGCGTACGGTGTCGCCCCCGGGTGCAGGTAGTCGGCGAGCCCCTCCACCGCCAGCCCCTGCCGGGCCGCCGCCCGCACCACCGAACGCTCGGTGCCCGGCGGCAGCTCCACCACCGCGTGCAGCCCGGCCGCGATCCCGGTGACCCGGACGTGCGGGGCGTGCTTCTCCAGCGCCGCCACCAACTGGTCCCGGCGGCGGCGGTGGCGCTGCCGCATCCGGCGTACATGACGGTCGTACGCGCCCGAGTCGACGAAGTCCGCCAGCGTCAGCTGCTCGGTGGCGCTGGAGTACGGCTCGCGCTCGCCCTTCGCGGCGACGACGGGCGCGACCAGCCGCTCGGGCAGGACCATCCACCCCAGACGCAGGGCGGGGGACAGGCTCTTGCTGACGGAACCCAGCAGCACCACATGCTCGGGGTCGAGCCCCTGCACGGCCCCCACGGGCTGTCGGTCGTAGCGGAACTCCCCGTCGTAGTCGTCCTCCACGACCAGACCGCCGGTGGACCGCGCCCAGTCGACCGCCGCCGACCGCCGCCCGGGGTGCAACGGACCGCCGGTCGGGAACTGGTGGGCCGGTGTGAGCAGCACCGCCCGGTCCCCGCGGGTCAGTTCGCCGACCCGTGCGCCGTCGCCGTCCACGCCCACCGGCCGGGTGCCGACCCCGTGGGAGGCGAGCAGCCCGCGGTGGAACGGCAGCCCGTACGCCTCCGCCGCCCAGGGGCCGCCCACCACGTCCGCCAGCAGCCGCAGCCCGTGCGCGGCCCCCGAACAGAGCACGATGCGCTCCGGCGAGGTCCGCACCCCGCGCACCCGGGCGAGATAGCCGGCCAGCGCCTGCCGCAGCTCGGGCCGCCCGTGCGGATCGCCGGGCCCGAAGGCGTCGTTGGGGGCGGCGGCGAGGGCCCGGCGCGCCGAGGCCAGCCAGGCGGTCCGGGGGAAGGCCGCGGGATCCGGCTGCCCCTGGACCAGGTCGTGGACGGGGCGGGAGGGGCGCTGGGGGGTGCGCGGGCGGTGGGCGGGGGTGACGGGCGCGGCCCGCTCGGCGACCCGGGTGCCCGAACCCTGGCGGGCGGCGAGCCACCCCTCCGCGACCAGCTCCGCGTAGGCGTCGGCGACGGTGTTGCGGGCGAGACCGAGGTCGGCGGCGAGCGAACGGTAGGGGGGGCAGCCGGGTGCCCGGAGCGAGCCGTCCGCTGCGTACGGCGTCGCGCAGCGCGCTCATCAGGAGGGCCCGGCGGTTGCCCGCGCCGGAAAGCTCCAGAGGCAGATCGCTGCCCAGGATCTCCGCTGAATCGACCCATGAATCCGCCACTGAAGTGCTCCCCGCAACCGGTCGCTCGTCCTCGCCTGGAACCGGAGTCGCCCTGGACGACTACCGCCCCAGCGCGTCCCGTACCGCTTCATCGCTCCGTGCCACCACGGCCGTGCCGTCCTCAGCCGTGATGATCGGCCGCTGGATCAGCCGGGGATGCTCGGACAGAGCGGCGATCCACCGCTCCCGCGAACCGGCCTCGCGCGGCCATCCCTTGAGCCCCAGCTCCTTCGCCGCCGCCTCCTGGGTCCGCGTGATGTCCCACGGCTCAAGCCCGAGCCGGTCCAGAACGGCCCGGATCTCCTCGATCGACGGCACGTCCTCCAGGTATCGCCGGACGGTGTAGTCGGCCCCCTCCGCATCGAGCAGGGTGAGCGCGCTGCGGCACTTGGAACAGGCCGGATTGATCCAGATCTCCATGGGGCCAAGGTTACGCGAGGGACTGCCGAAATAGCCTCTGGCCAGGGGCGATTGTCAGTGGGGGGCGGTAAAATGGAGGAAGTTCGTGAGGGTTCCACCGCCGTGCCAGGAGGTTGCCGATGGCCTTTGCCGCAGTCACGACCGAGCCGCTCGACAAGCAGCTCCCGATGCCCTTCCACCCGCCGCTTGCGACGCCGCAGCAGAAGAAGCGCCTGCCCGCGGGCCGCCCCCGCGAGTGGTACGTCTCCCACAACCGCCGCCTCAAGGCCATGCGGCTGGCGATCGCCCTGCTCGACAGCGGGGTCTACCAGCCGTCCAGCGCCGGCAACCACAAGATACGGACCACCGCCGAGCGCCTGGGCATCCACCCGCCGTCCGACACCACCTGCCGCATGGTCCGCGCCCTGATCCGTTACGGTCGCTGACCCCACCGGCACGCCGAGCGACCTGTGCCCCCGGACGGGACCGTCCGGGGGCACAGGCACATCAGGTGCTGAGAAGCGCCGTCCGCGCCACGCGGCACGCGGCAGCCGGAAACGGCCCGGAGCCTGCCGCGAGCCCGCCCGCGACCAGCGCGTCAGCGCCTGCCCGTTGCCCGCCCCGCCGTCCCGCCCCACCCCGGCACGGCGTCAGCTCGGAGCGTCGTACACCACCGACCACGGCCGTGGCGGCCCGTCCGGCGGGCGCGGGCCCTCGTCCCGCCGCCCTGTCGCCGTACGGTCGCGGGCGAGCACATCCGCCGCCAGCTCGGCGAAGTGCGGTGCGGCCGGATGGGCGGAGCGCCCGGAGGGCCAGGCGCCGTTCGTCCGCCGGGTGAGGGGCCGGCCGGCCAGGGGACGCCAGACCACCCGGGGCTCCTTGCGGGCCACCGGCCCCTGGTCGAAGGCGATGCCGTGGCCCGCGTGGACGAGGGCCAGCAGGAACTCGGGGTTGGAGGCGTGCCGGAGCCGTCCGGGCACGAAGCCGTTGGTGCGGCAGGTGTCGAGGATCCGGTCGTACCAGCCGGGAGCCTGGGCGCGGGGGAAGAGCACGAGATCGTGGCCGGACAGATCGGCGAGCGCGATCTCGGCGATCCGGGCCAGCGGCGAGGTGCGGGGCAGGACGACACCGAGCTCCGCGCGCACTTCGGGCCCGAGGTCGAGTTCGGTGGCGTCCACGGGCTGGTGGACGAGGCCGACGTCGAGCCCGCCGGAGGCCAGCAGCCGCAGCTGCTCCCCGGTGGTGATCTCCTGGAGATCGACGGACAGACCCGGCGCGTGCTCCGCGCAGGCCGAGAGCAGGGTGGAGAGCGTGGCGACCGTGGTGTCAGGAGGAATGCCCGCGCGCAGGGTGCCCAGCGCACCGTCACCGGCGCGGTGGGCCAGCGTACGCAACCGCTGCTCGCGGGCCAGGAGTTCGCGCGCCTCGTCCAGCAGCAGCAGACCGGCGGCGGTGAGCCGGACCTGGCGGTGCGATCGGTCGAACAGCTCGGCTCCGAGGTCCTTCTCCAGCCTGCGCACCGCCTGGCTGAGCGGCGGTTGGGCCATGCCAAGCTGGTCGGCGGCCCGGCTGAAGTGCAGCTCGTCGGCGACGGCGACGAAGATGCGCAGGTGGCGAAGGAGATCCACAGCCGGAAACCTTACGTGAGGGCGTACCGATGGTCGAGGAACGGATCCGGGAGATCTTCGCGCGGGCGGGGGCAGACGGGTTGCTGCACGCGGTCCCGGTGGGCGGGACGCCGCTCACAGAGGTGACTGCCGGAGCGGAGGTTGCCGTCGGCGCGGACGAGCCCGTCGTGATCGCCTCGGTCTTCAAGGTGCTGCTGGTCCTGGAGTTCGCCCGGCAGGCAGCCGCCGGCCAGCTCGATCCCCGGGAGCGGGTGCGGGTGGGGGCGGCCGACAGGCTCGGCGGCTGGGGCACGGCGGGATGCGCGGACGACGTCGAACTGTCGCTGCGCGACCTGGCGTTCTTCGCGATCTCGGTGAGTGACAACTCGGCGGCCGACCTTCTCCTGGCGCGGGTCGGCCTGGACACGGTGCAGCTCCTGGCCGGAGAACTCGGGCTCGACCGGACCCGGATCGTGGGTGGCCCCCGTGACGTCCTGGATTCGATGCTCGCGGAGGTCGGCGCGCGCGACGAGGCGGAGTTCGCCCTCCGGTACCCCGCTCTGCCGGACGACCGGAAGAGGCGGCTGAGCGTGCTGGATCCGCTGCGGACCAACGCCGGCACGCCCCGGGAGATCACCCGGCTGCTGCGTCTCATCTGGCGCGACGAGGCGGGACCACCGGAAGCCTGCCTCCAGGTAAGGGAACTGATGACTCGTCAAGTATTCAGGCATCGCCTGGTGTCGGGGTTCCCCGACGAGGTGACGGTCGCGGCCAAGACCGGCACCCTGCCCGGACTGCACCTGGAAGCAGGGGTCGTTCGGTATCCGGACGGCGGCTGCTACGCGATATCCGTCTTCGCCCGGACCCGGAAGCTGGCCGCCTCGCGTACGGCGGTGGATGCCGCGCTCGGCGCCGCGGCGCGAATCGCCGTCGATTCTCTTCGTGGCAAGGGGCTCTGACGTGCGGTCATATGCGGACGCATATGACCGCACTCTCATTCTGATCTTGGACGTGGAGGCATGCGCCCTGATCTCCTTCCGCCATGAGCGACGACACAGACGCACGGCGCCCGAAGCGGCGCATCCAGGCACTCGGCCGACGTACGGTGCTGCGCGGAGCCGCGATCGGCGCGGCAGCCCCGCTGCTCTCCACCCCGGCCGCCGCAGCCGCCGAGACGGCAACGCGCCCGTCCCGTAAGACGGGTTCGGTGTCCTTCCGCTGGCTGGGCACCTCCGGATGGCGCATCGACGCCGCTGGGCGCACGGTGCTCTTCGACCCCTACATCACCCGGTTCGGGACCGGCCTGTTCGACGGCGGAGGCTTCAAGCCCGGCACCAGGCTGAGGTCCGATCCCGATCTCGTACGGAAGCACGTCGGCCGCCCCGAGATCGTCCTGGTCAGTCACTCGCACTGGGACCACATCGCCGACGTGCCCCACATCGCCAAGTCCACCGGCGCACGGGTCGTCGGCACGGAGACGACCTTCCATCTGCTGGTCGCCTTCGGCGTCGACCCCGCACAGATCTCGGTGGTGAAGGGCGGCGAGGTGCTGGACTTCAACGGCATCACTGTCCAGGTCGTGTCGAGCCTGCACAGCCGCAACGAGCGACGCTCCTATTTCGCCCCGGGCACGCTGAACGCTCCGCCGGCAACGCCTCCGAGGACCATCTCGGACCTGCCGGAGGGCGACACGCTCGCTTTCCAGGTGACGGCGGGCGACGGACCAGCGGCGTTCCTGATGGGCGCCAGCGACTTCTCCGAGCAGGCCGTGCAGGGGCTGAGCCCCGATCTCGCGATGATCGCGGTGCCGTCCACCACGGCCACGTTCCGCTATGTGCCACGGCTGCTGCACGCGCTGGACCGACCCGGCGTCGTCGTGCCCGTGCACTGGGACAACTTCGAGAGACCACTGAGCGAACCGCCGCGCCGCGACCCGGACGTGGACCTGGACGGCTTCGTCGCCCAGGTCCGCCAGGAGTCCCCGGCGAGCCGCATAGTCGTCCCGGACTACCGCACGACCTACGGCACGGACATGCGCGCCGCCCGCGCACGGTAGGAGGGGGAGGGGAGCGGGGGCGGCACCGCTCCCCTTCACCGCTCAGGAGCACGACCACGCCCGCGCCGCACGCTCGGTATCGTCTGGAGTGGCGGTTCCGGGCACAGCCCGAACCCCGGACGGACCAAGGAGAGTTCAGGTGACGGACATGCGGCCCAGTCAGCGGATGCGAGACCTCGGAGTCGTCCAACAGGATGCCGCCATCCTCACCGAACCGGCCCGTGCGTTCGACCTGCCCGCCGAACGGGATGAAGCCGAGCGCGTCGTCGACGAGTTGTTCGCCGCCATGGACCGCATCAGCCAGGTCCACCCTTTCGCCAAGGGCATGGGCCTCGCGGCACCGCAGATCGGCATCAGCCGCGCCGCCGCTGTCGTCCAGCCGCCGGGCGATGAGCCCGCCGTCGTCCTGCTCAACCCACGCATCACCGAACGCTCCGATGGTTCGGACGAGCATTACGAGGGTTGCCTCAGCTTCTTCGACGTGCGCGGCCTCGTACCCCGCCCCGTGAAGATCACCGTCGAGACCACGGCCCGGACCGGTCAGACCGTGACCACGGTGTACGAGCGCGGCCTCGCGCGCCTCATCCACCACGAGATCGACCACCTCGACGGCCTGCTGTACACCGCGCGTATGAGGGCCGGAGCCCACCCGATTCCCGTGGAGCTGTACCGGCAGACCGGGCAGGCGTGGGCTTACGACGAGTCGTGATCCCGGGGCGCCCAGGAGGAGGATCGAAGCGGCTCTCTACGGCGACGGCACCGAGGAGCTCCTCCAGAAGGCCCGGTCCTTCTGAAGCTGGGACCAGCGCGGCCGCCCCTGGAACGGCATGGCCGAGGGCCGCCCTCCCCTCGAAGGGGCGGGCGGCCCTCGGGGCCTCCGGCGTCAGGCGCCGCGTTCAGCGCGCCTCGCGGCTCAGATGTCGAAGTAGAGCTCGAACTCGTGCGGGTGCGGGCGCAGCTGGATCGGGGCGATCTCGTGCGTGCGCTTGTAGTCGATCCAGGTCTCGATCAGGTCGGGCGTGAAGACGCCGCCCGCCTGGAGGTACTCGTTGTCCGCCTCCAGGGCCTCGAGCACCGCCGGGAGCGAGGTCGGGACCTGCTGGACGTTGGCGTGCTCCTCGGGAGCCAGCTCGTAGAGGTCCTTGTCGATCGGCTCGGCCGGCTCGATCTTGTTCTTCACGCCGTCCAGGCCCGCCATCAGCAGCGCCGAGAAGGCGAGGTACGGGTTGGAGGACGGGTCCGGGGCGCGGAACTCGACGCGCTTGGCCTTCGGGTTCGAGCCGGTGATCGGGATACGCATCGCGGCGGAGCGGTTGCGCTGCGAGTACACCATGTTGACCGGGGCCTCGAAGCCGGGGACCAGGCGGTGGTAGGAGTTCACCGTCGGGTTGGTGAAGGCCAGCAGCGACGGGGCGTGCTTGAGGATGCCGCCGATGTAGTAGCGCGCCATGTCCGACAGGCCCGCGTAACCCTGCTCGTCGTAGAAGAGCGGCGTGCCGCCCTGCCACAGCGACTGGTGCACGTGCATGCCCGAGCCGTTGTCGCCGAAGATCGGCTTCGGCATGAAGGTCGCGGTCTTGCCGTTGCGCCAGGCGACGTTCTTCACGATGTACTTGAAGAGCATCAGGTCGTCGGCCGCGGCGAGCAGCGTGTTGAACTTGTAGTTGATCTCGGCCTGGCCGGCGGTGCCGACCTCGTGGTGCTGGCGCTCGACCTGGAGGCCGTTCTTGTCCAGCTCCAGGGAGATCTCAGCACGCAGGTCGGCGAAGTGGTCGACCGGCGGGACCGGGAAGTAACCGCCCTTGTAGCGGACCTTGTAACCCCGGTTGTTCTCCAGCGCACCGGTGTTCCAGGCGCCGGCCTCGGAGTCGATGTGGTAGAAGCTCTCGTTCGCCGACGTCTGGAAGCGGACGTTGTCGAAGACGTAGAACTCGGCCTCCGGGCCGAAGTACGCGGTGTCCGCGAAGCCGGTCGAGGCGAGGTACGCCTCGGCCTTCTTGGCGATGTTGCGCGGGTCGCGGCTGTACTGCTCGCCCGTGATCGGGTCGTGGATGAAGAAGTTGATGTTGAGCGTCTTGTCGCGGCGGAACGGGTCCACCCGAGCCGTCGACAGGTCGGCGCGCAGCGCCATGTCGGACTCGTGGATCGCCTGGAAACCGCGGATCGACGAGCCGTCGAAGGCGAGTTCCTCGGCCGGGTCGAAGCTCTTTGCCGGGATCGTGAAGTGCTGCATCACCCCGGGCAGGTCGCAGAACCGGACATCGATGAACTTGACGTCGTTGTCCGCTACGTACTTCTGCACTTCGTCGGCGTTCTGGAACATCCAACTCCTCCTACTCCCGGCCCGGGAGGGACGGGGTTGTAGCTCGTTGTGCGGCCAGTGCGGTGGCACACGCTGGACCCGACCATAGGCAGGCGGGATTTCTCAAGCATGACCCATTTGTTTCGCCCAAGTTAACCGGGGCGGGGTCGGGCGGCACCTCAGCGGCTGTTTCCGTGCCCCGCCCGGCCGGGCGCAAACATGGGCGCAGTACCGTGGACGGGTGGACAACAGGCAAGCAATCGGATCGTGGCTCTCGGGGCCCCGGGCGGCCGCCGAAGAGATGGGCGCCGACTTCGGTCACCGGGGCAAGAGGCTCGGGCTGCCCGAGGAGGGGCCGGGAGCGGTCGCGCCGCTCGGCCGCCGTTTCGGGGCCCTCTTCATCGACTGGTCGCTCTGCATGGTGATCGCATACGGGCTGCTCGCTCGCGGTGACCAGCAGGCGGCGGGGAACTGGGCGCTCGGCGTCTTCTTCCTGCTGAGCGCCCTCACAGTCGGCACCATCGGCTGCACCCCGGGCAAGCGCCTGCTGGGGCTCCGCGTGGTCTCCGAGGACGGCGGCCGCCTCGGCTTCGGGCGCGTCCTGGTGCGGACCGTGCTGCTTGTACTGGTCATCCCCGCCCTCGTCTGGGACCGCGACGGCCGCGGACTCCACGACCGCCTCGGCCGCGCCGTCCAGGTCCGGATGTGAGGACGACCCCGGTGAGTCCGGGGGAGTGAGAGGGGCGGAGGCGCAGGCGGTGTCTGCGTACGCGTCTGTGTATGCGTACGCCGGAGTTCGCACGACCGGCAGCGCGCCTGCGGCCGAGAGCTTCCTTGACCTCAAGCGTCATCGAGGTTCTAGCGTGTCATCCAGTTGATCATCTGACGACAGGAGACACGCTCATGATCCTCGTGACCGGAGCCACCGGAAACATCGGCAGTGCCCTGCTGGCGCAACTGCACGCCCATGATGTCGGGCCGCTCAGAGCACTCACCCGTGACGCCGCCCAGGCCGTCTTCCCCGAAGGGGTCGAGGCCGTGGAGGGCGACTTCGCGGAGCCGGCGTCGTTGAAGCCCGCGCTGGACGGGGTGCGCTCGCTGTTTCTCCTGTCGCGGCTGGGCCCGGACGCCGGTGTCCTCGAGGTCGCCCGGCAGGCGGGTGTGGAGCACGTCGTGCTGGTGTCGTCGATCACCGTCCAGACCCACCCCCGCCTCGGCCCCGCCGGCGAGAACCTGGCGGTGGAGCGACTGCTCAAGGCGAGCGGCATGGCCTGGACGATCCTGCGGCCGACGCAGTTCGCCTCGAACACCCTGATGTGGGCGGCTTCCATCCGTGGCCACGAGACCGTCCGCGCGCCGTACGCGGACATCGCACTGCCGACCATCCACCCCGCGGACATCGCGTCGGTGGCGCGGGTGGCGCTGACCGAGCCCGGCCACCAGGGGCACACGTACGCCCTGACCGGTCCGGAGCCGGTGAGCGCCCGGCAGCAGGTCGAGGCCGTCGCGGCGGCGCTGGGCCGGGAGGTCCCCTTCGCCGAGGTCAGCCGCCAGGAGGCGTACGCGGGGATGGTCGCGGTCTTCGGGGCCGAGGCGGCGGACGCGGTGCTCGACGTCACCGGCGGGGACGTGAACGACGAGTTGCTGATGGTGCGCGACACGGTCGCACAGGTCACGGGAGCGCCGGGCCGCCCGTTCGGGCAGTGGGCTTCGGAGAACGCCGACGCGTTCCGCTGAGCCGTCCGAGCCCGAGTACGTCTCGTGCATCCCCTGCATCCCCTGCATCCCGCCCGGCCATCCCGTACATCCGGCCCGGCAGCACTTCGTCCCGCCGGATGGATCCGGCGGGACGAAGTGATCAAGGCTTGTGGCGTACGTCGTGCGCCCGAGGTCAGCGCATCTTTCCGCCGCGCGGCATCCGCATGCCCTTGGGCATCGGACCCTTCGGCAGGGGCATGTTGCTCATCAGGTCCCCCATCGCGCGCAGCCGGTCGTTGGTGGAGGTCACCTGGGGGCCGGTCAGGACGCGGGGGAGCTTCAGCATCTTGGTGCGGACCTTCTTCAGAGGCACCTGGCCCTCGCCGTTGCCGACGATGATGTCGTGGACGGGGACGTCCACCACGATGCGGGCCATCTTCCTCTTCTCGGCCGCCAGCAGGCTCTTCACCCGGTTCGGGTTGCCCTCCGCGACCAGGACGATGCCGGCCTTGCCGACCGACCGGTGCACGACGTCCTGGCTGCGGTTCATCGCCACCGCGGGGGTCGTGGTCCAGCCGCGTCCGATCCGGTCCAGGACGGCGGCCGCCGCACCGGGCTGGCCCTCCATCTGACCGAAGGCCGCTCGTTCGGCCCGTCGCCCGAAGACGATCGCCATCGCGAGGAGGGCCAGGACGAAGCCCAGGATGCCCAGGTAGATCGGGTGGCCGATCGCGAAGCCGATGCCGAGGAGGACACCGAACGTGGCGATGCCCACGCCCGCGATGATGAGACCGATCTTGCTGTCGGACCGCCTGGTCATCTTGTAGGTCAGGGCGATCTGCTTGAGCCGCCCTGCGTTCTCGGCGCTGTCCGCGCCCTCGGTTTTTGCCTTCCTCGCCATGTATCGAAGTTTACGTGGCGCGGAAGTGGGCTAGGAACGGTGGTCGGCCACGGCCTCCCGCGCGTACGGCGTCTCCACCCGGTCCTTGGCCCGGCGGCGGTCCTCCAGGACGGCCGTCCAGGCGTTGCGGCGGGCGGTGCGCTGGCCGCTGCTCAGCAGCAGCGACTCCACGGCGCGCAGGGCGGTGGTGACGGACGGGATGGCGTGAGCACGGACCGGTGCGGTCTGCATCGTGGTGTTCCCCCTCGGAGCGGATGCGCCACCCGGGGCGCGGACTGAGTACGGGAAGCGGTGACGGGCAGGGGAAGCGGTGGCCGCGAGAAGCTGCCGCCGCCCATGTACCTAGGGTCACTGTTCGGTGTTACCAGCGCGTGACCGGTCGGTCAAACACCAATGAACCCTTCATTCCGGAGCCCCGCACGCCGGGGCGGCCCGTACGCGTCCCTCACCTGCGGGGAACGCGCGGGCCGCCTCGACCATGCGGTTACTGCTCGGTAGCCCGGGGTGAGCGGACTCACACGGCCTGGGCGGTCGGCACGCTTCCGGCGGTCGCGCCGCGCGCCTCCATCGCCTGCTGGAACAGACGGCCCGCGCGGTACGAGGAACGCACCAGCGGCCCCGACATCACGCCGGAGTAGCCGATCGCGTCGGCCTCGTCCTTCAGCTCGACGAACTCGTGCGGCTTCACCCAGCGCTCGACCGGGTGGTGCCGTACGGAGGGGCGCAGGTACTGCGTAATCGTGATGAGCTCGCAACCTGCGTCATACAGGTCCTGGAGCGCCTCGCTGACTTCCTCGCGGGTCTCGCCCATGCCGAGGATCAGGTTCGACTTGGTGATCAGACCGGCCTCACGGGCCCGCGTGATGACTTCGAGGGACCGCTCGTAGCGGAAGCCGGGGCGGATGCGCTTGAAGATGCGCGGCACCGTCTCCACGTTGTGCGCGAGCACCTCGGGGCGCGAGGAGAACACCTCGGCGAGCTGCTCGGGCTCCGCGTTGAAGTCCGGGATCAGCAGCTCGACCTTGGTCGCGCCCGCCTCCCGCTCGGCGGTCAGCGTGTGGATCTGGCGGACGGTCTCCGCGTACAGCCAGGCTCCGCCGTCCTCCAGGTCGTCGCGGGCGACGCCGGTGATGGTGGCGTAGTTCAGGTCCATCGTGACGACGGACTCGCCGACCCGGCGGGGCTCGTCACGGTCCAGCGCCTGCGGCTTGCCCGTGTCGATCTGGCAGAAGTCGCAGCGCCGCGTGCACTGGTCGCCGCCGATGAGGAAGGTGGCCTCGCGGTCCTCCCAGCACTCGAAGATGTTGGGGCAGCCCGCCTCCTGGCAGACCGTGTGGAGCCCCTCGCCCTTCACCAGCTGCTGCAGCTGCTTGTACTCGGGGCCCATCTTCGCCCGCGTTTTGATCCACTCGGGCTTGCGCTCGATGGGGGTCTGGCTGTTTCGGACCTCCAGGCGCAGCATCTTGCGCCCGTCGGGTGCGACAGCGGACACTCCGGCACTCCCTTTGCTTTCGCTGCATTGGATTCGCATCCAATTCGCATTGGATTCTTCGGCGAACACCAGGGTACGCCCGTAAATCAAACGGCTTTACGTCTGCCCAACCTGCGGCCGACGGAGCCTATTCCCCGGTCGGCGGTGGCCTACGGGGTTACTGACCGGTACTACGCCGGAGCCTGAGCCTGAGCCGGAGCCGAAGCTGCGGCCGGAGCCGGAGCCACCGCCTCGGCCGGGGACGCGGACACCGGCTGCTCGATCACGCGGGGCGCGAGCGCCGCGTTCTCCAGGATGTCCCGCAGGTGCTTCTCCACGACCGGCAGCACCTCCTCGATGGTGACCTCCCGGCCCAGCTCGTTGGAGAGGGACGTGACCCCCGCGTCCCGGATGCCGCACGGCACGATCCGGTCGAACCAGGTGTTGTCCGGGTTCACGTTGATGGCGAAGCCGTGCATCGTCACGCCCTTGGCGACCCGGATCCCGATCGCGGCCAGCTTGCGGTCCTCGCGCCGCTGGCCCGCGTTGGACGGGGCGTACTCCGGGCCGTTCAGCCGGGGGTCGAACTCCTCGTCCTGGAGCCGGGGGTCGAAGTCCAGCGAGAGCCCGCCGAGCGCCTGCCGCCGCTCGACCGGGTCGCCGAGCACCCAGACCCCGCTGCGGCCCTCGACCCGCGAGGTCTCCACCCCGAAGTCGGCGGCCGTACGGATCAGCGCGTCCTCCAGGCGGCGGACGTGCGCCACCACGTCGACCGGGCGCGGCAGCTTCTGGATGGGGTAGCCGACGAGCTGCCCCGGGCCGTGCCAGGTGATCTTCCCGCCCCGGTCCACGTCGATGACCGGCGTACCGTCCAGCGGGCGTTCGCTCGCCGCGGTACGGCGGCCCGCCGTGTAGACGGGCGGGTGCTCCAGGAGCAGGCAGGTGTCCGGCACCAGGTCCTCGAACCGGGCGGCGTGCACCTCGCGCTGCTTCTGCCAGGCCACCGTGTACTCGACGGCCTCGTCACCGAAGCCCAGACGGACGAACCGCAGCTCGCTCACGACAGATGCCTCCCTACGTCGGACGCCGTGTGCCCGAAGGGGTGTCCCCGGGATGACGGCGCCCTGCACTGGTCGCGCCCGCAACCACTGTACGACCGTCACCCGGCCGGCCCACCGGCAGGTGGAGAGCCCGGGGGCGTCCGGCCGCCGCCGTCAGCTCACTCCGCAATCCTCACACGATCGGATGAACGTGGAGCAAAGGGTGTCTCCGACCGCCCCGTCGGACGCTAAATTCGCGCCGTTCCCCAGGGGCCGGTCCGGGCCCCCGAAGGCAGGAGACCGTACAGCTGATGTCGGAACGACCCCCGCAGCGCACGCCCAACCGCCGCCTCGCCTCACTCATCGCGGAAGCCGGGTTCTCCCATGCGGGTCTCGCCCGCAGGGTCGATCAGCTCGGCCTCGAACACGGACTCGATCTGCGGTACGACAAGACCTCCGTCACCCGCTGGCTGCGCGGACAGCAGCCGCGCGGCACCACCCCCGCCCTGATCGCCGAGGTCTTCACCCGGCGGCTCGGCCGGCGGCTCTCCGCGCAGGACCTCGGCCTGGACGCCTGCGCGCCCGTCTACGCGGGGCTGGAGTTCGCGGCGTCCCCCGCCGAGGCGGTCGACATCGTCAGCGGACTGTGGCGCAAGGACTCGGGCTCCCACACGGAACTCCGGAAGATCGCCTTCACCCCCGCCGGTCTCGTCGTCCCCAGCCGGGACTGGCTGATCGGCCGCGCCGACGAGTGGGTGGCGCGCGACGGCGCGGCGGCCGGCCCGCACCGCAGGGGAGGAGCCGGTGCGAGCGGCTCACCGGCAGCGGCCCCCGCACCGGGCCGTACGGACGGGCCCCCGCGCACCGACCTCCGCGGCGCGCCCCGCCCCGGCGGACCCCTGCGCCCCGCCGGCCACCCCGTTCCGTCCGCCCCGTCCCCGGCCCAGCCGTCCGTGGCCGACCGGTCCGGCGCGGCCCTGCCCGGCGGCGTGAGAGGTCTGCCCGGAGCGGGCCCCGCCGGCGGCATGGGCGCGGGCGCCGCTGCCGGCCCGGGGACGGCGACCGGCCCGGGAGCCGCACCCGGCCCAGGAGTGGCGTCCGGTACGGAGGCGCTGCCCGTGGTCCCACGGCAACGCCAGACCGACCGGGGCCCCGGTCAGCGGGTCAGCGGCGGGGACGTCGCGGCGCTCCGCTCGGTCGGCGAGCTCTTCCGCACCCTCGACCACGCGTACGGCGGCGGCCACGCCCGGCAGGCCCTCGTGCGGTATCTGGAGCACGAGGCCGAGCCGATGCTCCGGGGGAGTTACGGCGAAGCCACCGGACGCCGCCTGTTCGCCGCGGCCGCCGACCTGACCCGGCTGGCCGGCTGGACCTCGTTCGACATCGCCGCCCACGGCCTGGCCCAGCGGTACTTCGTGCAGGCGCTCCGGCTCGCCCAGGCCGCCGGGGACCGCGGCTACGGCGCGTACGTCCTGATCACCATGAGCCGGCAGGCCGTCTACCTCGGCCACGGCAGGGAGGCCGTCCAGCTCGCCCGCGTCGCCCAGCAGGGCATCGGCTCCGCCGCCCCGCCCCTCGTCCAGGCCCTGCTGCACTCCGTCGAGGCGCGCGGCCACGGCATCCTCGGTGAGGCGCGCGCCTGCACCGCCGCGCTGACCCGGGCCGAAAACGCCCTGGAGACGGCGCGCCCCGGCGACGAGTCGCCGCACTGGGCCCGCTCCTTCGACGAGGCGCAGTTCGCCCATGAGCTCGGCCACTGCCACCGCGACCTCCAGCAGTACCGGACCGCCGCCCAGCACGCGGAACGCTCGCTCCAGCTGCGCGCCCCGGCGTACGCCCGGAGCCGGCTGTTCTGCCGGGTGGTGCTCGCCTCCGCGCGACTGGGTCTCGGCGAGCTCGAACAGGCATGCCTGCTGGGGGCCGAGGCGGCCCAGCAGGCGTCCGAGATGCGCTCGGCCCGGGCCACCGAGTACGTACGCGCCTTCGAGCGCAGCCTTGAGCCGTACCGGGACGCGAGCCCCGTGCGCGGCTACCGCGACCGGGTCGCCGCCCTGGGCTGACCCGGCCACGGCACAGGGGCGCCCGGCTGCCGCGCCCTCCCGCCCGCCGCACGCGGGAATCACCCGGCCGCAGCACACCGAACGCACCCGCACGCCGGAGGCGCCCGCACGCCGTAGGCACCCCGGGCGCACCCGCACCCGCCCCGGGCACCCCGGGCGCACCCGCACCCGCCCCTACGCCGCCTCCGGCAGCCCCGCGCCCCCCTGGTGCACCGGGCGTACGCCCAGGTCCGCGAGGATGGCCTCGGCCGCCCGGCGGCCCGAGTGCAGCGCCCCCTGGACCGTGCTCGTGTCGCGGTGGTCCCCGCACACGTACAGCCCGGCCAGCACCCGCACCGGGCGGCGCGGATCGTGCGGGGCCTCCATCGCGGGCACCGCCTCCGGGTCGTGGTGGGCGGCCAGCAGCTCCCAGTCGTCGGTCGGGGTCCCGTACAGCGCCGCCAGATGCGTGCGTACGGAACGGTCCAGGTCCGGCGGCGGAGTGCCGAGCACCGTGGAGGTGATCAGCGTCCGGCCCTCCGGCGCACGCGCCGGGTCCACCTCGCTCATCACCGCCGTGTACGCCACCGGCCCCGACCGGTCGGCGTCCAGCACCAGCGAACGGCCGGTCGGCGGCGGCGCGGGAGCGGTGTGGTGCAGGACCGTCACCGGGCGGAAGGACGGCACCCGCAGACCCGGCAGCAGCTCGGCCGCCGCCCCCGCGCCGGTGGCCAACAGCAGCGAACGGCAGCCCAGTTCACCGTGCTCCTTGGTGCGTACGGAGGTGATGCCGGCGGCCGTGACATGCACCCCGGTCCGCACCGTGCCGGGCGGCAGCGCGGCCGCCAGCAGATCCGGCAGCGCCCCCGAACCCCCCGCCGGAACACACAGCCCGCCCCGTGCGTAGTCCCGCAGGGCCAGGTCCGCGCACCGGCTCGACGTGGTCAGGTCCGGGTCGTTCAGCAGGGCGGACAGCAGCGGACGCAGGACGCCGTCCACCGTACGGGCGGGCATCTGGCCGTCCGCGAGGGCGGCGAGCGCGGTCCGCTCGGGGCGGGTCAGGAGCCGGGCGGCCGGGGTGGCGGCCAGCCGGGAGAGCGCCGCGCCCAGCCGGGCCCGGTCGATCGCCTCGGCCATCGTGCCGCCGCTGAGGCAGCCGCCGTTCCTCGGGCCGTCCGGCCCGGGTCCGCCGCGCGACACGATCCGCAGATGGCTCCCGTACCCTCCCGCCGAGAAATGGGGGGCGCTCGATCGGGTGCGTACCGCTTTGAGTGCGCCCCTCGCGCTCCGTATGTCGCCGGTGCGATGGCGGCGGCCCTCGCTGTGGACCAGTACCCCCGGCGCGAACTTCCGCAGCTCCGGGGCTCCGAGCCCCGGAGTGGAGCTCAGCTCCGGCCAGGAGGTGCAGAGCAGGGGGCCGAACCGGTCGAGGCGGAAGCCGTCCACCTCATGGGTGACCAGCCGGCCGCCCGCTCTGGGGGCGGCCTCGAGAACACTGACGCCGATTCCCGCGGCGGTCAGTCGGTGGGCCGCTGACAGGCCGGCGATCCCGGCCCCGATGATGACCACGTCCGCGTGGTGTGCCGTGCTGCGCACAAGCCCTCCCCGAGTCGGTGCGACTGGTGACTGGTGGGGGTCTTGCCCCCAACCGGTCCCCGGAATGCCGCAGTTCGCATCGAGGCTAGGAGGATGGCTGATAGTCAGTCAGACGCGCGTGCCCGGGAGCACCGGGGCACGGGGTCGCACGGAGCACCTGCGGACGACCGGGGGCGGGGGCGGGTGCGGCTCAGCGCAACGCCGCGCGGATCGCCGCGTCGATGCCGGGGAACGCGAACGAGAAGCCGGAGTCCAGCAGCCGGCCCGGGATCACCCGCTGGCTGCCCAGCACATCGCCGGCGAACTCCCCGAGCGCGACCCGCAGCGCGGGCGCGGGGGCCGTGAACAGCGTCGGGCGGCGCAGCACCCGGCCCATCGCGGCCGTCACCTCGGCGTTGGTGACCGGGTCGGGCCCGGTCAGGTTCACCGGGCCGGACAGCGAGTCGGTGTCCAGGATGTGGCGCAGGGCCGCGACGTGGTCGTGCAGCGCGATGAAGCTCCAGTACTGGCGGCCGTCGCCCATCCGCCCGCCCAGCCCGGCCTTGAACAGCGGGAACAGGCGGCCCCACGCCCCGCCCTCGCGGGCCACCACCAGACCCGTGCGGGCGTGCACCGTGCGGACGCCCCGCTCCTCGGCGGCGGCCGTCGCGGCCTCCCACTCCTCGCACACGGAGGGCAGGAACCCGTCCCCGGGCGGCGCGCTCTCGTCCACGGCGCGGTCTCCCGTATCGCCGTAGAAGCCGATGGCCGACCCGGAGAGCAGCACCGCGGGCGGGGTGTCGAGCGAGGCGACGGCCTCGGCGATCGCGGCGGTGCCCAGCACCCGGCTCTCGCGGATCTCCCGCTTGTAGTCGTCGGTCCAGCGGTGGTCGCCGACCCCCGCCCCGGCGAGGTGGACGACCGCGTCGCAGCCCACCAGCCCGGCCACGTCCACGTAACCGCGCTGGGGGTCCCACTCCACCTCGTCGCCGGACGTGGCGGGCCGCCGCACCAGGCGGGCCACCTCGTGCCCGTCGGCGCGCAGCGAGCGCACGAGCGCCGCTCCGATGAGTCCGGACGATCCAGTGACGGAGATACGGGAGGTCGGCATGGTGCCATCCTGCCCCACGCACCCCGGGAAACACGGCAGGTCCTCCGGAGGAGGGAGAGGGACGGGGAGGGAGGGGGACACGGAGGGACAGGGACAGGGACAAGGAGGGACAGGGAGGGGCAGGGAGAGATACGGGGGAGAACACCGTGGATCACCGGGGAGGGGCCGTGGCACAGTGACGCCATGGCCGCCGCACTGACACTCCACCCCGTCCGCCACGCCCTGCCCGCCGACGAGGACGAGCTCGGGGAGCTGGACCGTTCCGCCTGGTCGACACTGCACGCCGTGCTCCCGAAACCGCAGCCCCCGTACGCCCCCTTCTTCGGCGAGCGCCACCGGCCCCAGGACTTCCTGGTGGCGGACGCCGCGACGGAGTCCGGCGGGACGCGCATCGCCGGGTACATACGCCTGGTCCCGCCCACCCCGCTCGCCTGCACCGCCCATGTGCGGCAGATACAGGGCCTCGTCGTGGCGGGATGGGCGCGCCGGGCCGGTGTCGGGCGGACCCTGCTGCGGGCCGCGTTCGCCGAGGCGCGGCGGCAGGGGGCGAACCGGATGACGCTGCGGGTGCTCGGGCACAACGCCCCCGCCCAGGCGCTCTACGCCTCCGAGGGGTTCGCCGTGGAGGGCGTGCTGAGGGGCGAACTCTTCCTGGAAGGGCGCTATGTGGACGACGTGTTGATGGGCCGCCCGCTGACGCCCTGACCCGGCCTCGTCCAGGCCGGGGTGCGTCGGCCCGGCTCAGCGTGGCGCGAAGCGGTCCCAGAGCTCCGGGTAGCGGGCCGCCAGCGTCTCTTCGTCCTCGAAGTCGACCGGGGAGCCCAGTGGCTCGGCAGGCTGCGGCGGCAGGCCCAGATCGGGTGCGACGACGCCCGTGAGCTGCTCGTACGCCTCGTCGGCCGCGTACCCCAGCTCCTCGCCGTCCCCGTCGAACTCCTCGTCGAACTCCTCCAGCAGCTCGGCCAGGTCGTCCGGGTCGTGCAGCGCGCCCTCGAAGACCTCCCGGCCCTGGCCGATCAGCCAGCACCGGAAGTAGTCGAACGCGTCGTCGCTCGCCCCGCCGAGCAGCACGGCGGCCGCAGCCCACAGGTCCCAGCGGTAGGCGCGGTTGTAGCGGGCCTCGAAGTGCCGGGCGAAGTCCAGCACGGAATCGGGGTCGAGCCGCACCAGCCGTTCCACGAGCAGATCGGCCTGCTCGTCGGGGTCGCCCTCGGCGGCCTCGCGGCTGCTGTCGATGATCTCCCAGAATTCCGTCTCGTCCATCACGGGTCCAGCATCCAGCCTGCCGGGACCCCCCGCACGCCCAGACGGCGAAAAGAAGCCTTTCAGCGATACAGCTCGCGCAGGCGTTCGGCCGCCGCGGCGAACCGGCTGCGCAGCTCCCCGGGCTCCACGACCTCCAACTCGGGGCCCAGCGACAGCAGCTGGCCGTACGCCACGTCCAGTGATTCCACCGGCAATGTGACCGTGCGCCACCCGTCAGGACCGGCGGGAGGGGCCTTCGCGAGGGCCGCCGAGGCCGCCGCCCGGTCCCCGGAGTACGCGAGCTGCCGAGCACCCCTCTCGGACACCCGTACGGTCACCTCGGTACGCAGGAGGGACCGGGCGAACTCGGCGGCCCGCTCCTCCCAGAACCCGGGCAGGTCGAAGCCCTCGTCCCGCTCAAAGCGCTCGCCGGCCGGCTCCACCGCGGTGAACCGGTCGATCCGGTAGACCCGGAAGTCGTCCGCGACCCGGGCGCAGAGGTACCAGACCCCGGCCTTGAGGACGAGCCCGTACGGAGCGAGCTCCCGCGCCACCTCCGTACCCACGCGCTCCCGGCCGCCGCCCCTGCGGTAGCGGACCCGCAGCAGGCGGTCGTCCCAGACGGCGTCGGCGACGGCGGGCAGCAGCTCCGGGGGCTCGGGCTCGTGGTACCAGGACGGGGCGTCCAGGTGGAAGCGCTGGGCGGCGGAGGCCGAGGCGTCGCGCAGGGAGGGCAGCAGCGCGGCCGACACCTTGAGCCGGGCCGCCGACGCCGCGTCCTCCAGCCCCATCTCCCGCAGCGCGGAGGGCAGGCCGGAGAGGAACAGGGCCTCCGCCTCGTTCCGGGCGAGGCCGGTCAGCCGGGTGCGGTAGCCGCCGACGAGCCGGTAGCCCCCCGCCCGGCCGCGCTCGGCGTACACCGGGACGCCCGCCTCGGAGAGCGCCTGCGCGTCCCGGGTGACCGTACGCTCCGACACCTCCAGCTCGGCCGCCAGTTCGGCGGCGGACATGGCAGGGCGGGACTGGAGGAGCAGCACCATCTTGATCAGCCGGGCAGCGCGCATGGGCCCATTGTGGCGGCAGCGGAACCCCTCGGCCGCCCGCACCGAAACCGCCCCGGCCGCTGCCGACGCCGAAACCCCCGGCCGCCGGGGCGGACGCGTTGTCGGACGCGCCCGCCCCGGTGACCGGGGGCCTCGGAACCGTACGGCGGATCAGAGCCCGTAACGCTCCCGGGCCTCCTTGACCGCCGAGGCCGGGACCTCGCCGCGCTTGGCGAGCTGGGCCAGCGACGCCACGACGATCGACTGGGCGTCGACGCCGAAGTGCCGGCGGGCCGCCTCGCGGGTGTCGGAGAGGCCGAAGCCGTCCGTGCCGAGCGAGGACCAGTCCTGCTCCACCCACTGGCTGATCTGGTCCGGGACCTGGCGCATCCAGTCGCTGACCGCGAGCACCGGGCCCGGAGCGCCGGAGAGCGCCTGCGACACGTACGGGACCCGCATCTCACCGCGGAGGAGCGCCTCGTCGGCCTCCAGCGCGTCGCGGCGCAGCTCGCCCCACGAGGTGGCGGACCAGACGTCGGCCGTGACGCCCCAGTCGGCGGCCAGCAGCTCCTGGGCCTTCAGGGCCCAGTGGATCGCCGTGCCGGAGGCCAGCAGTTGCAGGCGCGGCGCGTCCGCCTTGGCGGGCGTGCCCTCCTTGAAGCGGTACAGGCCCTTGACGATGCCCTCCTCGACGCCCTCGGGCATCGCGGGCTGCGGCTTCGGCTCGTTGTAGACCGTCAGGTAGTAGAAGACGTCCTCGGCCTCGGGGCCGTACATCCGCCGCAGGCCGTCCTTGACGATCACCGCGACCTCGTACGCGAACGCCGGGTCGTAGTTGAGCGAGGCCGGGTTGGTGGCCGCGATCAGGTGCGAGTGGCCGTCCGCGTGCTGGAGGCCCTCGCCCGTCAGCGTCGTACGGCCGGCGGTCGCGCCGACGATGAAGCCCTTGCCGAGCTGGTCGGCGAGCTGCCACATCTGGTCGCCGGTCCGCTGCCAGCCGAACATCGAGTAGAAGATGTAGAACGGGATCATCGTCTCGCCGTGCGTCGCGTACGACGTGGCGGCGGCGATGAAGTCGGCCATGGCCCCGGCCTCGGTGATCCCCTCGTTGAGGATCTGGCCGTCCTTGGCCTCCTTGTAGTACATCAGCTGGTCGCGGTCGACCGGCTCGTACGTCTGGCCCAGCGGCGAGTAGATGCCGGCCGAGGGGAACAGCGACTCCATACCGAAGGTACGGGCCTCGTCCGGGACGATCGGCACCCAGCGTTTGCCGGTCTCCTTGTCCCGCATCAGGTCCTTCACCAGGCGGACGAACGCCATGGTGGTGGCCATCTCCTGCTTGCCGGACCCCTTGTACAGGGCCTTGAACGCGCGCTCCTCCGGCTGCGGCAGCGGCGCGGAGGCGTGCATCCGGCGGGCCGGGGCGGGGCCGCCCAGGGCGGCGCGGCGCTCCTGGAGGTAGCGGACCTCGGGGGAGTCGGCTCCCGGGTGGCCGTAGGGGACGAGACCGTCCTCGAAGGCGCTGTCGGGGATCGGGAGGCCGAGCAGCTCGCGCATGCCCTTGAACTCGTCGATCGACAGCTTCTTCATCTGGTGGTTGGCGTTCTTGGACTCGAAGCCCTTGCCGAGCGTGTAGCCCTTGACCGTCTGGGCCAGGATCACGGTCGGCGCGCCCTTGTGCTCGACGGCCGCCCTGTAGGCCGCGTAGACCTTGCGGGCCTCGTGGCCGCCGCGCGAGGTGTAGAAACACTCGGCGATCTTCGCGTCGGTGAGCAGCTTCGCCAGCTCGACGAGGGCGGGCTCGGCGCCGAAGAAGTGCTCGCGGATGTAGGCGACGTCACGGGTCGCGTACGTCTGGAACTGCGCGTCCGGGACCTCGCGCAGGCGGCGCAGCAGCGCGCCCGTGGCGTCCAGCTGGAACAACTCGTCCCAGGCGTTGCCCCAGAGCGTCTTGACGACGTTCCAGCCCGCGCCCCGGAACTGCGCCTCCAGCTCCTGGACCACGCGGAAGTTGGCGCGGACCGGGCCGTCGAGGCGCTGCAGGTTGCAGTTGATGACGAAGGTCAGGTTGTCGAGCTGCTCACGGGCCGCCAGCGCCAGGGCGGCGGTCGACTCGGGCTCGTCCATCTCGCCGTCGCCGAGGAAGGCCCAGACGTGGGAGTTGGACGTGTCCTTGATGGAGCGGTTGGCCAGATAGCGGTTGAAGCGCGCCTGGTAGATGGCCGAGAGCGGGCCGAGGCCCATCGACACGGTGGGGAACTCCCACAGCCACGGCAGCCGCCGGGGGTGCGGGTAGGAGGGCAGGCCCTCGCCGCCGGACTCCTGGCGGAAGTGGTCGAGCTGCCGCTCGCTGATCCGGCCGTCGAGGAAGGCGCGGGCGTAGATGCCGGGGGAGGCGTGGCCCTGGATGTAGAGCTGGTCGCCGCTGCCGTCCCCCTCCTTGCCGCGGAAGAAGTGGTTGAAGCCGGTCTCGTAGAGCCAGGCCGCCGAGGCGAAGGTGGCGATGTGGCCGCCGACCCCGTGCCTGGCTCCCCGGGTGACCATCGCGGCCGCGTTCCAGCGGTTCCACGCGGTGATCCTCGACTCCATCTCCAGGTCGCCGTCGAACGCGGGCTCGGCGGCGGTCGGGATGGAGTTGACGTAATCGGTCTCCAGCAGCTTGGGCAGCGCGAGACCGGCGCCCTCGGCGTGCTGCAACGAGCGGCGCATCAGGTACGCGGCGCGGTGCGGGCCGGCGGCCTGGGTGACGGCGTCCAGGGAGGCCGCCCATTCGGCGGTCTCCTCGGGGTCACGGTCCGGGAGCTGGTCGAGCTCGCTCGGAAGCTTTCCTACGGGGTCGGTCATGATCGCCGCCTTCCGGAGAGGAGGGGGGTGGAGAAGGCCCTGGCTGGCAGGACAGGGCGATGGGGCCGGTGGGCCCGCGAAGTGAACTGTAAGTCGCTGATCGATGATCGATCAAAGGATTGAAGGCAAAACTTCTTGATACGAAGAAAAGTGGCATGCGGTGCCTCGAAACGGGGCACGGAGTGACGCGAAAAAGCGCGCAAAAAGGGCGCTGACCTGCACGGAAGAGCAGGTCGCGCGCCAGATGATCGAGGCGGGCCGCGTGCGCTACGCCCGGGGCGCGCAGCCCAGCACATGCGCCTTCACCAGGGCCCCGATCTGCGGGTCCCCGGCGAGGAACGCGTCGATGAGGGCCTGGTGCTCCTCCGCGTACGACTTCTGCACCGTGCCCAGCCAGCGGATCGACAGGGCCGTGAACACCTCGATGCCCAGCCCCTCCCAGGTGTGCAGCAGCACCGCGTTCCGGGCGGCCCGGACCATCTCCCGGTGGAAGCCCACCGTGTGCCGCACCTGGGCCTCGCCGTCCGCCAGCCGGTCCGCCTCGTACAGCGCCGTCACGTGCGGCTCCAGCGCCGAGCAGTCCGTGCCGAGCCGGGGGGCCGCCAGCTCCGCCGCGATCTGCTCCAGGCCGGCCCGTACCGGGTAGCTCTCCTCCAGATCGGCCGCGGTGAGGTTGCGGACCCTCACGCCCTTGTTGGGGGCCGACTCGATCAGCCGCAGCGTCTCCAGCTCGCGCAGCGCCTCGCGTACGGGCGTCTGGCTGACCTCCAGCTCGGTGGCGATGCGGCGCTCCACGATCCGCTCGCCCGGCTTCCAGCGCCCGCTGACGATCCCCTCCACGATGTGCTCGCGGATCTGTTCGCGCAGCGAGTGGACGACGGGCGGGGTCATGGGGTGCTCCTTCTGGGCAAACCGGTGGTGCCTACACCATCACGTCGGCAGGCGCGACCGGTGGTGTTTAGACAATACGGCGGCGCCCCCGCCCGGAAGAGTTCCGGACGGGGGCGCCGCTGGTGAGGCTGGTTACAGCCGGAGCGTTCAGAGGCCGAGCTCGACCTCGAACTCACCCGCCTCCAGGATCGCCTTGACCGACGTCAGGTAGCGGGCGGCGTCCGCGCCGTCCACCAGACGGTGGTCGTAGGAGAGCGAGAGGTAGGTCATGTCGCGCACCGCGATGGTCTCGCCGAGGTCCGGGTGGTCGATGACCACCGGGCGGCGGACCGTGGCGCCGATGCCCAGGATGGCCGCCTGGTTCGGCGGCACGATGACGGTGTCGAACAGCGCACCGCGCGAACCGGTGTTGCTGATGGTGAAGGTGGCGCCGGACATGTCGTCCGGGGTCAGGCCGCCGCCGCGGGCCTTGCCGGCCAGCTCGGCGGTCTTCTTGGAGATGCCGGCGATGTTCAGGTCGCCCGCACCCTTGATGACCGGGGTCATCAGACCCTTCTCGGCGTCCACGGCGATGCCGATGTTCTCCGAGTCGAAGTACGTGATGGTGCCTTCGCCCTCGTTGATCCGGGCGTTGACGACCGGGTGGGCCTTCAGCGCCTGGGCCGCCGCCTTCACGAAGAACGGCATCGGGGACAGCTTGACGCCCTCACGGGCGGCGAACGCGGCCTTCGCCTGGTTGCGCAGCTTCATCAGCTTGGTGATGTCGACCTCGACGACCGAGGTCAGCTGGGCCTGCGAGTGCAGCGCCTTCATCATGTTGTCGCCGATGACCTTGCGCATGCGGGTCATCTTGACCGTCTGACCGCGCAGCGGGGACGCCTCCAGCTTCGGCGCGGCCTTGGCGGCTGCCGGAGCGGCGGGGGCCGGAGCGGCGGCGGCGGCCTTGGCGGCCTCCGCGGCGGCGACGACGTCCTGCTTGCGGATACGGCCGCCGACGCCGGTGCCCTTGACCGAGCCCAGGTCCACGTTGTTCTCGGACGCGAGCTTGCGGACCAGCGGCGTGACGTACGCGCCGTCGTCACCGGAGGGCGCGGCCTGGGCGGGCTGCGCCGGGGCGGCCGGAGCGGCGGGGGCCGCCTGCTGGGGAGCCTCGGCCTTGGGGGCCTCCGCCTTCGGGGCCTCCTGCTTCGGCTGCTCGGCCTTGGGGGCCTCCGCCTGGGGAGCCTCCTGCTTCGGCTCCTCGGCCTTCGGCGCTTCCGCCTTCGGCGCTTCCGCCTTCGGGGCCTCGGCCTTGGGGGCCTCCTGCTTCGGGGCCGCGCCCGGGGCGCCGATGACGGCGAGCTTCGCGCCGACCTCGGCGGTCTCGTCCTCGGCGACCACGATCTCCAGCAGCACACCGGCGACCGGGGCGGGGATCTCGGTGTCGACCTTGTCCGTGGAGACCTCGAGGAGGGGCTCGTCCTCCGCGACCTCCTCGCCGACCTCCTTCAGCCAGCGGGTGACGGTGCCCTCGGTGACGCTCTCGCCGAGCGCCGGGAGGGTGACGTCGGTGCCCTCGGCGGACGAACCGCCGGTGGCCGCCTCGGCGGTCGGGGCCTCGGCCGGAGCCTCGGTCTCGGTCGACGGGGCGGTGGGCGCCTCTTCGGCGGCCGGGGCCGGGGTGGCGGCCGGCTCCGTGGACTCGGCCTGGGCCGGAGCCTCGGACTCGGCGGCGGCGCCGGAGCCGTCGTCGATGACGGCCAGCTCGGCGCCGACCTCGACGGTCTCGTCCTCGGCGACCTTGATGGACGACAGAACGCCGGACGCGGGGGCCGGGATCTCGGTGTCGACCTTGTCGGTCGAGACCTCGAGCAACGGCTCGTCGGCCTCGACGCGCTCGCCCTCGGCCTTCAGCCAACGGGTGACAGTGCCCTCGGTGACGCTCTCGCCGAGCGCCGGAAGGGTTACGGAAACCGACATGGTTTCAGTTGCTCCTTACGAAAATGCGGAAGTGGTCGGTCGTCGCGCCCGGAACCGGGGGATCAGTCGTGCGAGTGGAGGGGCTTGCCGGCCAGCGCCAGGTGAGCCTCGCCCATCGCCTCGTTCTGCGTCGGGTGGGCGTGGATGAGCTGGGCGACCTCGGACGGCAGCGCCTCCCAGTTGTAGATCAGCTGCGCTTCGCCGACCTGCTCGCCCATGCGGTCGCCCACCATGTGGACGCCGACCACGGCGCCGTCCTTGACCTGGACGAGCTTGATCTCGCCCGCGGTCTTCAGGATCTTGCTCTTGCCGTTGCCCGCGAGGTTGTACTTGAGGGCGACGACCTTGTCCGCGCCGTAGATCTCCTTGGCCTTGGCCTCGGTGATGC
Organism: Streptomyces sp. cmx-18-6; assembly: GCF_046548915.1. NCBI lineage: Bacteria > Bacillati > Actinomycetota > Actinomycetes > Kitasatosporales > Streptomycetaceae > Streptomyces > Streptomyces sp. cmx-18-6. The sequence continues at coordinate 182,329 of NZ_JAEBEP010000001.1, read as the reverse complement.
CCACGGAGGCGACCTCGGGGTGGCAGTACGTCACCTTCGGCACGCCGTCGTAGTCGATCGGGACGGTCTTGAGACCGGCGAGGCGCTCCGCCACCAGGATGCCCTCGGCGAAGCCGACGTGGGCGAGCTGGAGGGTCGGGACGAGGTCGCCCACGGCCGAGATCGTCGGGACGTTCGTCTGCATGTACTCGTCGACCACGACATAGCCGCGGTCCATCGCGACGCCCTGCTCCTCGTAGCCGAGGCCCTGCGAGACCGGCCCGCGGCCGATCGCGACGAGCAGCAGCTCCGCCTCGAAGGTCTTGCCGTCGGCCAGCGTCACGCGGACGCCGTCCTCGGTGTACTCGGCCTTGTCGAAGAACGTGCCGAGGTTGAACTTGATGCCGCGCTTGCGGAACGCGCGCTCCAGAAGCTTCGAGCTGTTCTCGTCCTCGACCGGGACGAGGTGCTTGAGGCCCTCGACGATGGTGACCTCGGTGCCGAAGGACTTCCACGCCGAGGCGAACTCGACGCCGATGACGCCGCCGCCCAGCACGATCGCGGACTTCGGGACGCGGTCCAGCTTCAGCGCGTGGTCCGAGGAGATGATCCGGTTGCCGTCGATCTCCAGGCCCGGCAGCGACTTCGGCACGGAGCCGGTCGCCAGGAGCACGTGGCGGCCCTCGACGCGCTGGCCGTTCACGTCCACGGAGGTGGGGGAGGAGAGCTTGCCCTCGCCCTCGATGTAGTGGACCTTGCGCGAGGCGATGAGACCCTGGAGACCCTTGTACAGGCCCGAGATCACCTCGTCCTTGTACTTGTTGACGGCCTCCATGTCGATGCCCTCGAAGGTCGCCTTCACGCCGAACTGGGCCGAGTCGCGGGCCTGGTCCGCGATCTCGCCCGCGTGCAGCAGCGCCTTCGTGGGAATGCAGCCGTTGTGCAGGCAGGTGCCGCCGACCTTGCCCTTCTCGATCAGGGCGACGTCCAGGCCCAGCTGCGCTCCGCGCAGGGCCGCGGCGTACCCGCCACTGCCACCGCCGAGGATCACTAGGTCGAAAACGGTGCTGGCGTCGTTCGCCACGTCACGTCCTCCATGCATGTGCGCCGTACGCCGGGCCCCGTCGCTGGGGTGTGACCGGCCGGTCGGCTGGTGTTCGGCCGCTTTTGTCTTCGGCCCTGTGGTGGGGGCCCTGTCCTGCCGAGAACCCATCTTCGCACTTGTCGACGGTGGGCGGGACGCGGGGCCCGGGTCCGGGAGGGACGATCATCCGTTCCGGAGGGTTACTGCTGCGTAGATACCTACGGATTCGGCCGGTGTTCGTCGAGAGCGAAACCCGGCCCTCCTCCGTCACCGTTCCTCTGCCGCTCTTCCTTGCCGCTTTCGCTCCGACAACACGTACGGCCCCGGACCTATGCCCGGGGCCGTACGCGGGGCCGTTCGCGGCGGAGGGCTCAGCCCAGGTCGCCGGCGGCGGTGCGCTCGGCCAGCCGCACCAGGGTGCGGACCGCGGAGCCGGTGCCGCCCTTGGGCGTGTAGCCGTACGGAGCGCCCTCGTGGAAGGCCGGGCCCGCGATGTCCAGGTGCGCCCAGGCGATGCCCTCGCCCACGAACTCCTTCAGGAACAGACCGGCCACCAGGCCGCCGCCCATCCGCTCGCCCATGTTGGCGATGTCGGCGGTGGGGGAGTCCATGCCCTTGCGCAGGTCGGCGGGGAGCGGCATCGGCCAGGAAGCCTCGCCGACCTCCTCGGCGATCTCGTGGATCGACGTACGGAAGGCGTCGTCGTTGGCCATGATCCCGAAGGTGCGGTTGCCGAGCGCCAGCACCATCGCGCCGGTCAGGGTCGCCACGTCGACGATCGCGTCGGGCTTCTCCTCCGAGGCGCGGGTCAGCGCGTCCGCGAGGACGAGCCGGCCCTCGGCGTCGGTGTTGAGGACCTCGACGGTCTTGCCGCTGTACATGCGCAGCACGTCACCGGGGCGGGTGGCGTTGCCGGACGGCATGTTCTCGGCGAGCGCCAGCCAGCCGGTGACGTTGACCTTCAGGCCGAGGCGGGCGGCCGCGACGACGGCGGCGAACACGGCGGCGGCGCCGCTCATGTCGCACTTCATCGTCTCGTTGTGGCCGGCCGGCTTGAGCGAGATGCCGCCCGAGTCGTAGGTGATGCCCTTGCCGACGAGGGCGAGGGTCTTCTCCGCCTTGGGGTGGGTGTAGGCGAGCTTCACCAGGCGCGGGCCGTGCGCAGAGCCCTGGCCGACGCCCAGGAGACCGCCGAAGCCGCCCTTGACGAGGGCCTTCTCGTCGAGGACCTGGACCTTGACGCCGTGCTCCTTGCCCGCGGCGGTGGCCACGGCGGCGAAGGACTCGGGGTAGAGGTCGTTGGGCGGGGTGTTGATCAGGTCGCGGGCGCGGTTGATCTCCTCGACCAGGGCGAGGGCGCGCTCGACGGCCGCCTTGTAGCCCTTGTCGCGCGGCTTCGCGCCGACCAGGGCGACCTCCGCGAGCGGCAGCTTGGGGCCCTTGTCCTTGGCCTTCGCGTCTTTCGGGGCGAGCTTGTCCTCGCCGCCCTGGTAGGCGGTGAAGGCGTACGCGCCGAGCAGCGCGCCCTCGGCCACGGCCGCGGCGTCCTCGACGGAGCCGGCGGGCAGCGCGAAGCCGGCCTTCTTGGAACCGGCCAGCGCGCGGGCGGCGACGCCCGCTGCGCGGCGCAGCGCCTCCGCGTCGTACGCGTCCTCCTTGTCCGGGACCGGACCGAGCCCGACCGCGATGACGACCGGCGCCTTGAGGCCGGACGGCGCGGGCAGCTTGGTCAGTTCGCCCTCTGCACCCACGGCCCCCAGGGTCGCGAGAACGGTGGCGAGCTTTCCGTCGAACGCCTTGTCCACGGCCTCGGCGCCGGGCGCGAGGACCAGGTTCCCCGACGCGGACGCGGCGCCCTTCGCGACGCCGACGACGAGTGCGTCGGCGCGCAGCGTCGCCGCACCGGCAGTGCTGAGAGTGAGAGCAGTCACGGTGGTGAAATCTCGCTTCCGTTGAGTTCCAGTTCGGTCGAGGGGTGGGCCGACCGTGCCCGGCGCATCGTAGACGCCTCCGCGACGCGCCAGGAACGAGCCTACGCGCGCCGTACGCCGGGGGTTACGGCGGCGGGCCGTTCCCCGTCCGGCGGGGCGGCCGTTCCCGTTGGGCGGGGCGGCCGGTACCGGCGGTTCCGGGCGTACGGAGGCTGATCCCGCAGGCGTACGCACGTGGTCGGGCGCCCGGCCACGCTGCGGCCGGGGCCGAAGTGGCGGCGGCACGGCCACGCCGGTCGGCGCGCGCCCGCACGGGAGGTCAGGGCCCGAGTGCCAGCGCCACCAGGGCCGCCGTCGCCGCCGTCTCCGCCAGCCCGCCGAACACGTCCCCGGTCACCCCGCCGAACCGCCGCACACAGTGCCGCAGCAGGAGTTCGGCGGCGGCCAGGGCGCCCAGCACCGCCAGCCCGTGGTGCAGCGCCCCGTACGGGCCGAACACCGCGCCCGCCGCCGCGCACAGCCCCGCCGTCACCACGGCCGCGAGCACCGCCCGCCCCACCGGGACCGTGGCCGCCACCACCGCGCCGAGCCCCTCCGGCCGGGCCGCCGGGACCCCCTGACGGGACGCCAGGGTCAGCGCCAGACGGGCGGCGACCGCCGCGACGACGGCCCCGAGCGCACCGTGCGCCCAGCCCTCCCCGTACAGCTCGAAGAGGACCGCGACCTGGGCCAGCAGGACCAGGAGCAGCGTGATGACACCGAACGGCCCAATGTCGGACTGCTTCATGATCCGCAGCGCGTCCCCGGCCGGTTTCCCGCTGCCGAGGCCGTCCGCCGTGTCGGCCAGGCCGTCCAGATGCAGCCCCCGGGTGAGGGCGGCGGGCGCGGCGACGGAGGCGACGGCCGCGAGCAGCGGCCCCGAGCCCAGCAGCAGGAGGAGCGAGCCGAGCGCGGCGGCGAGCAGGCCCACGACGAGCCCCGCGAGCGGGGCGCGGAGCATGCCGGCCCGGGCGGTCGCGCGGTCCCAGCGGGTCACGCGGACGGGCAGCACGGTCAGGGTGCCGAAGGCGAAACGCAGCCCGTGGCTGTTCAGGGAGGTCACCGCGGGCAGGCTAGCCGCTCCCGCCCACCGATAGATTGGCGTGAAACGGACAGACCGTGACAAAAGGTCGAATGTCGGGAGCGGGTGGCATGGGCAACTGGTGGCACACCAACATCGCCGAACCGGGCAAGCTCCCCCTGCTCCTCGCGCTGGCCGCCTTCGTCCTGACCTTCGCGATCACCCGCACGATCACCCGGATGATCCGCGCCGGGAAGGGCCCGTTCCGCAACATCACCCCGGGCGGGATCCACATCCACCACGTGGTGCCCGGAGTCGTGCTGACGGTGATCGGGGGCTTCGGCGCGGTGGCGGCGGGCCGGCACGGGGTGGCCGCCGGGGTCTTCGCGGTGATCTTCGGGATCGGGGCCGGTCTGGTGCTGGACGAGTTCGCGCTCATCCTGCACCTGGACGACGTGTACTGGACCGAGGAGGGCCGCCAGAGCGTGGAGGTCGTCGTGCTGACGGCCTCGCTCGTCCTGCTGGTCCTGGCGGGGTTCTCACCGCTCGGGGTCGACGACGTCACCGACGAGGAGCAGCAGAGCCGGATCGGCGTCATCACGTCGTACGCGGTCAACTTCTGCTTCGTCCTGATCGCGCTGTTCAAGGGCAAGACCCGGATGGCGGTGCTCGGCACCCTGGTCCCGTTCGTCGCGCTGATCGGCGCGCTCCGCCTGGCCCGCCCCACCTCGCTCTGGGCCAGGCGCTTCTACCGCGACCGCCATCGCGCCCGCTCCAAGGCGGTGCTGCGGGCCTACCACCACGACGTGCGCTGGGCCGGGCCGCGCCGCAGGTTCCAGGACCTCATCGGCGGGACCCCGGACCGGAATCCGCCGCCGCCCGCCCGCACGCCCTGACCCCGGTCCTCCCGCCGCCGCCCGAGCCACTCCCGTACGCCGCACACCACCAGCACCACGGCGATGGCCGCCAGATGCTCGCGGCCCGCCAGGTTGTCCTTGACGAGGACCTCCACCACCATCGCGACGATCACGAGCGCCCCGGTGAACCAGGCCCGGTAGCCGTGGCAGACGTACACCGCGAGCCCCACCACCGCCGCCGAGGGGCCCGTGTCCACCACCTGCGCGTCCGAGGCGGGCAGCCCGAGGAACGCGTCCGGACCGAGCGCGATGCCGATCCGGGCGTACAACGTCCCCGCCAGCGTCGCCGCGAACGCGACGGCGAGCGTGCGCCACCGCCCCAGGCACAGCTCCGCGAGGCCGAACACCAGCAGGATCTGCGCCAGCGCACCCCACACCGGCAGATCGAGCGCCGGCACGAACAGCGACAGCGGGGTACGCAGCAGAGCGAGCCACACCGGGTCCTCGGCCCGGACCGCACCCAGGTTCTGCACGGGGCCGTAGCCCCACGCCTGGTTCTGGATCAGCTGGACGAGCGCCGTCAGCGTCACCGCGGTCAGCGTCAGCGCGAGCGCCCGCACCCCGTGTTCGGACAGTCCGGTGCGTACGGCGGTGACGAGCGGGCCCCACTCCCGCCGCGCGGCCCGGCGCAGCGCCGGAAGCCGTTCGGCACGTCTCCCGCCGGACAAGCGGCTCCCGCCGGACAAGCGGCTTCTGCCGGACAAGCGTCTCCCGCCGGACAAGCGGCTTCTGCCGGACAACATGAAACGGCCCCCGGATCGGTCGGTGCTCGGCGTCAGCGCTGGAGCGACTCGATTCGAGAAGACGGGCCGGAGCGCGGCGAAGTTGAGCGGCGTCGGAGTGATCCCGATCTCGCCGCGCGGCCACCGCGCCTCGGGCCGCGTCGGGCCTCGTCAGGTCGCGTCGAAAACCGTCGCCCCGTCGGCCGACCACTCCGCCGTGTCCTCGGCGTCCTCGGCGGCCTCCGGCGTACGCTCCGGCAGCTCGGCCGCGAGCGCGGCCGCCGCCTGCACCAGGGGCAGGGCCAGCAGCGCGCCCGCCCCCTCGCCCACCGTGACGCCGTGGTCCAGCAGCGGGGTCAGCGCCATCCGGTCCAGCGCCTTCGTCTGCGCGGGCTCCCCGCTGACCTGCCCGGCCAGCCACCAGTCCGGGGCCCGGAACGCCGCCCGCTGCGCCACCAGCGCACAGGCCGCCGCGACGACCCCGTCCAGGATCACCGGCATCCGGCGCACCGCCGACTGGAGCAGGAACCCCGTCATCGCGGCCAGATCGGCCCCGCCCACCGTGGCCAGCAGCTCCAACTGGTCGCCCAGCACCGGCCGGGCCCGGCGCAGCGCGTCCCGGATCGCGGCGCACTTGCGCATCCAGGCCAGATCGTCGATGCCCGCACCGCCGCGCCCGGTCACCACGGAGGCGTCCGTACCGCACAGGGCCGCCACGAGGGTCGCCGCGGCCGTGGTCCCACCGACGCTCAGGTCGCCCAGGACCACCAGATCGGTGCCGGAGTCGGCCTCCTCGTCGGCGATCGCCATGCCCAGGCGGACGGCCCGCTCGGCCTCGTCGGCGCTGAGCGCGTCCTCGACGTCGATGCGCCCCGTGCCCCGCCGCACCCGGTGGCGTACGACGGACTCCGGCAGCAGCTCGGGGTCGCAGTCGAGGCCGGCGTCCACCACCCGCAGCGGCACCGAGAAGCGCCGGGCCAGCACCGCCGCCGGGCTCGCCCCGTCCAGGACGGCCCGCACCAGCTCATGGGCGCTGCCCGCCGCCCGCCCGGAGACGCCCAGCTCCGCCACCCCGTGGTCACCGGCGAAGAGCACCAGGCGCGGCTGCTCGACGGCCTTGACCGGTACGGACTGCTGCGCGGCGCTCAGCCACTCGCCCAGCTCGTCGAGCCGGCCCAGCGCCCCCGGGGGGACGGTCAGCCGCTCCCGCCGTTCCTCGGCGTCGCGCCGCACACCCCCGTCGGGGCGTTCGATCAGGTCGGAGAAGTCGTCCAGGTTCACGGAGGTCTGCCTCGCGGGTCGTCACGTCGGTTTCCGGTCCCAGAACCCGGCGGCGGGTCCCTGCCGGGAACAGTACCGCTCGGCCCGCAGGAGCCGGGATCCCGCGTACTGACGCCCCCTCACCCCCGTAACACCGCTACGGCCGTCCGCCAGTCCCTGCCGCCACTCGGCCACGACCGCCCGCCCCTCACCCCCGCTACGACCGTCCGCCCGTCCCTGCCGCCACTTGGCCACGACTGCCCGCCCCGCTCACCCCGCCACGACCGCCCGCCCTCTCACCCCCGCAGCACCACCGCCTGCCCCGCCACCACCAGCAGGACCTCTTCGCACTCGGCCGCCACCGCCGCGTTCAGCCGCCCCAGCTCGTCCCGGAACCGCCGCCCGGCCGAAGTCGCCGGGACCACCCCCGCGCCCACCTCGTTGGTCACCAGCACCACCTGACGCCGGGTCGCGCGCACCGCGGCCACCAGCTCCGCGACCCGCGCCCGCAACGCCTCCTGGCCCCCGTCCCGCCACCGCGCGTCGTCCCAGGCGTCCACCCGGTCCATCGCGTCGGTCAGCCACAGCGACAGGCAGTCGACCAGCAGCGGCGGCCCGTCCGCGCCCAGGAGCCCCGCGACCTCACAGGTCTCCTCGGTCCGCCACGCGCCCGGCCTGCGCTCCCGGTGCAGCCCCACCCGCGCCGCCCACTCCGGGTCCCCGTCGCGCCGCCCGCCGGTCGCCACGTACACGACCTCCGGGAACGCCTCCAGCCGCCGTTCCGCCTCCAGCGACTTCCCCGACCGCGCGCCGCCCGTCACCAGCACCCGGCGCGGCACGTCCGGCACCGCGTGGAACTCGCCCACCACCAGCGTCGTCCCGTCCGGCACCGCCCGCGCCCCGGCCGCCGCGAGCCGCCGGTCCAGGGCCGCACCCGGCGGGGCGTCGTGGTCCAGATGGACCGCGATCACCTCGGTGGCCGGGCCGACCGCGCCGGCCGCCCGCAGCCGCGCCACCGCGTCGGGCCGCCCCACCACATCGCAGACGACCATGTCCAACGGCCGCTCCGCCCGTCCGTCGAGCCCGGCGGGCGCGGCCCCCGGCGGCAGGTACAGCAGCCGTTCGCCGTCCGGGGCGCTCACCTCGTAACCGGTCCCCGGCGCGTCCATCGGCACCGCCCGCACCCGGTGCCCGCTGATCAGCGTCAACACCTGACCGTCCGGCACCCGCCCGGCCGGGGGCAGTGCGGCGGGCAGTTCGACGGCGGGCCCGTCGTGCGGGTGGGTCAGCAGCACCTGGCGCACCGCGCCCAGCGAACGCCCCGCGCGGGCGGCCGCGAACACCGCTCCCGGGGTCAGGTCGAGCAGCAGCGCGTCGTCCACCAGCAGGGCGGTCGCGGCCCGCGCCCACGGGCCGCGGGCGCTCGCGCAGGCCGCGCAGGGGCAGGAGGGGCGGGGCAGCCCCTCGGGGGCTCCGGTGCCGAGCAGAGTCAGTTCCACACCTTGATCCTCCCGTGTCCCCGCTGTGGGTGCGCGCCCGGCTACGCTTCGGGCAGCAACGTGACCCAGGAGGCGGACATGGCGTGGACGTGGCGGTTCGAGAAGTCCGACGGTACGGAGACGGAGCCGGCGCTGCAGCCGGAGGAGTTCACCACTCAGGGCGACGCGGAGTCCTGGATCGGTGAGTACTGGAAGGAGCTCCTGGAGGGCGGCGCCGCACAGGTGACGCTCTTCGAGGACGGGACGAAGATCTACGGCCCGATGAGCCTTCAGGCGGACGGCGCCTGACGCTCGGGCGGCACAGATGGGGGCGGTACGGGGTTCCCGTACCGCCCCCATCTGTGCCGCGTCCGGGTCCGCCGGGTCAGATCTCCCCGAGCGTGACCTCGGCCGTCCTGCTGTCGCCGTCCCGGGTGTACGTCACGGTCACCTTCTGGCCCGGCTTGTCGCCCGCCAGGGCCTCGGAGAGCGAGGTGATGGTGGTGACCGGGGTGTCGCCGATCTTCGTGACGATGTCCCCGGCCCGCAGCCCCGCCCCGGCCGCGGCCCCGCCCCGCTCCACGCTGACCAGCGCGACCCCGGCCGGCCGGTAGGAGTCGTCGACGACCGTACGGCCGGTGATGTTCAGAGCGGCCCGGCCCGAGTCGGTGACCCGGCCGTCCTTGATGATCTGGTCCGCGACCGTCCTGACCATCGAGACGGGGATCGCGAAGCCGATGCCGGGCGCGGCGCTGTCGCCCATCTGCGGGTCGGTCGCCGCGAGCGTGGGGATGCCGATCACCCGGCTGTCGAGGTCGACCAGCGCCCCGCCGCTGTTGCCCGGGTTGATCGCGGCGGAGGTCTGCACCATGTTGGCGATCGTCGCGCCGGTCCCGCCGCCGGCCCGGGTCTCGCTGACGGTCCGGCCGAGCGCCGAGACGATGCCCTGGGTGACGCTGCTGGACAGGCCCAGCGGCGAGCCCATCGCCATCACGATCTGCCCGACCTCGACGTCGTCCGCGTCGCCGAACTTCGCGGGCTTCAGCGCGTCCGGCACCTCGTCGAGCTTGATGACGGCGAGGTCCTGCTCCGGGTAGGAGGAGACCAGTGAGGCGTTCAGCACCGCCTCCCCGGTGGCCACGCTGACCTTGAACTTCTTCTCGTCGCCGACGACGTGGGCGTTGGTGACGATATGGCCCTTGTCGTCGTAGACGACCCCGGAACCGAGGCTGTCCGAGGCGTCGATCTGCACCACCGAGGGCAGGACGTCGTTGATGACCGCCTGGTAGGCGCGCTCCAGGTCGTTGGTGGCGCGGGTCGCGGAGCCCTGGGCCGTACCCGAGGCGCTGGCCTCGGGCGCGGGGGCGGCCGCCGGGGTCGCGCCGGAACAGCCGGCCGCCAGGGCGAGCGCACAGGCGCCGGCGGCCAGGGACGGCAGCAGACGGCGGACCCGGCCGCGGGGCTGACGGAGGGCGGGGCGGCGGGGCTGACGGAAGGCAGGGCGGGAGGGGGAGCGGCGGGAGGCGGAGCGGCGGGAGGGGGAAGCGTCCATATCCGGAGTCTGGTGCCCCCGCCCTTTCGGGTGCCCGCACTGATGGGCTGAACGAGGGTCGCACCCGGTGTGCGTGCTGCCGGCGGAGCCACCGTACCTACGGGCGTACGGCTGCTAGCCGCGCACCCCGCACAGATGCAGCAGTGCCGCTATGCCCCGGTACGGGTCGGTGCGTCCCGCCCGGTCCTCCAGGGCCAGCACCCGCTCCAGCTCGGCGGCGGGCAGCTCGACGCCGTCGCCCACGCCGTCCGTGAAGACCCGCACCCCGTACCAGGCGTGCAGCGGGGCGGCGATCCCGGCCAGCGTGGACCGCAGCGCGTCGAGCCGGTCGGCCCGGACCGTGAGGCCGAGGTGATCGGTGTACGTGGGGGTGTCGAAGGCCGCCAGGGCCGCGCCGAAGTCACCGGCGAGCCCGGGGCGCATCGCGAGCGCGTCCGCGTTCCGTACGAGCAGCGAGAGCAGGCCGCCCGGCGCCAGCATCCGGGCCAGGCCGGCGAGCATCGGGTCGGGCTCCGCCACGTACATCAGGACGCCGTGGCAGAGCACCACGTCGAAGCTGCCGGGCAGGAAGTGCACCCCGGTGTCCCGGCCGTCGCCCTCGATCAGCCGGAACCGGTCGCGGATGCCCTCGGGCTCGGTCGCCAGGCTCTCGCGGGCGGCCCGGAGCAGCTCGGCGTCCGACTCCAGGCCGGTCACCGAGTGCCCGGCCCGCGCCAGTCGCAGGGCCTGGGCCCCCCGGCCCATGCCGACGTCCAGGACGCGCAGCCGCTGCCCGACCGGGAACCGCCCGGCTATCTGCTCGTCCAGCTGCCGGGCGACGAGCTCCTGGCGGACCGTGTCGCGTACGCCGTCGAGGCTCGCCGGAGAGATCCCGGCGGAGCCGGAGGTCTCCGTGCTCAGGGCCGCTCTCCGCGCTTGACCTGGGGCTTCGGGAGCCGCAGACGACGCATCTGGAGGGTGCGCATCAGACCGTAGGCGACGGCGCCGCGCTTGGGGGTGTCCGGGAAGCGCTCCCGCAGCTGCTTCTTCAGCCGGATCGAGATGCCGATCGAGTCGATCACGATCAGGGTGATCACACCCATCCAGAGCAGCAGCACGACGCTCTGGATGTTCTGCACCTGGATCACGCTGAGGATCAGGATGACCACGGCGAGCGGCAGGAACCACTCGGCGATGCAGAAGCGCGAGTCCACGAAGTCACGGACGAAGCGCCGCACCGGGCCCTTGTCGCGGACCGGGAGATAGCGCTCGTCGCCCGAGGCCAGCGCCTCGCGCTGCCGCGCCAGATCGGCTCGGCGCGCCTCGCGCTGGCGCTTCGTGGCCGCCTTGCGGTCGACCGGCGTGGTCGAGGCGCGACGGCGCTGCGTCTGGGCCTCACTGCGCTTGGGGGTGGGGCGACCCTTGGGAGCCTGCGGGTCGCGGGGCTGCTTGGAGAGGTCCGCCGTCACCTTGGCGGTGGGGACCTTCTCTTCCTTGGCACGGCTACGGAACACAAAACCCAAGGGTACGGGGTCGGCGGACGGGCGCGGGGACCGCCCGGGCACGATCCCGCAACGGACCGCGTCCGGAAAAGCAGCCCGACAGGGGCAGAACGGACGTTTGCCTCCGGTTTCCCCGGCCGCCACCCCCTGTCCCTGACCGCCTTCTACTCCCTGGGCGGGAGCGGTCACGGGGCGCAGTCGTCCTTGCGGAGGAGCACATCGCGCCTCGAACAGTGCGGTAATAGAGACAGGGCCCGTACTGTGGGTTCTATCGGGAGTGCTGGAGCTCAGTCCGTCAGAAGGGGGCGCGCGAAGCCCATGAGCGGTGTCATGAAGCGTATGGGGATGCTTTTCCGCGCGAAGGCAAACAAGGCCCTGGACCGGGCCGAGGATCCGCGCGAGACCCTGGATTACTCGTACCAGAAGCAGCTGGAGCTGCTTCAGAAGGTGCGCCGCGGCGTCGCCGACGTCGCGACGTCCCGCAAGCGGCTGGAGTTGCAGCTGAACCAGTTGCAGGGCCAGTCGTCCAAGCTGGAGGACCAGGGCCGCAAGGCGCTGGCGCTGGGCCGCGAGGACCTGGCCCGCGAGGCGCTGTCCCGGCGCGCCGCCCTCCAGCAGCAGGTCACCGACCTGGAGACGCAGCACACCACGCTCCAGGGCGAGGAGGAGAAGCTCACCCTGGCGGCCCAGCGGCTCCAGGCCAAGGTCGACGCCTTCCGCACGAAGAAGGAGACCATCAAGGCGACCTACACGGCGGCCCAGGCGCAGACCCGGATCGGCGAGGCGTTCTCCGGCATCTCCGAGGAGATGGGCGACGTGGGCCTCGCGATCCAGCGGGCCGAGGACAAGACGCAGCAGCTCCAGGCGCGGGCCGGCGCCATCGACGAGCTGCTCGCCTCCGGCGCCCTGGACGACCCGACCGGCACGGCGAAGGACGACATCGCCGCCGAGCTGGACCGGATCTCCGGCGGCAGCGACGTGGAGCTGGAGCTGCAACGTATGAAGGCCGAGCTGGCCGGCGGCTCCTCGTCCTCGCAGCAGGCGATCGAGGGCGGCACGCAGGACGGCACACCGCAGTCGCAGCAGTCCCCGCACAAGTTCGACAAGCAGTGAGGGCGGCGTCATGATCGTACGGATCATGGGGGAGGGCCAGGTCAAGCTGGCCGACAGTCACTTCGCCGAGCTGAACGAGCTGGACGACGTCCTGCTCAAGGAGATGGACAGCGGGGACGGCCCCGGCTTCCGCACCACGCTCCACGCGCTGCTGGACAAGGTGCGCGAGCTCGGCACTCCGCTGCCGGACGACTCCCTGGAGCCGTCCGAGCTGATCCTCCCCGCGCCCGGCGCGACCCTTGAGGAAGTGCGCGCCATGCTCGGCGACGACGGCCTCATCCCCAGCTGAAGCACCACGCCGCAGCACCCCGCGTCCGGGCGGCCCCGCCGACCCGGGCGGGGCCGCCCGCTCCACCCCGCACCCGGACGCCTGTGCCCCGCGCCCCGGTCCGCCGGCGCGGGGCACGGTGCTGTCGCTGTCCGCGCGCCGGCGAGGGGCGGTGCCCCCTCCGCCGTGCGGTTCCGCGGCCGTACGGGCACCCGGCGTGGACTGATCCGGGCACACGCGGAGACGGATACGGGCACCCGTCTGGGACGGGTGCGAGTACCCGCGGAGACGGGCGCGAGCACCCGCGGAGACGGATACGGGCACCCGGCGGAGACGGATCCGTACGCGACACGCCGTACCGTTGCTCGATGTGACCACCCTCCCCTCCGGGTTCGCGCGGGCCCGTCGCTGGCTTCGGGACCACCCCCTCGCGTTCGACGCGGCCCTCGCGTTCTGCGTGCTGATCGCGATGATCAGCGGTTCGTTCGCCGACCCGGGCACGGGCCACGGGCCGAAGTTCGGGACCCGCACCCCCGAGCTCCTCAGCGTGCTGTTCATGGTGCTCGCGGCCGCGGCGCTCGTCCTGCGGCGGCGTCGGCCCAGGGCGGTGCTCGCGGCGACCGGTGTCCTCGCGGCGGCCGAATACGTCCTGATGGATCCGCCGGCCCCGGTCGTGATGAGCGCCGTCATCGCCCTCTACACCGTCGCCTCGCGCACCGACCGTCCCACCACCTGGCGGGTCGGCCTGCTGACCATGGGGGTGCTGACCGTGGCCGCGATGGTCTTCGGCTCGACCCCCTGGTACAGCCAGGAGAACCTGGGCGTCTTCGCCTGGACCGGGATGGCGTCCGCCGCCGGTGACGCCGTACGGAGCAGGCGCGCGTTCGTCGACGCCATCCGGGAGCGCGCCGAGCGGGCCGAGCGCACCCGGGAGGAGGAGGCCGGCCGCCGCGTCGCGGAGGAGCGGCTGCGGATCGCCCGGGACCTCCACGACGTCGTCGCCCACCACATCGCCCTGGTCAACGTCCAGGCCGGGGTCGCCGCCCACGTCATGGACAAGCGCCCCGACCAGGCCAAGGAAGCGCTCGCCCACGTACGCGACGCCAGCCGCTCCGCGCTCAACGAACTCCGCGTCACCGTAGGGCTGTTGCGTCAGTCCGGCGACCCCGAGGCCCCCACCGAACCGGCCCCCGGCCTCGCGGTCCTCGACGAGCTGGTGAACACCTTCCGCAACGCCGGGCTCCCCGTCGAGGTGGCCGGCGCCGACCGGGGCCCCGGCCTGCCCGCCGCCGTCGACCTGGCCGCGTACCGGGTCATCCAGGAGGCCCTGACCAACGTACGCAAACACGCCGGGGCCGGAGCCAGGGCCGAGGTGAGCGTCGTACGGGTCGGAGCCACCGCCGAGATCACGGTGCTGGACAACGGCCTCGGGAGCACGGTCCGCCGCCCGGGCTCCGAGGGCGGCGGCACCGCCCCCGACAGCGCCGGCACGGCTCCCGAGGGCGGCGGCCACGGTCTCCTCGGCATGCGGGAGCGGGTCACCGCCCTGGGCGGAGCGCTCACGGCGGGGCCTCGCTACGGAGGCGGGTTCCGGGTCCATGCGATCCTGCCCATCGAGGCCCGCACGGGTGAACCGGAACCGCCCGGCCCGGCGGCCACGACGGGGGAGCGCCGATGACACAGCCTGTGACAACCTCCGAGCCGCCCATCAAGGTGCTGCTCGCCGACGACCAGGCGCTCCTGCGCAGCGCCTTCCGGGTGCTGGTGGACTCCGAGCCCGACATGGAGGTCGTCGGCGAGGCGGCGGACGGGGCCGAGGCGGTGGAGCAGGCCCGGGCGACCGGCGCGGACGTGGTGCTGATGGACATCCGGATGCCGGGCACGGACGGGCTCGCCGCCACCCGCCTGATCAGCGCCGACCCGGAACTGGCCGCCGTGCGGGTGGTCATGCTCACCACCTTCGAGGTCGACGAGTACGTGGTCCAGGCCCTGCGCGCCGGAGCCTCCGGGTTCCTCGGCAAGGGCGCGGAGCCGGAGGAGCTGCTCAACGCCATCCGGATCGCGGCGGCGGGCGAGGCGCTGCTCTCCCCGGCGGCGACCAAGGGGCTCATCGCCACCTTCCTGGCCCAGGGCGGCAGTTCGGGGGAGGGCCCGGACAGCGCGGAGTACGCCGAGCGGCTGGCCGCGCTCACCGTGCGCGAGCGGGAGGTGCTCGTGCTGGTGGCGGGCGGCCACTCCAACGACCGGATCGCGGAACGGCTCCAGGTCAGCCCGCTCACCGTGAAGACCCATGTGAACCGGGCGATGGCGAAGGTGGCGGCCCGGGACCGTGCCCAACTGGTGGTCATCGCCTACGAATCGGGCCTGGTGCGTCCTCGCGCGGAGTGACGGCGGGCGGCGAGGACTGCGCCGGTTGGAGAAACGGCGTACTCCACCTGCGGTATGCGGGGCGTAAGAAAGCAGCCCGGGGACCGACGTCCCGGCGGGCCGGGTCGGAGATCGTATGAACGGGCGGGACGAGAGTCCCCGCAGGGGCTTCCTTCCATCCTTCCCGCCCGGCCTCCGTCTCGTACGCCACAGAAGAGAGACCCACCCATGTCCTGGCTGTCCAGATTCAGCCTCGCGCAACGGGCCCTGATCGGGCTGATCTCGATCGTCGCGCTCGTCTTCGGCGCGATCGCGATCCCGCAGCTCAAGCAACAGCTGCTGCCCACCATCGAACTCCCGATGGTCTCGGTGCTGGCCCCCTACCCGGGTGCGTCCCCCGATGTGGTGGAGAAGCAGGTCGTCGAGCCGCTGGAGAACTCCCTCAAGGCCGTCAACGGCGTCGAGGGCATCACCTCGACCGCCAGCGAGGGCAACGCCCTCATCATGGCGACCTTCGACTTCGGGGACGAGGGCACCAAGCAGCTCGTCGCCGACATCCAGCAGGCGGTGAACCGGGCCCGCGCCCAACTGCCCGGCACCGTCGACCCGCAGGTCATCGCCGGTTCCACCGACGACATGCCGACCGTGGTCCTCGCCGTCACCTCCGACAAGGACCAGCAGGCCCTGGCCGCCCAGCTGGACCGCACGGTCGTCCCCGCCCTCCAGGACATCGAGGGCGTCGGCCAGGTCACGGTGGACGGGGTGCGCGAGCTCCAGGTCTCCGTCGTGCCCGACGACAGGAAGCTCGCCGCGGCCGGCCTGAACGCGGGCGCGCTGTCCCAGGCCCTCCAGGCGGGCGGCGCGACCCTGCCGGCCGGCTCCTTCTCCGAGGGCGGCAAGAACCGCACCATCCAGGTCGGCGGCGGCTACACCTCGCTGCGGCAGATCGAGGACCTCCAGGTCGTCCCGCAGGGCCCGGCGGGCGGCGACGGCGGCGGCAAGGCCGAGCCGGTACGCGTCGGGGACGTCGCCCAGGTGAAGCAGGAGCCGTCCACCGCGGTCTCCATCACCCGTACGAACGGCAGGCCGAGCCTCGCCGTGATGGCCACCATGGACAAGGACGGCAGCGCCGTCGCCATCTCGGACGCGGTCAAGGACAAGCTGCCCGAGCTCCGCGAGGACCTCGGCGCGGGCGCGGAGCTGACCGTCGTCTCCGACCAGGGCCCCGCCGTCTCCAAGGCGATCTCCGGCCTCACCACCGAGGGCGCGCTCGGCCTGCTCTTCGCGGTCCTCGTGATCCTGGTCTTCCTCGCCTCGATCCGCTCGACCCTGGTCACCGCGGTCTCCATCCCGCTCTCGATCGTTCTCGCGCTGCTCGTGCTCTGGTCCCGCGACCTGTCGCTGAACATGCTCACGCTCGGCGCGCTGACCATCGCGATCGGCCGGGTCGTCGACGACTCGATCGTGGTCCTGGAGAACATCAAGAGGCACCTCGGCTACGGCGAGGAGCGCCACGCGGCGATCATCACCGCGGTCAGGGAGGTGGCCGGAGCGGTCACCTCCGCCACCCTCACCACCGTCGCCGTCTTCCTGCCCATCGGCCTGGTCGGCGGGATGGTCGGCCAGCTGTTCGGCTCGTTCTCCCTCACCGTCACGGCGGCGCTGCTGGCCTCGCTGCTGGTCTCGCTCACGGTGGTGCCCGTCCTGTCGTACTGGTTCCTGCGCCCGCCCAAGGGCACCCCCGAGGACGCGGCCGAAGCCCGCCGCATCGCCGAGGAGAAGGAGGCGGCCAGCAGGCTCCAGCGCCTGTACGTCCCCGTACTGCGCTTCGCGACCCGCCGCCGGATCACCAGCCTGGTCATCGCCGCCGCCGTGCTCATCGGCACCTTCGGCATGCTCCCGCTGCTCAAGACCAACTTCTTCGACGCGGGCGAGCAGGAAGTCCTCACCGTCAAGCAGGAACTGGCCCCCGGCACCAGCCTCCAGGCCGCCGACGAGGCCGCCCGCAAGGTCGAGCGGGTCCTCACCGACGACAAGGGCGTCAAGGACTACCAGGTCACCGTCGGCTCCTCCGGCTTCATGGCGGCCTTCGGCGGCGGTACGGGCTCCAACCAGGCGTCCTACCAGGTGACGCTGAAGGACGCGGCGGACTACGAGGACGCCCAGGACCGTATCGACGAGGCCCTCGGCAAGCTCGACGGCATCGGGGACACCACCATCGCCGCGGGCGACGGCTTCGGCTCCCAGGACCTGAGCGTCGTCGTCAAGGCGTCCGACCCGGACGTCCTGAAGAAGGCGGCCGACGCGGTCCGCGCCGAGGTCGCCACGATCGAGGACGTCACCGACGTCCAGAGCGACCTGTCGCAGAGCGTCCCGCGCATCTCCGTCACGGCCAACGACAAGGCGGCCGCCGCCGGATTCGACTCCGCCACCCTGGGCGCGGTCGTCGGCGGAGCCGTACGCGGCACCCCGTCCGGCACCGCGACGCTGGACGACACCGAGCGCGACATCGTCATCCGCTCCGCCCGCCCGGCCGCCACGATGGCCGAGCTGAAGGCCCTGCCGCTCGGCCCGGTGAAGCTCGGCGACATCGCCACGGTGGAGCTGGTCCCCGGCCCGGTCTCCATGACCCGCATCGACGGCCAGCGGGCGGCGACGATCACCGCCAAGCCCATCGGCGACAACACCGGCGCGGTCGGCACCACGCTCGCCACGAAGATCAACGCCCTGGACCTCCCCGAAGGCGCCACCGCCACCATCGGCGGCGTCACCGAGGACCAGAACGAAGCCTTCATGCAGCTCGGCCTGGCCATGCTGGCGGCCATCGCGATCGTCTTCATGCTGCTGGTGGCCACCTTCCGGTCGCTTGTCCAGCCGCTGATCCTGCTGGTCTCGGTCCCGTTCGCCGCGACCGGGGCCATCGGCCTCCTGCTCGTCACGGGCACCCCGCTGGGCGTCCCCGCGATGATCGGCCTGCTGATGCTCATCGGCATCGTGGTCACCAACGCCATCGTGCTGATCGACCTGATCAACCAGTACCGCGCCCAGGGCCTGGGCATCGTCGAAGCCGTGATCGAGGGCGGCCGCCACCGCTTCCGCCCGATCCTGATGACGGCCCTGGCCACCATCTTCGCCCTGCTCCCGATGGCGCTCGGCGTCACCGGCGACGGCGGCTTCATCTCGCAGCCGCTGGGCGTCGTGGTGATCGGCGGCCTGATCAGCTCCACGCTGCTCACCCTGCTGCTCGTACCGACGCTGTACGCGATGGTCGAGCTGCGCAAGGAGCGCCGAGCCGAGAAGAAGGCGGCCAAGCGCGCGGCGAAGGCGGCCGTCCCGGCGCAGGCCGAGCCGGCGGAGACGAAGGAGACGCAGCCCTCGGGCGTGTAGCCGACACGGTCGTACGACACAGGGGCCTGTCCCACGCGGGTGCGTGGGGCGGGCCCCTTCGGGGGTGAGGGAGCGAACGGGAGCCTTCGTCGTTTCGTCGAGCGGTCCGAACCCGCCCATCGCTCCACGCGGTCTTGACCGCCACGACCGACCTGAGGGAGCGTCACCGAGAGACTCCGCAACTGGCTCGGCGTTGGAGGGAAGCATGGCTTTGGAGTTCTTCGGGAAAGACCCGGACTCGCCCAACGGCGGCTCGCCCACGGTGTGGGTGGAGGACGAGACGGCCGAGATCCTCGTCCAGAGCTGGCTCCCGGACCCGGATACGTACGCGAGGATCAACGAGACCGAGTGGGTGCCGGGCCACCCCAAGGGCGTGCCCGACCATGAGGCCGTGATACGCATCCCCGCCCGGATGGTCCCGATCTTGAGGAAGGCGTGCGATGCCGCAGAACGTGCCGGACTTCACCGCCCTGCTGAGGAGCGCTGAGCGCTCGGCCGTTCACCTGGAGACGCGTGACTCGTACATGGCCGACCCGCTGTTCGACGTATGGCGGGAAGGCCGCGACGTCGAACTGCCCGATGAATACCGTCAGTGGCAGGACCTGGTGCGGGAGACAACGGCCCGTGGCGTGACGCTGCGCCGGGTCCGGGTCGTATCGGAGCCGGTGACCGACTACATCCGATGGGAGCACTCCCTGACCGCACGCCACAACATCGCGGCCGGCGAGAGCGTGCGCTGGCTGCCCCGGCGGCTTTCCTCCGACCTCGCGCTGCCCGGTAACGACCTCTGGCTGATCGACGACGAGCGGGTGCTCTTCCACTGGTTCACCGGCGACGGTGAGTGGGCCGGGCATGAGTTCAACGAAGACCCCGCCACGGTGAAGATGGTCGTCACCTCGATCGAAGCCCTGTGGGACCGTGCCATCCCTCACCAGGAGTTCGTGGTCTAGATCCGCCCTCGCGCCTCCACCGGACAGCCGGCATGTCTTCGACCCCCTCATCAAGCGTCGTCGAGGCGCGGAAGGCTCTCGCTCGCCGCCTGGCCGACATCCGCAAGGACGCCGGCCTCACGGGAGAGGAACTGTCCCTCCGGTGCGAATGGGACGCCGCGAAGACGAGCCGCATCCAGAGCGCGAAGAAGGCTCCTTCCGAGTCCGACATCAGAGCCTGGTGCACGGCGTGCGGAGCGGGTGAACAGATCCCTGACCTGATCGCCGCCGCGCGTGCGGTGCGGTCGATGTACACCGAGTGGCGGCAGATGGAGGGCAACGGGCTCCGGGCTGCTCAGGAATCCGTTGCGGGCCTCTACGAGCGCACCCGCCTGTTTCGCGTCTACTCCAGTCGCGTACTGCCCGGCATGGTTCAGACCGCCGAGTACACCGCTGCCGTGCTGCGCTCGATCCAGCGTGAGCGCGTCGCCGTCGACGACGTGGACGACGCGGTGCGGGCCCGAATGGAGCGCCGGGACGCCCTTCTCTCCGGCCGGCACCGGTTCGGCCTGCTGGTCGAGGAATACGTGCTGCGTGCCGCCGTGTGCGACCGCCGCGCCATGGCCGCCCAACTCGACCAGCTGATCGCGATCGGGTCCAAGCCGTTCGTCAGCCTCGGCATCATCCCCCTCGGCGTCGGCCGCGCTCACTTGCCGGCCGAGGACTTCTACCTGTTCGACGAGGCCGAGGTGGCCGTCGAGTTGACGTCCGGCTACCTCCGCATCACACAGCCCCGGGAGATCGCCGACTACGCCCGCGCCTTCACCGCCATGGCGAACACGGCCGTCCACGGCGCGCGGGCCCGCACTCTGATCCGGTCCGCGATCGACGCACTCGGGTGAAGGCCCGCAAGAAGTCGCAACTTCGTTGGAGGCACGTCCCCTCCCTGCCTAGCGTGTTGAGGGCCGGAGAAGCCACCGAATTCCGCCTGCCGGAGAACCGGCCCTGAGCGGATACGCCGCCGAGCACCATCCGAAAGACCGGCGACATCACTCGAAAGACTGTCGAGAGGAGCACCACCATGAGCATCACCACCATCGAACGCCGCGAGCTCGGCCGCTTCCTTGCCGTGGCCGGGCGACAGTTCGCGGGCGGCGGGGGCCCCGCCGAGATGTTCTCCCGAGCCGTGGACTCCGCGTGGCACCGGATGATCGGAACCCCCGAGTACGCCGCCTTCAGCTCCGAGCACGCCGGAACCGTGCTGGGGCACCGTGAGATGAACGGCTCCGGTCCGATCGGCTGGGTGGCCGCATACGAGGAGGCGTACGGTCAGTTGCCCGCAATCTGGTTCACCGGCGCAGACGGCGTTCTCGACGAGAGCGCCCTTGCCCGGTACGAGGCGACAGGCAAGGTCGTGGCCGAGTGGGACTGCGGCCCGACCACCGGGGACGGCGACGAGGCCGCGCCGGGCAGCCGGTGACCCTCCCGCGAATCGACGGAGCGTCCCGGCCCACCGCTGGGGCGCTTCGCCTCGTCGAGGCCAGTACGGTGAGGCCGAGGTCCATCGACATCACCGGATATGTGCAGCGGATGGCGGCTCACTGCCCTTATCTGTCTCCCTCCATCGAGCTGGGAGGGACCACCTGGACCGTCTACCGCGCCAACGGCAGCGCGGACGCCGTGGAAGCCGAACTGTTCTACGCCGGTGCGCGGGCCGCCGAGCGGCTGCGGCCTCTGATCCACCGACCGCACGGGTCTCTGCGGTGCGAGAACGTCGTCATCCTGGGTGAGATCCCCGGCGTCCGGCACCGCGACCTGATGGCGTGGCCCCACTGGACCCTCAAGAACCTGTACGGGCCCCTCGGGATCATGTTCGGCAAGTTCTACGCGGGCGAGGAGGAGGACACGCGGGCCGGCGAGCCCATCCCCGTCGCCCCGGTCTCGTTCCTCCCCGTGAGAGCCGCGATCCGCCGGCGCGATCCGCAGTTCCTCCGTGCGACGCCCGACCTGGCCGCCGCGCTCTCGGTGGCTGACGACGACGGCCGCGATGTCTTCGACCAACTCCCTGACGAATGGCAGGAGATCCGCACATGGGCGAAGCGCCTCCACCTCCCGCTGAAGCCGTCAGCCTCCTCGAGCACCACGTCGGCGAGCCCGTCACGGCCCGGCTCGTGAGCGACCGGCGCGGCTCGCGGGCCTGGAAGATCGCGGGCCCCCACGGTGTCGTCGCGTTGAAGGCGAACAACCCCGACGACGACACTGCGCGCGACAAGGCCGCAGAGGTGGCCCAGGAGGACGAACACCTCGTCCGCCTCACCGACACGGGTGTGCTCTCCCGCTGCTACCGGGTGGACGCCGGAACCTGGGAGGGCGGGAGGTGGCTCGCTGTGAGGTGGATCGACGGCATCCCCGTGTGGCGCGCCTTCGCCGCCGCGCGCGGCCCCGAAGGCGGCCACCCCTCCGTGCGCCCCTGGATTCTGGGCATCGCCCGGACGTGGGCCGAGCGGCTGGCACAGTTGCACGCCGCCGGGTGGGCCCACGCGGACGTCCAGCCCAGCAACACGCTGATCACGAAGGCCGGTGCCGCAGCGGTCGTCGACTACGCGCTTGCCTGTGGCCCCGACGACCGGCCCCGTCTTCCCTACCGGGGGGCGCTCACACACACCACCGCCCCTGAGATCGCGGATGCCCTTCTCTCCACCGCCGCCGACACCCACATCCAGGTGGAGCCGTCGGCCGACGTCTGGGGACTGGGCGCGTCACTGTTCTGGTGCTGGACCGGACACCGGCCTGTCGCCTACGAGGGCGACACCCCGCGCGAGGACAAGCTCAAGGCCATCGCGAAGGCCGCCACCTCCCCACTCGACGACGTCCGCCCATGGGCGTTCCCCACGTTCGAGAGGGTGATCCGCGTGTGTCTGGCCCCGGAGCCGGGCGACCGGCCGCGCGCCGCCGACCTGGCCGCCCTCCTCGCCAGCTCATGATCGCGCTCCGGCCCCTCACCGCCGCCGATGCCCCGGCCATCAGCCGCGTCTACGGCGGGGCCGCCACCACGTTCCTGGGGCGCTCCGCGATGACCGCTCGGGAGGCTGAGGAGTACGTGGTGCGCGTGGGTGAGAGGACTCCGGCAGACCCGGTCGAGCAGTACGTCTTCGGCCTGGACGTCGCCGGGGACCTGGCCGGCGTCGTCAAGCTCGGCCGTCGACGCGACGGTCACGGCCGGGTGAGCTACGTCCTGCGCGAGGATTGCTGGGGCCGGGGTTACGCGACGACGGCCGTCGAGAAACTCGTCGCCTTCGCCTTCACCACGGCCGGCCTCGACTCCCTCGGAGCCAGACACCACCCCGACAATCGCGCCTCGGGGAGGGTCCTCGCCAAGGCGGGCTTCACGCGGGTCGGAGCCCGGAACGGGATGATCGAGTACCGCCTGCTGCCCGGCCGGAGAGCGCCGACCCACGGCCGGTGAAGCGCCGACCGACAGCCGGTGAGCCTCAGTCCTCCCCGCCCAGCGCCCGGATGATCCGCCGCCATGTCTCCCCGTGCGGTTCGGGGTGGCGGGCGCGGAGGGCGACCACCTCGTCCAGCAGCCGGGTGCGGGTCTCCTCGTCGGTCGTGTGCAGGAGTCCGGCCAGGTCGTCCGGGTCGATGCCCCCGGTCTCCCCCGAGAGCACCAGGGCCACCTGGGCGTGGGTCAGTGAGGAGAGCCTGTCGCCGAAGACCTGGCCCTCGATGCCTCCGGCGTGCATCAGCGCGTTGCCGTCCCCGGCCTCCAGCGCCCGGTCCACGTACGCCTGGAGGGCGCTGCGGTCCTCGACGAGGGGGAAGGCCGCGTCCAGGCCCTCGGTGCGGGCGATGTCGAGTACGGCGATGTGCGCCAGCGGGGTGTCGGCCTCGGACGGCTGTACGTTCAGCAGGCGCGGGTGCTCCTCCAGGAAGGCCCGTGACTCCGCCCAGTCCGCGCACTCCACCCACTCGGCCAGCTGTTCCGTGAGGATCAGCGGATCGTAGGCGGCGGTCACCCCGTGGGCGAGGACGGCCTCACGGAGCAGGGCGTGCCGCTGGGCGGAGCGGGGGTCCAGGATGGCCAGCTCGTCGAGGGCCGTCGCCGTCTCCGCGCCGCTGAGCACCTCGGCGTTCCTCGACCAGAAGTCGCGCGACTGCGGCCAGTTGGGCGCGAACATCCAGGAGCTGACGAGCTCCACCGCCTGCGGCGACAGGGTGAGCCAGTCCGGTACGGGGGTGAAGGTCTCGTCCTCCCAGGCCGTGTGCACCGCCCGGGTGTCTCCGTACGCGCGCAGCGCCTGCCGGGCCCGTACGGTGACGGCGTCCGCGTCGCCGGTCCCCTCGGCATCCTCGTCGAGGAACGTCACGAGCTCGCGCAGACCGGCCGCCGCCTCGGGATCGGGGTCGGACCCGGACCCGGGCGCGGACTCGGGGCCGAAGCCCGGGCAGCGCAGCAGGAAGACGCTCCGCTCGACCCGCAGACGCCGGGCGGTCGCCGGGTGCGCCGCCGTGAACTCCTTGACCGCCTCGTCGAATTCCTGGACCGCCGTCGCACGGTCGCCGGTACGGGCGAGGATCCGGGTCAGGTCGGCGAGAGCCGAGACCAACGGGCCCTCGCAGCCGTCGGGGTCCTCCAGCGCCAGGGTCCGCCGGATCACGACGGCCTCCCTCACCGCGTCCACCGCTCCCGCGTCGTCGCCGGTCAGCTCCAGGTGCGCGCCGAGGTGCTGGAGCGCCAGCGCCAGGGCGGGGAGCAGGGCGTCCGTCTGCCCGGCGACGAGCTCGCGCAGGATGTCCACGGCCTCCCGCGCCGGGGGCAGGGCCTCCTTCGGGCCGCCGGTGTCGGCCAGGCTCCGCGCGAGGTTGCCGAGCGCGGTGGCGAGGCCGGGGCGGAAGGCGGCGGGACGTCGCGCGGCGAGTTCGCGGTGGAGGGCGACGGCTTCCTCCGCCGTCCGCAGCCCGTCCGCCGGGTCCCCGGCCGCGTTGAGGTGGCCCGCCAGGCCGTTGAGCGTGGCGGCCAGGTCCGGGCGGAAGACGTCGGGCCGCCGGGCCGCCAGTTCGCGGTGGAGGGCGAGGGCTTCCCGTACCGATTCGAGCGCCCCCGAGGCATCGCTCACGGCCGCGCGGTGATCGGCCAGGGCGTTGAGGGCCGTGGCGAGCCCGGGGAGGAAGGCGTCCGGGTCCCGCACGGCGAGAAGCCGGTGGAAGCCGACCGCCTCCTCGGCCTGCGGCACCGCCTCCACGAGCTCCCCGGCGGCCGCCAGATGCGCGGCGTAGCGGTGGAGGTAGCGCGCGAGCGTCGCCACGGAAGCGCTCGACTCGTCCCTGTCGACCAGCTCGTGCTGGAGCCGTACGGCCCGCTGGGCGAACGGCACGGCGGTCGCCCGGTCCCCGGTGTCCGCCAGCCAGTCGGCCAGGGACCCCATGCCGAGGGCCAGCTCCGCCTGGAAGGTCCCCGGGTGCTCGGAGGCGAGCCTGGCGAACAGCCGCGCGGCCTCCTTCGCCGGGGCCAGCGCGCCCATGGCGTCCCCGGCGGCGCGGGCCCGGTTCGACAGGTGGTGCAGGGCCATGGCCAGGTCGGGCAGGAAGCCGGCCGGGCGGTCCGCGCCGAGCGCCTCGTAGATCTCCACCGCCTCCTGCGCGGGGGCGACGGCCCCGGCGGGGTCCCCCGCCCCGGCCCGGAGCTCCGACAGACGGCTCAGGGCGGCGGCCAGCTCGGGCGAGGGGGCGGGGGCGGGCGAGGCGCCCTCGGCCGCGCCCCGCCGGCTGCGGACCGCCTCCTCCGCCTGCCGCAACGCGTCGGCCGGGGCTTCCTCGCCGCCCGCACCCGCCCCACGGCCCTCATCGCCCACGTCTGTCCCACGGTCCTCGTAGCTCATACCCGCCCCACCGTCCTCGCTACTCATTCCGGTCATCCGTGCCCCACCGTCAACGCCGCCGCGCACGCCGTCGCACGCGTCATCGCGCGCCCCTGCCCCAGCACGGGGCCAGTGCGGTGAGTAGCAGCGTAGTTACGGAACGCTCGGCCCGGCAGCCGTATGAAAGGAAAGCGACCGTACGAAGGAGCACGAAGACGAAGGAGTGCGAAGGAGTGCGAAGGAGTACGAGGGACACGAAGAAGTGCGAGGGAGCGCGAGGGGTGCGAAGAAGTGCGAGGGAGTACGAAGGAGCGCGAAGGCGGGCGCGGGCCGGGAGGGAGCCCGCCCGGCAGGCCGCGTACGAGCCCCCGTGCGACGACAAAGCCCCGGCAGGCCGACGTACGGCCTACCGGGGCTTCCCGCCACGCACCCGCCACCCGCCACGGCAGCGTCAGCACCCGCTACGGCAGCGCCAGCATCCGCTCCAGCGCGAGCTTGGCGTACTTCTCCGTCTCCGGGTCGACCTCGATCCGGTTGACCAGCTTGCCCTCCGCCAGCGACTCCAGCGTCCACACCAGGTGCGGCAGGTCGATGCGGTTCATCGTCGAGCAGAAGCAGACCGTCTTGTCGAGGAACACGATCTCCTTGTCCTCCGCGGCGAAACGGTTCGCCAGCCGGCGGACCAGGTTCAGCTCCGTGCCGATGGCCCATTTCGAGCCGCGCGGGGCCGCCTCCAGGGCCTTGATGATGTACTCCGTCGAGCCGACGTAGTCCGCCGCGGCCACCACCTCGTGCTTGCACTCGGGGTGCACCAGCACGTTGACCCCGGGCATCCGCGCCCGTACGTCCTCGACCGACTCGACCGAGAAGCGGCCGTGCACCGAGCAGTGGCCGCGCCACAGGATCATCTTCGCGTTCCGCAGCTGCTCGGCGGTGAGGCCGCCGTTCGGCTTGTGCGGGTTGTAGAGGACGCAGTCCTCCAGGCTCATCCCCATGTCCCGCACGGCCGTGTTGCGGCCCAGGTGCTGGTCGGGGAGGAAGAGGATCTTCTCGCCCTGCTCGAAGGCCCACTCCAGGGCCCGTTTCGCGTTCGACGACGTACAGATCGTGCCGCCGTGCCTGCCGGTGAACGCCTTGATGTCGGCGGAGGAGTTCATGTACGAGACGGGCACCACCTGGTCGGCGACCCCCGCCTCCGTCAGCACGTCCCAGCACTCGGCGACCTGCTCGGCGGTGGCCATGTCGGCCATCGAACAGCCCGCCGCCAGGTCCGGCAGCACGACCGCCTGGTCGTCGGTGGTCAGGATGTCGGCGGACTCGGCCATGAAGTGCACGCCGCAGAAGACGATGTACTCCGCCTCCGGGCGCGCCGCCGCGTCACGGGCGAGCTTGAACGAGTCGCCGGTGACGTCCGCGAACTGGATGACTTCGTCACGCTGGTAGTGGTGGCCGAGGACGAAGACCCTCTCGCCGAGCTTCTCCTTGGCGGCCCGGGCGCGCGCCACCAGGTCCGGGTCGGAGGGGGAGGGCAGGTCGCCGGGGCACTCGACGCCGCGCTCGCTCCTCGGGTCGGCCTCACGGCCGAGCAGCAGCAGCGCGAGCGGTGTCGGCTGAACATCCAGGGGCTGGGCCGTGGTCACGTCACGCACCCTTTCTACTCTGCGCATCTGCGATGGCGTCTGTGCATCTGCGATGGCGATCTGCGAGTCTTCGAACGGCCGCGTACGTCTGTGAGCCCGTGCGGGCTTCTCCGAACGCGCCTTTTCGTCTATTTGACGCTATCTATCATAGCTCCTTAGTGTCACGTTGACGATGCCGATAGCGTCGATGTGACGCATCCCCCGGACGGCCGGGTGTGCGAGCATGAAAAGGAACAGACAAGCGCTTGGCCCGGAATGAATCCGCGCCCGAGGCGGTTGAACCGTCGGCAAGCAGTCCGTACAACCCGGGAGAGAAGCAGATGTCCGTATCGGACGAGACCACCACCGTGAGCGACGGCATCCTCCTGTCCGACGCCGCCGCAGCCAAGGTCAAGGGCCTGCTGGAGCAGGAAGGCCGCGAGGACCTGGCGCTGCGCGTCGCCGTCCAGCCCGGCGGCTGCTCGGGCCTGCGCTACCAGCTCTTCTTCGACGAGCGCGCCCTCGACGGCGACGTCGTCAAGGACTTCGACGGCGTCAAGGTCGTCACCGACCGCATGAGCGCCCCGTATCTGGGCGGCGCCTCCATCGACTTCGTCGACACCATCGAGAAGCAGGGCTTCACGATCGACAACCCGAACGCCACCGGCTCCTGCGCCTGCGGCGACTCGTTCAGCTAGGCATCGCACCGCTCGTCCGGCCGAACGCGACGAGCACGGTCGTACGGGAGCGGCCCCCGGGAGTGATCCCGGGGGCCGCTCCCGTACGACCGGCCGCGCGTCAGCCGCGCGGCACCGTCGCTCCGCTCGCCGCGTCGATCACCGTCCGGTCGCCCAGCGGCTTCTCCAGCGTCACCGTCTCCTTGAGCTCCTTGGCGATCATGATGCAGGCCCCGCCCTTCTGCCGCTCCTCCTCGATGGAGATCCGCACCTGGCCCGCGCTCTCCTTCGCGCTCGCCGTGTACGTGCTGCACACGCTGCCCCAGAAGGTCACATCGAGCGTCCGGCCGTCCGCCGCGTACGAGGTCGCCTTCCGGTCGCCGGACGGCGTCGGCGTCTGCGGCTTCTCGACGAACTCCGGCGCCACGGCGATCTGCGTGACCGTGCTCCCGGGCCCGCCCGGCGCCTGGCGCACGGTGAACAGCCACGACGGCACGAGGGTCTGCCGGCCCTCGACGTAACTCAGGGCGAGGCCGAACACCGCCTTCTCGACCGTCTGCGTCACCGGGGCCCGCTTGCCGTTCGAGGGCACGCACTGCGGCTGCGAGGACTTCGGCTCGCCCTCCAGCGGTACGGGGGTGGCGCAGCCGCCGATGTCCCGGCCGGCCTCCCCCTCGCCCCGGCTCGCCTCGTTGAGCTGCTCGATCGCCTCACCGGCCCCGATCGCCGGGTAGGTGTGGCCCTTCTCCAGCGCCTTCAGCTGCCCGCTGCCGCCGGCCACCTTCCCGTCCGGGCCGACCTGGACGCCGGTCGACCAGCCGTACGTGGGCAGCCCGTCCACCTTCGGATCGGCGTTCACCACGCGTACGTCGCCCATGAGCCCGCCCGCGTCCAGCGCCGCGTCGCCCTGCCCGACCGCCTTGAGCACGGGTGCGGCGGCGGCCTTGGCGGCCTTCTCGCTCACCGGCTTCCCGTCCGCCTCCGGCGGGCTCTGGTTCGCGCACATCTTCCCCTGCTCGCAGGGCTGTACGGGGGTGGCGCGGGCGAACGTCCAGGTGCCGGGGGCCTGCTTGGTGACCTTCAGCAGTGCGCCGGGCCCGTCCTCGTCGCCGACCACCCAGGAAGCGCCCACGGTGCGCGGGGTCCCCGGAACGCCGAGCGCCTTCGCCAGCCGGGCGACCTCCGCCGGGGCGACCGTGCCCGTGGCGCGGTGCACCGCCGCCTCGTCCGGGCCGTCCGGGAGCTGGCCCGACGCCCGGTAGACCACGGGCGGACCGTTCGGGTCCGGTTCCCCCGGCGCGATGCCCGGGGGAGGCGTGCTCGGGTCGCCGGGCGCGGCCGGGTCGCCGGGGCCCGCCTCGGGCGCGTCCAGGGACAGGACGGGGGCCGCGTCGCGGTCGGCGCTCCGGCTGTCGGCCGCGTCGCCGCCGCCGGAAGCGGCGGAGGCCCAGTAGACCCCGCCGCCCCCGGCCAGCAGCACCGCTGCCGCCACCGAGGCCACCGCGAGCGGCGGCCGTCGCCGCCGGGGGCCGGTCACGTCGTTGTCGGGTCGCTCGGTGCTCACCGGATCGCTCCTTCGACTGCGTTGCCGTCGCGTCCACTGCCGCGTGCCCCCGGACGGGGACACCGGTGGGACGGAGGGGAGGAGGATACGGTTCCCGCGCCGGAGGAAGCGGTTCCCCTGCCGGAGGCCGTTCGGCGGCCCCGCGCGGGCCCCCGAACGGCCTCCGGTGCCCGACGACGCGGCCCCCGTACGGTCTCCGGCCCGGGACGACGCGGCTCCCGCGCCCGACGGCCCCCGGCTCAGTCCCCGTACTCGGACATCGCGTCGATCAGCCGCGCTGAGGCGGGCGGCACCGTGACCCCGTGGATCAGGGACGGCTTCACCGTCACGGTGGCGGTCTTCACGGGGGCGGTCCAGTGCGGAGCCATGCGCGCGCAGTCCCCGCGCAGCTCGGCCAGGCTCACTTCGGACTCGCGCGAGGCGATGTTGTTCGTCAGGTGCTTCGACATATCCGCACCGTAACCACGGTCACGCTCAGGTAGAAAGCCCTACTATCGGGTAGTTTTCCCTTTTCCCGGCCGGACGGCTCACCCGGTAGCGTGAACTGTCACGCCGTCCCGGAGGGCGCATCACGGCCCTTCGCCTTCCGCAGGAGAAGCCTCCCCGTGCGTATTGCAGTCACCGGCTCCATCGCCACCGACCACCTCATGACCTTCCCCGGCCGCTTCGCCGACCAGCTGGTCGCGGATCAGCTGCACACGGTCTCCCTCTCCTTCCTGGTCGACAACCTCGATGTGCGCCGGGGCGGTGTCGCCGCCAACATCTGCTTCGGCATGGGCCTGCTCGGCACCCGGCCGATCCTCGTGGGCGCGGCGGGATCCGACTTCGACGAGTACCGCGCCTGGCTCGACCGGCACGGCGTGGAGACCGGCTCGGTCCGGATCTCGGAGGTGCTGCACACCGCCCGCTTCGTCTGCACCACCGACGCCGACCACAACCAGATCGGCTCCTTCTACACGGGCGCGATGAGCGAGGCCCGCCTCATCGAGCTCAAGAGCGTCGCGGACCGCGTCGGCGGCCTCGACCTCGTCTCGATCGGCGCGGACGACCCGGAGGCGATGCTCCGCCACACCGAGGAGTGCCGCTCGCGGAACATCCCGTTCGCCGCGGACTTCTCGCAGCAGATCGCGCGGATGAACGGCGAGGAGATCCGCATCCTGCTGGACGGCGCCACGTACCTCTTCTCCAACGAGTACGAGAAGGGGCTCATCGAGTCCAAGACCGGCTGGAGCGACGAGGAGATCCTCTCCAAGGTCGGCCACCGGGTGACCACCCTCGGCTCCCGCGGCGTCCGGATCGAGCGGGTCGGCGAGCCGGTCATCGAGGTCGGCTGCCCCGAGGAGGACGTCAAGGCGGACCCGACCGGCGTCGGCGACGCCTTCCGGGCCGGGTTCCTCTCCGGTCTCGCCTGGGGCGTCGGCCTGGAGCGCGCCGCCCAGGTCGGCTGCATGCTCGCCACCCTGGTGATCGAGACGGTCGGCACCCAGGAGTACACCCTGCGCCGCACCAACTTCATGGACCGCTTCACCAAGGCGTACGGCCACGAGGCCGCCGCCGAGGTCAAGCAGCACCTGGCGTGATCAGCTGAGCCGGCGGACCACATAGGCCGAGCCCCGGTCCGCCGGCTCCTCGCCCACGTACTCCTGCTCCCGCATCTCGCACCAGGCGGGGATGTCGAGCCGCGCCGCCTCGTCGTCGGCGAGCACCGTCACCGTGCCGCCCACCGGTACCTCCCCGATCACCTTTGCGAGCTCGATCACCGGGATCGGGCAGCGCCGGCCGAGCGCGTCGACCACCAGGGACCGGGCGGGCGCGGGGGAGGGGGGTGCGGAGACCGGCGCGCCGAGCCGTTCCCGTACCTCCGCGACCACCCCGGGCAGGATGTCCAGGAAGCGGTCCACGTCCGCCTCCGCCGTCCCCGGGGGCAGCGACACCCGGACGTTCCCCTCCGACAGCACGCCCATCGCCTTGAGCACATGGCTCGGCTCCAGCGTGCTGCTCGTGCAGGACGAACCGGACGATACGGAGAATTCGCGCCGGTCCAGTTCGTGCAGCAGGGTCTCCCCGTCGACATAGAGACAGGAGAAGGTGACCAGATGCGGCAGCCGCCGCTCCGGATCGCCGACCACCTCCACATCGGGCACCCGCTCGGCCACCACCGAACGCACCCGGTCCACCAGCGCCCGCAACCGCACCGCCTCGGCCGCCGCCTCCTCCCGTACCGCGCGCAGCGAGGCCGCCGCCGCCACGATCGCCGGGAGGTTCTCGAACCCCGGTGCCCGGCCCGACTCCCGCTCCCCGGCCGGGCCTTGCGGCGAGAACCGGACCCCCTTGCGTACCGCCAGCAGCCCCACCCCGGCCGGCCCGCCCCACTTGTGCGCGCTCGCCGTCAGCAGCGACCAGCCGCCCGCCACCGGCCCCCACCCCAGCGACTGGGCGGCGTCCACCAGCAGCGGCACGCCGGCCTCGGCGCAGAGCGCGGCCACCTCCGCCACCGGCTGCTCGGTGCCCACCTCGTGGTTGGCCGACTGGAGACAGGCCAGCGCGGTGTCGGCGCGCAGCGCTGTGGCGTACGCCGCCGGGTCCACCGCCCCCGTCCGCTCCACCGGCGCTTCGGTGAACGACCCGCCCGCCGCCTCGTGGGCCGCCGCCGCATGGAGCACCGAGGAGTGCTCGACCGCGGAGAGGGCCAGGTGGCGGCCGACACGCCGACGCCCCGAAAGAGCGCCGGCGATTCCCGCGTGGACGGCGGCCGTCCCCGAAGAGGTGAACACCAGCTCGTCCGGGCGGCACCCGACCGCGTCGGCGGCGGCCTCCCGGGCGGCGTCCAGCAGCAGCCGGGCGCGCCGCCCCTCCCGGTACAGCCGGGCGGGATCGGCCCAGCCCTCGTCGAGCGCGGCAAGCAGCGCCTGGCGTGCGACGGGGTGCAGGGGGGCGGCGGAGGCGGCGTCGAAGTAGGGCACGCCGCCACGCTAGCCCGCACCGGCCCCCGCCCCGGCGGCCGCCCGGCCGCACCGGGGGAGAGAGGGCGTCAGATGACGGCCGGAGGCCCGGATTCCACCCCTTCGGGGAGTCGGGCGGCGCGTTGGGCACCCTCCCCGCGCGACCCCAAATAGCGTCCAGTAGGGTTTGGTCCGCATAAACATCCAAACCCCTGCCCGCGACAGGGACGGCGACCGACCAGCGAGACGGGCGCGCCGCCCGTGCGGGCGAGACTCTCGGGAAGGCGCTACGTGAGTCCCAACGGCTCCGACCGCTCGTCGCGGCGCCCGATGCGGCGGAAGCTGCCGCAGGTGCTGACTGCGGGCCTGGTCCTGGCGACGGCCTCCGGTTGTTCATACAACTGGGAGGATTTTCCCCGCCTCGGTATGCCCACCCCGGTGACGGAAGAGGCCCCTAGGATCCTCTCCCTCTGGCAAGGCTCGTGGGCGGCAGCGCTCGTCACGGGTGTCCTTGTCTGGGGGCTGATCCTCTGGAGCGTCATCTTTCACCGGCGTAGCCGGACCAAGGTGGAGGTACCTCCGCAGACCAGGTACAACATGCCCATCGAGGCGTTGTACACAGTGGTTCCCCTCATCATCGTCTCGGTGCTCTTCTACTTCACCGCGCGTGATGAGTCGAAGCTCCTCGAACTCTCCGACAAGCCGGCCCACACCATCAACGTGGTCGGCTACCAGTGGAGCTGGGGTTTCAACTACATCGAGAAGGTGGAAGGCCAGCCCGCTGCGGGCAACGAGGTCCCCAAGGAGCTCGCGGCCATCCCCGACCGGTTCCGTGAGGACTTCCCCGAGGGCGCCGGCGGCGTCTACGACGTGGGCATCCCCGGCACCCGTAACCCGCAGAACGGCAACCCGGGCCCGACCCTGTGGCTGCCCAAGGGTGAGAAGGTCCGTTTCGTCCTCACTTCGCGTGACGTCATCCACTCCTTCTGGGTGGTGCCGTTCCTCATGAAGCAGGACGTCATCCCGGGCCACACCAACGCGTTCGAGGTCACTCCCAACCGGGAGGGCACCTTCATGGGCAAGTGCGCCGAGCTCTGCGGCGCCGACCACTCCCGGATGCTCTTCAACGTCAAGGTCGTCTCCCCCGAGCGGTACCAGCAGCACCTCAAGGAGCTGGCGGAGAAGGGTCAGACGGGCTACGTGCCGGCAGGCATCGAGCAGACGGACCCGGCCAGGAATGCGGAGAAGAACCAACTGTGAGCATCCTCAACGAACCTCAGGGTGCTGCGCCGGCAGACGACTCGTACGAGGACGAGCTGCCGGTTCGGCGCAAGCAGCCGGGAAACGTCGTCATCAAGTGGCTGACCACCACTGACCACAAGACGATCGGCACGCTCTACCTGGTCACGTCGTTCGCGTTCTTCTGCATCGGCGGACTCATGGCGCTCTTCATGCGCGCCGAGCTGGCCCGTCCCGGCACGCAGATCATGTCGAACGAGCAGTTCAACCAG
The DNA here is from genome assembly GCF_046548915.1 of Streptomyces sp. cmx-18-6. Classification (NCBI taxonomy): domain Bacteria; kingdom Bacillati; phylum Actinomycetota; class Actinomycetes; order Kitasatosporales; family Streptomycetaceae; genus Streptomyces; species Streptomyces sp. cmx-18-6. Next base: position 148,627 of record NZ_JAEBEP010000001.1, on the reverse strand, counting down.
GCGTTCACGATGCACGGCACGATCATGCTGCTGATGTTCGCGACGCCGCTGTTCGCCGGGTTCGCGAACTGGATCATGCCGCTCCAGATCGGCGCGCCCGACGTGGCGTTCCCGCGGCTGAACATGTTCGCGTACTGGCTCTACCTCTTCGGCTCGCTCATCGCGGTGGCCGGCTTCCTCACCCCGCAGGGCGCCGCCGACTTCGGCTGGTTCGCCTACGCGCCGCTGAACGACGCCGTCCGCTCGCCGGGCATCGGCGCCGACATGTGGATCATGGGTCTGGCCTTCTCCGGCTTCGGCACGATCCTCGGCTCGGTCAACTTCATCACCACGATCATCTGCATGCGCGCCCCCGGCATGACGATGTTCCGCATGCCGATCTTCACCTGGAACGTCCTGCTGACCGGTGTCCTGGTCCTGCTGGCCTTCCCGGTCCTGGCCGCCGCGCTCTTCGCGCTGGAGGCGGATCGTAAATTCGGTGCGCATATCTTCGATTCCGCCAATGGCGGCGCGCTGCTGTGGCAACACCTCTTCTGGTTCTTCGGACACCCAGAGGTGTACATCATCGCCCTGCCGTTCTTCGGAATCATTTCCGAGGTCATCCCGGTATTCAGCCGCAAGCCGATGTTCGGCTACATCGGTCTGATCGCCGCGACGATCGCCATCGCCGGTCTCTCGGTGACGGTGTGGGCGCACCACATGTATGTGACGGGCGGCGTGCTATTGCCGTTCTTCTCCTTCATGACGTTCCTCATCGCGGTGCCGACCGGGGTGAAGTTCTTCAACTGGATCGGCACGATGTGGAAGGGGTCGTTGTCCTTCGAGACACCGATGCTCTGGGCGGTCGGCTTCCTGATCACCTTCACCTTCGGTGGTCTGACCGGCGTCATCCTGGCCTCGCCGCCGATGGACTTCCACGTCTCGGACTCGTACTTCGTCGTCGCGCACTTCCACTACGTCATCTTCGGCACCGTGGTCTTCGCGATGTTCTCCGGCTTCCACTTCTGGTGGCCGAAGTTCACCGGCAAGATGCTCGACGAGCGGCTCGGGAAGATCACGTTCTGGACGCTGTTCGTGGGCTTCCACGGCACGTTCCTGGTGCAGCACTGGCTCGGCGCGGAGGGAATGCCGCGTCGTTACGCGGACTATCTCGCCGCCGACGGCTTCACCGCGCTGAACACGATCTCGACGATCGCCTCGTTCGTGCTCGGCCTGTCGATGCTGCCGTTCTTCTACAACGTCTGGAAGACCGCCAAGTACGGCAAGAAGATCGAGGTCGACGACCCCTGGGGCTACGGCCGTTCGCTGGAGTGGGCGACCTCCTGCCCGCCGCCGCGGCACAACTTCCTCACCCTGCCGCGGATCCGTTCCGAATCCCCGGCGTTCGACCTGCACCACCCGGAGATCGCGGCGCTCGAACAGCTTGAGCACCACTCCGAGTCGGACAGGGCCCTCGCCGGTGACAAGGACCTCGCCGGTGACAAGGAGGCAGGCAAGTGAAGATCCAGGGACACCTGTTCATCTGGCTGAGCGCCTTCATCCTGGTCATGGCCGTCGTGTACGGCCTGTGGTCCAAGGAGCCGGTCGGCACCACGGCCCTCTTCCTGGCCTTCGGGCTCGCGATCATGGTCGGCTTCTACCTGGCCTTCACGGCCAACCGGGTCGACGCCATGGCCCAGGACGACAAGGAGGCGGACGTCGCCGACGAGGCGGGCGAGCTGGGGTTCTTCTCCCCGCACAGCTGGCAGCCGCTCTCCCTGGCGGTCGGCGGCGCCTTCGCCTTCATGGGCGTCGTCTTCGGCTGGTGGCTGATGTACTTCTCGGCCCCCCTGCTCCTGATCGGCCTCTTCGGCTGGGTCTTCGAGTACTACCGGGGCGAGAACCGCACCCAGTGACACCCTCCCCGGGGTGACACCGCACTACCCCACGAGGGGCCCGCGTCGCAGGAAGCGACGCACTACCCCACGAGGGGCCCGCGTCGCAGGAAGCGACGCGGGCCCCTCGCTCGTTCGGAGTCATTGAACGCGCTGGATCGGATGAATCTTCTTACGTTGAGTCCATGGACCACACGCCGCGCATCCGCACCGTAGTGAGCTGCACCCTGCTGGTCGTGACCCTCGCCGCCGGTGCGACCGCCTGTGGCTCGCCCGACAGCCACCCGCTCTCGACGAAGCCGTACGACGCGGGGGACCAGGTCTCCTTCAACGGCCCCTCCAAGAAGGAGAAGGCCGACCCCGACAAGCCCCTGGAAGTCACCGTCAAGGGTGACGACGGCCGCATCACCGACGTGAGCGCCGTGGACACGGGGGGCCGCCACCTGGCGGGCGAGCTCTCCGCGGACGGCAGGCGGTGGCGCTCCACCGCCCCGCTCGCGGCCGGCACCGGATACACCGTCAGGGTCTCCACCGAGAACGCGGACGGCGCCCCCGGCACCCGTACGCTCGCCTTCGAGACCTCATCGCCCAAGAAGCTGCTGAAGGTGGCCTTCGGCCCCCAGGCGGGCACCTACGGCGTCGGACAGCCCATCACAGCGGAACTCAGCGCTCCGGTCACCGACAAGGCCGCCAGGGCCACCGTGGAGCGCGCCCTGAAGGTCCGCTCCACCCCGGCCGCCACCGGCTCCTGGTACTGGGTCGACGACAAGAAGCTGCACTACCGCCCCCAGGAGTACTGGCCCGCCAACGCCACCATCGAAGTCCGCTCCAACCTCACCGGCATCAAGGTGACCAACGCCCTGTACGGGGCCGAGGCCAAGCCCCTGAAGATCACCACCGGCGACCGGGTCGAGGCCGTCACCGACGCCTCGGACCACACCATGACGGTCCTGCGCAACGGAGAAGTGATCAATACCATTCCGGTCACCACCGGCAAGCCCGGCTTCTCCACCCGCAACGGGGTCAAGGTGGTGCTCGCCAAGGAGCAGTTCGTACGGATGCGCGGGGAGAGCATCGGCATCGCCGCCGGCTCCTCGGAGTCGTACGACCTGCCGGTCTACTGGGCCACCCGGGTGACCTGGAGCGGCGAGTACGTCCACGCCGCCCCCTGGTCCACCGGCTCCCAGGGCAACGCCAACGTCAGCCACGGCTGCACCGGCATGAGCACGAGCAACGCCGAGTGGTTCTTCGACACCGTGCGCCAGGGCGACATCGTCAAGGTCGTCGGCAGCGCGGGGGAGACCATGACCCCGTTCGACAACGGGTTCGGCGACTGGAACCTCTCCTGGGAGAAGTGGCAGAAGGGCAGCGCCCTCAACGAAGGGGCGCCGGACAGCCCGCAGACGCTCCAGGCCGCCCGGCTGCGCCCCCACGTCTGACACCGCCCGAGGGGCGCCCCGCAGTGCGGGGCGCCCCTCAGCGGCTCACAGGGGCCCCTCAGGCCCCGACAGCCAGCCGGCGGCGCAGCAGCGCCGCCAGCGCGTCCGCGAACTCCACCGGGTCCACCGGCAGCGTCACCGCGGCCTCCGCACGGCTCCAGGTGGCCAGCCACGCGTCCTGCGGGCGGCCGATCAGCAGGAGCACCGGCGGGCAGTCGAAGATCTCGTCCTTGATCTGCCGGCAGACGCCCATGCCGCCGATGGGAGCGGTCTCGCCGTCCAGGACGCAGACGTCGATCCCGCCGCCGTCCAGCGCCGCCAGGACGGCCGGAAGCGTCGCGCACTCCAGGAACTTCACCGGTGGCACGTCGGCGGCGGGCCTGCGACCTGCCGCCAGCTTCACCTGCTCGCGGATGTTGGCGTCGTCGCTGTAGACCAGGACCGTGGCGGTCGCCTGCATTGTTCCTCCGTGACATCTGTGTCTTCGGGGCTCTCGGGGCATGAACCGATGCGCGGATCGTACTCCGGTCGACCGGCCGTCAGCACCGGTAAGGACGCCGATTCGATGGGCCGTTCGGGCAGGACACACGGGACTGACACACCGAACGGCACCCCCCGGAGTGAGGGCGGGATAAGCGACCGACATAATGTCGGTCGTGGCGACAGCAACGACAGTAGAAACCGGGCACGCGCACCCGTCGGTCAATCGGCCGAACCTCACCAGCGTCGGAACCATCATCTGGTTGAGTTCCGAGCTGATGTTCTTCGCGGCCCTCTTCGCGATGTACTTCACCCTGCGATCGGTGATGGGACCCGTTTACTGGAAGGAGATGGCCGGTCATCTGAACTTCCCGTTCTCGGCCACGAACACCACGATCCTGGTGCTCTCCTCACTCACCTGCCAGCTCGGCGTGTTCGCCGCCGAGCGGGGCGATGTGAAGAAGCTCCGCACCTGGTTCATCGTGACGTTCGTGATGGGTTCGATCTTCATCGGCGGCCAGGTACTGGAGTACACCGAGCTGGTCAAGGACGCGGGGCTGTCCCTGTCGTCCGACCCGTACGGCTCGGTGTTCTACCTGACCACCGGCTTCCACGGTCTGCACGTGACAGGCGGTCTCATCGCCTTCCTGCTGGTACTCGGCAGAACGTACGCAGCCAAGAGGTTCACTCATGACCAGGCGACCGCAGCCATCGTCGTGTCCTACTACTGGCACTTCGTCGATGTGGTGTGGATCGGCCTGTTCGCAACGATCTACATGATCAAGTAACCGGGCTCGCACCCACCCACCATCGACGCAGAAGATCCTGACACCGGGGTAATCCGTGAAAAAGCTCTCCGCACGACGACGCCATCCGCTGGCGGCGGTCGTCGTACTACTCCTCGCGCTGGCGGCCACCGGGGGGCTGTACGCCGCGTTCGCGCCTGCGGGCAAGGCGCAGGCCGATGAAACCGCCCAGTCCCTCGCCATCGACGAGGGCAAGAAGCTCTACACCGTAGGCTGCGCCAGCTGCCACGGAACCGGCGGTCAGGGCACCACCGACGGGCCGTCCCTCGTGGGCGTCGGCTCCGCCGCCGTCGACTTCCAGGTCGGTACGGGCCGTATGCCCGCGCAGCAGCCGGGCGCCCAGGTACCGAAGAAGCCGGTCATCTACAGCCAGGCGCAGATCGACCAGCTCGCGGCGTACGTCGCGTCGCTCGGCGCCGGCCCGATCACGCCGACCGACAAGCAGGTCGACCCGGCCGGCGCGAACATCGCCAAGGGTGGCGAACTGTTCCGCAACAACTGCGCCCAGTGCCACAACTTCACGGGTAAGGGCGGCGCGCTGACCAAGGGCAAGTTCGCCCCGGACCTCGAAGGCGTGAGCCCGAAGCACATCTACGAGGCCATGCAGACCGGCCCGCAGAGCATGCCCTCCTTCCCCGACACGACGATGCCGGAGCAGGAGAAGAAGGACATCATCGCGTACATCCAGACCGTGAACGGTGCGGAGACGGCGAGCCCCGGTGGCCTCTCCCTCGGCGGCCTGGGCCCGGTCAGCGAAGGTCTGTTCGCCTGGATCTTCGGGCTCGGCGCGCTCATCGCAACTGCCATCTGGGTCGCGGCCCACACCGCTAAGGCCAAGAAGTCATGAGTAGCCAACAGATTCCAGAAGACAACCTGCCAGTGCTGCAGGAGACCGTGCACGGCGCGGTCGAGGGTACGGACGACCCGTTCGCCGACCCGGGACTGCCGGCCCACCAGCCGCGCATCCAGGACCTCGACGAACGCGCCGCGAACCGCTCCGAGCGGGCCGTCGCGTTCATGTTCACCCTCTCGATGCTGTCGACGGTGGGCTTCATCGCCTCCTACGTCATCTTCCCGGTGGACAAGATCGTTTACATCTGGCCCTTCGGCCATGTGAGCGCGCTCAACTTCTCCCTGGGGCTGACGCTCGGCTTCGCCCTCTTCTTCATCGGCGCGGGCGCCGTCCACTGGGCGCGCACCCTGATGTCCGACGTCGAGGTCGCCGCCGAACGCCACCCGATCGAGGCTCCGGCCGAGGTCAAGGCCCAGGTCATGGCCGACTTCAAGGCCGGGGCCGAGGAGTCCGCGATCGGCCGGCGCAAGCTGATCCGCACCACCATGTTCGGCGCGCTGGCCCTGGTGCCGCTCTCCGGTGTGGTGCTGCTGCGCGACCTCGGCCCGCTGCCGGAGAAGAAGCTCCGGACCACCCTGTGGGAAAAGGGCAAGGTCCTCGTCAACATGAACACGATGGAGCCGCTGCGCCCCGAGCACGTCACCGTCGGCTCGCTGACCTTCGCCATGCCCCAGGGCCTGGAGGAGGACTCGCACGACTTCCTGTCGCAGATCGCCAAGGCCGCCCTGATGATCGTCCGCATCGAGCCGGACGACATCAAGGACAAGCGCCAGCGCGACTGGGCCCACGAGGGCGTCGTCGCGTTCTCCAAGATCTGCACCCACGTCGGCTGTCCCATCAGCCTGTACGAGCAGCAGACACACCACGTGCTCTGCCCGTGCCACCAGTCCACCTTCGACCTCTCCGACGGCGCCCGCGTCATCTTCGGTCCGGCCGGCCACGCGCTCCCGCAGCTGCGGATCGGCGTGAACAGCGAGGGCAACCTCGAGGCGCTCGGTGACTTCGACGAGCCCGTCGGCCCTTCCTTCTGGGAGCGCGGATGAGTACTGCAGCAACGAACGAGTCCGCCGACCCGGCGGGACAGCGCAAGGCGCCCGCGGGCGAGCGGGTCGCCGACTGGGCGGACGGCCGGCTCGGCATCTACGGCCTGGCCAAGGCCAACATGCGCAAGATCTTCCCGGACCACTGGTCCTTCATGCTCGGTGAGGTCGCGCTCTACAGCTTCATCATCATCATCCTCACGGGTGTGTATCTGACGCTGTTCTTCCAGCCGAGCATGACCGAGGTCGTCTACCACGGCCCGTACGAGCCCATGCAGGGCATCCGGATGTCGGAGGCGTACGCCTCCACGCTGAAGATCAGCTTCGAGGTCCGCGGTGGTCTGCTCGTGCGGCAGATCCACCACTGGGGCGCGCTGATCTTCCTGGCCGCGATGTTCGTGCACATGATGCGCGTCTTCTTCACGGGCGCCTTCCGCAAGCCGCGCGAGATCAACTGGCTGTTCGGCTTCCTGCTCTTCGTGCTGGGCATGTTCACCGGCTTCACCGGCTACTCCCTCCCGGACGACCTGCTCTCCGGTACGGGCGTCCGCTTCACGCAGGGCGCGATCCTGTCCGTGCCGATCGTCGGCACGTACATCTCGATGTTCCTGTTCGGCGGCGAGTTCCCCGGCCACGACTTCGTGGCCCGGTTCTACTCGATCCACATCCTGCTGCTGCCGGGCATCATGCTCGGGCTGCTGGTGGCCCACCTGATCCTGGTCTTCTACCACAAGCACACGCAGTTCGCGGGCCCCGGCCGGACCAACAAGAACGTCGTCGGCATGCCGCTGCTGCCGGTCTACATGGCGAAGGCCGGAGGGTTCTTCTTCCTGGTCTTCGGCATCATCGCGGTCATCTCGGCCATCGCCACGATCAACCCGATCTGGGCGCTCGGCCCGTACCGCCCGGACCAGGTGTCCACCGGCGCGCAGCCCGACTGGTACATGGGCTTCGCCGAGGGGCTGGTCCGTGTCATGCCGGGCTGGGAGATCGTCTTCTGGGGTCACACGCTCAACCTGGGCGTATTCATCCCGCTGGTCGTCTTCGGTCTGCTGCTCTCCCTGCCGGCGATCTACCCGTTCGTCGAGTCCTGGATCACCGGGGACAAGCGCGAGCACCACATCCTGGACCGCCCGCGCAACGCCCCGACCCGTACGGCCCTCGGCGTCGCCTGGATCACGGTGTACTTCATCGGTCTCGTCGGCGGCGGCAACGACCTGTGGGCCACGCACTTCCATCTGTCGCTGAACGCCATCTCCTGGTTCGTCCGGATCTTCCTCTTCGCCGGACCGGTCATCGCGTTCATCGTCACCAAGCGGATCTGTCTCGGCCTCCAGCGCCGCGACCGGGAGAAGGTGCTGCACGGTCGCGAGACCGGCATCATCAAGCGCCTGCCGCACGGTGAGTTCGTGGAGATCCACGAGCCGCTCTCCCCGGGGCAGCTGCACACGCTCACCGCGCACGAGCAGTACAAGCCCGTCGAACTCGGCCCCGAGGTCGACGAGAACGGCGTCAAGCGCAAGATCTCCCCGGTCCAGAAGGTGCGGGCCAAGCTCAGCAAGGGCTACTTCGGCGAGGACAACCAGATCGCCAAGCCCACCGCGGAGGAGTACAAGGAGATCACCTCGGGCCACGGCCACCACTGATCGCCCGGCCTGACCGCCTGACCTGATCGCCACCGTGAGAGCCCCGTCCATTCGATGGACGGGGCTCTTCGCGGTCCCGGCGGCTGGATAGGGTGGAGCCGTCTCTTTACCGGCTGTGGACCCCTGGAGCGGACCATGAACGTCTGGACCCCGAGCGGCGGCGACAGCGTGGCGGACCGTTCCTGGCCCGGCCTGCTGAACCCCCTGCTGCGCGGCGAGAACCTGTCTTCCGAGGACACCGCCTGGGCGATGGACCGCATCATGAGCGGCGAGGCGACCGACGCGCAGATCGCCGGCTTCGCGGTCGCGCTGCGGGCCAAGGGCGAGACCGTCGACGAGGTCACCGGTCTGGTGCGCGCGATGTACGCGCACGCCAACACCATCCATGTGCCGGGCCGCACCGTCGACATCGTCGGCACCGGCGGCGACCTCGCCAAGACGGTCAACATCTCCACCATGTCCGCGATCGTCATCGCCGGGACCGGGGCCAAGGTCGTCAAGCACGGCAACCGGGCCGCCTCCTCCGCGAGCGGCTCCTCCGACGTACTGGAGAAGCTCGGCGTCAACCTGGAGCTGACCCCGCAGCGGGTGGTCGAGGTCGCCGAGCGGGCGGGCATCACGTTCTGCTTCGCCGTGAAGTTCCACCCCGCCCTGCGGTACGCCGCCAAGGCCCGCCGGGAACTCGGCGCGCAGACCACGTTCAACATCCTGGGCCCCCTCACCAACCCGGCCCAGGTCCGCGCCCAGGCGGTCGGGGTGGCCGACGCGCGGATGGCGCCCATCGTCGCGGGCGTGCTGGCCGGCCGGGGCAACTCGGCGCTGGTCTTCCGCGGCGACGACGGGCTCGACGAGCTGACCACCACCGCCACTTCGCGGGTCTGGGTGGTCCGCGAGGGAGAGGTGCGCGAGGAGCCCTTCGACCCGCGCGACGTCGGCCTGACGCTGGTGCCCGTGGAGGCGCTGCGCGGGGCCGACGCCTCGTACAACGCCGATGTCGCCCGCCGCCTCCTGGACGGGGAGGGCGGAGCCGTCCGTGAGGCGGTGCTGCTCAACTCGGCGGCGGCGCTGGTCGCGCTGGACCCGGGGCCCGGCACGCTGACGGAGCAGATCGCGGCGAAGATCACCGTGGCGGCCGAGGCGGTCGACTCCGGTGCGGCCAAGCGCGCGCTGGAGCGCTGGGTGGCGGCCAGCAACGACTGAGGGGCGCACGGGTGTGACACAGGGCGCAGTCCGGATGCCGGACTGCGCCCTTGCGCGTCCGCATACATATGGCAAAATGCTGCGCAGGTCATGAGTGACAGCGACTACGGCCCCGGCCCGCTGTCCGGCAACCCTCCGTCCGTGGCGGGGTGCCCCGGGTGAAGACCAGGCCGTAGGCAGCGAGGTCTGCGGCAAGCGCGGGCCCCTCGGCATCCAGCGGATGCCAGCCCCCGGGGTCCTGGTCCCTAGGGAGCCTCTTGTGAGCAAGCGAATGCGCTAGGGGGCGTCCGGCGGATCTTGACCGGGTCCGCGACGCCTGGCATGGCACCTCGCGGCGTTGCCGGAACGCCCGAATCGCTCCGCGATGAGGACGTTCCAGCGCCTTGCGACGCACCGCACCAGACGCCGCGGCCTATCCGGCCCTGATCCGCCGGACACCCCCTAGGGCTCGTCCCAGGGCTTCTTCCCGCCCTGAGCTGACCGCCCTTCTTCAGCGCACCCTCTTTTCCCTTCCTTCTCCGCGCCGCCGCGTATCCGCAGGCGCGTGGATTTCGCCTGCCTGTTACGGGAGTTCGCCATGTCCGTCTCCACCGCTGCCCTCGACTCGTCGGTTTGTTCCCCGCTGCCCGTTCTGGGCCAGGACGTCACCGTTCCGCTCGTCACCGGCGGTGAAGTCACCTACGCCGCACTCGACTACGCCGCCAGCGCCCCGGCCCTCCAGCGGGTCTGGGACGACGTCGCCGCCTACGCCCCGTACTACGGCAGCGTCCACCGCGGCGCCGGATACCTCTCGCAGCTCTCCACCGACCTCTTCGAGAACAGCCGCCGCACCGTCGCGGAGTTCCTCGGCTGCCGCGCGGAGGACCAGGTGGTCTTCACCCGCTCCACGACCGACTCCCTCAACCTGCTGGCCGCCGCGATCCCCGCGAACTGCCAGGTGTTCGTGTACGAGACCGAGCACCACGCCTCCCTGCTGCCCTGGCGCGACGCCCAGGTCACCTACCTCAACGCGCCCCGCACCCCGGGCCAGGCGGTGGAGACCCTGGAGCGCGCCCTCGCGGACCGCGACCCCTACGGCCCCGCCCTGGTCTGCGTGACCGGCGCGTCCAACGTCACCGGCGAGCTGTGGCCGGTCAGGGAACTGGCCGCCGCCGCCCACGCGCACGGCGCCCGGATCGTCCTGGACGCCGCCCAGCTCGCCCCGCACCACCCGGTCGACATCGCCGAACTGGACGTCGACTGGGTCGCGTTCTCCGGCCACAAGCTGTACGCGCCCTTCGGCTCCGGCGTCCTCGCGGGCCGCGCCGACTGGCTCCAGGCAGCCGAGCCGTACCTCGCCGGCGGCGGCGCGTCCCGCAAGGTCGCCCGGCGCGCGGACGGCGGCGTGGACGTCGACTGGCACACCACGGCCGCCCGCCACGAGGCCGGCTCGCCCAACGTGATCGGCGTCTACTCCATCGCCTCCGCCTGCAAGGCCCTGACCGAGGCGGGCTTCGACAATCTGGTCGCCCGGGAGCAGCAGCTCGTGACCCGGGTCCGTGAGGGGCTCGCGGAGGTCCCCGAGGTCCAGGTGCTCTCGCTCTTCGGAGACGACGCCCCCCGGGTCGGCGTCATCTCCTTCGTGGTGCGCGGCTGGAACAGCTCGCACTTCGCCGCCGCCCTCTCCGCCGAGTACGGCATCGGCGTCCGCGACGGCCTCTTCTGCGCCCACCCGCTGGTGCGCACCCTCCTGGGCAGCGAGCCGCAGGACCCGGGCGAGTGCGGTGCGCCGGAGGCCGAGCCGGGCGAGCGGTCCCTCAACGCGATCCGGGTCAGCTTCGGGGCCGGTACGCCGGACGAGCACATCGACCGGTTCCTGCGCGCGGTCACCGAGCTGGTCCGCGAGGGCGCCCAGTGGAAGTACCGCACCGAGGACGGCCGTTGCGTCCCGGACCGGGGCACGGCCGCCCAGGTCTGAGGACGGACGTACGGAAACACCTCGGCCGGGGACGGGCGGCGCGCCCGTCCCCGGCCGAGGTGCGTACGGTGGCCCCGCGCGTCCAGGCCGGTCGCGTACGGTCCTAGGCGTCGAGGCCGATGGCGAACGCCGCTTCCAGGTCGTGCTGGGAGTACGTCCGGAACGCCACATGCGTGTCCGTGCCCTCGACGCCCGGGATCTTGCTGATCCGGCCGGGGATGACATCGGCCAGGTCGTCGTGCTTGGCGACCCGGACCATGGCGATCAGGTCGTAGGTGCCGGTGACGGAGAAGACCTCGCTGACGCTGTCCAGCGCGGCGATGGCCTCGGCGATCTCCGGAATCCGGTCCACGCTGGTCTTGATGAGCACGATCGCGGTGATCACGGCTGGCTGTCTCCCTCGGTGGCCGTGGCTGGAGTCCCAACTCTAGCCCCACGCCGATACCGCACCCAGGCGTACAGGAACCCCGCCGCGAACCCCGCCACATGCGCCAGATACGCCACCCCCGGGCCCGCGTCCGCCGCCTGGGCCGCCGCCCACTGGAGCCCGAACCAGAACACCAGCACGATCCAGGCGGGGAACCGCAGCGGCAGGAAGAAGAGGAACGGGAACAGGCTGGTCACCCGGGCCCTCGGGAACAGGTACAGGAACGCGCCGAGCACCGCCGAGATCGCCCCCGACGCGCCGACCAGCGTCTGCCCGGAGTCCGCGTGCACCGCCGCGTAGCAGACCAGCGCCAGGTAGCCGCACCCCACGTAGAAGAGGGCGAACGGCACCCGGCCCATGCGTTCCTCGGCCATCGCCCCGAACACGTACAGGAAGAGCAGGTTGCCCAGCAGGTGCAGCCAGCTGCCGTGCACGAACAGCGCGGTGAACGGGGTGAGCAGGGCGCGCGCCGAGCCCTCCCACAGCTCGGCCGGGATCACCCCCCACCGCTCGAAGTACCCGGCCTGGGCGGCGAGCAGGGCGTCCTTGCCGCCGTAGGAGGCGCTGAATCCGGCCAGCGGGCTGATCAGGAAGATCGCGCAGCACAGGGCGATCAGCCCGTACGTCACCGGCGCCCCGCCCGCCGCCGCCCGCTCCCGGACCGCCCCGGCCCGCCGCTCCGCCCGCCGCCAGTCGATCATGTACAGAGCATGACGTACCGGAGGCAACCGGGAGGAAGCGCCTCGCCGTGTCGATGCCTATACGCGAGGCCGTAGGGTTACGCCAGGACTTCCGCAGTTCGACGGCGCACCGCGAGATCCTTGACGTAGGACAGGAAGCGACGCGGCGGCGCGCCCGGCGCGCGCTGTCGTAGACGACGAAAGAGGACGCAACGATGACGACGGTTCCCCTGCCGACCGATGGGACCCGCTGGCGCTGCACCCTGTGCGGCAATCTCACGCGCTTCGACGTGACGCGGTCCTCCAAGGTCGTGGAGTACGTGCATCTCGACCTGGCCGGTGAGTCGAGTGTCGAGGAGCGGGAGGTGGTCAGTGAGACCATCGAGTCGGTCCGCTGTCGTTGGTGCAATGCGGTGGATCAGATCGAACTGGTGGACAGGCCGGGTGCCGCCTCCTGAGGGAGCGCACCGACAGACATAACTATGGGGTGACGGACGGTGGATCAGCCGACCAGCGGCGCCGAACCGGCCGACGCGGCCGACGGCGGCGCAGAGGCGCTCGACCGTCCGCTGCCCGAGGGCGTACGGCGGCGGGTCGTCGCCCTGGTCGCGGACGCCTTCGGCGGTCTGACCGTGGCCGAACTGCCCGCCCAGTTGCGGCAGTACGCCCGGTTCACCCCGACCCGGCGGGCCAAGTTCGCCGGCAACGCGATGGCCGCCGCCCTGGAGAGCGACTCGCTCTTCCGGCAGCGGATCGGTGAGCGGCTGAGCCAGGCCCAGCCGGAGCTGGCCGGTGCGCTGGAGGCCGGTTCGCCGCCCGCGGCCGCCGATCCCGTCGATGTGGCCGCCGCCGCCTATGTGCTGCGCCCCACGGGCTGGGTCAAGCTGGTCGAGGCGGCCGGCGAGGAGGTCCAGCGGGCCGACGCGGAGCGGGTGGACGAGGAGACCCGGCGCGAGCTGGAGCAGTTGCGCGAGGAGCTGGAGCGGGCCCGCGCCCACACCCGTACCGAGACCGAGCGGTTGCGCGCCGAACTGGACGCGGCCCGCAAGGAGTCCGAGGCGCTGCACCGCAAACTGCGCAGCGCGCTCAGCGAGGTGAAGCGCGGGGAGGCCGCCCTGCGCCGCGGTGTCGCCGAGGCCGACGCCCAGCGGGCCGAGGCGGCCGCCCAGCTCTCCGCCGCCGAGAGCGAGTCCCGCCGGCTCAAGGGCAGGCTCGGGGAGGCCGAGGCCGCCCTCGAAGCGGGCCGCAGGGCCTCCCGTGAGGGGCGCTCGATGGAGGACATGCGGCTGCGGCTGCTCCTGGACACGGTCCTGGACGCGGCCTCGGGGCTCCGGCGCGAGCTGGCGCTCCCGCCGGTGACGACCCGCCCGGCCGACAGCGTGGACGCGGTGGAGCCGGGGCGGATGTCGCCCAAGGACATCGCCGCCAGGGCGCTTTCCGAGACGGACCCGGCGCTGCTCGACCAGCTGCTGGCCCTGCCGCAGGCGCACCTCATCGTGGACGGGTACAACGTCACCAAGACCGGCTATCCCCAGATGCCGCTGGAGAAGCAGCGGTTGCGGCTGCTGGGCGGCCTCTCGGTGCTCGCCGCGCAGACCGGGGCCGAGATGACCTGTGTGTTCGACGGCGCGGAACTGGCCGCTCCGGTGCTGCTCGCGCCGCCGCGCGGGGTGCGGGTGCTGTTCAGCAGGGCGGGGGTCACCGCGGACGAGCTGATCCGCCAACTGGCCCGTGCGGAACCGCCGGGGCGGCCCGTGGTGGTCGTCTCCACCGACCGCGAGGTCGCGGACGGGGTGGCCAAGGCCGGGGCCAGGCCCGTCGCGTCCGTCTTGCTCCTGAAGCGCCTTTCGCGCGTCTAGGCGCAGATGTACGACATGTGTGGCATGCCGCATTTCTGGGAACGTACCGTCAAGTCGCCGCTACACGTGGTGGGGTGAGAGTAAAGAAGTGGCCGGTGTGACAAGAAAAATCCTGTGAGGATTTGAACTGATCACAAGATGGTCACTAGGGTCAGGGCTCGAACCTTCGCACGGTTGATCACTCATTGGGGGTGGCGGCGAAGGAACCGCCGAGTCCGTGAGTCCACGGAGCCGGGGATTCTCTCCCCACAGCCCGGTAGGCGGCTCTGAGGAAGAAGGAGCTCGCCTTCGTGGCGTCCCACCGTCGTCCCAAGCAGCCGAGCCGCACTCGCGTGACCGTGCTCACCGCGACCGCCGCCGCGGCCGTGGCCCTGACCTCCCAGGCCGCCCACGCCGACCCCAAGCCGAGCAAGAACGAAGTCAAGGCGAAGGTCGACAAGCTCTACCACGAGGCCGAGGCGGCCACCGAGAAGTACAACGGGGCCAAGGAGCAGCAGGACAAGCTCAAGAAGCAGGTCGACGCGCTGCAGGACAAGGTGGCCCGCGGACAGGACGAGCTCAACTCCCTGCGCGGCGAGCTGGGTTCCATCGCCACCGCGCAGTACCGCTCCGGCGGCATCGACCCCTCGGTCGCCCTCTTCCTCGCCTCGGACCCGGACAGCTTCCTCGACCAGGCTTCCGCGCTCGACCAGCTCACGGTCAAGCAGACGGAGTCCCTCCAGAAGATCCAGGCCAAGCAGCGCACCCTGGCCCAGCAGCGCAAGGAAGCCCAGGACAAGCTCGGCGACCTCGCCGACGTCCGCAAGGCGCTCGGCGAGAACAAGAAGAAGTTCCAGGGCAAGCTGGCCGACGCGCAGCGACTGCTCAACAGCCTGACCGAGGCCGAGCGGGCGAAGATCCAGGAGGAGGAGGCGGCGAAGGAGCGCGCCAGCCGCGCCACCAGCGAGCGGGTCCAGCTCAGCAAGGACGCGCCCCGCGGCAACGAGGCCCCCGCCTCCAACCTCGGCTCCGCCGCCCTCGCCGCCGCGGCCACCCAGCTCGGCAAGCCGTACGTCTCCGGCGGCTCGGGCCCCAACTCCTACGACTGCTCCGGGCTGACCCAGTGGGCCTTCGCCCAGGCCGGCGTCTCCATCACCCGGACCACGTACACCCAGCAGAACGACGGCCAGCGGATCGGCCGCAGCCAGCTCCGGCCGGGCGACCTGGTCTTCTTCAACGGCCTGTCGCACGTCGGCTTCTACGCCGGCAACAACCAGGTCCTGCACGCCCCGAAGCCGGGCACCGTCGTCCGCTACGAGTCGATGGACTACATGGGCACCTTCCAGTTCGGCGTCCGCATCTGACGCCACGCCGCCGGGAGCGACGCCCGAACGAGGGAATCGTCCCGCCCCGCATTGACGCCCCGCCCCGCCGGAGACCGAGGTCACCGGCGGGGCGGCGCCGTATCCCGCCCCTTCCGCCACCGGCGAGGTCTTTGGCCGGTGCGTAGTCGTCCGATTACTGTCTGGCTGCTGTGCAGCTCCCGGTCATCGGTCCGCCCTCCCGGGCGGCAGGGGCTGCGCGCTACCGCGTCAGCGGAAGGGAGTGCGGCTACCTGTGGTGTCCCATCGCCGTTCCACACCGTCCGGACGGGGCCGGGCCGTCAGCGTCACGGTCATCTCGGCGGCCGCCGCCACCGCGGCCGCGACCCTGACCGCCGCCCCGGCCGGCGCCGACCCCAAGGACACCCGGCAGAGCGCCAAGGCCGCCGTCGACCGGCTCTACGGCGAGGCGGAGAAGGCCACCGAGCGGTTCAACGAGGCCGCTGAGCGCGTCGACCGGCTGCGCGGCGAGGCGGACCGGGCCCAGGACGCGGCGGCCCGGGGCCAGGAGTCGATCAACCGGATGCGGGGCTCGCTCGGGGCGATGGCGGGCGCCCAGTACCGCACCGGCGGCATCGACCCCGCCCTCGCGCTGCTGCTCTCCTCCGACCCGGACACCTATCTGGAGCGGGCCGCCGCCCTCGACCGGGCCGGCGCGCGCCAGTCGCTGACCCTGGACAAGCTCCGCCAGGCCCAGCGCAGGGTCGCCCAGACCCGCGCCGAGGCCACCCGCGCCCTCACCGAGCTGGAGCAGAACCGGGCCGCCGTCACCCGCCACAAACGAGCCGTCGAGGCCAAGCTCCGCCAGGCCCGGCAGCTGCTGAACTCCCTGCCCGCCGAGGACCGCGCCTCCCTGGACCGGGCCTCCCGCACCGGCCGCGACGGCGCACCCGACCTCTCCGGCGTCGCCCCCGGTTCGCCCCGCGCCATGTCGGCCGTGGCCGCCGTACGGCAGGCGCTGGGCAAGCCGTACGTGTGGGGCGCGAACGGGCCCTCCGGCTTCGACTGTTCCGGGCTCATGCAGTGGGCCTACGCGCAGGCCGGGGTGAGCCTGCCCCGCACCTCGCAGGCCCAGCGGTACGCGGGCCGCATGGTGCCCCTCTCCCAGGCCCAGCCCGGCGACCTGGTCGCCTACCGCGCCGACGCCAGCCACATCGGCATGTACGTCGGCAACGGCCAGGTCATCCACGCCCCCTACCCCGGCGCCCCGATCCGCTACGACCCGGTCGGCATGATGCCCGTCTCCTCGGTCACCCGGATCTGACCGATCGGCATCCGGATCCGACCGGTACCACCGGACCCGGATGCGACCGTAGGACCGGATCCGGATGACCGTAGGACCGGATCCGGATGCGACCGTACGACCGGATCCGGATCCGACCGCACGACCGGATCCGGCCGGACCCGGCCCCGACCGCCCGCCCGGGTCCGGCCGCCTCCCGGCGCTGACCGTACGATCGGCAGGGTGGCCGTACGCAGACCTGACGCGCGAGGGGGACGCCCCCGGTGGCGACGGCGTGCGGCGGGCCTCGCGCTCGCCGCGCTGCTGACCGCCTCCGCCTGTACGGCCCCCGCCGACGCGAACACCTCCCTCACCGCCCGCGAGATCGACGCCGCCCTGGAGCACCGGGCCGCCGCCGTCCTCGCCCGCGACCAGGCGGGCTACCTCGACGGCCTCGCCCCCGGAGCCGCCAAGTTCCGGGCCGCCCAGCGCACCGAGTTCGCCAACCTCGCCGACGTACCGCTGGAGTCCTGGACGTACGAGGTGCTGGGCATCACCGAGCAGGACGGCGAGTGGGCCACCGCGGAGGTGGAGCTGCGCTACCGGATCGCCGGGTACGACACCGCCCCCGTGGCGACCCGCCGCACCCTGGAGCTCAGCCGGGACGGCGGGCGCTGGTCCGTGTACGCCGACCGGCCCGCCGAGGGCGCGTCCGACCAGCTCTGGCACCAGGGGGAGGTGGACGTCGTCCGGGGCGCGCACAGCCTCGTCCTGGGCGTCGGACGGAGCGAGGAGGAGCTGCGCCAGATCGCGGACACCGTGGACCTCGCCGTACCGGCCGTGTCGGACGCCTGGCCGCAGTCCTGGGCGCGCCGGGTGGTGGTGCTCGTCCCGGACTCCACCGAGTCGATGGCGGGGCTGCTGGGCTCCCCGGAGACCAGCTACCGGGGGATCGCCGCCGTCACCACCGGCGAGGCCGGAACCACGGGGAAGCGCCCGGCCATCGCGGACCGGGTGATCGTCAACCCGCAGGCGTACGCCACCCTCGGCAGTTTCGGCCAGCGGGTCGTCCTGACCCATGAGACGACCCATGTCGCCACCCGGACCAGCACCTCCGCTGCCACCCCCGTCTGGCTCTCCGAGGGCTTCGCCGACTGGGCCGCCTACCGGGCCGAGGACCGCACCCCCGACCTGATCGCCCCGGAGCTGACGGGCGCGGTCCAGCGCGGCGACGTACCCGCCGCCCTCCCCGTGGACGAGGACTTCGGCTTCGACGGCGACCCGGCCGCGCTCGCGCGCGCCTACGAGAGCGCCTGGATGGCGTGCGCGCTCATCGCGGAGCGGTGGGGCCAGGAGAAGCTGACCGCCTTCTACGCCGCCGTGGGAGCCCACCCGAAGCGGGACGGGGCGGTGGAGCAGGCGATGGACGCGGTGCTCGGCACGACGCCCGAGGAGTTCACCGCCGACTGGCGCGACTACCTGAGCGAGCGGCTCGGCTGACCCCCGTGCGCCGGGGACGCCCCGGCCTCCCCGCGCGACCGCGCCCCCGGCACCGTCTCCCGCCACAGCCGCCGGGCGGCGATCAGCGAGGCCGCCGCCAGCAGCCCGTTCCGTACGAACAGGAGCGTCACGCCCCACGCCTCGCTCGCCACCACCTGCCCGAAGCCCACCGGGAACTCCAGCACCGTCACCCCCGCCGCGACCAGCACCAGCACGGCGGGCCGGATCATCGCGGTCCCCCGGAACGCCAGGCAGACGGCCGCGAGCCCGACCAGCCACACCACGTACTGCGGGCTGATCACCCGGCTCGTCGTGGTGAACAGCAGCACCGCCGTGAACGCGGCGTCGGCCGGGGTGCGGACGGCGAACGTACGGGCCCGAAGCCGCCACACCAGCAGCCAGGCCAGCGCCAGCACGGCCAGCCCCAGCGCCAGGGTGGAGACCAGCTCCACGTGCGGGCCGAGGAACTCCATCGAGCCGTAGTGCAGCTCCACCCGCCCCTCCCAGCCGACATGCCGTGCGAGGTGGAAGTACAGCGCCCCCAGCGACTCGATCTCCAGGCCCCGGTCCCGCTGGAACGCCAGGAACGCGAACGCCCCCGGCATCCACAGCGCGAAGGAGACCGCGAGACCGCCCGCCGTCAGCGCCGCCGCCGACCAGGCCGCCCAGGTCGGCCGCCCCCGCCGGACCCCCACCAGCACCAGCGCCGGCCACACCTTCAGCAGCGCCCCGAACGCGGCCAGCGCCCCCATCGCCCGGGGATGGCGCACCCCCGCCAGCAGCGCCGCCACCGCGACCGCCGTCACCATCAGGTCGTACCGGGCGTACACGGTCGGCCCCAGCAGCGGCACCCCCGCGATCCACACCCACGCGCCCGCCCGCCGTATCCCCGGCCGCCGCCCGGCGTACAGCAGCAGCCCCAGCACCAGCGCGTCGCAGAGCAGCACGAGGGCGTAGAAGGCGGTCGCGTACTCCCAGAAGGGCAGCAGCGCGGGGGAGAGGATGGCGAGCGCGGCCCCGGGCGGGTACTGCCAGGTGACGTCGTTCAGCGGGTACGTGCCGGTGAGCAGCACCTCGTACCAGCCCCGGTAGATCGCCGACACGTCCACCGTGACGTCCGGCCCGGGGACCGTGAACACCCCGAACACGCAGAGCAGCAGCGCGGCCCGGGTCAGGGCCCAGGCCGCGTACGGGAGGAGGCCGCACGACAGGAGTCCGTACGGCAGGAGTCGTACGCCGGTGGGTGCTCGTCCGGTCATCGCCGCCCTCATCGTCTTCGGCCGTCGCCGGTCGGATACGGTCATATCTGGTCGTTTCCGGCCAAGGTTCCGGCGGCCCATGATGCCGGGAGGCGAGGGCGCCAGCGGTGAAGCGCGGCCGTTCGGTACTGTCGGCCGCGATGGACAAGACCTTGATCGTGACCAACGACTTCCCGCCCCGCCCCGGTGGCATCCAGGCGTTCCTGCACAACATGGCGCTGCGCCTGGACCCCGACCGGGTCGTCGTCTACGCCTCCACCTGGAAGCGCGGCGAGGAGGGCGCGGCGGCCACCGCCGCGTTCGACGCCGAGCAGCCGTTCACCGTGGTCCGCGACCGGACGACGATGCTGCTGCCGACCCCGCGCGTCACCCGGCGGGCCACCGCCCTGCTGCGCGAACACGGCTGCACCTCCGTCTGGTTCGGAGCCGCCGCCCCGCTCGGCCTGATGGCCCCCGCGCTGCGGGGCGCGGGCGCCCGGCGGCTGGTCGCCACCACCCACGGGCACGAGGCCGGGTGGGCCCAACTGCCCGCCTCCCGGCAGTTGCTGCGGAGGATCGGCGAGGGCACGGACACGATCACCTATCTGGGGGAGTACACCCGCTCCCGGATCGCCCCCGCCCTCACCCCGGACGCGGCCGCCCGGATGGTGCAACTGCCGCCCGGCGTCGACGAGAAGACCTTCCATCCGGCGTCCGGCGGGGACCGGGTCCGCGCCCGCCTGGGGCTCTCCGACCGGCCCGTCGTCGTCTGCGTCTCCCGCCTGGTGCCGCGCAAGGGCCAGGACACGCTGATCCTGGCCATGCCGGCGATCCTGGCGCAGATCCCGGACGCCGTGCTGCTGATCGTCGGCGGCGGCCCGTACGCCAAGGAGCTGAAGCGGCTCGCGGTGGAGACCGGGGTGCAGGACTCGGTGCGGTTCACCGGGCCGGTGCCGTGGGCGGAGCTGCCCGCGCACTACGGGGCCGGGGACGTCTTCGCCATGCCGTGCCGGACCCGGCGGCGGGGGCTCGACGTGGAGGGCCTGGGGATCGTCTACCTGGAGGCGTCCGCGACCGGGCTGCCGGTGGTCGCGGGCGACTCGGGCGGCGCGCCGGACGCGGTGCTCGACGGGGAGACCGGGTGGGTGGTGCGCGGCGGCAGCGCCGAGGAGTCGGCGGACCGGATCGTGACGCTGCTCGGGGACCCGGAGCTGCGGCAGCGGATGGGGGAGCGGGGGCGCGCCTGGGTCGAGGAGAAGTGGCGCTGGGACCTGCTGGCGGAGAAGCTCAAGGCGCTGCTGTGAGCACGGGGAACGAGCTGAGTCGAATACGCAGGAGGGGCCCGCGCTTTTGATCGGCGCGGGCCCCTCCTCCGTACGCGTGACACCGCTCAGGCGCGGTAGATCGACTCCACCTCGTCCGCGAAGTCCTTCGCCACCACGTTCCGCTTCAGCTTCAGCGACGGCGTGATGTGGCCCGCCTCCTCGGTGAACTGGGCCGGCAGGATACGGAACTTGCGCACCGACTCGGCCTTGGAGACCGCCGCGTTGCCGTCGTCCACCGCCCGCTGCACCTCGGCCAGCAGCTCGGTGTCCTCGCGCAGCGACAGGGCCGTCGAGCCGGCCGGCTTGCCGTGCTCCTCGGCCCAGCGGCCGAGGAACTCCTCGTCCAGGGTGACCAGCGCGCCGACGAACGGGCGGCCGTCGCCGACCACCATGCACTCGGCGACCAGCGCGTGCGCGCGGATGCGGTCCTCGATCACCGCCGGGGCGACGTTCTTGCCGCCCGCCGTGACGATGATCTCCTTCTTGCGGCCGGTGATCGCGAGGTAGCCGTCCTCGTCGAGCGTGCCGATGTCGCCGGTGTGGAACCAGCCGTCCGCCAGCGCCTCGACGGACGCCGACTCGTTCTTCCAGTACCCGGTGAACAGGTGCTCGCCGTGGAGCAGCACCTCGCCGTCGTCCGCGATCCGGACCACGGAGCCGGGCAGCGGCTGGCCGACCGTGCCGATCTTCTGCCGGTCCCACGGGTTGAAGGCGGTCGCCGCACACGTCTCGGTCAGGCCGTAGCCCTCCAGGACCGTGAAGCCGATGCCCCGGTAGAAGTGGCCGAGCCGCTCGCCCAGCGGGGCCCCGCCGGAGATCGCGAACTCCCCCTTGCCGCCGAGGACCGCGCGCAGCTTGCCGAAGACCAGCTTGTCGAACAGCTTGTGCTTGAGCTTCAGGCCCAGCGAGGGGCCCTGCGGGGTGCTCAGGGCCCGGCTGTAGGCGATCGCCGTGTCGGCGGCCCGGTCGAAGATCTTGCCCTTGCCGTCCGCCTGCGCCTTGGCGCGGGCCGCGTTGTAGACCTTCTCGAAGACCCGGGGCACGCCGAGGATCAGCGTCGGCCGGAACGAGGCCAGCTCGTCGGTGAGGTTCTTGATGTCCGGTACGCAGCCGAGCTTGATCGGGGCCATCACCGAGGCCACCTCGACCAGCCGGCCGAAGACGTGCGCGGCGGGCAGGAACAGCAGCACCGAGCACTCGCCCGTACGGAACAGCGGCTTCAGCCGCTCCACCACGTTGCCGCACTCCGCGAAGAAGCTGCGGTGGGTGAGCACACAGCCCTTGGGGCGGCCGGTTGTGCCGGAGGTGTAGACGATGGTCGCCGGGTCGTCCGCCTTGGCGCTGACCATCCGCAGGTCGACGGTCTCGTCGGTGACCTCCGCGCCCGCCCTGCCGAGGGCCTCCACCGCGCCCTGGTCGATCTGCCAGACGTGAGCGAGGTCCGGCAGCGCGTCCCGTACGGAGGCCACCGCAGCCGCGTGCGCGTCGCTCTCCACGAGCACCGCCACCGCCCCGGAGTCGCCCAGGATCCACTGCACCTGCTCGGCGGAGCTGGTCTCGTACACCGGCACGGTCACCGCGCCCGCGCTCCAGATCGCGAAGTCCAGCAGCACCCACTCGTAACGGGTGCGCGACATCAGGGCGACCCGGTCGCCGGGCCGCACGCCCGAGGCGATCAGCCCTTTGGCGGCGGCCTTCACCTCGGCCAGGAACTGGGTGGCGCTGACGTCCGTCCAGGCGCCGGCCACCTTGCGGCTCATCACCGCGACGTCGGGATGCTGAGCGGCGTTGCGGCGGATGAGATCCGTCAGATTGCCGTCCGTCGGGACCTCGTACAGGGCCGGAAGGCTGAACTCGCGCAAGACTGCTGCTCCTCATCGGGCTCCGGTGCCACGGCTCTGTGTGACGCACCGGCTGCGGTCCAAGAATGGCGGGTGCTCAGTGGGGTGAGCACGACTGGACTGCCCGGACGTTACCCACCGGTACCAGGTTCCCGATAGGGGGTTCCGGCCAGATGTCTTATGCATCACACAGGTAAATGGCCCTTTCGCGCACAGTAGTCCACCGCCGCGACGACTTGGAAGTAACCGCAGGTCCAGCCGGTCTGCTCGGCCGGTCTACCCGAGCGGGGGCCGCCGCTCTAGGGTGATCCGCATGCGAGGCAGCCAACCGGACGGGCCGGCGCCGGGCGCGCGGCGCTCCACCCGGATCCATGTAGTCAGCGACGTGCACGGCAACACCGAGGCCCTGGCCCGCGCCGGGGACGGCGCCGACGCCCTGATCTGCCTCGGTGACCTGGTGCTCTTCCTCGACTACGCCGACCACTCGCGCGGCATCTTCCCCGACCTGTTCGGCCGGGAGAACGCCACCCGCATCGTCGCGCTGCGCACCGCCCGCCGCTACGAGGAGGCCCGCGCCTTCGGCCGTGAGCTGTGGGAGGGCCGCGACCGCAACACCGAGATCATCGGCGCGGTGCGCAGGCAGTACGCCGAACTCTTCGCGGCCTTCCCCACCCCGACGTACGCCACCTACGGCAACGTCGACGTCCCCCGTCTGTGGCCCGAGTACGCCCGCCCCGGCATCACCGTGCTGGACGGCGAGCGGGTGGAGATCGGCGGACGGGTCTTCGGCTTCGTCGGCGGCGGCCTCAAGACCCCGATGAACACCCCGTACGAGATCAGCGACGAGGAGTACGCCGCGAAGGTCGAGGCGCTCGGCCCGGTCGACGTGCTCTGCTCGCACATCCCGCCCGAGGTCCCGGAGCTGACGTACGACACCGTCGCCCGCCGCTTCGAACGCGGCAGCACCGCCCTGCTGGAGGCCATCCGCACCACCCGCCCCCGGTACGCGCTTTTCGGCCATGTTCACCAGCCGCTGGTCCGCCGGATGCGGATCGGGACCACCGAATGCGTCAATGTCGGCCACTTCGCCTCCACCGGCACGCCCTGGGCGCTGACCTGGTGAACCCGGGCGCCCGGGGCGTGGACCGGAGCGCGGCGGGCACGCGATAGCCTGCACAGCGGCAGGCTCCTGCCGAACGCGACCGGTTACACCGCACTGGAGGGCCACGGCGATGGCTGAACACACCAGCTCGAGCATCACGATCGAGGCGGCGCCGGCCGACGTCATGGCGGTGATCGCCGACTTCGCCCGCTACCCGGAGTGGACCGGCGAGGTCAAGGAGGCCGAGGTGCTGGCCGCCGACGACCAGGGCCGCGCCGAGCGGGTCCGCCTGGTCCTGGACGCCGGAGCCATCAAGGACGACCACGTCCTGTCGTACACCTGGCTGGGCGACAAGGAAGTCAGCTGGACCCTCGTCAAGTCCCAGATGCTGCGCTCCCTGGACGGCACGTACGCCCTCGCCCCGCTCGCCGGCGGCGAGCGCACCGAGGTCACCTACCGGCTCGCCGTCGACGTCAAGATCCCGCTCCTGGGCATGATCAAGCGCAAGGCCGAGAAGGTCATCATCGACCGGGCCCTGGCCGGGCTGAAGAAGCGCGTCGAGTCCGTCCCGCAGGGCTGACGGCGATGCGTACGGTCCTGGTCACCGGCCCCGGCGGCGCGGGCCGTACCACCGTCGCCGTCGCGAGCGCCCTGGCCGCCGCCGCGAGCGGCAGCCGGACCCTCCTGGTCTCCGCCGAGTCCATACCCGGCCTGCCCTCCCGTACGGAGCCCACCCGGGCCGCCGACCGGCTCGACCACGTCCGGATCGACTCCGGCGAGCACTTCCGCGCCCAACTCACCGACCTCCAGAAGCGGGCCTCCAGCCTCCTGGACCTGCTCGGCGCGGGCCGGCTGGACGGCGAGGAGCTCACCGAACTCCCCGGCTCCCCGCAGCTCGCCCTCCTGCACACCCTGCACCGCGCCGCGGCCGGCGACTGGTCCGCCGGCGGTTACGACACCCTCGTCGTCGACCTCCCGCCGCTCACCGAAGCCCTCGCCCTGCTGGCCCTCCCCGAGCAGCTCCGCCGCTACCTGCGCCGCCTGCTCCCCGCCGAACGCCAGGCCGCCCGCGCCCTGCGCCCGGTCCTCGCCCAGCTCGCCGGGGTCCCGATGCCCGCGCAGTGGCTGTACGAGGCCGCCGCCCGCAAGGACGCCGAGCTGGCCGCCGTCCAGGCCCTGGTCGAGGACGGCGCCACCACCCTCCGCCTGGTCGCCGAGCCGGGGCCCGCCGCCGAGGACGCCCTGCGCACCGCCCGCACCGGCCTCGCCCTTCACGGGCTGCGGGCCGACCTGCTGGTGGCCAACCGGGTCCTGCCGCGCCACTCCCCGGACCCCTGGTTCGCCGCGCTCGCCGCCGAGCAGGACAAGTGCCTGGGCCACTGGCAGGACGCGTGGGCCCCGGACGTCCCGGTCCACGAGGCCGCCCACCTGGGGCGCGACCCCCGGGACGCCGACGACCTGGGCGCGCTCGCCGTCCCCGCGCCGGACGAGCGGGAGCCGGGCCGGGTGGACGATCCGTGGTGGATCGAGGAGGAGCCGGGCGAGGAGGGCTCCCCGGACGTGCTGACCTGGTGCCTGCCGCTGCCCGGCGCGGCCAAGGAGGACCTGCGGCTGGTCCGCCGGGGCGAGGAACTGCTCCTGACGGTGGGCCCGTTCCGCCGGATCGTGCGGGTCGCCTCCGCACTGCGCCGCTGCACCGTCTCCGGGGCGGCCCTGACGGACGGCGTCCTGCGGGTCCGCTTCATGCCCGACGCGGCGCTCTGGCCGCGCGGTTCCTGACCCCGTTGCCCGCTCGGGGGGCCGGTCGCGCACGTCCCGCTTCCTGAACGGGCCGGGGCCATTCGGGTAACGTCGGTAGTACGTAGTCACGAGCCCCGCCGGCCGGCCGCCGGCGACCGGCACCCCGCGTCGCAGGAGTCCGCCATGAGTGAAGCCACCGATCGTCCCGTCGACGGCGACCCGTGGGCCGACGCCTGCGCCGAGGACCTCGCGGCGGAGAAGGCGCGCCGCCGCGCCGAGTACGGACCGCCGCCCGGCTCGGCCGCCGAGGAACTGCGCAAGCTGGTCGACGCGGTCGCCGACAAGGTCTCCTCGCTCCAGTCGCCGCTGTTCGGCATCGCGACCCAGGGCGCGGTGCAGCAGGCCATCCGGCAGGCGAAGTCCGCCGTCGAACCGGTCATCGAGCGCAACCCCCAGGTCTTCGACCACCTCGCCGCCGCGGGCAACGAGCTGCTGGCCGCCTACCGCTCCGCGGTGGAGGGCCAGGAGAGCCGCTGGACCCGGGGCGCGGCCGACCCCGCGAAGCCCGCCGGGAAGACCACGGAGAAGGCCGCCGACGACCCGTCCGACCCGCGCGACGAAGGCCCCGGCGAAGGCCCCTCGGGCACCGAGCGCATCGACCTGGACTGAACCGCACACGACAACCCGGACCTCACCGGGCACAACGGCCGGAACCGCACCGGACGCGACGAGTCGACCGCACCGGACACTCGGCCGGGACTGACCGGAATGCAGCGGTCGGGGCCGGTCGCCCCCGGCCGGGCAGGGCCCCGCCTCGGGTACGGTTGCCCCTAGCGGGGCTCGACCGAAACTGAGGGATTCATGGGACTCACCATCGGCGTCGATATCGGCGGCACGAAGATCGCGGCTGGAGTGGTCGACGAAGAGGGCCGGATCCTCTCGACGTTCAAGGTAGCGACCCCCCCGACGGCCGAAGGCATCGTCGACGCGATCTGCGCGGCCGTGGCCGGGGCGAGCGAGGGGCACGAGGTCGAGGCCGTGGGCATCGGCGCCGCCGGATACGTCGACGACAAGCGCGCCACCGTGCTGTTCGCACCCAACATCGACTGGCGTCACGAGCCGCTCAAGGACAAGGTCGAGCAGCGCGTCGGCCTGCCCGTCGTCGTCGAGAACGACGCCAACGCGGCCGCCTGGGGCGAGTACCGCTTCGGCGCGGGCCAGGGCCACGACGACGTCATCTGCATCACGCTCGGCACCGGCCTCGGCGGCGGCATCATCATCGGCAACAAGCTCCGGCGCGGACGCTTCGGCGTGGCCGCCGAGTTCGGCCACATCCGGGTCGTCCCGGACGGCCTGCTCTGCGGCTGCGGCAGCCAGGGCTGCTGGGAGCAGTACGCCTCCGGCCGCGCCCTCGTCCGGTACGCGAAGCAGCGCGCCAACGCCACCCCGGAGAACGCGGCCATACTGCTCGGCCTCGGCGACGGCACGGTGGAAGGCATCGAGGGCAAGCACATCAGCGAGGCCGCCCGGCAGGGCGACCCGGTCGCGACCGACTCGTTCCGCGAGCTGGCCCGCTGGGCCGGCGCCGGACTGGCCGACCTCGCCTCGCTGTTCGACCCGTCCGCCTTCATCGTCGGCGGCGGCGTATCGGACGAGGGCGAGCTCGTCCTCGACCCGATCCGCAAGTCGTTCCGCCGCTGGCTGATCGGCGGCGAATGGCGCCCGCACGCCCAGGTGCTCGCCGCCCGACTCGGCGGCAAGGCAGGGCTCGTGGGAGCGGCCGACCTGGCCCGCCAGGGCTAGGGTGTGTCCGGCGGATCAGAGCCGGGTCCGCGACGCCCGGCACTTCCCCTAGCTCTCGGCTTCGCTCGAGCAGGGGAGACCTCATCCCTCGCGGCGTTGCCGAGACGCCGAAATCGCTCCGCGATGAGGACGTTCCGGCGCCTTGCGACGCACCGCACCGGACGCCGCGCCCCGCCCGGCCCTGATCCGCCGGACACCCCCGACCCCTCCCGTACGACGCACAAAGCGCCCGTCGCCGCCCTCCGGGGCAGCGGCGGGCGTCCGTCGTATCGTGGCCCGCATGGTCCTGACACCGTTGCCCGACTCCCGTACCGAGCCGGACGGTTCAGCCGTGATCCGGGTGCTGAGCTACAACGTCCGCTCCCTGCGTGACGACACCGAGGCGCTGGCCCGGGTCATCCGCGCCTGCGCACCCGACCTCGTCCTCGTCCAGGAAGCGCCGCGCTTCTTCCGTTGGCGCAAGGCCGCGGCCAGGCTCGCCAGGAACAGCGGACTGGTGGTCCTCAGCGGCGGGGCCACCGCCGCCGGGCCGCTGCTGCTGTGCTCGCTGCGGGCGGCCGTCGAGCGCACCGAGGACGTCCTGCTGCCGCTCACGCCGGGCCGGCACCGCAGGGGCTTCGCCACCGCCGTCGTACGGATCGGCGGGGTCCGGCTCGGGGTGCTGAGCTGCCATCTGAGCCTCCACCGCGACGAGCGCCTGGCCCAGGCGGACCTGCTGCTGGAGCGGCTCGCGTCCATGGGCGTGGAGCACGCCGTGGCGGGCGGCGACCTCAACGACGTACCGGACGGGAAGGCGTTCGAGCACCTGGCCGGGCGGCTCCAGGACTGCCACGCGGTCGCCCCGTGGGGCGGCGGGCTCACCTTCACCCCGGACGACCCGCGCCGTCGCATCGACGCGGTGTTCGCGACACCGGGCGTCGAGGTGCTGGGCTGCGGGGTGCCCGCCGGGCTCCCCGGCGTGAGCGACCCGGACCTGAGGGCGGCCACCGACCACCTGCCGGTCCTGGCCGCCCTCAGGGTCCCCGCAGCCGCCACGACACGGTGACGGCCGCGGGCTCACACCAGCGCGCCGGGGCTCACACCACCGCGCCGCGCCCCGGGTCGTCGTAGGTGTCGTCATCGTCGTCGTGCGGCATCCGGGCCACCAGGGTGGCGAAGCCGCCGATGAAGCCGCCGACGCCGAGCGTGGTGAGCCACCACGTCATCTCCCACTGGAACAGCACCGCGAGCAGCATCAGGACCGGGCCGCCGATCACCGACAGCCAGGCGAACTTGGCCGTGATGTCCGCCTCCGGCAGCGGCGGCGGCTCTGGGGGCACGAAGTGGCCCTCCTCGCCGTTGTCCGGCAGCCCGACGCCGTCGTCCTTGGGCTCGTCCAGCTCGTAGTCGCGCGGGCCGGCGACCCCGGGCGCGAAGACGACGGAGCTGCCGAGCGGCTTCTTTTCCGGCGGCTTCGGGGGAGCCTTGCCCGTCCCCTTGTCCGCCGGGTCCCCGGCGCGGCCGTGGTCGGGACCCACCACATTGCGCTGGTCGTCCTCCAGGAGGGCCAGGTCCTCGATCGACTTGAAGGGCTTGGCCCCCGGCGGGTCCGGCGGCTCCTCCCCGTACCCCGCGACGATCGCGGCCCAGGCCGCGTCCTCGTCGATCGCCCGCTGATCCTCCGCCGCCTCCTGACCCGCGCCTTCCGGGGCAGCCCCTTCCGGGCCGGCCCCCTCCGGACCCGCCTCTTCCACTCCCGCGCCTTCCGGGACGGCGGCCTTCGTGGCCTCGGGGAGAGCCTTCGTGCCCTCCGGGACGGCCGCGCTCTCCGTGGGGCGCGGTTCGCGCTCCTCTTCGCCGCCTGTGCGTTCCGCGTCCTGCTCAGCCACCGGACGTGCTCCCCTTCATTCCGACGCTCGGTGCGAGACGGCCGATGAACCGGTAGCTCTCATCGAAGATCCGCTCCGCATCGTGGTCCAACGTCGCGACGTGGTAGCTCTGTTCCAACAAGATCTCCTCGACGTCCGTGGAGGAGATCCGGCTCAGGATGCGGGCGCTGTCGGCGGGCGGCACGACATGGTCCTGCGGGCTGTGCAGCAGCACCACCGGCTGGGTCACCTGGGGCAGCTCGCCGTCGACCAGCCGGAAGAACTTCCGCACCGAGTGGGCCGCGTGCAGCGGCACCCGGTCGTAGCCGACCTCGTGCGAACCGGGGAGCGCGATGTCGTCGGCCAGGCCCTTGGTCGTCGGCACCAGGTGGCGGACGACCGGCAGCGCGTACGCGGTCGCGCCGTGCACCTTGTTGGCCGGGTTGACCAGCACCAGGCCGCTGATCGCGTCCCCGTGCTTGGCCGCGAGACGCAGGCTCAGCGCGCCGCCCATGGAGAGCCCGAAGACGAAGATCCGGTCGCACTTCTCGCGCAGGACGCGCAGCTCGCGGTCCACCTCCGCGTACCAGTCCTGCCAGCCGGTGACCGCCATGTCCTCCCAGCGGGTCCCGTGGCCGGGCAGCAGCGGCAGCGACACGGTCAGCCCGCGCTCGGCGAGGTAGTCGGCCCAGGGGCGCAGCGACTGCGGCGATCCGGTGAAGCCATGGCAGAGGAGGACGCCGACCTCTCCGCCCTCGTGGCGGAACGGCTCGGCTCCAGGGAGGACCGGCACCGGGGTCTCCTGTTCGTGAGGCGGGGCGGGGCGGGGGCGGAAGAGGGCGCGGGGGGTGGAACGGGGTGAGGCGTGCACCGGGGGCGTGCTTGACGGATGACTTCACCGTACGCGACCGGACCGACACCGACCAGGGCCGTCACGGCCTCACCGACGCCCCGGGTTAAGGTCTGTCCGACAGCACACAGGAGGCACCAGAGTTGATCTACGGCGCAATGAAGTTCTCCATCGGCGGGTCCTTGAAGCTCGCTTTCCGGCCGTGGGTGGAGGGCCTGGAGAACATCCCCGAGCGGGGGCCGGCGATCCTCGCGAGCAACCATCTGTCCTTCTCCGACTCGTTCTTCCTTCCCGCGGTCCTGGACCGCAAGGTGACGTTCATCGCCAAGGCGGAGTACTTCACGGCCCCCGGAGTCAAGGGCAAGCTCACCGCCGCCTTCTTCAAGGGCGTCGGCCAGCTCCCCGTGGACCGCTCCGGAGCCCGCGGCGCCGGTGAGGCCGCCATCAAGGCGGGCATCCAGGTCATCGAGAGCGGCGGCCTCTTCGGCATCTACCCCGAAGGCACCCGCTCGCCGGACGGCCGCCTCTACCGGGGCAAGCCCGGCGGCCTGGCCCGGGTGGCGCTGGCCACCGGCGCCCCCGTCATCCCGGTCGCGATGATCGACACCGAGAAGATCCAGCCGCCCGGCCAGGTGATGCCCAAGCTGATGCGGCCCGGCATCCGGATCGGCAAGCCGCTGGACTTCAGCCGCTACCAGGGCATGGACGGAGACCGCTTCATCCTGCGCTCGGTGACCGACGAGGTCATGTACGAGATCATGAAGCTGTCCGGCCAGGAGTACGTGGACATCTACGCCACCGCCGCCAAGCGCCAGATCGCCGACGAGGCGAAGGCCAGGGCGGAAGAGGCGAAGGCCGGGGCCGCGGAAGCCAAGCGCGCCCAGAAGCAGGCCGAGGCGGGCGACGAGAGCGGAACGGAACGGTCCGGCGCGTAACAGCGTCGTACACCGTGGGGGACCGTCGGGGGGTTCGGGTTCATGGCCAAGCGTGAGCAGGTCGTACGGATGTCGGTCGAGCAGCCGCTGTGGCGTGCGCTGACGGGCTACCGCGTGCTGACGATGGGCTACGCGGTGCTGCTCGCCGCGTTCGGGCACGACGACTTCGGCCGCGAGAAGTTCGAGCGGCCCTGGGTGGCCTTCACGTTCCTCGGGTTCCTCTTCGTGTGGACGCTGGCCACCCTGCCCAAGGTCCGCTCGGCGGCCGCCTGCACCAAGCGGTTCCTCGGCGCGGACCTCGCCGTCGCGCTGACCGGGATCCTGCTCACCCCGCTCGCCGACGTCCACTCCCAGACGTTCGACGGCCCGACCCTGCCGTCGATCTGGACGGCCGGCTCGGTCCTCGCCTTCGCCCTCAAGGGCGGCTGGCGCTGGGCGGCCTTCGCCTCCACGTTCGTCGGCGTCGCCAACATCATCCAGCGCGGCGACCCCAGCCGGGACACCTACCACAACGTCCTGCTGGTCTGGGTCGCCTCCATCGCCATCGGTTACGTCGTCGAGGTCGCCCGCGCCAGTGAGCGCACCCTGGCCCGCGCCCTGGAGATCGAGGCCGCCACCCGCGAACGCGAACGCCTCGCCCGGGACATCCACGACAGCGTGCTCCAGGTCCTGGCGATGGTGCAGCGCCGGGGCACGGCGATCGGCGGCGAGGCGGCCGAGCTGGGCCGCATGGCGGGGGAGCAGGAGGTCGCCCTGCGCACCCTGGTCTCCAGCGGCCTGGTGCCGCCGACCCGGGTCTCCGAGGACGCCGCCGATGGCGCGGTCGTGCGCCGGGTCGACGTCGAGGAGAGCCCGGGCGACGAGGCCGCCTGCGACCTGCGCGCCCTGCTCGCCCCGCACGCCGGCTCCCGCACCAGCTTCGCGGAACCAGGCGCTCCGGTGGTCCTGCCGGGCGGGGCCGCCCGCGAGCTGGCGGCCGCTGTCAGTGCCGCCCTGGACAATGTGCGGGTGCACGCGGGGGCGGAGGCCCAGGCGTGGATCCTGGTCGAGGACGAGCCGGACGAGGTCATCGTCACCGTCCGGGACGACGGCCCCGGCATCCCGGAGGGCCGCCTCGCCCAGGCGGAGGGGGAGGGGCGGATGGGGGTCGCGCTCTCCATCCGCGGCCGGCTGCGCGATCTCGGCGGCACGGCCGAGGTGATCTCGGTGCCGGGGCAGGGCACCGAGGTCGAGTTGAAGGTTCCGAAAGCACCGAAGGTTTCCCGGGGGAAGGCAGGATCGGCCCGATGAGCACGCAGAACGCAGCACAGGACGAGCAGGGCGCGCGCCGGAGCGCACCGCAGAGCGCGGCACAGGACGAGCGGAAGGCCGCCGGCCGCCCCATCAAGGTCATGGTGGTCGACGACCACCCGATGTGGCGCGACGCGGTCGCCCGCGACCTCGCCGAGTCCGGCTTCGACGTCGTCGCGACCGCCGGGGACG
Organism: Streptomyces sp. cmx-18-6; assembly: GCF_046548915.1. NCBI lineage: Bacteria > Bacillati > Actinomycetota > Actinomycetes > Kitasatosporales > Streptomycetaceae > Streptomyces > Streptomyces sp. cmx-18-6. Next base: position 116,120 of record NZ_JAEBEP010000001.1, on the reverse strand, counting down.
GCCCGCAGGCGGTCCGCCGGGCCGGGGCGGCCCAGCCGGACGTCCTGGTCCTCGACCTGAACCTGCCCGGCATGCCCGGCGTCCAGGTCTGCAAGGAGCTCGTCGGGTCCCACCCGGGCCTGCGCGTCCTGGTCCTCTCCGCGAGCGGCGAGCACGCCGACGTCCTGGAAGCGGTGAAGTCCGGGGCCACCGGCTATCTGCTGAAGTCCGCCTCCACCCAGGAGCTGACGGAGGCCGTGCACTCCACCGCCGCAGGCGACCCGGTCTTCACCCCGGGCCTCGCGGGCCTGGTCCTCGGCGAGTACCGCAGGCTCGCCTCCGACCCCGCCCCGGCGGCGTCCAACGAGCCGAAGGCGCCGCAGCTCACCGACCGGGAGACCGAGGTGCTGCGGCTGGTCGCCAAGGGACTCTCGTACAAGCAGATCGCCGAACGCCTGGTCATCTCGCACCGCACCGTGCAGAACCATGTGCAGAACACCCTGGGCAAGCTCCAGCTGCACAACCGGGTGGAGCTCGTCCGGTACGCCATCGAGCGCGGCCTCGACGACGTCTGACCGGGCCGGCGGGCCGGCGGGCTGCCCGGCCGGACCTGTGCCAGGGACCTGTGCCAGGATCTTCGCCAGGGACCTCCGGCTGGGCCGTCCGGCCCGGCGGGTTCGGGGACAGCGCCGTATATTCGCCGTATCCGCCCCTGCCCCGCCCTGCGTACAGCTCGGGAGAATCCGTGGAAATCCTGGCCTTCGGTGTGCAGTCCGACGAGAAGCCCCTGATCGAGAAGGCATTCGCCGGGGTGCACGAGGTCCGCTGCCTGGACGTCTTCCTGAACCGGGACACCGCCCCCATCGCGGCGGGGTACGAGATCATCTCCACCAGCGTCAACGCCGACCTCGACGCCAAGGTCCTCCAGACCCTGGCCGCCGGCGGCACGCAGATGATCGCCCAGCGCTCCACCGGCTTCAACAACATCGACCTGGACGTCGCCGAACGGCTCGCCCTGCGCGTCGCCCGGGTCTCGTACTACTCGCCGTACTCGGTCGCCGAATTCGCCTGGACCCTGGCCATGGCGGTGAACCGGCGCGTCATCCGGGCCGCGAGCCGCACCCGCGACTTCGACTTCCGCCTCGACGGGCTGCTCGGCCGGGACATGCACGGGCGGACCGTGGGCGTGGTCGGCACCGGCAAGATCGGTGAGGCGTTCACCCGGATCGCCCACGGCTTCGGGATGAAGCTGCTGGGCTGGGACGTCGTGGAGAACCCGGCCTGCCTCGAACTCGGCATGGAGTACGTGGAGAAGGAGCGGCTGTTCGCGGAGGCCGACCTGATCAGCCTGCACGTGCCGCTGCTGCCCGCCACCCAGCACATCATCAACGAGGCCGCCCTCGCGTCGATGAAGGACGACGCGATCCTGGTCAACTCCAGCCGCGGCGGCCTCATCGACACCGCGGCCCTGGTCACCGAGCTGCGCGCGGGCCGCTTCCTGGGCGTCGGGCTCGACGTGTACGAGGCGGAGGCCGGGCTCTTCTTCCTGGACAAGTCCCTGGAGGGCGTCGACGACGACACCCTGGCCCGGCTGGTCACCTTCCCCAACGTTATCGTCACCTCCCACCAGGCGTACTACACCGAGGACGCGGTGGGCCAGATCATCGACGCGACCGTGCGGAACGTGACCGACTACCTGGCCGGCCGCCACAGCGAGAACGTCCTCGTCCCGCCGCCGCCCACCCGCTGACGGGCGGCGGCACGAGGCCCGCCCACGCACGGACCGGGCGGCGGCGGAACACAGGGCAGGGAGTCAGCTCAGCACCGGCAGCCCCGCCAGCAGCTCCGTCACGATCGCGGACCCCCGCACGGTCAGCACCGACTCCGGGTGGAACTGCACCGAGGCGAAGCCCGGCCCGCGCAGCGCGTGCAGCTCGCCGCTCTCCTCGTCCCGGCTCACCTCGATCCCGTGCGCGGCCAGCTCCACGGCGGCCGGGGAGTCGCAGCGCGCGGTGAAGCTGTTGTAGAAGCCGACCGTCTCCGGCCGCCCGAACAGCTCGATCCGGGTCTGCGCCCCCTGGTACGGCACCGCCTTGCGCACGATCTCCATCCCCAGCTCCGCCGCGATCAGCTCATGCCCGAGGCAGACCCCCAGCAGCCCGTACCGGTGCCCCCGCACCAGCTCGGCGGCCAGCTCCCGCAGCAGCCGCATCTTCGGGTCCGCGAGATCGCCCGGATTCCCGGGGCCCGGGCCCAGCACGACCGGCCCCGCGTGCGCCCGCACCACCTCGCGCAGCCCCGGCTCGTCGTACGGCCGCACCGACACATCGAGGCCCGAGGAGCGCAGCAGGTGCGCCAGCATCGCGGTGAACGTGTCCTCGCCGTCCACCACCAGCGCGTGCCCGGCCAGATCCCGGGCGCGCTCCCGCATCCGCAGCCAGAACGGGGCGAGGGAGCCGCGCCGGTCGTCCAGCGCCGCCTGCACCCGGGGGTCGGCGGCCAGCCGCGGACGGCCCGCCTCCGCCCCGGGCCGCCCCGGCCGCACGCCCAGCGCCGCCAGCACCCCGGCCGCCTTGGCGTGCGTCTCCGCGACCTCGCTCTCCGGGTCCGAGTGGCGTACGAGGGTGGCGCCGACCGGCACCCTCAGCGAACCGTCCGGGGCGATGTCGGCGGTCCGGATCAGGATCGGTGAGTCCAGCGTCTGCGCCCCGTTCGCGTCCCGGCCCAGCAGGGCCAGCGCGCCCGCGTAGTAGCCGCGCCCGCCGCTCTCGTACCGCTCGATGACCCGGCAGGCGTTCTGCACCGGGGAGCCGGTGACGGTCGCCGCGAACATGGTCTCGCGCAGGACGTCCCGTACATCCAGCGAGGAGCGGCCCCGCAGCTCGTACTCCGTGTGCGCGAGGTGCGCCATCTCCTTCAGCCGGGGCCCGACCACCACCCCGCCCATGTCGCCCACCGTGCACATCATCTTCAGCTCCTCGTCGACCACCATGGACAGCTCCTCGCTCTCCTTGCGGTCCGCGAGGAACGCCAGCAGGCCCTCCGCGGTGGGGCCGTCGGCCGGGTAGCGGTAGGTCCCGCTGATCGGGTTCATCACGACCGTCCCGCCCGACATCCGCACATGGACCTCCGGGCTCGCCCCGATGAGCGTCCTGTCCCCGGTGTGCACGACGAACGTCCAGTACGCGCCCCGCTCGCCCGCCAGCAGCCGCCGGAACAGCGCCAGCGCGTCCGCCCGCCCGAACCCGGGGATCCCGCCCCGGAACGTGCGCCGGATCACGAAGTTCGCGCCCTCGCCCTGCCCGATCTCGTCCCGGATCACCCGCCGGACGATCTCCGCGTACTCCCCGTCCGCCACGTCGAAGCCCCGGTCCTCCACCGTCACCTCATGGGCGGGCAGCGCGCCCAGCACCTCCGCGAGCTCCAGCTCGTGACTCTCGTCCGCGACCAGCACGCTCAGCGGCGTCCCGTCGTCGCGCACGTCGAAGCCGCGCTCGGCGATCTGCCGGAACGGCACCAGCGCCAGCGCCGGCCGCTCGCCCACCGGCAGATCGGCCAGCGTCTTCGCCTCCCGCACCCCACCGATCAGCACCTCGACGTGATCGTGGTCACGGCCGGGCGTGCGCCGGCGCAGCAGGGCGAACGGCGGGGCGTCGTCCGCCAGCAGCCGGCGGACGAGGTCGGGGGCAGTGACGGGCGCGGTACGGGACATGGGAGCGGGTTCCTTCCGGACGGGCCCGTACGGGGTTCCGTACGGATTCACGGGGAGAGGAACGGCTCCTGAACGCAGGAAAGGCCGCCCCTCGGGCGGCCTTCGCGAAGTGTGTCAGCGCGATGTGTCAGCGGGCCGCCGGATGAGCGGTCCACCACCAGTTCTGGATCGAGAGCTGGATCTGTTGCGTCGACATACCGCGACCCTAGCGGACCTTCCCGGCATGCGAGCGGGTATCTCAACTATTGAGCAACCGGATGGACGCCCCCCGCGACCCCGTAATGTTGTCCACGTGACCGTGAACGCCAATACCTCCGTCGCCGGTGGCCACACCTGGCGAGACCTTCCCGCGGCGCAGCAGCCCGAGTACCCCGACTCCGAGGCCCTGCGCGATGTGCTCGCGGACCTCACGTCGTATCCGCCGCTCGTCTTCGCCGGCGAGTGCGACCAGCTGCGCGCCCGCATGGGAGCCGTCGCCAAGGGCGAGGCGTTCCTGCTGCAGGGCGGCGACTGCGCCGAGGCATTCGACGCCGTGTCGGCCGAGCACATCCGGGCCAAGCTGAAAACGCTGCTCCAGATGAGCGCCGTCCTGACCTACGCGGCCTCCGTGCCCGTCGTGAAGGTCGGCCGGATCGCGGGCCAGTACTCCAAGCCGCGCTCCAAGTCGACCGAGACCCGCGACGGCGTGACCCTGCCGACGTACCGCGGCGACTCGGTGAACGGCTTCGCCTTCACCGAGGAGGCCCGGATCCCGGACCCCGCGCGGCTGAAGCAGATGTACCACGCGTCCTCCTCGACGCTGAACCTGGTCCGCGCCTTCACCACCGGCGGTTACGCCGACCTGCGTCAGGTGCACGCCTGGAACCAGGACTTCGTGAAGTCGTCCCCCGCCGGCCAGCGCTACGAGGCCCTGGCCCGCGAGATCGACAACGCGCTGAACTTCATGAAGGCGTGCGGCACCGACCCGGCCGAGTTCAAGGCCGTCGAGTTCTACGCCTCGCACGAGGCCCTGCTCCTCGACTACGAGTCGGCGCTGACCCGCACCGACTCGCGCACCGGCGAGCTGTACGACACCTCCGGCCACATGGTCTGGATCGGTGAGCGCACCCGCCAGATGGACGGCGCGCACATCGAGTTCGCCTCGAAGATCCGCAACCCCATCGGCATCAAGCTCGGCCCGACGACCACCGTCGACGAGGCGCTCGGTTACGTCGACCGCCTCGACCCCGAGCGCGAGCCCGGCCGGCTGACCTTCATCGTCCGCATGGGCGCGGACAAGGTCCGCGACAAGCTGCCCGAGCTGGTCGAGAAGGTCACCGCCTCCGGGGCCACCGTGGCCTGGGTGACGGACCCGATGCACGGCAACACCTTCGAGGCCGCCTCCGGCCACAAGACGCGCCGCTTCGACGACGTCCTGGACGAGGTCAAGGGCTTCTTCGAGGTCCACAAGGGCCTCGGCACCCACCCGGGCGGCATCCACGTGGAGCTGACCGGCGACGACGTCACCGAGTGCGTGGGCGGCGGACACGAGATCTTCGTGGACGACCTGCACCAGCGCTACGAGACGGCCTGCGACCCGCGGCTCAACCGCAGCCAGTCGCTCGACCTGGCCTTCCTCGTCGCCGAGATGTACCGCGACCAGTAGTCGGCCGGTATTCCCGGCAGTCGTACCTGTGGGGCACGGATCCATGTGATCCGTGCCCCACAGGGCGTCTGAGGACTTTTGCGCGCCTTGGCAGGCGGGTAAGGTTAGGTTAGCCTCACCGACGAAGACGGGGACGGCACCAGCGACCGGCCCGCAGGGAGGTGAACCGCATGTACGTCTGCTCCTGCTTCGGCATCACGGAACAGCAGGTCAGGAAGCATGCGGACGCCGGGGCCTGCACCCCGCGCCAGATCGCCTCGGCCTGCAAGGCCGGCACGGACTGCGGCGGCTGCGTCCGCCGGATCCAGGCCCTGCTGGGACGCGACTGTTCGCGCCGCGACCTCGGGGACCAGCAGCGGGAGCCCGCGGCGGCGTCCGCCGTCCACCCGGTCGCGGCGTCCGTCACGCACCCGGTGGCCGCGCCGGTCGCGACTCCGGTGCCGGCCGCGGCGGTGGCCCTGGCCGCGATCCGCGACGTACAGCTCTCCGACGCCGCCTGACTCGGCTGCTCGGCTCTCCGACGCCCGCCTGACCCGGCGGTCCCTCCCGGGGCCGTTCGTGAGCGGTTCCGGTCAGCTCTCCGGCTGCTCGATCAACTGCGCGATGTACAGCGGCTCACCGAGCTTCTCGACCAGCTCCAGCTGGGTGTCGAGGTAGTCGATGTGGTGCTCCTCGTCCGCGAGGATGGACTCGAAGATGTTCGCGGAGGTGATGTCGCCCTTGGCGCGCATCACCTCGATCCCGCGCTTGAGGCGGTCGATCGCCTCCACCTCGACCTGGCGGTCCGCCTGGAACATCTCGGTGACCGTCTGGCCCACCCGCACATGGAACAGCCGCTGGTAGTTCGGCAGGCCGTCCAGGAACAGGATGCGGTCGGTCAGGATCTCCGCGTGCTTCATCTCGTCGAACGACTCGGCCCGGGTGTACTTGGCGAGCTTCGTCCAACCGAAGTTGTCCTGCATTTTCGCATGCAGGAAGTACTGGTTGATAGCGGTCAATTCGGCGGTCAGCTGTTCGTTGAGGAACTCAAGGACCTCGGGGTCGCCCTGCATCGCAAAGGCTCCTTCCGGCAGTGATCGACAAGTTGGCCGCATCCTCGCACCGCACTCACCGGCCGTCCAGTAAGTGCACGCTTAGTACGAGTTGACCCCATGGCGGTCCGCCGGGGTCCGTCCTGGTCATGACCACCCCCGCCTGTCTGTCACCATGGAGGCATGGGTCAGCCGGAAAGCCGGGAATACCGCGAATCAGAGCAGTCGGAGCTTCCACCGGGACAGCGACTGCAGCGCGGATGGCCGGTCACCCACTACGGGCCCGTTCCCAAGTTCAAGCCCGAGCGCTGGGAGTTCCGGGTCTTCGGGGCCACCGCGGACGGCGACAAGCACTGCTGGAACCACCAGGACTTCTCGGCGCTGCCGTTCTCCTCGGTCGTCGCGGACCTGCACTGCGTGACGAAGTTCAGCATGATCGGCGCGGAGTGGGGCGGAGTCTCCGCCCGTACGGTGCTCGACCTGGCGCCCCCCGCGCCCGACGTCACCCATGTGATGGTCTGGGCCGAGTACGGCTTCTCCTCGAATCTGCGGCTGGACGACTTCGCCTCGGAGCGCTCCCTGTTCGCCACCCACAAGGACGGCGACCTCCTCACCGCCGAGCACGGCTTCCCGCTCCGCCTGGTCGTCCCGCACCTGTACGCCTGGAAGGGCCCGAAATGGGTCCGGGGCGTCGAGTACATGACGGCCGACCGGCGCGGGTTCTGGGAGGAGCGGGGCTACCACAACATCGGCGACCCCTGGCGCGAGCAGCGCTACTCCTACCAGGAGGAACCGGGCGACGGCCCCGAGCTCTGAGCCCCCTTTCTCAGGCCGTCTCCCGCAGCTCCTTCAGCCGGGCCACGTCCGCCGCGTGCCCCTCCTTGCCGCCGGGCGTCTCGATGATCAGCGGTACGCCCTCGGTCGCCGGGTGCGCGAACAGCTCCCGGAACGGCTCCGCGCCGATGTGACCCGCGCCGATGTTCTCGTGCCGGTCCTTGTGCGCGCCCACGACGTCCTTGGAGTCGTTGGCGTGGATCAGCTTCAGCCGGCCCGCGCCGACCGTCTCCACCAGCAGGTCCAGCGTCTGCCGCATCCCCGAGGGGCCGGTCAGGTCGTGGCCCGCCGCGTAGATGTGGCAGGTGTCCAGGCAGATGCCGAGCTTCGGGTGGGAGTCCAGCGCCTCGAAGTACGGTCCGAAGTCCCACGTACGGGAGCAGAGCGAGGAGCCCTGGCCAGCCGTGGACTCCAGCAGCAGATACGGGTCCTCGTCATGGGTCAGCTCGTCCAGCAGCGGCCGCATGTGCTCCCGCACCTGGGCCAGCGCCTCGGAGCGGGGCCGCCCGCCGGTCGCGGAGCCCGTATGCACCACCACGCCCAGCGCGCCGATCTGCCGGGCCCGGCGCAGCGAGTGGCGCAGGGAGTCCACGGACCGCTCCACGGTCGCCTCGGTGTGCGAGCCGAAGTTGATCAGATACGGGGCGTGGACGTACGCCGGTATGGACGCCGCCGCGCACTCCGAGCGGAACAGGTCGTCCTGCGCCGGGTTGCCGGCGGGCGTCGCCCAGCCGCGCGGGTTGGCGACGAAGACCTGCACGGTCTCCGCCGCCAGCTCCTGGGCGTAGGACAGGCCGACCTTGGCGAGACCGCCGGCGACCGGGACATGCCCGCCCACCGGGTTGCGCGGCCGGCCTGCGGATACCGGGTCGCTCATACGATTTCCGGCTCACGCGTGTGGTTCATGTGGTTCATACGGTCCTAGAACCCCTTGGTCCTGATGGTGATCGTGGACCCCTCCGGGGCCTGTTCGCCGCCCTCGACGGACTGGCTCGCGATGGTGTCGCTGAAGGAGAGGAACGGGCGGTCGACCTTCACGTCGAAGCCCGCCTCCTCCAGTGTGCTCCTGGCCTCGTCGACATCCCGGCCGGTGACGTCGGGAACGTCCAGCATCCGGGGGCCCTTGGAGACGGTCAGCTCGATCGTGTCGCCCTCGGCCGCTTCGTCGCCAGCGCCCGGGGACTGCTGGGCGATGTCCCCGTCGGCCTCGGCGGAGTGGACCCGGCCGGGCAGCGCCTCGGCCTTCAGCCCCTGCTCCTCCAGCTCCGCCGTGGCGTCCTCGACCGAGAGGCCGGTGACGTCCGGGACGTCGATGGGGCTGCCCTTGCTGACCACCAGGGCCACCGCCGTATCGGGGTTCCGGTCGGCCCCCGCGCGGGGATCCGTGCGGATGACCTCGCCGCGCGCCACGTCCTCGCTGAACTCCTTGGTCACCATGCCGGGGGCCAGGCCCACCTTCTTCAGGGAACGCCGGGCGTCCGCGAGCGAGGAGCCCGCGACATCGGGCACCCGGACGATCTCCGGCCCGCGCGAGACGACGAGCTTCACCGAGCCGTTGCCCCGGATCCGGTCGCCGGAGGAGGGGTCGCTGCCGACCACCGAACCCCGCTCGACCGTGTCGCTGAAGACCCCCTCCACGCCCTTCAGCCCGAGCCCGCTGTCCTCGAGCCGCTGCTCCGCCGCCTTCTGGGTCTGGCCGAGCAGCGAGGGGACCTGGGTGAACTGGCCGGAGTTGATGTACCAGACGCCCGTGCCGATGCCGAGGGTCAGCAGTACGGCGGTGAGCACCGTGATCAGCTTGCGGTGCGGGCCGCCGAACGGACCGCGCCGCCCGGCCCCGCGCCGGGGCGGGGGCGGCGGGGGCGGCATCTCCAGACGGCTGGTGCGGTGCACGCCGCCGCCGTCGCCGTCCGCCGGGAGGGCCCGCGGGATCACGCTCGTACGGTCCTGAGCGCCGTCGTGCGTGTCCGAGAGCGCCTGCGGCGGTACGGCGTCGAGCTCGGCCTCGCTCAGCCCGGCACGGGCCTCACGGGCCTCGGCCAGCAGCAGCACCGCGTCGTGCGGGCGCACCTCGGGGTTGCGGGCGGTCGCGCTCGCCACCAGGCTGTCCAGCGCGACCGGGAGCCCCGGCACGAGGGCGGAGGGGGCCGGGACGTCGGTGTTGAGGTGCCGGTAGATGACCTGGGCGGCGTTCTCGCCGGTGTGCGGCTTCGCGCCGGTCAGCATCTCGTACAGCACGACCCCGCAGGCGTACACGTCACTGCGGGTGTCGGCCGTGCCGTGCTCGATCTGCTCGGGAGCCAGATACGAGACCGTGCCCAGCAGCGAACCGGTGGTGTCGGTGGCCGTGCCGACCGCCCTGACCAGGCCGAAGTCGGCGACCTTGACCCGGCCGTCGTCCCCTATCAGGACGTTCTCCGGCTTCATGTCGCGGTGCACGAACCCCGCCCGGTGGGCCGCGCCGAGCGCGGCGAGGACCGGCTCCAGGATGTCCAGGGCCGCCCGGGGCTGGAGGGCGCCGCGCTCGCGCAGCACGTCGCGCAGGGTGCAGCCCGCGACGTACTCCATCGCGAGGTAGACGTACGCGCCCTCGGCGCCCTGGTCGAAGACCGCGACGACGTTGGGGTGAGCGAGCCGGGCCACCGACTTGGCCTCGCGGATGAAACGCTCCACGAAGGCGACGTCGACGGCGAGCGCCGGGTGCATCACCTTGAGGGCGAGCACCCGGTCCAGACGGGTGTCCACGGCCCGGTAGACCGTGGCCATCCCGCCCACGGCGATGCGCGCCTCGATGCGATACCGGCCGTCGAGCAGCTGCCCGACAAGAGGGTCCTGGAGGGTCGTGTCCACCCCGAGAGTCTACGAGCCGCCACCGACACCCCGGACGGCCCGGGGCGATCCCGGAGCCGTTCTCTTACCGATCCGTGACAGGGACACGTCCCAGGTGGGAGCGGTGAGGGGCCCGGGCGGACGACCCGTGGCGGCTCAGAACGCCGGCCGCTCCGGATCGAGGGCCGCCCGCCCCTCCACCGGGGAGGACGCCTCGGCGAAGCGGCGGCGCGGAATCCGGCCCGCCCGGTACGCCAGGCGTCCGCCGTCCACCGCGTGCCGCATCGCCGCGGCCATCAGCTCCGGCTCCTGCGCCCGGGTCACCGCTGAGGCGAGCATCACAGCCGCGCACCCCAGCTCCATCGCCTGCGCCGCGTCCGAGGCGGTCCCGGCCCCGGCGTCCAGGATCACCGGCACCCCGGCCCGCTCCACGATCAGCTCGAAGTTGTGCGGGTTGCGGATGCCGAGCCCGGAGCCGATGGGGGAGCCGAGCGGCATGATCGCCGCGCACCCCACGTCCTCCAGCTTCCGGGCGAGGACCGGGTCGTCGTTGGTGTACGGCAGCACCACGAACCCGTCGTCGACCAGGACCTCGGCCGCGTCGAGCAGCTCGATCGGGTCGGGCAGCAGGGTCCGCTCGTCGGCGATCACCTCCAGCTTGACCCAGTCGGTGCCGAGCGCCTCCCGGGCCAGCCGTGCGGTGAGCACCGCCTCGCCCGCCGTGAAGCAGCCCGCCGTGTTGGGCAGGACCTGGATGGACAGCCGCTCCAGCACCGAGAGGACCGAGCCCCGCACGGTCGGGTCGAGCCTGCGCATGGCGACCGTGGTCAGCTCGGTGCCCGAGGCGATCAGCGACCGCTCCAGCACCTCCAGGCTCGGCGCGCCGCCCGTGCCCATGATCAGCCGGGAGCCGAACGTGGCGGGGCCCAGCGTGAAGACGTCGTCGGACATGGTCAGCCTCCCTGCACGGCGGTCAGGACCTCGACGCGGTCGCCCTCGCCGAGCGTGGTGGCGGCCCACTGGCCGCGCGGCACGACGCACTCGTTGACGGCGGCGGCGACCCCGGAGGGCGCGGTGGTCAGGGCGGCGACGAGCCGGTCCAGCGCGGTCCCCGCGTCGAGGGTGCGCGGCTCACCGTTGACCAGGACGGATACGGGCGGGTTCATACGGGCTGCTCCTGGAGTACGGGGGTGGCGTCGGCGGACGCGAACCGGCCCGGGGCGAAGGGGCGGGCCACCTCGGGCAGCTCGCCGGTGGTCAGCGCCTGGGCCATCGCGTCGCCGGTGACGGGCGTCAGCAGGACGCCGTTGCGGTGGTGGCCGGTGGCGAGGAGGAGGCCGGGCAGGGCGGTCGGGCCCAGCAGCGGGGCGTTGTCGGGGGACGCGGGGCGCAGACCGGCGCGGGTCTCGGTGAGCGGCAGCTCGGTGATGCCGGGCACCAGTTCGTGGGCGTCGCGCAGCAGCTCGTACACCCCGCCGGCGGTGACGGTGGTGTCCCAGCCCATCTCCTCGCTGGTCGCGCCGACGACCAGCTCGCCGTTCTCGCGCGGTACGAGATAGACGTGGCCGCCCCGGACCACCGCGCGCACGGTACGGCTGAGGAAGGGGGCGTACGCCGGTGGCACGGTGAGCCGCAGGACCTGGCCCTTGACCGGGCGGACCGGCGGCACGACCTCCTCCGGGAGCCCCGCGAGCCGCCCGCTGAGGCTGCCCGCCGCCAGCACGACCTGATCGGCCGCCGACTCCGTACCGTCGCCGAGCACCGCCCCGGCCGCCCGGCCCCCGGTCACGGTGAGCCGCTCCACGGGAGCCCGCCGGAACGTCACCCCGGCCCGTTCGCCGGCGGCCAGCAGCGCGGCGGCCAGCCGGCGCGGGTCCACCTGGTGGTCGCCGTCGACCCGCAGCCCGCCCCGGACGCCCGGGGCGAGCATCGGCTCAAGCCGGCGGCACTCGCGGCCGTTCAGCCAGACCGACTCCAGGCCCGAACGCTCCTGGAGGGCGTGCAGCTCGCGCAGATGCGCCCGGTCGTCGGAGTCCAGCGCGACGGCCAGCGTGCCGCAGGTGCGGAAGCCGGTGTCCAGGCCGCTCGCCGCCTCCAGCTCCGCGACGAACTCCGGATAGCGGGCGGCGGAGGCGAGGTTGAGGCCGAGCAGCATCTCCTCGCCGTAGTGCAGTTCGGTGACGGCGGCCAGCATGCCCGCCGCGACCTGCGCCGCGCCGCCGCCCGGATCGGGATCGGCCACGGTGACGGCCAGCCCGCGCTGGGCCGCCCGCCACGCGGTGACCAGGCCGATGACGCCGCCCCCGATGACCAGGACGTCGGACCCTGAGGTTCTCCCCGAGACGCGCATGGGTGTCCAGCCCCTCCCTTCGCCGGCATGACCCGGATCAGGTTCGTACGGTCGGAGGCCGCCCAGCCTCCCTCTCAGCCCGGTCCGTCCGGGCTCCCGCGAGTGTTCTACCGTGGCCAGCCTAAACCCACCCGCCTTCCGCCCAGCGGGGAGCGCCCAGTGGGAGTCCCAGGAGGGCGGCGGGACGAGCGTGGTGGAGGAGCTTGCCTCCCGTCCCGGGGAGCTCCTTTCCTGACGGTGCGTCAGATGATTAGGGTGGGCGGGTGAGCGAGCAGACGGAACACCACGCGGCCGGGCGGCGGACCCGGAACGCCGTCATCGTCGGAGCGGGCATGGCGGGCGTGCAGACCGCCGTCGCCCTGCGGGAAGCCGGCTTCACCGGCCCCGTGACCCTGATCGGCGCCGAACCCCACCAGCCCTACGACCGGCCGCCGCTGTCCAAGGCGGTGCTGCTGGGCGCGGCCGAGGGCTCCGCCTTCGACGTCGACTTCGAGGCGCTGGACATCACGCTGCGCCTCGGCCTGGACGTCACCGCCCTGCGCGCCGCCCACCACCTGCTGGACACGGCCGAGGGGACCGTCCCGTACGACGTCCTGGTCCTGGCGACCGGCGCGGAGCCCATCACCCTGCCCGGCACGGAAGGCGTCCAGGGCGTCCATCTGCTGCGCACCCTGGACGACGCCGCCCGGCTGCGCCCCGTCCTGCGACGGCGGCACGACGTGGTCGTCGTCGGCGCGGGCTGGATCGGCGCGGAGTTCGCCACCGCCGCCCGCGCCGCGGGGTGCGCGGTCACCGTCGTCGAGGCCGCCGCCCGCCCGCTGGCCGGGACCCTGCCCGCCGAGGTCGCCGCGCCGATGGCCGACTGGTACGCGCAGAGCGGCGCGGAACTCCTCACCGACGCCCGGGTCGAGCGCGTCGAGGAGGGCGCGGTGGTCCTCACGGACGGCCGCACGCTGCCCGCCGGGGCCGTCGTCGTCGGCATCGGCGCGCGCCCCGCCACCGCCTGGCTCGCCGGCTCCGGCGTCGAACGCGGCCCGGACGGCTCGGTCACCGCCGACAGCGCCCTGCGCACCTCGCTGCCCGATGTGTACGCGGTCGGGGACTGCGCCTCCTTCCCCTCCGCCCGCTACGGCGAACGCCTGCTGATCCACCACTGGGACAACGCCCTCCAGGGCCCGCGAACCGTGGCCGCCGCGATCCTCGCCGCCGGGGCGGACGGACCGCTCCCCGTCCACGACCCCGTCCCCTACTTCTGGTCCGAGCAGTTCGGCCGCTTCGTCCAGTACGCCGGCCACCACGCCCACGCCGACACCCTCCTGTGGCGCGGCGACGGCGCGGAGGCCGCCTGGTCGGTGTGCTGGCTGCGCGACGGGGCCCTGGTCGCCGTGCTGGCGGTGGGCCGCCCGCGCGACCTCGCCCAGGGCCGCAGACTCATCGAATCCGGGGCCGTCCTGGACCCCGACCGGGTCGCCGACCCCGCCGTACCCCTGAAGTCCGCCGCCCTGTGACCGCCGGGCCGACCGCGCGAGGAGCGGCCCGGGCGACCCCCGTACGGTCGGCCCGGCTACCGGCTGTCAGTCCCGGATGGCACGCTTGTCCCTGTGACCGAGATTGACGCAAAGACCGATGCTCTCGTCCCCGCCTGGCTCCACCTCCCCGACATCGCGGAAAAGCTCGATGTCGAGGTGACGCGTGTACGGCAGTTGGTCAAGGAAGGCCAGCTCATCGCCGTACGCCGTGGTGAGAACCGGACGCTTCAGGTGCCCGCCGCCTTCATCGACGGCGACAAGGTGGTCAAGGGCCTCTCCGGGACCCTGACCCTCCTGAGGGACGACGGCTATTCCGACGAAGAGATGCTGGAGTGGCTCTTCACTCCCGACCCGACCCTGCCCGGCACCCCCGCGCAGGCGCTGAGCGAGAATCGCGGTACGGAGGTGAAGCGCCGCGCCCAGGCGCTCGCCGTCTGACCGACACGACCGGAAGCGGCGTACGGGCCCCGCGTGCAGCGCGGCCCGTGCCCCGCCACGACCACGGGGGAGCTCCACCATGTCCACGCCTCGCGAGCAGCTGTCCGACGCCCGGCTCTACCTGTGCACGGACGCCCGCAAGAAGCAGGGCGACCTCCCCGCGTTCCTGGACGCCGTGCTCGCCGCCGGCGTCGACATCGTCCAGCTGCGGGACAAGGGCATGGAGGCCGCCGAGGAGCTGGAGCACCTCGCGGTCTTCGCCGACGCCTGCCGCCGGCACGGCAAGCTCCTGGCGGTCAACGACCGCGCCGACGTCGCCCACGCCATCGCCGCCGACGTCCTGCACCTGGGCCAGGGCGACCTGCCGGTGCCCGCCGCCCGCGCGATCATCGGCCCCGACCGGGTGATCGGCCGCTCCACCCACGCCGAGTCCGAGGTCGACGCCGCCGTCGCCCAGGACGGCGTGGACTACTTCTGCACCGGCCCCTGCTGGCCCACCCCCACCAAGCCCGGCCGCCACGCCCCGGGCCTCGGCCTCGTGCGGTACGCCGCCTCCCTGGAGCAGCCGCGCCCCTGGTTCGCCATCGGCGGGATCGACGCGGGGAACGTGGACGAGGTGCTGGAGGCCGGGGCCCGCCGCATAGTCGTCGTCCGGGCGATCACCGGGGCCGACGACCCTGCGGCCGCCACCGCCGACCTGGCGAAGCGGGTCCGGGCGCACGCACTCTGAGCAGCCGTTGCGCGGCGCGCTCCGCGCCCACTGTCCAAGGGGTGGACGACAAACCCGTAAAACAAGACAAAATCGCCCGCTCTGGTTGGGGGAGTGTCCACCCCCTGGTTAACCTCCCCCTATGGCCCTTGGGACACCTTCCACCAGGACGGACCACGCACTCACCGTGCGTGACCTGCTCGCGACCGGCAAGACCTCGTATTCCTTCGAGTTCTGGGCGCCGAAGACCGAGAAGGGCGAGCGCAACCTCTGGAACGCGCTGCGCCGCGTCGAGGCGGTGCGGCCGAGCTTCGTGTCGGTGACGTACGGGGCCGGAGGCTCCACCCGGGCCGGGACGGTGAAGGCGACCCAGCAGATCGCCGCCGACTCCACGCTCACGCCGGTCGCCCACCTCACCGCGGTCAACCACTCGATCGCCGAGCTGCGCAACATGGTCGGGCAGTACGCCGACGCCGGCATCAGGAACATCCTCGCCGTCCGGGGCGACCCGCCGGGCGACCCGATGGGCGAGTGGGTCGAGCACCCGCAGGGCGTGAAGTACGCGGCCGACCTCGTCCGGCTCATCAAGGAGTCCGGCGACTTCTGCGTGGGCGTCGCGGCCTTCCCCGAAATGCATCCGCGCTCCTCGGACCGGGAGACGGACATCGGCCACTTCGTGGACAAGTGCCGTGCCGGGGCCGACTACGCCATCACCCAGATGTTCTTCCGCCCCGAGGACTACCTCCGGATGCGTGACCAGGTGGTCGCCGCCGGTTGCGAAACGCCCGTGATCCCCGAGGTCATGCCGCTCACGAGTGTGAAGCAATTGGAAAAGTTCTCACAGCTCAGCAACGCGACCGTGCCCGAGGCGCTGAAAGAGCGCATCCTCGCGGCCAAGGACGATGCGGCCGCTGTACGCTCCATTGGCATCGAGTTCGCAACGGAGTTCTGCGCGACGCTGCTGTCCGAGGGTGTGCCCGGACTGCACTTCATCACGCTCAACAACTCGACGGCAACGCTCGAAATCTACGAGAATCTCGGACTGCACAAGCAGTCGTGACCGGCCGTACCCGCCCCCGAGCGGCTACGGCCGCAGGGAGGGGGCGGGCGTGGGCTGGACGGTCCTCTACATCGCATTCGGCTTGGTGGCGCTGTGGCTGCTGGGCGAGGTGCTGCTGCAGTACAAGGCGCGGCTGCGCTGGCGGCTCCTGGCCTTCGGCGGCTTCCTCGGCGTCGTCATCGGGGTCCTGCTCGCCTCCGTCCCGGTCATCGTCGTCGGGACGCTCGCCTTCGCCACCGGCCAGACCTATGTGACGCTCTCCTTCCGGCGCGGCTTCTCCACCGGCTGGGCCATCGGCGGCAGCCCGGGGGAGAGCCGCCGTCGCCGTGGCGGCGGTGAGAGCGCGGCCGTCAAGGAACCCACGCTGGAGGTCTCCGGCCTGGAGGTCTCGGACCCCGCCGCCCACCCCGCCTCCGCCCTCGGCTTCGATTCCGGTTTCGACCATGTCGGAGTCCCGGCCGCCGCGGCCGACGCCCCGACCTCCGTGTACGAGCCGCAGCCGCTGCCCGACGACACCGGCCAGTACGGCGTGTACCGCGATTCCGGTTACGGGCCGGACGGGGCCGGTCAGGGAGGCCCGGACCACCAGCGGCACGAGAGCGACCCCTCCGCTCCCGCCGACCAGTCGCAGTTCGCCGCGTACGACGACCCGTACGCCGACTACGGACGGCAGCAGGGCCAGGACGCCTACCCGGGGCCGTACGACTACGGCACCGGTCAGCAGAGCTACGCCGCCTACTCCGACCCGTACATCGGCACCACCAACGGCTCCGCCCCGTACGCCGGTTACGACGCCTACGGCAACGGCGGCGGCTA
Organism: Streptomyces sp. cmx-18-6; assembly: GCF_046548915.1. Taxonomy (NCBI): domain Bacteria; kingdom Bacillati; phylum Actinomycetota; class Actinomycetes; order Kitasatosporales; family Streptomycetaceae; genus Streptomyces; species Streptomyces sp. cmx-18-6. Next base: position 99,188 of record NZ_JAEBEP010000001.1, on the reverse strand, counting down.
CGACAGCCAGGGCGGTCAGCAGAGCTACGCGGACCCCTACGCCCAGAACTACGACGCGGGGACGCACGCCACGGACGCCTACGCCACCGACACCCCGCCCGGCGGCGTCTGGGTCCCGCAGCAGCGCGACGCCGAGCAGTACCCGCCGATGCCTCCGGAGCAGCCCGCCGAGCCCGCTCCGTACGGCCAGTCCAACGGCAACGGCTACGACACCGGCCAGAACGAGCAGTACCGCTACTGAGGGCGGGGCGGGGCGGCGGCAGACCGGCGCAAGCGCCTACTGCGAGCCGCGGAAGCCGTCGCCCTCCACCACGAGCCCGGCCACCAGCGTCCCCGACATCCCGGCGTGCGCGAGCCCGCCGCCCGGGTGCGACCAGCCGCCCGCCAGATACAGCCCCGGCAGCCGGGTGAGATTGCCGGGGTGCAGATACGCGCCCTGCGCACCGGCCAGCGCGGGCGGCGGCACCGCACCGCCCTCGGCCCCCGTCTCGGCCTCGGTCTCCGCAGGCGTACGGACCTCGGTGTGCAGGATCCGCTCCCGCAGCCCGGGAACGGCCGCCCCCGCCCGCTCCACCAACGCGTCCGCGAACCGCTGCCGCAGCGCCGGGTCCGTCCAGTCCACCGGGCCCCGCGGGGCCACCGTCGCCGTCAGCGTCACCGCCTCGTGCTCCTCGTCCGGGCGGGTCGCCGGGTCGTCGGGGCGCAGCACCGTCACTGTGGGGTGCGCGGCGACCCGGCCCCCGAACACCGCCTCCTGCTCCGCCGCCCCGTCGGCGCTGTGCACCACCGTCCGGTGCACAGCGTCCGCCTCCCGGCCCCCGCGCAGCGACAGCAGCACCGTGAACCGCCCCGGCACCGCCCCCGACCGGACGGTCACGTCGTCCGCGCCCCACACCTGCTGACCCGGCGCCAGCCCGGCGTGCGGCCGGACCCCCAGCACCACCCGGTCCGCCTCGGCCACCTCACCGCCCGTCAGCTCCACGCCCGCCGCCCGGCCGTCCTTCTCCACCACCCGGACCACCTCGGCCCCGAAGACGAACTCCACCTTCCGGGCCACGCACCGCTCGTACACCGCCCGGGCCAGCTCCCGCATCCCGCCCATCACGTACCAGCTGCCGAAGCTCTGCTCCATGTACGGCAGCAGCGCGGCGCTCGCGGGGGCGGTGCGCGGGTCGAGCCCGTACGCGAGGGCGTAGCCGTCCAGCAGGGCCGCGAGCCGGGGGTCCGCCAGCTCCCAGGCGCCGATCTGGGCCACAGTGGCCGCCTGCCGGGCCCCGCGCAGCAGCCGGCGCTGCCTCGCGGCGGGATACGGGTCGCGCCCCAGCACCTGGTGGTCCGCCCGCAGCGGCTCCTCCAGCAACGGCCGCCGCGACCGGTCCCAGGCGTCCCGGGCCCGCTCCAGGAACGCGGTCCAGCGCTCCCCGGCACCGGCTCCGAGCGCCGCGTCCAGGGCGGAAGCCACCCCGGCGCGGGAGGCGTTGGGCAGGGACACCGCTGTGCCGTCCGCGAACAGGTGGCGGCTCGCCGGGTCGACCTGGGTCAGCGTCACGCACTGCTCCAGGGACTCCTTGCCGGTCTTCACGAAGAGGTCCCGCTGGACGGCGGGCAGATGCAGCAGCCCGGGCCCGGTGTCGAAGACGAACCCGTCGCGCTCATGGCGGCCGACCGAGCCGCCGTAGCTCTGCGACCGCTCGTAGACCGTCACCTCGTCGCCCGCGACGGCGAGCCGGGCGGCCGCCGCCATGGCGCCCGTCCCGGCGCCGATCACCGCAATTCGTGCCATGCCGGTGACTCTAGCGACCCCCACTGACAACGCGGAGCCCGCCCGGGGACCCCGACCGGGCGGCTCTCAGCCGTGGGGCCAGGGCCCGCCCGTCCCGGCCAGGCGTTTCTCCTCGCGGCGCTGGGCCCGGCGGCGCAGGAACCGGCGGATCCGCGAGGCCAGGAACACCACGACGACGATCCCGAGCACCAGCAGCACTCCGGCGATCACGGCCGCCGCCACCGGGTTGAATATGGCGAACGTGACGATTCCGGCGACGCCGAGGTCCTCGGCGATGCTCATCCCGATGTTGCTGAAGGGCTCCGGCGAGGTGTTGACCGCCATCCTCGTCCCGGCCTTCACCAGATGGCTCATCAGCGCCGTGGACCCGCCGATCGCCCCGGCCGCCACCTCCGGCAGCGAACCGCTCTCCCCGGCGAGCAGCGCGGCGATCACCGCCCCGGTCACCGGACGGATCACGGTGTGCGCGGTGTCCCAGACGGAGTCCACGTAGGGGATCTTGTCGGCCACCACCTCGCAGAGGAAGAGCACACCGGCCACGATCAGCACATCGGTGCGCTGGAGGGCGTCCGGCACCTCGTCGGAGACGCCGGTCGCGCCGAAGACGCCGAGCAGCAGGACCACCGCGTAGGCGTTGATCCCGCTCGCCCAGCCGCTTGTGAACACCAGAGGGATTATCGACACGCAGCAGATCGTAACGACCCCGCCCCGCCGCCGGGTGGGGCCGGGTGCGCAGCCCTGAGTATCCGTACCTAGTCGTCGAGATGAGTAGTTGCGCGGATGGGCCCCGACCTGCGGGGACGGAAGAGTGGTGACCACGGAAGGGGCGCGGCGCCCGGACCGCCGGCACGGGGCGGCGGAACGGCGCGGCCCCTGACGGAACGGGGGTGCACGACGTCGGGACCGGGGGCCACGGGGGACATACGGGGTCACGGGGAACGGGTCCGACGGTGCACGGAAGACGCCGGTCCGGTGGAGTTCGCGGGGGATGCGAGCTCCAGCGGCCGGCGTCTTCGTGTTTCGTGTGCGGCGCGGCCCTGCCGCTCAGTGCCCGCTGACCCGCCCGTGCAGCAGCAGGGACAGCGCCGAGTGGACCTCGTCGATCGAGCGCTCCGGCTGGAACGCCTGCCAGTCCAGCGCCGCCACCAGCACCATGCCGACCAGTGCGGCGGCCGTCAGCGGGATGTCGATCTCCTCGCTCAGCTCACCGGTGCGCACCGCGTCGCGCAGGACGTCCTCCACGACGGCGACGGCCTCCTGACGCACCACCAGCAGCGTGGACTGCCAGGCGCGGTTGGTGCGCCAGAGCTCGGCCACGTACAGCTGGGTGAAGGCCGGGTAGCGGTCGATGAAGGCGAGACCGGCCCGGATCATCGCGTCCAGCGCCTCGACCCGGGTGCCGCCGCGTTCCTCGGACTCCTCGGCGGCGGCCCGCAGCGAGACGGTGAGGAGGCCGACGCCGTGCCGGAGCAGCTCCTCGAACAGCTCGGTCTTGCTCTTGAAGTTGTAGTAGACCGTGCCCTTGGCGACTCCGGCCCGCTCGGCGATCTCGTCGACCGTGGTCGCGGAGAACCCCTTCTCGGCGATGAGGGTCACCGCCGCCTCGTAGAGCCTCTGCCGGGTGGCCTGGCGGCGCGTGGTGCCACTGCTTTCCATGAGGCCGATTCTCCCAGCTTCCGGCGCGCTCACAGGCTCAGTTCCGGGTGCAGCCGGCTCAGGCTCCACACCTGCTTGCGGCGGGCGGTGAACGCGGTCAGGGCGAGTGCGCCGACCGTGAAGGCGCCCAGCACCGCGCAGCCCAGCCAGACCGGGCCGAGCGGGCCGCCGGTGATGAGCCGGCGCAGCCCCTCGACGACGTACGTCATGGGCAGGTACGGGTGGATCGCGCCGAAGAAGCCGGGACTGGTCTGGACGGGGTACGTGCCCCCGGCCGAGGTCAGCTGGAGCATCAGCACCACCAGCACCAGGATGCGTCCGGCCGCGCCGAAGCAGGCGTTGAGCCACTGCACGATCGCGCCGAAGCAGCAGGTCACCAGGGCCAGGAAGGCGATCGTCCCGGCGGAGCGCTCCATCTCCAGGCCCAGACCCCAGTGCAGGACGGCCATCAGTGCGCCGACCTGGAGGATGCCGATGGCGGCGACCGGGAGCCAGCCTGCGAAGGCGATCCGCCAGGCGGAGGCCCCCGTGGAGAGCGCCCGCTTGTTGAGCGGCTGGATGATCATGTACGCGACCATCGCGCCGACCCAGAGGGAGAGCGGGATGAAGTACGGGGCGAACCCGGTGCCGTAGTTGGGCGCGGCGTGCAGGGACTTGGAGGCCAGCTTCACCGGGTCGGCCATCACGTCGGTCCGGGCGTCGCGGTCCTTCTTGTCGTAGTCCGGGATCTTCTCCACGCCGTCGTTGAGACCCTGGGCCAGCTCGGTCGAGCCGTCGCCGAGCCGGAAGAGGCCGCCGTCCAGGTTCTCCGCGCCCGTCTTGAGCTTGCCGACGCCGGTGTCCAGGTCGGCGGAGCCGGTACTGGCCTTGCCGAGGCCCGCGTGCACCTCCGCCGCGCCCTTGGCGACCTTGTGGGCGCCGGTGTTGAGCGCGTTCACGTCCCTGACGGCCTTCTCCAGGTCGTCGTCCAGGGTCGGCGCGCGCTTCGCCAGCGCCTCGGCCTGCTTCTCGAAGGAGGCCAGATGGGTGCTGAGCGCCTTCAGTTCGCCGTTGCGGCTGGTGACCAGGGCGCTCACATCGGCCGCGACCTCGGCGGCGTCGGAGGCCGCCGTACTGGCCTTCTCCAACGCGGGGCAGGTCGTCTCGTCGGGCTCGGCGGCCTCCTCGCACTGGGTGCGGTAGGCCGTGCCGAGCTCGTCGGCCGCCTTGCGGGCCTCGGCCGACGCGGTCGGGGCGGCCTTCGTCAGCCCGTCGAGGCCCTCGCGCGTCGCCTTCGATCCGTCGGCGACCAGCCGGGCGGTGTCCCCGATGGCCTTGCCGTTGTCCTTGAAGAAGGGGCGGGCGTCGCCGGCGATGCCGTTGACCTTGTCGGCCAGGGTCTGGGTGCCGGTGGCCACCTGGCCGGTGCCGGTGGCGACGCCGCCCGCCCCGGTGTTCAGCTTGACGAGCACGTCGGAGAGCCGCTTGCTGCCCTCCTTGGAGCTCTTGAGGCCGTCCGCGAGCTTCTTGGAGCCCTCCTTCGCCTTCGATATGCCGCCCTTGAGCTCGTCCGCGCCCTTGGCCGCGTCGGCGGTCTTGTCGTGCAGGTCGGAGAAGTTGATGAAGATGCGGTCCAGGAAGCCCCGCGAGGCGTTCGTGGAGGCGGCGTTGCGCACCTCGCCGAAGACCGTCTTGGAGATCTGCCCGACGATGTAGTTGTTCGCGTCGTTCGTCCGCACCTGGAGCGCGCCCGTCTCGGGGGAGTCCCCGCCGCTGGACGCGATCTTCTTGCTGAAGTCGGACGGCATCGTCAAAGAGAGGTAGTACGTCCCGTCCTCGACGCCCTTGTCGGCCTCGGCGGAGCTCACCTCGTGCCACGCGAACACCTTGGAGTCGAGCAGCTTGTCGCTGATCTCGTCGCCCGCGTTGACGCGCTCGCCGTCGTTCGTGGCCCCCTTGTCGTTGTTGACCAGGGCGACCGGCAGCTTGTCGAGGTTCCCGTACGGGTCCCAGAACGAGAACAGGTACAGGGCGCCGTACAGCAGCGGCAGGAGCAGCAGGGCGACCAGTGCGGCGGCCGGCAGCTTCCCCCTGCGGAACCGCCGCAGCTCAAGCGCGGCCAGCTTCGGCGAACGCATCTGCCGTCTCCTCTTCGGTGATGGGTGCGGTCAGAACGACCTGGGCGTCCTCGGGGGCCTCGCTGCACACGGCGAGCACGGTGGTGCCGGAGGCGGCGACGGCCCGCAGCATGGCCCAGGCGTCGGCCCGCTCCGCGGCGGAGAGCTTGAGGTCGGCGTCGTCCAGGGCCAGCAGCCGCGGCGTGCCGATCATGGCCAGCGCGACGGACAGCCGCAGCGCCTCCAGCCGCTCCAGATCCCGTACGGAGGTCCGCTCGGCCTTGGGCAGGGTCGCGGTGTCGAGCCCCGCGGCCTCCAGGGCCGCGTCGATCCGGGCCCGTGCGGTGGCCCGGCGCTCCGCGCGGGGGCGCAGCAGGGTGCGCAGGGACGCCCCGTAGCGGCCCTGGAGCAGCGCCCGCTCGCGCAGGTGCTCGGCGACGGTGAAGGCGGGGTCCAGCTCGCTGACGCCGGGGACCGGGCCCAGCGCGGCGATCCTGCGGACGGCGGCGGCCTTGCGCGGCAGCTCGAACTCCCCGACCCGCGCGCCGCCCTCGGTGGCGCGCATGCGCCCGGTCAGAGCGAGCAGAAGACAGGTGCGCCCGGAGCCCGAAGGGCCCTCGACAGCGATGAGCGACCCCGGTTCGGCGGTGAACCCCACCTTGCGAAAGGCCCAGCCGCGCGGCCCCTTGAGTCCAAAGTCCTCGGCGCCGACTGCCGCGCCGTGCGGGCTCTCCACAGACCCTCCCCTGATCCCGGCCGTGATGGTTCCGGCCCGGCTTTCTTTTGAACTGACTGGTCAGTGCAAAAAGTTAGCCCGAACTCGCGCTCGAAGCAAAAAAGCAGGTCAGGGGCGGGTTCTGACCGATTGTCAGTGGGGGCCGTCACCATGGACACATACGGCCACGGAGCCGTCACGCGACGACAGGAGGTTCGTCATGGCCAGCTCGTCCGCAGCCGCCGCCCCGCGGCGCCGCGCAGGCAGCCCTGCCCCCTCACCGACCGGTCCCGCCGACGATGTGCACCCCGTGCTGCGCCGCACGACAGCGCCGCCCGCCGCCCTCGACCTCCTCGCCAAGGCCCGCAGCGGCCTGGACGAGGCCGCCGAGCTCCACGAACCGAACGAGCGCTACGCCACCGCCCACCTCGCGGCCCTGCGCACCGCCGCCGCCGTCCTGGCCGCACGAGGCCGCCCCGAGACGAACAAGCGCCGCCGCGACCGGATCCGGAGCGCCTGGGAGGTCCTCCCGGAGATAGCCCCCGAACTCACCGAATGGGGCGACCACTTCGCCTCCGGCGCGTCCCGCCGGGCCCGCGCCGAGGCGGGCATGCCGGGAGCCGCCAGCGCCCGTGACGCCGACGACCTGCTCCGCGACGCGGCGATGTTCCTGCGCCTGGTGGAACGGCTGCTGGTGCTCCAGCCGGTGCTCCCGCAGCCAAGGCCCGGGAGGTCCGCCGCAGGGTGAGACGGACCGGAGTCGGATGACCGGGACGGCGGCGCGAGGCAATAGGGTGGTGGACGCTCACCATCACCACCTGCACTGTTCACGCTCCGCCGTCCCAGGCGGCACCGTGCCGAGGAGTCATCTGCCGTGTCGGACCAGCCGCGCCCCCGCGCCTCCCTCCGTACCGCCGTGGTCTGGGAGGTCCTGAAGGAGGCTCTGGACCGTCAGGTCAAGGCGGCCGGCCGGGACGCCCTGGACGTCCTGGACACCGGCGGCGGCACCGGGAACTTCGCGGTGCCCGCCGCCCGCCTCGGCCACCGGGTCACCGTCGTCGACCCCAGCCCCAACGCGCTCTTCGCGCTGGAGCGCCGTGCCGCCGAGGCCGGGGTCGCGGACCGGGTCCTGGGCGTGCAGGGCGACATCCTCGGGCTGTTCGACGTCGTGGAGCGCGGCGGCTTCGACGCGGTGCTCTGCCACGGCGTCCTGGAGTACGTCGACGAGCCCGCCGAGGGCGTGCGCAACGCGGTGGAGGCCCTGCGCCCCTCCGGCGCGCTCAGCCTGCTGGCCGCCGGACTGGGCGGGGCCGTCCTGGCCCGCGCGCTCGCCGGGCACTTCACCGAAGCCCGCCAGGCGCTGGGCGACCCGGCGGGCCGCTGGGGCGAAGGCGACCCGGTGCCCCGTCGCTTCACCGCCGAGCAGCTCTCCGGCCTGGTCTCCGGAGCCGGTCTCGAGGTCGGCGCCGTGCACGGTGTGCGGGTTTTCGCGGACCTCGTGCCGGGCGCCCTGGTGGACACCGAGCCCGGCGCCATGGACGCGCTCCTCAAGCTCGAAGCAGCCGTCGCCGAGCTGCCCGCCTTCCACTCCGTCGCGACCCAGCTGCACGTTCTGGGCGAGAAGCGCCCCTGAACCGACCGCGCGGACCGGGCCTCCGGCGGACCCCGCGAGAGCCGAAGCGGTGCTGATCAGCAACGCAGCTGTACACGGAGTAGGACTCGACACCCCCGTAGCGGGCAGGAGCCCCGTATGATCGGGTGACACCATCCGGCATGACGGATCGGTCGTCGGGGCATCTACGCCTCAGCAGCCGAGCCGACACAGCGGTCCGGACTGGCTGAAGGCTAGAGGGCGGGTTTCACGGGGGCGAATCCCTGCCTATCCTGGAAGGGCCGCATACCGGTCGCCCCCGCGGCCGACGACGAGGAGGATCCCGTGCCGCTCTCGGAGCACGAGCAGCGCATGCTCGAGCAGATGGAGCGAGCGCTGTACGCCGAAGATCCCAAGTTCGCGACAGCGCTCGAGGGATCCGGGCTGCGTACGTACACCCGACGAAGGGTCTACCAGGCGGTCGCTGGCTTCCTGGTGGGTATCGCGCTCCTCATGGCCGGAATGGTCGCCCAGCAGATCTGGATCAGCGTGGTGGGGTTCCTCGTCATGCTCGGCTGTGCCGTGCTCGCGGTCACCGGATGGCGCAAAGCGCCCAAGCCCGGTGAACAACAGCAGGCCGCCGCGGACGGCGGGGACGGCGGTTCGCGCCGCCGACCTAGACAACGCCGCTCGGTGATGAACCGCATCGAACAGCGGTGGCAGCGCCGCCGCGACGAACAGGGCCAGTAAGACTCTCCGGTCCGACCCGGCGCTCATGGCGGGGCGGACCGTGCTTGATGGCACGGCCTACGCACGACACTGATGGCTGAGGGGCGTCCGCATTTCTGCGGACGCCCCTCAGCCGTTGCCCTGGGGGTTCGCCCCCCGGGGCCCCAGGCGCTCGGTCACTGCCCCTCGGGGCCCGGGCCCCCAGCTGTGCCTGACGGTCGGGCCCAGCCTCCAGCTGCGCCTGACGCGGGCCCGGCTCTCAGCCGTGCTGACGCGTGACGCGGCGCAGCCGGGCCGTCCAGCGGCCGCGCCCCGGACGGTCGGTCCACCGCTGTACGAGCGTCGCCCACCGGTCCGAGACCGCCCACACCATCCGGACGGCCGAACGGGGCGCGAACGTCGCCCGCAGCCGTGCGCCCCGGCCGGCCGACGCCTCCAGGCCCGCCCGGACCGTCAGCGCGTCCTCGGTCAGACCGGACACGGGACGCGGCTCGGGGGCGTACAGCACCTGCTCCACCGCGCCCGCGATCCGGTGCACGGCCTCGGCGGCGGCGGTGTCGAGCCCGCCCAGACGCACGATCCGGGCCGCCGCCTTCCGGGGCGTCAGCGACTCGTCCGGCGCAATGCCGTGGTCCCAGGCGCAGTCGGTGACCTCCCGCCACGCCCCCAGCACCCTGGCCGCCGCGTCGGCGGGCGTACGCCCCCCGGAACCCAGCCGCCGGCTTCTCGCCCTGACCCGCCAGAGCAACGGCGACAGCGGCAGCGACAGGGCCAGGAGCGCCCCGAACGCCACCAGCAGCACCTTCCCGACCGGCGGGCCCGCATCGGTCGGCAGCGCCGCGCCGGGCTCGTCCGAGGGACCGCACTCACCCTCCCGGCGCATCTGCGGCGGGCAGCTTTCCGGGGCGGACGACGCCGCGGACGGAGCGGCGGACGCACTGGTCGACGGCCGCGCCGGATCGCTCGACCCGCCCGTGGGGTTCTCCGTCAGGGTGTACGGCGGCGTGATGCCCCGGCTCGGGGTGGGCTCGAAGCGGGTCCAGCCGACGCCTTCGAAGTACAGCTCCGGCCAGGCGTGCGCGTCGCGCAGCCCCACCGAGGACGAGCCGTCGGCCTGGAGGGCGCCCGCGGTGAAACCGACCGCGACCCGGGCCGGTATGTCCAGCGTCCGGGCCATGGCGGCCATCGTGAAGGAGAAGTGGACGCAGAAGCCCTCCTTGTCGCGGAGGAAGCGGGCGATCGCCGACGACCCGGTCCCCGAACTGACCGACGTGTCGTACGTGAAGCCGCCCTCCGAGGCGAACCAGTCCTGGAGCTTCACGGCCCGCTCGTAGGCGTTGGCCGAGCCCTCGGTGACCTTCTCGGCCGTCTCGGCCACCACGTCCGGCAGCGAGTCGGGTACCTGTGTGTACTCCTCCCGCAGCTTCTGCGGCGGCGGACCGGCCGCCGCCAGCTGCTCCGCGGTCGGCTCGACGACCAGGCTGCTGACCTCGTACTCGGCCCCGCCCGTGGTCTGCCCGTCGTCGCCGACGAGCGTGCGGCCCTCCGCCTCGTACCGCCAGCGGCCGTCGATCGCCACCTCGCTCGCCGGGTAGGGGAGCGGCAGGTAGGTCTGCTGGTACGAGCGCGAGGCGGAGATGTTCGTGCGGATCTCGGTGACGTACACGCCCCGGTCCAGCCCGGTGGGCTGCGGGAGACGGCTGGGCACATCCGTCAGACGGCGGGTCGAGGAGCGCCACTCGCTGCCGTTGAACTCGTCCAGGGACAGGATGCGCAGATAGAGGCTCTGCGGGTCCTCGGCGTTGGTGCGATACGTCATCACCTCCCGGTTCTCCGGCTGGTTGAGGTTGTCTTTCAACGACACCAGCGGGTTCACCGCGGTGATGGTGCCGCCGCCGCTGCCCTTGCCGTTCCCGGAGCCCCGGCCGCTCAGCAGACCGCTGTCCAGGGCGGGCAGGGCCGCGGGGACGGCCAGGGCGATGCCCAGTGCCAGCGCTCCGATGCGCCGGCCGGTGCGGACGGGCCGTCCGTCCGGCGCGTTTCTGAAGCCCCCCGGCCGGGGGAGGCCGCCGAAGACGCGTCCCCACTGGGAGAGCCGGTCGCGGCCCTCGGCCAGCAGGAGCAGCAGATAGCCGGAAGCGGCGAGCAGGAACCAGAACCAGCCCGCGAAGCCGTCACCGAGGCCGGCGGCCACCGAATACAGCGCGAGCAGCGGCAGACCGGCCGGGGCCGCGCTGCGGAACGTCACCGCGAGGGCGTCCACCGCGAGCCCGACCAGCACCACCCCGCCGACCACCATCAGCCGGATGCCGTCCGTCGCCGGGGCCGGGATGGAGTACATGCCGATGTCCTCGCCGCCGGTCACCAGCAGCTCACCGAGCCGTATGAGGGCCTGTGGGCCCGGCAGCAGCCCGAACAGGGCATGGTCGCGGACGAACAACCACGACAGCAGCACCAGGCTCACCGCGATCTGGCAGGCGATGGTCAGCGTCCGGGCCAGCGGCACCCGGCGGGCCAGAGCGCCCACCCCGCTCTGGATCCCGAGCAGCAGCGCTGCCTGCACGAGCCAGCCCACTCCCTCGACCAGCGGGAGCAGCGCCCCCGCCGACATGAGTGTCGCCGCAAAGGCGCACAGCGCCAGCCGGGCCCGCCCGCTCATGACCATTCCCCCGCGAATCCTGTCGAACCGCCGCCCGCGGCGGACTGCGTGACCACGCGCATCTGCCCCGCCAGCTGCCACAGCGCGGGCAGCTCGGCCCCGGGCTCCACCGGCACCACGACCCAGCCGGCCTCCCGCAGCCGCCGCAGCCGCTCGTCGGCCGGGGCGGCTGTAGCCGCCGGAGAACCGGCGTCGCCGGACCAGCGGTCGCCGTCCAGCACGAAGGCGACGGCCGCGCCGGTGCGCTGCCGCATCCGCGCCGCGACCGAGGTCTGTTCCTCGTCGAGATCACCGAAGAACGCGATCAGCAGCCCTTCGTCGCCGCCGCGCAGCACATCGTGGGCGCGCGCGAGCCCGCCGCCCTCGGAGTGGCCGACGACGGCGAGGGTGTCGAGCATCAGGCCGGCGGAGTCGGCGGACTCCTGGGTCGAGCCCGTGAAGCCGTCGGTCCCCTCGCCGGGCACCGCGTTCCCGTCGTCGGTGAGCAGCCGCACGGCGAAGCCGCGCTCCAGCATGTGCACGAGCGCGGAGGCCGCCCCGGACACCGCCCACTCGAACGCCGAGTCGGGCCCGGCGCCCTGGTAGCCGGCCTCCCGGGTGTCGAGCAGCACCGTGCAGCGGGCCCGCTGCGGCTGCTCCTCGCGGCGCACCATCAGCTCGCCGTAGCGCGCGGTGGAGCGCCAGTGGACCCGGCGCAGGTCGTCGCCGTGCCGGTAGCCGCGCGGAATGATGTCGTCCTCACCGGCGAGGGCGAGCGAGCGCTGACGGCCGTCGCCGTAACCGGAAGCCTCGCCCGCGAGCCGCAGCGTGGGCAGCGGGACCGTGCGCGGGACGACGACGAGGGTGTCGTACGCGCTGAAGGAGCGGGTCAGCTCGCACATCCCGAACGGGTCGCTCAGCCGCAGCTGCAGCGGGCCCAGCGGGTAGCGGCCGCGCAGGTCGGAGCGGACCCGGTAGGACACCTCGCGGCGGCCGCCCGCCTCCACCCGGTCCAGCACGAACCGGGGCCGGGGCCCCAGCACGTACGGCACGCGGTCCTGGAGCATCAGCAGGCCCGTGGGCAGCCGCGACACGTTGTCCATCCGCAGGTGCACCCGGGCCTCCGAGCCCGCCGGCACCCGGGACGGGGTCAGCCGGCGGGTGCCCGTCACCCGGTAGCGGGTGCGGTAGAGCACGATCACGCACACCAGGGGCAGCACGGCCAGCAGCAGCCCGACGCGCAGCAGCTCGCCCTGGCCCAGGACGTACGCGCAGACGGCCGCGGCCACTCCGGCGGCGAGGAACGAGCGCCCCCGGGTGGTGAGGCCGCCCAGGGCGGCGCGCGCGCCGCCCTTGCTGGAGCCGTCCTGCACGGCGCCGGGCTCGCCGGCCGTCATCACAGCCGCCGGGCGCCGGGCTGCCGGCCGTACAGCGGGCGGCCCGGCTCATGCCCGCCCGGGGACGGGGCACCGCCGCCCGAGGTGGGCACCGGGATGCGCTGGATGATCTCCAGCACCACCTGCTCCGCCGTGCGGCGGTTCAGCTGGGCCTGCGCGGTGGGCAGCAGCCGGTGGGCGAGCACGGGCGCGGCCAGCGCCTGCACGTCGTCCGGCAGGGCGTAGTCCCGGCCGTTGAGAGCCGCCGACGCCTTCGCGGCGCGCAGCAGGTGCAGCGTCGCGCGCGGCGACGCGCCGAGTCTGAGGTCCGGGTGGCTGCGGGTGGCCCCGACCAGCTCCACCGCGTACCGGCGGACGGCGTCGGCGACGTGCACCGTGCGGACCGCGTCGATCAGCTTCACGATGTCGTGGGCGTGCGCCACCGGCTGGAGGTCGTCCAGCGGCGACGCGCCGCCGTGCACGTCGAGCATCTGGAGCTCGGCCTCCGGGCTCGGATAGCCGATGGAGACCCGGGCCATGAAGCGGTCCCGCTGGGCCTCGGGCAGCGGGTAGGTGCCCTCCATCTCCACCGGGTTCTGCGTGGCCACCACCATGAAGGGGTCGGGCAGCTCGTAGGTCTGCCCGTCGATGGTGACCTGGCGCTCCTCCATCGACTCCAGCAGCGCCGACTGCGTCTTCGGCGAGGCGCGGTTGATCTCGTCGCCGATCACGATCTGCGCGAAGATCGCGCCGGGCTTGAACTCGAAGTCGCGCCGCTGCTGGTCGAAGATCGACACACCGGTGATGTCGGACGGCAGCAGGTCCGGGGTGAACTGGATACGGCGCACCGAACAGTCGATGGACCGCGCCAGCGCCTTGGCCAGCATGGTCTTGCCGACGCCCGGAACGTCCTCGATGAGGAGATGCCCCTCCGCGAGCAGCACGGTCAGCGAAAGCCGTACGACCTCAGGCTTGCCCTCGATCACACCCTCCACCGACCTGCGCACCCGCTCCGCTGTGGTGGTCAGGTCTGTGAGGCTCGCTCGATCGTCATAGGTCGTCACCCGGCCCTCCTCGGCCCTTTTTGCGCACGGGCAGGCGCTTGCGCACGCCCGGCCCACCCCGAAATTCGGACACCTCCGGAAGACCCGGGGGATGTCACACCCGCATTCTTGTTGGCGTTACCGCTTCGTGTCACTCGCCTGTGGATAAGTGGGTGTGATTTGTCAGTCTCTGCCATGTTTCGCGGGGCGGGCCGGGACGGAGGAGGGTCAGGAAGCGGGCTGGATCTCGCGGAGCAGACCGGTGGTCACGTCGAAGACGAAACCGCGGATGTCGTCGGTGTGCAGGAGGAACGGCGAGGTCCGCACCCGCTGCATCGACTGCCGTACGTCCTGGTCGGCGTCCGTGTACGCCTCCACCGCCCAGACCGGCCGCTGGCCGACCTCGCGCTCCAGGTCCTGCCGGAACTCCTCGGTGATGGATTCGAGGCCGCAGCCCGTGTGGTGGATGAGGACGATGCTGCGGGTGCCGAGCGCCCGCTGGCTGATGGTGAGCGAGCGGATCACGTCGTCGGTGACCACGCCGCCCGCGTTGCGGATGGTGTGGCAGTCGCCGAGTTCGAGACCCAGTGCGGCGTGGAGGTCGAGACGGGCGTCCATGCAGGCGACGACGGCGACCTGGAGGACCGGCCGGGCGTCCATGCCGGGATCGCGGAAGTCCTTCGCGTACGTGGAGTTCGCCTCGACCAGCTGATCGGTGACCTGGCCCCCCTCGCGGAGCGCCGCGGCGGTGGACGTCGCGGACTGGGCGGGGGTGTGAGCGGAAGTCGACATGGATACGACGTTAGCCTTCCCACCTGGTCCGGGCGTGCTGTGAGAGTGGACAAAGAACGTCAACGCGTCTTGTTGTGAGCTAACCCACAAGCACCAGCGAACGCGCCCGTACGGGTGAGGTCGCCGCTTCCGGACGGGTGGCACGACTCGCTGTCCGCTTCGTTGATCGCGAATCGATCGAATGGCAGGGTGGACTAAAGTAACGCGAAGTCACCACCCTGAATCCGTGGAACCTTCCACCCCGCACACCCCGCATCTTCCGTATTTCCCCCGTGATGTGCGGCGTACGTGCGGCCCGGCCCTCTCCCGCTCCCGGTCGGCCGTCGCCCCCTTCCCCGGCGCCGGCGGACCTCCCCTTCGGAGCGGGCGGGGACCAGGACGTACGTACCGGCCGCGCGGGACAGAGCCTGAGAGGGCGCATTGAGCCAGACCCGACACGTCCCGGTGATGCTCCAGCGGTGTCTGGACCTGTTGGCCCCGGCTCTCCAGGACCCGGCCCGCCCGGAGCCCGTGGTCGTCGACTGCACCCTCGGCCTCGGCGGTCACAGCGAGGCGCTGCTCCAGGCGTTCCCCACCGCCCGGCTGATCGCCCTGGACCGCGACAAGGAAGCCCTGCGGCTCTCCGGCGAACGGCTCGCCCCCTACGGCGACCGCGCCACCCTCGTCCACGCCGTGTACGACGAACTCCCCGACGTACTCGCCCGGCTCGGCGTCCCCAAGGTCCAGGGCGTCCTGTTCGACCTCGGCGTCTCCTCCATGCAGCTCGACGAGGCCGACCGCGGATTCGCGTACGCCCAGGACGCCCCGCTCGACATGCGCATGGACCAGTCCACCGGCATCGGCGCGGCCGAGGTCCTCAACACCTACCCGCCCGGCGAGCTCGTGCGGATCCTGCGCGCGTACGGCGAGGAGAAGCAGGCGAAACGGATCGTCTCCGCCGTCGTGCGCGAGCGCGAGAAGGAGCCGTTCAGCAACAGCGCCCGGCTCGTCGAGCTGATCCGCGACTCCCTCCCGCAGGCCGCCAAGCGCACCGGCGGCAACCCGGCCAAGCGGACCTTCCAGGCCCTGCGCATCGAGGTCAACGGCGAGCTCAGCGTTCTGGAGCAGGCCATTCCGGCGGCCGTGGCGAGTCTCGCGGTCGGCGGCCGGATCGCCGTCCTGTCCTACCACTCGCTGGAGGACCGGCTGGTCAAGCAGGTCTTCGCGGCCGGCGCGGCCAACACCGCGCCCCCCGGCCTGCCCGTCGTCCCCGAGCGCTACCAGCCCCGCCTGAAGCTGCTCACCCGGGGCGCGGAGCTGCCCACCGAGGAGGAGGTCGCCGAGAACCGGCGCGCCGCCCCCGCCCGGCTGCGCGGTGCCGAGCGCATCCGGGCGGAGGAGCGATGAGCACCCCGGGGGGCACGCGGTGAGCAAGCCGGCCGCACCGTTGAAGGGGCGGGTCGGACGGCTCGCCCGGCTGATGCCGTCCGCGGGACCCAGCAGCGCGGCCCGCACCCCCTTCGTCCTGCTGGTCGTACTGCTCCTGGGCGGCGGGCTCATCACCCTGCTCCTGCTGAACTCCGCGCTCAACGAAGGATCGTTCAGGCTCAGCGAGCTCAAGCGGGACACCACCGAGCTCACCGACGAGGAGCAGGCCCTCCAGCGCGACGTCGACAGCTACTCCCAGCCCGACGCCCTGGAACGCCGCGCCCGGGAACTGGGCATGGTCCCCGGCGGCAGCCCCGCCTTCCTCGACCCGGACGGCACCGTCCGGGGAGTCCCCACGAAGGCCACCGCCCCGCCGCCGTCGCCCAGCCCCACCCCGAGCCCCGAGCCGACGCCCGAGGACGGGGCCCCCGCCGACGACGCGGAAACCGCCCCCTCGCCGGCCCCCTCCGCGGCCGGCGCCGACCCCGCCCCCGCGGCGGAGAGCGCCCAGCCGCCCGCCACGCCGGAGAACGCCCAGCCGTCCACCCCGGCGACCCCGCCCCCGACCACCCCCGGCAGGTGACGCAGTGCCGCCCAAGGAACCGCCGCGCCGCCGCGTACCCGGCCCGCCGCGCCCCCGTAAGGCGGCGAACGGCTCCGGACGTCCCGGCGCACGCCCCCCGGCCCGCCGCCCCCGGCCCGCCGCCGGGCGCACCACCGCACGCGGGCGTGCGCCCCGCACCCTGCGCCTGGGCAGCCCGCGCCCCCGGCTGCGGCTGGTCAGCCTCGGGCTGACGCTGGTCATCCTGCTCTTCGTGGCCCGGCTGCTCCAGGTCCAGGCCGTCGACGCCAGCGCGTACACGGCCAAGGCCGAGAAGAACCGCTTCCTGGAGTACACGGTCGCCGCCGAGCGCGGCGAGATCACCGACCGCAGGGGCGTCGCGCTGGCCACCAGCGTCGACGCGCACAACATCACCGCCGACCCGAAGATGTTCACGCCCGAGGACAGCAAGGCCCCCGACGCCCCCCGGCAGGCCGCCGCCCTGCTCGCCCCGATCCTCGGCAAGGACGTCGACGAGCTCGTCAAGAAGCTCTCGACGCCCGACAGCCGCTACACCGTGCTCGCCTACCGGCAGACCCCCCAGGTCTGGAAGCAGATCAAGGACCTCAAGACCGTCTTCGCCGAGAAGGCAGCCGCGGACAAGCTGAAGGGCGGCGCGGGAGCCAACGTACTGGCCGGAGTCCTCCAGGAGCCGACCACCAAGCGGGTCTACCCCAACGGGGATCTCGCCGCCGGGATACTGGGATTCGTCAGCGCCGACGGCAAGGGCGGCGGCGGCCTCGAATCGCAGCTCGACAAGGAGCTGGCGGGCGAGGACGGCAAGATCCGCTACGCCCAGTCCGGCGGCCGCCGCGTCCCCACCGCGGGCAGCACCGAGAACCCGGCCGTGCCCGGCTCCGACATCGAGCTGACCATCGACCGGGACATCCAGTGGGCCGCCCAGAAGGCCATCAGCGACCAGGTCGAGAAGTCCAAGGCCGACCGCGGCTACGTCATCGTCCAGAACACCAGGACCGGCGAACTGCTGGCCATGGCCAACGCCCCCGGCTACGACCCCAACGACCTCTCCCAGGCCGCCTCGACGTCGCTGGGCAACGCGGCCCTCCAGGACGTGTACGAACCCGGCTCCACCAGCAAGGTCATGTCCATGGCCGCCGTGCTGGAGGAGAAGGCCGCCACCCCCGGCACCCACGTCACCGTGCCCAACCGGCTGCACCGGGGCGACCGGCTCTTCAAGGACGACGTCGACCACCCCACCTGGTACCTCACGCTCAACGGGGTGCTCGCCAAGTCCAGCAACATCGGCACCATCCTGGCGACCGGTCAGCTCGGCGAGAGCCAGGCCGAGTCCAACCAGGTCCTGTACTCCTACCTGCGCAAGTTCGGTCTCGGCGCCAAGACCGGACTCGGCTACCCCGGCGAGTCGCCCGGCCTCCTCGCCCACCCCAAGGACTGGTCGACCTCGCAGCAGTACACGATCCCCTTCGGCCAGGGCCTCTCGCTCAACGCCGTCCAGGCCGCCTCGGTCTACTCCACCATCGCCAACGGCGGCGTCCGGATCGCCCCCACCCTCGTACGCGGGGCCAAGGGCGCGGACGGGCGCTTCACCGCCGCCCCGGAACCCGAGGAGAACCGGGTGGTCAGCGAGAAGACCGCCACGACCCTGGCCACCATGCTGGAATCCGTCGTCGACGACCAGGAGGGCACCGGCACCAAGGCCGCGATCCCCGGCTACCGGGTCGCCGGCAAGACCGGCACCGCCAACCGGGTCGACCCGGTGCGCGGTGTCTACAAGGGCTACACCGCCTCCTTCGCGGGCTTCGCCCCGGCCGACAATCCGCAGCTCACCGTCTACTGCGCGATCCAGAACCCCACCAAGGGCAGCTACTTCGGCGGCCAGATCTGCGGCCCGATCTACAAGCAGGTCATGGAGTTCGCGCTCAAGACGCTCCAGACCCCACCGTCCGGCAGCGAGCCGCCCCGGCTGCCGGTGTCCTTCAAACCCGGCGAGTGAACACGGGGATGCGCGAGCATCTCCTCCAAGGGAACCCTCAGTGACAACCATCACCCCCGATCCCGGGAACCGGAACGAGAACGCCCCGGACCCGGATCCCTCGCTTCGCGAGAGCCCGCACCGGCCCGGTACGCTCACCGCCGTGCCCCACGCTGATCAGTCCCAAACCTCTCAGAAGGACGCGCCTGTGACCTACCCGGGAGCGCCCCGACCGGACCGGCTCCGGCCCACCCCCCTCGGCGAGCTGGCCGGCCGGCTCGGCGTCGAGGCGGCCGGGTCCGCCGACGTCACCGGCATCACCCACGACTCGCGGGCCGTGCGCCCAGGAGACGTGTACGCGGCCCTGCCCGGCGCCCGCCTCCACGGCGCGGACTTCGCGGCCCAGGCCGCGGGCCTGGGGGCCGTCGCCGTCCTCACCGACCCGACAGGCGCCGAACGCGCCGCCGCCACCGGTCTGCCGGTCCTTCTCGCCGAGGACCCGCGCGCCGTGATGGGCGAGCTGGCCGCCGACATCTACGGGCGGCCCGGCATCGGCCTCCTCCAGATCGGCATCACCGGAACCTCCGGCAAGACCACCACCGCGTACCTGGTGGAGGGCGGACTGCGCGCCGCGGGCCGGCCCACCGGGCTCATCGGCACCGTCGAGATGCGCATCGGCGACGAGCGCATCAAGTCCGAGCGCACCACCCCCGAAGCCACCGACCTCCAGGCCCTGTTCGCCGTCATGCGCGAACGCGGCGTCGAGGCCGTCGCGATGGAGGTCTCCAGCCACGCCCTGGTGCTCGGCCGGGTCGACGGCTGCGTCTTCGACGTCGCCGTCTTCAACAACCTCAGCCCGGAGCACATGGAGTTCCACTCCGGCATGGAGGACTACTTCCAGGCCAAGGCCCGGCTCTTCACCCCCGAGCGCAGCCACCGGGGCGTGGTGAACTTCGACGACGAGTACGGCCGCAGGCTCATCACCGAGTCCGGGGTCCCGGTCACCACCTTCTCCGCCGAGGGCCACCCGGACGCCGACTGGCACGCCGAGGACGTCAAGGTCGGACCGCAGGACAGCACCTTCACCGCGGTCGGCCCCCAGGGCGAGCGGATCACCGCCCGCGCCCCGCTGCCCGGCCCGTTCAACGTCGCCAACACCCTCGCCGCGATCGTCACCCTGGCCGTCGCGGGCGTCGACCCGCAGACCGCGGCGGACGGCGTCGCGGCCGTCCCCGGAGTCCCGGGCCGGCTGGAGCGGGTGGACGCCGGACAGCCCTACCTCGCCGTCGTCGACTACGCGCACAAGACCGACGCCGTCGAATCCGTCCTGCGCTCCCTCCAGAAGGTCACCGAGGGCAAGGTGCACATCGTCCTGGGCTGCGGCGGCGACCGCGACACCACCAAGCGCGGCCCGATGGGCGCGGCGGCGGCCCGCCTCGCCGACACCGCCGTACTGACCTCCGACAACCCCCGCTCCGAGGACCCCCTCGCGATCCTCGCCGCGATGCTCTCCGGCGCGGCCGAAGTCCCCGTCCACGAACGCGGCGACGTCCTGGTCGACGCCGACCGCGCCTCGGCCATCGCCGCCGCCGTCGCCCGCGCGCAGCCGGGCGACACCGTCCTCGTCGCGGGCAAGGGCCACGAGCAGGGCCAGGACATCCACGGAGTCGTACGCGCCTTCGACGACCGCAAGGTCCTGCACGACGCCATCGAGCGGACCCTGGGGCGCACCGGCGTCGCGGACCGCGCCCCCCGCCACGAGAACAACAGTCAGGGATGACCAAGTGATCACCCTTTCCCTCGCCGAGATCGCCTCCATCGTCGGCGGACAGCCGCACGACATACCGGACCCGGCAGTCACCGTCACCGGCCCCGTCGTCAGGGACTCCCGCGAGGTCGAACCCGGCAGCCTCTTCGTCGCGTTCGCCGGCGAGCGCGTGGACGGCCACGACTACGCCCGGCGCGCCGTCGAGGCGGGCGCGGCAGCCGTGCTCGCCGCCCGCCCGGTCGGCGTTCCGGCGATCGTCGTGGACGACGTCCTCGGCGCGCTCGGCGTGCTCGCCCGCACCGTCGTCGAACGCCTCGGCGCCACCGTCGTCGCGCTCACCGGCTCCGCGGGCAAGACGTCCACCAAGGACCTGATCGCCCAGCTCCTTGAGCGCAAGGCCCCCACGGTCTGGACGCCGGGCTCCCTCAACAACGAGATCGGCCTGCCGCTCACCGCCCTCAGCGCCACCCCCCAGACCCAGCACCTGGTCCTGGAGATGGGCGCACGCGGCATCGGCCACATCCACTACCTCGCCGAGCTCACCCCGCCCCGCATCGGCCTGGTCCTCAACGTCGGCTCCGCCCACCTCGGGGAGTTCGGCAGCCGCGAGGCCATCGCCCAGGCCAAGGGCGAACTGGTCGAGGCGCTCCCCGAGGACGGCTGCGCCGTGCTCAACGCCGACGACCACCTCGTACGCGCCATGGCCTCGCGCACCAAGGCCCGGGTTCTGCTCTTCGGAGAAGCCCCGGATGCGGACGTACGGGGAGAGAAGGTCCGGATGACCCCGGACGGGCGGCCCGCGTTCGAGCTCCACACACCCACCGGGTGCAGCGACGTGACCTTGCGCCTGTACGGTGAGCACCACGTGTCGAACGCGCTCGCCGCGGCCGCCGTCGCCCATGAGTTGGGCATGTCCGTGACCGAGATCGCCGATGCGCTCTCGGAGGCGGGCTCCCTCTCCCGCTGGCGCATGGAGGTCACCGAACGCGGGGACGGTGTGACGGTCGTCAACGACGCCTACAACGCGAACCCCGAATCCATGAGAGCCGCACTGCGTGCGCTGGCTGCCATGGGCAAGGCCCGAGCGGCCGAGGGGGGACGCACCTGGGCGGTGCTCGGTCAGATGGCCGAGCTCGGTGACGCATCGCTCGCCGAGCACGACGCGGTCGGACGGATCGCCGTCCGGCTCAACGTCAGCAAGCTCGTCGCTGTCGGGGGGGTCGAAGCCTCCTGGCTGCAACTGGGCGCATATAACGAGGGTTCGTGGGGTGAGGAGTCGGTGCACGTGTCCGACGCACAGGCGGCCGTCGACCTGTTGCGCAGTGAACTGCGCCCGGGAGACGTCGTGCTGGTGAAGGCGTCCCGGTCGGTCGGCCTGGAGAAGGTCGCCCAGGCACTGCTGGAGAACTCGACCGAGGGCGAGGTCGCCGGCCGATGAGGCAGATCCTCTTCGCGGGGGCCATCGGGCTCTTCCTGACCCTGGTCGGGACCCCGCTGCTGATCAAGCTGCTGGCCCGCAAGGGATACGGGCAGTTCATCCGGGACGACGGCCCGCGCACGCACGGCAGCAAGAAGGGCACGCCCACGATGGGCGGCATCGCCTTCATCCTGGCGACGATCATCGCGTACCTCCTGGCGAAGGTGATCACCGGCGAGGACATCCGCTTCTCCGGCGTCCTCGTGCTGTTCCTGATGGCCGGGATGGGCCTCGTCGGCTTCCTCGACGACTACATCAAGATCGTCAAGCAGCGTTCGCTGGGCCTGCGGGCCAAGGCGAAGATGGCCGGGCAGCTGATCGTCGGCATCGCCTTCGCGGTGCTCTCGCTCCAGTTCGCCGACTCCGCCGGCAACACCCCGGCCTCCACCCGGCTCTCCTTCGTGGAGGACTTCGGCTGGTCGATCGGACCGGTGCTGTTCTGCGTCTGGGCGCTGTTCATGATCCTCGCCATGTCCAACGGCGTGAACCTCACGGACGGCCTGGACGGCCTGGCCACCGGCGCTTCGGTGATGGTCTTCGGCGCGTACACCTTCATCGGCCTCTGGCAGTTCCAGGAGTCCTGCGCCAACGCGGACAAGCTCACCAACCCCAGCGCCTGTTTCGAGGTACGCGACCCGCTCGACCTCGCGGTCGTCTCCGCCGCCCTGATGGGCGCGTGCTTCGGCTTCCTGTGGTGGAACACCTCGCCCGCCAAGATCTTCATGGGCGACACCGGCTCGCTCGCCCTCGGCGGCGCGCTCGCGGGCCTCGCGATCTGCTCCCGCACCGAGTTCCTGCTCGCCATCCTCGGCGGCCTCTTCGTGATGATCACCATGTCCGTGGTCATCCAGGTCGGTTCGTTCAAGATGACCGGCAAGCGGGTCTTCCGGATGGCGCCGCTCCAGCACCACTTCGAACTCAAGGGGTGGTCCGAAGTCCTTGTCGTGGTCCGCTTCTGGATCATCCAGGGCATGTGCGTGATCGTCGGACTCGGCCTCTTCTACGCGGGATGGGCAGCCAAGAAGTGAGCACCGTGGACTGGCAGGGCAAGCACGTCACCGTCGCCGGACTCGGCGTCAGCGGCATCCCCGCGGCCCGCGCCCTGCACGAGCGCGGCGCGCTGGTCACCGTCGTCAACGACGGCGACGACGAGCGCGCCCGCGCCCAGGCGGCCGAGCTGGAGGCGCTCGGCGTCACCGTGCGCCTCGGCGACGGAGCGACCCTGCCGCCGTCCACCGAGCTCGTCGTCACCGCCCCCGGCTGGCAGCCGGACAAGCCGCTCTTCGCGGCTGCCGCCGAGGCGGGCGTCGACATCTGGGGCGACGTCGAACTCGCCTGGCGGCTGCGCGGGACCAACGGCCGCGAGCCCGCCCCCTGGCTCGCCGTCACCGGCACCAACGGCAAGACCACCACCGTACGGATGCTGGCCTCGATCCTCCAGGCGGCGGGCCTGCGCACCGCGGCGGTCGGCAACATCGGCGTATCGCTGCTGGACGCGGTGCTCGGGGACGAGGAGTACGACGTCCTCGCCGTCGAGCTCTCCAGCTACCAGCTGCACTGGGCGCCCTCCCTGCGCGCCCACTCCGCCGCCGTCCTCAACCTCGCCCCGGACCACCTCGACTGGCACGGCTCCATGGAGGCGTACGCCGCCGACAAGGGCCGCGTCTACGAGGGCAACACCGTCGCCTGCGTCTACAACGCCGCCGACCCGGCCACCGAGGACCTGGTCCGCGAGGCCGACGTCGAGGAGGGCTGCCGCGCCATCGGCTTCACCCTGGGCGCGCCCGGGCCCTCGCAGCTCGGCGTGGTCGACGGCATCCTCGTCGACCGGGCCTTCGTGAAGAACCGCCAGAAGCAGGCCCAGGAGCTCGCCGAGGTCTCCGACGTCAACCCGCCCGCCCCGCACAACATCGCCAACGCCCTCGCCGCCGCCGCCCTCGCCCGCGCCTTCGGCGTGGAGCCGGCCGCCGTCCGCGACGGGCTGCGCGCCTTCCGCCCCGACGCCCACCGCATCGAACACGTCGCGGACATCGCCGAGGTCGCGTACGTCGACGACTCCAAGGCCACCAACACCCACGCCACCGAGGCGTCCCTCGCCGCCTACGACTCCATCGTCTGGATCGCCGGCGGCCTCGCCAAGGGCGCGACCTTCGACGAGCTGGTCACCGGCGCGGCGAAGCGGCTGCGCGGGGTCGTGCTGATGGGCGCCGACCGCGCGCTGATCCACGAAGCCCTCACGCGACACGCCCCCGAAGTCCCGGTGGTCGACCTCGACCGGACCGACACTGGGGCGATGTCCGAGGCGGTCGAGCAGGCCGCCCGGCTCGCGCGGCCGGGCGATACGGTACTGCTGGCCCCGGCCTGCGCCTCGATGGACATGTTCACCAACTACGTCAAGCGCGGCGAGGCGTTCGCGGACGCGGTCCGCGCCCGCGCCGGGACGAGCGCCTGACCGACCGGGCTCCGCGCCGGGGCCGCGCCCCCGGGGCACGAGCAGTGGAGGGGACAGCGATGCCGGCCGAGAAGAGGTCCGCCGTACGGTCAGGGGCCCGCGAACGGGCGGCGATCCCGCGCCCCCTCCCCCCGGGGGCCCCCGGCCGCAGGCCCCGGCGCGGTGGCGTACGCCGTCTCTACGAGCAGGCACGCCGGGCCTGGGACCGCCCTCTGACCGCCTACTACGTGATCCTCGGCTCCAGCCTCCTGATCACCGTGCTGGGCCTGGTGATGGTCTACTCCGCGTCGATGATCTACGCGTTGAGCATCGACCAGTCGTCGACGTACTTCTTCGGCAAGCAGTTCGTCGCCGCCGTCATCGGGGGCGCGCTCATGCTGGTCGCCTCCAGGATGCCGGTGAAGCTGCACCGCGGACTGGCCTACCCGATGCTCATGATCACGGTCTTCCTGATGGTCCTGGTCCAGGTGCCGGGGATAGGGATCTCCCGCAACGGCAACCAGAACTGGATCTACCTCGGCGGCCCGTTCCAGCTCCAGCCCAGCGAGTTCGGCAAGCTCGCGCTGATCCTGTGGGGCGCCGACCTGCTCGCCCGCAAGCAGGACAAGCGGCTGCTGAGCCAGTGGAAGCACATGCTGGTGCCGCTCGTCCCGGTCGCCTTCATGATCCTCGGGCTGATCATGCTCGGCGGCGACATGGGGACCGCGATCATCCTCACGGCGATCCTGTTCGGCCTGCTCTGGCTGGCCGGCGCCCCCACCCGGCTCTTCGCCGGAGTGCTCGGATTCGCCGCCGTCATCGCGTTCGCACTGATCTGGACCAGCCCCAACCGGATGTCCCGGCTCTCCTGCATGGGCGTCGTCGGCGAACCCGACCCGGAGGCGGGCTGCTACCAGGCGGCCCATGGAATCTACGCTCTGGCGTCCGGCGGATGGTTCGGTTCCGGACTGGGTGCGAGTGTGGAAAAATGGGGTCAACTCCCCGAACCCCACACGGACTTCATCTTCGCGATCACCGGTGAGGAACTGGGTTTGGCGGGGACGCTGTCAGTGCTCGCCCTGTTCGCGGCTCTAGGCTATGCGGGTATCCGCGTGGCCGGACGCACGGAGGACCCCTTCGTGAGGTTTGCCGCGGGAGGCGTGATCACCTGGATCATGGCCCAGGCCGTGATCAACATCGGTGCGGTGCTCGGCCTGTTGCCGATCGCCGGTGTCCCGCTCCCGCTGTTCTCCTACGGAGGGTCCGCCCTGCTGCCGACGATGTTCGCGGTCGGGCTCATGATCGCGTTCGCGCGGGACGATCCCGCCGCGAGGGCGGCCCTGGCCATGCGGAGGCCCGGGGTGAGATGGAAGACGATGAGACGGCGCGTCAAGAGGCGGCCGTCCGGAGAGCGGTGAATTTCGGTGCATGTCGTACTCGCCGGCGGGGGGACCGCCGGACACATCGAGCCCGCGCTTGCCCTCGCAGACGCCCTGCGCAGGCAGGACCCGACCGTGGGAATCACTGCCCTCGGCACGGAACGCGGCCTGGAGACCAGGCTCGTACCCGAGCGGGGGTACGAGCTCGCCCTCATCCCGGCCGTACCGCTGCCCCGCAAACCCACCCCCGAGCTGATCACCGTCCCGGGCCGGCTGCGCGGCACCATCAAGGCTGCCGAGCAGATCCTGGAGCGCACCAAGGCGGACTGCGTGGTCGGCTTCGGCGGTTACGTCGCGCTGCCCGGCTACCTCGCCGCCAAGCGCGTCGGCGTGCCCATCGTCGTCCACGAGGCCAACGCCCGCCCGGGCCTCGCCAACAAGATCGGCTCCCGGTACGCCCACGGGGTCGCCGTCTCCACGCCGGACAGCAAGCTGCGCGGCGCCCGCTACATCGGCATCCCGCTGCGCCGCACCATCGCCACCCTGGACCGCGCCCGGGTCCGCCCGGAGGCCCGCGCCTCCTTCAACCTCGACCCCAACCTGCCCACGCTGCTGGTCTCCGGCGGCTCGCAGGGCGCGCGCCACCTCAACGAGGTCGTCCAGCGGGTCGCGCCGCTGCTCCAGCGCTCCGGGATCCAGATCCTCCATGTGGTCGGCCCGAAGAACGAATTGCCGCGGATCGACAACATGCCCGGGATGCCGCCCTACATCCCGGTACCGTACGTGGACCGGATGGACCTCGCGTACGCCGCGGCCGACATGATGCTCTGCCGCGCGGGCGCGATGACCGTCGCCGAACTCTCCGCCGTCGGGCTCCCCGCCGCCTACGTCCCGCTGCCCATCGGCAACGGCGAACAGCGGCTGAACGCCCAGCCGGTGGTCAACGCCGGCGGCGGCCTGCTGGTGGACGACGCGGCGCTGACCCCCGAGTGGGTGCAGGGCAACGTCCTGCCGGTGCTGGCGGACCCCCACCGGCTGTACGAAATGTCCCGCGCCGCGGCCGAGTTCGGCCGGCGCGACGCCGACGACCTGCTCGTCGGCATGGTGTACGAGGCGATCGCCTCACGTCACTAGGCGTGCGGCGCGAGGCGGTGCGGACCCGGGGCGGGCGCCCCGGGTCCGGCGAAGGAGCGAGCGTGGCCGGACCGACGACCGCCCAGCGCGGCGCAGCGGGGCGTGCGGACACCCCCGCCCGCCCGCCGCACATCGGCCCCGAGGAGCGGCGGCTGAGCCGCCGTACGCTCCTGATCCTGGCCGGCGTCGCGGCCGCCCTGCTCACCGCGTTCACCATCTGGGTGCTGTACGGCTCCTCCTGGCTCCGGGTCGAACGCGTCTCCACCTCCGGGGTGGACGTGCTGACCCGCGAGGAGGTGGAAGCGGTGGCCGCCGCGCCGATCGGCGCCCCCCTGGTCTCCGTGGACACCGGTGCGATGGAAGCCCGGTTGCGCCAGAAGCTGCCCCGTATCGACTCGGTGGACGTCGTACGGTCCTGGCCGCACGGCATCAGCCTGAAGGTGACCGAACGCAAGCCGGTCCTGCTGGTCGAGAAGGGCGCGAAGTTCATCGAAGTGGACGCCACGGGCTTCCGGTTCGCCACGGTGGACCGGCGGCCCGAGGGCGTACCGCTGCTGGAGCTGACGCCCGATCGGTCGGCGAGTCTGCGCCGCTTCGGCGGTGACCGTCTGTTGCGGGAAGCGGTCCGGGTGGCGGGCGACCTGCCCGAGCGACTGGTCAAGGACACCGAAGCCGTGCGGGTCGCCTCGTACGACGCGATCTCCTTGCGGCTCACCCGTGATCGCGAGGTGGTCTGGGGCAGTGGAGAGGATGGGCCGGTGAAGGCGCGTGTTCTCGCCGCCCTGATGAAAGCCGCTCCCAAAGCGGGACACTTCGATGTGAGTGCCCCCACCGCCCCTGCGGTATCGGAGAGTTGACGTGCATTTGCGCTGGCCAGCACCCTGGTTGGTCAGCGCTACGGGTGATCACATAGGGTGAAAAGAAAAACGGGAGGTTCGGCGTGTTCGTTGAACGTGCGCCACTTGTCGACTTAGTGTCCTGTTCGGAAGAGTCCAGGAAGCAGACACACTGGTAACCCTAAACTTGAACGTTAGGGTTTGGGTCGGCGTTCGGACCGTCCCCATCGACATCAGTCGTCGCCGCGGGTCCACCGCAGAGCGACGACACGTAACTCGAGGCGAGAGGCCTTCGACGTGGCAGCACCGCAGAACTACCTCGCAGTCATCAAGGTCATCGGTGTCGGCGGCGGTGGTGTCAATGCCATCAACCGAATGATCGAGGTCGGTCTCAAGGGCGTCGAGTTCATCGCGATCAACACGGACGCACAAGCCCTGTTGATGAGCGACGCCGACGTCAAGCTCGACGTCGGCCGCGAACTCACCCGGGGCCTCGGCGCCGGGGCGAACCCGGCAGTCGGTCGCAAGGCGGCAGAGGACCACCGTGAGGAGATCGAGGAGGTCCTCAAGGGGGCCGACATGGTCTTCGTCACCGCAGGAGAGGGCGGCGGCACCGGAACCGGCGGCGCACCCGTCGTCGCCAACATCGCGCGCTCGCTCGGCGCCCTGACGATCGGTGTGGTCACCCGCCCGTTCACCTTCGAGGGCCGACGACGCGCGAACCAGGCGGAGGACGGCATCGCCGAACTCCGCGAAGAGGTCGACACCCTCATCGTCATCCCCAACGACCGCCTGCTGTCCATCTCGGACCGCCAGGTCAGCGTGCTCGACGCCTTCAAGTCGGCCGACCAGGTACTGCTCTCGGGCGTTCAGGGCATCACCGACCTGATCACCACCCCGGGCCTGATCAACCTCGACTTCGCCGACGTGAAGTCGGTCATGTCCGAGGCCGGATCGGCGCTCATGGGCATCGGCTCGGCGCGCGGCGACGACCGCGCGGTCGCGGCGGCGGAGATGGCGATCTCCTCGCCGCTCCTGGAGGCGTCCATCGACGGCGCCCGCGGCGTCCTGCTCTCCATCTCCGGCGGCAGCGACCTCGGTCTCTTCGAGATCAACGAGGCCGCGCAGCTGGTGAGCGAGGCGGCGCACCCCGAGGCCAACATCATCTTCGGCGCCGTCATCGACGACGCCCTGGGCGACGAGGTCCGGGTCACCGTGATCGCCGCCGGGTTCGACGGCGGACAGCCGCCGGCCCGCCGCGAGAGCGCGCTCGGTGCGAACAGCAACAAGCGGGAGGAGCCGGCCGCCCCGGCCAGGCCCGCCGAGACCGCTCGCGCCTCGGGCGGACTCGGGTCCGTGCCCGCGCGCGAGGAGAGCCCGGCCCCGGCCGAGCCCGCCCCCGCGTCGGCCTCGAACGAGAGCCCGCTGTCGCAGGTCTCTCCGCCGCACGTCCCGCCGGCCCGTCCCTACCAGGACACCCAGGCCGAAGAGCTGGACGTACCGGACTTCTTGAAGTGATAGGCCGGCCTCAGGCGGAACCCGTCACGGGCAGCGCTCACTTCGCCTTCACCGACCGGTGGGGCGGGGTGAGCGCCGCTCCGTACGGTGAGCTCAACCTCGGCGGCGCGGTCGGTGACGACCCCGCCGCCGTCGGCGCGAACCGCGAGCGCGCGGCCCGCCGACTCGGCCTCGACCCGGCCTCGGTCGTCTGGATGAACCAGGTGCACGGCCGGGACGTGGCGGTGGTCGACGGGCCCTGGGGCGCGGACGCGGAGATCCCGGCCGTGGACGCGCTGGTGACCACGCGGCGCGGACTGGCGCTCGCGGTCCTCACCGCCGACTGCACCCCCGTCCTCCTCGTCGACCCGGTCGCCGGAGTCGTCGGGGCGGCGCACGCCGGGCGGCCGGGGCTGGTCGCCGGAGTCGTGCCCGCGGTGGTGGGGGCCATGACCGCGCTGGGCGCACGCCCGTCCCAAATCACCGCCCGCACCGGGCCCGCCGTCTGCGGACGGTGCTACGAAGTGCCGGAGCGGATGCGGGCCGAGGTCGCCGAGGCCGTCCCCGGCACCTGGTCCGAGACCAGCTGGGGGACCCCGGCGGTGGACGTCACCGGCGGAGTCCACGCCCAGCTCGCCGCACTCGGCGTGAGCGACCTGCACCGTTCGCCGGTCTGCACCCGGGAATCGGGCGACCACTTCTCGTACCGCCGCGACCGCACCACCGGGCGGCTCGCCGGATATGTCTGGTTGGACTGATAGGGCATGACGGACCGTAGGGATCAACTCGCGGCGAACCTGGCACAGGTGGAGGAAAGGATCACCTCCGCCTGCGCCGCGGCCGGCCGCAAGCGCGAGGAAGTGACCCTGATCGTGGTCACCAAGACCTACCCCGCGAGCGATGTGCGGATCCTGCATGAACTGGGTGTGCGCCATGTCGCGGAGAATCGTGACCAGGACGCGGCGCCGAAAGCCACCGCTTGTGCGGATCTTTCCCTGACATGGCACTTTGTCGGACAATTGCAGACGAACAAGGTTCGTTCTGTGACGAGTTATGCCGATGTCGTGCAGTCGGTGGACCGGAGCAGGCTGGTCACCGCCCTCTCCGCCGCCGCGGTCCGCGCGGACCGCGAACTCGGCTGTCTCCTCCAGGTCGCCCTGGACGCGGAGAGCGGCGAGCGCGGTGAGCGCGGCGGCGTCGCGCCGGACGGGATCGAGGAGTTGGCGGCCGCCGTCGACGCGGCGGAGGGGCTGCGGCTGGAGGGTCTGATGACCGTCGCGCCGCTGGCCGGACCGTTTGCGGGACGGCAACGGGTCGCTTTCGACCGGCTGATGGAATTCGCCACCCGCCTGCGCGCCGGTCATCCGGCTGCCACCATGGTCTCCGCGGGCATGAGTGCGGACCTGGAGGACGCGGTGGCGGCCGGAGCGACACATGTACGCGTCGGTACGGCGGTACTCGGAGTCCGACCACGCCTCGGGTAACGTCGCGAAGCAAGTCGGACCACAGCAGAAAATATGGTCATTCCCGCCCGGAGCGGGCAGGCCACAGTGGATCGCGGGCACTTGGTGACGAATGCCGATCCACCACAGAGCGGAGGACTCGGAGCATGGCCGGCGCGATGCGCAAGATGGCGGTCTACCTCGGCCTCGTGGAGGACGATGGGTACGACGGTCCGGGGTTCGACCCCGATGACGAATTCGAGCCCGAGCCGGAGCCCGAGCGCGACCGGCGACGGCACCAGCCCCCGCATCAGGTGGAACGGGAGCGCGAGCGCGATCGTGAGCGCGAAAGGGACGAACCGGTGCGAGTGGTGCAACCACCCGCCCAGCGCGAGCCCGTTCAGCTCCCCGCGGAAAGCGTGCGACCCGCCCGGATCGCACCCGTGGCATCCATCACACCTGACCGCCCGAACATGGAGAAGAACGCACCGGTGATCATGCCCAAGGTCGTGTCCGAGCGGGAGCCGTACCGCATCACCACGCTGCACCCCAGGACCTACAACGAGGCCCGTACCATCGGGGAACACTTCCGTGAGGGCACTCCGGTGATCATGAATCTCACGGAGATGGACGATACGGACGCAAAGCGACTTGTCGACTTTGCCGCGGGACTCGTCTTCGGACTCCATGGCAGCATTGAACGCGTGACGCAGAAGGTGTTCCTGTTGTCGCCTGCTAACGTCGATGTCACGGCGGAGGACAAGGCCCGCATCGCAGAGGGCGGATTCTTCAACCAGAGCTGAGAACACGACACCGGGAACAACCCGGCCGCGAGGCCGGAGCTACGAGGGCCAGGGGAGAGGGAAGCGCGGGAGATGGGCGTCGCACTGGATGTTGTCTACATCGCGCTGATGTGTTTCCTCATCGTGCTGATCTTCCGGCTGGTCATGGACTATGTCTTCCAGTTCGCACGTTCATGGCAACCCGGCAAGGCGATGGTGGTCGTACTTGAGGCCACCTACACTGTCACCGATCCACCGCTCAAGCTTCTGCGGCGGTTCATTCCGCCGTTGCGTCTCGGGGGCGTGGCACTCGACCTGTCCTTCTTCGTTCTGATGATCATCGTCTACATCCTGATCAGCGTTGTGGTCAGGTTGTGAGCGATACGGTCTTGCCGACTGCCGACGACTACGTAGAGGTGAAGAAGAGATGCCGTTGACCCCCGAGGACGTGCGGAACAAGCAGTTCACGACCGTCCGCCTCCGAGAAGGCTATGACGAGGACGAGGTCGATGCCTTTCTCGACGAGGTCGAATCGGAGCTGACCCGTCTGCTCCGTGAGAACGAGGACCTGCGCGCCAAGCTGGCCGCCGCGACGCGCGCCGCCGCGCAGAACCAGCAGCAGCAACAGCAGCAGCAGGGTATGCGCAAGCCTCCGGAGCAGCAGGACCGCCCCGGTGCGCCCGTTCCCGCCGCCATATCTGGACCGCCGCAGCAGCAGCAGCCCCCGCAGATGGGTCCGCCCCAGCTGCCCGGTGGCGCGCCGCAGCTGCCTGCCGGCCCGAGCGGCCATGGCCCCCAGGGTGGCCACGGCGGCCCGCAGGGTCCGCACGGCCCCGGCCCGATGCAGGGCGGTCCCATGGGTGGCCCGATGGGCGGCCCCATGGGTCAGCACCCCCAGCAGCAGCAGATGCAGCAGATGCAACAGCCGCAGATGCAGCAGCAGGGGCAGGGCCCCGGTGGCGACAGCGCCGCCCGTGTCCTCTCGCTCGCGCAGCAGACCGCCGACCAGGCGATCGCGGAGGCCCGTTCCGAGGCCAACAAGATCGTCGGCGAGGCGCGCAGCCGTGCCGAGGGCCTGGAGCGCGACGCGCGCGCCAAGGCCGACGCGCTGGAGCGGGACGCGCAGGAGAAGCACCGCGTGGCGATGGGCTCGCTGGAGTCGGCCCGCGCGACGCTGGAGCGCAAGGTCGAGGACCTGCGCGGCTTCGAGCGCGAGTACCGCACGCGGCTGAAGTCCTACCTGGAGAGCCAGCTGCGTCAGCTGGAGACCCAGGCGGACGACTCGCTCGCCCCGCCGCGGACCGCGCCGGCCGCTTCGCTGCCGCCGTCGCCCTCGCTGGCTCCGGCCGGTGCGGGTGCGATGGGTCACTCCATGGGCAGCTCCAACCACGGTGGCCACGGCGGCCAGCAGATGGGTGGCGGCCAGTCCATGGGCGGTGCGCCGTCCTACGGCGGGCAGCAGCAGATGTCGCCCGCGATGACGCAGCCGATGGCACCGGTGCGGCCTCAGGCTCCGCAGCCGATGCAGCAGGCGCCGTCGCCGATGCGTGGGTTTCTGATCGACGAGGACGACAACTGATCGGTTCGCGCTCGCTGAGCGCGTAGCCGTCGGCAGTCACAGGGCCGGGCCCCGGAATTTTCTCCGGGGCCCGGCCCTTTGGCGTGTGGCAGCGCCGCCGTCTGCCGGTGCGGGTGGGGCGCCTGCGGGGGTGGGGGCGCCTGCGGCGGGCTGTTCCCCTACCCGCCCCTTCCCGAAACCGGGGCTCCGCCCCGGGCCCCCTTTCGTCCTCAAGCGCCGGACGGGCTGGTTTTGCGGCTCCGGCCCCCGGGCCCTGCTCCTCAAGCGCCGGACGGGCTGGTTTCGGGGCTCCGCCCCGGACCCCGCTCCTCAAACGCCGGAGGGGCTATCGGTAGCCTCGCCGGCGTTTGAGGAGCGGGGGTTCGGGGCGGAGCCCCTGAGGGGGTACGCCGGAGGGCCCGGCCGGGAAGCTTCCGGCCGGGCCCTCGCAGACGTACGCGCTACCGCTTGCGCAGGCGGAACACCAGCTCCAGGCCCTCGTCCTCGAACGGTTCGCCGTACGTGTCGTCCGCCTCGCCCTCCGCGTAGTCCAGGGCGAGCACCTCCTCGGAGATCAGCGGGGTGTGCTCCGTGAGGGCTTCCACGGTGGCCGGGGACGTGGAGGTCCAGCGGACGGCGATGCGGTCCGCCACGTCCAGGCCGCTGTTCTTGCGGGCCTCCTGGATCAGGCGGATCGCGTCACGGGCCAGGCCCGCGCGGCGCAGTTCCGGGGTGATCTCCAGGTCCAGGGCGACCGTCGCGCCCGAGTCCGAGGCCACCGACCAGCCCTCGCGCGGGGTCTCCGTGATGATGACCTCGTCGGGGGAGAGGGTGATCTGCTCGCCGTCCACCTCCACCGACGCCGTCCCCTCGCGCAGGGCGAGGGAGAGCGCCGCCGCGTCCGCCTCGGCCACAGCCTTGGCCACCGCCTGCACGCCCTTGCCGAACCGCTTGCCCAGCGCCCGGAAGTTCGCCTTGGCCGTGGTGTCGACCAGCGAGCCGCCCACCTCGGAGAGCGAGGCCAGCGATGTGACGTTCAGCTCCTCCGTGATCTGCGCCCGCAGCTCGGGGGAGAGGGAGTCGAAGCCGGCCGCCGCCACCAGCGCGCGCGACAGCGGCTGGCGCGTCTTCACGCCCGACTCCGCCCGCGTGGCCCGGCCCAGCTCCACCAGGCGGCGCACCAGCGCCATCCGGGTCGAGAGGGTGGGGTCGATCGCGGTCAGGTCCGGCTTGGGCCAGGAGGACAGGTGCACCGACTCCGGGGCGTCCGGCGTCACCGGCG
Organism: Streptomyces sp. cmx-18-6; assembly: GCF_046548915.1. Taxonomy (NCBI): domain Bacteria; kingdom Bacillati; phylum Actinomycetota; class Actinomycetes; order Kitasatosporales; family Streptomycetaceae; genus Streptomyces; species Streptomyces sp. cmx-18-6. The sequence goes on along the minus strand of NZ_JAEBEP010000001.1, from coordinate 65,221 downwards.
TGATCAGGTCCTGCCAGACCCGCTCGGTGATGAACGGGGTCAGCGGGGCCATCAGCCGGGTCACCGTCTCGACGACCTCGTGCAGTGTGCGCAGCGCCGCCTTGTCGCCCTGCCAGAAGCGGCGGCGCGAGCGGCGTACGTACCAGTTGGAGAGGTCGTCCACGAACGCCGAGAGCAGCTTGCCGGCGCGCTGGGTGTCGTACGCCTCCATCGCCGCCGTCATCTGGTCGACCAGCGCGTTGAGTTCGCTGAGCAGCCAGCGGTCCAGGACCGTGCGGTCCGCCGGGGCCGGGTCGGCCTCGGAGGGGGACCAGGACGAGGTGCGGGCGTACAGGGCCTGGAACGCCACCGTGTTCCAGTACGTCAGGAGCGTCTTGCGGACGACCTCCTGGATCGTGCCGTGGCCCACCCGGCGTGCCGCCCACGGGGAGCCGCCCGCCGCCATGAACCACCGCACCGCGTCCGCACCGTGCTGGTCCATCAGCGGGATCGGCTGGAGGATGTTGCCCAGGTGCTTGGACATCTTGCGGCCGTCCTCGGCGAGGATGTGGCCCAGGCAGACCACGTTCTCGTACGAGGATTTATCGAAGACCAGCGTTCCTACCGCCATCAGCGTGTAGAACCAGCCGCGGGTCTGGTCGATGGCCTCCGAGATGAACTGCGCCGGGTAGCGGCTCTCGAAGACTTCCTTGTTCTTGTACGGGTAGCCCCACTGCGCGAACGGCATCGAACCCGAGTCGTACCAGGCGTCGATGACCTCCGGGACCCGGTACGCCTCCAGCTGGCAGTTCTCATGCGAGCAGGTGAAGGTGATCTCGTCGATGAACGGGCGGTGGGGGTCCAGGGACGACTGGTCCGTGCCCGTCAGCTCCGTCAGTTCCGCCCTTGAGCCCACGCACGTCAGGTGGTCGTCCTCGCAGCGCCAGATCGGCAGCGGGGTGCCCCAGTAGCGGTTGCGGGAGAGCGCCCAGTCGACGTTGTTGTTCAGCCAGTCGCCGAAGCGGCCGGTCTTGACCGAGTCCGGGAACCAGTTGGTCTTCTCGTTCTCCTGAAGGAGGCGGTCCTTGATCGCCGTCGTCCTGATGTACCAGGACGGCTGCGCGTAGTAGAGCAGCGCCGTGTGGCAGCGCCAGCAGTGCGGGTAGCTGTGCTCGTACGGAACATGGCGGAAGAGCTTGCCGCGCGCGTCCAGGTCCGCGGTGAGCGCCTCGTCGGCCTTCTTGAAGAAGACGCCGCCGACCAGCGGGAGATCCTCTTCGAAAGTGCCGTCCGGACGGACCGGGTTGACCACCGGGAGGCCGTACGCACGGCAGACCAGGAGGTCGTCGGCGCCGAACGCGGGGGACTGGTGGACCAGACCCGTACCGTCCTCGGTCGTCACGTACTCGGCGTTGACCACGTAGTGGGCTTCCGCGGGGAAGTCGACCAGCGTGAACGGGCGCTCGTAGGTCCAGCGCTCCATCTCCGCGCCGGTGAACGACTGGCCGGTCACCTCCCAGCCCTCGCCGAGGGCCTTCTCCAGGAGGGGTTCGGCGACGACGAGCTTCTCCTCGCCGTCGCTCGCCACGACGTAGCGGACCTCGGGGTGCGCGGCGACCGCCGTGTTGGAGACCAGCGTCCAGGGGGTCGTCGTCCAGACCAGGAGGGCCGCCTCGCCGGCCAGCGGGCCGGACGTGAGGGGGAAGCGGACGAAGACGGAGGGGTCGACGACCGTCTCGTAGCCCTGGGCCAGCTCGTGGTCCGAGAGGCCGGTGCCGCAGCGGGGGCACCAGGGGGCGACCCGGTGGTCCTGGACCAGCAGGTCCTTGTTGAAGATCTCCTTCAGCGACCACCACACGGAGTCCACGTACTCCGGGTCCATCGTGCGGTACGCGTCGTCCAGGTCGACCCAGTACCCCATACGGGTCGTGAGCTCGGCGAAGGCGTCGGTGTGCCGGGTCACCGACTCGCGGCACTTGGCGTTGAACTCGGCGATGCCGAACGCCTCGATGTCCTTCTTGCCGTTGAAGCCCAGCTCCTTCTCCACCGCGAGCTCGACCGGCAGGCCATGACAGTCCCAGCCGGCCTTGCGGCCCACGTGGTAGCCCTGCATGGTGCGGAAGCGGGGGAAGACGTCCTTGAAGACGCGGGCCTCGATGTGGTGCGCGCCGGGCATGCCGTTGGCGGTGGGCGGGCCCTCGTAGAAGACCCACTCCGGGCGGCCCTCGGACTGGTCCAGGCTCTTGGCGAAGACCTTGTTCTCGCGCCAGAAGTCGAGCACGGCGTGCTCCAGCGCGGGCAGGTCGACCTGGGCGGGTACCTGGCGGTACTGCGGCGATGTCATGTGCGGCTTCCTCCGGCGGACGTATTCCACTTCCGTCGGAGGGACGAGAGCGTATCGGCTCCCGCGGTACCACCCTCCTTGGCCCCGGGCGCGTGTGCCCGTGGCCCCCTCATTGGGGTCGCGATGCCGGGTCTAGTGACCTCGGGCCCGTGGGCGGACCCACGGTCCGAGGCTTTCTTCCGGCGGCTCCGGGGTGATCTTCACGACGCGCTCGCCCCCGGGCTCCCACCGTCCCCGGGTCGCTGCTGGCTGCGTACGGCGCTACTCGTCCCGTCCATGCCTCTCGCTGAGCCCAGTGTACGGGCCCGTACGGCTGACGGCCGACCGGTTTAACCGGGGGCCCGCCGTGACCCGAATGGCCAGTCGGGGGCGTACGGAGTCGTCCATGGGGCGCGGGGGCGGATTACCGGGCGGGGAGCTGGGCACAACGGATGCAGGCGCGCCACGACCGGGTACGGGGAGGGGCGAAAAGGCGGCGTGCCCCGTTGCCGCGGGGCTGGGGTCGATTTATCGTCCCAGCACGATTCGCGAGCAAGATCACAATATGTGAAGGGGCCGCGGCCATGGTGGCGAAGAAGACGGCGGAAGAGACCGCGGCCGGGCAGAAGGCCGACGGGAAGCCACCGGCCGATGCCCCGTCCGCCGAGGACGCGGTCGCCGGTGAGGCGTCCGCGAAGAAGACGCCTGCCAAGAAGGCGACGGGCAGGAAAGCGGCGGTCAAGAAGGCAGCGGTCAAGAAGGCGGCCGCGAAAGAAGCGCCCGCCGCCAAGGCGGGTCAGAAGAAGGCGGCTGCCGAGAAGACCGCCGCCGAGAAGAGCACTGCCAAGAGCACCACCACGAAGAGCAGCGCAGCCAAGAAGGCTTCGAAGAAGGCCGCGACGACGGCCACGGGGGCGGCGAAGGCCGCCGAGGAGACGGGAGCCCACACGGTGGTAGCCAAGAAGAGCGCGAGTCGCCCCGCAGCCGGTACGGACGAGGCGGCCGCGGTGCCGCCGGCCCGGGCCGCCGCCGCGACCGCTCCCGGCGAACTGGCGGTACGGCCCGGGGAGGACCCCTGGACGCCCGAGGAGGTCACCGAGGCGCGCACGCTGCTCAGCAGCGAGATCACGCGGCTGCGCGACGAGCTGGAGGCGTCGGGGGCGGCCCTCGCCGGGCTGATGCGGGACTCCGGCGACGGCGCGGGCGACGACGATGCCGACACGGGCACCAAGAACATCACGCGGGAACACGAGCTGTCGCTCGCCGCCCACGCCCAGGAGACGCTGGAGCAGACCGAGCGGGCGCTCGCCCGGCTGGAGGCGGGGACCTACGGGCTCTGCGAGATCTGCGGCAAACCGATCGGAAAGGCGCGGATGCAGGCGTTTCCCCGCGCCACCCTGTGCGTCGAGGACAAGCAGAAGCAGGAGCGGCGGGGCTGACCCCGCACAGGTGTGTCGTACCCTCGTCCTCAGTCAGGCACCTAGGTTGAGGGACTCACGTGGCAGAGGCGGAGCGCATCATCGGTACGCCGGACAATCCCGAGGCCGAGCACCCGGACGAAGGCGGCTCCACCGCCGCCGACGCCGCCGTGAACGCGGGCCGGGGCAAGCGCAGGATCCTGGTGCTCCTCGGCGTCGCCGTCGTCGCCTACCTGCTGGACCTGGTCAGCAAGATGATCGTGGTCGCCAAGCTGGAGCACCAGCCGCCGATCGACATCATCGGGGACTGGCTCCAGTTCCGGGCGCTGCGCAACCCGGGCGCGGCGTTCGGGATCGGCGAGGCGTTCACGGTGATCTTCACCATCATCGCGGCCGGTGTGATCGTGGTCGTCATCCGCCTCGCCCGCAAGCTCTTCAGCCTGCCGTGGGCCATCGCCCTGGGCCTTCTCCTGGGCGGTGCGCTCGGCAACCTCACCGACCGGATCTTCCGCGCGCCCGGTGTGTTCGAAGGGGCGGTGGTCGACTTCATCGCCCCCAAGCACTTCGCCGTCTTCAACCTCGCGGACTCCGCCATCGTGTGCGGCGGCATCCTCATCGTGATCCTCTCCTTCAAGGGCCTGGACCCGGACGGGACCGTCCACAAGGACTGACTGTCCACAGGCGTCGACCGTCCGCGGGGAGTGACTGTCCACAGGCGTCGACCGGGCGGCGCGGGCAGCGGTGGGCGCAAGGCATACTCGACAGGTGAGTACGCACCCCGAGATCCGCACCCTGCCCGTACCGGACGGCCTGGAAGGCGAGCGTGTCGACGCCGCCATCTCCAGGATGTTCGGTTTCTCCCGCACCAAGGCCGCCGAGCTGGCCGCTGCCGGGAAGGTCCAGGTGGACGGTTCGGTGGCCGGCAAGTCCGAGCGCGTGCACGGCGGCGCCTGGCTGGAGGTCGAGATGCCGCAGGCGCCCGCCCCCGTCCAGGTCGTGGCCGAGCCCGTCGAGGGCATGGAGATCGTCCACGACGACGACGACATCGTGGTCATCATGAAGCCGGTCGGCGTCGCGGCCCACCCCAGCCCCGGCTGGACCGGCACCACCGTCATCGGCGGCCTCGCCGCCGCCGGGTACCGCATCTCGACGTCCGGCGCCGCCGAGCGCCAGGGCATCGTGCACCGCCTCGACGTCGGCACCTCCGGCCTGATGGTCGTCGCCAAGTCCGAGCGCGCCTACACCCTGCTCAAGGCCCAGTTCCGCGACCGGGTCGTCGACAAGAAGTACCACGCGCTCGTCCAGGGCCACCCGGACCCGATGAGCGGCACCATCGACGCCCCCATCGGACGCCACCCCAACCACGACTACAAGTGGGCGGTCACCGCCGAGGGCAAGCCTTCGGTGACCCACTACGACCTGATCGAGGCGTACCGCGCCGCCAGCCTCCTGGACATCAAGCTGGAGACCGGCCGCACCCACCAGATCCGGGTCCACATGTCCGCCCACCGCCACCCCTGCGTCGGCGACCTGACGTACGGGGCGGACCCGACCCTGGCCAAGCGGCTCGGGCTGACCCGGCAGTGGCTGCACGCGGTGCGCCTGGGCTTCGAGCACCCGAGCGACGGAAGCTGGGTGGAGTTCTCCAGCACCTACCCGGCCGACCTCCAGCACGCCCTGGACACCATCTCCGCGGAGAGCCAGTGACCGCCGCTCCACCCCCGTACAGCACCCGCAGGGCCGTCGACGACGGTGACCTGCAAGCCTGCTTCCAGGTGCGCAAGGACGTCTTCGTCGGTGAGCAGAACGTGCCCGAGGAGATCGAGTACGACGCCCACGACGCCACCGCCGTGCATGTGCTGGCCGTCGCGGCGGACGGCACGGCGCTCGGCACGGGGCGGCTGCTGCACGGCGCGGACGCGGCCGGGAAGACCGGCGGCGACCTCACCGCCGGCTCGCTCGGCCGGCTGGCCGTGAGCGCGCGGGCGCGCGGCCTCGGCGTCGGCGCGGCGCTGGTGCGCGCCATCGAGGACGAGGCGCGGAAGCTGGGGCTGGCCGCCGTGGACCTGCACGCCCAGACGCACGCCCTCGGCTTCTACGAACGGCTCGGTTACGTCGCGTACGGCCCCGAGTTCCCGGACGCGGGCATTCCGCACCGGGCGATGCGCCGGGAGATCCGAGCCGCCTGAGCTCGCGCCGTGCGGGGGGTCTCGTGCTCCTCGTGAACCGTGCGTGGCAGGGTGGAGGCCCTGCCCGGCCGTTGCCCCGGCCGGGCTCCCGACGGCCGCTCACCCCGGCCGGACCCACAGGCACGGCACAGCCGTGACCTGGACGTCGGCCCGGTGAGAGGCCCGGAACCGTACGCTCCGGAAGGCCCCTCCCGTGGATCAAATGGCCCTGCTGCTCCTGCTGCTGCTCGGAGCCGTGGTCACGGTGCCGCTCGGCGCCCGCCTGGGGCTGCCGGCACCGGTCCTGATGACCCTCGCCGGTATCGCGATGGCGTTCGCGCCCTTCGTGCCGACCGTCGCCATCCCGCCCGAGATCATCCTCCCGGCCCTGCTGCCGCCGCTGCTGTACGCCTCCGTGCAGCGCACCTCCTGGCGGCAGTTCGCCGCCAACAAACGCCCGATCTTCCTGCTGGCCGTCGCCCTGGTCTTCGTCACCACGGCCGCCGTCGCCGCGGTCGCCAACTCGATCGTTCCCGGGCTGCCGATCGCCGCCGCCGTCGCCCTCGGCGCGCTCGTGGCCCCGCCCGACCCGGTCGCCGCGACCGCCGTCGCCGGCTCGGTCGGGCTGCCCCGCCGGCTCGTCTCCATCCTGGAGGGCGAGGGGCTCTTCAACGACGTCACCGCCATCGTGCTCTACCACGTGGCCATCGCCGCGGCGGTGAGCGGCACTTTCTCGCTGCCCCAGGCATTCGGGCTGCTGATCCTCTCCGCCGTGGTCGCGGTCGCGGTGGGCCTCGCCCTCGGCTGGCTCACCATCAAGCTGATGGGGCTGCTCGGCGACGCCACCCTCCAGGTCGGCCTGAGCCTGCTGGTGCCCTTCGTGAGTTACGTCCTGGCGGAGGAGCTGATGGGCTCCGGCGTGCTCGCCGTCCTCACCACGGCGCTCTTCCTCGCCCAGCACACCGCCGACGCCGACGACGTGCTGGGCCGGCTCACCGGACGCACCTTCTGGGAGATCGTCGACACCCTGGTCACCGGAGTGGCCTTCGGGCTGATCGGCCTGGAGCTGCACAGCGTCTTCGGCACCTCAGACGGGCGGGAGTTCCAGATGCTCGGCTGGGGGCTCGCGATCGTCGGGGTCGTCGTCGGCGTACGGCTGGCCTGGCTGCTGCCCGCGACCTGGCTCGCCAAGCGGCTGCACACCCGGCGGGACGTCAGCGAGGAGATCCCGACCAGCTGGCGGGAGACCGTCGTCATGTGGTGGGCCGGGATGCGCGGGGTGGCCTCCGTGGCGCTGGCGCTGGCGATCCCCCTGGAGACCGACGACGGACAGCCCTTCCCCGGCCGCGAGGAGATCATCTTCATCGCCTTCGCCGTGATCATGGCCACTCTCGTCTTCCAGGGGCTCACCCTGCCCTGGCTGGTCCGCAAGCTCGGCGTGCGCGCCGACAGCGACGCCGAAGAGGCCCTGGAGCGGGAGCTCGCCCTGCGCGCCGCCAAGGCCGCCAAGCACCGGCTCAAGGAGATCCAGGAGGTCGAGGAGTTCCCGGAGGAGGTCGTGGAACGGCTCCAGCGCGCCGCGTACGACATCGGGGCCCGGATCAACCCGGAGATCGTCGACGAGGAGCGGCGCGAGGCGTACGCGCAGCGCGCCGAGCGGTTCAAGGCGGTCAGCCGCGTCCAGCGCGAGATGATGTCGGCCGCCCGCCACGAGGTGCTCTCCGCCCGCAACGAGGCCGGCTCCGACCCCGAGGTCGTGGACCGGGTGCTGCGCTACCTGGACTTCCGCTCCCTGCGCTGAGCGTTCCGGAGGGCGGGCCCCGGGGGCGTACGGAAACCGGGGGCCCGCATTCCGGGGCGTACGGGATCGTCCGCGCCGCCCCCCGGGCGTACGGGGCCTCAGCCGCGGCCGGTCCTGGGGGCCTTGGAGTCGTCCAGGTCGCGGGAGGGGCCCGACCCGTTGCGGCCGGCCAGGACCTCCGCGCCCGTCAGCTCCGCCCACTGCTCGCCCGGCGGCAGAGCGGCGGGGGAGGTGGCCAGGCGCGGCAGCGCGTACGGGTGGTGGTCGCGCAGCCAGCCGATCAGCTGCTCGCGCACCGCGCAGCGCACCGTCCAGATGTCGTTCGCGTCCTTCGCGGTGACCACGGCCCGCACCTCGATCGTGGTGGGGGTCGTGTCGGTGACCGCGAGCGACCAGTCCCGGCCGTCCCACGCGGCGATGTCGCCGAGGATGTCCCGCAGCTTCCGGCGCATCGCGGCCACCGGCGCGGCGTGGTCGAGGTGGAAGAAGACCGTGCCGGTCATCTGGACCCCGCCGCGCGACCAGTTCTCGAACGGCTTGCTGGTGAAGTACGAGACCGGCATCGTGATCCGCCGCTCGTCCCAGGTCCGTACCGCCAGGAACGTCAGCGTGATCTCCTCGATGGTGCCCCACTCGCCGTCCACCACCACGGTGTCCCCGAGCCGGACCATGTCCCCGAAGGCGATCTGGAGACCGGCGAAGAGGTTGCCCAGGGTCGACTGGGCGGCCACGCCGGCGACGATGCCGAGCACACCGGCCGAGGCCAGCATCGAGGTGCCGACCCCGCGCATCGCCGGGAACGTCAGCAGCATCGCCGCGATGGCGACGACCGTCACGACCGCTATGACGACCCGCTGGATCAACGTCACCTGTGTACGGACCCGGCGCACCCGGGCCGGATCGCGGGTGGACGTCGCGTACCGGGCGTAACTGGACTCCACGACCGTCGCGGCGGCCCGGACCACCAGCCACGCCGAGGCGCCGATCAGCACCAGGGAGAGGGCCTGACCGATCCCGACCCGGTGCTCCCACACCCAGGCGATGCCCGACTGGCGGTAACTGCCGCGCAGCAGCGCGGTGATGACCACCACCTGCAACGGTGGCCGGCAGCGCCGCAGCAGACCCCAGAGCGGGGTCTCGTGGTGGCGGCCGTCGGCCCGGCGCAGCAGCCGGTCGACCAGCCAGCCGACCAGCAGGGTGATCACCACGGAACCGCCGATGACCATCAGCGGGCGCAGCACGTTCTCCATCGCCTCGTCCTCCAAGCTGTGGGGCACAACTGGCACCATGGGCCTCATGAACATCATGCTTTTCCACTCGACCTACGGGTTCAGGCCCGCGGTGCACGCGGCGGCGGCACGTCTGAGGGACGCCGGCCACGAGGTGCGCGTGCCCGATCTCTTCGAGGGGCACACCTTCGACACGGTGGAGGAAGCCAGGGTCTTCAAGGAGGAGGTCGGCAAGGAGGAGCTGCTGAAACGCGCCGTGCTGGCCGCCGCCCCCTACTCCGACCAGGGCCTCGTCTACGCCGGTTTCTCCCTCGGGGCCGCGGTCGCGCAGACGTTGGCCCTGGGCGACGCGAAGGCGCGCGGGCTGCTGCTGTTCCACGGCACGTCGGACATCGCCGAGAACGCCTCGGTGGAGGAACTGCCCGTCCAGCTGCACGTCGCGGACCCGGACCCCTTCGAGCCGCACGACTGGCTGAACAGCTGGTACCTCCAGATGCAGCAGACCGGGGCGGACGTGGAGATCTACCGCTACCCCGGGGCCGGCCACCTGTTCACCGACCCCGATCTGCACGACTACGACCAGGCTGCCGCCGAGCAGACCTGGAAAGTCGCGCTCGGCTTCCTGGCCACGCTGTAGGAGCCCTCAGCCCTCAGCCCTCAGTTCTCGGCCCTCAGCCCTCAGTCCTCGGCCCCAAGTCCTCAGCGCACCGGGCGGTCCATTTGCGAGCGCCCGGCGGTGACGTCCAGGACGCCATAGCCGTGCGAGTCCAGGTGGCGGGCGGCGGAGAGGCCGGGGCCGGGCGACCCGACCCGGGCCCTCCGCCGCCCGAAGGCGCTACGCCTTCAGCGCCTTGTCGACCGCCGCCGTGAACGCGGCCGCCGTCATCGGGGCGGCGTCGCTGCCTTCGGAGGTGACCGGCTTGCCGTCCATCTTCAGCGTGGGCGTGCCCTCCACCCCGCTCTTGCTGAACGCGGCGGACATCTTCATCGCCCAGGCGTCGTACGTGCCGTCCTCGACGTCCTTCTGGAACGCCTTGTCGCCCTTCAGCGCGTCCACCGAGTCCGCGACCTCGATGAGATAGCTGTCCTTGGCGAACTTGTCGTCGCGCTCCTCCGGGTGGAACTTCGCGGAGTACAGCGCGGCCTTGTAGTCGAGGAACGCCTCGGGGCTCACGTTCAGCGCCGCGCCCAGCGCGCTCAGGGCGTTCTTGGAGCCCTCGCCACTGGCCATGTTGTCGATGAAGGTCGCACCGACGTACTTGACCTTGTACTTGCCGTCCTCGACGTCCTTCGCGAGGGTCTCGCCGACAGCCTGCTCGAACGTGGCGCAGACCGGGCAGCGGGAGTCCTCGTACAGCTCCAGGGTCTTCTTGGCGTCGGACTTGCCGATCACCACGGTGGTGCCGTTCTCGCCGGAGGCGTTCTTCGGCACGCTGACGTTCTTCGCGTCGGCGGCGGCCTCCCAGGCGTCCGGCTTGTTCAGCTGCATCACGCCGTAGCTGATGCCGCCGACGACGGCGAGGGCGGCGACGACCGAGACGGCGACGACGACCTGCTTGCGGGTCCGGTCCCTCTTGGCCTGGGCCTCGCGCTCGGCGCGCAGCCGCTCACGGGCGGCAGCCTTGTTGGCCTGGTTGTTGCGCTTGCTCATGATCGTTCTCCGTGCGTGCGTATGTGCGTGGGGAGTGGAAGGGGTGCTGCTCGACGTCGGCCGTCCTGCCCTCAGGCAGCGGCGGCGTACGCGGTGAGCGGCGGCCCCCTCCGTCCCACGGAGTGCACGAGGAGGCGGGCGGGGCAGAGCGGGTGCACGCGCCCGGCGGTCCGCGGCCGGCGGGCCGCCGACCGGACGCTCCCGCGCACCACGGCGACCGCGACGAGCAGGGGCCGGAAGGCCACCAGGGCCGCCGCGCGCAGCAGCCCCGCGAGCGCCGCCTCGCCCCGGCGCAGCCACGCCGCGGCGAGCAGCCCCACGGCCACATGGGCGGCGAGCAGCAGCCACGGCACGGCGGGTCCTGGCTGCGCCAGCAGGGCCGCCGCGCGGTCGCCCGCACCGGTCACCCCGGCGAGCGGGGTGCCCACCGTGCCGACGCCCGCCAGGTGCGCCCCGGCCGCACCGGCCTCGCCGCCGCCGCACAGCACGTCGAAGCCCACCGAACGCAGCGGGCCCGCGATGGGCCCGCCGGCCGCCCCGTAACAGAGGTGCTGGCCGGCGGTGAAGAGCGTGTCGGCGGCCAGCTCCAGCGGGACGAGCAGCCCCGCTATCGCGCCGAAGCCGCGCTCCCGGCCGGCCAGTGCGTAGGCGACGGCGAAGACGACGCCGGCGAGCAGCGCCACCGCGGCCAGCGGCAGCGGGACCCCGGAGAGCAGCACATGGGACGCCGTGGACAGGGTGACGACGAGCGCGGCGAAAAGCGCCGCGCGCGCCACCCTGAGCTGCGTCCCTGAGATGTCCATCGCCGGAAAGTGTGTCATGTGCTGAGGTAGGAGGAGATTAAAAGAGGCTGAGATTGAGTCCCGGGACACATGCCCTGGTCACAGCCCCGGGATCTTCCCGTTGCGGAAGAGGTCCACGAAGATCTGGTGGTCCGCGCGGGCCCTGGCCCCGTAGCTGTGGGCGAAGTCGACCAGCAGCTCCCCGAACCCCTCCTCGTCGGCCGCGATGGCCGCGTCGATGGCCCGCTCCGTGGAGAACGGCACCAGCGAGTGCCCGCTCTCGTCGTCCGCCGCCGCGTGCATGGAGGCGGTCGCCCGGCCCAGGTCGGCGACGACCGCCGCGATCTCGTCCAGCTCGTCTATCTCGGACCAGTCCAGGTCGACCGCGTACGGCGAGACCTCGGCGACCAGCTGGCCCGCGCCGTCCAGCTCGGTCCAGCCCAGCCACGGGTCCGCGTGCGCCTGGAGCGCCCGCTGCGAGATCACCGTGCGGTGGCCCTCGTGCTGGAAGTAGTCCCGCACGGCGGCGTCCGTGATGTGCCGGGAGACCGCCGGGGTCTGCGCCTGCTTGAGGTAGATCACCACATCGTTCTCCAGGGCGTCGCTGTTGCCCTCCAGGAGGATGTTGTACGAGGGCAGCCCGGCGGAGCCGATGCCGATGCCCCGGCGGCCCACCACGTCCTTCACCCGGTAGGAGTCGGGGCGGGACAGGCTCGACTCCGGCAGCGTCTCCAGATAGCCGTCGAACGCGGCCAGCACCTTGTACCGCGTCGCGGCGTCCAGGTCGATCGCGCCGCCGCCGTCCGCGAACCGGCGCTCGAAGTCCCGGATCACCGTCATCGAGTCCAGCAGCGAGAAGCGGGTCAGCGAGCGGGCGGTCCGCAGCGCGCCCAGCAGCGGGCCCTGAGCCGTGTCCAGCGTGAAGGGCGGCACCTCGTCGTTCTTCGCGCCCGTCGCCAGGGCGTGGACGCGCTCCCGGTAGGCCCCGGCGAAGATCCGGACCAGGTCGGTGATCTGCTCGTCGGCCAGGGCCTTGGCGTAGCCGATCAGCGCCACGGAGGCGGCGAAGCGCTTCAGGTCCCAGGTGAAGGGGCCCACGTACGCCTCGTCGAAGTCGTTGACGTTGAAGACGAGACGGCCGTGGGCGTCCATGTAGGTGCCGAAGTTCTCCGCGTGCAGATCGCCGTGGATCCAGACCCGGCCGGTGCGCTCGTCCAGATACGGGCCGCCGCGCTGCTCTCGCTCCAGATCGGTGTAGAACAGGCAGGCCGTGCCCCGGTAGAACGCGAAGGCCGAGCCCGCCATCTTGCGGAACTTGACCCGGAAAGCGGCCGGATCGGCGGCCAGCAGCTCCCCGAAGGCGGTGTCGAAAATGGCGAGAATCTGCTCCCCGCGCCGCGCTGCGCCGGTCTGCGTCTCCGACATTTCTTGCTGCCTCCCGCTGTAGCTGGCGTGCCTGGCCGGACCGAGGGTCCTCATGACCGGTGGATGATGGAGGTCATGACAAAACGGACACGTGTTCCGCCCTCTCCAACGCTCGGCGATCGCCAGTAGTGCCCGTCGTCCGGGTCCGCCACGTCGTAGACTTCCACGCTGTCCCCCCGTCCGTCATCGCCCGACTTCCCGGAGGCCCGACGCCGTGACCAAGCCGCCCTTCACGCACCTGCACGTGCACACCCAGTACTCGCTGCTGGACGGTGCGGCGCGGCTCAAGGACATGTTCGAGGCGTGCAACGAGATGGGCATGTCGCACATCGCGATGACCGACCACGGCAACCTCCACGGGGCCTACGACTTCTTCCACTCGGCGACCAAGGCCGGCGTCACGCCGATCATCGGCATCGAGGCGTACGTGGCCCCCGAGTCGCGCAAACACAAGCGGAAGGTGCAGTGGGGACAGCCGCACCAGAAGCGCGACGACGTGTCCGGATCCGGTGGTTACACCCACAAGACGATCTGGGCGTCCAACAAGACCGGGCTGCACAACCTCTTCCGGCTCTCCTCGGACGCGTACGCCGAGGGCTGGCTCCAGAAGTGGCCCCGGATGGACAAGGAGACCATCTCCCAGTGGTCCGAGGGCCTGATCGCGTCCACCGGCTGCCCCTCGGGCGAGGTGCAGACCCGGCTGCGGCTCGGCCAGTTCGACGAGGCGGTGCAGGCGGCCTCCGACTACAAGGACATCTTCGGCGCGGACAAGTACTTCCTGGAGCTGATGGACCACGGCATCGAGATCGAGCGCCGGGTCCGTGACGGGCTCCTGGAGATCGGCCGGAAGCTGGACATCCCGCCGCTCGTGACGAACGACTCCCACTACACGTACGCCAACGAGGCCACCGCCCACGACGCCCTCCTGTGCATCCAGACCGGCAAGAACCTCTCCGACCCGGACCGCTTCCGCTTCGACGGCACCGGCTACTACCTGAAGACGACGGACGAGATGTACGCCGTCGACTCATCCGACGCCTGGCAGCAGGGCTGCGCCAACACCCTCCTGGTCGCCCAGCAGATCGACACCGCCGGCATGTTCGAGGCGAAGAACCTCATGCCGAAGTTCGAGATCCCGGACGGCTTCACGGAGGTCACCTGGTTCCAGGAGGAGGTCCGGGTCGGCATGCAGCGCCGCTTCCCGGCCGGGGTGCCCGAGGACCGGCAGAAGCAGGTCGAGTACGAGATGGACATCATCATCCAGATGGGGTTCCCCGGGTACTTCCTGGTCGTCGCCGACTTCATCATGTGGGCCAAGAACAACGGCATCGCGGTGGGCCCCGGCCGCGGTTCGGCGGCCGGCTCGATCGTGTCGTACGCGATGGGCATCACCGACCTCGACCCGATCGAGCACGGGCTGATCTTCGAGCGCTTCCTCAACCCCGAGCGCGTCTCCATGCCCGACGTCGACATCGACTTCGACGAGCGCCGGCGCGTCGAGGTGATCCGGTACGTCACCGAGAAGTACGGGGCCGACAAGGTCGCCATGATCGGCACCTACGGCAAGATCAAGGCGAAGAACGCCATCAAGGACTCGGCCCGCGTGCTGGGCTACCCGTACGCCATGGGCGACCGCCTCACCAAGGCGATGCCCGCCGACGTCCTCGGCAAGGGCATCGACCTCAACGGCATCACCGACCCCAAGCACCCGCGCTACAGCGAGGCGGGCGAGATCCGGGGGATGTACGAGAGCGAGCCGGACGTCAAGAAGGTCATCGACACCGCGAAGGGCGTCGAGGGCCTGGTCCGGCAGATGGGCGTGCACGCCGCCGGCGTCATCATGTCCAGCGAGCCGATCGTCGACCACGCACCGGTCTGGGTCCGGCACACCGACGGCGTCACCATCACGCAGTGGGACTACCCGCAGTGCGAGTCGCTCGGCCTGCTGAAGATGGACTTCCTCGGCCTGCGCAACCTGACGATCATGGACGACGCCATCAAGATGGTGAAGTCCAACAAGGGCATCGACCTGGAGATGCTCTCCCTGCCGCTGGACGACCCCAAGACGTACGAACTGCTCTGCCGCGGCGACACGCTCGGCGTCTTCCAGTTCGACGGCGGGCCCATGCGCTCCCTGCTGCGCCAGATGCAGCCCGACAACTTCGAGGACATCTCCGCCGTCTCGGCCCTCTACCGGCCGGGCCCGATGGGCATGAACTCGCACACGAACTACGCGGAGCGCAAGAACGGCCGCCAGGAGATCACCCCGATCCACCCGGAGCTGGAGGAGCCCCTCAAGGAGGTCCTCGGCCTCACCTACGGCCTGATCGTCTACCAGGAGCAGGTCCAGAAGGCCGCCCAGATCGTCGCCGGGTACTCGCTCGGCGAGGCCGACATCCTGCGCCGCGTGATGGGCAAGAAGAAGCCCGAGGAGTTGGCGAAGAACTTCGTCCTCTTCGAGGCGGGAGCCAAGAAGAAGGGCTTCTCCGACGCGGCGATCAAGGCGCTGTGGGACGTCCTGGTGCCGTTCGCCGGGTACGCGTTCAACAAGGCGCACTCCTCGGCGTACGGCCTGGTCACCTACTGGACGGCCTACCTCAAGGCGAACTACCCCGCCGAGTACATGGCCGCCCTGCTGACCTCGGTCAAGGACGACAAGGACAAGTCCGCGGTCTACCTCAACGAGTGCCGCCGCATGCGCATCAAGGTGCTCCCGCCGAACGTCAACGAGTCGCTGTCCAACTTCGCCGCCCAGGGCGACGACGTGATCCTCTTCGGCCTGACCGCCATCCGCAACGTCGGCCAGAACGTCGTGGACTCGATCATCCGCTCCCGCAAGGCCAAGGGGAAGTACAGCACCTTCCCCGACTTCCTCGACAAGGTCGAGGCGGTCGTCTGCAACAAGCGCACCGTCGAATCGCTGATCAAGGCCGGCGCGTTCGACGAGATGGGCCACACCCGCAAGGGCCTCGTCGCCCACCACGAGCCGATGATCGACAACGTGGTGCAGGTCAAGCGCAAGGAGGCCGAGGGGCAGTTCGACCTCTTCGGCGGCGGCGAGGAGGAGAGCGGCGAGCCGGGCTTCGGGCTCGACGTGGAGTTCTCCGACGTCGAGTGGGAGAAGTCCTACCTGCTCGCCCAGGAGCGGGAGATGCTCGGCCTGTACGTCTCCGACCACCCGCTCTTCGGTCTGGAGCACGTGCTGTCGGACAAGGCCGACTCCTCGATCTCCCAGCTCATGGGCGGGGACTACGGGGACGGCGCGATCGTCACCGTGGGCGGCATCATCTCCGGCCTCCAGCGCAAGATGACCAAGCAGGGCAACGCCTGGGCCATCGCCACCGTGGAGGACCTGGCCGGCTCCATCGAATGCATGTTCTTCCCCGCCACCTACCAGCTGGTCTCCACCCAGCTCGTCGAGGACACCGTCGTCTTCGTCAAGGGACGGCTCGACAAGCGCGAGGACGTGCCCCGGCTGGTCGCCATGGAGATGCAGGTCCCCGACATCTCCAACGCCGGGATCAACGCGCCGGTCATCCTCACCATCCCCACCGTGAAGATCACCCCGCCCATGGTCACCCGGCTCGGCGAGGTGCTCAGCCACCACCGGGGCGACACCGAGGTGCGCATCAGGCTCCAGGGCCCCCGCAACACCACGGTCCTGCGGCTCGACCGGCACCGGGTCAAGGCCGACTCGGCCCTCTTCGGCGACCTCAAGGTGCTGCTCGGACCGTCCTGCCTGGCCGGCTGAGCCCGGAGACACGACGAGAGGGGCGTCCCGCACCGTGCGGGACGCCCCTCTCGTGCATGACCGCGAGCGGCCGACGCGTCAGTTGTGACCGAAGCGCCGCTGGTGCTTGCGCGCCACGTCGGAGGGGCTGCCCTGAGCCTGCGGCTGGGACTGGGCCTGCGACTCGTACGCCGTCGACTTCGCCTGCTCGGCACTACGCTCCGACGCGGACGCGCGATCGTGCTGGCTGCCCTGCTTGCGGTTCTTGTTCTTGGCCATGGTGAATGCCTCCTGTGGGGAATCCTGGGGGGCCAGGACCGTTGTCAGACTCACATAGCGCCGCAAACCGTGCATGTTGGATCATTACGGTGCGTAGTGGTATCCGCAGTGGCCGCTCCGCCGTCGCCTGCCCCAGACCTTTTCCGGCCCTTTCCCGATTCGCCACGCCGATGATCGAGTTCCGGCCGCTAACCCCTGCGCGGTCGGGCAGACTCGAAGGAAACCCTGGGTAAGCGGACCCACTCATCGAGGGGCGGGCCGCTGAACCGTTCCCGAATTCCTGGAAGAGGGTGGAGCGCGTGGACCGTTGCGTCGTCCTGGTGGACGCCGGCTACTTGCTGGGCGCAGCCGCGAGTCTGCTGGCCGGAGAGCCCGCACGTTCCCGCATCACCGTCGACCACGCCGCCCTCATCCTGGGGCTGCGCGAGCGGGCCGAAGCCGATACGCAGCAGCCGCTGCTGCGGATCTACTGGTTCGACGGCGCCCCCGACCGGGTGCCCCAGCCCGAGCACCGCAGGCTCCGCGTGATGCCCCGCGTGACCGTACGGCTGGGAGCCCTGACCCGCAGCGACGGACGCTGGGCGCAGAAGGGCGTGGACGCCGCCATGCACGCCGAACTCACCGAACTGGCCAGGAACCGGGCCTGTTCCGACGTGGTCCTGGTGACCGGCGACGGCGATCTGCTGCCGGGCCTGATGTCCGCCAAGGAGCACGGGGTCGCCGTCCACCTCTGGGCCGTCCAGGCCGCGGACGGCGACTACAACCAGTCCGAGGACCTGGTCGCGGAGGCGGACGAGCGGCGGGTGCTCGACCGGGCCTGGATCACCAAGGCCGTCCGCGCCAAGGACACCGGCGGCAACTGCCCCCCGCCGCCCGCCCCGCGCCCCGAGATCGCCGCCATCCTCTCCGCGCCGCTGCCGGAGGCCGCCCTCGCCGCCTCCGCCGAGCGGGCCTCCGAGGCGGCGCAGGCAGCCCAGGCCGCAGCCGCCCGCAACGGACCCGCGGCGCACGCCGAGCCCGGCCCCTCCGAGCCCGCACCCGCCCCCGGCCACAAGGGCGTCCCCACCCCCAAGGACCTCGCCGCACTCCGCGCCCACAGCACCCACCCCGACCGGTCGGCCGCCCAGGCAGCGCCCCCCGCCAACGCCACCCTGCGCTGGTCCTCCGACAAGGGCTGGGTCGAGCGCGGCGGCCCCCTCGGCGAACCGGCCGAGACCGCGTCCCTGCCCACCCTCGCCCAGCTCACCAGCGCCGAACAGCGCTGGGCCGACCGGGAGGAGGACATCACCACGGTCGGCGGCGACCCCTTCGAGGTGGGCCAGGTCTTCGCCCGGCGCTGGATGGAACGCCTCCCGGAAACCGTCCACCTGCAAAAGCTGTCCACCATGTACCCCCGCATCCCGCACCGCATCGACGGCGAACTCCTCCGGTACGCGGCCCGCTTCGGGCTGCTGGCCCACAAGGACGACCAGATCGACGAACACGACCGGTACGCGATCCGGGCCGGGTTCTGGCGCGAGATCGACGTGCGGGCGGCGGCCGAACACGTGCCCGCCGGGGAGTAGGCGCGTACGCGGGGTGCGAGCGGGCGCGTACGCGGGCTCCGCGACGCGTGGCGGCCCCGGGCGCGAACCGGGGCATGTGACCCCGTACCCTCGTACCTCGTGAGTACGGGCACAGCACAGGCGCAGAGCGACACCGGCACCGTGTGCGCGGTGCGCGACCTCGTCAAGACCTACCCCGCCGTCCGGGGCCGTCGCGGCGCACCCGCCACCCCCGAGGTGCGCGCCACCGACCGGATCAGCCTCGACGTCGAGCGCGGGGAGATCTTCGGCCTGCTCGGCCCCAACGGCGCCGGCAAGTCCACCCTGGTCCGCCAGCTCACCGGCCTGATGCGCCCCGACTCCGGCTCCGTCGAGGTCCTGGGCCACGACCTCGTACGCCACCCCGAGCGGGCCTCCCGGCTGATCGGCTACCTCGGGCAGCAGTCCACCGCGCTCGACGAACTCACCGTCTCCCTCGCCGCGGAGACCACCGGACGACTGCGCGGCCTCACCGTGCGCGAGGCCCGCGCCGAACGGGACGCCGTCCTGGAGGAGCTCGGCCTCACCGAGCTCGCCGGACGGCCCCTGAAGAAGCTCTCCGGCGGTCAGCGCCGGCTCGCCTGCTTCGCCGCCACCCTCGTCGGCGACCGGCCCGTGCTGGTCCTGGACGAGCCCACGACCGGCATGGACCCCGTCGCCCGCCGGGCCGTCTGGGCCGCCGTCGACCGCCGCCGCGCCGAGCGCGGGGCCACCGTCCTGCTGGTCACCCACAACGTCATCGAGGCCGAGACCGTCCTCGACCGGGTCGCCGTCCTGGAACGCGGCCGGGTCATCGCCTGCGACACCCCCTCCGGACTCAAGGAGAAGGTCGCCGGAGAGGTCCGCGTCGAGCTGATGTGGCGTGAGCGGGCCCCGCTGGACGTCCCGGAGGTCGCGGCCCTGCGCCCCTCCGCCCAGGAGTCCGGGCGGCGCTGGGTGCTGCGGCTCAGCCCCGACGAGGCCCGGGCCGCGGTCGCCGCGGTCACGGGCGGCGCGGCCTTCGCCGCGCTCGACGATTTCACCCTGGCCACACCCAGCCTGGAAGATGTGTACCTGGCGCTCGGGGGAGACGCGGCCAATGCGACCAAAGGGCTGGTGAAGGCGTGAGGATCCACCGACGCGGGACGCGGGCGTCAAAGGCGTTGAACGCCGCGCGGACGCGGTACGTAGGGGTGGGCGCGGTGCATGGACCGGACGGGTGTAAGGGGAGCGGCCTCAGGTGACGAGCATCATTCCGGCCAGGACCGCACCCTCGCGCGTCCGGCCCCTGACCCGCCCCGCCGGTTCCGGCTCCGCCGCGCGGACCGTGCCCGCCCCCCTCGCGCCGCGCGCCCGGCTGCTGCCCTCGCTGGCCGCCGTCTACCGGGCCCAGCTCTCCCGGGCGCGGGTCGCCCGGATCCCGCTGCTGTTCGTGGCGACCTTCCAGTCCGTCGGGATCATGGTCCTGATGCGGGGCGTCGTCGACGGCGGGGCCGAGGCGCGGGCGGTGGTCGCCGGCTCCAGCGTGCTGGTCGTGGCGTTCGTCGCGCTCAACCTGCTCGCCCAGTACTTCGGCCAGCTGCGGGCCGGCGGCGGGCTCGACCACTACGCCACGCTGCCGGTGCCGCCCGCAGCGGTGGTGCTCGGGGCGGCGGCCGCGTACGCCTCGTTCACCGTGCCCGGCACGATCTTCACGGCGATCACCGGGAGCGTGCTGTTCCAGCTCCCGATGACCCATCTGTGGGTCCTGGTCGCCGTCATCCCGCTCTCCGGCGCGGCCCTGGCGGGGCTCGGCGCGGCCCTCGGCCTGCTGGCCCCGCGCCAGGAGCTGGCCACCCTGCTGGGGCAGCTGGGGATGTCCGCCGCCCTGCTGCTCGGGGTGCTGCCGGCCGACCGGCTGCCGGAGCCGGTGGGGTGGGCGCGCGACCTGCTGCCTTCGACGTACGGGGTCGAGGCGCTGGCCCGCTCCTTCGACGCCGATCCGGACTGGGGCGTGATCGGCTTCTTCCTCGCGATCTGCGCGGTGGTGGGGGTGCTGTCGCTGGCGGTGGCGACGTGGGCGTACCGGCGGGCGGCCGTACGGTAGGCGGCGGCCCCCCCCGTGCGGCAGCCGGTGAGGCGTCGCACCGGGTGGCCTGGCACGATGGCACGGTGACCGCACCTCTGACGCCGCCCGACCGGCCGCACTCCGACGACCCGTGGCAGGCTCCGCCCTCGGGCTCCCACTCCGCGAAGTCGCCCGACGACCCGGACACGGCCACGGAGCTCCGTCAGGCCGCCCTGGTCGTCGTGTTCACGGCGCTCGCGGGCCTCGCGCTCGGGCTGCTGTGGCTGTGGCTCGCGCCCCGGGTTCCACTGGTCTCCGACGACACGGCCGTCTTCCTGAGGAACAGCGAGGGCGAAGAGGCGATCGGGGCGGACGGAACGTTTGTCCTGCTGGCGCTCGGGTTCGGCGCGGTGTCGGCGGCGGCCGTCTTCTGGCGGCTGCGGCGCGGGGGCGTCTTCGTGGTGGCGGGTCTCGCGCTGGGCGCGCTGCTGGGCTCCCTGATCGCGTGGCGCGTCGGCGTCTGGCTGGGACCGTCCTCCGACGTGGTGTCCCGGGCGCGGGAAGTG
The DNA here is from genome assembly GCF_046548915.1 of Streptomyces sp. cmx-18-6. Taxonomy (NCBI): domain Bacteria; kingdom Bacillati; phylum Actinomycetota; class Actinomycetes; order Kitasatosporales; family Streptomycetaceae; genus Streptomyces; species Streptomyces sp. cmx-18-6. Next base: position 44,261 of record NZ_JAEBEP010000001.1, on the reverse strand, counting down.
GGCCAGGGCGTGACGTTCGACGCGCCGCTGGAGCTGCGTGCGGTGTGGGTGGCGGTGCTGGTGTGGCCGTTCGCGGCGATGGCGGTGCATCTGCTGCTGACCGGGGCGTTCGGGCCTCGGGATCCGGAGCCGGATTGGGTGGGGGCGGGGTGGTCCACGTATTACGAGGGGGAGGGGGCGGTCGGTGCGGCTGGCGCGGCTGACGCGTCCGGTGCGGGTGGGCAGCCTGGCACGCCGCCCGAGGCGCCCAGGGCGTCCTAGGGGCGCCTGCGGCGCTGTTCCCCTACCCCGCCCCTTCCCGAAACCGGGGCTCCGCCCCGGACCCCGCTCCTCAAACGCCGGAGGGGCTGAAATGCCCGCCGGTCGTCTGGATTCTGGTGGGGCGGGGCAAATCAAGCCCGTCCGGCGATTGAGGACGTCTTTCCAGCCTCGCCGGCGTTTGAGGCGCGGGGGTTCGGGGGCAGCGCCCCCGGTAGCGCCTACGCGGCCCTCCCGATGTCCGCGAACACCGCCCCCGTCAGCCCCGCCAGATCCGTCGCCGCGAGCTCCACCTCCAGGCCCCGGCGGCCCGCCGAGACGCAGATCGTCGGGTGCGATCGCGCCGACGCGTCCAGCACCGTGCGCAGCCGCTTGCGCTGGCCCAGGGGCGAGATTCCGCCCCGGACGTAGCCCGTCGTGCGTTCCGCCGCCGCCGGGTCCGCCATGACGGCCCGTTTGCCGCCCACCGCGGACGCCAGGGCCTTGAGGTCCAGGGAGCCGGCCACCGGGACGACCGCGACCGTCAGTTCGCCGTCCACGTCCGCGACCAGGGTCTTGAAGACCCGGTCGGGGGAGACGCCCAGGGCCTCGGCGGCCTCCTCGCCGTAGGAGGGGGAGGCCGGGTCGTGGTCGTAGGCGTGGACCGTGAAGGGCGTGCCCGCCGCGGTCAGGGCGACCGTGGCCGGCGTGCCGCCCGGCTGCTTCTTCGGCTTCTTCGCCACCGGGGTGGAGTCCTCGTCAGTTGGGGTGGGTGGGGGCGCGGGTCAGGTCGGTGGCGGGGAGCGAGGGCAGGTGGCGGATGACCGCGGTCTCCCTGCGCAGCAGGGTCAGCTCCTCGCGCAGCCGGGTCGCGGTGTCCGGGGCCTGGAGCAGCCGCTGCTTCGTGGGGACGTCCAGGACCGTGGCCGCCGCGACCAGGTAGGAGACGACGGAGGGGTCGTCGGGGAGGTCGGAGCCCGTGGCGAGCGAGCGTTCGCTCGCTCCGGCCAGGCGCTTCTGGTAGGCGCGGAAGGCCCGCAGGACGCCCTCGGCCAGGGCTCCGGCCTCGTCGGCCTCGTCCTTCGCGGGGGGTTCCTCGGTCACCTCCTCGACCTCGGCGCTCAGATAGGGGCCGCTCGCGTCGACGGAGAGCAGCCTGACCCGGGTGGTGCCGGTGGCCAGGACCTCGAAGCTGCCGTCGGGGCGCTCGCGGATGGTCGCGGCGTCGGCCACGCAGCCCACCCGGTGGAAGGTCTGGACGGGGTCGGGGCCGAAGCCCCCGGCGGGGGCGCGCTCGGCGGGGGGTGCGGAGGCGACGGGGTCCGGCATGCCGGTGCCCGTCACGGCGGTCTCGCGGCCGTCGCGGATCGCGACCACGACGAAGCGGCGAGGTTCGTCCTCGTCGCTCTTCAGCAGCTCCCGCATCATGGCGCGATATCGCTCCTCGAAGACGTTGAGCGGCAGCACGAGGCCGGGGAACAGCACCGCGTTGAGCGGGAAAAGGGGAAGACGGGCGGTGGTCACAACGCTCAAGCGTAATGGCCGCGCGGCCGGCCGCGGTCGGCCCGGTTCCGTATCGGGGTCAGGGAGGCCGCCTGGAGCCGTGCGCCGTCCCGCGCGTCGAGGAAACGGCCCAGTGCGTCGTCGGAGACCGAGGACCACGGGAACGACGTGGCGTGCAGCCCGATCAGCGTGAACTGGTCCAGCGCCTCGGCCCAGCGGCCGCGGGCGAGGAGCACGTACGCGAGGAGGTTGCGGACCTCGGCGGGCCACGGGTCGCCGGGCCGGTAGGCGGCCGAGAGCCGGATGGCCGCGTCGGCCGCCGCGTCGATCCGCTCCTCCAGTACGGAGGTGCTGCGGGTCATCGCCTGGGGGTCCAGCAGCAGGGCGAAGGCCGCCCGCACCGGCAGGGCCTGCACCAGGGAGTCGGGCAGGGCGTCCTCGGCGGCCCGCTCGGCGAAGTCGAAGCACTCGCGGTGCGAGCCGTACCAGGCGGCGGAGAGGTAGCGCAGCGCCGCCACATGGCAGCCGTAGTGGTGCGCGGAGCGGCGTACCGCCTGCTCCCACAGCGCCTCGAAGGCGGTGTGCGTGGCGTGGGAGCCGCGGGCGTGGTCCAGCGCGAGCCGCCAGGGCACGGGGTCGAGCGGAGCCGCTTCGGCGGCGGCCGTGATCAGCGGGCCGACCTCCTTGAGCCGTTCCGCGCGGGCGGGCGACTCCCAGGCCCGGTGGACCGCGAGCTCCGCCTTGACCAGCAGGGCGTCCGGGTCGCGCGGGGCGGCGGCCAGCCAGTCGACGAGCCAGCCGTCCCGGTGGCGGGCGAAGGTCACGAGCCGGCCGAGATAGCGGTCCCGGTTCTCCCAGTCGGCGGCCTCCCGGGTGGCGGCGAGCAGCCGGGCGGCCGGTTCGTGGTCGCCCAGGGCGGCGGCCACCAGCGCCGGGGAGAGCCGCTCGTCGGGTGCGTCGAGCAGCACGGCGTCATCCGCGGACAGTCCGGCGGACAGCGGAGGGCTGTGCCGGATCATGCGGGCGGTACTGAGCAGAGCACGAAGGAAAGCCATGGTGCAGACCATTGAAAAGCGCTGGTGAGGGCCGCGCCAGAGCTGTGCTGTGAAGCTTCTGTGGCGAGTGAATGGGTTGTATCGGGGCAGGTCAAGAAAGAGCAAAGGAAAAAGCCGATGATGGCGTGAAATCGCCCCTCCGGTCAGGCCGTCCGGAGTGGTCCCTCCTTGTCCTCGAACCCCTGGACGTACCGGTGCGGAGGCATCCGCACCCGGTTCGAGCTGCCCTTTCGGTCAGCCCCTGCGCAGCAGCCGGGAGGCCCCGGCGGCCACCGTCGTGGCCAGAACCCACCCCACGAGCACCAGACCGGCCGCCGCCCACTGCCAACCGCCCTCCATCCGCCAGTAGCCGTCCTGCCCCAGGTTGATCACGGGGATGAGCAGGTCCAGCGCGTAGAGCGCGGGATTCCACAACGGGGACTCGTCGTTCTTGATCGACGCCGGCTCGTACTGCGAGAACGCCGCCGTGCCCGCCGCCCACAGCACCGCCATCCACACCGCCGCCCGCCCCGGCCGGTACCCGTACGCCACCGTCCAGTCCTGGAGGAAGCCCCACGCCTTCGCGGCGGGCGGCAGCGTCTCGCGGCGGCGGCGCTGCTTGGCCAGCAGCACCTCCCGCGCGTCCGAGTCCTCGCCGCAGCTGCGCATCACCGCGGCCAGCCGCTCGTACGGCTCGGGGACGTACTCCGGGGTCGCCGCCTGCACCCACTCCAGCCGCCGGGAGAGCGGGAAGTGGCCGTAGGGGACGAGGTTCTCGTACACGAAACCGCCCATCGCGAGGCCGCCGGGTCCCGGCCAGCTGGTGGACAGGTCGATCAGGGTCACCACCTTCGCGCCGTTCAGCACGACCCGGCCCTCCTCCGGGCGCTCCGCGTTGAACCGCAGCTCCGGCGTGACGATCCGGCGCAGCGACAGCTCCTCCTGCCGGGTCATCGTGAACCGGGCCTTGTGCAGGTCCACCGCGTCCCCGAACCGTCCGTCGTCGAGGCGCACCCCGCCCTGGCACTCGAAGATCTGCGACCGGGTCCCGCGCGCCGGGGTCGGCGCGTAGACCACGCCGTACGGGGGAGTGGTGCCCTGGTTCCCGGTGTCGACGCTCACCCACGCCTCGGTCATGTACAGCGTGCGCTCCACGGTCAGCTGCGGGGCGTTCAGCGCGCGCCGCCCGTCCCCGGCGCGCAGACGGCTGCCGCGCAGGCTCAGCGAACCGCCCACCTTCGCCCCGCGCAGGCTCAGCTCCCCGTGCGTCTCGACCATCTCGGCCTGGAGGTCCTGGGCGACCGCCATGCCGTCCCCGACGAAGGCCCGGCCGTGCCGGTCGGAGCCGACGCTGAGCTGGTTGATCAGCAGATCGGTGCCTATCTGCGCGTCGGTGAGCCGGATCCCCCGGTCGATCCGGCAGCGCGGCAGATGCAGATCGCCCTCCGTGTGCAGCCGGGCCGCCTCCAGCCGGGGCAGCAGGCAGCCCACCATCCGCAGCGTGGTGAAGTGGCACTCCGGCAGCACCACCTCCTGCTCGAAGCGGCAGCCCGTCAGCTCCACGTACGGAGCCACCCGGCCGCCCGCCAGGTCCAGCTTGCCGGTGATCCGCACCCCCCGGAGCTTGAGCGCGGCCACCCGGCCGGGTCTCGCCGGCGGCCCGCTCAGCAGCAGCCGCGCCAGCGTGCGCGCGCCGACGCTCCGCTCGGGCCCCCAGACGTGCGGGGCGAACGGGTCGTTGCGGGTCGAGTCGTAGGTCCGTAAGTCGTAGGTGGTCCCGTTGCGGAAGGACTGCCACATGCCCAGCTCCGCTGCGCTGAGGCCGTCCGGGATGTCACCGTCGTGCGGCTCGGTCACGGCCGCTCCCTCCGTGCACACTGCACACAAGTCGTAGTGCTGTTCTTCCCTCTGTGTGACGATGTGAAAGCTATCGGTCAGCAGTGACAGTCGGGCATGGCCGGGCGACGGCCGTGCGTGGACGCGCACGGCCGGGCCGGGATCCGGCGCCGGCCGCGTCATGTATCAGCCAGTGATACGGGCGACCGGCGGCGCTGAGCGGTCTGAGAGAATTGCGGTGTGATCTCTCGAATCGATCTGCGCGGTGACGCCCTCCCCGAGGGCGCCGCCCTGCGCGACCTGCTGCCCCGTGCCGAGTTCGACGTGGAAGCCGCCCTGGAGACGGTGCGGCCCATCTGCGAGGACGTACGCCATCGCGGCTCCGCGGCAGTGATCGACTGGGGGGAGAAGCTCGACGGTGTCCGGATCTCGTCGGTCCGGGTGCCCGCCGACGCCCTGACCCGGGCGCTGGACGAGCTGGACCCCGCCGTCCGCGCGGCCCTGGAGGAGTCGATCCGCCGCGCCCGCCTCGTCCACCGCGAGCAGCGCCGCACCACGCACACCACCCAGGTCGTCCCCGGCGGCACGGTCACCGAGAAGTGGGTCCCCGTCGAGCGCGTCGGGCTCTACGTCCCCGGCGGCCGCTCGGTCTACCCCTCCTCCGTCGTCATGAACGTCGTCCCCGCCCAGGAGGCGGGCGTCGAGGGCATCGCCGTGGCCTCCCCGCCGCAGAAGGACTTCGACGGCCTGCCGCACCCCACGATCCTCGCCGCCTGCGCCCTGCTCGGCGTGGACGAGGTGTACGCGGCGGGCGGCGCGCAGGCCGTCGCGATGTTCGCGTACGGCACCGAGGACTGCCTCCCGGTCAACCTGGTCACCGGCCCCGGCAACATCTACGTGGCCGCCGCCAAGCGCCTCCTGAAGGGCCGCATCGGCATCGACGCCGAGGCCGGGCCCACCGAGATCGCGATCCTCGCGGACGCCACCGCCGACCCGGTGCACGTCGCCGCCGACCTGATCAGCCAGGCCGAGCACGACCCGATGGCCGCCGCCGTCCTGGTCACCGACTCCGAGGAGCTGGCCGCCGCGACGGAGGCCGAGCTGACCCCGCAGGTCGCCGCCTCCAAGCACGTCGAGGACCGCATCGCGCCCGCCCTCGCCGGCCGCCAGTCCGCGATCGTCCTGGTCTCCGGCATCGAGGACGGCCTCAAGGTCGTCGACGCGTACGGGGCCGAGCACCTGGAGATCCAGACCGCCGACGCCGCCGCCGTCGCCGACCGGGTCCGCAACGCCGGAGCGATCTTCGTCGGCCCCTGGTCGCCGGTCTCCCTCGGCGACTACTGCGCCGGCTCCAACCACGTCCTGCCCACCGGCGGCTGCGCCTGCCACTCCTCGGGCCTGTCGGTGCAGTCCTTCCTGCGCGGCATCCACATCGTCGACTACACCCGCGACGCCCTCGCCGAGGTCGCCCACCACGTCGTGACCCTCGCCGAGGCGGAGGACCTCCCCGCCCACGGCGCGGCCCTCAAGGCAAGGTTCGGCTGGAAGGTCCCGCAGCAGTGACGAACGGCAGCACCACCCCCCGCGACGCCGAGGCCGGCAACGGCGGGAACGAGCCCCGCAACCCCTGGGACGAGCTCCCCGTCCGCGACGAACTGCGCGGCCAGTCCCCGTACGGAGCCCCCCAGCTCGACGTCCCCGTACGCCTCAACACCAACGAGAACCCCTACCCGCTCCCCGAAGCCCTGGTCGACCGCATCGCCGAGCGGGTCCGCGAGGCCGCCCGCGGCCTCAACCGCTACCCCGACCGGGACGCCGTCGAGCTCCGCACGGAGCTGGCCCGCTACCTCACCCGGACCGCCGGGCACGAGGTGACAGCGGCCCACGTATGGGCCGCCAACGGCTCCAACGAGGTCCTCCAGCAACTGCTCCAGACCTTCGGCGGGCCCGGACGCACCGCGATCGGCTTCGAACCCTCGTACTCGATGCACGCCCTGATCTCCCGGGGCACCGGCACCGGCTGGATCTCCGGGCCGCGCAACGACGACTTCACCATCGACGTGGAGGCCGCCCGCGCCGCCATCGCCGAGCGGCGCCCCGAGGTCGTCTTCATCACCTCGCCCAACAACCCCACCGGCACCGCCGTGGACGCCGACACCGTCCTCGCCCTGTACGACGCCGCCCAGGCCGCCGGGCCCTCGATCGTCGTCGTCGACGAGGCGTACGGCGAGTTCAGCCACCACCCCTCGCTGCTCCCGCTGATCGAGGGCCGCCGCCACCTGGTCGTCTCGCGGACCATGTCCAAGGCGTTCGGCGCCGCCGGGCTGCGCCTGGGCTACCTCGCCGCCGACCCCGTCGTCGTCGACGCGGTGCAGCTGGTGCGGCTGCCGTACCACCTCTCCTCCGTCACCCAGGCCACCGCGCTCGCCGCCCTGGAGCACACCGATACGCTGCTGGGGTACGTCGCGCAGCTCAAGAGCGAGCGCGACCGGCTGGTGGCCGAGCTGCGCGCCACCGGCTACGAGGTCACCGAGTCGGACGCCAACTTCGTCCAGTTCGGCCGCTTCGACGACAGCCACGCCGTCTGGCGGCAGATCCTCGACCGGGGCGTCCTGGTCCGGGACAACGGCGTACCGGGATGGCTGCGGGTCACCGCGGGAACCCCGGCAGAGAACGACGCGTTCCTCGATGCGGTACGCGAACTCAAGAAGGAGCACGACGCATGAGCCCCCGCGTAGGCCGCGTGGAACGCACCACGAAGGAAACGTCCGTGCTCGTCGAGGTCAACCTCGACGGCACCGGAAAGGTCGATGTCGCCACCGGGGTCGGCTTCTACGACCACATGCTCGACCAGCTCGGCCGCCACGGCCTCTTCGACCTCACGGTCAAGACCGAGGGCGACCTGCACATCGACAGCCACCACACCATCGAGGACACCGCGCTCGCGCTCGGCGCGGCCTTCAAGCAGGCCCTCGGCGACAAGGTCGGCATCTACCGCTTCGGCAACTGCACCGTCCCGCTGGACGAGTCGCTCGCCCAGGTCACCGTCGACCTCTCCGGCCGCCCCTACCTCGTGCACACCGAGCCCGAGAAGATGGCGCCGATGATCGGCGAGTACGACACGACGATGACCCGGCACATCCTGGAGTCCTTCGTCGCCCAGGCGCAGATCGCCCTGCACGTCCACGTGCCGTACGGGCGCAACGCCCACCACATCGTCGAGTGCCAGTTCAAGGCGCTCGCCCGCGCCCTGCGGTACGCCTGTGAGCACGACCCGCGCGCCGCCGGCATCCTGCCCTCCACGAAGGGCGCCCTGTGACCGGCCTCAACACCATCCTGATCGTCGTCGGCCTCTTCCTGGCCGGCGGCGTCTACTCCTTCGCCAAGCAGGGGATGCCCAAGGGCGTCATCGTGCTGCTGTCGATCGGCTCCGTGATGTGCCTGGTGGCGGGCATCCTGCGGATCCAGGGCCTGTGGGACTGAGGGGCACGCTGTGACTGACACATCGACCGGCAAGAAGAAGGTCGTCGTCTTCGACTACGGCTTCGGCAACGTCCGCTCCGCCGAGCGGGCCCTCGCCCACGTCGGCGCGGACGTCGAGATCACCCGCGACTACGACCGCGCGATGAACGCGGACGGGCTGCTCGTCCCCGGCGTCGGCGCGTTCTCCGCCTGCATGGACGGGCTGAAGCGGGCCCGCGGCGACTGGATCGTGGGCCGCAGGCTCTCCGGCGGCCGCCCCGTGATGGGCATCTGCGTCGGGATGCAGATCCTGTTCGAGCGCGGCATCGAGCACGGCGTGGAGACCGAGGGCCTGGACGAGTGGCCCGGCACGGTCGGACCCCTGAAGGCCGACGTCGTCCCGCACATGGGGTGGAACACGGTGGAAGCCCCCGAGGACTCCCGGCTCTTCGCGGGCCTGGACCCCGAGGCCCGCTTCTACTTCGTGCACTCCTACGCGGCGCACGACTGGTCCCTCGAAGTCACCAACGCCAAGATCCGCGCCCCCAAGGTCACTTGGGCCACGCACGGCGAACGGTTCGTGGCCGCCGTGGAGAACGGCGCGCTGTGGGCCACCCAGTTCCACCCCGAGAAGTCCGGCGATGCCGGCGCCCAGCTGCTGACCAACTGGATCGAGACGCTGTAATGCCGAAGCTTGAACTGCTCCCCGCCGTCGACGTCCGCGACGGCCAGGCCGTCCGCCTCGTGCACGGCGAGTCCGGCTCCGAGACCTCCTACGGCTCCCCGCTGGAGGCCGCCCTCGCCTGGCAGAGCGCCGGCGCGGAGTGGCTGCACCTCGTCGACCTGGACGCCGCCTTCGGCACCGGCGACAACCGGGACCTGATCGCCGAGGTCGCCGGGGCCATGGACATCAAGGTCGAGCTGTCCGGCGGCATCCGCGACGACGCCTCGCTGGCGGCCGCCCTCGCCACCGGCTGCCGCCGCGTCAACCTCGGCACCGCCGCCCTGGAGACCCCCGAGTGGGTCGCCAAGGTCATCGCGGAGCACGGCGACAAGATCGCGGTCGGCCTCGACGTCCGCGGCACCACCCTGCGCGGCCGCGGCTGGACCCGCGACGGCGGCGACCTCTACGAGACCCTCGCCCGCCTCGACGCCGAGGGCTGCGCCCGCTACGTCGTCACCGACATCGCCAAGGACGGCACCCTCCAGGGCCCCAACCTGGGCCTGCTCCGGGACGTCTGCGCCGTCACCGACCGCCCGATCGTCGCCTCCGGCGGCGTCTCCTCGCTCGCGGACCTCCGCGCGATCTCCCTCCTCGTCCCCGAAGGCGTCGAGGGCGCGATCGTCGGCAAGGCGCTGTACGCCAAGGAGTTCACCCTGGAAGAGGCGCTGAAGGCGGTAGCCGCATGACGGAACCCACTGCTTCGGCCTCCGTGCGCCGGATCTCCACCGGCGCGCCCTGGGAGGAGAAGTTCGGCTACTCCCGCGCGGTCGAACTGCCGGGCGGGCTCGTCCTGGTGGCCGGCTGCACCTCCGTGGTGAACGGCCAGATCTCCGCCGGCTCCCCCTACGAGCAGGCGATCACCTCCTTCGACGTCGCCTTCGCGGCGCTGGAACAGGTGGGCCTCACCCGCCAGGACGTCGTCCGCACCCGGATGTACATCACGCACGCCCGGGACGTGGACGACATCGGCCGCGCCCACAAGGAGCTGTTCGACGACGTACGCCCCGCCGCCACGATGATCATCGTGTCCGGGTTCGTCGACCCGAGCCTGGTCGTCGAGGTCGAGGTCGAGGCATACCGGGGAGGCGCGAAGTGAGCCTCGCCGTACGCGTCATCCCCTGCCTGGACGTCGATGCCGGCCGGGTCGTCAAGGGCGTCAACTTCCAGAACCTGCGCGACGCGGGCGACCCCGTCGAGATGGCCAAGCTGTACGACGCCGAGGGCGCCGACGAGCTGACGTTCCTCGACATCACCGCCTCCAGCGGCGACCGCGAGACGACGTACGACGTGGTCCGCCGCACCGCCGAGCAGGTCTTCATCCCGCTCACGGTCGGCGGCGGCGTCCGCACCCCCGACGACGTGGACAAGCTGCTGCGCGCCGGGGCGGACAAGGTCGGCGTCAACACCGCCGCCATCGCCCGCCCCGACCTCATCCGCGAGATCGCCGAACGCTTCGGCCGCCAGGTCCTGGTGCTCTCCGTCGACGCCCGCCGCACCCCGGACGGCAGCTTCGAGGTCACCACGCACGGCGGCCGCAAGGGCACCGGCATCGACGCCGTCGAATGGGCGCACCGCGCCGCCGAGCTGGGCGCGGGCGAGATCCTGCTCAACTCGATGGACGCGGACGGCACGAAGGACGGCTACGACACCGAGATGATCGAGGCGGTACGGGGGCACGTCACCGTCCCCGTCATCGCCTCCGGCGGCGCGGGCCGCCTCGCGGACTTCGCCCCGGCCATCGAGGCGGGCGCGGACGCGGTGCTCGCCGCGTCGGTGTTCCACTTCGGCGACCTGCGGATCTCCGAGGTCAAGGGCGCACTGCGGGAAGCGGGCCACCCGGTCCGCTAGGGCCTCCGGCGGATCAGGACGGGACAGGCCCCAGGTCCTTCCGCGTGGACCAGGCCGCAGATGTGCGCCTGCCGGGGCCCGGCGAGCCCGGCGTGATCCGCCGGACACCCGCTGGGCCTTTCGGCGGTATCACCGGTCCGCCAAGACCGGTGATACCGCCGATGCGCGTGCCCGGGACGCACCGTGAGAGTGGCGATCGCCGCCGGACGACGACGGCAGCCACGCGGTGTACCCCGACAGCCCCCGGACGACGGGCTCGTGGGCCTTCGCGTGGTGCGGTTCCCCCGCCACCGAGAGGATCCCCCCGTGCAGCAGCACCTCCTCCCCTCCCGCCAGCACCCCCCGCGCCCGAGCCGCTCCCGTACGTTCACCGGCCTGCTGACCGCCGCCGCGGCCACCGCCGGCCTCCTGATGACCGCCCTGGCCCCGGGAGCCCAGGCCGCCGCCAACCCCTACGAGCGCGGCCCGGCCCCCACGAACGCCTCCATCGAGGCGAGCCGAGGCTCGTACGCCACCTCCCAGACCTCCGTCTCCTCGCTCGCCGTGAGCGGGTTCGGCGGCGGCACCGTCTACTACCCGACGTCGACCGCGGACGGAGCCTTCGGCGCGGTCGTCATCTCGCCCGGCTTCACCGCCTACCAGTCCTCCATCGCCTGGCTCGGCCCGCGCCTGGCCTCGCAGGGCTTCGTGGTCTTCACCATCGACACCAACACCACGCTCGACCAGCCCGACAGCAGAGGCCGCCAACTCCTGTCCGCACTGGACTACCTGACCCAGCGCAGCTCGGTACGGACCCGGATCGACGCCACCCGGCTCGGCGTGATGGGCCACTCGATGGGCGGCGGCGGCTCCCTGGAAGCCGCCAAGAGCCGTACGTCGCTCAAGGCGGCGATCCCGCTGACCGGCTGGAACACCGACAAGACCTGGCCCGAACTGCGCACGCCCACCCTGGTGGTGGGGGCGGACGGCGACACGGTCGCCCCGGTCGCCTCGCACTCCGAGCCCTTCTACGAGTCGCTGCCCGGGTCGCTGGACAAGGCGTACCTGGAACTGCGCGGGGCCTCGCACTTCACGCCCAACTCGTCCAACACCACGATCGCGAAGTACAGCATTGCGTGGCTGAAGCGATTCATCGACAACGACACCCGCTACGAGCAGTTCCTCTGCCCGATCCCGCGCCCGAGCGTCACCATCGCGGAGTACCGGGGCAACTGCCCGCACGCGTCGTAGAACCGGCGCACAACCGGCTCCGGCGCTGTGCCCGCGCACAGCGCCGGAGCCGTCCGGCTGGGAGTCCGCACCGCCCCGGCCGGGTCGCCGGACGCGTGCCTTCCGCCCCCGGTCGCCCCGCCCTAGCGTGCCGACATGACCTCATCGACGACCGTGCACAGTCCGCCCCGGCTGTACGGCCGCAGCGGTGAACTCGCCATCCTGAACAGTCTGCTCGACCGGCTGCGGCGCGGCGACGGCGGCGCTCTCGTGCTGGCCGCGCCGCCCGGCCTCGGCCGCAGCGCGCTGCTGCGCGAGGCCGCCGCCGCCCACCGCGAGCGGGGCCCGGTGCTGTACGCCACCGCCGCCCCCGCCGAACGCGGCCTGCCCCACAGCGGACTGCGCGCCCTGCTCCGCCCGGCCCCCGGGGCCCTCACCCCACAAGCGCTGCTCGCCCGCCTCCGGGAGCTGGGCGAGCGACGCCCGCTGCTGGTCTGCGTCGACGACGCGCACGCCTGGGACCCGGCCTCCCGCGCCGCCCTCGGCTCCACCGCCCACAGGCTCGGCGCGGGCAGCCGGGTCGCCGTCCTCATCGCCGCCGACGACGGCCCCGCCTTCGCCGGACTGCCCGCCCTCCGCCTCGGCCCGCTGGAGGAGGACGCGGCCTCCGCGCTCCTGGACCGGCTCACCCGCGGTACGGAGGGGCTCGACCCGGTCGTCCGCGCCGAACTCCTCCGGGAGGCGGCGGGCAACCCGCGCCTGCTCACCGGGATCACCGCCCGCCTCACCCCGGACCAGCTCACCGGGCGCACCCCGCTGCCCGGCCCGCTGCCCGGGGCCGAGGGAGTGCTCGCCGCGTACGCGGACCGCCTCGACGGCCTCCCCGCGCACACCAGGGCCCTGCTCCTGCTGGCCGCCGCCGCCCAGGAGCACGAGCCGGCCGGCTCCGGGGCGGACGCCCTGCTCCTGCTGCGGGCCGGCGGCCGGGCGGGGCTGCCCCGGGACTTCCTGGACGGGGCCCTGTTCGGCTCCGCCGCGACCGGGGGCCTGCTCCAACGGGCGGGCAGCCGGGTCCACTTCAGCCACCCGCTGTTCGCCCGCGCGATCCTGCACCACGCCCCGCCCGCCCACCGCCGCGCCACCCACGAACTGCTCGCCGCCCTGCTGACGGAGACCGGCGACCGGGTGGCCGAGGCGCCCGCCCTGTCCACGGGGGCCGGCGACCGGTCCGTCGCGTCGCCTGCTCTGTGCGCGGGGGTCGCGGACGGGGCCGAGGGGTCGGCCTCCTCGGGTGTGGGGGGCGGTGACCGGGCCGCTGTGTCGTCCACCCCGGTCGCGGTCAGGGCCGGGGGGCCGGCCACCCCGGTCGTGGGGCCCGACGACCGGCCCGGCCTGCCGGCCTCCCCGTCCGCGGAGACCGGCGACCACCCCGCCCCGCTCGCCTCCCTCGTCCAGCTCTCCTGCGCGACGCCCGGCCCGGACACCCGCCTCGCCGCCCGGCTGGAGGCGGCCGCGACCGGCCCGTACCCGCATGCCGAACGCTCCTCGGCCCTGGCCCGCGCCGCCGCGCTCACCGCCGACCGGCCCCTGCGCTCGGCCCGGTTCGCCGCTGCGGCCGAACAGGCGGCCCTCGCCGGCGACCCGGCCCGGGCCCGTGCCCTGCTGGCCCGGACCGGGGCGGCGGGGGAGCACGCCGCCGCGCCCGGCCTCGCCCCCTACGTCCACGGGCTGCTCGCCCTGCGCTCCGGCCCCGCGTCCGACGCCCATGAGGCACTGCTCGCCGCAGCCGCCCTGCTCGGCCCGCACGACCCCCGGCGGGCCCTCGACGCCCTGCTCGGAGCGGCCGAGGCGGCCTGGGCTGCGGGCGACGCGCCCGGCTACCTGGAGGCCATGAACCGCGTCGCCCCGACCCCGTACGACCGCGTCGACCCGACCCCGTACGCCGTGAACCGCGTCGACCCGACCCCGTACGCCGTGAACCGCGTCGACCCGACCCCGTACGACCGCCTCGCCCCCACCCCGTACGCCATGAACCGCGTCGACCCCACCCCGTACGACCGTGCGTTCGCCTCTTACCGGGACGGGATGCGCGCGGTGCTCACCGGCCGCACGGCCGAGGGCCACGCCCACCTCCGCCAGTGCCTCGACCCGGCGGATCCGGCGGTGGCGGACTTGGCGGACCCACTGAACCCGGCGGACCGCGCCCATCGAGCCGCAGGCCGAGCCGTCGGCCCCGCCCCGGTCGCCCCCGCGACCGCCGACCCCGCCGCCCTCCTCCGCGCCGGAGTCGCCGCCCTCGTCCTCGGGGAGGTGGCCGCCGCCTGCCGGACCGGGGCCCGGGCGCTGGCCGCCGTACGGACGCGGGGGCCGGACGCCCTCCTGCCGCAGGCCCTGGAGCACCTGGCGTACGCCGAACTGCGGGCCGGGCTGCACGCCGGGGCCCGCACCCACGCGCTGGAGGGGCTGCACGCGGCCCGTCGCACCGGGCAGCCGAACAGTTCCGTCCACCTGCACGCGGTCCTGGCCCTGGCCGCCTCCGTGGAGGGGCCCGTCGAGGCGTGCGCCGCCCACTGCGACGCCGCGCTGGCCGGCGCCGTGCCGCACGGGCTCACCCAGGCCGCGACCCTCGCCACCTGGGCCAGGGCCCGGGCCGACCTGGCCGCCGGACGGCCCGAGGAGGCGGCGGCCCGGCTCGCCCCGCTGGTGCGCCCCGGACCCCGCCAGGGCCACTTCGCCGCCCGGATGCTCGCCCTGCCCTGTTACGTCGAGGCGGTCGTCGGCTGCGGCCGGGCCACCGAGGAGGCCGGCGAACTCCGCACCGCGGTGGCCGAGTTCGCCGACTGGACCACCCGGACCGCCGACCCCCAGGCCCCCGCCCAACTCGCCCGCTGCCGCGCCCTGCTGGCCCCCGCCGGGGAGGCCGACGCCCGGTACGCCGAGGCCCTGGCCCACCACGACCGGGCGGACGGCGACTTCGAACGGGCCCGCACCCAACTCCTGTACGGGCAGTGGCTGCGCCGCCGCCGGCGCACCCGGGAGGCGCGCGGCCCGCTGCGCGACGCGCTGGTGGCCTTCCAGCGGTGTTCGGCCCGCGCCTGGGCGGATCGGGCGGCCGGCGAGTTACGGGCGGCGGGGGAGCAGGGCCCCGCGGTGCGGCCGGCGGCGGGCGGGGCGCTGGCCGCGCTCACCCCGCAGCAGCAGCGCATCGCCCGCTGTGTCGCGGAAGGGGCCACCAACCGCGAGGTCGCGCTCCGGCTCTCGCTCAGCCCGCGCACGGTCGACCACCACCTCCGCAACGTCTTCGCCGCCCTCGGCATCCGCTCCCGCACCGAACTGGCCCGGCTGCTGGGCCCCTGAGCCGCAAACAACGGGAGGTTGCAGGACCGTGATGACAAGTTCCGCGCAGACCCCTAGGTACCGACCGGGCGGTATGCCATTCTGCGGGCGTCAGGATCATTCGGCTGTGCTCGCGCCCTGCCGGGCCGGGTGCTCCGAGCCGGCCGATCGCGCGGCCGGCCGATTCCCGGTGGAGGCCGCCATGCACCAGGTCGTACGTTCGCGGATCGCCGTGCTCCACGGCACGCCCTCCGCGACGCCCTTGCCCCAGCGCTTCCGTTCCCTGGCCGACCGCGAGGCCGTCGAGGTGCTGCACCGGGCCGCCCGGGTCCTGGTGGCCTCGCTCCCGGCGCTCACCGACCGGCTCGTCGAGGCCCTGTACGAGCAGGAGCCCGGCTACCGGGCGGCGATCGACTCCGACCGGGCCGAGGTCTGGCAGGAGGTCCACCACTCGCTGCGGCACAACGTCGGCTCGCTGCTCCAGCCCCGGGAGTTCCGGGACGCCGCCCATCGCACCTCCCGCTGGATCGGCGAGATCCGGGCCGCGCAGGGCGTACCGCTCGACGCCGTCCTGCACGCCTTCCGGATGGGCGGCGCGATGGTCTGGCAGGACCTGGTGGACGAGACGGCCCGCCGCGACCCCGACGACGTACGGCTGCTCGTCCATGTGGCCGCCGACGTGTGGAACTTCGTCGACGAGCACTGCGGCATCGTCGCGGACGCCTACCGCCAGGCCGAGCGCCGTCTCTCCTGGCGGCGGGAGAACCAGCAGCGGCTGATGGTCGCGGCGCTGCTCGACGGGACCGCCCGGATCGCGGACCTCAGCGAGGCGGCGGCGATGCTGGGCCTGCCCGAACAGGGGCGGTACGCCGTGCTCGCGGTGGCCTCCGCACCGCGCGGGCCGCAGCAACAGGGCCCCGCCCGGCCGCCCCTCACCCTGCCGGCCGGTCTTCCGGGCGGGCCCCTCCTCCGGCACACCGGCCCCGACGCGGAGTACGCGATCCTCCCGCTCAGCCCGCTCAGCGGTGAATCCGGCGGATTCGGAGGATTCCGCGGATTCGGAGGATTCGGAGGACCCGGCGAATCAGGTGAGTCCGGCGAGTCCGGCGAACTGCACGCGATCGCCGCCGCGCTGGAAGCCTCCGCCGACACCCCCGCCGGCACCCGGGCCGGCATCGGCTCCGCCGTCGAGGGCCTGGCCGCCCTCGGGGACGCCCGGCGGCTGGCGGAGACCGCCCTGCGCGCCTGCCCCGCGTCCGGGGGCACGGTCCTGCTCGACGAGCACCTCCCGGACGCCCTCGTCGTCTCCTCCCCGGCCCTCGGCACCGCCCTCGCCGACCGGGTGCTGGGGCCGCTGGACCGGCTCGACCCCTCCGACCGCGACGTCATCGTGGAGACCCTGACGGCCTGGCTGGACGCGGACGGCTCGGCGCAGCGTGCGGGCGCGCGGCTCTACTGCCACCGCAACACCGTCCTCAACCGGCTGCGCCGCTTCGAACAGCTCACCGGCCGCTGTCTCACCCGCCCGAAGGACGCCGTGGAGGTCTCCCTCGCCCTGGCGGCCCGGCGGCTGCTGGGAACGTAGCAGCGGCTGCTGGAAACGCGGCAGCGGCCGCCGGGCACGCAGCGGCGGCCGCCGGGGCCCAGGGGAAGCCGCTACATCCCCAGCTCCGCCCGGTTCAGCCGCTCCACCGCGTCCTTGTCGCCCTCCACCTGGACGTCCACCGCGTCCTGCCGGCCGAACGCGAACAGCAGCAGCTCCGCCGGCTCCCCGGTCACCGTCACCACCGGGGCGCCCTTGTGGGCCACCACCGTCCGGCCGTCCGGGCGGCGCAGCACCAGCCCCACCGGGGACCGGCGGCCCAGCAGCCGGGCCGTCTTCTCGGTCCGGGACCACAGCACATCGGCGAAGACCGGGTCCAGCTCGCGGCGCGACCAGTCGGGCTGGGCGCGGCGCACGTCCTCCGTGTGGACGAAGAACTCGACGGTGTTCGCCGCCTCGTCGATCTGCTTGAGGGACATGGGGGAGAACCGGGGCGGCCCCGTACGGATCAGCTGGATCAGCTCCTCGTACGGCTTCGCCGCGAACTCCGCCTGCACCCGCTCCAGCCGGCTCTTCAGGGCCCCGAGCACCAGCCCGCCCGCCGCGTCCACACGGCGTTCACGGACCACCACATGGGCGGCCAGGTCGCGGGTCTTCCAGCCGCCGCACAGGGTCGGGGCCCCGGGTCCCGCCGCCTCCAACAGATCGGCTAGCAGAAGACGTTCACGCTTCGCATGGGTCGACATGCCCGCCAGCGTACGACCGTCACCCGCGGTCCGCCCAGTGGACGTCCGCCCGGGGAGCGCCCGCCGCCACGGCACAATGGGCCCATGACCAGCACGCCCGGCCCCACGCCGCCCGCCAGCAGCCTCGACCCCGCCATCGCCGCCCGCCTCAAGCGCGGCGCGGACGGCCTGGTCCCGGCCATCGCGCAGCAGTACGACACCGGCGAGGTGCTGATGCTCGGCTGGATGGACGACGAGGCGCTCCACCGCACCCTCACCACCGGCCGCTGCACCTACTGGTCGCGCAGCCGCCAGGAGTACTGGGTCAAGGGCGACACCTCCGGCCACATCCAGCGCGTGAAGTCCGTCGCCCTGGACTGCGACGCCGACACCGTGCTGGTCAGGGTCGACCAGAGCGGCGCCGCCTGCCACACGGGCGACCGCACCTGTTTCGACGCCGACGTCATCCCCCTCGACCAGTAAGGTCACCGGCCATGGATCTCGACACCTTCCGCAAGCTGGCCGTCGACCGGCGCGTCATCCCCGTCAGCCGCCGCCTCCTCGCGGACGGCGACACCCCGGTCGGCCTGTACCGCAAGCTCGCCGCCGAACGCACCGGCACCTTCCTGCTGGAGTCCGCGGAGAACGGCCGCACCTGGTCGCGCTACTCCTTCATCGGCGTCCGCAGCGACGCCACCCTCACCGCCCGCGACGGCGCGGCCCACTGGCTCGGCACTCCGCCGGTCGGCGTCCCGGTGGACGGCGACCCGCTGGACGCCCTGCGCGCCACCGTCGAGACCCTGCACACCCCGCGCGACCTGGTGAGCGACGCGGGCCTGCCCCCGTTCACCGGCGGCATGGTCGGCTACCTCGGCTACGACGTCGTACGCCGCCTGGAGAAGATCGGCGAGCACGGCGGCGACGACCTGAAGCTCCCCGAGCTGACCATGCTGCTCACCTCGGACCTCGCCGTCCTCGACCACCAGAACGGCACCGTCCTGCTGATCGCCAACGCGATCAACCACAACGACCTCTCCACCGGCGTCGACGAGGCGTACGCGGACGCCGTCGCCCGCCTCGACGCCATGGAGCGGGACCTGCGCCGCCCGGTCGAGAACGCCCCTGCCGTGCTGCCCCCGTCCGAGCTGCCGCCGTACACCGCGCTCTGGGGCGGCGAGGCGTACCAGGACGCGGTCGAGGACATCAAGGAGCGCATCCGGGCCGGCGAGGCTTTCCAGGTCGTCCCCTCGCAGCGCTTCGAGACCCCGTGCACGGCGAGCGCCCTGGACGTCTACCGGGTGCTGCGGGCCACCAACCCGTCCCCGTACATGTACCTCTTCCGCTTCGACGGGTTCGACGTCGTCGGCTCCAGCCCCGAGGCCCTCGTCAAGGTCGAGGATGGGCGTGCGATGGTCCACCCGATCGCCGGGACCCGGCACCGGGGCGCGACCCCGCAGGAGGACCAGGCGCTCGCCGAGGAACTGCTCGCCGACCCCAAGGAGCGCGCCGAGCACCTGATGCTCGTCGACCTCGGCCGCAACGACCTGGGGCGGGTCTGCGAACCCGGCAGCGTGGAGGTCGTCGACTTCATGTCGATCGAGCGCTACTCCCACGTGATGCACATCGTGTCCACCGTCACCGGCCGCGTCACCGAGGACCGCACCGCCTTCGACGTGCTGACCGCCTGCTTCCCCGCCGGCACCCTCTCCGGGGCTCCCAAGCCGCGCGCCATGCAGATCATCGAGGAGCTGGAGCCGAGCCGCCGGGGCCTGTACGGGGGCTGCGTCGGCTACCTCGACTTCGCCGGGGACTCCGACACCGCCATCGCCATCCGCACCGCCCTGCTCCGTGACGGGACGGCGTACGTGCAGGCCGGGGCGGGTGTGGTGGCCGACTCGGACCCGGTCGCCGAGGACACCGAGTGCCGCAACAAGGCCGCCGCCGTCCTGCGCGCCGTCCATACCGCCAACCGGCTCCACGACCGCTGAGGCGGTAGGGGATAGTGGAACGCGTGAGTGCCGTCCCCGTACCCCAGCCCCGTCCCCGTAACGCCGACCCGGTGGCCCGCAGCGGCGACTCCGCGTCCCGCACCGCGACCGACGCGGGGGCCGGAGTCGAGCCCGGCGCGGATTCCGGCCCCGCGCCCGATCCGGCCGCAGGCTCCGCACCCTCCGGGTCCGTTTCCGGGTCCGCTTCCACGGGCGGCCGCCGGTCCCTCGCGGCCGGGCTGCTCCTCGGCGCGGTCGGCGCGACCGTCGTCCTGCTGGCCTCCGGCCAGGTCTGGGCCGAGGGCAGGGCGGCCACCGGCGGTGGCGCGCTGCCGCTGACCGCAGACGGCCAGGACGTCACCGGCGCACCGGCCGCCCTGGCCATCGTGGGCCTGGCCGCCCTCGTCGCCGTCTTCGCCGTGCGCGGCGCGGGCCGCCGCGTCGTCGCCGTCCTGCTCGCCCTCAGCGGCCTGGGGGCCGCGCTCAGCGCGTGGGCCGGCGCGTCCGACAGCACGGCGCTCGACGAGGAGGCCGCCCGGACCACCGGTGACGCGGCGGCCACCATCGACGCCCTCACCCACACCGCCTGGCCCTATGTCACGGCCGCCGGGGGCCTGCTGCTCCTGCTCGCCGGGCTGCTGGCCCTGCGCTACGGCAGCCGCTGGCCCACGATGTCGGGCCGGTACGAGCGCGACGGCACCCCGCGCCCCCGCAAGGCCCCCCGCACCGCCCCCGACCCGGACCGGCCCGAGGAGCTGTGGAAGGCCCTGGACCGGGGCGAGGACCCGACGCGCTAGACACCCCCCGGGGCGACCCCCGCTCACGTCCGGCCCTCCCGTACGGGACAATGAAGGCGAGCCGTCCCCCGAGCGACAGCTCCAGCGACACGCACAGCGATACCCACAGCGCAACACCACCTAGGAGCAACTCATGGCGGGCAGCAGCCACGGACACACCCCGGCCGCCTGGACCGGTGTCATCATCGCCTTCATCGGCTTCTGCATCGCAGGCGTCTTCATGGTCGCGGCCAACCCGCTCGGCTTCTGGGCCGGTATCGCCGTCATCTTCGCCGGCGGCATCGTCGGTTACGCCATGAAGCTCGCGGGTCTCGGCATGCCGAAGGAGTCCTCCGACCTGGTGGAGGCCCGGGCGCGCGCCGGAGAGGCCCAGACCTCCCACTGACCCACGCGGCCGACACGCAGTGAGGCGCAGCCCTGCCGGGGCTGCGCCTTTCCGTGTCTGTACGGGGGACCGTCACCGGTTTCCGTACGAGTGGGGGGACAATCACCGGGTGGACGCCACCCCGACCCCCGCCGCCGCCCAGCCCCCGGACCCGGAAGCCGCAGCGCCTCCGGAAGCCGCGCCCCAGGGCGTGGGCCCCTGGAACATGCCCCTGACCGTCTGCCCGACCCCGGACATGGCCCGGCCCACCCCGACCCGTGCGGGGTCCGGGGACGAAGCCCTGCCCACCCCCGCCCGCGCGGCGTCCGGCGACGAAGCCCCCGCCACTCCAGCCCGTCCGACGTCCGGGGACGGGACCCTGCCCACCCCAGCCCGCCCGGCGTCCGGGGACGGGCCCCCCGCCACCCCAGCCCGCCCGGGATCCGGCGACGGGACCCGGCCCACCCCAGCCCGCCCGGGATCCGGCGACGGGACCCGGCCCACCCCAGCCCGCCCGGGATCCGGCGACGGGACCCGGCCCACCCCAGCCCGTCCGGCGTCCGGCGACGAAGCCCCCGCCACCCCAGCCCGTCCGGCGTTTGAGGACGGAACCCTCGCCGGGGTGGACCCGGAGCTCACAGGCCCCTCGGGCGAGGGCCCCTCGCAGGCGCCCGGCCCCCAAGGCGACGGTTCCGTCCTCAAACGCCGGACGGGCTGGGTGGGGACCCACGGCCCCGGGTCCGTCACCAGACGCCGGACGGGCTGGGTGGGGACCCAAGGCCCCGGTTCCGCCCTCGGAGGGCGGACGGGCTGGGCAGGGACCCAAGGCCCCGGCCTCGTCCTCGGAGGGCGGACGGGCCGGCTGGGAACCGCCCGCCGCCTCGCCCCGCCGATCGGCATCCTCGCCGCCGTCGCAGGAGCCTTCGCGTACGTCGGCACGGTCGACCCCAACGAACCCGGCCACTACCCGGTCTGCCCCCTGCTCAGAGTGACCGGCACGCTCTGCCCCGGCTGCGGCGGGCTCCGCAGTGCCCACGCGTTCATCCACGGCGACCTCGGCACGGCCCTCTCCGCCAACGCGGTGGCCGTCGTCGGCTACTTCCTCTTCGCCGCGGTCATGGTCCTCTGGCTGGTCCGCGCCTGGCGCGGGCGGCCGATGCGGATCGTTCTCGCGCCGGTCTGGTGGTGGGGCCTCGGCGCGCTCCTGCTGATCTTCTCCGTCGTCCGGAATCTGCCGTTCGGCTCGGCCCTGGCCCCGTGAATGCCCAGGTAATGGGATGCGGCGTGGCCGGATGCGGGCCCCAGGGCATCCTGCGGATACCATCGGTATGGCTGATCCTGTTCACCGTCAACCGTTCCGGAAGGGGGCCGCTCGCGTGAGTGTGCTCGACGAGATCATCGACGGCGTTCGCGCCGACCTCGCGGAGCGGCAGGCGCGCGTCAGCCTCGACGAGCTGAAGGAGCGCGCCGCCCGCGCTCCCCAGGCCAAGGACGGAGTCGCCGCCCTGCGCGGCGAGGGCGTCACCGTCATCTGCGAGGTCAAGCGCTCGTCCCCGTCCAAGGGGGCCCTTGCCGCCATCGCGGACCCCGCCGCGCTCGCCGCGGACTACGAGGCGGGCGGCGCGTCCGTCATCTCCGTCCTCACCGAGGAGCGCCGCTTCGGCGGCTCGCTCGCGGACCTGGAGGCCGTCCGCGCCAAGGTCGACACCCCGATCCTGCGCAAGGACTTCATCGTCACCTCGTACCAGCTGTGGGAGGCCCGGGCCTACGGCGCGGACCTCGCCCTGCTGATCGTCGCCGCCCTCGACCAGGAGGCCCTGGTCTCCCTCATCGAGCGCGCCGAGTCGATCGGGCTCACCCCGCTCGTCGAGGCGCACGACGAGGAGGAGGCGGAGCGCGCCGTGGACGCCGGGGCGAAGATCATCGGTGTCAACGCGCGCAACCTGAAGGACCTCAAGGTCGACCGCTCCACCTTCGAGCGCGTCGCCCCCGAGATCCCCGACCACATCGTCAAGGTCGCCGAGTCCGGCGTCCGGGGCCCGCACGACCTGATCGCGTACGCCAACGCCGGCGCCGACGCCGTCCTGGTGGGCGAGTCCCTGGTCACCGGCCGCGACCCGCGCGGAGCCGTGGCCGACCTGGTCGCCGCGGGCGCGCACCCGGCGCTCCGCCACGGCCGCGGCTGACCGGGGAGCCCCACGACATGACCGACCGTCCCGTGCCCCGCGCCCGTCCGGGCCTGCGCCCCGCCGGCGCCCCGGCCCGGGACCCGCACGCCCCGCTGGCGCGCGGTTGCCGCCCGCGCGGCTGCCGGGCCCCCGCCCGCCGGGTGCACGGACGGCGCGTGCGGTACGTGATCGGGGACGAGCCCGGCCAGGTCAACGGGATGCGATGGCGTCCGGGGTCCGCGCTGTAGGCGAGCCCCGGCCGACGTACCGCAGTACTCCCTCTCGTACGTACGACCGCACCGCCGCGACCGCATGCCGGTCCCGGTGGCGCTCGCTGCTCCGCGCATACGGTGAACCCACCCGTTGCCATGCCAAGGAGCACGTCGCATGACGTCCGAATTCTTCATCCCGGACCCCGAGGGTCTGATCCCCAGCGCCGAGGGCTATTTCGGCGCGTACGGCGGCAAGTTCATCCCGGAGGCGCTCGTCGCCGCCGTGGACGAGGTCGCCGTCGAGTACGACAAGGCCAAGTCCGACCCCGCCTTCGCCGCCGAGCTCAACGAGCTGATGGTCAACTACACGGGCCGGCCCAGCGCGCTCACCGAGGTCCCGCGCTTCGCGGAGCACGCGGGCGGCGCACGGATCTTCCTCAAGCGCGAGGACCTGAACCACACCGGCTCGCACAAGATCAACAACGTGCTGGGCCAGGCGCTGCTCACCCGGCGCATGGGCAAGACCCGGGTCATCGCCGAGACCGGAGCCGGTCAGCACGGGGTCGCCACCGCGACCGCCTGCGCCCTCTTCGGCCTCGACTGCACCATCTACATGGGCGAGATCGACACCGAGCGCCAGGCGCTGAACGTGGCCCGGATGCGGATGCTCGGGGCCGAGGTCGTCGCCGTGAAGTCCGGTTCGCGGACCCTGAAGGACGCCATCAACGAGGCGTTCCGCGACTGGGTCGCCAACGTGGACCGCACGCACTACCTCTTCGGCACGGTCGCGGGTCCGCACCCCTTCCCGGCGATGGTCCGCGACTTCCACCGCGTCATCGGCGTCGAGGCCCGCCGCCAGCTCCTGGAGCGCGCCGGACGCCTCCCGGACGCGGCGGTCGCCTGCGTCGGCGGCGGCTCCAACGCCATCGGCCTCTTCCACGCCTTCATCCCGGACGCCGGGGTCCGCCTGGTCGGCTGCGAGCCCGCCGGGCACGGTGTGGAGACCGGCGAGCACGCGGCGACCCTGACGGCGGGGGAGCCGGGCATCCTGCACGGCTCGCGCTCCTACGTCCTCCAGGACGACGAGGGCCAGATCACCGAGCCGTACTCCATCTCGGCGGGCCTGGACTACCCGGGCATCGGCCCGGAGCACTCCTACCTCAAGGACATCGGGCGCGGCGAGTACCGCGCGGTCACCGACGACGCCTCCATGCAGGCCCTGCGGCTGCTCTCCCGCACCGAGGGGATCATCCCGGCCATCGAGAGCGCCCACGCCCTCGCCGGGGCGCTGGACCTCGGCAAGGAGCTCGGCAAGGACGGGCTGATCCTCGTCAACCTGTCCGGCCGGGGCGACAAGGACATGGACACCGCCGCCCGCTACTTCGGGCTGTACGACACCGACGCCTCCGTCGAGGCGGACGCGGCCGGCGACCGCGCCGAGATCGAGGGGGACGCCAAGTGAGCGGCAACATCGAGCTGTTGAACACCACCCTCGCCGCCGCGAAGGCGGAGGGCCGGGCCGCGCTCATCGCCTACCTCCCGGCCGGGTTCCCGACCGTCGACGGCGGCATCGAGGCGGTCAAGGCGGCCGTGGCGGGCGGCGCGGACGTCGTGGAGGTCGGGCTCCCGCACAGCGACCCGGTGCTCGACGGGCCGGTCATCCAGACCGCCGACGACATCGCCCTGCGCGGCGGGGTCCGCATCGCCGACGTGATGCGCACGGTCCGCGAGGCGCACGAGGCAACCGGCGCGCCGATCCTGATCATGACGTACTGGAATCCCATCGACCGGTACGGCGTCGAGCGCTTCACCGCCGAACTGGCCGAGGCGGGCGGTGCCGGGTGCATCCTGCCCGACCTGCCGGTCCAGGAGTCCGCGCTGTGGCGCGAGCACGCCGACAAGCACGGCCTCGCCACCGTGTTCGTCGTCGCCCCCAGCAGCCGGGACGCCCGCCTCGCCACCATCACGGCGGCCGGCAGCGGCTTCGTCTACGCCGCGTCCCTGATGGGCGTCACCGGCACCCGCGCCTCGGTCGGCGAGCAGGCCCAGGAGCTGGTGGGCCGCACCCGCGCCACCACCGACCTGCCGGTCTGCGTCGGCCTCGGCGTCTCCAACGCCGAGCAGGCCGCCGAGGTCGCCGGGTTCGCGGACGGCGTGATCGTCGGCTCGGCCTTCGTCAAGGCGATCCTGGACGCCCCCGACGAGGCCGCCGGTCTCGACGCCGTCCGCTCGCTCGCGGGCGAGCTGGCGCAGGGCGTTCGAAAGCGCTGACCGTCGAAGTCACCTGAATGGGTGGAATCTGGACCGGGGAGGCGCGAACGTGCCTCCCCGGTTCGTTGCTGCGGGTGTGAGCGACAAGATTCCTGAGGGAAACCGAAGTGCGCGTGAGCGCCTGGCCCAGCAGCGCGAGCGGGAGAAGGGCCGCGAGAAGCGCCGCCGCACGCTGATCGTCTCCTCGGCCGTGGTCGGCGTGCTGGCGCTGGCCGGCGTGGTCGGCCTGATCGCGGCCAACGTGGGCAAGGACGGCGGCGGCGACAGCGCGTCCGGACCGGCCATCACCCCGTCCGGAGCGACCGGGAAGGACTCCCTGACCCTGCCGGTCGGCGCTTCTGACGCCCCGTCCACGCTCACGATCTGGGAGGACTTCCGCTGCCCGGTCTGCGCCCAGTTCGAGAACGCCTTCCGGGACACCATCACGGAGCTGGTCGAGGCGGGGCAGCTCAAGGTGGACTACCACCTGGCCACGATCATCGACGGCAACCTCGGCGGCAAGGGCTCGCTCCGCGCCGCCAACGCCGCCGCCTGCGCCCAGGACGCCGGCAAGTTCGCCCCGTATCACGACGTCCTCTTCAGCAACCAGCCTCCCGAGCCCGACGACGCCTACGCCAAGAACAGCCGGCTCATCGAGCTGGCCGGTGAGGTGGAAGGGCTGGACACACCGGGCTTCCGCAGCTGCGTGGAGGACGGCGAGCACGACAGCTGGGTGCAGAAGTCCGACACCGCGTTCCGCGAGGGCGGCTTCCAGGGGACCCCGACCGCGCTGCTCAACGGCGAGTCGATCTTCCCGACGAAGGGCGACGAGCAGATCTCCGTGGAGAACCTGAAGAAGTGGGTCGCCGAGGCCAACAAGGGCAAGAAGCCCGGCACCGCCACCCCGTCCGCCCCCGCCTCCGCACCGGACACTCCTTCGTCGCCGCCCGCTTCCTGAGGGGGCGGCGCTGAGGCGGCCGGTCCTGACGGGGCCGGTCCAGAGGGACCCGCCCGCCCCCGGGGCGGCCCTCGTTACCCAGAAGTTGCCGGGTGGCTTGCCGCACCCACCGCCCGGCAAGGTAGCGTCGACCTCGCCATGAACCTTGCCTTCATTCCCAGCCCGTCGACCGGTGTCCTCCAACTCGGACCGATCCCTCTGCGCGGCTACGCATTCTCGATCATCGTCGGGCTCTTCCTCGGCCTGTGGATTCTGAACCGCCGCTGGGTCGCCAGGGGAGGTAAGCACGGGACGAGCTGGGACATCGCCGTCTGGGCGATTCCCTTCGGCCTGATCGGCGGCCGTCTCTATCACGTGATCACCGACTACCAGCTGTACTTCGGTGAGGGCCGTGACTGGGTCGACTCCTTCAAGATCTGGGAAGGCGGTCTCGGCATCTGGGGCGCGGTCGCCCTCGGCGCCGTGGGCGCCTGGATCGGCTGTCGGCGGCGAGGCATCGCCCTGCCCCCCTTCGCCGACGCGGTGGCCCCCGCCCTCGCCGTGGCCCAGGCCATCGGCCGCTGGGGCAACTGGTTCAACCAGGAGCTGTACGGCAGGCCCACCGATCTGCCGTGGGCCGTCGAGATCAGCGAAGGGGCGAACCGGGTCGCCGACACGTACCACCCGACCTTCCTGTACGAGTCGCTGTGGTGCGTCGGCGTCGCCCTGCTGGTCATCTGGGCCGACCGCCGCTTCCGGCTGGGCCACGGCCGGGCGTTCGCGCTGTACGTCGCGGCGTACTGCGCGGGTCGCGGCTGGATCGAGTACATGCGGGTCGACGAGGCGCACCACATCCTGGGCGTCCGGCTGAACGTGTGGACCGCGATCATCGTCTTCCTGCTCGCCGTCGCCTACTTCGTGGTCTCCGCGAAGCTCCGCCCGGGCCGCGAGGAGATCGTCGAGCCCGACCGCGACGCCGAGACCGCCGGAACGGACGGGGCGGCGAGCGCCTCGGACGCACCGGAGAAGGACGTCGGCGCGGACGGCGACCAGCCGGAGGCGGACAGCGATCCGCTGAAGAAGACCGCACGGAAGCAGGACCCGCTGAAGAAGGACGTGCCGGAGAGGTCCGCGCCGGAGAAGGACGTGCCGGAGAAGTCCGCGCCGGGCGAGGACGCCCCGGACAGCGACGCCCCGGACAGCGACGCCCCGGACAGCGACGCGCCGGCCAAGGACTCCGCCCCCTCCGAGGCGGCCGACAAGGGCTGACCGCCCGCGCCCCGCACGGGGCGCCCCGCGATTCCCCCCGATCGCCGGGCGGACCTGAGAAACCTCAGGACCGCCCGGCGATCGCCAGTGTGCGGCGGGCCGACGCCACCACCGCCGCGTCCACGAACCGCCCGTCCGGCAGCGCCAGCGCCCCCGCCTCCACCGCCGACGCCGCGACGATCTCCTCCGCCGCCTCGATCTCCTCGGCGGTCGGCCGGAACGCCCGCTCGATCACCTCCAGCTGACGCGGATGGATCGCCGCCCGGCCCAGCAGCCCGAGCCCCCGCCCCCGTACGCACGAGGTCCACAGCCCGTCCAGGTCCCGGACGTCCGGGAAGACCGACTGGGCGGGCGGCGGCAGCGCGGCCGCCCGGGCCGCCACCACCAGCCGGCTGCGCGACCAGTCCAGCCCGCGGTCCTCCCGTACGCCCAGATCGGCCCGGAGATCCGCCTCGCCCAGCGCGACGCCCCGGACGGCGGGGTCGGCCGAGGCGATCGAGTACGCGTGCTCCACGGCGAGCGCCGACTCCAGCAGCGGATACAGCGGTACGCCGGGGGCCACCGCCGCCACATGGTGCACGGACACCGCGTGCGTGATCTTGGGCAGCCGGAACCCGGAGAGGCCGGGCAGCCCGGCCAGCGCCCGTACGTCCCCCTCGCCGTGCACCCGGACATGGACCGGTACGGCGTCGGGGGCGACGGTCACCGGGTCCGCGAGGAGCTCGGCGGTGGCCGCTCGCGCGTACTCCTTACGGTGCGGGGCCACCGCGTCCTCCAGGTCGACGATCACCACGTCGGCCCCGCAGCCCAGCGCCTTGGCCACCACCTCCGGCCGGTCCCCGGGGACGTACAGCCAGGTCAGCGGGGGCCGGCCGGGCAGCGGGGGAAGGCCGGCCCCGGGCGGGTCCACGACCACCGGGCCGGTCACAGCGCCCCCTGTTCGCGCAGCGCCGCGACCCGGTTCTCCGAGAGGCCGAGCCCGGCCAGGATCTCCTCGGTGTCCGCGCCGTGCGGGCGGCCCGCCCAGCGGATCGCGCCCGGGGTCCCGGAGAGCCGGAAGAGGACGTTCTGCATCCGCAGCGGCCCCAGCTCCGGGTCGTCGACCTCGGCGATGGAGCCCAGCGCCCGGTACTGCGGATCCTCCATCACCTCCCGTACGTCATGGATCGGCGCGACGGCCGCCTCCGCCTTCTCGAAGCCGTTGAGCACCTCCTCGCGACTGTGCCGGGAGATCCAGTGGCCGACCGCCTCGTCCAGCTCCTCCGTGTGCTCCGCCCGGGTGGTCCCGGCCGCGAACCACGGCTCCTCGATGAGGTCCGGGCGGCCGACCAGCCGCATCACCCGCTCCGCGACGGACTGGGCGGAGGTGGAGACCGCGACCCAGTGGCCGTCCGCGGTGCGGTAGGTGTTGCGGGGGGCGTTGTTGCGGGAGCGGTTGCCGGTGCGCGGCTGGACGTAACCGAGCTGGTCGTACCAGAGCGGCTGCGGGCCCAGCACCGTGAGGATCGGCTCGATGATCGCCAGGTCCACCACCTGCCCCCGGCCCGTCTTCTCCCGCCCCGCGAGCGCGGCCATCACCGCGTACGCCGTCGCCAGCGCCGCGATCGAGTCCGCGAGCCCGAACGGCGGCAGCGTCGGCGGCCCGTCCGGCTCCCCGGTCATCGCCGCGAACCCGCTCATCGCCTCGGCCAGCGTGCCGAATCCGGGGCGGTGCGCGTACGGCCCGAACTGGCCGAAACCGGTGACCCGCGCCAGCACCAGACGCGGGTTGACGGCGTGCAGCTCCTCGGGGCCCAGGCCCCAGCGCTCCAGCGTCCCCGGCCGGAAGTTCTCGACGATCACGTCGGTCTCGGCGGCCAGCCGGAGGAGCACGTCCCGGCCACCCGGGGCGGACAGGTCCAGGGTGAGGGTGCGCTTGTTGCGGCCGAGCAGCTTCCACCACAGGCCGACGCCGTCCTTGGCGGGGCCGTGGCCGCGCGAGGGGTCGGGCTTGCGGGGGTGCTCGACCTTGATCACATCCGCGCCGAAGTCCCCGAGCATGGTGGCGGCGAGCGGCCCGGCGAAGAGGGTGGCGAGGTCGACGACCTTCAGCCCGGTCAGGGGTCCGGCTTCCGTCGCCCCGGCCGGGGGGCCTGCTTCGGTCGTGCTCATACGGCATCCGCCTCGATCTCGCTCCGGTACGGCATGGACGTGGACGCGCCCGGCTTCTGGACGCACAGCGCGGCGGCCGAGGCCGCGAAGGCCAGCGCCTTCGCCACCGGCCGCCCCTCTCCGAGCGCCACCGCCAGCGCCCCGACGAAGGTGTCCCCGGCCCCGGTCGTGTCGACGGCCCGCACCTCGGGGGCCTCGAACAGCACCGGTTCGCCGCCCCGGGCCGCGTACAGGCATCCCTTCGCACCGAGCGTCACGATCACCTCGGGCACCTGCCGCAGCAGGATCTGCGCCGCCGCGTGCGGCTCGGCCTGCCCGGAGAGTTCGGCGGCCTCGTGCTCGTTGGGGACCAACAGGTCGATGTGGTCCCAGAGTTCATCGGGCAACGGCTGTACGGGGGAGGGGGTGAGGATGGTCCGTACGCCCTGGGACCTGGCGGCGCGGGCCCCCTCCACGACGGCGGAGAGCGGGAGTTCGAGCTGCATCAGCAGCAGATCGGCGGCGGCGATCGCCGCGATCTCGCCGGGCCCGAGCGCGGTGACGACGCCGTTCGCGCCGGGGACCACGACGATGGCGTTGGACCCGGAGTCGTCCACCACGATGTGCGCGGTGCCGCTGGGGCCCTCGGCGGTGTGCAGGAGATCGGTGTCCACCCCGGCGTGTTCGAGGCCGTCGCGCAACTGCCTGCCGTACGCGTCGTCGCCGACCGCGCCGATCATCGCCACCTCCCCGCCCGCGCGGGCGGCGGCGACGGCCTGGTTCGCCCCCTTGCCGCCGGGGATCGTCCGGAACTCCCGGCCGGTGACGGTCTCGCCGCGTTCCGGGGCGCGGGCGGTGTAGGCGACGAGGTCCATATTGGTGCTGCCGAGCACCGCGATACGGGTCATGGGCGCAGAGCCTCCTGGTGGGTCAGTGCGGCGAGGGTGTCGAACCCGGTGCGGTCGTAGCCGGGCACGGAGGTGGCGAGGCGGTTTTTCAGCGGGGCCGTCCAGTGGTCGGGCAGGGCGTCCGGGGCGCCCGCGAGCAGTCCGGCGAGCGAACCGGCGGTCGCCCCGTTGGAGTCGGTGTCCCAGCCGCCGGAGACCGCGAGGCCGATCGACCGGGTGAAGTCGCCGTCCGCGTGGGTGAGGGCGGCGGCGAGCAGCGCGGCGTTGGGCAGCACGTGTACCCAGTGGTGGGTGTCGGCATACGCGGCGTGCAGCCGGTCCACCACCACGTCGAACTCCCCCTCCGCACGGGCGGTTTCGACGCCGAGCCGGACCGCGCGGGCGTACCGCGACTGCGGCGGCACCACCCGCAGCCCGGCCGCCAGGCAGCCGTGGACATCGCTCTCCCCGCCCGCCGCGACGGCCAGGGCGGCCGCGGTGAACATCGCGCCGTAGACGCCGTTCGCGGTGTGGGTGAGGACCGCGTCGCGGTGGGCCTGGGCCGCTGCCCCGGCCGGGTCGCCGGGGTGGGTCCAGCCGTGCACGTCGGCCCGGATCTGGGCCCCGATCCACTCGCGGAACGGGTTGCGGAAGCGGGCCGTCTCCGGGGGCTCGACGCCCGCGAGGAGATTGCCGTACGCGATGCGCTCGGCGGTGAAGGTGCGGCCGGCCGGGAGCTCGTCGAGCCAGAGGCGGGCCAGGTCGGCGGTGGTGAAGTCGCGCCCGTGCCGCTGGAGCAGCAGCAGGGTGAGGAGGGGGTGATCGAGGTCGTCGTCCTCGGGCATGCCGTCGATGTTCTCGGCCAGGGAGGTGGGGGCCGAGCGGCGGTTCCAGGGGTGCGCGGCCAGCAGTTCCGGGGGCACCCCGTGGGCGGTGAACCAGGTCGTCGGGGGCCAGTTGCCGGCGGCGCGGGCCAGGGCGCGGATGCCGTACAGCGGCAGCTTCTCCACCGGCTTGCCGAGCAGACAGCCGGCCGCCCGGCCCAGCCAGGCCGCGTGCAGCCGGTCCCGGCCGACGACGGGCCGCCGGTCCCGGCCGACCGTGGTGGCCGCCTCGGGCGGGCCCGGCCAGTGCGGGCAGGCGGCCACGATCTCCGCCAGTTCGGTGGGCTCGTCGGCGGCCAACGGGGAGTCCAGCGAGGCGAGTTCGTCCAGCAGCTCACCGGCCAGCTCGCGCAGTCGCGGCGGCGCCGGCGGTTCGGACGCGCCCGCGCGGTCCGGGGCGGGGGAGCCCCCGGCCGCGTACCACCGCGCCTCGATCTCCCGCGCGTCCCGGCCGTCCTGCGCCGCCTGCCGCAGCTCGTGCCCGATCAGGTCCTCGGGCTGCACCCAGGTCAGCCGTACGCTCACCGCGCACCGGCCAGCGCGGCGAACGCCTCTTCGTGGGCGCGGCGGCGCTCCAGGTCCCGGGCGAAGACCTCCCGGGCCACCCGCGCCAGGGTCCGGCCCGGGGCGTGCAGGTCGAGCCGGCTCGCCTCGGCGACCGTGGCCGCCCAGTCGGCCGGGACCTCACCGCCCAGCGCGCCCGCGATCGCGCCGCTCATCGTGGCGATGGAGTCGCAGTCCCGCCCGTAGTTCACCGAACCGAGCACCGTACGCCGGTAGTCGCCGCCCCCGACCAGCAACATGCCGAGCGCTACGGGCAGTTCCTCGATGGCGTGCAGCCGGGAGGGGCGGCGGGCTCCGAGCGAGGGGCTGCGGTAGTCGGGGCCGACCGTGTCGAACGGCTCCACCGCCGCCCGCAGCGGGGCGAGCGCGGACTCGAAGTCGTCGTGGTGCGCGGCCGCTTCGCAGACCGCCTCGATCGCGGACCGGGTGCCGTCCTTCGCCAGGGCGAGGGCCGCGTCGACCACCGCGCCGGGCGTGGCCCCCGGACGGCAGGCGGCGGCGACGGCGGCTGCGAAGACCCCGGCGGCCTCCCGCCCGTAGGAGGACTGGTGGGGCGCGGCGATCTCCAGGGCCTCGGCGTACGCGGCCTCCGGGCAGGCGGCGTTGACCAGGCCGACCGGGGCCATGTACATCGCGGCCCCGCAGTTGACGATGTTGCCCGCACCGGCCTCGCGCGGGTCCACGTGCCCGTAGTGCAGCCGGGCCACGAGCCACTTCTCCGCCAGGAAGATCCGCTGGAGCGGCAGCGCCTCGGCCTCCAGCTCCGGGATCCAGCGGGGTGACAGGAGATCCGGGACGAGGTGGTCCGCGACGGCGTACGCGTCGAGGTGGTCGCGCACCCGGTCGTAGACCCGGACCAGGGCGTGGGTCATCAGGGTGTCGTCGGTGACGTGCCCGTCGCCCTTGTGGTACGGGGCGATGGGGCGCGCGGTGCGCCAGTTCTCGCCGTGCCAGGGGCCGACGATCCCGGTCACCCGGCCGCCGTGGCGCTCGGCGATCTGCTCGGGGGTCCAGCCCTCGACCGGACCGCCGAGGGCGTCTCCCACCGCCGCGCCGACGAGGGCCCGGGTGATGCGTTCATCGAGTCCGGGCGGGGTCCGCTGTGCGGTGCCGGTACGGGGGGTGGGCTCGGCTGTCGTGGCCGTTGTGGGCGTCATGCCGGAATTGTCCACCCGGGGCGGCCGGTTCCGTGGCTGCCAGCAGCCCGGCGAGTTCGATCAGGTCCGTGCCCGCGAACCGGGGCAGCGCACACCCCGCGAGCGTCCGGCACGCCTCGCGCCACCCCGCCGGTACGGCGGTGACCGAGCCGATCGCCCCGGTGAGCGCCCCGGCCAGGGCGGGCGCGGAGTCCGCGACCCGGGAGAGGCAGGCGGCGGCCGGGATCGCCTGGGCGATCTCGCCCCGGGCGGCGGTGGCCAGGGCGAGGGCGACGGGCACGGTCTCGGCCGCCGCGATGCCGTAGCTGTAGACGTGGTCCACGATCTGGTGCTCCAGCACCGGGACCAGGGCGAACGCCCCGGCCGGCTCGTCCGCGAACTCCCGGGCCAGGCGGACCGCGTGCACGGCGTTGCGGGCGATCTCGGTGCCTTCGGGGAGCTGGGCGAGCGCGGCGTTCACCACCGTGTCGACGTCCGCCCCGGCCAGCGCCACGGCGATCGCGGCGGCCACGGCCCGCGCCCCGTGCACCCCGTCGCCGTCCTGGGTGTACCGGGCGTCGAACTCCGCGAGCGCCGCCGCCTCCCGGGGGTCGCCCGGGTGGACGACGGCGAGGACGGCGGCCCGTACGCAGGCGGCGTCGTCGAAGTAGTGCGGGTTGTCGTGCCCGGTGGCGGGCGGCCGCAGCCCGGCGGCCAGGTTGCCGAGCCCGGCCCGTACCGAGATCCGGGCGCGCAGCGGGAGCACCGCCGCCTCCACCTCGGGGGCCCGGGCGCTCGCGGCGGCGACGGCGGCGGCCAGCGCGTTCCAGGCCCGGTCCACCGCGTCCCGCGTCCGGCGGCCGGGGGGCAGGCCGGACGCGTCGTCGGCGGCCGCCGCCAGCACCGTACCGGCGGCGAACGCGGCCCACTCGGCGTCGTCGGACGGGCCGAGCCGCAGGGGTTCGGGCGGCTGGTTGAGGGCGATGGGCACGGGGAGCGTGGTGGTGGCGTTCTGCTCGGCGAAGGTGTCCAGCTCGCGGGTGAGCCGCCGGGTCCACTCGGGCATCCGGGCCGCCCGGTGCCGTGCGGCGGGCCACCCGGCGGCGTCCCCGGAGGCCAGCCCGAGGAGCAGGCCCTCGATCCGGGCGCGGCGGGAGGGGGCGGCGGCCCCGGGCGTCGCGGCCGGGCGTTCCGTCGTCATCGCCGGTCCTCCCGTACGGGCTCGAAGGAGGCGGCCACGGACGCCAGGTGCCGGCCCCGTACGGCGGAAGGCTCACGCCCGCCGGCCTGCCCCTGCCCCTGAACGCCTTCCGTGCCTTCCGCGCCCTCCGGCGTCAGCAGGTCCGCGATGTCCAGCACGTGGTAGCCGCGCATCGAGGGCAGACAGCTTCCCCGGACCGGTCCGATCGCCGCCGCCCAGTCCGGCGGGATCGCGCCCGCCCCGTGCAGCGCCCCGGCCAGGGACCCCGCCACCGCCGCCGTCGTATCCGCGTCCCGCCCCATGTTCACGGCCGTCAGCACCGCCGTACGGAAGTCGCCCCGGGCCGCCGTGAAGGCCCCGAACGCCAGGCCCACCGCCTCCGGCGCGAGGTCCGTCCACGGGTAGCCGCCGATCACCACCGCCGAACGCACCGCCCGCTCCATCGTCAGCCGGTCCGGGTACGGGCGCTGGGCCGCCGCCACCGCACGGCGCAGCGAGCGGGCCGTCCAGGAGTCCATCGGGACCACCGACAGCGCGGCCGCGATCACCGAGGCGAGGCCCGCGCCGACCATCGCCGCCGCCACCCCGGCCGCCACCGCCTGGCCCCCGTAGATGCCCTCGCCCTCATGGCTCACCCGGCCGTCCACCGCCACCAGCCGGGCCGCCTCGGCGGGGCGGCCCGCCGCGAACACCCCGAAGGGGGCCGCCCGCATCGCCAGGCCGTCGCTCCAGGCGTGCCGGTGCTGGGCGGAGATCGGCGCGGCGAGGCCCCGGCGCAGGTTCTCCAGGGTGCCGCGCTCGCTGAAACCGGCCCCCCGGAACGGGCCCTCGTCCAGATCGGCGATCCAGTGGTGCCAGGCCCGCTCCACGTGGGAGACGGTGAGCGCGGAGCCGTGCCGGGCCAGCAGCAGCCCGGAGAAGATCGCGTACTCCGTGTCGTCGGTCCCCGCCGGGTCCTCGCTCACGAACCCTTCGATCCGCCCCCAGCGGCGGCGGATCTCCGAGGGCCGCAGGTTCTCCGCCGGTGCCCCGAGCGCGTCCCCGACCGCGAGTCCCAGCAGCGCACCCCTGGCCCGGTCCTTGCCGCCGGTCGTCTCCATCGCGTCGCCCTTCCGCTCGTCCGGCGAGTCCGTCTCCGGGGCCCGCTCGCCGGGGCCCTGTCCGCATCTGTCCCACGCGGAGGCCGGTCGGAGCCGGAACGGCGGCAGAAAGGGGCCGGTCGGATGACGGCGCGGACAGTCGAGGCGGGCCTTTCTTCGCAGGTCGGAGCGGCGGTAAGGCAGTACTGCCTTCCTGGCGGCGGTCGCTCGTCCGGCGTACTTTGGACTTTGTCGAAAGTTGTACGGAGAACGGTCCGGCGGGGTGACGTCCGCCGGGAGAGCAAGGGGAGACGCACGCTGTGGCCATCATCGAGACCGACGCCGTCCTGCACGAGGCGCACCGGGACAACCACACCCACCGGGATGTGAACGGCGGCTGGCTGCGCCCGGCCGTCTTCGGCGCCATGGACGGACTGGTCTCCAACCTCGCCCTGATGACCGGGGTCGCGGGCGGCGCCCTCTCCCAGCAGACCATCGTGATCACCGGGCTCGCGGGCCTGGCCGCCGGGGCCTTCTCCATGGCGGCCGGCGAGTACACCTCCGTCGCCTCCCAGCGCGAGCTGGTCGAGGCCGAGCTCGACGTCGAGCGCCGGGAGCTCCGTAAGCACCCCAAGGACGAGATGGCGGAGCTCGCCGCCCTCTACGAGTCGCGCGGGGTCGACGCCCCGCTGGCCCGCGAGGTGGCCCGGCAGCTGTCCCGCGACCCGGAACAGGCCCTGGAGATCCACGCCCGCGAGGAGCTCGGCGTCGACCCGGGCGACCTGCCCTCGCCGCTGGTCGCCGCCGTCTCCTCCTTCGGGGCTTTCGCGCTCGGGGCGCTGCTGCCCGTCCTGCCCTATCTCCTCGGGGCGAGCGTGCTGTGGCCCTCGGTGCTCCTCGCGCTGGCCGGCCTGTTCGGCTGCGGCGCGGTGGTGGCCCGGGTGACGGCCCGCAGCTGGTGGTTCAGCGGGCTGCGGCAGCTCGCGCTGGGCGGTGCGGCGGCGGCGCTGACGTACGGGCTGGGCACGCTGTTCGGCGTGGCGGTCGGCTGACCCGGGGATGGGGGAGGCGGCCGGCTGACCCGGCGGGGCTGACTGAGGGGGTGGCGGGCGGCGTAACGCGACCGCCCGGACGGCTCAACGGTGCGGCAACCCGTGTGACGTACGTCTTGGCGCCGCCCCCTGGGCGGGACGGGACGCGCAGCCGTAAAATGAGACTCTATGCAGGGCTGCACATAAGTAGCCGTTACTCGGTGGTTTCGTTTCCTTTGCCGCCGGGCATGAGCCGTAGGGCACCGCAGGCAACGACGCCTGCTCTCTGCGAGTCCCCGGGCGCCGATCCGTCCGACAGCGGCCCGCCCCCTGGTCCACCGGTCGCCTCTGGTCACCCAGTCACCTCCGGTCACCACGGTGTCCGTATGTTGGAATGAGCCTTCCGCTTCTTGAGAAGCGCCCCATCATGTAACCTGCACGAAATTTCGCAGAGGGCCAACGTCGTCCCTCGGCACCGCAAATGCCACGACGACGACGGGAGAGCCGATGCGTATCGACGCCTGGTCGCCCATGGACGGTCGCCCCGCCCAGCAGGGGATGTACGACCCCCGTAACGAGCACGACGCCTGTGGCGTCGGGTTCGTGGCCACTCTGACCGGTGTGGCCAGCCATGAGCTGGTCGAGCAGGCGCTGACCGTACTGCGCAATCTCGAACACCGCGGCGCCACCGGCTCCGAGCCCGACTCCGGCGACGGCGCCGGCATCCTCTGCCAGGTCCCCGACGCCTTCCTGCGCGCCGAGACCCCCTTCGAACTT
Source organism: Streptomyces sp. cmx-18-6 (assembly GCF_046548915.1). NCBI lineage: Bacteria > Bacillati > Actinomycetota > Actinomycetes > Kitasatosporales > Streptomycetaceae > Streptomyces > Streptomyces sp. cmx-18-6. The sequence continues at coordinate 7,130 of NZ_JAEBEP010000001.1, read as the reverse complement.
CCCGAGGCCGGCGCCTACGCCGTGGGCATCGCCTTCCTCCCCGCCGACGACTCCATCGAGGCGGTCCGCACGATCGAGGAGATCGCCGCGCAGGAGGGCCTGACGGTCCTCGGCTGGCGCGAGGTCCCGGTCACCCCCGCACTTCTCGGCAACGGCGCACGCGCCACCATGCCCGAGTTCCGCCAGGTCTTCGTCGCGGACGGCGAGTCCACCGGCATCGTCCTGGACCGCAAGGCGTTCGTCCTGCGCAAGCGCGCCGAGCGTGAGGCCGGGGTGTACTTCCCCTCGCTCTCCGCCCGCACCGTCGTCTACAAGGGTATGCTCACCACCGGGCAGCTGGAGCCGTTCTTCCCGGACCTCTCCGACCGCCGCTTCGCCTCCACCGTCGCGCTGGTCCACTCCCGCTTCTCGACCAACACCTTCCCGAGCTGGCCGCTGGCACACCCGTACCGCTTCGTCGCGCACAACGGCGAGATCAACACGGTCAAGGGCAACCGCAACTGGATGAAGGCCCGCGAGTCCCAGCTCGCCTCCGACCTCTTCGGCTCCGAGCAGCTCGACCGGATCTTCCCCGTCTGCACCCCGGACGCCTCCGACTCCGCCTCCTTCGACGAGGTCCTGGAGCTGCTGCACCTCGGCGGGCGCTCGCTGCCGCACTCGGTGCTGATGATGGTGCCCGAGGCGTGGGAGAACCACGACTCGATGGACCCGGCCCGGCGCGCGTTCTACCAGTACCACGCGACGATGATGGAGCCCTGGGACGGCCCCGCCTGCGTCACCTTCACCGACGGCGTCCAGGTCGGCGCGGTCCTCGACCGCAACGGTCTGCGCCCCGGCCGCTACTGGGTCACCGACGACGGCCTCGTCGTCCTCTCCTCCGAGGTCGGCGTCCTCGACATCGACCCCGCGAAGGTCGTCCGCAAGGGCCGCCTCCAGCCCGGCAAGATGTTCCTCGTCGACACCGCCGAGCACCGCATCATCGAGGACGACGAGATCAAGGCGTCCCTCGCCGCCGAGCAGCCGTACCAGGAGTGGCTGGAGACCGGCGAGATCGGCCTCGGCGACCTGCCCGAGCGCGAGCACATCGTGCACACCCACGCCTCGGTCACCCGCCGCCAGCAGACCTTCGGCTACACCGAGGAGGAGCTCCGCATCCTCCTCGCGCCGATGGCCCGCACCGCCGGCGAACCGCTGGGCTCCATGGGCACCGACTCGCCGATCGCCGCGCTCTCCGAGCGCCCCCGGCTGCTGTTCGACTACTTCACCCAGCTCTTCGCCCAGGTCACCAACCCGCCGCTGGACGCCATCCGCGAGGAGCTCGTCACCTCGCTGCGCTCCTCGCTGGGCCCCCAGGGCAACATCCTGGAGCCGACCGCCGCCGCGTGTCGCAGCGTCACGCTGCCGTTCCCGGTGATCGACAACGACGAGCTCGCCAAGCTGATACACATCAACGCGGACGGCGACATGCCGGGCATGAAGGCCGCGACCCTCGCCGGCCTCTACCGGGTCGGCGGCGGCGGTGACGCCCTGGCCGCGCGGATCGAGGAGATCTGCGCCGAGGTCGACGCCGCCATAGAGGACGGCGCACGCCTCATCGTCCTCTCCGACCGGCACTCCGACGCCGAGCACGCCCCGATCCCCTCGCTGCTGCTCACCTCCGCCGTCCACCACCACCTCATCCGCACCAAGCAGCGCACCCAGGTGGGCCTGCTGGTCGAGGCGGGGGACGTCCGCGAGGTCCACCACGTCGCCCTGCTCATCGGCTACGGCGCCGCCGCGGTCAACCCGTACCTGGCGATGGAGTCCGTCGAGGACCTGGTCCGCGCCGGCACGTTCATCGAGACCACCGAGAACATGGACGCCGAGCAGGCCATCCGGAACCTGATCCACGCGCTCGGCAAGGGCGTCCTGAAGGTCATGTCCAAGATGGGCATCTCCACCGTCGCCTCCTACCGGGGCGCGCAGGTCTTCGAGGCCGTGGGCCTGGACGACGCGTTCGTCGCGACGTACTTCAACGGCACCGCCACCAAGATCGGCGGCGCGGGCCTGGAGGTCGTCGCCAAGGAGGTCGCCGCCCGGCACACCAAGGCGTACCCCGCCTCCGGCATCGCGGCCTCGCACCGCGCGCTGGAGATCGGCGGCGAGTACCAGTGGCGCCGCGAGGGCGAGCCGCACCTCTTCGACCCGGAGACGGTCTTCCGCCTCCAGCACGCCACCCGCAACCGGCGCTACGACATCTTCAAGCAGTACACGGACCGGGTGAACGAGCAGTCCGAGCGCCTGATGACGCTCCGCGGCCTGTTCGGCTTCACCTCCGGCCGGGCCCCGATCTCCATCGACGAGGTCGAGCCCGCCTCCGAGATCGTCAAGCGGTTCTCCACCGGCGCCATGTCGTACGGCTCCATCTCCCGCGAGGCGCACGAGACGCTCGCCATCGCGATGAACCAGCTCGGCGGCAAGTCCAACACCGGCGAGGGCGGCGAGGACCCCGACCGCCTGTACGACCCGGCGCGCCGCTCCTCCATCAAGCAGGTCGCCTCCGGCCGCTTCGGCGTGACCAGCGAATACCTGGTCAACGCGGACGACATCCAGATCAAGATGGCCCAGGGCGCGAAGCCCGGCGAGGGCGGCCAGCTGCCCGGCCACAAGGTCTACCCGTGGGTCGCCAAGACGCGTCACTCGACGCCCGGCGTCGGCCTCATCTCGCCGCCGCCGCACCACGACATCTACTCCATCGAAGACCTCGCGCAGCTCATCCACGACCTGAAGAACGCCAACCCCGCGGCCCGCATCCACGTGAAGCTGGTCTCCGAGGTCGGCGTCGGCACGGTCGCCGCCGGTGTCTCCAAGGCGCACGCGGACGTCGTCCTCATCTCCGGCCACGACGGCGGAACGGGCGCGTCCCCGCTCACCTCCCTCAAGCACGCGGGCGGCCCCTGGGAGCTCGGCCTCGCCGAGACCCAGCAGACGCTGCTGCTCAACGGGCTGCGCGACCGGATCGTCGTCCAGACGGACGGCCAGCTCAAGACCGGCCGCGACGTCGTCATCGCCGCGCTCCTCGGCGCCGAGGAGTTCGGTTTCGCGACCGCGCCGCTCGTCGTCTCCGGCTGCGTCATGATGCGCGTCTGCCACCTGGACACCTGCCCGGTCGGCATCGCCACCCAGAACCCGGTCCTGCGCGACCGGTTCTCCGGCAAGGCCGAGTACGTCGTCAACTTCTTCGAGTTCATCGCCGAAGAGGTCCGCGAGATCCTCGCCGAGCTGGGTTTCCGCACCATCGAGGAAGCGGTCGGCCACGCCGAGCTCCTCGACACCGACCGGGCCATCACCCACTGGAAGGCGCAGGGCCTCGACCTGGCTCCGCTCTTCCACGTCCCCGAGCTGCCCGAGGGCGCGGTCCGCCACCGGATCGTCGAGCAGGACCACGGTCTGACGAAGGCGCTCGACAACCAGCTGATCAAGCTGGCCGCCGACGCCCTCGGAGCCGACAGCGCCGAGACCGCCCAGCCGGTCCGCGCGCAGGTCGCGATCCGCAACATCAACCGGACGGTCGGCACCATGCTCGGCCACGAGGTGACCAAGAAGTTCGGCGGTCCGGGCCTGCCCGAGAACACCATCGACATCACCTTCACCGGCTCGGCCGGCCAGTCCTTCGGCGCGTTCCTGCCGCGCGGGGTCACCCTGCGCCTGGAGGGCGACGCCAACGACTACGTCGGCAAGGGCCTCTCCGGCGGCCGCGTCGTCGTCCGCCCCGACCGGGGCGCCGACCACCTCGCCGAGTACTCCACCATCGCCGGCAACACCATCGGCTACGGCGCGACCGGCGGCGAGGTCTTCCTCCGGGGCCGCACCGGCGAGCGCTTTTGCGTCCGCAACTCCGGGGCGCTCGTCGTCTCCGAGGGCGTGGGCGACCACGGCTGCGAGTACATGACCGGCGGCCACGCCGTCGTCCTCGGCGAGACCGGACGCAACTTCGCCGCCGGCATGTCGGGCGGCGTCGCCTACGTCATCGACCTGAACCGCGACAACGTCAACGTCGGCAACCTCGGCGCGATCGAGGAACTGGCCGACACCGACAAGCGGTGGCTGCACGACGTCGTGCGCCGCCACCAGGAGGAGACCGGCTCCACCGTCGCGGAGAAGCTCCTCGCCGAGTGGGACACCGCCGTGGCCCGCTTCAGCAAGATCATCCCGTCCACGTACAAGGCAGTGCTCGCCGCCAAGGACGCCGCTGAGCTCGCCGGTCTCTCCGAGCAGGAGACCACCGAGAAGATGATGGAGGCGGCGACCCATGGCTGACCCCAAGGGCTTCCTGACCACCGGACGCGAGGTCGCCCAGACCCGCCCCGTGGCCGAGCGCGTCAAGGACTGGAACGAGGTCTACGTTCCGGGCTCGCTGCTCCCGATCATCAGCAAGCAGGCCGGCCGCTGCATGGACTGCGGCATCCCGTTCTGCCACAACGGCTGTCCGCTCGGAAACCTCATCCCCGAGTGGAACGACTACGCCTACCGCGAGGACTGGACCGCGGCCTCCGAGCGGCTGCACGCCACGAACAACTTCCCGGAGTTCACCGGGCGGCTGTGCCCGGCCCCCTGCGAGTCGGCGTGCGTGCTCGGCATCAACCAGCCGGCCGTCACCATCAAGAACGTCGAAGTCTCCATCATCGACAAGGCGTGGGACAGCGGCGACGTCACCCCGCAGCCGCCCGAGCGCCTCTCCGGCAAGACCGTCGCCGTCATCGGCTCGGGCCCGGCGGGACTCGCCGCCGCCCAGCAGCTGACCCGGGCCGGCCACACCGTCGTGGTCTACGAGCGCGCGGACCGCATCGGGGGCCTCCTCCGCTACGGCATCCCCGAGTTCAAGATGGAGAAGTCGCACATCAACCGCCGCATCGAGCAGATGCGCCTGGAAGGCACCAAGTTCCGTACGGAGGTGGAGATCGGCAAGGACATCGACGCCGCCAAGCTCCGCCGCCGCTACGACGCGGTCGTCATCGCGGCCGGTGCGACCGTCTCCCGCGACCTGCCGGTCCCCGGCCGTGAGCTCGGCGGCATCCACTTCGCGATGGAGTACCTGCCGCTCGCCAACAAGGTGCAGGAGGGCGACCTGACCGTCGCCCCGATCCACGCCGGCGGCAAGCACGTCGTGGTCATCGGCGGCGGCGACACCGGCGCGGACTGCGTGGGCACCGCCCACCGCCAGGGCGCGGCCTCCGTCACCCAGCTGGAGATCATGCCGAAGCCGGGCGAGGAGCGGAACGCCAACCAGCCGTGGCCGACCTTCCCGATGCTCTACAAGGTCACCTCCGCGCACGAGGAGGGCGGCGAGCGGGTCTACGCCGTCTCGACCACCCACTTCGAGGGCGACGAGGACGGGAACGTCGCGGCCCTCCACCTGGTCGAGGTCGAGTTCAAGGACGGTAAGCTGGAGCAGAAGCCCGGCACGGAGCGGCGCATCCCCGCGCAGCTCGTCACCCTCGCCATGGGCTTCACCGGAACCGACCAGTCCAACGGTCTGGTCCAGCAGTTCGGCCTGGAGCTCGACCAGCGCGGCAACGTGGACCGCGACGAGAACTACGCGACCAACGTCGACGGCGTCTACGTCGCCGGGGACGCGGGCCGCGGCCAGTCGCTCATCGTCTGGGCGATCGCCGAGGGCCGCTCCGCCGCCCGCGGCGTGGACCGCTTCCTGACCGGGACCAGCGCCCTGCCGGCCCCGATCCGCCCGACGGACCGGTCCCTGCTGGTCTGAGCTTCACCCGGGTTCCTCCCGGGTCCGCACCGCCCGGGCACCCCGGGTCTGCACCACCCGGGTTCCCCCTGGGCCACGCGGCCCGGGGGTGAGCCCCCAGACACGTCCCGTACAACGGCGTACGGAACTGAACGCGGCGCCTGCCCGTCCCCGACCGGACACCAGCGGGCGCCGTGGCGCGTCCGGGGCCGGTTTCCCCGGAGGGCCTCAGCCGCCCAGCCGGACCGCGCCGCCCGTCAGCTCCGCGGTCCTCACCGCCACCGCCACCGCGAACAGGCCCACCAGCACCGCCCCGCCCGCCAGCTGGGCCGGCCAGGTCCGCAGCTTCGCGGGCGCGTAGGCGAGCCCGTACGTCACCAGCGCCCCGGTCAGCAGCCCGCCCAGGTGCCCCTGCCACGAGGCGAACAGGGCCGAGAGCACCATCCAGAGCAGGAACCCCGCCATGAACCGGTTGACCGCCCCCATGTCATGGCCCAGCCGCCGGTTGATCACCCAGTACGCGGCGGCCAGCCCGAAGACCGCACCGGACGCGCCGACCGTCGAGGTGTCCGGGGCCAGCAGGTACACCGCGACGGAACCGCCCACGGCCGCCAGCAGATACAGCGCCAGATAGCGCGCCCGGCCGAGCTGCCCCTCCACCGCCCGGCCGATGTTCCACAGCGCGAACATGTTGAACACCAGGTGCATCACCCCGAACGACGTGTCCGGCGGCAGATGCAGGAACGCCCCCGTCACCAGCCGGTACCACTCGCCGTCCGCGATGCCCGTCAGCTCGTACCCGGCGAACGTGTCGCCCCGGTAGTAGTACTGCGCACCGTCCGGCCCGGTCAGCGCGGCTCCGAGCACCGCGAACCGGTCCACGATCTCCGGCCGGACCACCTCGCCCAGATACGCCAGGATGTTCAGCGCCATCAGGACGTACGTCACGACCGGAGCCGTCGCCCCGGACACCGCGCCGCCGAAGACGGTCCGGGCCCGCCGCACCGAGCGCCGCCCCTCCTTCACGCACTCCACGCAGTGGTAGCCGACCGCGGCCTCACGCATGCAGTCCGGGCAGATGGCGCGCTCGCAGCGGGTGCAGCGCACATACGTCTCGTACGACGGATGGCGGTAACACGTGGTGGCGGCGGCCTCCATGACCGGCTCCTTCACTGGGCGAGTGTGCTGCGGGGCCGGTGTGGGCGGCGGCGATCAAGATAGCGAACCGGTACGGGAGTCCCCGGGGCCGGGGGCCCCGCCGTGGCCTACCCTCTAGGTGTGTGGTTCGGACAGGTTGGTGACGCGGCTGGCGGGTGGCTGGCCCCCGATTCCGGTGTGGGGTCGGTGGTAGTTGTACCAGTGCAGCCAGTCGGTGAATGCTTCCATCCGGTCCAGGTCT